>CAWJHV010000041.1:0-425357 GCA_963842795.1 uncultured Solirubrobacterales bacterium | reverse complement strand
ACCGTTCGATCGGGATCGCCGACGTCCCCCCGTCGGTGCTCTCACCTCCGCGTTAGCCGCCCCTCCCTCATCACCCTGAGGGCCCGGTCGGGGAAATCCCCAATTGAGCGGACGGCCGCGAGGAGTAAGCATGGCCCTCCGTCCCCGCCCGAAAGGAGCTCGTGTTGAACACCCCGAACCCCGAGCCGATCGTCAGCGCCATCGACGTTTGCCGTACCTTCGGCGAGGGTGAGGCCGCCGTGCGCGCGCTCGACGGTGTCAGCGTCGGCTTCCCCAGGGGGCGCCTGACGGCGATCATGGGCCCGTCGGGTTCGGGCAAGTCGACGCTCATGCACTGCCTCGCGGGACTCGACCGCCCGACCTCGGGGTCCGTCGTCATCGACGGCGTCGACCTGGGGACCCTCGACGACGCCGCGCTCACCGAGCTGCGCCGCGACAAGGTCGGCTTCGTCTTTCAGTTCTTCAACCTGCTGCCCGTGCTCGACGCGCGCGAGAACATCCTCCTGCCGCTGAAGCTCGCCGGCCGCGACCCTGACCAGGGCCGCTTCGACCGGCTGGTCGCCTCGGTCGGCCTCGCCGATCGCCTCGACCACCGGCCTGCCGAGCTCTCGGGCGGCCAGCAGCAGCGGGTCGCGATCGCCCGGGCCCTGATGAGCGAGCCGGCTGTGGTCTTCGCGGACGAGCCGACCGGGAACCTCGACTCGCGCTCGAGCGAGGAGGTGCTCGGGCTGCTGCGGACCGCGGTCGACGACCTCGCCCAGACGGTCGTGATGGTCACCCACGATCCGGCCGCTGCCGCGGTCGCCGACCGGGTCCTGATGCTCGTCGACGGGCGCATCGTCCGCGACGAGGAGGCCGGGGACGCCGAGCAGGTCGTCGACCTGATGAAGGAAGTGAGCTGATGGGGGCGATCGCGGTTCGCAACCTCGCTGAGCGCAAGCTCCGCACGGCGCTGACCGCGCTGGCGATCGTCCTCGGGGTGATGATGGTTTCGGGCACCTACGTGCTCACCGACACGATCGACAACTCGTTCGACCAGATCTTCACCGAATCGAACGAGGGCACCGATGCGGTGGTCACGACCAAGGAGGTGATCGACACCGACGACGGATCGGTGCCGGCCTTCCCCGCCGCGGTCCTGAAGCGGGTCCAGGCGGTCGACGGCGTGGAGGAGGCCGCGGGCGGGATCGCCGACCAGCAGGTCTCGATCATCGGGGCCGACGGCGAGCCGCGCGGCGGCAACGGCGCGCCGAGCCTCGGCTTCTCGACCGTGCCGGAGCGCTTCGACCCGCTCACCTACGTCGAGGGCGCGCCGCCACAGGCCGACGACGAGGTCGCCATCGACAAGGCGTCGGCCGACGACGAGGGCTTCGCCGTCGGCGACACGATCGAGATCGCCGGAAAGCGGGCGGCCAAGGAGTACACCCTGGTCGGGATCGCGACCCTCGGCAGCGTCGATTCCTTCGGGGGCGCGACGATCACCGAGCTCACCCTGCCCGAGGCGCAGCGGATCACCGGCAAGGAGGGCGAGCTCGACCAGATCAACGTCGCCGCCTCGCCCGGGACCACCCCGGAGCGGCTCGCCGCCAACCTGACCGCGGCGCTGCCGGACTCGGTCCAGGTCGAGACCGGGACCGAGAACGTGCAGTCGCAGCGCGACGACGTGGGCGAGTTCATCGGCTTTTTGAAGACGGCGCTGCTGATCTTCGCCGGCGTCGCCCTGTTCGTCGCCGCGTTCCTGATCTTCAACACCTTCTCGATCACCGTCGCCCAGCGGACCCGCGAGTTCGCGATGCTGCGGACGCTCGGCGCCAACCGCCGTCAGATCCTCTCCTCGGTCGTGACCGAGGCCTTCGTCACCGGGCTCGGCGCCTCGATCGTCGGCGTGCTCGCCGGGATCGGGTTCGCGCCGGCGATCAGCGCGCTGTTCACCGCGGTCGGGATCGACCTGCCCGACTCCGGGACCGTGATCGCCGCCCGCACGATCATCGTCGGGCTGGTGCTCGGCACCGGGCTGACGGTGATCGCCGCGCTGCTTCCGGCCCTGCGGGCGACCCGCGTGCCGCCGGTCAGCGGCCTGCGTGACGGCGCCGTTCCGGCGACGCCGAGCGAGCGCCGCAAGCGGACGATCGCCGCCGTGATTCTGACCGCCGCCGGCGTCGCGCTGATGGTGCTCGGGGTATTCGACGCGATCGAACCGGCCGTCACCTGGGTGGGCGTCGGAGCCGCGGCCACGCTGCTCGGGGTGGCCCTGCTCAGCCCGCAGCTCGTCACCCCGATCGCCTCGGTGGTCGGTGCCCCGCTCGAGCGCCTGCGCGGCGTACCGGGAAGGCTGGCCCGCGAGAACGCCGTCCGCAACCCGGCGCGCACGGCCTCGACCGCCGCCGCGCTGATGATCGGCCTGGCACTGGTCTCGTTCGTGACCGTGTTCGCGGCCGGCCTCAAGGGCTCGATCGACGACGCGATCGACAAGACGATCACGGGCCAGCTGATCGTCTCCAACGACGACGGCTTCACCGACATCCCGGTCGCCACCGTCGGCGCCGTCGAGGCGGTCGACGGCGTCGCGGTCGCCTCGCCCCTGCGCTACACCCAGGACATCGTCGAGGGTGGCGCGGGCAAGGGCTTTCTCACCCTGGTCGACCCGACGACTGCCGCCCAGGTCCTGTCGCTTGACTGGGACCAGGGCTCCGACGAGCTGCTCACGGGGATGGGGCCGCAGGACGCCGTCATCGACGAGAAGTGGGGCGAGGACAACGGGATCGGCGTCGGCGACCAGTTCGAGGCGAAAACGGCCTCGGGCGAGACGCTGACCTTCACGGCCACCGGGACCTTCACCGACAACACCGACTTCATCGGCGATTACGCGGCCTCCGACGTCAACGCCGAGGCCTTCGGCGAGGCCCGCAGCACGACAAACGTCTTCATCGGGCTCGATCCCGGCGCCGACGCGGGCACGGTCCAGGCCTCGATCGAGGACGCTGTCTCGTCGCGGTTCCCGACCGTCAAGGCGGAGGACCGCGAGGGGCTCAAGGACTCGATCTCCGAGCAGCTCAACACGCTGCTCGGGGTGGTCTACGCGCTGCTGCTGCTCTCGGTGATCGTCTCGCTGTTCGGGATCGTGAACACGCTGGCGCTCTCGATCCACGAGCGCACCCGCGAGCTCGGCCTCCTGCGCGCGCTCGGGACCTCGCGGCGCCAGGTGCGCCGGATCGTCCGCTACGAGGCGGTGATCACCGCGCTGATCGGCGCCGTGCTCGGCGCCGTGCTCGGCGTCCTGTTCGCGGTCATCGCCAGCCGCCCGCTCGCCGACGAGGGCTTCACCCTCACGATCCCCTTCGGCACCCTGCTCCTGCTGCTGGTGCTGGCGGCGATCGCAGGCGTGATCGCGGCGATCGGCCCGGCCCGCCGGGCGTCGCGCCACGACGTGCTCGAGGCGCTCGCGTATGAGTGATGGGGGCGCCGCGCGGGCGTGTAGCTACGGGCGCGGGCGTGTAGCTACGGGCGCGGGCGCGCCTGCGGGCGAGCGCTGTGGGTACGGGGCCGGGTTTGCAATGAGGGGGTGAGAGGTGTGCGCCTTGCGTCGCGTTTGGCGCGGCTTCGGTGCGCCCTGGCCGCACGGCCGGCGTTCTGTGGCAATCCATCGTCGACACTCGACGATGGATTGCCACGCTTCGCGGGTGCGGCCGCTTGCGGCACCTCGGCGCGCGTCCTGCGCCGCTCGCGTCGCATGGCGCGCGGGATCAGGCACAAACGCCCGCGCCCCCCCGTCGAGTCGCACATTCACCGTCCACGAGGCGGCAAATGTGCGACTCGGCACCGGCCCGGGGCGAAGACGCCGATCCCCTGACGCCCGCGCCACACCCACGTGCGCGGCCAGGCACGAACGCCCGCGTCGCGCCACACCTCCACCCCCTCACTGGCCACGCAACGGCCCGCGCCCTCGCCAAACGCCGGGGCGCTCGGACGTGGCGCGCCGCCTAACGGTTGACGGAGACGATCCGCTGGCGCGGGCGGCTGCCGCCGATCACGGTGACGTAGGCGCGCCGGTCGTCGAGCGCGGTCGACCACAGCGCCCCGGTGGGCCGGGAGAGCAGGGTCCGGCCCTTCCCGTGACCGCCGACGGACCTCAGCTTCAGGTGGTCGGCGCGCCTCGTGCTGCGGACGTAGAGCAGCGAGCGGCCGCGGATCGAGGGGTTGGAGAGGCCCTCGGTGCGTGAGCGCATCACGGTCGCCTTGGCGCGCTTCTTGTGGTTCGAGCCGAGCAGCCGCTTGACGATCACGTTCTCGCGCGGCGTCGCGCGCGCGTAGAGGAGCCGGTTGTCGTCGAGGCTAGGGCGCCCGAGCTGAGCGCTGCCGCCGGCCTTGCCGAGCGACTGCTCGGGCCCGGGGCTGGTGGGATCGGCAACGTTGCGGGCGCGGAGGAAGTCGCGGCCCGCCCGGCGCGCGCGCCAGGCGAGCCAGTGGCGTGAGATCGCGACCGCGTCGGCGCCGGCGGCCGGGACCCGGCCGAGCTCGCCGAGGTCGTCGGCCGAGAGGATGACCACCTCGTCGCCGGCGATCACGGCGGCCCGGCCGTCGGCGAGCGCCGGGTCGTCGCCGGGCAGGGGGATGTCGCGGCCCCCGCGCCGCAGCAGGCCGGACCCGTCGGGGCGCTGAAAGGCGAGGTCGTCGCCGCCGATCGCGGGGTCGGCGGCCGGGTGGGACTCTGTGTGCGCGGCGCCGGCCGGCGAGGCGACCACCAGCGCCGCGGCGGCGGCGAGGAGCGCGAGCCCGTCGCCGAAGCGGACGCCGCGGTAGATGCCGGGCCTGGCCGCCATCGTCTCGGTGATCCGGATGCCGGCCTCACGGTCGGCGACCGGGGCGAGGAGCGCTATCGGCAGCGCCCGTCCGACGCCGAAGGCGAGCCCGACCGCGAGCCCGACGGCCGGGTCGCCGAGCGCGAAGGCGATCCCGGCGAGGGCGAAGACGCCGAAGGTGAGCACGAAGGTGGTGAAGCCGAGCCCCAGCAGGACGCCGTAGAGCGCGGCCGCGAGCGGCATCGGCATCACCCGGCGCCAGTGTTCCGGCAGCTGCCGGCGGAGCTGGGGAAGGATCGGGACCCCGCGCATCTCCGCGATCGCGGCGGCCGCGGCGATCGCCGCCGCGACCAGGTAGGAGGCCGCGCCGCCGGCAACCTCGAGCAGCCCGCCGAGCGCCGACAGCAGCCCGAACGTGAACACGCCGCCGGCGAGCGCGCCGAGCGTGAACGTGGCGCAGGCCGAGAGCGTCGTCGCCCTTCCGCCCGTGTGACCCACGGGGCCGATCGTCTCGATCATCGAGAAGCCGCACGGCGACCAGGTGCCGCAGACGCCGGCGAGCAGGGCCGCGGCGACGAGGGTGAGCTCGAGCCCGCTCATGCGCCCACCCCGCTCAACACGGGACCTTGGTCTGGAAGTACATGACGCAGAAGACCTTGCGCCCGCGATAGCAGTAGCCCTCGAGCGCCGCGTCGCCGTTGATCCGCTTCGGCGTGTGGGCGCAGCAGTCGACGAGCTTGCGCACGGTGCCGCCGCAGCAGCGATACCAGCCCCCGTCGACGTGGGGGTCGAAGTCGTAGATCCGGGCGGTCGCGTCGCACACCCTGGTCCGCGGCGCCGGCGGCAGCGGGCGCCCGTCGGGGTCGGGAAGGGCCTTGCCGTGGTCGTCGACGGGCTGGCCCTTGGAGTTGACCTTGCGCCCGAGGTCGTCGACCGGGACCCCGTCCTCGGCGTCGAGCGGGTAGCCGTGGCCGTCGATCCGCGGCAGCCCGGTCGGGTGGATGCAGGAGCCCGTCGTGTAGGTGTGGCCGCAGAAGTGGAAGGCGTCGGCGTCGCCCGGCTTCACGGCCTTGGCCACCAGGCTGCCGGCGGTGACCGCGGTGAGCGCGGCGCCGGCGCGGGCCAGGAAGCCCCGCCGCGAGGTGTCGCCGGCAAGCGAGTCGAGCGCCCGGCCGAAACGGTCCGGGCCCGGCTCAGACACCAACCGCTCCGGCGAGCTCGCGCTCGGCGCGACGGCGCTCGGCGGTCGCCAGCACGCTCTCGAGCTGGGCGAGGTTGTTGAACGTGCCCTTGGCGAGCACCAAGCCCTCGAGGTCGAGCGCGATCGCAAACGGGCTGCCCGGGATCTCGAGCTCGCTCCAAACCTCCGCGTCAGCGGCCTCGTCGAAGGTCGCGACCGCGACCCGGGGGTCGTTGGCGAGCGCCCGGATCGAGGGCTCGAGCGAGTGGCAGACGTGACAGCCGGCGGAGACGAACGCGGCCAGGGCCAGGCTCGCCTCCGGCTCCGGGGAGAAGCGGGCGATCAGGCCCGTGTGGGCGAACAGCCGCGGGCCCTCCTCGGCGATCTCGAGCGCGCTCCCGGGACCCAGCCGCAGCCGCAGCAGTCCGACCTCGCGCGCGAGCGCGAGCACGGCGACCGCGAGCCCGGTGCAGGCGAGGAGCGCCACGGCGAGCCCGAGGCCGAGCCACTGGTCGGTGGACAGGGTGTCCGTTGGCAGCGCCGGCAGCGCCGCGAAGGCGGCGGCGAGCGCCGCGTTGCGGGCGACGGCCAACCAGCCGACGGTCGAGCGGGCGCCGAAGCAGGCGCAGGGCGCCCCGGCGCGACCGCGAAGGATCGCGCCGATCATCGTCGCCGCGAAGGTCGCCATCAGGGCCGCCGCGAGATAGGCCGCGGTCGCCGAGCCGGCGATCACCCCGGCGGCGAGCCCGAGCTCGCACGCGATCAGCAGGGCCCAGGCGATCGCCTGGGCCCGGTGGCCGTCGATGCCGAAGGTCGCCATCGCGGCGCGGCTCGACGCGGGACTGGCCAGCTTGGCCAGGCTCGCCCCCGCCAGTACACCCCCGAGGATCAGTCGCACCACCACCTCGAGCACAGGCGCAACCTAGCATCCGTCACGAGCGCGATCCACGCCTGCGCCGGGTTTACACTCGCCGCGTCGTGGGAGGCGGAGATTCGCTGCTGGACTCGGGGGCTCGCTACGAGCGCGACGACGCGGAGTTCGACCGCGCGATCGGGTTCGTCGACGCGACCTACGCGCTGGCGCTCACCCTGCTGGTGACGACGCTGGACGTCGACGACCTGCCCACCGCCTGGTCGAGCGTCGGGTCGCTCTTCGACGCGGTCGGCGCCCAGTTGATCGCCTTCGCGATCGCGTTCGCGGTGATCGCGAACTACTGGCTCGTGCACCACCGGATGATCGCCTCGTTCCGCGCCATCGACTACCCGACCATCTCCGTCAACCTTTTCCTGATCGCCGCCATCGTGTTGGTGCCGTTCAGCACCCAGTCGGTCGGCGACCCGAGCGTCGCGGAGCTCGCGCTGCCGACCGCGGTGATGGCGGCCAACGTCGCCGCCGTCTCGATCCTGCACGCAGTGGTCTTCGGCCTGGGGGTCCGGAGAGGCCTGCTTGCGCACCCGCGGCCGCCCGAGGAGGTCCGCGGCTATCTCCTCCTCGGCCTGCTGCCGGCGGTGGTCTTCCTGGCCTCGATCCCGGTCGCCTACGCCGCCTCGCCGGTGACCGCGCGCTGGTGCTGGCTGGCGCTGCTTCCGGTCGGCCTGATCGCGGGCAGGCTGGTCCGGAACTCGGTCGCGCGGGCGCAGAGCTCCGAGGAGTGAGCCCCGAGGGGGAGGCACCGCGCGGTCGCCGTGCGATCGTCGCGATCGCGATCGGAGCGGTCGCGATCGACTCCGCGCTGCTCGGTCTGATCGCCCCGCTGCTGCCCGAGATCCAGGCCCGCACCGGTGCCGGCGACGAGGCGATCGGGCTCGCGCTCGCCGCCTACGCCGTGCCGATCGCGCTGTTCTCGCTCCCGCTGGGGCGGGCGGCGGACACCTTCGGGCGCCGCAAGCTGCTCGTCGGCGGCCTGGTGTTGGTCGCGGCCGGCTCGGTGCTGGTCGCGGTCACCAACTCGGTCGGGGCGTTGATGGCCGCGCGCGCGGTCCAGGGCCTGGGATCGGCGGCGAGCTGGATCTCGGCGCTGGCCCTCGTCTCCGACACGGCCCCCGCGGGCCGCCGCGGCCAGGCCCTGGGCGCGGCGCTCGCCGCGACCGGGATCGGCTCGATCCTCGGCCCGGCGCTCGGCGGGGTGACCGCGGACCTGCTCTCGTTCGAGGCGCCGTTCCTGATCGCCTGCGGGTTCGCGATCGTCCTCCTCGTTGCGGCCCTGATCGTGCTTCCGCGCGAGGCGCCCCGCCCTCGGTCCACCACGCCGGCGCTGGCCACGATCCTGCGCGCGTGCCGCACGGGAGCGGGCGCCTGGGCGGCGGCCATGATCGTGATCACCTCGTTCGTGCTCGGCCTGATCGAGGTCGTCGCGCCGCTGGACCTCGACGCGCGGCTCGGGCTGTCGGCCTCGGTGATCGGCCTGCTGTTCGCCTCATCGATCGCGGTCGACGCCGTCTTCGCCCCGGTCGGCGGGCGGTGGGGCGACCGGGAGGGACGCGCCTACCCCGCGTTCGTCGGCCTGCTCGGGACCGCGTTCTCGGCGGTCCTGCTCGCGGTCCTCCCCGGCGTGATCGGGACGATCGTCGCGCTCGCCGTCTATGGCGCGGGGTTCAGCCTGGCGATCTCGGCCGCGGTCCCGTGGCTCGACGAGGCCTTCGCAGAGGGCGAGCGGGGGTTCGCCTACGGGGTCCAGAACCTCCTCTACGCCGGCGGCTACGCCGTCGGACCGCTGGTGGGCGGCGCGCTGCTGGGACTCAGCGGCGCCGACCTCGCCTACACGGTGAGCGCGATCGTCGTCGCGGCGGCGGCGGTCGGCCTCTGGTTCAGATGGCCCGCGGAGGAGAAGACCGGGGACGAGGGTCCGAGCTAGGGGCCTAGCCGATCGCGACCATGCGCTCGATCGGCACCCGGGCGCGCTCGGCGATCTCCGGCGGCACCTTGACCTCGACCTTCATCTCGCGCAGCGAGTCGCGGACCTTCGGCAGCGTGATCATCTTCATGTACTTGCAGAAGGCCATCCGGTTGGCCTCGACCAGGTTCGCCCGCGGGGCGGCCTGCTGCAGCGGGTAGAGCATCCCGTTCTCGGTCGCGACGACGAACTCGCCCTCGGGGTTCGCCTCGACGTGGGCGAGCATCCCCGAGGTCGAGAGCATGTGCACGCCCTCGGCCGCGATGTCGCCGGAGGCGACGTACTCGAGCGCCTGGGTCGAGCAGCCGCACTCGGGATGGATCAGGAACTCGGCGTCCGGATGCTCGGCCCGGGTCCGGGTGATGTCGTCGGGCCGGATCCCGGCATGCACGTGGCACTCGCCGTCCCAGACGTGGAAGCGGGCATAGCGCTCGGGGTCCTCCACGAGGCCGGTCTCGCGGGCGACGAAGGAGCCCAGCCACATGTCGGGGCCGAAGAGGATCTCGGTCTCGGCGCCGTGCTCGGCCCAGATGTGCTCAACCACCCCGACCGCGTTCGAGGAGGTGCAGCAGTAGTCGGTCTCTGCCTTGACCTCGGCCGAGGTGTTCACGTACATGACCACGACCGCGCCCGGGTGCTCGGCCTTCCAGGCGCGGAGCTGGTCGGCGTCGATCGAGTCCGAGAGCGAGCAGCCGGCGTTTGGATCGGGGATCAGCACGGTCTTGGACGGCGAGAGGATCGACGCCGTCTCGGCCATGAAGTGCACTCCGCAGAAGACGATCACCTCGGCGTCGGTGCTCGCCGCCTGACGCGAGAGGCCGAGCGAGTCGCCCATGTGGTCGGCGACGTCCTGGATCTCGGGCAGCTGGTAGTTGTGGGCGAGGATGACCGCGTTGCGCTCGGCCGCCAGGGCGCGGACCTCGTCGCTGAGGCGCGCGATCTCGGCCCCGGTCAGCTCCGGGTTCGGGTTCGGCTGAAGTGTCGGCAGCTGCTGCATGCTCGCCTCTTCCTCGATGTTCGCCGGCCCGTGCCGGTCCTCTGACCGGCCTCTGACCAAGCGAATGAACTGCGTCCAGTTTACTGGGACACGTGCCTGAGCTGCCTGAGGTCGAGATCACCGCGCGCCGCCTCGGGGCAGCGCTCGCGGGCGCCGAGGTCGAGTCGACGCTCGCCCCGGGGATGGTCGCAGTGAAGACCCTGGATCCGCCGCTGAGCGCGCTCGAGGGGATGACGGTCTCCGGGACCCGCCGTGTCGGGAAGATGCCCGTCGTCCAGTTCTCCGGCGACGAGGAGCTGGAGCTGCTCGTCCACCTGATGTCGGCGGGCCGGCTGCAGGCGTTCGACAAGCGGGCGTCCCTCAAGGACCGCGCCTCCCGGGTGCTGATCCGGCTGGCCGACGGGCGCGAGCTGCGCCTGCGCGAGTTCGGGACCAAGCAGCGGGCCTGGGCGAAGCTCTACCGGCCGGGAGGCGTCGAGGACGACGAGATGGTCGCCACGCTCGGGCCGGAGGCGTGGCCGGCGCCGCCGCTGGAGGAGCTCGCCGCCGCGGTCGACGAGCCGCGCCAGCTGCACCCCCTGCTCCGCGACCAGCGCGCCGTCGCCGGCATCGGCCGCTCCTGGGTCGACGAGGTCCTCTGGGAGGCGAGGCTCGGGCCGTTTCGCAAGGGCGCCGACCTCGAGGGCGAGGAGATCGAGCGCCTGCACGCGTCCCTGCACGTGCTCGGCGACGCGATCGACCACTACGAGAAGGAGATCGACGAGACGGTGCCCGACAAGCTGCCGATGCCGCTCCGCGTCCACCGCCGCGAGGGCGAGCCGTGCCCGCGCTGTGGAACGACGATCGAGGCCGTGTACTTTTCCGAGCACCAGACGAACTACTGCCCGACCTGCCAGACGGGCGGGCGGGTGCTCAAGGACCGCCGCCTCTCGCGGCTGCTGAAGTGAGCGCCCCCTAGCGCGGCTTGCGGATCGCCGCGATGGCGCCGAAGGCCGCAAGCGCGAGCGCGGCGGCGATTGCGAAGATCTCCTCCCGGGTCGAGCCCGAGTCCCCGCCGTCGGGCTCGCGGGCCTGCGGCTCGATCACGAGGTCGGCGGTGAAGCTCGCGGGCGAGACCCCGACCGCCTCGAGCCGGGTCACCTGCTCGCCCTCGCCGAAGAGCGCCGCGAGCCGCGGCGGGGGCGGCGGCTCGAGATCGTCGACCGGGGCGGCGAACACCGAGTCGAGACCGTCGACGCTGCGCTCGCCGTCGGCAAGCGTGTAGAGGGTCAGGTTGACCGGCTCGGTGCCGAGCTGGGCAAGCCGCATCGGGTAGACCGCGCGCTCGGTGGGGAACGACACGGCGAGCGGCTTAAGCCTTCCCTCGGCGCCCGGGGCGAGGCGGATCGCGACGAAGCGCCAGCCCTCGTCGACGTACTCGCCCAGGATCGGCCCGGCGCCCGCGGGCAGTACGTAGCCGTTGCGGTCGAGCCAGTCGTCGAGCGCCCCGGCGTCCCCGGCGCCGAGGCGGGCGACGTCGTACCCGCCGACCGTCTCGCGGCCGATCACGTCGATGGGCGGGGCGGCGGTGTCCGCGCCGCCGGCGCTCGAGCCGACCGCGGGCGCGGGCGCCGTCGCGCGGTCCAGATAGGCGAGCGGGTCGCCGCCGGTCACGGCCTCGACCGCCGGCAGGCCGGGCACCGGCAGGACGACCGCGGCGCGCCGGCCTCCGTCGCTGGTCAGGTCGAGGCTGAGGACGATCCGCTCGCTCCCGGGCCCCTCGATCACCAGCCCGCTCTCCTCCGAGACCGACGCGTCGATCGCGATCCCGCAGGCGCACGCCCCGGCCGGCGGGGCGGCGAGCGAGAGCGCCGCGCCGATCGCGAGCACGGCCGCCGCGGCCGCCGGCAGGCGCGCGGTCACCGGTGGAGCAGGCCGCCGACCACCGCTCTGCCGACCGTGAGCGGGTGGTTGAGCACGGTCGCGACGCGACCGCGGACCGTCAACGGGTCGTGTGCGATCCCGAGCTGGCGCAGGATGGTGCCCGCGTCGAAGTACACCCGCTCGCAGACCAGCCGGTCCTCCTCGAACAGGAACAGGGCGCAGAAGCGCATCTCGAACGAGCGCCCGGTGGCCGGGAGCCCGCGGAAGGAGCCGCGGTGGGTCCCGTAGAGCATCGCCTCGACGATCACCGCGTCGTCGGAGTGGTGCAGCGCGATCAGCTCGTTGCGCTGATCGGGGAACGCGGTCCGCGTCTCGTCGAAGTAGCCCTGCACCTCGGCCTCGCCATCGAAGACGTCGCCGGTGGCGATCAGCTCGTAGCGAGGGTGGTCGAACGTCTCCATGGTGAGGTCGAACTCGTGTCGATTCTCGGACTCCATGTGCTCGATCACGAGCGCCTCGCGCTTCTCGCGCACGACCTGTGAGGCGGTAGCCGAGCCGCGCCGCTGTTGAGGCGCCTTGTTGGTCGGTGGCATCGCCGCGAGCCTATCCGGCCTCGATAGCGGCGAGCGCGTCGGCCTCGTCGGTGTAGAGCTCGGCCCTCGTGACGAGCCCGTCGACGACCCGGATCGCGACTGCGATGTCCAGCTCCACCTCGCTGGCGCTGCCGCGCCCGCGGGCGCGGGCGCCGACTCGCAGCAGGACCCAGCCGCGCTCGTGCTCGACCGCCTCGAGCCGACGCGGCTCGAGGAACGCCCAGAGGCCGTCGAGGCGCTCGAACCACTGGCGCAGGCCGTCCCGTCCGGAGAGCCCATCGTGCCCGTAGATCCCGGGCGCGTCGGGCTCGTCGAACAGCGTCCGCAGCCGCACGTCATCGGAGCAGACGCGGTAGGCCTCCTCGAGGCTGCCGCGCATGACGACGTCCAGGGCGCGGATGGCGATGTCGGCGTTCTCCCCCACGGACGCTCCGAACATACCCGCGACCGGCTCAACTACCCCGCGACAGGCTCAACCCGTCTCGAGCAGCAGGCTGAGATCGAGGGCGGGCGCCGAGTGGGTGAGGGCGCCGACCGAGATCATCTCGACCCCGGTCGCGGCGACCGCGGCGACGTTTGCGAGCGTGATCCCGCCGGAGGCCTCGAGTGTCGCCGACGAGCCGGAATCGTCGCGGGCCGTTACCGCCTCGCGCAGCTGATCGGGGGGCATGTTGTCGAGCAGCAGCCGGTCGGCTCCCGACGCCAGCGCCTCGGCGACCTCGGCCCGGTCGCGGCACTCGACCTCGAGCTCGAGCTCGGGATGGGCGCTCCCGGCGAGCTCGAGCGCCCGCGTCAGTCCGCCGGCGAGCATCACGTGGTTCTCCTTGATCAGGATCGCGTCGTCGAGCCCGAGGCGGTGGTTGCGCCCGCCGCCGGCCGCAACCGCCTGCTTCTCGAGCGCCCGCAGGCCGGGCGTCGTCTTGCGAGTGTCGAGGATCACCGCGTCGCTACCGCGTACCGCGTCGACGAAGCGGGCCGTCAGGGTCGCGATTCCGGAGAGGTGGGCGAGCAGGTTGAGCGCCGTGCGCTCGCCGGCGAGCAGCGCCCGGGCCGGGCCGGCGATCGACGCCACCTCGACCGGGACGGAGTCGGTCCAGCGACCCTCGTCGAGCAGGCGCTGGAAGTCCGGGGCGCCGGCCTGCCGGAAGACCTCCGCGGCCGCGGCGAGGCCGAAGACGACCCCCGGCTGCTTCTGAGAGATCCGCGCCCGCGCCCGCGCGCCGGGCTCGACGACCGACTCGGAGGTGATGTCGCCGCCGCCGAGGTCCTCGGCAAGCGCGCGCTCGATCAGCCGTTCGAGCTCGGTGCTCGCCTCGTCCGCGGGCATTCAGCCGGCGCGCGGAAAGACCGCGATCGTCGCGGTGAAACCGTGGAGGAAGTTGCGGCCACCGACCGGGCCGATCTCACCGGCGCAGAAGAAGCCCGCGGCGGGCACGCCGAGCGCGTCCTCGAGCGCGGTCGCGTCGTGATCGGGGACGTCGAACATGTGCGACCCGCGCCCGTTGCAGGTGAAGAGCAGCGCTCCCGCGGCCCCCTCGTCGCCGAGCGCGAGCGACTGGGCCTGGAGCGCCTGGCGCAGGTCCTCGTCGGCGGTCGCCCCGTCGCGCACGTGCATGCGGACGGTCTGACCGACGCGCACGCGCTCGCCGACCGCGAGGCTGCCGCTGTCCGGGTCGGCGCCGAGGATCGGCCGGACGAGGAAGTCGCCGCGCTCGTAGGCGGGCTGGTTCTCGTCGATCACGATCCCGAGCATCAGCCCCTGGGCGGCGAGCGTCTGCTCGCGCGGGTCGAGGTCGGCGATCCCGTCGCGCAGGCGCTCGATCGCCGGCTTCGAGGCGAGCCCGCGGATCAGGTTGCCGCTCGCGGCCGTGATCGTCATCTCCGGCCCGACCGGGGTCGCGCCCTGGGAGACACAGGGGATCACCCCGATCCCGTCGAGGCTGGCCGCCACCGCGCCGCCGCCGAGCACGTCGCCGTCGCGAAACAGCGAAGCCGAGCCGGCCGCCGCGGCGCTGGCGAGCCCGCCGAGCACCGGCATCCCCGGGCGGGCCGCGTTGAGCGCATCGAGCAGGGCCTCGGCGCTGAACGTGTACGGGTCGGCGAGCACGACCAGCGTGTCGCCGAGCGCGCCGGGATCGGGAAGCCCGCGGACGGCGACGCCGTCGTCGCCGGGCTCGGCCTCGAAATGGTGCGTGACGATCCGCGCCTGCGGTGCCGCCAGCGCCCACACCGCCGCCCCGGGCCCGGTCTCCAGCTCGCGCCCGCCGCCGAGCACTCCCCCCGCCCCGCACCCGATCAGCGCTCGCGGCGCGAGCCGCTCGTGGACGGTGGAGAGGATCTGCTTCGCGTGCGCGAGATGCGGAGCGCCGGCGAAGATGATGGCGAGGTCGCAATCGCCGCGGAGGTCGCCCGCGGCCTGCGCCGCGGCGATGTCGAACGCCTCGACCGGATCGAGCTCGTCCGAAACGCCGACAGCCACGCTCACCGCCACCCCCGAACCGTAGCGTCGTCCCGACCCGCCACCGGGGCGATGGGCGCCTTTCGCTCTCAGGGAGGACGTTTTCGACCCGTCGCGCCCTGGTGGGCGGCGCAGTATTCGTCGCGCGTAGCGCGGTAGCCGGGCAGCGAGCCGGAGGAGATCATCTCCGCCCACCGGGTCGAGGTCTCGCGGATGCGGGCGGCGACCGCGTCACGCTCGGCCGCTGAGTCCGCGGCGAGCAGGCGCTCGGCGCTCCGCCACGCTCCCTCGCGCCACGCCTTGACGAGCTCCAGCGTCCCGACCTCCTCGACCGGGACGAAGGGGATGTCGATGAGGCTGAAGCTGGGGTCGTAGTGGGCGGCGACGAACTTCTCGATGCCGTCGAAGACCCGGGCGTTCACCGCGTTGACCGCGTCGTGGTCGGGCTTGCGCGAGCGACCCGAGCGGGTCTCGATCCCGAGCTTCGCGTAGGCGAAGGGCAGGTCGTGCTGGACGTGGGCGTTGGAGAACAGGAGCACCTCCTGGCCCGCCTGGGTGTCGCCGTGCGCCGCGGCCTCGAAGGTGATCCGCCACGCCGGGGTCAGCGGGCGGCCCCGCGTCCAGCGGTGGAAGGCGCGGAAGTAGCGGTTGGAGAAGTTGGTGATCAGGTACTCCATCCACCGCCGGTGCTCCACCAGGGCCGCGCCACGGGATCCGCGCAGGTCGGCGAGCAGCCCGCGGGTGATCTGCAGGTAGCTGTAGGAGATCACCGCGCGGTGATCGCAGCTTTGGTCGAAGCGCGCGAACTGGCGCTCGAGCCGGTGCTCGAGCCCGACCACGCAGCGCACCGCCGCGTGGCGGCAGTGATCGACCCCGTGCGCCTGGACGTCGTTGGGCACGTCGGCGGGCGGCAGCGACTGCGGCCACGGGAGCAGGTCGTCGCCGGCGAGCTGGGCAGCGCCGGGGGCCGCCGCGACCAGCGCCGCGAGCACACAAGCAGCCCCAACCATCCGCCCCACGCCGCGACTATGCCCGATCGCCGGCGGCAGCGCGCCGGCTCGGCGCCGCTAGCCGGCGCCCGCGTGCTGGTTCAGGTACTCGCGCACGAAGCCATCGAGATCGCCGTCGAGCACGCGGTTGGCGTCGCCGACCTCGAACCCGGTGCGATGGTCCTTGACCCGGGTGGAGGGGTGAAGGGTGTAGCTGCGGATCTGCGAGCCCCATTCGGCCGCCTTCTGCTCTCCGCGCTCGGCCGCGAGCTCCTCGGCTCGCTTGCGCTCCTCCGCCTCGAGCAGCCGGGCGCGCAGCATCCGCATCGCCGTCGCCTTGTTCTGGGTCTGCGAGCGCTCGTTCTGGCACTGGACCACGATCCCGGTCGGGACGTGGGTGATCCTGACCGCCGAGTCCGTCTTGTTGACGTGCTGGCCGCCGGCCCCCGAGGCGCGGTAGGTGTCGACGCGCAGGTCCTCCTCGTCGACCTCCACCGAGACCTGGTCGTCGACCAGCGGCGCGACGTCGACCTGGGCGAACGCGGTGTGGCGGCGGGATTGGGCGTCGAAGGGGGAGATCCGCACCAGTCGATGGACGCCGCGCTCGGCGGCGAACAGACCGTAGGCGTTCTCGCCCTTCGCGATGAAGCTCGCCGACTTGATCCCCGCCTCCTCGCCCGGGGACGCCTCCGCCATCTCGACCGCGAAGCCGCGGCGCTCGGCCCAGCGCAGGTACATCCGCAGCAGCATCTCCGCCCAGTCCTGCGAGTCCGTGCCGCCGGCGCCCGAGCGCACGGTGACGACCGCGTCGCCGGCGTCGTACTCGCCGCTGAACAGGCGCGCCTCCTCGAGCTCGGCCAGCCGCGATTCGACCGCGTCGAGCTGGGTCCCGAGCTCGGCCGCGATCTCGGTGTCCTCGCCGGCGAGCTCGGCGAGCTCATCGAGGTCCGCGACGTCGCGCTCGAGCCCCCGGAAGGTCTCCAGCCGGCGCTGGCCGCGCGCGTGCTCGGCGGAGATCGCCGCGGCCCGCTCCTGGTCGTCCCAGAAGCCGGGCGCTCCCATCTTGCCCTCGAGGCGCTCTAGCTCCGTCTCGATCGCGGCCGGGTCAAAGGTAGTCCGAGAGCAGGGTCATCCCCTGGCGGATCGCCTCGATCCGCGTCCCAACGGCCTCCGTTGATGGTCCGTCCACCATGCACGCAGCTTAGTGCGCGCGGGCGATGATCTCGGCGATCAGCGGTCCCTTCGCGTGGGCGTAGTAGTTCAGGTCGGGCCAGTCGCGGCCGGCGAGCTCGCGCTTGCGTGCCGCGTAGGCCTCGCGGTCGGCGGGGGACGCGCGCAGGCGGTCGCGCAGCAACAGGTAGTCGGCGGCCTCCTGCGTACCTGCGGCCCAGACGTGAATGTGGACGTCACCGGCAGCCGGGCGGAACATCCGATGGCCCGGCTCGCGCACCCGAAGCTCGTAGCCGAGGGCGACGATCGCCGGCGCGTAGGAATCCTCGGGCTCGACCCGGGGGACCGCCACGAGCACGTCGACGATCGGCTTGGCCACCAGTCCCGGGACCGCCGTCGAGCCGATGTGCTCGATCGCGATCGCGCGCTCGCCGAGGGACCCGGCGAGCTCCGCGCGAACGACCTCGAACCGCCGCGGCCACGACGGGTCGTACTCGACCAGCTCAACCGGGCCCGGCTGGCGTTCGCCGATCAGCACCCGCTCCAGCTCGCGCTCGAGCTCGGGGTCGAGCGGCGGGACGCTCACGTCCCCTCCGCGTGCACGCCCGCCGCCCGCAGCGCGTCGTCGCGGTCGGCGAACGGCTGCCAGCGGCAGATGCGGCCGTCGCGCATGGTTGCGACGTAGTGGACCGGCTGCTCGTCGCCGACCTCGCCGCTGTCGCGCCAGAACCACTGGCGACGCAGGTCCGCGACCGCGTGGGCCCCGTGCTCGGCGATCGCGTCGACGAGCAGGCGCTGCCGCAGCTCGCCCTTCGGGTTGCGGGTCGCCCACCGGCGGGCCTCCTCGCGGCCCTCGACGAGCCCGCGCGACGACTGGATCTCGACGTCCTCGCTGAGGGTCTCCACCAGCGTGTCGAGATCGCCCTCATTGAACGCGTCGACGAACGCCCGGACCGCCTCCGGGCCGCTCACCCCAGCGCCTCCAGGGCGACCGCCCGCTCGGCCTCGACCTCGTCGCGAACCGCGCATCCCGCCAGGTGGTCGTCGACGATCCCCACCGCCTGCATCAGCGCGTAGGCGGTGGTCGGACCGACGAAGCGAAATCCCTTCGCCTTCAGCCCCTTCGCCAGGGCCTTGGACTCCGGGGTTGTCGCCGGGACCGCATCGCGGCTGCGCGGCGCCCGCTCGCGCTCGGGCCGGAACGACCAGGCGAGGGCCGCCAACGACTCGCCCTCCGCGGCCAGCTCACGGGCGGCGCGGGCGTTGGCGATCGCGGCCTCGATCTTCGCCCGGTTGCGGACGATGCCGGCGTCGGCGAGCAGGCGCTCGACCTCGCGGGCGCCGTAGCCGGCAACCCGCTCGACCTCGAAGCCGTCGAAGGCCGTTCGGAAGGCGTCGCGCTTGCGCAGGATGGTGAGCCACGAGAGCCCTGACTGGAACGCTTCCAGCGTCAGCCGCTCGTAGATCCCTCGATCGTCGGTGACCGGGCGTCCCCACTCGGTGTCGTGGTAGGCGACGTAGTCCGGCGTCGAGGACCCCCACCAGCAGCGCGGGCGTCCGTCGGCACCGACCGCGAGGTCGCTCACGGCGCCGCGGGCAGCCGCAGCCTGAGCCGCTCGGGCACCGAATCGCCGGCGGCGTCCGAGAGATGGATCGTGATCCGCGAGCGCCCGCGCCGAGCCGAGCGGGGGACCGGGATCCGAACCGAATCGGACCCGACGGCCAGCTTGGTGCGACGTCGCTTCTCGACCAGGCTGCCGTCCTGGCGCAAGCCGGCCCGCAGCTCGAGGGACTCGGCCGCGTTGACGCGGATCGAGACCAGGCGACGTCCCCCTCGCCGCACCGCCTTCACCCGCTCCAGCGACCCCGCGACGATCCCGGCGCCGAGCGGCTGTTCTGTCGGGCTCAGCTCGTAGGCGCCCCAGGGCGGGTTCGCGTTCACGATCCGACCCGGCTCGCAGGTGGCGAGGAAGCTCGCGAACCGAGCCGAGGGGCTCTCGGTGATCAGCCGGTAGGTCCCGGTCGGGACCTCGGTCCAGATGATCCCGCCGTCGCCCGAGGTGGCGCTCCGGGAGCGGTCCGGGATCACGCTCTCGTTGAAGTAGATCGGCCCCGCCAGCGGCGGCTTCGCCCGGGCCGTCGCCCCGGGGACGCCGTGCGGGGTGCGTGCCTGGAAGGTCGCGAAATCGACGCCGCGCACGTTGCGCGCCGAGGCGGTGGTGACGATCACGCACTGCTCGGGGCGGCCGTCCGGCCCGAGCGGGACGGAGAGCAGCGCCGCGAGCCCGTTGTACTCCGCATCGCCGGGGGTCTGGAAGTTCGCGTTTCGGATCGCGTGGCCGCGTGTGTGGAAGGTCTGCAGGTCGATCTGGTGGTACCCGGGCGGCGGCTCGATGTACGGGGTCACGGTGGTGTCGTCGGGGACGCTCAGGACGTAGTCGCCGGTCGCGCCGACGGCGGCGGAGACGTCAGGCAGCTCGCGCACACGGATCACCGCCCCGGCGAGCGGCGTGTCGCTGTGGTTGAACGCGTAAGCGCGCCCGGAGATCGTCACCGTCCGGTTCGCCGGCTCGGCCGGGGCGGCCGGGACCAGGACCGCCAGCGCCGCCAGCGCGGCGCCCGCTATGCCCCGTGGCACTTCTTGTACTTCTTGCCCGAGCCGCACCAACAGGGGTCGTTGCGGCCGATCTTCTCGTCCTCGGACTTGACCACGGTCGCCGGGTTGACGCCCCCCTGGCCGTTGCCGGCCTGCGGTTCCGGTTGTGCCGCTCCGCCCTCGCCGGTCGGCGCCGTGGCGACCGCGCCGCCCTGGGCCTCGCGGATCGCCGAGGGCCGCTCCTCGCCGGCGGCGCCGGAGTACTGGACGCTGCCCCCGCGCCGGGGCTCCTCGGCGCCGAACATCTCCTCGGCCTGGGACGGCTCGATGTTGACCTCGACGTGGAAGATCACCCGGACGAACTCCTCCCAGATCGAGGCCATCAGCTCCTGGAACATGGTGAAGCCCTCGTTCTTGTACGCGACCAGCGGGTCGATCTGGGCGAAGCCGCGCAGGTGGATGCCCTCGCGCAGGTAGTCCATCTCGTAGAGGTGCTCGCGCCAGCGGTTGTCGATGATCTGCAGCAGGATCTGGCGCTCGAGGTAGCGCATCAGCTCGGAGCCGAACTCCTCCTCGCGCCGGTCATAGGCGGCGAGCGCGTCCTCGATCAGCTGCTCGGTGAGCTGCTCGCGATTGGCGGTCTCGGGCTGCAGCTCGGCGACCTCGACGGTCAGCGGCCAGAGCCCTCGCGACGTGCCCCTCGAGCCCGGCGAGGTCCCAGTCCTCGAAGATCTCACCCGGGGTGTAGGTCTCGACGGTGCGCGTGATCACCTCCTCGAGCTCGGTGTGCGCGACGTCGGACATGTCGCGGCCCTCGAGGATCTCGCGCCGGTACTTGTAGACCACCCGGCGCTGCTCGTTCATCACGTCGTCGTACTCGAGCACCCGCTTGCGGATCAGGTAGTTCTGCTCCTCGACCTTCTTCTGCGCGTTCTCGATCGTCCGCGTCAGCATCTTCGCCTCGAGCGGGTACTCCTTGCCGTCGTCGTCGACGGGCCCGAGCCGGTCGAGGATCTTGTAGATCCGCTCGCCCGCGAACAGCCGGATCAGGTCGTCCTCGGCCGAGAGGAAGAAGCGCGACTCTCCCGGGTCGCCCTGGCGCCCCGAGCGCCCGCGGAGCTGGTTGTCGATCCGGCGTGACTCGTGGCGCTCGGTGCCGCAGATGAATAGGCCGCCGACCTCGCGCACCTCGTCGCCCTCGGCCTGCGTCTGCTCCTTGAACCGATTCGTATGCTCGGCGAACTCCGTCTCCCAGCTCTCGTGCTCGGGAGTGACGCCCAGCTTGCGCAGCTCGTCGGTCGCAAGCTGCTCGGGGTCGCCCCCGAGCTTGATGTCGACCCCGCGGCCGGCCATGTTGGTGGCGATCGTCACCGCGCCGAGCCGGCCGGCCTGGGCGACCGTCTCGCCCTCGCGCTGGGCGTACTCGGGCTTCGCGTTGAGGACCTCGTGCTCGATCCCGGCCCGGGTGAGCTCGCCCGAGAGCATCTCCGAGATCTCGACCGAGATCGTGCCCACGAGCACCGGCTGGCCGCGCCTCGTGGCGTTCGCGGATCTCGTCGACGACCGCGCCCCACTT
Source organism: uncultured Solirubrobacterales bacterium (assembly GCA_963842795.1). Taxonomy (GTDB): domain Bacteria; phylum Actinomycetota; class Thermoleophilia; order Solirubrobacterales; family 70-9; genus WHSW01. The sequence continues at coordinate 404,242 of CAWJHV010000041.1, read as the reverse complement.
GCCCGTCTTGGTCTTGTAGATCTGATCGTTGTGGTCGGCCCGGACCATCGGCCGGTGGGTATCGACCTCGACCACGGGGACCTTGTAGATCTTCATGAACTCGGTCGCCTCGGTGAGCGCGGTCCCGGTCATCCCCGCGAGCTTCTCGTAGAGGCGGAAGTAGTTCTGGAGGGTGATCGTCGCCAGGGTCTGGTTCTCCTCGCGGATCCGCACGCCCTCCTTCGCCTCGACCGCCTGGTGCAGCCCGTCCGACCACCGCCGGCCCTCGAGGATGCGGCCGGTGAACTCGTCGATGATCTTCACCTCCCCGTCGATCACCGCGTAGTCGGTGTCGCGCTTGAACAGCGACTCGGCCTTCAGCGACTGGATCAGGTGGTTGACCAGCGTCCCGTGCTCGGAGACGTAGAGGTTGTCGACCCCGAGGAACTTCTCCGCCTTCGTCACCCCGCCCTCGGTCGGGGCGACGGTCTTGTGCTTCTCGTCGTACTCGTAATCGTGCTCGGCCTCGGACGTGTCGCGCGACTCGCCGAGCGACTTCAGCTTCGGCTTCATCTCGACGCCGACCATCTGCTTGGCCAGGCGGGCGAAGGTGTAGTAGGTGTCGGCCGCCTGCTCGGGGCGCCCGGAGATGATCAGCGGCGTCCGGGCCTCGTCGATCAGGATGTTGTCGACCTCGTCGACGATCGCGAAGGAGTGCGTCGCGCTGCACGCACTCCTCCAGGGTGCTCGACATGTTGTCGCGCAGGTAGTCGAAGCCGAACTCGGAGTTGGTCCCGTAGGTGACGTCGCAGGCGTACATCTGGCGCCGCTGGGCGGGGTCCATCTCCGATTGGATCGCCCCGACGGAGACCCCGAGCGCGTCGTAGATCGGCTTCATCCAGAGCGCGTCGCGGCGGGCGAGGTAGTCGTTGACGGTGACCAGGTGGACGCCGTCGCCGGCGAGCGTGTTCAGGAACACGGCCAGGGTCGCGGTCAGGGTCTTGCCCTCGCCGGTCTTCATCTCGGCGATCGCGCCGGAGTCCAGCACCATCCCGCCGATCAGCTGGACGTCGTAGTGGCGCTGGCCGAGCGACCGCTTGCTCGCCTCGCGGACGAGCGCGAACGCCTCCGGGAGCAGCCCGTCGAGCGGCTCGGAGTCCTCGCGGGCGCGCTGACGGAGCTCGTCGGCGCGCTCGCGGATCTCGGCGTCGTCGAGCAGCTCCAGCTCGGGCTCGAAGCGGTTCACCTGCTCGACGCGCTGCTCGTATTCCTTCAGCCGCCGGCCCTCGCCGAGCCGCAGGGCGCGATCGATTATTCCCCGGGCCATGAACGACTCAGGGTAGCGGTAGAGCCCTCCTGGCCCCGACCGATCCGGTCAGGCGGTTCGGCGCCGCAGCCGGCCAACCGCACGGCGTGTGCGCGCCCGTCCGCGGCGCTTCTCCCGGTGGCGCTTGACCTGCCGCCGGATGTCCTCGGCGAGCTCGTGGATCGAGTGCAACATCTCCGGCGACGCCTCGCGGGCGCGCAGGGTCACACCCTTCAGATACAGGGTGGCCTCGGCCACCTGCCGATCGGCGATCGAGGGGTTGCGCTCCTCGAGCAGCTCGACCTCGAGCCGCGCCAGCTCGGAGACCTGCCGGGCCGTCCTCGAAAAGCGCTTGGTGATCGCGTCACGAAGCTCGTCGGTCACCTCCACGTTGCGGCCTCTGACCTCGATTCGCACGCTGTCTCCTTTCCTCGCGGGAGCGTCCCTGAACTTTACGCCCACCGGTCGCGCTCGCCAAGTGCACGGGCGAACACCGCGGCCTCGACCCGTGTCGCGCCCGCTCGGCGAAGCGCCCCGGCGCAGGCGGCGAGCGTGGCGCCCGTGGTCAGCACGTCGTCGACGAGCAGCGCTCGCGCGGGCGCGGCGCCGGCCGGGCGCACCCGCGGCGGCGACGTCCGGCGCGAGCTGCGCGAGCGGCCCACCTGCCGCGGGCCGTCGGCGCGCCGCAACGCCCGGGCGCGCGGCAGGTCGAGGCGGGCGGCGAGCGCGTCCGCGAGCAGCTCGGCGGGATCGAAGCCCCGGCGGCGCAGGCGAGCCGGGGCGGCCGGCACCGCGACCACGACCCAGCCCTCGTCCCGCCACCCGCCGCGGCGTGCGCAGGCGCCGCCGAGGGCCGCGCCCAGCGGCCTCGCCAGCCCCAGCCGGGCGCCGAACTTCAGCGCCGTGACCAGCTCGCCGCCGACCCCGGCGTACGGCGCCGCCCAGACGACCGGCCCGACGCCGCCGACGACGGCCCGACCGCCGCGGGCCCCCGCCAGCGCAGCGGCGCAGCGGTCGCAGAGCAGCTCGCGCCCCGGGCACCGGTGGGCGCAGACGGCGCAGCGGGGCGGGGCGAGGAGCCCGGCGAGCGCCCGCATCGTCCCGTCCGCCATGGCGTAGCACGATCGCCGTCGCCGGCGCACAGGTGGCGCCCGCCGCGCGCCGGATCCGTGACCTGGGCGTCAGACCTTGTTCGCGGCGACCGTGCGGTTGCGCCCGGCGCGCTTGGCCCGGTAGAGCGCGGCGTCGGCGCGGCCGACGAGCGTCTCCGGTCGCTCCTCGCCGTCCCACTCGGCGATTCCCGCCGAGCACGATTCGCCCTCGGGGGTCCCCGCCCGCAGACGCTCGACCAGCTTCAGAGCGTCCTCGAGATCGCAACCGGGGAGGATGACGCTGAACTCCTCGCCCCCGTAACGGGCGAGGATGTCGTACGGCCGCAGCGCCACCCGCCAGGCGACGGTGGCATCGCGGAGCAGCTTGTCGCCGGCCTGGTGCCCGCGGCGGTCGTTGTAGTCCTTGAAGTAATCGAGGTCGAGCATCGCGACGCAGACCCGCTGGCCGTCGCGCCACGCGCGGGCGAGCTCCCGCGGCAGCTGCTGCTCCCAGTGGCGACGGTTGGGAAGTCCGGTGAGCCCGTCGGTGCGGGCGAGATGCTCGAGCTGACCGAGCAGGTCGGCGCGCCCGATCGCGACCGCGGCCTCCGCGCCGAGCAGGTCGATCATGCTCGAGATCCGCAGCGAGACCCCGGCGAATTCCTCGCGCCAGGCGATCGCGAGCACCCCGATCGCGGCCCGGTCGCGAACGACGGGGTGCCAGAGCACCGCCCGGGCCCGGGCCCGGCTCATGAAGTCCCGATCGGCGTCGGCCACGCCGTCGTCGAGGGAGACGAAGATCTCCTCCGCCCGGGCGAAGGCGAGCGAGGCCCCGCCCTCGCCGCGGAGCGGGAGCCCGAACCCGACCATCTCGACGCCGACACAGGCCTTGGCGACCAGCGTGGCGCCACCCGGCGCGGGCTCGAACAGCGCTGCCACCGGGGCATCGGCGACCGCGCGCGCTCCCTCGCAGACCGCGGTCCGGGCGGCGGTCGGGTCGACGCTGCGCGCCAGCGCCCTGGTCGCGTCGGTGATCGCGTCGAGCTCGGGTGGCCGCGAGCCGTCGACGTGCTCCATCCGCCGGCGATCGGAGACGTCGAGGGCGACCGAGAGCCCGCCGGTGACCCGGCCCTTCGCGTCGCTGAGCGGGACGATCCGCACCCAGTACTCGCGGCCGGACGCGGCCGAGCGGTACTCGAAGGTCCGCTGCTCGCCGCGAAGCGCCGCCCGGTAGTGCGTCAGCAGCGGCTCGCGCTGGGCCTGGGGGATGTGGTCGAGCAGCAGCTCGCCCTCGACTGCCTCGGCCGGCCTCCCGGCGAGGTCGAGCGCCGGCCCCGCGGCGAAGCGCACCCGGAGGTCGTGGTCGAAGACGGCGATCGCGGTCGACGGCAGGTTGTCGAGCAGCACCCGCTGGCGGCGACCGACCGATCGCAGCCGCAGCAGTGCCACGCTCAAGGCGAGGCATGCGATCAGCAAGCCCCCAGCTAATGCGAACTCCACCCCCACAGTGGCTCAGTCATACCCGATCAGCGCGCCGGTGCACAGGATTGGCGCAATTTCGGCACCTACGCGGGCGTCGAGTGTGCGCAATCTCCAGGCTCAGGTGAAGACGGCGCGCTCGACAGCCGCGAGCTCGGCGTCGCAGCCGATCACCGGCGGCGCCTTGCCGAGCGCCGTGTCCGGGTCCTTGAGCCCATGACCGGTGAGCACGCAGACGACCGTCTCCGGCGCCGCTGCGCCGACCGCAGGCAAGCCGTGCGCGAGGATGCCGGCCACCGACGCCGCCGACGCGGGCTCGCAGAACACGCCCTCGCGAGCGGCGAGCAACCGGTACGCGTCGAGGATCTGATCGTCTGAGACCGCCTCGACGCGTCCGCGTGAGGAGGTGAAGGCGGCCATCGCCTCCTCCCAGCGCGCCGGGTTGCCGATCCGGATCGCCGAGGCGATCGTCTCGGGGTTCTCGACCGGGGCGCCGCGGACCAGCGGGGCCGCACCGGCCGCCTGGAACCCGTAGAGCACGGGAGCCGTGCCGAGCTCGGAGAACCCGCGCTGCCAGGCGGTCACGTTGCCGGCGTTGCCGACGGGGATCGCGAGCGCGTCAGGCGGCTCGCCGAGCTCCTCGACGACCTCGAAGGCGGCCGTCTTCTGCCCCTCGATCCGGTACGGGTTGACCGAGTTGACGAGCTCGACCGGGTGGGCCTCGGCAAGCGCGCGGACGATTCGCAGCGCCTCGTCGAAGTTGCCGCGCAGCGCGATCACCCGGGCCCCGTGCATCAGCGCCTGCGCCAGCTTGCCGATCGCGATCTTGCCCTCGGGCACGATCACGGCGCCGCGCAGGCCGGCGCGAGCCGCGTACGCGGCGGCGCTGGCGGCCGTGTTGCCGGTCGAGGCGCAGATCACGGCCTCGGCCCCGGCACCGGCCGCGCGCGAAACCGCGACCGTCATCCCGCGGTCCTTGAAGCTCCCGGTCGGGTTCGCGCCCTCGAGCTTGAGGAGCACCCGCGCGCCGACCCGCTCCGAGATCACCGGCGCCTCGACCAGCGGGGTCGACCCCTCGTTCAGGGTGACCACGGGATCGCCGGCCTCGAGCGGCAGGCGGTCGCGGTAGCGCTCGATCACACCCGGCGGCATCAGGCGCGGGCGATCACGCGAAGACCTCCTCGACGGCCCGGATGGCGCGCGGGGCCGCGCGCAGGAAGTCGAGATCCGCGATCTCGGCGAGCGCGGCGTAGAAGGCGCTCTCGGGCGCCTCGTGAAGGACCATCACCAGCCGCGCGTCGTCGCCGAGCCCACGCTGGACGACGCTCTGCACGGAGATCCCGTTATGGCCGAGGATCTCGGCGATCCGCGCCAGCACCAGCGGCCGGTCGGCGACCTCCAGGTGCAGGTAGAACGACGAGCTCACGTCCTTGATCACGGCGAGCCGCTCGCGGGGCTGATCCACCGGAGCATCGCCCGAGAGGATCGAGACCAGGTCCCCGAGCACCGCCGCCGCCGTCTGCGGTCCACCGGCCCCGGGCCCGGACATCGTGATCTCGGTGATCGACGGGGCCTCGACCGTGACCGCGTTGAACGGGCCCTCGACCGGCGCCAGCGGGTGGTCGGCGTTGAGGAAGCACGGAAAGACGCGGACGCTGATCTGCTCGCCGCGTCGCTCGGCGACCCCGAGGAGCTTCAACGACAGCCCCAGCTCCTTCGCGTATGCCAGGTCCTCAGGCCGGATCTCGGTGATCCCCTCGTAGGTGACGTCGTCGAGACCGACCGGGGTGTCGAAGGCGAGCCGCGCGAGGATCGCCATCTTCGCCGCGGCATCGGCTCCGCCGACGTCCTCCGTCGGATCGGCCTCCGCGTAGCCGAGCTCCTGGGCCCGGGCCAGGGTCTCCTCGTAGCTCGCCCCCGTCGCGGCCATCTCCGAGAGGATGAAGTTGGTCGTCCCGTTGACGATCCCCAGCACCTTCTCGATCCGGGTCGCGGCGAGGCTCTCCTGGATCACCCGGATCACCGGGACGACCCCGGCCACTGCGGCCTCGAAGCGGAGCTGGACACCCGCGTCGCGGGCGGTGGCGAAGAGCTCGTCGCCGTACTGGGCTACGAGCTGCTTGTTCGCGGTGATCACATGCTTGCGGGCCTCGAGCGCGCGGAGCACGTAATCGCGCGCCGGGTCGGTGCCGCCGATCAGCTCGACGACGATCTCCGAGTCGGCGAGGATCTGATCGAAGTCCCCCTCGGACCGGCGCAGGACCCCGGCGAGCTCCGGGCGGCGGCCGCTGATCGCCTCGACCTGGAAGGCGCGCTCGGCGAGCTGCTCGGCGAAGGCCGCGCCGACGGTCCCCCTCCCCAGCAAACCAATACGCGCCACGTCCTCGGCTTCGCCTCCGGGCGTATCGCGGCTGGCCGCAGGCTCAGACATCGCGGGAGGTCAGGTCGTCGACCGTCTCGCGGCGGACGACGAGGCGGGCATCGCCGTCGCGGCAGAAGATCACCGGGGGACGTGGCACGCCGTTGTAGTTCGACGCCATGGCGTAGCCGTAGGCGCCGGTCGCCGGGGTGACGAGCACGTCGCCGACCGCGGGTGCGGCGAGGTCCACGTCGCGGACGAGGATGTCGCTGGACTCACAGTGCATGCCGGCGACCGTCACCGTGCTCTCCGCCGGCTGGTCGGCGCGATCGGCGACGATCGCCTCGTAGCGGGAGCCGTAGAGCATCGGCCGCATGTTGTCGGACATGCCGCCGTCGACGGCGACATACGTGCGCACGCCCGGGACCTCCTTCACGGTGCCGACGGTATACGCCGTGATCCCCGCGTTGCCGACCAGCGAGCGCCCGGGCTCGACCAGGATCCGCGGCACCGGGTCGAAGACGCGCTCGACCCCGCGGACCTTGACCTCGACGTAGGAGGAGATCGAAGGCGGGTCGTCGGCGGCGGTGTAGGCGATCCCGAGCCCACCGCCCACGTTGAGCAGCCGGCACCACTCCGGGTCGGCGAGCTCACCGAGCGCATCGATCGCCCGCACGTACGGATCGAGCTCGAAGATCTGCGAGCCGATGTGCGCGTGGAGCCCGACGAGGTCGAGGTGGCGCGACCGCCGGGCCTCCTCGACCCCACGAGCCGCGAGCCCGTCGGCGAGCCCGAGCCCGAACTTCGAGTCGACCTGGCCGGTCTGGACGTAGGAGTGCGTGGCGGCCTCGACCCCCGGGGTGACCCGGATCAGCACGTCCTGCCGACGCCCGGCCTCGGCGCAGATCGCGTCAAGCCGCTCGATCTCTGCGAGCGAGTCGCAGATCACGTGGCCGACGCCGGCCTCGACCGCGCGCCGCAGCTCCGCCTCGGTCTTGTTGTTGCCGTGCAGGTGGATCAGGCCGGGGTCAAAGCCGGCCCGCAGCGCCATGTGCAGCTCCCCGCCGGATGCGACGTCGACCGAGAGCCCCTCCTCGCGCAGGACCCGGTAGGCGGCGGTGAACGGAGCCGCCTTGCTCGCGTAGACGACCTCGAAGTCGGCGACGAGGGCCGCGAACGCGTCCAGATAGGACCGCGCGCGGGAGCGGATGTCGTCCTCGGCGTAGATGTAGGCGGGTGTCCCGAACTCGCGCGCGAGCTCGACCACGTCACAGCCGCCGACCTCCAGGTGACCGGCGGCGTTCACGCGGCTGCCGAGCGGGTAGACCGCCGAGCCCTCGACCGGGTGTGCCTGGGTGATCGGCGTCATCGGGCCGGTCATTATCCCGGCGATGGCCCGCACGCACCGCCCGCCCGCAGCCCCCTCCGCCTCCGGCGAGCACGAGGGGCGCCCGTATCTGATCTGGCTGCCGGACTCGCAGCCGCCGTGGCCGGGGATGGTGATCGTCCACGGCGCCGGCTCGCAGAAGGAGAACCACGGCGATTTCGCCCGGGCGTGCGCGGCGGCGGGCTGGGCGGCCCTCGCATACGACCAGCGCGGCCACGGCGCGTCGGCCGACGAGATGTCAGCCGGGGCGCTCGCGGACGTCGGCCGCATGGCGCGCTTCCTCGCCGCGCACGATGGCGTCGACGGTTCGCGCGTTTGCGTCCGGGGCTCGAGCATGGGCGGCTTCGTCGCCATCCACGGGGCTGCGACCTCGGAGTCGATCGCCGGGGTGATCGCGATCTGCCCCGCCGGCGAGGAGCATCTGCAGCGCGGCCTGCGCGAGGGCTCGCTCGAGTTCCGCGCCGGCGAGCGCGCCCGCGCCGACCTCGAAGCGTGGCTCGGCGAGCACGACCTGCGCGATGCCGTCGGGCTGCTCGGTCGCAAGCCGCTGATCCTCATCCACGCCGACGGCGACGAGCGGATCCCGAGCGGGTTCTCGGCCGAGCTCCATGCGCGCGCCGCGGAGCCGCGGAAGCTGATCATCCTTCCCGGCGGCCACCACCGGTCCGCGCAGCACGACGCCGAGCTTCAGGGGGTGGCCCTGCGCTGGATCGAGCGGGCGCTGCGAAGGAAGGGACCGACGGCGCGCTAGCCGCCGAGGACCCCGTCGAGGGTGTCGTTGACCTGGTCGCCCAGGCCCGGAGCGACGTTGTTGAGCGTGTCGTTGACCTGGTCGACGGTGTTGTCGAGCGGCCCCGTGACCGAGTCGGTGGCCTCGCCGAGGCCGAGCCCGCCGCCCGTCACCTGGTCGATCTGGTCCACGGCGCCACCGAGCGTGCCCGACCCGCTGGAGCCGGTGCCGGTGGACGTGTCGGATTCCACCGGGGCCGGAGCGGTCGGCGTGGTGGGCGCCACGGGCGATTCGGTCGTCGACGGAACGGCGGGGTCGGTGCCGGGAGCGACGATGGTCGTGCCCGGAGCAAGCTCGGCGCCGGGCGTGCCGGCGACCACGCCGGCGGCCGCGGCCGCGGCCGGTGCCGGCGTGGGCGCCGGAGCCGGAGCGATCGCGGTCGGCGCGGCCGGGGTCGCTGCCACCACCCGTGGCGCACGGCCCAGGGTCGCGGCAGCGGCGTGCGGCGCGCCGACGGTGACGGTGTCGGTCGGCGGGTCGTCGCCGCGGACGGGTGCGCCGTCGAAGGCTACGTAGGCGGCCAGCGATCCGAACACGATCACCGCCGCGGCGATCAACGCGGCCGTCGCCGTGCCACCGGCGAGGAACGCTCTCAGGTTGAACCTCCGGCGGGCGGGTGGCTGTGTGCTTGCGATCGTGCTCATCGGTTAAGGGTCGCCGCGCTCGTCTGGGCCGCGCGGCGGAGGCGCCTCGTTGCCTCCCGTATTCCCCATTCAGCGGAAGAATATTCAGGGGCCCACGGAACTGCAAGCGGGAAGCCGCCCGCGGGGACCGCAACTACTACAAGGGCGGTCGCGAACTACTACAAGTACCCGAGTGGATCGGTGGCCGCGCCGTCGATCCTGATCTCGAAGTGCAGGTGGTCGCCGAAGCAGCTGCCGGTGCAGCCGACGTAGCCGATCACGTCGCCCTGGGCGACCGAAGCGCCGACGCTGGTCGCGTAGCTCGACTGGTGCGCGTAGCAGGACGAGAGGCCGCCGCCGTGGTCGATGCAGGTGTAGTTGCCGTAGCCGCTCGTGTACGCGGCGAGGATCACGTTCCCGGCCTTGGCGGCGCGGATCGGGGTCCCGGCGGGGACGGCGATGTCGACCCCCTCATGCATGCGCCCCCAACGCCAGCCGAAGGGCGAGCTCACGGTCCCGTTGACCGGCCAGATGAAGCCCGAGCTGCCGCCCTGGATCGGGCCTGCCGGAAGTGGTGTCGTCGGCGTCTCGGTCGCCGCCTGGATCTGAGCCTGGATCTGGCCCTGGATCTCGCCGATGTCGCCCTCGAGCCGCTCGATGTCCGACTGGACCTGGTCGAGGGCGGCGGCCTTGCGGTCGCGGACCGAGTCGAGCTCGGCCTCACGCGACTCGAGCTGAGCCCGGGTGCGCTCGAGCTCGGCCTTCTTGGCGGCGATCTCGTCGCGGTCGGCGGTCACCCGCTCGACCGTGACCCGGGTGCCGTTGCGAAGCGTCCGCACGCGGCCCACGATCGACGAGTCCTGCTCCTCGATCCGGCGCAGGTACTCGTAGCGCGAGATCAGGTCGTCGAAGCCGTCGGACTCGAGCATCACCGTGACCAGGTCCGCCTCGCCCGAGCGGTAGATGCCGACGAGCCGGTTGCGGAGCACGTTGAGCGAGCGCCGCAGCTGGACCTTGAGCTGCTCGAGCCGGACCTTCTCGCGGTGCAGCCGCGCCTGTACCCGGCGGAGCTCGGCGACCACGATCGCCTCGCGGTTGCGCAGCGTGGCCACCTCGCCCGCGAGCTGGTCGAGCCGCTCCTCGTAGCCCGAGAGCTCGGTCGACAGGACACCCTTGCGATCCTGCTCGTTCTGCAGCTCGGCCTGGCGCTGCTCGAGCCGCGACTGCAGATCCTGGGCCATAGCGCCGGAGGAGGTCACGCAGAGCACGCCGAAGATGACCGCAGCGGCCGCCAGGGCCGCGAGCCGTCGAGCGTGCGAGTTGGTGTCGTCGCCTGTGCGCATCTGGGTTTCGAGCCGAGGTTCGCCCCCGTCGCGCCCCCCTGACGGATGCGAGAAGGTAGCGACTCGCTGCCGTCGCCTCGCCGCCCGCATGGGGGCTTGCAAGTGCTACTGCGCGTCTCCCGCCCGGCCGCCGGCGCTTCCGCGCCGACCTAGGCTGGACCGGTGCGAGCCCGGCCGCTGATCTGCCTGCTCACGGCCGCCGCCGTGATCGCCGGGTGCGGCGGATCCCCTTCGGAGCCCCCCGCGGAGCCCTTTCGGGCGCAGGTTCGCTACGCGGACGCCGCCGGGACGCGGATCGCCTGGTACGAGCGCGGCCAGGGACCGCCGATGGTGATGCTGATGGGAACCGGCTCGACCATGGCGGAGTGGGACCCGGCCCTGCTTCGCCTCCTGGCGCGCGACCAGCGGCTGATCCTCTTCGACTACCCCGGCGTCGGGCTCTCAGGGCCGTGGCGCGGCGACTCCTTCGACTCGCTGGCGGCGACAACCGCGGCGCTGATGACGGACATCGGGGTGCCGAGCGCGAACGTCCTCGGCTGGTCGATGGGGGGCTTCGTCGCCCAGCGCCTGGCGATCGACCACGGCGACCGGGTCGATCGCCTGATCCTGGCCGGGACCAATCCGGGCGGCCCGGGCTCGGTGCTGGGGACCGACGAGGCGCAGGCGATCGACAGCGACCCCGATCCCTCCGACGCGGAGATCCTGCGGGAGCTGTATCCGGCCGGCCGACAGGCCGAGGGGCGGAGGTTCCTGCGCCGCCTGGTGACCGCGAGCCGCAGGGGCGAGATCCCGGACGACTTCGACGTGCCCGCCGGAACCACCGACGCCCAGGTCGCCGCCGAGGATCCCTGGCTGCGAAGCGATCGGAACTATCGCGAGCTTGCGGGGGTCTCAGCGCCGACCCTTGCCGCGGCCGGCAGGCGCGACCCCGTGGTGCCACCGATCAACCTGCGCCGGATCGCGGGGCGCGTCCCCGGCGCGCGGCTGGCCGTCTTCCCCGGAGCGCATGCGTTCCTGTTCGGCGACCGCCGCCGCTTCGCCCGCGCCGTGGACGGGTTCCTGGCCGCGGGCGGCTAGGCGCGGGCTCCCGTGTCGGGCTCAGGCCCGGGCGCCACGCCGGGGCGAGCGGCGCGACGCCGGCCGGGTTTGGCAGTGAGGGAGGGTGGATCGGTGCGCCTTGCGTGATGTTTGTGGTGGCTGTTGCGCGCTCTGGTCGCCCGGCCGGCGTTCTGTGGCAATCCGGTTCCGACAGTCGGAACTCGATTGCCACAGTCCGATCCGAAGGCCCCGGGCGCCGGTGCTAGGAAGCCGCGGCTACGGAGCCACCGACGGCCGGCTCGATGGCCTCGGCGGCGATCGCGGCAGCCTCGATCAGGCGCTCGCGGTACTCGGCCGCCTGCATGCGCGAGATCACCAGGCGCTGGATCTCAGCCGTGCCCTCGAAGAGCTCGTAGATCTTGGCGTCGCGGAACCACTTCTCCAGCGGGCATTCACGGGTGTAGGCGTAGGGCCCGACGAGGTCCATCAACGTCCGCGTGGCCCAGACCGCGACCTGGCCGGCCTTCAGCTTCGACATCGATCCCTGCCCGCCGGTGAGCGGGATTCCGTTGCGGCCCATCCAGGCGGCGCGCTGGACCAGGAGCCTGGCCGCCTCGATCTCGGTCGCGACCTGAGCGAGGACCTGCTGGTTGCCCTGCCGTTCGAGCGGCGGGCGCCCGGCGGTGGAGCTCTCGTCGAGCGCCGAATCGAGCGGGTCGGCCGCCACCGAGCCGTTGCCGAGGTAGGCGAGCGTCCACTCATAGGCCGCCTGGGCGATGCCGAGCGCCGAGGCGCCGACGATCGGACGGGTGAGCTCGAAGGTCGCGAGCGCGTTCGAGGCGCGCCCGGAGGACTCGCCCGAACGGGCCCGGGCGAGCTTGCGCTCCAGCTTCTCCATCCCGCCGAGCAGGTTCTCGAGCGGGACCCGGCAGTCCTCGAGCACGACCTCGGCGGTGTGCGAGGCGCGGATCCCCAGCTTCGACTCCTTCTTGCCCTGGCTCAGGCCCGGGGTGCCCTTCTCGACCACGAAAGAGCATTGACCGCGGTGGCCGAGCTCCGGGGCGACGTTGGCGACGACCACGTGGACGTCGGCGATCCCGCCGTTGGTGATGAAGACCTTGGTCCCGTTGAGCACCCACTCGTCGCCGTCGCGGTTCGCGGTCGTCCGCAGGCTCTTTACGTCGGAGCCCGCCTGCGCCTCGGTGACCGCGTAGGCGCCGAGCTTGATCTCGTCGCCGACGCCGAAGCACTCGGGCACCCAGCGCGCGATCTGCTCCGGGGTTCCGGAGGAGGCGAGGCCGGCGGCCGCGAGGCCGGAGCCCGAGACCGCGAGCGCAATCCCGGCGCACCCCCAGTGCATCTCCTCGGTTGAGATCAGCCCCAGCATGCCGTCGGGGTCCGAGCCCATCATCTGGATGTGCTCGATCCCCTGCAGCCCCTGCTCGCGAGCGGCCCGGATGACCTCCCACGGGGTCGACTCCTCGGCGTCGTGCGCGGCCGCGACCGGGCGGATCACGTCGGTGGCGAAGCGGCGACACCGGGCCTTGAACTCGAGCTGCTGCTCGTTCAGTGCGAAATCCACTCTCTGCTCTCCCCTCGCTGGTTCCGGGCAGCTGATTGACTGGTCAGTCAGTCGTTCCAGGGAGCATATACCCAGGCCGGGCCGGCGGTGGCGGTGCTCGCCAAGCCGGCGGGATGGCGGCCGTGCCGTAAGTTCTGCCGCCGTGCTCACCAGGCTCCGCCAGCTGCTGTCGGCCGCCGGGCGCTCCCTCTGGGCGCACCGTTGGCCGGTCGCCGGGGCCACGCTCGGCGTCCTTGCGCTCGCCGCCGGCATCTATCTGGCCGTGAGTGGCGACGACGACATCGAGCCCCGCGGGAGGGCGCAGCCGGCGCCCGCGCCCGAGGTCGTCGTCCGCGAGGTCGCGGCGCCGGAGGTCACCGAGGACCTCGGCTTCCCGGCGTTCGCGACCAAGAACACGACCCGGATCGCCGGTGCTGACGCGGTGGCGAACGCGGCCGCGGCCGCACTCGCCGTCTACCCCTCGGCGGGCGGCGTCGCCGGACCCGACGCGGTCTCGCTTGTAGACGCCGACGATTGGCGGTCGGGGATCGCCGCCGCCTCGCTGGTCGCCGCACCGGTCTCGGCGCCGGTGCTGGTCACGGTCGACGGCGAGCCCGGGGAGCTGACCGAGGCCGCGATCGGTGAGCTGGATCCGAAGGGCTCGGCCGCCACGGCCGGCCGGGAGGCGTTCGTGATCGGCGCCGCGGCGAGCCCGAGCGGCCTCGAGACGCTCGAGGTCGAGGGCGAGGGCGCGGCGGAGATCGCGGCCGAGGTCGACAAGCTGCGCGAGCGACTCGCGGGCAAGCCGGAGCACATCGTCCTCGCGAGCGCCGACGACCCCGGGTACGCGATGCCGGCGGCCGCCTGGGCGGCGCGGTCTGGCGACCCGGTGCTGTTCTCCGACCGCGACTCGGTGCCGAAGGCGACGATCGAGGCGCTCCGCCGCCACGACGGCGTTCCCGTGTACGTACTCGGGCCGACCTCGGCGATCAGCGCGAAGGCGATGAAGAAGATCGAGCACGTGGCGCCGAGCGCCGAGCGGGTCGGCGAGGAGGGCGAGGTCGAGAACGCGATCGCCTTCGCCCGCTTCTCGAGCGGCAACTTCGGCTGGAACATCAACGATCCCGGGCACGGCCTGGTGCTGGCCGGCACCGGCCGGCCGCTCGATGCCGCGGCGGCCGCTCCGCTGTCCGCGAGCGGCACGTGGGGCCCGCTGCTGCTCAGCGACGAGGCGGGATCGTTGCCGACCGCCCTGCGCGCATACCTGCTCGACCTGAAGCCGGGGTACGCGGACGACCCCACCCGCGCCGTCTACAACCACGTCTGGTTGATCGGCGACACCGACTCGCTCTCGGTCGACCTGCAGGCGCAGGTGGACGAGCTTGCCGAGGTCGCCCCGGTAACGTCCGGGTCGGGATCGTCGTCGCTGGGACCCGTGCCCGGGACTCCGGAATCCCAGCCCGAGCCGAATTCGAACCCGAGCCAGTCGAGATGAGCGAGAGCGAGCGCCCGGACCGCCTCAGCGGCCGCCGGATCACGGTCGAGGACGTGCGCGCCCTCGCCGGCCCGGCGACTCCGCACTTCGCGCTTCAGATCCGCAACCGGATCGAGCGCCTGATCGCGCCGCTCCCGCCGACCGACCCGGCGCGGGTCGAGGGCGAGCGCCAGATCGCCCGGATGACCGATCTCGCTCAGCACTCGGGCGATCCGCGCAGCGACGCATGACCACCGAGGCGGCCGCGACGAGCGCGCTCGAGCGCACGATCCCCCTGCTCGCCGAGCCCGCGGCGCAGCTCGCCACGCAGCGGGGCCTCAACCAGGCGGGCTACCTCGACCTGCTCGAGTCCGAGCTCGAGTCGACCGGTCCGACGCAGGACCTGATGGTCACCCGGCTCGTGCCCGCGATCTACGAGCGCTACTGGCGGCCCGCCCTCGGCCGGGTGGCGAAGGGCATCACCGGGCCCGGGATGGCGGAGGAGGTCAGGATCGCCCGCCTCCTGCTCGGGCTCGGCGAGGGCGACACGGTCCTCGACATCGCCTGCGGGCCCGGCAACTTCACCCGCGAGTTCGCGCGAGCGGTCGGTCCGCGCGGGCTCGCGCTGGGCATCGACGGCTCGCGGACGATGCTCGAGCGCGGGGCCGAGGAGCTGCGCCGAGCCGATCCCGGCAACCTGTTGCTGATTCGTGGCGACGCCACGGTCCTGCCGTTCCGCGACGCGAGCGTCGACGCCTGCTGCTGCTTCGCCGCCCTGCACCTGTTCGCCGACCCGTTCGCGGCCCTGGACGAGGTCCGGCGCGTGCTCACGCCGGGCGGCCGGATCGCGCTCATGACCTCGGTCCGCCGGGAGCTCACCCTGCGACCGCTGAAGCCGGTGCTCGAGCGCGCCAGCGGGATGCGGATCTTCGAGGGCGACGAGATCGTCGAAGCGCTCGAGCAACGCGGCTTCACCGGAATCCACCGCCGCCTGTCGGGCATGGTGCAGTTCGTCGGCGGGCGGCTGGCCGTGTAGACGGCCGGGCGGGCGCCGGCGTTACGCCGCGGGCGCGAACGCCTCGGTGATCCGCTGCTGGTAGGCGGCGATCTGCTCGGGCGCCAGGAAGTAGGTCGGCGGGCCGAGCCAGATCCCGTCGCCGCGCTCGGCCACCGCCTCGACCCGCTCGCGCACCTTGTCGAGCGGGCCGGCGGCGCAGTAGGCGTCGACCATCTCGTCGGGGACGTGGGTCGGCATCGCGGCGAAGTCCCCGCGCCGGAACGCGTCGCCGACCGCGGCTGCGGCGTCGCCGAAGCCGTGCATCTCCCAGAGCGGGGCATAGGTGCGGACGGTCGAGTAGAAGCAGATCGTCCGCCGCGCCGCCTCGTAGGCGGCTTCCTCGTCGTCGTCGATCGCGCAGCAGACCGAGGGCAGGAAGTCGAACCCGCCGCGGTCGCGACCCGAGCGCCCGAGCCCGAGCTCGAAGTTGGCGACCAGGACCTCGTCGAGCCATCGCATCGAGCACATCGGATGGCCGATCATCCCGTCGGCGACGTCGCCGGCGACCCGCGCCATCCCCTCCTGGACCGCCGCGGTGTAGATCGGGATCGTCTCGCGGACCTTGGGGTGCGGGCGGACCCAGCCCTTGATGTCGATGTCGTGGTACTTGCCCTCGTAGCGGATCGGGTCGGCGCCGCCGGCGCTCTCGATGATCAGCCGCACCGCCTCGACGGTCTCGCGCAGATGCGGCGCGGGGCGACCGTACTCGGCTCCGTGCCAAGTCTCGTTCAGCCGCTTGACCCCGGCGCCGAGGCCGAGCCGGAAGCGCCCGCCCGAGGCCTCGTCGACGTCCAGGGCCGAGAGGGCGATGATCATCGGGCTGCGGGTGAACGCCCAGGCGATCCCGGTGCCCACCCCGACCGACTCGGTCGACGCGGCGAGCCACATCGCCTGGGTGAGCGAGCTGCGGAAGAGCTCGACCGCCCAGACGCAATCGATCCCCGCGGCCTCGGCTGCGCGCGCCTGCTCGGCGAGGTCGCCGGTCGAGTTGCCGAGGCCGGCGATCTGGACCCGGTCGAGCGCTGCGGGCCGGCTCACGTCGGCCGAGGGCGCGTTGCGATCATCCCGAGCTTCCGCATTCGTCGAGACCAAGGGCGGAGGCGGACTCGTTGGTGTTCGCGAACGGGTCGCTGTCGCCGGCGGCGAACAGCGACGGGTCCGCCTTGACCTTCTTCAGGTCGCTCTCCGCCGTATCGAGGAAGTCGTCGACCTGGTCCTGGATGTCCTCCGGCGCCGGCAGGGCGCGAACCGCGTCGATCTGCTGCTGGATCGAGGGCACCGCGAGATCGGCGTATACCTGCAGCTGCGCTTGGCTCGGCTCGTGGCCGGTGAAGGTGGAGTTGGCCGCCTGCTCGATCGTCTTGTTGCCGGCGGCGCAGATCGCATTCGCCTGCTCGGCGAAGGCCTCGGCGGACAGGGCCGGCCCACCGGTGCCGGTCGTCTCCCCGGTCGCTCCGGTGGTCGTGCTCGTGGTCTCGTCGTCCGAGCCGCACCCGGCGAACGCCGGCGCCGCGGCCATGGCGAGGACGGCGAGCGCGAGGGAGGGGCCGTGGTTCATCGATCGTGTGTCCGAGGGCGCGCCGACCGCGGCAACCTACCTCACCGCGCACTCCTCCGACCCGTAGGCGCGCGCGAGCCGCCCTGCCCTGCGCAGCGCCGGCGGCGGCCCGTCGACCACGCCCGCGGGATCGGCGCGGATCTGCTGGATGCCGCGTCGGGTCGCGGCGACGATCGCGTCGACCTCGCGCTCGTCGCCCCTGGGCGCACCCAGCGATCCGATCGCTCTCACCTCCGCTTCGAGCGCCGGGATCGCGATCGAGAGCGCCACCCGCCGCGCCTGCGCCGGCCGCGGTTCCCCGCCGTCGCCGATCAGGTCGTCGCCCGCGGCCTCGACCCGGGCGTTCGTCGAATGGCAGATGCGGTCGGCCTCGGCGAGGAACCTGACCTTGGCGATCGGGCGCGAGACCCCCGGCGGGTAGGGGTCGTCCGGCGTCTCGTCCCCGCCGCAGCCGGCGAGAGCCACAGCGGCAACGAAGGCGACGCCGGTTCTGGCAACCAGCAACTGGCGACTAAACCCGCTGGATCAGCGTCCCGGTCCCGAGCCCACCACCGCAGCACATGGTGACCAGGCCGGTTTCCTTGTCCGTCCGCTCGAGTTCGTGCAGCAGCGTCGTCACCAGCCGGGCCCCGGTCGAGCCGAGCGGGTGGCCCAGCGCGATCGCGCCGCCGTTGACGTTCACGCGGTCCATGTCGGGGTCGAGCTCGCGGCGCCAGGCCGCGACCACGGACGCGAACGCCTCGTTGACCTCGATCAGGTCGATGTCGGAGATCTGCATCCCGTTGCGGGCGAGGATCCTCTTCGTCGCCGGGATCGGGCCCGTGAGCATGATCACCGGGTCGACGCCGACCGTGGTCTGGTCGACGATCCGCGCCCGCGGGCGCAGGCCGAGGGCGTCGGCCTTCTCGCGGGTCATCAGGAGCACCGCCGCGGCGCCGTCGGAGACCTGCGAGGAGTTGCCGGCGGTGACCTTGCCGTCCTCCTTGAACACCGTCTTCAGCTGCGAGAGCGCCTCGAGGCTGGTGTCGGGGCGGATGCCCTGATCGGTTGTGTAGGTGTCGCCGTTGACGGCGAACGGGATCATCTCGCGGTCGAAGCGCCCCTCCTCGGTCGCCTTGGCGGCGAGCTGGTGCGAGCGCAGGCCGATCTCGTCGAGCTCCGAGCGCGGGATCTCCCACTTGTCGGCGATCATCTCGGCCGAGATCCCCTGGGGGACGAGGTTGTAGCGCGCCATCAGCTCGGGCGAGAAGGCGAAGCCGTGCTCCTTCTGGACCTCGAGCGAGTCGGCGAAGGAGATGTGGCCCATGTGCTCGACGCCGCCGCCGATGGCCACGTCGTGCACGCCGGAGGCGATCAGGGCGGCGGCGAAGTTGATCGCCTGCTGCGCCGAGCCGCACTGGCGGTCGACGGTCGTCGCCGGGGTCTCGACCGGCAGCCCGGCCTCGAGCCAGGCGTTGCGGCCGATGTTGATCGCCTGCTCGCCGAACTGCTGCACGCAGCCGGCGACGACGTCCTCGACCTCGGCGGCGTCGATGCCGGCGCGATCGATGAGCTCGGCGTAGGTCCTCGCGAGCAGGGTCGAGGCGTGGACGTCCTTGTAGTAGCCCTTCTCCGGATGACCGCGGCCGACCGGCGTCCGTACGGCCTCGACGATCACTACCTCGCGCCCTGAGAACTTCCCGTTGCCGGCCATGAGTGTTGGTCCTCCGTAGTCAGTTTTTTGATGCGACTCAACGGAATACTAGCCGTCGGCCATCGAGTCGCGCGTGATAGTAACCCTGGCGGATGGGAGGCTCCGAGGGATACGAGCGGCCCGGCGTCGCCGGCAGCGGCCTGATCGCCTGCGGGCTCGCCGCCTGCGGGACCCGGACCGGGACCGTGCGGCTGCTCGCCCGCAGCGACGCCTCGGCGTGGCGCGCCGAGGAGGCGGCCCAGGCCGAGGCGCGCAAGCTCGACGGCGGGGCGGCCGACCGGATCAAGGTGACCACCAAGCCCGACGACCTCGCCGACTGCGACCTGATCGTCGAGGCGATCGCCGAGGACACCCGGGCGAAGGTCGAGCTGCTCACGGTGCTCGCCACCGCGGCCCGGGACGCGCACCTGGCGACGACCACGTCGTCGTTGTCGATCGCCGAGCTCGCCGAGCACAGCGGCAGCGCCGGGAGGTTCTTCGGCCTCCACGTCTTCAACCCGGTCGCGCGGATGGAGCTGGTCGAGCTCTGCCTCCCCCAGAGCCTCGCGACCGAGGTCGGCGAGCGCGCCCGAGCGTGGTGCGAGGCGATCGGGAAGACCGCGATCGAGGTCCCCGACCAGACCGGCTTCGTCGTCAACCGGCTGCTCTTCCCCTACCTGTTCGAGGCCGTCCGGCTGATGGAGTCGACCGGGATGGAGGCGGCCGACGTCGACTCCTGCATGCAGCTGGGCGCCGGCCATCCGATGGGGCCGCTGCGGCTGCTCGACTTCGTCGGCCTCGACGTCGCCGCGGCGATCGGCGAGAGCCTCGACCGCGACGGCGCCGGCGGCGGCGCCGACGTCGTCCCGCAGCTGATCACCCGGATGGTCGCCGCCGGGAAGCTCGGCCGGAAGTCGGGAGAGGGGTTCTTCGACTACAGCTGAGCCGGGGCGCGCCGCGCGCTCAGCCGGCCGACCGGGCCGACTTCCGCGTCCCGCGCGGGGCCGGCGGCTCGGGGTGGCGCCCGCAGAGGTCCCAAACGACCTCGGCCTCGGAGACGCCCTGACGCCGAGCCTCGTCGGCGACGCTTCGCCAGGGCAGCTGGGCGTCGGGAAGCTCGTCCCAACGTGCCAGATCCATCGCTTCCAGCGCCCCGCGGAGCGCGGGCCCGAGATGGTCCTCGGCCCGCAGCATCGCTCGCAGGACCTCGAGTTGCTTATCGGTGAGCTTGATCACCCACATCGCGCCATCCCTGGGTCGCCGTCGCTGGGGAAGCTATGGAGCGGCGCGGACGGAAGCGCGAGCGCGGGAAGTCGCAGCTACCGGGCGTCCGGCTGGGGCGAGACCGATGAGCCCGAGGGGAGTGTCCGGTGCTCGGCGGTGACCGCGTGGATCCGGATCGCGACGATCCGGTTCTCGCGCACCGACTCCACCCGCAGCTCGTAGCCGTTGGCGCGAACCTTGTCGCCGCGCCGCGGCAGGCGCCCGAGCTCGGAGAAGACGTAGCCGCCGACCGAGTTGAAGGCGTCGGAGGCGACCGGGAGCTGGATCCCGGCGTCCTCGAGGTCGCCGAGCGGGACGTGGCCGCGGACGTACCAGTCGCCGTCGGTGAGCCTTCGCAGCGACACCGCCCGCGGGTCGGTCTCGTCCTCGATCTCGCCGACGACCTCCTCGAGGATGTCCTCGACCGTGACGATCCCGACCGTGCGCCCGTACTCGTCGGAGACGATCCCGATCGAGGAGCGCTGGCGCTGGAGCTCGGCGAGCAGGTCGTCGAGCGGCTTCGTCTCGGGGAACACGGGGACCTCGCGGATCGCGGGCTCGAGCGAGGCGTCGCCGCCGGCGTTCATGTAGAGGCGCACCAGGCTGTTGTTGTGGACGATCCCGCGAACCTTGTCGGGGTTGTCGTCCTCGACCACGACCAGCCGCGTGTGGCCGGAGGAGACGCACTTGCGCAGCCCGTCCTCGACCGTCTCGTCGGCGTTCACGGTGACCACGGCCGGGATCGGCGTCATCACCTCGCGCGCCTGCTGCTCGTGAAGGTGGAAGACGCCGCCGAGCATCACCGCCTCGCCGGGGTCGAGCGTCCCGCCTTTGGCCGAGGTCTGGATGATCTCCTTGAGGTCGGCCGAGGTGTGCTTCTCGCCCAGGTCGCTCGGATTGACGCCGAACAGGCGCACGATCCCGTTCGAGATCACGCTGAGCCCGAGCGTGAACGGGGCGCTCGCCACCTCGAACATATGCAGTGGCCGGGCCAGCGCGCGCGCGACGCGATCGGCGTTGGCGATCGCGAGCATCTTCGGCACCTGCTCGCCGATCGTGATGTGCAGCGAGGTGGCGAGCACGAACGAGATCGCGAAGGCGATCACGGTCGCGCCGGTGCCGTCGCCGAGCAACGGCTCGATCAGGTCCGCGATCGCGGGCTCGCCGAGGAAGCCGATGCCGATCGACGCGAGCGTGATCCCGACCTGGCAGGCGGCCAGGGACTCGTCGATCGTCTCGATCTGCTCCAGGGCCTGCTCGGCGCCCGACTCCCCCTCCTTCGCCAGCGCCTCGATCCGGCCCTTGCGGGTGCGCACGAGCGCGAACTCCGCGGCGACGAAGAGCCCGTTGACGAGCACGAGCAGGAGCAGCAGGACGAGGAAGAGCGCCGTCACTGCCGTTCAGCGGGCCGTCGTTGCGGCCGGGTACTTCGGGGGAGGTCGTCGTCCATGGAGGACGGCGCAAAGGTAGCAGCAGCCGGGGCCGGTTCCTAGGCGCGGGGATGAACCCGCGGACCGACGTGAACCCCGGGCGGGCGGTGCTTGAGCCCCGGCGGTGGCCCCGGGAGCCCGAAGTCGGCGGCGCGGGCGACGAGCTTCGCCGCGGCGCGCTCGCAGACGGCGGAGATCGAGAGCGAGGGGTTGACGCCGAAGCTGGTCGGGATCACCGAGGAGTCCATGCAGAAGAGACCCTCGGAGCCGAACACCTCGCCGCGGTCGTCGACGACCCCGAAGCCGGGCTCGTCCGCCATCCTGGCGCCGCCGAGGGGATGCGAGGCGTAGACCCCGGGCGTCTCGGCCAGCTTCAGGAAGCGGCCGACGCCGCGCCGCTCGGCGATCCGCCTGATCTCGGCGTCGGCGCGCTCGCGAATCCGCGCCGACTGCTCCGAGAGCGAGTAGCTGAAGAGTCCGATTCCGACCGGGCCGCCGTTCGGCTGCACGTGACCGTTGCCGGTCGGCGGGGCGGCGAGGAAGGTGCCGTCCATCGTCTCCTCGACCATCGCCAGGATCTCGATGTGGCGCGACCAGCTCGAGATCGAGCGCTTCTTCTCGCGTCCCCACCAGGTCGGCTCCGCGCCGCCCGAGCGTCCGTTGTCGTAGAGGAAGTTGGTCAGCTGGGAGAGGAGGATCTCCTGGAGCGTGAAGCGGGTCCCGTCGTGGGTGTTGCCGCGCTTGCCGACCCAGTGGTCGTAGCTCATCGTCGTGATCGGCTTGCCCTTGAAGAACTCGTCATAGCCACCCGGCAGATCGAGCACCCGCTTCGCCTTGCGCGAGTCGATCTCGATCGCCGCGACGTGATCGCCGTTCACCCCGAGGTGCCTGCCGAGGTGCGGGGAGATCGCCGGCAGGGCACCGTTGTCGCGCGAGCGCATCAGGATCGGCGGGGTGCCGAGCGCGCCCGCGGCGAGGATCGCGACCTTGCACTCGATCTCGACCGGGCCCGTCGTCTGCTTGGTCTGCGGATCGACGGCTCCCCCGCGCACGATCCAGCGATAGGGGCGGGCGGCCGACGGCGCCACCTCGTTCACCTGCACCAGCGGGCGGACCTCGACCCCGCGGCGCTCTGCCGACGGCAGGTAGTTGGTGATCAGCGAGTTCTTGGCCCCGAAGACGCAGCCGGTGTAACACCACTTCGCGTCCACGCAGCGGTCGAAGTCGATCGCGACCGGGACCCGGTCGCAGGTGTGCCCGGCCTCGCGCAGCATCGCCGCCCAGACCCCGCCCGACTTCGAGACCTCGTTCCACGACGGCTGGCGCACGCGCAGACCGCGCTCGGCGCGGGCGTAGTAGCGGTCGAGGCTCCCGCGGCTGATCGCCGCCGGCCACATCCGCCGCCGCGGCCCGTCGTCGGGATGGTGATCCATGCGCTCGAAGGTCTCGCTGGGCGAGCGCAGGGAGGCGGCGAGGTAGAGGTTCGAGCCGCCGCCGACGAGGTTCGCGGCGACGATCTGCGCGCCCTGGCCCTGGATCAGCTCGTAGACGTTCGCGAGGTGATCGACGTCCATCGACTGGCGGAAGTCGGTGTGGCCGAAGCGCTTGCCGCGTTCGAGGACGAGGACGCTGGCGTCCTGGTCCGTCGCGCGGTACAGCTCGGCCAGGCGCCAGGCGGCGATGGAGCCGCCGAAGCCGGAGCCGACGATGCAGACGTCGACTCGCTCAGGCACTTCTGGTGCTCATCGGAGGTTGCCGTTCTTCGTCCGCCCCTTGTTGAGGGGGAGGTTGTAGGAGAAGTTCCTGTAGCCGTTGGGGGCGGCGCCGGGGTGGCCCATGACGGCGTAGCCGGCTGACGTGCGCTTGGTCGCGTTCGGGACGTTGGCGGCGGCGCAGAAGGCCGTGAAGGGGATTGCGGCTGCGGCTTCCCAGACGATGCGGTCCGGGTTCGTGAACGAGAGACCCTGGAGGCAGGCCTGCTCGCGGGCGTCGTAGTCGAGGTCGAGGAAGGTGGCGCCCTGGGTGAGGGCGCGGGCGGAGAGGTCGGCCAGGAACGCGGGCTCGAGGACGGCGAAGCCGATCAACGGGTTGCGGGCGAGCGCCAGGGCGTCGGCGTAGACGGCGCCGTGCTCCGGATCGGCCCCGGCGATCGCCTTCGGGTCGATCGGGTTGCCGAGCTCGGTGAGCAGGTCCGCCACGGGCTTGCCTGGGACGATCGTGTCGAAGAAGGCCTGCAGGGTCCCGTCGGTGACCCCCGCCGCGACGGCCCGGTCGGGGATCGCCATCCTCGCCGCCACCGGCAGCGCCGAGACGATCGCGGCCCCGAGCCCGAGCGCGCCGGCGCGCGCGATCAGCTCACGCCGCGAGAGCTCGGCGGCGACCTCACCGCGAACCGCATCCTCGAGCCCCTTCCCCCGAGTCGCCACGCGGGCCACCGTAGCGGCGCCCCCGAGCGACCGCAAACGACAACCGCCACCTGCCGGGCGGCGGCC
The DNA here is from genome assembly GCA_963842795.1 of uncultured Solirubrobacterales bacterium. Classification (GTDB taxonomy): domain Bacteria; phylum Actinomycetota; class Thermoleophilia; order Solirubrobacterales; family 70-9; genus WHSW01. The sequence goes on along the minus strand of CAWJHV010000041.1, from coordinate 380,340 downwards.
ACGCCGGGGCGGGTGGTGCGACGCCGGCAGCAGCGCTACGCCGTGTGGTCTGGCGCGACGCGGGCCGGGTTTGGCAGTGAGGGGGGTGGGATCGGTGCGCCTTGCGTGACGTTTGTGGTGGCTGTTGCGCGCGCCGGTCGCCCGGCCGGCGTTCTGTGGCAATCGGCTGACGACTGTCGTCAGTGGATTGCCACAGTTGGGGAGGCGGGCCGGCTCGGCGTTCTGTGGCAATCCGGTTCCGACAGTCGGAACTCGATTGCCACAGTCCGATCCGAAGGCCCCGGGCGCCAACCCCACGCGCAGATCCCGCCTCGCCCGCGTCACACCCAGCGCGGAATCAGCCACATCGGCCGGCACCCCCACCCACTGCCCCCCTTACTGCCAAGCCACGGCCGGCGTCGCCCTAAACGCCGAGGCGTTCGCACCACCCGCCCGCACCGGGCACCCGGCGCGTGGGGCGAGGGCCGGCGCTACGGTGGGCGTGACGTGTGGGGAAGGTGCTCAGCGCTTGGGGGATCGGCCGTCGTCTGCGCGGTGCTGGCCGCGACTCCGGCCGCCGCCCAGTCGCTGCCACCCGTGGTCGGGCCGTACGACGGGCAGATCCCGTTCCGCTGCGAGCTTCAGGACGTCGGCGCCGGGACGGCCTTCCCCGACCCCGGCGCCGATCCGTTCTGCGTCGAGTTCGACAAGACGAACCAGAACGTCACCGACTTCGGGCTCGTCGACTTCACGGCTCAGGAGCCGGCGCGGGTCGCGGCCGCCGGCAGCAAGTGCTTCTACTTCCAGCGCGACCACTGGACCGGCTCGGTCGTCCAGGGGCAGCCGCCGGAGCTGTGGCATTGGGACGGTGACTACTTCTTCGACCGCGCCCGTGGCGTCGGCGGGGTCAGCGTCCGCAACTTCCGCCTCGGCGGGACGCCGCAGGACGCGACGCCGTTCGTCCCCGCCCCCTACCGCCCGTTCTTCGACTCCGACGGCGGCGGCGGGGTCGAGGTGCTGCTCGAGTCGAACCCCGACCCGACCTGCGCGACGAAGGTCGACACTCCGGACGAGCGCGACCGCGTCTATGGCGACCGCGGCCTGTTTAAAGACTGCATCCCGCCGGGCGGGGCGCTGCGCGGGAAGCGGGTCGGCCGCCTTCGCCTCGGGATCGGACGCGAGCGGGCGCTGGCCAAGCTCGGGCCGCCCCGCAACCACCGCCGCGGCACCGATCGGTGGTGTCTGATCGGCAAGGGCCAGCTTCGAGTCGAGTACTCGGGCAAGGACGGGCCCGCGACCGTGATCCGCAGCTCCGGGCGCGGCCACGCCGCCCACGGCGTCGGTCGCGGCGACCGGCTCTCCCGCGCCCGGCGTCGGCTCCACCTCGAAAACCGGTTCCGCCTCGGCGGTGCGCGCGTCTTCGACGCCCGGACCGTACGGGGGCGGGAGCTGCTGGTGGCCGTCGCCGCGCATCGCGTCCGCTGGGTCGCGATTGCCGATCGCTCGCGTCTCGGCTCCGCGCGCTCCGTGCGCCGGGCGATCCGGCGCACTCGCTGAGGCCGCGGCGAGGGCGCCACGCCCGCCGGGCGCCACGGCCGGGCAGTAAGTTCGGGGCCGTGGACCAGCGCGTGACCCCCTATCTCGACGCGATGATCGCCTACGCCGCACGCGATCCGGGTCGCTTCCACGTCCCCGGCCACAAGGGCGGGCCGGGCGCCGACCCGGCTCTGCGGGAGGCGTTCGGAGATCGCATGCTGGAGCTCGACCTCCCGGCCGGCATCGAGGGCATCGACGTCGGGCCCGACCCGGCCGAGATGCCGTTCGCACTCTCGCAGCGGCTTGCCGCCGATGCCTGGGGCGCGCGGCGGAGCTGGTTCCTCGTCAACGGGGGCTCGGGCGGCAACCACGCGCTCTGCCTGGCCCTCGCTCACCTCGGCGAACGGGTCGTCGTACAGCGAAACGTCCACTCCTCGACCATCGACGGCCTCGTCCTTTCGGGCCTGCGACCGCGCTTCGTCGCCCCCGAGCTCGACCCCGAGCTCGGCATCGCCCACTGCCTCGTGCCCGAGGCGCTCGACGCGGCGCTCGCCGACGAGCCTGACGCGGTGGCCGCGATGATCGTCTCGCCGACCTACTTCGGGGCCGTGGCCGACGTAGCCGCGCTGGCCGAGGTCGCGCACGGGCGCGGGGTGCCCCTTGTGGTCGACGAGGCGTGGGGCGCCCATCTGCACTTCTCCTCCGCCCTGCCGACCGCGGCGCTCGAATGCGGCGCCGACGTGGTTCTCTCCTCGGTGCACAAGATCGTCGGCTCGATTACCCAGTCGGCGATCCTCCACCTCGGCGCCGGCGATCGCCTCGACGAGCGCATCCTCGATCGCGCGGTGACCTTGATCGAGACCACGAGCCCGAACGCGATCCTGACCGCCTCGCTCGACGCCGCCCGCCGCCAGGCGGCCACTCGGGGTGAGGAGCTGCTCGCGGAGACCGTCGGATCGCTCACCCTCCTGCGCGCCCGGATTCGCTCGATCGCCGGGCTCGACGTGCTCGATGAGCGGATCGTAGGCCGCGCCGGCGTCCACGACTACGACCCGCTGCGGCTCGTGGTCGACGTCCGCGGCACCGGAGCCACCGGGCATCGGATCGCTCGGCTGATGCGAGAGCAGGACGACATCAACCTCGAGCTCTTCGCCGAGAACGTCGTCGTCGCCGTGTTCGGGATCGGCGAGCGCGCATCGGAGACCGGCCGCCGCCTCGTCGACGGCCTCGAGCACGCGTGCGCGCGACTGGGCGAGGAAGAGGAGGAGCCCCTGCCGCCGTTCGCGGAGCCGCCGCCGTGGGGCCCGACCGAGCTCTCGCCGCGCGAGGCCTTCCTGACCGCGCAGGAGGTGGTCGCCTTCGACGAGGCGGAGGGCCGGATCGCGGCAGAGTCTCTTGCCGCCTACCCGCCCGGGGTCCCGAACGTGCTCCCCGGCGAGCGCCTGACCCGACCGACGCTCTCCTACATCGCCGACAGCGTCGCCCACGGCGGCCTCGTCCGCGGCGCGTCTGATCGGACGCTGAAGACTGTAAGAGTGGTCGTAGATGAATAACTCGCGCCACGTCCTCCGCTCTCGCTCGAATCAATGGTCCGCGGCTGCGCCGCGGATTTTTTTTGCTGCTTCCGCGTCCGGGCGTGCGCGGTGCCACATCGGCCGGGGGGCTTGTGGTGAGATGGGGAGCTGACTCAGAGACCGGGGTACTGCGCGAGGTCCTCCTCGGGCCGCCGGACAACTTCCGCTGGCTGCCGACGAGCGCGATCTCGAAGGCGACGCTCGCCAGCGGGGCGCGCTTCGACGCGGAGCTGGCGATGTCCCAGCACCGCGAACTGGTCTCGATCTACGAGGCGGCCGACGTCACGGTCCACACGCTCGAGCCCGACCCGGCGCTCCCCTATCAGGTGTTCGCGCGCGACTCGAGCGTGATGACGCCCGGCGGCGCCGTCGTCACGCAGATGGCGCAGCCGTGGCGGCGCGGCGAGTACGCAGCCGTGATCCGCTTCTACCAGGAGAACGAGATCCCGATCGCCCGGATGGTCACAGCGGGGTCGCTCGAGGGCGGCGACGTGACGATCGTCGAGCCCGGCGTGATGCTGATCGGCAACGGCGAGGAGCGCACCACGGTCGAGGCCGCCCGCCAGCTGGCGGGGTGGATGGAGGCGGAGGGCTGGGAGGTGAGGATCGAGCCGATCCCCAGCCAGTTCCTCCACATCGATGTCCTCGTCTCGATCCTGGCGCCGAAGCTCGCCGCCGTGTGCGTCGAGTCGGCCTCGGGCGGGCTGGTCGCGTGGCTGCGCGGGAAAGGCTTCGAGATCCTCGAGGTCTCGACCGCCGACGCGTTCAAGCTGGGAGTCAACGCGATCTCGCTGGGCGGCGAGCGGGTGCTCTCGACCGCCGGCTCGGCGAAGCTCAACGAGCAGATGCGCGGCCTCGGGCTCGAGGTCTTCGACCCCGACCTCTCGATGTTCACCCGCGGCGGCGGCGGCGCGCACTGCCTCGCCCAGGCGCTCGACCGCGACCCGGGCTGAGCCCCCGGTGGCCCCGGTCGCGATCGACTCGGCCCGGGTGATCGCCGACCTACGGGAGCTCGCCCGGCAGACCTCCGACGAGCACGGCGCGCAGCGGCTCTGCTGGTCGCCGACCTGGCGCCGCGCTCGCGCCCTGATCGGCGAGCTGCTCGCCGAGGTCGGACTCGAAGGCACGATCGACGAGGCGGGCAACCTCTGGGCGCGGCTCGAGGGCGCCGATCCGCTCGCCCCCGCGCTGGCGCTCGGCTCCCACGTCGACTCCGTCCCCAACGGCGGTTGGCTCGACGGGGCGCTGGGCGTGATGGCCGCGATCGGCGTCCTGCGCTCCTGGTCGGAGGCGGACGACCCGCCGCCGCGGCCACTCGTGCTGATCGATTGGGCCGACGAGGAGGGCGCCCGCTTCGGCCGCAGCCTGTTCGGGAGCTCGGCCTTCGCCGGGACGCTCGAGCCCGCCGAGCTCGAGGCGCTGCGCGATGCCGACGGCCGCCCGATCGCCGAGGTGCTGGCCGAGAACGGGGTCGAGCTCGCCCGCGCCGGCGAGTGCGCGGCCCGCCGGCAGGGGCTGGGCGCATACGTCGAGCTGCACATCGAGCAGGGCCCGGTGATGGAGGCCGAGGGCCTGCGGGTGGCGGCGGTCACCGGCTGCGCCGGGCTGGAGCGTCTGCGGCTCACCTTCGTCGGCCAGGCGGCGCACGCCGGCACGACCCCGATGGCGGCCCGCCACGACGCGGCGCTCGCGGCGGCCGAGGCGGCGCTGGCGATCGAGGCGATCCCGGAGGTCGAGGGCGGAGTCGCGACCACCGGCGAGCTGCGGCTGGAGCCCGGGATCCCGACCGCCGTCGCCGGGAAGGCGGTGCTGGCGGTGGACCTGCGCCACCCGGAGGCCGAGCCCTTGGCGCGAATGCTCACCGCGGCCGTCGCGCGCTCGTCGGAGCTGGCGGCCGCGCGGGGGTGCGAGCTCGAGGAGGCGCCCGTCATGACGACCGAGCCGGTCCTCTTCGACGCCGGTCTGGTGTTCGCCGCGCGCGCCGCCTGCGCCGCGGTCGCCGGGGAGCCGGCGAGCCTCGCGAGCGGCGCCCTGCACGACGCCGCCTCGGTCGCCGGCGTGCTGCCGACCGCGATGCTGTTCGCTCCCTCGCGGGCCGGGATCAGCCACGCGCGCGAGGAGGACACGGCGCAGGCCGACCTCGCGGTCGCAATCGAGGCCTTCTCCGAGCTCGTCGCCCGCGCCCTCGCCGGGGGCGTGCCGGGAGCGGCGCCGGCGGGCGACTGAGCCCGCTCGCCGCTTGCTCGTACGTTCTTTGCAGGAAGTACACATCCGTCTTAAACATCCTGTAGGTTTCCGGCGCGCCTAATCCCTCGCCTCGGAGGCGGGGGAGCGGAGGACCCAAGGGGACTCCCGTCGAGCCCGGGGGCGAATCGGCAAACGACAAGTGCCGTAGCGCGACTCTTTCCGCGCGAGCCCGTCAGCTAACTCCGTCGGCGCCAGAAAGAGTCGAAAAAAGGGGCGTAAATGTCTTCAGGTACGCGTATGCCGACGTGGGTGCTCGCGTCGATCGCCGGCCTCGCCGTCTGCGCGATCGCCGCGGTCTCGGCAACCCAGGCCGCCGCCGGGCTGGTCGCACCGCGGTCGCAATGCAAGGCGCAGAAGAACGCTAAGGCTCCGGAGCGCCAGCAGGAGAAGGCGATGCGCTGCCTGATCAACTACGCCCGCACGCACGTTGGGGCCGGCGGCGTCGCCTCTTCGAAGTCGCTCGAGCGGGCGGCGGGCGAGAAGTCCGGCGACGTGATGCGTTGCGGCTTCAGCCACACGGCCTGCGGCAAGCCGGCCGACCTCTACCCGCGCCGCTATGGCTACACCGAGGCCGGCGGCTGGCAGTGGGGCGAGAACCTCGCCTTCGGGCGCGGCAAGCGCGGGACCGCACGCAAGATCCTCAAGGCATGGCTGAACTCGCCGCCGCACCGCGAGACGATGCTTCGCGGCTCCTTCGACGATGCCGGGATCGGGCTGCGCAAGGGCGGCTTCAGCGGCCGCCGAAACGTCGCCGTCTGGGTGCTGGAGCTCGGCTGTCACGGGTGCTCATGAACGGAGTTCTGTGAGCGAAGTGTGAGCGAGCTGCAAGTTGGGTAAGGGGCCGGTCATGAATTGGGGGTTGATCGACCTGGGGGACGCGGAAAGGAACCTGGGGGACTGGGGAAAGGAACTGTCATGCGAGGTATCGCGTGGGTGCGAAAGCTCACTCTCGCTGTCACGGCGACCGGGGCTGCGCTGGCACTGATCATCGCGCCGGCCGATGCAAGCCTGGTGGCGCCGAAGTCGAAGTGCGGTAGCCAAACCGACACGAAGGCTCCGAACAAGGTTCAAGAGAAGGCGATGCGTTGCCTGATCAACTACGCCCGCGGCCACACCGGTTCGCACGGCCTCGGCTCGTCGAAGTCGCTCGAGCGGGCGGCGGGCGAGAAGGCAGGCGACGTGATGCGCTGCGGCTTCAGCCACACGGCCTGCGGCAATCCGGCCGATCTATACGCGCGCCGGTACGGCTACACCGAGGCGAGCAGCTGGCAGTGGGGCGAGAACCTCGCCTGGGGCCGCGGCGGCCGCGGGAGCGCGAGGGACATCATGCAGGCGTGGCTGAACTCCCCGCCGCACCGCGAGGCGATGCTGCGCGGGTCGTTCGACGACGCCGGCATCAGCGTCCGCAAGGGCGGCTTCAACGGGCACAGCAACGTTGCGGTCTGGGTGCTCGAGCTCGGCTGTCACGGGTGCTGAGCGAAGCAGTCGGCTGAGCTGGACGCCGGGTCAGGCGCGGCTGATCACCAGCTTGCCGCCGTGCCCGGCGACCGCCTCGGCGGCCTCGTCCCAAGTCGCGGTCTCGCGGGTGACCAGCTCAGGGCGAAAGGCGCCCGAGCGAACCAGCTCGAGGATGGGCTCGAACGCGGGCCGGACGTGGGCGCGGCCGGTCTCGAAGCGGATCCCCTTGGTGTACATCTCGAGCAGCGGCACGGGGGTCTGGTCGGCGAAGTAGATCCCGATCGAGGTGCAGATGCCGTCCGCCTCCGTCGAGCGCAGGGCGCACGCGAGCCCGGGCTGGCGGGCGCTCGCGTCGACCGTAATCGGATACGGGCCGTGCCGCTTCGGGAAGTCCTCGTCGAGCAACTGGGCGCCGAGCTCGGCCGCGAGCTCGCGCTCGAACGGCCGGCCGCCCGCGAAGTCGACGCGCTCGGCGCCGAGGGCGACGGCGATCGCCGCCGCGTAGAGGGCGATCGAGCCGGCGCCGGCGCAGATCAGCACCGCGGCGCCCGGCTCGGCCTCGAGCTGCGGCCCGACCGTGCGCCACGCGTCCGGGATGTTGTCCGACAGGCTCGCGACCGCCGCCGGGTCGATGCCGTCCGGGATCCGCGCGAGCATCGCGTCCGCGTAGGGAACGCGGACCGCGTCGGAGACGAAGCCGCCGTTGTCCGGACCCAGCGGGAGCCCATAGGTGGAGAGGAAGTCGACCGTTTCGCAGTTGCCGGTCTGCCCGCGCCGGCAGCGGGCACATTCGCCGCAGGAGATCTGGAACGGGACGCTGACCAGGTCGCCGGGCGCCACGGCGCCGACCGCGTCGCCGACCTCGGTCACCTCGGCGACGCACTCGTGCCCGAAGGCGAACTCGCGATCGACGGGGGCATGACCGCGGACCAGCGCCAGGTCGAGGTCGCAGGTCGCGACCGCGAGCGGCCTGACGATCGCCTCCCCGTCGCCGGCGAGCTGCGGCTCGCTCACGTCCCTCCACTCGAGCTCTCCCGGGGCGAGGAAGGTCAGTTGCTTCACAGGACGGAAAACTAGGCGGTGTAACGCCTTGCGGTCAAGCGCAACTTCAGCGAGCGGAGACCCCAACCACGGAGGAGAGCCGGTGACCGACGAGATCGCCCTGAACGAGATCCAGACCAGGATGGTCGACGAGAGCCCCTACGACTTCAGCGACCTGCGGGCGCTGTACGTCAACTGCACGCTCAAGCGCAGCCCCGAGGTCTCGAACACCCAGGGGCTGATGGACCTGTCGATGGAGATCATGCGCCGCAACGGGGTCACGGTTGACTCGGTACGGGCGATCGACCACGAGATCGCCGTGGGCGTCTGGCCGGACATGACCGAGCACGGCTGGGACGTCGACGAGTGGCCGGAGATCTTCGAGCGGGTGATGGCGGCGGACATCCTCGTCCTCGGGATGCCGATCTGGCTCGGCGAGAAGTCCTCGGTCTGCACCCACATCATCGAGCGGCTCTACGGCAACTCGCACCTGCTCAACGACGACGGCCAGTACGCGTACTACGGCCGCGTCGGCGGCTGCCTGGTGACCGGCAACGAGGACGGGATCAAGCACTGCGCGCTCGAGGCCCTCTACGCCCTTCAGCACCTCGGCTACACGATCCCGCCCCAGGCCGACGCGGGCTGGATCGGCGAGGCGGGCCCCGGACCCTCCTACCTCGACCCCGGCTCGGGCGGCCCCGTGAACGACTTCACCAACCGCAACACCACGTTCATGACCTGGAACCTGCTCCACGTCGCGCGCATGCTCAAGGACGCGGGCGGGATCCCGGCGCACGGCAACCAGCGGACCGCGTGGGACGCGGGCTGCCGCTTCGACTTCCCCAACCCCGAGCACAGAGCCTGATCCGCGGATAGAGTCGGCGCGCATGGAGAGCGCCAGCGTCGCCGGCGGCGAGCGGCCAGCCGCGGCGGCCGAACACGTCGACAAGGGCCTGAAGAAGGACGCGATCGGGTTCGTCGACGGGCTCTGCATCGGCCTGGCGTCGACCGCTCCCGCCTACTCCCTGGCCGCGGTGATCGGCTCGATCGTGGTCGCCGTCGGGATCCACGCCCCGGGCATCCTGCTGTTCGCCTTCATCCCGATGTTCTTCATCGCAGCGGCCTTCTACTACATGAACCGCGTCGACACCGACTGCGGCACGACGTTCTCATGGGTGACACGCGCGCTCGGGCCGTGGGCGGGGTGGCTGGGCGGGTGGGCGATCTGCACCACCGGGATCCTCGTGATCGGCTCGCTCGCCGACGTCTCGGCGCTGTTCCTGTTCGACCTGCTCGAGCTCAACGACCTGCGCAAGTCCGACCTCGCCAACGTCGTGCTGGCCCTGGCGATCATCGCCGTGATGACGACGATCTGCGTCATCGGCACCGAAACATCCGCCCGTCTGCAGCGGGTCCTCACGTTCTTCCAGGTCGGGGCGCTGTTGCTGTTCGCTGTCGTCGCGTTGTTCAAAGTGGCGACCGGCAACGCGCTCGAGCGCTCGATCGACCCCGAGCTCAGCTGGCTCTCGCCCTTCGGCGTCGAGTACTCGGCGCTGCTCACCGGGGTGCTGCTCGCCGTCTTCATCTACTGGGGCTGGGAGAGCGCGGTCAACCTCTCCGAGGAGTCCAGGGACTCGAGCCGCGGGCCTGGGCTCGCCGGGATGGCGAGCACCGTGATCCTGCTCGGCACGTACGTGCTGGTCGCCGTGGCGATCATCGCCTACCTCGGGCTCGGCCGGGTCGAGGTGTTCGACGACAACGCCCGGATCCTGGCGATCGCGGGCAACGCCGCGCTCGGCTCGGAGCTCGGCAAGCTGCTTGTGGTCGCCGTGATCATCTCCGGCATCTCCTCGGCCCAGACGACGATCCTGCCCGGTTCGCGGACGTCGCTCTCGATGGCTGCGGCCGGCGCCCTCCCGCGGCGGTTCGCGAGCATCCACCCGCGCTACCTCACGCCCGCCTTCGGGACCATCGTCGTCGGCGTCCTGGCGGCCCTCTGGTATGTCCCCGGCAGGCTGATCTCCGAGAACTTCCTCTTCGACTCGCTCTCGGCGCTCTCCCTGATGATCGCCTTCTACTACGGGCTCACCGGCTTCGCCTGCGCCGTCTACTGGCGCAAGGAGCTGACCGCGTCGGTGAAGAACTTCCTCTTCATCGGCGTCGCGCCGCTGGTCGGCGCCGCCATGCTCACGTACCTCATGGTGGAGTCGGCGATCGACATCGGCGACCCCAAGGCCTCCTACTCGGGGAGCCAGGTGCTGGGGCTCGGCCTGCCGCTGGTGATCGCCCTGATCTTCATGCTCGGTGGCGTCGTCCTGATGTTCGCCTGGCGGTGGCTCGGCCGCGATCCGGCGCGCGCCTTCTTCGCCCGGGCGGCGTTCGAGCACGTCCCGCACGAAATTGCCGTCGGCGGGGGCACGGTCGAAGCGGTCGGCGTCTCCGAGGAGGCGGCCGACGCCGGGCTCGGGGGCGACGACCCGCCGAAGGGCGGAAGCTGATGGCGTCGGTGCTCGTGGTCCCGGTCCGCGAGGGCTGAGAACCGCCCCCCGAACCCACGCCTGGGATCGACTAGATTGGGCCGCGTGAGCACCGCCTACGCCCGCCTGGCCGAGCTGCCGATCGAGATCGACGAGTACGAGCTCACCGGCCACGACCGCGAGTTCGGCGACTTCACCCGCCCCTCGACGGTGGTGCACCTGCGCGGCGGCGGCCAGGAGGGGATCGGCGAGGACGTCGTCTACGACGTGCTCGACCACATCGCCCACCGCGACGCCGGCCCGGTGCTCGACCTGACGCCACCCGCGACGCTCGGCGAGGCCTGCGCGCTGCTCGGCGACCTCGACCTGTTCCCGGGCGCAGCGCCGGAGCGCGACGCCTCGCGGCACTACCGCCGCTGGGCATACGAGTCGGCCGCTCTCGACCTGGCCCTGCGCCAGAACGGCCTCGCGCTCTGGGAGGTGGTCGAGCGCGATCCGCAGCCGCTGCACTTCGTCTGCTCGACGCGCCTCGGAGGCTTCGGCGACAACGCCCGCAAGTCGTCGACCCAGCCGATCCGCAAGCGCCTCGCGCGCTACCCCGGCCTCGAGTTCAAGCTCGATCCGGAGAACGACTGGGACCAGGCGCTGATCGACGAGATCGCCGAGCTCGCCCCGGTGCGGGTGCTCGACCTCAAGGGCATGTACAAGGGGACACCGGTCGACGTCGACACCGACCCCGAGCTCTACCGCGAGGTCGCCGACAAGTTCCCGGAGGCCTACCTGGAGGACCCCGACATCAACGACCAGACCCGCGCGGTGCTCGAGCCGCACGACGATCGGATCACCTGGGACGCGCCCCTGCACTCGCTCGCCGACGTCCAGGAGATGGCGCGCAAGGCGATCAACTCGAAGCCGTCGCGGTTCGGCTCGCTCGAGGAGCTGCTCTCGGTCTACGAGTACTGCGACCGCAACGGGATCGCGGTCTACGGCGGCGGCCAGGGCGAGCTTCAGTGCGGGCGCGGCCAGATCCAGTACCTGGCCTCGCTCTTTCATGCCTCGACCCCAAACGACGTCGCGCCGTCCGGCTACAACGACCCGGCCGTGCCCGCCGGGATGCCGAGCAGCCCGATGGACCCCGCCCAGTCCGAGACCGGCTTTCGCTGGGCCGAGTAGCACCCGGGGCTTCCGCTAGCTTCGGCTCACTCACGACCAAGGAGCCCGCATGCCCAAGAAGTCCTTTGCCGCCGCGCTGAACGACCAGATCGCGAACGAGTTCGGCGCCGCGATGCAGTACATCGGCGCCGCGGTCCATTACGACGCCGAGACCCTGCCGCGGCTGGCGGCCTTCTTCTATCGCCAGGCGCTCGAGGAGCGCAGCCACGCGATGATGATGATCCAGTACCTGCTCGACGTCGACGAGCCCGTGCGGATTCCCGACATCAAGGGCCAGGAGACGAAGTTCAAGGACGACGTCGCCCCGGTGAAGATGGCGCTCGACCAGGAGAAGCGGGTCGGCGAGGAGATCTACAAGCTGTTCGAGCTCGCCCGCGAGACCAAGGACTACCGCGCCGAGCAGTTCATGCAGTGGTTCGTCAAGGAGCAGGTCGAGGAGGTCTCGCTGATGCAGGACCTGCTCAACGTGGTCGAGCGGTCGAAGGACAACATGCTCCTGGTCGAGGACTTCATCGCCCGCGAGGCCCCGGGCGAGGGCGACGAGGGCGACGCCCCGCCGGAGGCGGGTGGAGGCTGATGGGCTCCGAGCACCTCAGCAACCATCACCGCGATACCGTCGCCGAGCTCTTCGATCATCAGCGGGGCGGCAACGTCGAGTGGCGCAAGGTGCAGTCGCTGCTTGAGGCGGTCGGGACGGTCACCGAGGAGCACAACGGCAAGCTCAAGGTCACGCTCGGCCCGGAGACCGAGGTCTTCTCCCCACCCGACGGCAAGAACCTCGACCGCCAGACGGTGGTCGACCTGAGGCGGATGCTGACCCAGGCCGGCTTCGCGCCCGACTCCGAGGCGGTCGAGAACGAGCGGGACCGCAACTACGGCGACTCGCGCTGGGGCAAGCCGACCTGAGCGACCCCCCGCCGCCGCCGGGGATCGATCGCGGATAGGCTCGCGCCATGGCACCCGCCGATCTCACGTCGCTTCGCGGGCGACGCGTCCTGATCACAGGCGCAGCCCGCGGGATCGGCGCGGCTCTGGCCGAGCGGCTCGCGGCACACGGCGCGCGCCTGGCGCTCGTCGGGCTGGAGCCCGAGACGTTGGTCGCCGTCGCCGAGCGCTGCGGCGAGGACACGTTCGTCGCCGAGTGCGACGTCTCGGCCAACGAGCAGGTCACGGAGGCGATCGACGCCGCCGCCGAGGCCCTCGGAGGGCTCGACTCCGTGGTCGCCAACGCCGGGATCGCGGCCGGCGGCCCGCTGCGCTCGCAGGAGCTGCGCTCCTGGGAGCGGGTGATCGAGATCAACCTGCTCGGGGTCATGTACACCGACCGGGCGGCCCTCCCCCATCTCGAGCGCAGCGGCGGCTACCTGCTCAACATCGCCTCGACCGCGGCGGTCCTGCGGGCGCCGGGGATGACCGCCTATTGCGCGGCGAAGGCCGGAGTCGAGGCGATGAGCGACTGTCTGCGGATCGAGATGCAGCCGCTGGGCGTCCAGGTCGGCGTCGCCTACTTCCTCTTCCTCGACACCGACATGGTCCGCGACGGCGAGCGCGAGATGCCCCTGCTGCAACGGGCGAAGTCCGAGATGCCGCGGGCGCTGGCCCGCACCTACCCGCTGGCGCCTGCGATCGAGGAGCTGATGGCCGCGATCGCCCAACGCCGCCGGCGGATCTCGTACCCGCGCTGGTTCCTGCGGACGCTGGCGGTGCGCCAGCTGCTCGCCTCCCCGTTCGCCGAGCGCCGGGCCGCGAGGACCGTGCCCGAGGCGATGCGCGCCTACGAGCAGATGGTCGACGAGCACGGCGCGAGCGCCGCGTCGGCGAGCGAGCGCACCCGCGAGCTGGCCGGGCTCTAGCCGGCCGCCGGCCGAGCGCCCTGATCAGCGGTTGCGGAGGATCGTCACGCTGTCGACGGCCGCGTTCGTGACCGCGAGGTCCTGGTCGGAGTCGCCGTCGAGATCGGCGACGGCGACGGACCGGGGATTGTCGCCAACCGCCTCCGGGCTCGTCGGGGGCTCGCCGAACCTGCCGGAGCCGTTGTTGCGGAGAACCGTCAGGTCGTCGCTGCCGTTGTTGGCGACGGCAAGGTCCGGGTCGCCGTCAAGGTCGAAGTCGGCGGCCGCAACGGCGATCGGGCTGTTGCCCGTAGGCAGGGGGCTGAAGCCTGGCTCGGCGAAGTTGCCGGCACCGTTGTTGCGGAGGATCGTCAGGTCAACGGAGATCCCGACCGCGAGGTCCTGGTCGGTGTCGCCGTCGAAGTCGGCGGCGGCGATCGACCCGGCGAAGCTGCCGGCAGGCTCCGGGCTCGTGGCCGGCTCGTTGAAATTGCCGGAGCCGTTGTTCTTCAGGATCGTGACGTTGCCGCCGCTGAGGTTGGCGACCGCAAGGTCCAGGTCGGCGTCGGCGTCGAGGTTGGCGGCGGCGACCGCGAAGGAGCCGCTCTCCGCATCCTCCGGGCTGGAAGCCGGCTCGGTGAAGTCGCCTCCGCCGACGTTACGCAGGATCGTGACGTCGCCGGTGCTGAAGTTCGCAACCGCGAGATCCGGGTCGCTGTCGCCGTCGAGATCGGCGGCTGTGACCGAGGTTGGCCCCGAACCCGCCGACTCGGGGCTCGACGCCGGCTGCCCGAAGTTGCCGGAGCCGTTGTTGCGGAGGATGGTCACGTTGGCGGAGTTGGAGTTCGCGACCGCGAGGTCCTGGTCGGAGTCGCCGTCGAGATCGGCGACGGCCACCGAGCGGGGGGCGTCGCCGGCCGCCGCCGGGCTCGACGCGGGCTCGGTGAAGCTCCCCATGCCGTTGTTCTTCAGGATCGTGACGTTGTCCCCCGCGAGGTTCGCGACCGCCAGGTCCTGGTCGCCGTCGCCGTCGAGATCGCCAGCGGCGGCCCAGAACGGTGTGTCGCCCACCGGCTCCGGGCTCGTGGCCGGCTCGACGAAGTTGGTCGACGCGGCCAGGGCGACCGCGACGAGGCCCGAGCAGAGCACGAGGGCCCCGGCGATCACCGCCAACGCGCGGCGTCGCGGCTTCCGCGCCCGCGTGCCCGCCTCGGTTCCCGAGGTCAGCTCATCCGTGAACGGACCGGTCCGCTTCGGCTGCCCCAATCGGGGCCCTCCCATCCTGAGTGTGCGCGCCGACCCTATCCCGTCCGAGGGTGCTCAGTCAACCTCGCCGACGAGACCTCAGAATCCGCCGACGAGGGTCATCTCGAACCGGGCGATGCGCGCGCCGAGATCGGCGCCGCTGCCCTGCAGGACCTGGACCTGTACCGCCTGTCCCGCCTGCAGGCGCTCGAAGCCGGTCGGGTTCTGGGTGGTGAAGGCGGGCGCCGGCAGCGGCGGGCCGGCCACCGAGGCGAAACCGCTGGTCGGCCCGAGGAGCGACGTTCGGCGGTAACCGGTGCCGTTGGGGTCCCAGTCCACCGTCGCCGAAACGCAGTAGGTGCCGGCGACGGGGGCGACGAGGTTCTCGGTGTTCGTCGAGGTGTCGTGCAGGTTCGCGGTGTCGAAGATCTCGAAGTCCGCGCGAGAGCGTCCCAAGCGGCGCCGGGGGGACGATCCTGCACATCGCGACGTAACCGACGACGTTCGAGCGCAGGTGCTCGCGGATGCGCTTCGACATGTGGTGCCCCCCAGGACCCTCTCGGTGCCGACGGAGGGGATCGTCGACGGCGCGGTCACCGCCGGAAAGCCCGCCACGAGTTCGCCCGGTAGCGAGATCAGCGAAACGGGAGCGACGGGACTCGAACCCGCGGCCTCCGGCGTGACAGGCCGGCGCTCTAACCAACTGAGCTACGCCCCCGGGCAACGAACGAATGCGAGCCCGGAGCCCGCGCGGCTGATGATACGGATAGGTCGGCGACCGGCGCCGGTTCCGGACGCGGACCGACGCCCGCCGACTGGCGCATTTCGCCAAATAGTTCGGCGTTATCGGCCAGTCGCGGTTGGGGGCGGCCCGGGTAGGGTGCTCCGATGCGCCTCGTCACCTACGCCGGCGACCGCGGCCCGCGGGCGGGCGTGGTGCGCGGCGACGGCGTGATCGACGCCTGGGACGCGCTCGGTGGCGGCAACACGAGCGTCCGCGAGCTGCTCGCCGCCGGCCGCCTGAACGAGCTCGTCGACGCCGACGGCCCGGCGACGCGGCTCGCCGAGGTCGATCTGATGCCACCGGTCCCCGACCCGCAGAAGATCGTCGGCATCGGGCTCAACTACGCCGAGCATGCGAAGGAGGGCCGCACCGAGCCGCCGTCGAGCCCGACCTTCTTCGCCAAGTTCGCAAACGCGCTGCGGGCCGACGGGGCCGCCGTCGAGCTCCCGGCGGCGAGCGAGAAGGTCGACTACGAGGCGGAGGTCGCGTTCGTCGTCGGGCGTCGGGCGAAGGACGTCGCCGAGTCCGAGGCGATCGACCACCTCGCCGGCTACACGCTGCTCAACGACCTCTCCGCCCGCGACCTGCAGTTCGCCACCCCCCAGTGGATGCCGGGGAAGGTCTTCGACGGCGCCGCCCCCTGCGGGCCGGCGATCGTGACGCCCGACGAGGCCGGCCCCGCCGACGCGATCGGGATCGCCCTCGACCTCAACGGCGAGCGCATGCAGGAGGACAGCACCGCCGGGCTGATCTTCTCGATCCCTCAGATCGTCGCCCACCTCTCGCGGCTGATGACGCTCGAGCCGGGCGACATCGTCGCCACCGGCACCCCGGCCGGGGTCGGCGGCGCGCGCGACCCGAGCGTCTGGCTGCGGCCCGGCGACGAGCTCGTCGTCAGCTCGCCCCAGCTCGGCGAGCTGCGGACCACCATCGCCTGACTGATCCGTTTGGCGGCCGCCCGCGTAGCGGAGTCGTGGGGGCCAATCCAATAGGAGGTCATATGAGTTCCGAAGAGACGAACGGGCTTCGGCTTGCGCAGGTCGACGCCGACGGCGCGATTCGCGAGACGGCCGGGGGCGCGATGGCGACCCTGGAGGAGTCCGGCGACACCCGCCTCGACTTCTTCAAGAAGGCCGGCATCGCCGGTGGGGCGGTCGTGTCCGGCGGCGCGCTGCTGGGCGTGCTCGCGCCGGGCACCGCGCTCGCGCAGCCGATGAGCAAGGGCGGTCGTCCGCCGAAGAGCTTCGGCAAGGGCGACATCGGGATCCTGAACTACGCCCTCACGCTCGAGTATCTCGAGGCGGCGTTCTACAACGAGGCGACGGCGAACGGATTCGCCACTGGGCAGACGGCGATCGCCCTGAAGCGCACCACCGAGGACGAGAACACGCACGTCAAGGCGCTCAAGGCAGCCCTTGGCGGAAAGGCGGTCAAGTCCCCGAAGTTCGACTTCGGGACGACGACGAGCAACCCGACCGAGTTCCTGGCCACCGCATACGCGCTCGAGAACACCGGCGTCCAGGCCTACATGGGCCAGGCGTTCAACATCGAGAAGCCCGCCTACCTGAAGGCGGCGCTGACGATCGTCACGGTCGAGGCGCGGCACGCCTCGGTGTTCGGGCTCCTGGCCCTGAACTCGGCGCACGCGATCTCGCCTTCCGGGGCGTTCGACCGCGGCCGGAAGGCGAAGCGGATCCTGAACGCGGTCCGCGAGACGCACTTCATCCAGTAGTTCCGCGCATCGTTCGGTGAGCACGGGCGCCCCTGTCAGGGGCGCCCGTTTTCGTTCGGGAGCCGCCGGTGATCCTCCGCTGGCCGGAAAACGAGGCCACCAGCGCGAACGGCAGGAACCAGACGACGTAGAAGTAGAACCAGTGGCTCGCGGTGAGCTGGACCGCGATCGTCACCGCGGCCGCCAGGGCGGCGATCTGAACCGCGGTCTTGAAGCGCGGGAAGAAAGCGACCGCGATCGCGAGGGCGGCCGCGGCGGCCCGGACCACCGGCTGTGCGAAATCCAGCGACGGCGCCTGGCCCCAGATGCTGAACGGCGAGCTGCGGGTGGCCTGGTAGCCGAGCGTCCGGTCGTAGATCTCGCGCACGCCGCCGTCGGGCGCGAACGGGAGCACGCAGGCGACGGCGACCGCGGCGAAGGCGAGCGAGAACCAGATCGCGCCGCGCCAGCGCCGTTCGCCCTGAGCCGTGGCGAACAGGGGCGCGAGCGCCGCGGAGCCGAACTTCGCCGCGGCGGCGAGGGCCACGAACGCCCCCCGCGCCGGCGGCGAGCGTAATGCGAGCAGGGCGCCGATCCCGAGCGCCGCGATCAGCGAGTCGTTGGCGTTGGCGTTCATCGTGTAGAGCGTCCACGGGCAGGCGACCCAGGCGAAGCCGAGCGCCCAGCCCAGCGCCCGCCCCTCGTCGCCGGCCCGCAGCCGCCGGCCGAGCGCGATCAGCCCGGCGACGCAGAGGAGGTCGAAGGCGATCGCCGCGGCGTGAGCCGCGGGGACGCCGGCGTCCCAGAGTCCGTCCCAGGCGAAGGCCTGCTCGAACGGGACGTAGGCGAGGTAATTGGCCGGTCCGTAGACGTCCCCCTTGAGGTCGAGCCCGACCGAGAACGCGCCCTCGTACAGCGACCTGCCGTCGCCGATCCGATCGGCGCCGATGACCCCGGCGACGCCGATGTCGATCACGTGCGAGTCGACCACGTTGAGCGCGATCCGCGCCGCCACGAGGACGAAGACACCGATCGCCAGCCAGCGCACCGGCGCCAGAGGCACCAGGGGCCCGGCGCGCTTGCGCGGCCAGAGGCCGGCGACCAGCATCCGGACCAGGAAGTAGGCGAGCACCGGATAGGTGAGCAGCACCGAGGCGGTGATCTCGGCCCGGTTGAAGTACAGCAGCGAGATCCCGAGGCCGATCAGCACGAGGAGGTCGAGGTGGAGCAGGCGCAGCGGCCGCCGGGGATCGAAGAAGGGCGCCAGGAAGAGGACGCAGAGCGGGATCCAGATGTACGGGTCATTGACCTTCTGCGCCACCGCGCCCTCGTAGCCGCGGGCCAGCGGGGTCTCGACCTGGTAGTCGCGCCAGGCCTCGTCGACCGCCCCGGTCGTGCCGTCGACGACCACGAACGCGACCGCGTTCCCGTCATCGCGGTAATCGACCTGCCACCGGTCGCCGCGGACGAACGCCGCCGCCCTCGCCCCACGCGACTCCCGGAGCTCCTCGCGCACGATCCGGGTGGCGCCGGCGATCCGGATCGCCTCCCGGGCGGAGAGCGAGAAGCCCGGCGGCGGCCGCGTTTGCGAGTCGGGGCGCTCGAGCGGCGGCGGCAACTCGCCGCCGAACGGCGACTGCTGCGCCGGGTCGTCCTCGGCGGCCGCCGCCGGGGCGAGCGCCGCCAGGCTCAGGACCGCGGTCGCGAGGGCGAGCTTGAGCCGCATCAGCGCGCCACAGTAGCGATAGCCTGGGCGCCGACAGCGGCGAAGGAGAGCCTCGATGGGATTCATGGACAAGTTCAAGGACGCCGCGCAGCAGGCGCAGCAGACGGCCAAGTCAGCCGGCGACTCCGTCGCCTCGATGGGTGGCATGGGTGGCGCGGCCGACACCGCGGCGAAGACCAACAAGATCGCCCAGCAGGGCGTCAAGCATCCGGCGGTGCTCAAGGGGATGCGCGAGACCGGCACCAAGGATCCGCTCTCGGGCGGGGCCGAGTACGAGCTCGAGGTCGAGGTGCGGCCGACCGGCGGAGAGCCGTACACCTCGACGTTCACCCAGCAGCTGATCGCGCAGTCGGTCGACGGCTACAAGCAGAAGATCGGCGGCGAGATCGTCGTCAACGTCGATCCCGACGACCCGCAGTCGATGCTGCTCTGGGGCTGACGGCGGCGCCAATGGCGTAGAGGAGGGGGCGATGAGTCTCGATGTCACCCGACGGGGGGCGTACCGGCTGGTCTCCGGAGTGCGAGGCGGCCGGATCGAGCTGGTCGACGGCGGTCGGCGCTTGTGCTTCGGCCCGCCCGATGCCGAGCTTCGAACCCGGATCGAGGTCCACGATCCACGCGCCTACCGCTGGGCGCTGCGCGGAAGCACCGGGCTCGGCGAGGGGTACGTCGAGGGTCTGTGGAGCTGCGACGACCTCGTCGCGCTCTGCCGGATCGCCTGTCGCAGCCTGCCGCCGCTCGATCGCCTGCGGTCGCGCCTGCACCAGCCGATGCGACTGGCGCAGGGGCTCGCCAGGCTCGTGCCGCGCAACACACGCGCCGGCGCCGCGCGGAACATCTCGGCCCACTACGACCTCGGGGAGCCGCTGTTCGAGGCCTTCCTCGACCCGCGGCTGGTCTATTCCTGCGCGGTCTTCGAGCATCGGGACACGAGCCTCGAGGATGCGCAGCTGGCGAAGCTCGAGCGCGCCTGCGCGGCGCTCGAGCTCGGCCCCGACGATCACCTGCTCGAGATCGGCACCGGCTGGGGTGGGCTCGCGGTCCACGCCGCGGCCACCCGCGGCTGCCGGGTGACGACGACGACGATCTCCCGCAACCAGCACGCCTACGCCACCGAGCGCGTGCGCGCCGAGGGCCTGGACGATCGGGTCGAGGTCCTGCTCACCGACTACCGCGACCTGGCCGGCCGCTACGACAAGCTCGCCTCGATCGAGATGATCGAGGCGGTCGGCTGGCAGTACTTCCCCACCTTCTTTAACCGTTGCGCCGAGCTCACCCGGCCGGGCGGGGCGATGTTCCTGCAGGCGATCGTGATCGCCGACCACCTTTACGAGCAGGAGAAGGACGCGCGCAGCTTCTCCAACAAGCACATCTTCCCCGGCGGCTGCCTGCCGTCGCTGGGGCTGATCGCCGAGCAGGCGCACCGGGTCGGGATGCCGGTCGAGCGCAGCGAGGACATCACCGGCGACTACGCACGCACGCTGCAGCTCTGGCGCGGGCGCTTCAACGAGGCCTGGCCCGATCTGCACCCGCGCGGCTACGACGAGCGCTTCGCCCGGCTGTGGAACTTCTACCTCGCCTCCTCGGAGGCGGGCTTTCGCGAGCGGCGCATCGGTGACGTTCAGGTGGTGCTCGCGAAACCCGGCTGGCAGCCCGCGGACGGAGAATGGCGATCGAGCACACTCGAGCCGGACACGGCGAGCCTCTCGTCCTGATCCACGGCCTCGGCGGGTCGCGACGGATCTGGGGGCCGGTGATCGATCGGCTCGCGGCCGAG
Organism: uncultured Solirubrobacterales bacterium; assembly: GCA_963842795.1. Lineage (GTDB taxonomy): Bacteria > Actinomycetota > Thermoleophilia > Solirubrobacterales > 70-9 > WHSW01. The sequence continues at coordinate 359,780 of CAWJHV010000041.1, read as the reverse complement.
CGCGACGTGATCGCGGTCGACCTCCCGGGCTTCGGCGAGTCGTCCGCGCTCCCATCGGGGGTCACGCCCACGCCTGTCAACCTCGGCGTCGCGGTCGCCGAGCACTGCGCCGGGCTCGGGATCGAGCGTCCGCACGTGGCCGGGAACTCGCTCGGTGGCTGGGTCGCGCTGGAGCTGGCCAAGGCCGGCGGCGCGGCCTCGGTATGCGCGATCTCGCCCGCCGGGCTCTGGCGCCGGCCGCTGGGCCCGAGGCGGTTCGACGCGCACGGGTGGGCGGCGCGGTTGCGCCCCCTGCTACCCGTGCTGCTGGCGTCCCGGCGTGTCCGCGACGCGCTGCTGCGCAGCACGGTCGCCCGCCCGGAGCGTCTGACGAGGTCGGAGGCGAAGGGGCTCGTCGGCGACTGGCTCACCGCCCCCGGCTACGAGGCCGCCAACCGAGAGATGCGGGCTCACGTCCTCGAGCGTCCCGAGCTGATCACCGTGCCGACGACGATCGCGTGGGGTGATCAGGACCGCATCGTCGGTCCCCCGAAGCCCGAGCGGATGCCGCCGGGCGCGCGCTACGTGGTGCTCGAGGGCGTCGGACACACCCCGACCTGGGACGACCCGCCGCGCGTCGCCGAGTTGCTGCTGGAGGCGAGCGCCGGAGCTCAGGTGGGTTCCGGGCGCTCCTCGCCCGGCCAGGCGCCCGTCGCCTTGTAGAAGCTCTGGCGCGCGAGGTGGTCGGTGACCCCGCGGGCAATCGAGAAGGCGGCGCCCTGAACGGCGAGCGAGGCGACCAGCTTCGGCATGCTCGTCTCGCGATCCTCCGCGTCGGGCGGTTCCTGGTCGTCGACCAGGCCCCAGAAGACCTCGAAGGCCTTCTTGCCGATGAAGCCGGCGATCAGCCCGCTGACGATGCTGAACGGGATGAAGAGGATCTTCGCCATCTCCCGGAGCCTACCCGTGAACAGGGGCCCAAACCGCGATCGGCCCGGGCGATGGGCGGTGCCGGACTCGAACCGGCGACCCCTTCCTTGTAAGGGAAGTGCTCTCCCAGCTGAGCTAACCGCCCGCGCGCAGTCTAGAGCGGCGGCACGGCAAGCCCGGGTGCTTTCGGGACCGCTAGCGCGAGGTGACCATCGGCACGACGCGGCTGTGGAGCCCCTCGGCGACGCGGCCGAGCCGGTTGGCGACCACAAGCAGCTCGTCGAGCATCACGTCGGCGGTCAGGTCGACCCGTGTGGCGGGCGCTCCGATCGTCCCGATCAGGTCCAGGAGCTCGCTTCGGATCCCGCAGACCCGCTCGTGGATCGCTGCCTCGGTCATCGACGATTCCCCCTCATCTCCGGTGGTGGATGACGACTACTACGAACACCTACTACAGATACTCGGCAGATTCGTAGCAGGTCTAGATGCGATTCGGTACAAGTTGGACGTATTGGCCTAGTTCCTGCGCGTCGATCGGACGTCCGGGATCGGCGGCCGAACGCGGGCGCGAGCCGTCGACACTCCAGCTCGCCCCGGTCTCGCAGCGGCGAACGATCAGGCGCACGGGCGCCTGCCCGGCAGCCTTCGCGACCGCGGTCCGGGCACGGTCGGTCTCGTCGGCGCCGAGGCCGCAGGCCGAGAGCAGGTCCACGAGCGCCGGCACCTCGGCGCGCTCACGGTCGAGCTCGAGCTCTTCGACGACGAGCGCCGACCCCGCGGCCGCGGCCGGCTCGAGCAGGCAGACGGTCATGTCGTCGCGCGGCGCCGCGGCGCCGAGCACCCGCGCGAGCAGTTCCTCGGCCCGCTCGTCGTTCCCGAGTCCCTCGAGCGCCAGCGCCAGCCCCTCCCGGCCCAGCAACTCGCCCTCGGCGCCCCGAGCCTCGACCAGACCGTCGGTGAACAGACAGACGCCGGCGCCGGCGGGGACCCCGATCTGGGTCTGGCGGAAGCCGGTCGGGGGCCCGAGCCCGATCGGCGGCGGAGTCAGTGCCTCGACCACGTGGTCGGGGCCGCCGCCGAGCACGATCGGCGGCGGATGGCCGGCGGTGGCGTACCGCAGGGTGCTCTCGCGGCCGTCGTAGATCGCGACGAGCACGGTCGCGTAGTGGGATCCGAGCCGGCCGCCGAGCGCCCGGTCGGCCAGCCGCAGCGCGTCCCGCGGCTGCAGGCCGGCCGCGATGTAGGCGCGGACCGTGTAGTGGACGAGCGCCGTGACCGTGACCGCGTCGCGGTCGTGGCCCGAGATGTCGCCGACGATGACCGCGATTCGCTCCTCGTCGAGCTCCAGCACGTCGAGGAAGTCGCCGCCGGCCGCCAGCCCGGCGCAGGAGCGATAGGCGGCCGATACCCCGACGCCCGCGATCGAATCGGGAAGCTCGGGCACCAGCGCCGACTGCAGGACGCCGATGTCCGCATGCAACTCGCCCTGGCGTGCCTTCAGGCGGCGGGCGCCGAGCGCGAGCACGGCCGAGCGCACCGCCATCGCCACGCCGAGCCCGGCGAGCGCGAACATCGCCAGCAGCACCGAGGAGGGCAGCTCGCTGATCGACTCGGCGAGCCGCCCGACGGGCGAGGCCGGAGGATCTGAGGCGCGGTCCGACCCGGCAGCGGAGTGGCGCGCGCGAGCTCTCCTGGCGCGGTCGCCCTCGGCCGCGCTCGCCCCCTTGGCGGCTGCGCTGCCCGCGGGCGCTGCGTCGGATCCGCCCGCGCCGGCGGGAGCCGGCTCCGAGGCATCCTGACCCGGCGCCGGCGAGCCGGCCGGCTGCGCCGTGCTCGACCCGGGGTCGGAGGGCGCGCTCGCCGTCGGTGCGGAAGCCGCGGGTGCCGCGGCGGGCGCCGTCGGGCTCGCGGCCGCCGGGCTGCTCGCCTCGTCGCCGCCCGACGGCGCGGGCGGGTCGTTGCCGAGTTCCGGGAGCGCGTCGCTCGCGTTCGAGAGCGTGTCGTCGACGGTCTCGTTCAGGCGGGAGACCGTGTCCTCCACCGTCGAGCCCAGGTCGTCCGTCGACGGGACCTCGACCGGCAGTTGCGCCTCCAGCCCCTCGCCGAGATCGTCGACGCCGGCGAGGTCGAGCGCCGACACCGGCGCAGGGGCGACCAACGCCGCCGCGGCGGCGAGCGTCGACGCGAGCCAGATCATCCGGCCCGGAAATACCTCCATACGGCATGAGTCGTCAGCGAACCTTGATACCTTGAGCACGAGGCCCGTCGGTCAGGTCGGCAAGCCTCCGCTCGTGACCTATTCGATCGACTCAAGCCCAGGCTCGAGGGGGTATGTGGTCGCTGTCGGCGGCGACGCGGACACGACCGCCGCAGCCGACTTCGAGCGGACGGTGGGCGCCGCGGTCCGGGACGTTCTCGCCGCGGGACGCGAGCGGATGCTCGTCGTCGACCTCTCCGGCGCGACCTTCATCGACTCGCGGATGATCGGGGTGCTCGTCACGTGGGTCGAGGATCTCGGCGGCAAGGGCTGGCGGATGCCGCTCGTCTGCGACGACCCGAAGATGCTCCGCGTCTTCCGCGCGATCGGCCTCGAGCAGACCTTCGACATCCACCCGTCGCTCGCGGCCGCAGAAGCCTCCTAGAACCTCCCAGACCCCGCTTGGACGAACGTCCCACGCACGGGCGGCGCTCGTCAAGGGCCCGCGGGCGGGGCCGATGACCGGTGCGTGAGCTTCTCGCTGATCCCGGAGGCGGGCCCATCGACCGTGCCGCAGGCGGGCCCGGGGGCGCGCCTCCGGCCCTCCCCGGCGGCCGCCGGCCCGCGCGCTCGACGGCCCGATTCCGACCTGGTGCGCTCGATCCGCCGCGGGATCGACGCGAACGAGTTCGAGCTTCACTACCAGCCGCTGGTCGACATCCAGGAGGGCCTCAACTGCGGGGTCGAGGCGCTGCTGCGCTGGCGCCACCGCGGCGTTCTCCTCGCCCCGGCCGAGTTCCTGGTCGAGGCGGAGGGCAACCGGGTGATCAGGCCGCTCGCCGAGCACGTCCTCGATCTCGCCCTCTCGCAGGCGGCGGAATGGCAGCGGGCGGCGCGGACGATCCCGGTCGCGGTCAACATCTCCGCCGCCAACCTGAGCGACTTCTCGGTGGTCGAGGCGCTCGAGCGCCGGCTCTCGGAGCACGGCGTGCCGGCGAGCCAGCTGACGCTCGAGGTGACCGAGACGGCGGTGCTGGAGAAGCCGGAGACCGCGCGGGCGGTGATCGACGCCATCGCCGCTCTCGGCGTCGCGATCTCGGTCGACGACTTCGGCACCGGATACGCGTCGCTGCTGTGGTTGCGCCTGTTCGAGGTCAGCCAGGTGAAGATCGATCGCACCTTCGTCTCCAAGGTGGATCGCAAGGGCGAGGTCTACGTCGCCGGGGCGATCCGCCTCGCCCACGACCTCGGGCTCTCGGTGGTCGCCGAGGGGATCGAGGACCTGGAGACGCTGCAGGTGATGCAGGAGCTCGGCTGCGACATCGGCCAGGGCTACTTCTTCGCCAAGCCGCTTCCCGCTTCGGAGATCCCGGGCTGGCTCGACACGGGCCCGACCGCGACCTGGGCCGCGCAGCGGACGGAGATCGTGATCGAGTCGGATCGGAACGGCCTCGACGCCGCCCGGTTGCTGATCGAGCAGACGGCGAGTGAGCTCGGCTTCGACCAGGCGGCGATCTGGGAGATGAAGCTGGCGGCGACCGAGGCGCTCGCGAACGCGATCGACCACGGGCCACCCGACGAGAACGGCGTCCACCTCTGCCTGTGGCGCGAGCGCGACCACATGGTGTTCGAGGTCTGGGGCGGGTCCCGCGAGCGCTTCGAGCCGGCCGGCGACGCTCGCCACCGCGGGCGCGGGATGGCGATGATGACCGCCCTCATGGACGGGGTCGAGCTCAAGCAGAACGACGGCAGCACGCGCATTCGCCTGGCGAAGCGACGCCGGGCCGTCAACGCGCCCGACTCCCGGCCCTAGAGGCCTGCACCCGGTCGACCCACCGCGGCCGCGATCGCGCGACGCCCGGCGGCGCCGGAGGCATACGATCGGCGCGTAGGCGACCCGGGAGGAACTCAGGCGATGAGGATGCGCGCGGCGGTGCTGGAGGAGTTCGGCGAGCCCCTCGTGGTTCAGGAGCTGGAGCTGGGCGATCCGAAGGAGGGCGAGGCGCTCGTGCGCCTGGTCGCATGCGGCGTCTGCCACACGGACCTCTACACCGCCTCCGGCGTCGATCCGTCCGGCTACTCGCCGACGGTGCTCGGCCACGAGGGGGCGGGCGTCGTCGAGGCCGTCGGGCCCGGGGTGACCGACGTCGCCGTGGGCGACCACGTCGTCACCCTGTTCAGCCCCCAGTGCGGGAAGTGCATCCATTGCGTCGACGAGCGCACCAACCTCTGCATGGCGATCCGCGAGCAGCAGGGCAAGGGCTACCTCCCCGACGGCACCACCCGCCTGCACCGCGACGGCGAGGACATCCGCCACTTCATGGGGACGTCGACCTTCTCCGAGTACACCGTGATGCCGGAGATCGCGCTCGCCAAGATCAACCCCGACGCGCCGCTCGAGGGCGCCTGCCTGTTCGCCTGCGGGCTCTCGACCGGGCTCGGTGCGGCGATCAATACCGCGAAGGTTCGCGAGGGCTCGACCTGCGTCGTCTTCGGCGCCGGTATGGTCGGGCTCGGCGCGGTCGCCGGCTGTCGTCTGCAGGGGGCGGAGCGCATCGTCGCCGTCGACCTCTCCCCCGAGCGGCTGGAGCTCGCCAAGGGCCAGGGCGCGACCGAGACGATGATCGGCGGCGATGACGTCGTCGAGAAGATCGTCGAGTCCACCGACGGCTTCGGCGCCGACTACACCTTCGAGGCCACCGGCAACGTCAAGGTGATGCGCCAGGCGGTCGAGTCGGCGCGCATGGCGTGGGGCCTGGCGACGATGGCCGGCGTCGCGGGCAAGGGCGAGACGCTCGACGTCATCCCCCGCTTCCTGATCACGGGCCGCCGGGTCGCCGGCTCGTCGTTCGGCGGCGTCAAGGGCCGCGAGGGCGTGCCGGCCCTGGTCGACCGCTGGCTCGCGGGCGAGATCGACGTCGACCCGTTCATCTCCCACCGGATCACCCTCGATGACGTCAACAGGGGGTTCGAGTTGATGGAGGCTCAGGATGGGATTCGAAGCGTGATCGAGTTCGGTTAGCTGCCAGTTGCTAGTTGTTAGAGAGGGGAGTTCCTTTTGTTGCTGACGCGGGTGGAACAGTCGGAGTGGCTCTCGAACGCGTACCTGGTCTTCGACGAGCCCGGTGGCAAGGGCGTGCTGATCGATTCGAACACGGTCACCGATCCGCTCGCCGAGCTCGCCGCGCGCGAGGGGATCGAGGTCACCCACCTGCTGCTCACCCACCACCACTACGACCACGTGGTCGGGGCTCGTGCGCTCGCCGATCGCTTCGGGGCACCGATCGGCGCCCACGAGATGACGGCGGAGCTGATCGACGAGAAGGTCGACCAGACCTTCTCCGACGGAGACGTGATCGAGACCGGAGCGCTGCGGATCGAGGTCATGCACACGCCCGGCCACTGCGCCGACCACTGCGCGCTCGCCTTCAATGGCACCGACGTGCTCACCGCGGACGTGCTCTTCCGGGGCACGGTGGGCGGAACCCGGGCTCCCGGCGCGACCGGGTTCGCGGACCTGAAGGCGTCGGTGATGGACCGGCTGATGAAGCTGCCGCCGGAGACGCGGATCCACCCCGGCCACCGCGAGCCGTCGACGATCGGCCAGGAGTGGGAGGAGAACCCGTTCGTCCGCATCTGGCGCGGCCTCGACGAGGAGGGGTCGGAGAGCTGCTCGATCGGGCCCGCCGACGCCGCCGAGCGCGAGCAGGCGACCCTGGTCCTCTGGGCGCCGGACTACGACGGCGGCAACAAGGCATGGGTGCGGTTCGCCGACGGCTCCGACGCGATCGTCGGCGGCTCGCAGGTCAAGCGGGGCTGATCCGCAACCGGCGCCGCCCGCTCGTGTTCACGGGTGAGCGGTAGGTTTCGCCGCGAGACAGAGCCCGCGGAGGGCCAACCGACAGAGGAGAGGCGGCCAGATGCGGGCATCGTTGACGGGGATGAGGAAGCTGCTCGGTCTGGGCGTGCTGGCGGGGATGCTGCTCGTCCCCCAGGTCGCCGAGGCGGCGATCGGCGACGTCTTCGACGGCGATGTCGGATGCAACGTGCAGTCCGACGGCGTCCGCCTCTGCGACGTCGGGGCCGATCCGGCGCGAAGCACCGTCCCGGCATGGGACGGCGTCCCGATCGACGTCAACGTCGCCTTCCCGCCCGAGCCCGACACGGGGCCGGACGGCAACTATCCGCTGATGATGATGTTCCACGGCTACGGCGGCGACAAGCTCGGCCTCGGGGTGATGCAGCATTTCCTCGACCGCGGCTACGCCACGTTCTCGATGTCCGATCGCGGCTTCCACGAGTCCTGCGGCTCGGCGGAGTCGCAGGCCGCCTCGAATGGGGCCTGCGCCAACGGCTACGTCCGCCTGATCGACAATCGCTACGAGGTCCGCGACGCTCAGGAGTTCGCCGGGCAGCTCGCCGACGAGGGCCTGATCGATCCGCAGCGGATCGGCTCGCTCGGCGGCTCCTACGGCGGCGGCATGTCGATGGCGCTGGGCGCGCTGCGCGACCGCAAGGTGATGCCCGACTACAGCCTCGTCCCGTGGACCAGCCCGGACGGCAAGCCGATGCAGATCGCGGCCGCGTCGCCGAACATTCCCTGGACCGACCTCGCCTACTCGCTACAGCCGAACGGCAGCACGCTCGACTATGTCGCCGACGCTCCGTACAGGGGCCGGATCGGAGTCGAGAAGCAGTCGTTCGTCGGCGGCCTCTACTTCGCGGGTCAACTTGCACCCGGCTTCTATGCGCCCGTGGGCACCGACCCGACCGCCGACCTCACCGGGTGGCGGAACTCGATCGAGGCCGGCGAGCCGTACGGGCCCGAGGCGCAGGGTGTCCTCGACGAGTTCACCCAGCATCACTCCTCGTACTACATCGACCACTCGATTCCCCCCGCGCCGATGCTGATGTCGAGCGGCTTCACCGACGACCTGTTCCCGGCCAACGAGACGATCCGCTATTACAACCGCACCAGGACCCAGTACCCGGACGCGCACCTGGCGCTCTTCTTCGGCGACTTCGGCCACATGCGGGGCCAGAACAAGAACGACGTCACCGAGGCTCTGGGAGCGACGCAGGACGCCTGGATGGACTACTGGGTCAAGGGCGAGGGCGCGCCGCCTCCGGAGGACGTCACCTCCTACACCCTCACCTGTCCCGAGTCGGCGCCTTCGGGAGGCCCGTACACGGCGCCGAACTGGGCCAAGGCGGCTCCGGGCGAGGTCCGTTACGACGCCGATCAGTCGGTGACCATCGACCCGGCCGCCGGCAGCGAGACGGTGGCCGCCGCGTTCAACCCGGTGGGCAGCGACGGAGCGTGCGCGACCGCGGACGGCGCCGACCAGGCAGGCAGCGCCAGCTACAGGCTGGCGGCGGCACCGCCTGGCGGCTACACGATGCTCGGCTCGCCGACGGTGATCGCCGACTTCACCCTCCCCGGCGACACCTCCCAGGTCGCGGCGCGCCTGCTGGACGTCGCGCCCGACGGCCAGGAGACGCTGGTCGCGCGCGGCCTCTGGCGCCCGGCGACCGGCGGGCCGACGCGACAGGTGTTCCAGCTCTACCCGAACGGCTGGACGTTCGCCGAGGGCCACGTGCCGAAGCTCGAGCTGTTGCCGAAGGACTCCGACCCCGGTCTCACCGGCGGCTACGGGCGCGCCTCCGACGATCAGCAGCCGGTCACCGTGTCGGGGCTCGAGCTGCGGCTGCCCGTCGTCGAGAAGCCCGGCAGCCACAAGGGCCTGGTGAAGGCGCCGGCGGAGCGCGTGCTTCCGGAGGGTTACGAGCTCGCCGCGGACTTCGCGGCGCTGCCGAACCCGCACCCGAAGCTGACGAGCACCAAGCTGAAGCGCAAGGGCTCGAAGTTGTTCGCGACGCTCGTCTGCCCGGCCGAGTTCGCCTCCTGCAACGACGGCAAGCTCACCGTGACGACGAAGAAGCCCTCGGCGGAGAAGAAGCCGAAGCAGGTCGCCAAGCGCAGCTTCAAGTGGATGGGCGGTGGCGACAACCGGAAGCTGGGGCTGAAGCTGACCAAGAAGGCGAAGCGCTACCTGAGCCGGACCAAGCCGAAGCTCAAGGTCTACGTCGAGATCGCCTCCGCGGAGATCGCCCAGCCGACGGTCGAGAGCGCAAGGGCGGTCGCCAAGCTCAAGCGACGCTGAGCGCGGGCGCTCAGCCGAACTCCGACCCGGTGCCGACGGCGAGCCCGACCGCCTCGGCGACGTCGCGCACCCGCCGCTCCCGCCGCGAGGGACCCTGCGGCTCCCCCGCGGCGTCGTTGCGATCGTCCTGGTGGCCCGCCGATGCCGCCGGCAGGTCGCCGCTCTCGTGCTCGAGCGGGCCTGGGGAGCCCGACGCCGCGGCGTCGGAGCCGAACCCGCCCAGCGCCGAGCAGGAGCCGATCGCGTCCGCGAACAGGCTCGCCCGCAGCGCGTAGCCGTCGGCGTCGGCGTGCACGCCGTCGATGAGCATCCCCGGGTCGTCGGCGACCGCCGCGTGCCAGTCGACGAGCTCGACGTTCGGCGCCCGGCTCGCGAATGACGTCACCGCCCGGTTGAGCCCATCGATCGGAACCCCGTTCAGCGGCGGCCGGTTGAGCGTTGCGACGACCAGGCAGCGGTCGCCGGCGATCTCCCTGGCGGCCTCGAGGTCGGCGGCCAGGCCGTCGGGGTCGGCCGGGTCGTCGTTGGTCCCGAGGTCGAAGATCACCACCTCGTGCCCGGGCGCGATCGTGGCCCCCAGCACCTCGACGCCGACGCTGCTCGGACGCCCGATCTTCGCGTCGACCGAGACCGCGACCCCGTCGAGCTGCTCGCGCAGGTAGGGGCTCGTGCCGACGCCGAGGCTGTCACCGACGTAGAGCACCGACGCGCCCGCGCCCGCCGGCAATGCCAGGCAGGCGGCTAGGGCGATCCAGAGGACGCGGCCGGCCATCCCCCGATTCTGGCGGGTGGGCGGCCGAACCTGCGCGCGAGCACGAGCGAGAGCTCGAACAGGACGTACAGGGGCGCCATCGAGATCAGCATCGTCACCGGGTCGGTGCCCGGCAGCAGCATCGCCAGGATCGCGATCACGAGCACGGCGTAGCGGCGGTTGGCGGCCAGCTGCTCGGGCGTGACGATCGCGAGCCGGGTGACGGCGATCGTCCCGACCGGGATCTGGAACAGGATCCCGACCGAGATCAGGGTGAGGACGAAGAAGCCGTAGTACTCGCTTCCCCTGATCTCGATGTTGAACTGGTCGGCGTTGAAGCCGAGCAGGAACTGAAGCGCCGCCGGCAGGACGACGAAATAGGCGAACACGGCCCCTGCGATGAACAACGCCGGGACCGACATCAGCAACGGCAGCACCACCCGCTTCTCGGATGGTTTGAACGCCGGGAGGACGAAGGCGTATGCCTGGTAGAGCAGCACCGGCAGCGCGAGCAGGATCCCGGCGTAGAACGAGAGCTTCACCGTGGTGAAGAACGGCTCGGTGACCCCGAACGTGATCGGCTCGCGCCCCTCGGGCAGCGGCCCGTTGGCGATCGCCAGGATGAGGTCGTTCTGCCAGAAGCAGAGGCTGACCGCTACCACGAGCACGCTCGCGGAGACGATGATCCGAGTGCGCAGCTCGTCGAGATGCTCGACGACGCTGAGCTCGTCCTCGGAGCCCGCCCGCTTTGCCTTCAGCCTCGCCACCGTGTTACGAGCGGCTGGTGACGACCTCGCCCTGCACCGACTCCTCGGTGTCGGACTCGGCGGTGATCCGGGGGCTCTCGTCGTCGGCGTCGTCTCCGCCGCCCGTGACCGAGTCCTTGAACTCGCGGAAGCCCTTGCCGGCCGACTTGCCCAGCTCCGGGAGCTTCTTGGGGCCGACGATCACGAGGGCGATGATCAGCACGATCGCGATCTCCATTGGTCCGATGTTCGGCATCTCTTCGTCTCTCTTTCCGCCGAGGCCTACTGGACCTCGACCGTCGCTTTCATGAACGGGTGGAACCGGCAGTAGTAGGTGAAACTCCCGGCCTTGTCGAAAGTCACGCTCTTCGAGTCGCCGCGGTCGAGGTCGCCGGTGTCGAACGAGCCGTCGTCGGCGGTCGCCGTGTGCGCCGCGTCGTCGGAGTTCGTCCACGTGACCTCGGTCCCCGCCTCGACCGCGACCGTCTCCGGGTCGTACTCGAAGTCGGCGATGTCGATCGTGTCGGTCGACTCCGCCGCCCCGCCGGCTGAGGCCGGGGCCTCCGTGGAGGTCGTGCTCGTGGCGGTCGACTCCGCGCTCGCGGTCGAGTCGGAGTCGTCCGAGCCGCAGCCCGCGGCGACGGTGCCGGCGGCGAGCACGCCGCAGGCGACGAGCGCCGCGAGCTCCCCCCGCGGCCTCATGACACCACGTAGGGCTGGACGGCCTTCAGGACCTCGTCCATGGTCAGCGTCGGATCGAAGGCGTCGGGCGCCGGGTTCTCCCCCGCCGCCTGGCGGATGGTCGCCGCGTGGCGCGCCTCGACCTGGACGATGCCGCCCGCCGTCGCCAACAGGTCCTTCGACTGGATCGCGGGCGCGGCGCCGTTGTAGGCGCTGACGCCGGTGTCCTCGAAGACGATCGCCAGCGGGATCAGCTTCTCGGCGCTCGAGAAGGCGTCGCCGAAGTCGGCCTTCGGGGCCTTCACCGGGGTCCCGCCGAGGTCCTTGATCGTCGTCGTCAGGGCGTCGACGTGCTCCTGCTCCTCCTCGCCGAACGTCTTCACGTAGCCGGCGACCTCCTTGCTCAGGCCGGGAGTCTTCGCGGCGCCCTCGTAGAAGGCGGCCTCGAGGTACTCCAGGGTGAGCGCGTAGTTGAGGATGTCGATGTCGCCCATCGAGGACTGCGCGAACGCCCGGCGCACCATCGGCGAGATCGCCGCGGTGCCGTAGATCGCGCCTGCGGCGAGCACGCCGCGCATCAGGAGCGTGCTCCGGTTGAGGCTCTCGACCTCGATCTGCGCCAGCTCCGGGGCGCCGTTCGCGACCGCGAGGTCGCCGTTGGTCTTGCTCGGTTGCATGGTGTGTGGTTCCTTTCTCAAGCCGCGCGTTCCTAGACGAGGAACGGCTGCACCGCGTCGAGGACTTCCTGCATGTCGGCTCCCTGCGCGAAGGCGCCGTCCGGGGTCGGCTCCTCGCCGACGAGGACGTTGAGCGCCGCCGCGTGGCGGCCCTCGACCGAGTGGATCGAGAGCGCCGCGGCGAGGATGTCGGGCGACTCGATGTTCGCCGCCTGGCCGAGGTACGCGGCGGCGCCGAGGTTCTCGACCGTCGCGGCCAGCTTCAGCACCGACATCGGGTCGTCGAGCGGGAACTCGGCCTTCGGCGCCTTGGCCGGCGGGCCGCCGAGCTTCTTCGCCGTGGCAGTGAGGGCGTCGACGTGCTGCTGCTCGGTGTCGCCGATGTGCTTGATCAGGGCCAGGTCCGCGCCCTTGAACAGGCCGCTCTTCGCGACGTCGGCATAGAACGCCGTCTCGAGGTACTCGAGCGTTAGCGCGTAGTTGACGATCCCGAGGTCGCCCTCGCCGAACTGCGACGCGACGTCCTCGTTCGCGGACGCGGCGGTGCTGCTGGTCGAGGTCTCGTCGTCGCTGCCGCATGCGGCGAGCAGCGCTGCGGCGCCGGTGCCGCCCGAGACGGCGAAGAACCGGCGGCGCGAGACGGGGTCGCGAACGACTCGCCGAAGCGCGCTGGTCTCCTTGGACGGAGAAATGCTCATCGATCAAACTCCAGTGGGTCGTGGGGCGCGGAGGCGAGAGCCGTCCGCCTTCCCCCTGCCCTACGCGGGTTCAGCCGAGATGGATCAACGCGGGCCGGCGACCACGAGCACGCCGGCGATCCCGAAGCGGCCCGAGCGCCTGAAGCCGCGCCCGGCGCCGGTCACTCGCCGGGCGGCGGGCCCGGCGGCTTGCCCCAGCGTCGGTAGGCCGAGACGGAGTAGGCCCTGCGGCGCGCGTGCAGGATCGGGTCCTCGGAGGGCTCCACCCCATCGCTCAACCGCAGCGGGTCGAACACGTCGATGTGGTCATCGCGCTCCGGATCGTCGACCACGGCCGTGATCTCGATCCCGCCGGCGTCGACGAGGTCGCGGTCGTCCGGCCAGAGCGCGGTCGGATCGTCGAGCGGGTCGTCTTCCGCCGGGCGCTGAAGGGCGAGCCGGAAGCCGATCGTGCCCCCGGCGAGGCGCTCGCGCAGGTCCTCGTAGAGGTAGTCGCGGCCGCGGGCCTTCGCCTCGTCGTCGTCGAGGCGGTGCTCGCCGGCGTCGGGCAGCCAGCGGAAGCGCACCGGGGTGCGCTCGCCGTGGGCGTCGACCAGCCAGAAGGTGTGCGGGGAGTAGTAGATCGCGGTCGCGAAGCTCGCCAGCGGGCCGACGCCCACCGTGCCCTGGATCGCCGTCTGGGCCTCCGGATGCGCAGCGAGGAACGCGCCGAGCTTCTCGAAGTCGGGCTGGCCGGTCTCGGGATCGGGGCGGCGCAGCTCGAGCAGCTCGAGGAACTCCTCCGCGGTCCTGGTCACGAACGCCGGCGTCGTCGTGGCCAGGATGTCGGTCTCCTCGTCACCCTCGCCCCGCAGCTTGACCGCGAACCCGCGCGCCTCGCGCTCGCCGTCGGCGGACTCGGGGTCACCGGGCCCGTTGGAGAAGCGCACGAGGGCGCGGACCGGCTCGCCGCCGAGATGGAACGCGCGCGACAGCGCGGCTGCCTCGGCGGTCGCCGTGAACGTGCCCTCACACCAGGCGCCCTTTGCGTGCAGGGCCCGTGAGCCCGGCCGGGAGCCGCCGTAGATCCCGTCGGCGGCCGCGATCAGCCGCTCGTAGAGGTCCGTCTCCGGCATCGGCGCCACCCTACCTGCCCTCACCGGGTGTCGCTAGCGTGGTATCCGGTGGAGCTCGGGATCGAGGACAAGGTCGCGCTCGTGCTCGGCGGCAGCCGGGGTATCGGGCGCGGGATCGCCACCGCGCTGGCCCGCGAGGGCGCCCGCGTGGCGATCGCGAGCCGCACCGCGGAAGCGCTCGAACGGGCGGCTGCGGAGATCGACGGCGAGGTATCGGCGTTCGTCGCCGACACCGCCGACCTGGAGCGGCTCGGGCGCCTGCCGGAGGAGGTCGCGGAGGCGCTCGGCCCGGTCGAGATCCTGGTCACGAACACCGGTGGACCGCCGCCGGGCGCGGCGCTCGACGCTGAGCTCGACGCCTGGCGCGAGGCCTACGACTCGCTGATCCTCGCCCCGCGGGTGCTGATCGGCGCGACCCTGCCCGGGATGCGCGAGCGCGGCTGGGGAAGGATCGTGAACGTCGGCTCGAGCGCGACCCGGGAGCCGATGGCCGGCCTGACGCTCTCCAACTCCCACCGCCCGGGCCTGGTGGGCTATCTGAAGACGCTCGCGCGTGAGGTCGCCGCCGACGGCGTCACCGTGAACGACGTCGCCACCGGGCGCTTCGCCACGGACCGCCTCGCGGCGAACTGGGGCGGCTGGGAGGAGATGGAGAGCGGCGCGGCGCAGGACGTGCCCGCCGGCAGGCTCGGACAGCCCGACGAGTACGGGGACCTGGTCGCCTTCCTCTGCTCCGAGCGCGCCGGCTACGTCACCGGGACCTCGATCCCGATCGACGGCGGCCTGCTGCGCTCGGCCTAGGACCCGCCCGGATCGTTGTCGACGATCGTCCCGGTGCCCACGCCGTCGCCGATCGTCGCGTTGGACGGGTTGGACAGGTTGACCGCGAAGCTCTCGTCGGGCTCGTCGAGCGCGTCGTCGACCGAGTTGACGGTGACCGTCTTGGTCGTCTCGCCGGGCTGGAACGTCACCGAGCCGCTCTTCGAGCCGTAGTCGCCGGGGGCGACGGCGGTGCCGTTGGCGGTCGCGTACTCGACCTGCACCCGCCGTCCGCTGACCGCCGAGAGCGAGATCGTGAACCGCTGCGGGTTGGCGCCCTCGGATCGCCTGACGTCACCGATGGAGAGCGTCGGGGTCGGGTCGTCGTCGGTGATCGTCCCGGTGCCCGAGCCGTCGCTGATCGTCGCGTTGATCTGGTTCGACAGGTTGACCTTGAACGTCTCGTCGTCCTCGTCGAGGGCATCCCCGGTCGTGGAGACGGAAACCGGCTTGCTCGTCTGCCCGGGCTGGAAGACCAGCGTGGCGCTCTTGGTCGTGTAGTCGCCGGGGGCCGTCGCCGTCGCGTCGACGGTCGTGTAGTCCACCCTCACCTGCTGGCCGCTGGGCACCGAGAGTGAGACGGTGAAGCTGCGCGCGCCGCCCTCGGCGCCCGAGGAATCGTTGATCGAGAGCGATGGCATCGGGTCGTCGTCGGTGATCGTCCCGGTGCCGCTCGCGTCGGCGATCGTCGCCTTCACCGGGCTCGAGAGGTTCACCGCGAACGTCTCGTCGGCCTCGTCGAGGGCATCCTCGACCGAGGAGACCATCACCGGCTTCGTGGTCTGGCCCGGGGCGAAGACCAGGTTGCCGCTGGTGGCGGTGTAGTCGGGGCCGCCCGCGGTGCCGTTGGCGGTCGCGTAGTGGACCTTGACCTGCTGGCCGCTGGGGGCCGAGAGGGTGACGTCGAAGCGGTGCGCGGCGCCGCCCTCCGGACGTGAGACGTCGTTGATCGAGATCGCCGGCGGCGGGTCGTTGTCGCCGATCGTCCCGATCGCCGCGCCGTCGGCGATCTCGGCGAATTGCGGGTTGCTGAGCACGACGTTGTAGCGCTCGTTCTTCTCGTCCAGGGTGTCGCCGATCACGGGCACGTTGATCACCTTGCTGGTCTGGCCAGGGGTGTAGGTGAGCGTGCCGGTTGTGGTCGTGTAGTCCGCCGGCGCCTTCGCGAGGCCGTCGGTGGTCGTGTAGTCGACCGTGACCGTGGCCGCGCTCGGGCTCGAGAGCGTGACCCGGAAGCCCGCGATCACGCTCCCCGTATCGCCCTCGGTAATCGCGCGGTTGGCGATCGTCAGCGAGGGCGGCGTGAGGCGCACGCGGTCGGGCAGGTACTTGACGTCGAAGCCGTCGCCGACCACGGTCCCGAAGGTGCCGGTGCGGGTGGTCGCCGTGACGACGTCGAAGACGTCACCCGTTTGCGGCGGGTAGGCGCTGACGTCGGCGTCAAGCGTGCCGGTGATGCTCGCTGTGCTGCCGGCGGTCAGCTGGCCGTAGCTGGTGCCGGCAACGGTGCCCGCGATGTCGGTGGCGAGCGTCCCGCCCGCGCCCTGGGTGTAGTTGGTCGTCGCCGTGAACTTCGTCGTCGGGGCGAGGTCGATCAGGCCGTTGTTGGTGAAGGCGCCGGTGCGGGTGAAGTTGCGCCCGTTGCGCAGCCTGAGCTTGCCCTGGGCGTTGTTCGCGCCGAGGTTGCGAAGGCCGTCCTGGGCCGATTCGTCCTCGAAGCCCGAGCCGGCGCCGTCGAGGATGATCTCGGCGCCGTTGGTCTTCACGTCGGCCCCGGGGAACTGGAACTTGGAGCCGTTGTGGACCACGTAGGTGCCGCCGCTGAGCAGATCGGTGGCCTGGTTGTAGTTGGCGAAGACGGTGCTGCCGGAGCTCTGGTCGAGGGCCAGCGTGCCCGCGCCGACGTCGATCGTGCCGTCGTTGTCGAAGTCGACCATGATCCGTGCGCTGCCGGTCCCGGTGCTGCGGTTGAGGGTGCCGCCCGAAAGCACGTGCACGTCGGACATCGCGCCGCCGCTGGTCACGAGGTCCTGAGCGCGCTGGAGGTCGAGCGACCCGCCCGAGCCGATCTCGAGCTGCGCGTTGTTCGACATCCAGAGGTCGTCCCCGCAGCAGTTGTCGTCCAGATCGCCGGCGAACGTCGCCGTTCCGTCGATTCGCACCGTGCCGGTGTCGAGGAAGCGCTGGTCGCCGCCGGCGTTGGTGAGCACGCCGTCGGAGGCGATCGTCGTCGTCCCGGCGCCGTTGATGGTCGAGTTCTCGTCCCATTCGAGCGTGCCGTGGACGGTCATCGTCCCGGTGTTGGCGAGCGTCGAGCCGGTCAGGTTGACGGTCGTCGGCGCCGCGACCGAGGTCGCGCCCGACGCGCTGAGGGTGCCGCCGCTGAGGAGGATCGTCCCGGCGCCCGCGAGCGACGCCCCGGACCCGAGCAGGTGCGTGCCGCCGGCGAAGTCGATCGTGGCGCCGGTCGCCGCCTCGAACTTGCCGACGCTCGTCTCGCCGCCGCTGCCGTTGTCGAGCCTCAGCGTCCCCGCCTCGGACTTCACGCTGCTGGTGCTGTCGTTGTCGAGCGGGACATTGATCTGTGCGTAGCTCGTGCCTGCCGCCGAGGTCCTGGTCAGGGTGCCGCCGGCGAGCACGTGCAGCAGGTTGCCGACGCCGCCGTTCTCGAAGATGCCCTGGTCGTCCTGGAGGTCGAGCGTGCCAGTCGAGCCGACCTCGAGGTGGGCGCCGTTCTGCAGGTATGTGTAGAAGAAGTTGCCGCCGGTTTGCCCCTCGAGCGTCCCGCTGCCGTTGATGCGAAGCGTGCCGGTGTCGAGGAAGCGCTGCGAGTTCGCGCCGCCGCCGGCGGTGAGCGTCCCGCCCGAGGCGACGGTCGTCGTGCCGACGCCGGCGATCGTCGAGCCCGCGCCCCACTCGAGCGTGCCGTTGACGGTCATCGTGCCCGCGTTGGCGAGGATGGCGTTGGTGAGCGCGAGCGACGTCGCAGCGGCCGCCGAGATCGTGCCCGAGGTGTCGACCTCGCCGCCGCTGATCAGGATGGTGCCGTCGCCCGTGAACGACGCCCCGGAGCCGAGCAGGTGCGTGCCGCCGGCGAAGTCGATCGTGGCGCCGGTCGCCGCCTCGAACTTGCCGACGCTCGTCTCGCCGCCGCTGCCGTTGTCGAGCCTCAGCGTCCCCGCCTCGGACTTCACGCTGCTGGTGCTGTCGTTGTCGAGCGGGACATTGATCTGTGCGTAGCTCGTGCCTGCCGCCGAGGTCCTGGTCAGGGTGCCGCCGGCGAGCACGTGCAGCAGGTTGCCGACGCCGCCGTTCTCGAAGATGCCCTGGTCGTCCTGGAGGTCGAGCGTGCCCGTCGAGCCGACCTCGAGGTGGGCGCCGTTCTGCAGGTATGTGTAGAAGAAGTTGCCGCCGGTTTGCCCCTCGAGCGTCCCGCTGCCGTTGATGCGAAGCGTGCCGGTGTCGAGGAAGCGCTGCGAGTTCGCGCCGCCGCCGGCGGTGAGCGTCCCGCCCGAGGCGACGGTCGTCGTGCCGACGCCGGCGATCGTCGAGCCCGCGCCCCACTCGAGCGTGCCGTTGACGGTCATCGTGCCCGCGTTGGCGAGGATGGCGTTGGTGAGCGCGAGCGACGTCGCAGCGGCCGCCGAGATCGTGCCCGAGGTGTCGACCTCGCCGCCGCTGATCAGGATGGTGCCGTCGCCCGTGAACGACGCCCCGGACCCGAGCAGGTGCGTGCCGCCGGCGAAGTCGATCGTGGCGCCGGTCGCCGCCTCGAACTTGCCGACGCTCGTCTCGCCGCCGCTGCCGTTGTCGAGCCTCAGCGTCCCCGCCTCGGACTTCACGCTGCTGGTGCTGTCGTTGTCGAGCGGGACATTGATCTGTGCGTAGCTCGTGCCTGCCGCCGAGGTCCTGGTCAGGGTGCCGCCGGCGAGCACGTGCAGCAGGTTGCCGACGCCGCCGTTCTCGAAGATGCCCTGGTCGTCCTGGAGGTCGAGCGTGCCCGTTGAGCCGACCTCGAGGTGGGCGCCGTTCTGCAGGTATGTGTAGAAGAAGTTGCCGCCGGTTTGCCCCTCGAGCGTCCCGCTGCCGTTGATGCGAAGCGTGCCGGTGTCGAGGAAGCGCTGCGAGTTCGCGCCGCCGCCGGCGGTGAGCGTCCCGCCCGAGGCGACGGTCGTCGTGCCGACGCCGGCGATCGTCGAGTTCGAGCCCCAGTCGAGCGTGCCGTTGACGGTCGTCGTGCCCGCGCTGGAGAGGATGGCGTTGGTGAGCGCGAGGGTGGACCCGGCCGCGACGGTGTTGGTGCCGCTCGCATCGAGGTTGCCGCTGCTGACGTAGGTCGTGCCGCCGCCGCCGATCGTCGCCCCGTTGATCTTCTGGGGGGTGAAGTTGCCCAGGTCGATCACCGCCCCGGTGGCCGGCGCGAACTGCCCGCTGGAGGTCCCCGTCCCGCTGCCCGCCGTCATGCTGAGCGCGGGACTGGCCTTGGTCGAGGCGGGCGCAGCGCTCACGGTGCCGTCGTTGTCGAACGTGGCGGTGATGAAGGCCGTCGTGGTCCCGCTGCTCCGCGAGAGCGTCCCGCCGCTCAGCACGTGAACGGAGTTCGTCCCCGTGCCGCCGTTGTTGATGATGTCCTGATCACCCTGGAGGTCGAGGGTGCCGCCGTTGCCGACCTCGAGCGTGGCGCCGTTCTGCACGAACGTGTCGTCGTTGAGGACGTCGGGGTCGTTGCCCGCGAACGTCCCGGCTCCGTTGATGCGCAGCGTCTGATGGTTGATGAAGCGCTGCGAGTCGACCGTGGTGGCGGTCGTCGTCCCGCCGGCGGCAATCGTCGTCGTCCCCACCGCGCCGCCGCTGGTCAGCGTCGCCGAGCTCCAGTCGAGGTTGCCCTCGATCGTCAGCGAGCCGCGGTTGTCGAGGAACGCGCCCGACCCGAGGTCGAGGTCGTCGTGAAGGAGCGAGGCCTGAGGAGTCGAGTTCATCCGCAGGGTGCCGGTGGTGACCTGAATGGGCTGGAAGCTCTCGACGCTGGCGGCATTTGCGGTCGCGCCGGTGCCGATCACGGGCTGTGGGTTGGGATTGGGGTTGGTGGCGGGGATGCAGACGTCCTCGGTCGTCCCGGGCACCCCGCCCGGCGCCCAGTTGCCGGACGCAAACCAGTTGTTGCTGATGTCGCCCTCCCAGGTCTTGTCGACCGTGCCCACATCGCAGGAGTTCGCCGCGCTCGCCGCGCTCGGCAGCGCCAGCATCGCGGCGGCGAGGACGAGAAGGCCGATGAGGCGGGTGGACGAACGCTGCAGCATGAAGTCTCCCTTGAGTCCTGTACTTGGGTGGGCCGCCCCCTGGAGGCGAGATGCGAGAACCCTAGGCCGAAGCGGACAACCGGCAAACCGTAGTTTTCCGCACACCTGCTGCCGACTATTACGGTTCGCGTCAGCGATCCACGCGTACCGTGGACGTCCGTTCGAGACCCCCGCCGCGGCCCTTCGCCCACAGCCAGACTCCACCGGCGACGATCATCCCCACGCTCAGCAACTGCGCCTGGGTGAGCCCGAACGCCACGTCGTCGTTGCGGCGGATGAACTCGACCAGGAAGCGCTCCGCGCCGGCGAGCACCAGGTAGAGGGCGAACAGCAACCCGGGACGGAGTCGGTCGCGCAGGCGCCAGAGCACGTAGGTGACCATCCCCATCGCCAGGGTCTCGTAGATCGGCGTCGGGTGGACCGGGACGTCCGTGGGCACGGACCCATCCGGATAGGCCATCGCCCAGGGGCCGTCCCAGGGGATGCCGTAATCGCCGTCGCCGCTGAGCTGGCAGCCGATGCGCCCGATGGCGTAGCCGATCGCGAGCCCGGGGGCGCAGATGTCGAGCAGCGTCAGATTGAGCATCCCCCGCCAGCGGGCCCAGAGCACGACCGCGATCGCGCCCCCGATCGCGCCGCCGTACCAGACCAGGCCCGAGCCGGAGAAGAGGTTGCCGAGCAGGTCGTCGGAGACCGTGTCGTAGTTCTCGATGATGAAGTCGAGCCGCGAGCCGACGACCCCGCCCACGAGCGCGGCGAAGATCATCTCGTAGGCCCAGTCGACCGGCTTGTCGAGCTCCCTCAGCCGGCGCGCGACGAGCAGGCCCGCGGCGATGAACGCGCAGGCGAACATGATCCCGAAGGTCTGCAGGGTGAGCGGGCCGAGGTGGATCTCCGGCTGCATCGCGTTGGACCTTACGATGGCCGCAGTGCCAGCGGCCGCTATCCCCGCCCGGGTGCTCGTCGCCCCCGACAGTTTCAAGGGCACGTTCTCCGCAGCCGCGGCCGCAGCGGCGATCGCGGAGGGGGTCGAGGCCGCCGGGCCTGCCGCGGAGTGCCTGCCGATCGCCGACGGCGGCGAGGGGACGCTCGACGCGCTGCTGGGAGCGCTCGGCGGCGAACGCCGATCGGCCACGGTCGCCGACCCGCTCGGGCGGGCGGTGGAGGCGGACTTCGGGCTGCTCGCCGACGGGCGGGCGGTGATCGAGATGGCGCAGGCGAGCGGGCTCTGGCGCCTGGCCGAGGACGAGCGCGATCCGTGGCGCGCGTCGACTCGCGGCACCGGAGAGCTGATCGCGGCCGCCGTCGAAGCAGGGGCTCGGTCGGTGATCGTCGCCGTGGGCGGCAGCGCGACCGCGGACGGAGGCGCCGGATGCATCGAGGCGCTCGATGCGGCGCAGGTGGAGGTCGCGATCGAGGTCGTCTGCGACGTCACCACGGCCTGGGAGGACTCGCCGCGCGTGTTCGGACCGCAGAAGGGCGCCGGCCCGGCGATGATCGAGCGGCTCGAGGGGCGGCTCGAGCGGCTCGCCGAGCGCGCCCCTCGCGATCCCCGCGGCGTGCCGATGACCGGCTGCGCCGGTGGCCTCTCCGGCGGCCTCTACGCATTCCGCGACGCGCGCCTCGAGCAGGGCGCCGCCTACGTGCTCGACGCGATCGGCTTCGACCGGGCGGCTCGCGGTACGTCGCTGGTGATCACCGGCGAGGGCCGGCTCGACGAGCAGACGCTGGCGGGCAAGGCCGTGGCGGAGGTCGCCGAGCGCTGCCGGCGGGCGGGGATCGCCTGTCGGGCCGTCGTCGGCCGGCGAGCGCTGGACCCGACCGCCGTGGGCCGGCTCGGGCTCGCCGGCGTGCGCGAGGCGACGACCCTCGAGGAGCTCGCCGAGGCCGGGCGCCGGACCGCCGAGGACGCGCTGAGCGCCTAGCTGCCGGTCGGCTCGATCCGCTCGAGCAGGAAGTCGTAGGCCGGCAGGGTGAGGAACTCGACGAAGTCGTCGCCGAGGGCGACCTGCTCGAACAGGGCGCGGGAATCATCGGGGCGGCCCTGCGAGTAGAACCATTCGTCGTCGTCGATCTCCTCGCGGATCCGCTCGAGCTGCTCGTCCTCGGTCTCCTGCAGGAGCTCGGGCGTGACCACCGAGCCGTCGTCGAGCTCGACCCCGTGGCGGATCCACTGCCAGACCTGCGAGCGCGCGATCTCGGCCGTCGCCGCGTCCTCCATGAGTCCGTGGATACCGGCGGCGCCGTTGCCGCGGAGCCACGAGGAGATGTACTGGATGCCGACGTTGACGTCGCTGCGCAGGCCCTCGCGGGTGCATTCGGCATCGGTCGCCGCCACGTCGAGCAGGTCGGCGGCGGTCACCTCGACGTCGTCGCGCTGCCGGTCGAGCTGGTTCGGGCGCTCGCCGAGCACCTCGTCGAACTCCTCCGTCGCCGCCCCGACGGAGTCCGGGTGCGCGACCCAGCTGCCGTCGAACCCGTCGCCGGCCTCGCGGCTCTTGTCCTCGCGCAGCTTCGCGACCGCGGCCGCGTTGGCCTCCGGGTCCCGTCGCGAGGGGATGAACGCGGCCATCCCACCGATCGCGTGCGCGCCGCGCCGGTGACACGTCTTCACCAGCAACTCGGTGTAGGCGCGCATGAACGGCACCGTCATCGTCACGCTGTTGCGGTCCGGGAGCACGAACTCCGGCCGATCGCGAAAGCACTTGATCGCCGAGAACATGTAGTCCCAGCGACCCGCGTTCAGCCCCGCCGAGTGATCGCGCAGCTCGTAGAGGATCTCGTCCATCTCGAACGCCGCCGGGATCGTCTCGATCAGCACCGTCGCCTTGATCGTTCGGGGCTCGATCCCGAGCCGGCGCTCGCTGAACTCGAAGACGTCGTTCCAGAGCCTCGCCTCGAGATGGCTCTCCATCTTCGGCAGGTAGAAGTACGGCCCGGTGCCGGAGTCGATCAGCTTGCGGGCGTTGTGGAAGAGGTAGAGGCCAAAGTCGCACAGGCCTGCGGAAACGGGGCTGCCGTCGACCAGCAGGTGCTTCTCGGGCAGGTGCCAGCCGCGCGGCCGCACGAGCAGCGTCGCCACGTCGTCGTGGAGCCGGTACTCCTTGCCGTCAGGAGCGGTGAACTCGATCGAGCCGTCGATCGCGTCGGAGAGGTTGACCTGGCCGCCGATCATGTTCGCCCACAGCGGCGAGTTCGAGTCCTCGAAGTCGGCCATGAAGCCCCGGGCGCCCGAGTTCAGCGCGTTGATCACCATCTTGCGGTCGGTGGGACCGGTGATCTCGATCCCGCGAGCGGCGAGGTCGGCGGGGACCGGAGCGACCTGCCAGTCGCCCTCGCGCACCTCGCGCGTCTCGCCGAGGAAGTCGAGGCTCTCACCCGCGGCCAGTCGCCGCCGGCTCTCGGCGCGTGCCTCCAGCCGGTCCTGGCGTTGCGGCTCGAAGCGCCCGTGCAGCTCGCCGAGGAACGCGAGCGCCTCCTCGCCGAGCACCTCCCCGAAACGATCGGCGAGCGGTCCGCGCGCCTCGCCCCTGATCTCGATCCTCGCCATCAGCCTCTCCCTCTCCCCCCGTTGCCCCGTCCGTCGAGCTTCCTTCCCTCGATCGACGCCCGCAGGACCTCCATCGGGTGGTAGACCGCCAGCGGACGTCCCAGGGCCTCGCTTTGCGAGGCGATCTGCAGCGCGCAGCCCGGGTTCGCGGCGATCACGGCCTCGGCACCGGTCGCCAGCAGGTTCTCGACCTTGCGCCTGCCGAGCTCGCCGGCGGCCTCGGGCTGGAGGAGGTTGTAGACGCCGGCCGAGCCGCAGCAGATCTCCCACCCGTCGGGCTCGAGCAGCTCGAGCCCGGGGACCGAGCCGAGCAGCGCCCGCGGCTGGGCGCGGACCCCCTGCGCGTGGGCGAGGTGGCAGGCGTCGTGGTAGGCGGCGCGCATCGGCAGCGGATGGCGGGGCGCGACCGGCTCGTGCTCGGCGAGCATCTCGGTGACGTCGCGGACCCGGCCCGAGAACTCCTCGGCGCGCTCGCGCCAGCCGGGCTCGTCGCGGAGGATGTGCCCGTAGTCCTTCATCGCCGAGCCGCAGCCGGCGGCGTTGACGGCGATCAGGTCGTATCCCTCGAAGGCCTCGATCGTCCGCTTGGCGAGGGCGCGTCCCCCGGCGTCGTCACCGCTGTGGAGCTGCAGCGCCCCGCAGCAGCGCGGGTCGGGTGGCGCGTGCACCTCGAACCCTTCGGCCGCGAGCACGCGGGCGGTCGCCTCGTTGACGTCGCCGAAGAAGACCCGCTGGACGCAACCCTGGAGCAGGGCGACGCGGCCGCGGGCGCCGCCGCGCGCGGGGGTCCGTTCCGGCAGGCGCCGCAGCGACGACCGCAGCGGCGTCCGCGGGGCGAGCCCGGCGACCGCGCGCAGTCGCGGAAAGCGGGCGAGAGCCCGGCTCGAGCGGGCAGCCCGCACGAGCCCGAGCCGACGGGCGACGGCGAGCAACGGCGCGAGCAACCGCAACCGCCCGGGGTGCGGGAAGGTCTCGAACAACAGGCGGCGCAGGAGTCGCTCCGAGCGCGGGCGCGAGACGTTGCGCTCGACCTGGGCGCGGGTGTCCTCGATCAGCTTGTCGTACTGGACGCCCGACGGGCAGGCGGTCACGCAGGCCATGCAGCCGAGGCAGCGGTCGATGTGGGTGACGAGCTCGGCTGAGAGCTCGCTGCCCGGCTCGAGGCCCTCCTTGATGAGCACGATCCGGCCTCGCGGCGAGTCCATCTCCTCGTGCCAGAGCGAGTAGGTGGGGCAGGTCTCGAGACAGAACCCGCAGTGGACGCAATCGGAGATCAGCTCCGCCTGCGGCGGCCTGATCTCGTCGAAGGCGCGGCTCGCCATCAGATCCCGCCCACGAAGATGCCGGGGTTCAGGGTCGAGGTCGGGTCGAAGCGCTGCTTCAACCGCCGTGCGAGCGCCAGCCGCCCCGGGTCGCTCTCGTCCCAGACGTCGAGCTCGCGGCGCACCGCCTCGGGCGCGTCGAGCAGCACGCATGCCCGCGGCCGGAGCCCGGCGCGCAGGTCGCCCGCGACCTCGGTCGCGGCGGCGTCGGCAAGTCCATCGAGCTTGAGCCAGTAGACGCCGAGGCCCGCGCGGCCGACGAGCGAGGCGCCGGCGCCATCGGCGAGCTCGGCGATCCGCGGCAGGTCCGACTGCACACCGGCGACCCGGAGCACGACCCCGCCGGCGGAGCGCTGGCCGGACCGCTGACGCTCCCAGGCCTGGTCGCCGGTGTCGAGCGGCGCCGGGTCGAGGCCGGCGTCCGCGAGGATCCCGAGCGCCGCCGCGGCGTGGTCGGAAGCCGCCGCGCCTGCGAAGCGGGCGATGACCTCGCCCCGTCCCTCGGCCCAGGCGGCGTCCAGGCACTCCGCCTCCAGCTGGGAGTGCGCGATCGCCGAGGCGCCCTTGCCGAGCAGGTCGGGCTCGTTGCACGCCGCCCGTGCGGTGACCGGCTCGGGCGCCAGCGGGTGCAGCCTGACCGCCAGCTCCAGGATCACTCCCAGGGTCCCGAACGAGCCGCTGAGCAGCTTCGCCAGGTCGTATCCGGCGACGTTCTTGATCACCTTGCCGCCCGAGCGGGCGATCGTGCCGTCGGAAAGCGCCATCGTGATCCCGACGACCAGGTCGCGCGCGGCCCCGTAGCGGTGGCGAAGCGGCCCGGTGTCGCCGGTGGCCAGGACCCCGCCGATCGTCGCTTCGGCGTCGTCTCCCAGCGGCGGATCGAGGGCCAGCATCTGCCCCGCCTCGGCGAACTCCGCCTGCGCGCGCGCAAGCGGCGTCCCGGCCTCGAGCACCGCGGTCAGGTCGCCCTGGTTGTGCTCGAGCACCTCGTCGAGCCCGCCGGTGTGCAGCTCGGCCTCGTACTCGAGCCCCGCGTTGCCCCACCCGGCCTTGGTCCCGGCACCGAGCACCCGGACCCGCTCGCCGCGCTCCGCACAGGCGGCGAGCACGCCGGCGGCGTCCTGCTGGGATTCCGGCCGGTGGCCGGTGGCCGTCCCCGGGGGGCTCATCGGCGCCGTAGGACGTCCCGCATCACAGACGCTCGATCACGCCGGCGGCCTCGAGCGGGTGCTGGCGATAGGGGCCGGGGACCTCGCCGCACAGGCGCGGGGTCGGCATCACCTTGCCCGGGTTCGCGAGCCCGTCCGGATCGAAGGCGCAGCGCAGGCGCTGGAAGGTCGCCAGGTCGTCCTCCTCGAACATCTGCGGCATGTAGCGCTTCTTGTCGACGCCCACGCCGTGCTCGCCGGTGATCGATCCGCCCGCCTCGACGCAGGCCGCGACGATCAGCCCGGCCAGCTCCTCGGCGCGCTCGGGCTCGCCCGCGACGGCGCCGTCGTAGCAGACCAGCGGGTGCAGGTTGCCGTCGCCGGCGTGGAAGACGTTGGCGACCTTGAGGCCGTACTCGGCGGAGAGCTCGTCGATCCGGCTCAGGATCTCGGGCAGGCGGGTGCGCGGGATGACGCCGTCCTGGACGTAGTAGTTCGGGGCGATCCGGCCCATCGCGGCGAACGCCGCCTTGCGCGCGCGCCAGATCAGGTCCCGCTCCGCCTCGTCCTTCGCCACGCGGATCCCGGTGGCGGCGTTTTGCTCGCAGCGGGCGACGACATCGTCGAAGCGAGCCTCGCATTCGGCCTCCGGCCCGTCGAGCTCGATCACCAGCGCCGCGCCGGCGTCGGTCGGGAAGCCGGCGTGGGTGGCGCCCTCGGCGGCCTCGATGGCGAGCCGGTCCATGATCTCCATCGCCCCCGGGACGATTCCGGCCGAGACGATGTCCGAGACCGTCTGCCCCGCGGCCGT
Source organism: uncultured Solirubrobacterales bacterium (assembly GCA_963842795.1). Taxonomy (GTDB): domain Bacteria; phylum Actinomycetota; class Thermoleophilia; order Solirubrobacterales; family 70-9; genus WHSW01. The sequence continues at coordinate 332,892 of CAWJHV010000041.1, read as the reverse complement.
GGTCGTCTCGAAGAAGGCGACCAGGGTGCGGACGCTCTCAGGCGCCGGGATCACCCGCAGCCAGATCTTCGTCGCCACGCCGAGGGTTCCCTCGGAGCCGACGAAGGCACCCGCGAAGTCGTAGCCCGGCGCGTCGACCGCCTTGCCGGCCACCTGCAGAAGCTCGCCGTCGGGGAGCACCAGCTCGAGCCCGGTGACGTAGTTGGTCGTAAAGCCGTACTTGAAGCAGTGCGCGCCGCCGGAGTTCTCGGCCACGTTGCCGCCGATCGAGCAGACGATCTGGCTCGAGGGATCCGGCGGGTAGAAGTGGCTGGGCCCGACCGCGCGCGAGACGTCGGAGTTGGTGACCCCGGGCTCGACCACGATCCGCTGGTTGGGCAGATCGACCTCGAGCACGCGGCGCATGCGCGCAAGCACGATCAGGACGCCGTCGGCGACCGGCAACGCGCCGCCGGAGAGCCCGGTGCCGGCACCGCGAGCCACCCACGGGGCCTCGGCGCCGTGGCAGGCCCCGACGACGTCGCGCACCTCCTCGGCCGAGCCCGGGAGCACGACTGCGGACGGGGCCTGCGCGTACTGGAGCAGCGCATCGGACTCGTAGGTCCGCATCTGGTGCGGGTGCGTGTAGACGTGATCCGCGCCGCAGATCGAGCGCAGCTCCACGAGCAGCCTGTGGGCGCCGTCAGACAACCATCCAGGAGAGTAGGTCAGTCGATTGCAGGTAGGCCAGCACGCACATCACCAGCAGCAGGACGAGGCTCCAGAGCAGCACCCGGCGGAAGATGTCGCCCTCCTTGCCGGCCAGCCCCACCGCCGCGGCGCCGATCGCCAGGTTCTGCGGAGAGATCATCTTCCCCAGCACGCCCCCGGAGCTGTTCGAGGAGGCCATCAGCACGTCGGAGAGCCCGGCTCCCTTTGCGGCCTCCACCTGCAGAGCCCCGAAGAGCGCGTTCGAGGACGTGTCCGAGCCGGTGATCGCGACCCCGAGCCAGCCGATGATCGGCGAGAGGAAGGCGAACGCGTCGCCGGCGCCGGCGATCCAGCGGCCGATCGTCCCGGTCATCCCGGTCAGGTTCATCACGTAGGCGAGGCCGAGGACCGCCATCACGGTCACAATCGCGGCCGCCAGCTGCTTCAGCGTCTTCGCGTAAGCGCGCAGGGCGTCGAGGATGTTGATCCGCAGCACCGCGACGGTGAGCAGACCGCAGATGAGCACGATCGTTCCCGGGGTGTCCCAGAACGAGAACGCGAAGGTCGCCGCCGAGGGCGCCTCGCCGCTCGAGTCGACGACGTTGAGCCCCGGCCAGTCGAAGCCGTTCGGCGTCTTCGCGTCCACGTCGCCGAAGCCGGTTCCGCCCGAGAACTCGAACAGGAACCTCTCGATCGGGTCGACGAGCTTGGCAAGCGCGAAGACGACGACGATGATGATGTACGGCGCGAATGCCTCGAGCTTCTGCCGCGTCGTGTCCTCGTCCGCAGACTGGTCGCGCAAGCGGACGCTGCGCTCGAGCGCCGCGTCGTGGCCCGAAGCGCCGGCGATCGTCGGGAGCGGCCCGCCGGTGGGCTCGGTGAGCAGCGGCTGCGACGGCTTCCACACGCGCAGGAAGCCGACCAGGGCGATGGTAGAGACGAGCGCCGCGATGATGTCGGTGAGTTCGACCGACACGTAGTTCGAGCAGACGAACTGCGCGATCGCGAACGTGACCCCAGCGACCAGCGCCGCGGGCCAGGTCTGGCGCATGCCGCGCTTGCCGTCGACCACAGCGACCAGGATCAGGGGCACGATCAGGGCCAGGAACGGGGTCTGGCGGCCGACCATCGCCCCGAGGTCGTCGAATGGCAGCTCGGTCTGTGAGGCAAGGGTGACGATCGGGGTCGCGATCGAGCCGAAGGCAACCGGGGCGGTGTTGCCGATCAGCGAGAGCGCCGCTGCCTTGAGCGGCTTGAAGCCGAGCGCCATCAGCATCACCGAGGTGATCGCGACCGGGGTTCCGAACCCCGCCAGGCCCTCGATCAGGGCGCCGAAGGCGAAGGCGATGATGATGGCCTGGATCCGCTGGTCGTCGGAGATCGTCGCGAACGACCGCCGCAGGACCGCGAAGTGCCCTGTGAACTCGGTCATGTTGTAGATCCAGATCGCGTTGACCACGATCCACATGATCGGAAAGAGCCCGAACGCCGCGCCCTCGGCGCCCATGTCGAGGGATTGCCCAAAGGGCACGTCGTAGACGATCACCGCGACCGCGATCGCGACCGCGAGCGAGATCAGCCCGGAGAGCCAGGCGGTAACCCGGAAGACCCCGAGCAAGACGAACAGGGAGATCAGCGGCAGCGCCGCGAAGATCGTGCTCACGCCGAGCGAATTGCTCACCGGGTCGAACACTTGCTCGTACATGACGCTCCTCCCGTCGAGACCGCTTAGCGGCACATATCCCCGGACGCCGAGCGTCAAACCCGGCGGAGGGTCTTCAGGCGGCGCGCCGTCTGCGCGGAGGGCCGTCGAGCCAGCGCGGCTCGTCGAAACCGGCGTACTCCTGGATCGCGCCGTAGATGTGCTGAACGACTTCGGTCGAGTGCAGCGTCAAGGTGGCGACTCCGTACGGGAGCTTGTGCTTCTTCCTCCCGGCGCTAGAGGTGGGCAGCGGATTGATCGCGTGCTTCGTCAGACAGCTTCGACGCAAGTCGAGCAGCTCGAGCCAGTAATCCTCGATCTCCTGGATAGTCAGGTCATTGCCGAGATAGACGTGAAGCCGCAGTCTCAACCGAGCCGGGTCGACGCCGAGGCCGCTGACGAGAAAGCGCCGGAACAACGCGAGCAAATTCGGATCCGAGTTACACAGCTTGACCGTGTTCCTCGCCTTTTCTCCCTCAGCCCAGTAGAGCATGCACCCGGCCTGATGGAGGGGATTGCCGGCGCGGGCCGCGGCACGCCCGCCCTGCTGGTACCGCGCTCGGCGGACCCGGCCTGCCCGCTTGATCCCATCGGTCCGTTTCCTGACGACGTCGCGACTCTGGGGCCCGTGTGGTCCTCGGATGTTCCGCTCGTGCTGTTCCGGGGTGAGCTCGATGTCGTTCGTCCAGCAGAGGACACTCGCCGGCGAGACACCGAGGCGCGCGGCAATGCGCTTGATCGCCATTCCCTCCTCGCGACGGAGCCGACGGGCCTCCGCGCGCTCAATCGGCTTCGGTGCCGCCACGAACAGATGTTCGGCCGGTGGAAGATGGACGACAAGGCCCGTCGGTGCGGAATGACGCACGGCATCGTGCCTAGACTCAGCACTCCACGGCCCCGTGGTCTAATGGTCTAAGACGCAGGCCTTTCACGCCTGAAATTCGAGTTCGATTCTCGGCGGGGCTATCGAGCCGGCTGGGCCTGCCTCGTGCGGCTCCGGGTTCGGCGCCCGGCGCCGTCAGTCCCGACCGATCGGGACGAACCGGCGGGTCTTGCCCGTCACCGGGTCGCGCTGGATCGTCTCGACGACCCGGACCGTCGCCTGCGGCCGCCGCAGGCCGGCGGCCGCGAGCACGGCCTCGATCGCCGACGCGAGCCCCCTCTCGTCGAGTCCCGCCTCGCCGACCACGGCGACCTCGACCCCGTCGGCGGTCTGGCGGACCTGGTGCTCGCGCACCGCCGCGGCGACGAGCGGGCTGCGGATCGCGTGCGGATGCACGAACACCTCGCCGTAGCGGAACACCTCGTCGGCCCGCCCTGCGACCCGCGCCCGCAGCCATCCCTCGCCCGGCTTCGACTCGGGCGTGAAGCGGTCGGTGAGCTCGTAGCGGATCATCGGCTGGGTCAGGTTGTGCAGGTTCGTGACCAGCACCCTGGCCGACGTCTCCCCCGCGCCGACCGGCCTGCCGTCCGCGTCGACCGGCTCGGCGATGCACATGTCGGAGGCGAAGGTGAGCGCCGTGCCGCCCGGATCGCTGGCGCCGACCAGACCCTCCGTGGAGGCGAACTGGTCGACCACCGGGACCCCGAACCCGGACTCGATCGCCGCGCGGAGCTCGGGGGTGAGCGGCTCGCTGGTCGAGCTCACCGCCAGCGGCGAGATCGCGAGCCGGCCGGCCTCGCGCTCGCGCGCGAGCTCCGCCAGCTTGCCCGGGTAGCCCATCAGCAACGCCGGCGAGATCCGCTCGAGGAGCTCAATGATCCGCTCGATCGAGGCCGTTGCCGGGGCACCCTCGAACCGGAACGGCCCCTCCTTGACGATGGCGGCGCCGAGGCCGGTGGAGTGGATCGGGGAGGCGGCCGCGACCAGGGCGACGGGGACGCCCTGCGGCGCACCGCCCAGGGCCGCCAGCCGGGCCCAGGCCCGCCGCATGATCGAGGCGCCGAAGTCCGCGTACTCGCCGGAGCTGTGCACGAAGACACCCCGCAGGCCGGAGCTGCCGCCCGAGGCCAGGCAGACGTACTCGTCGAGCAGCAGGCTCGGGGTCTCGGTCGAGGCCGCCAGATGCTCCTCGACCATGCGCCGACCGAGCCTCCGGTCGGTCACGACCTCGTCGAACGCCTCCATCATCTCCGTCTTCGTCATCACCGGCAGCCGCGGCAGGTCGGCGAGCTCGAACGTCCGCGGGTCGATGCCGCCCAGGCGCCGGGCGTGAAACGGCGAGCGCTCGATCGCCGTCGCGAGCAGCTGTCGCAGGAGGTCGCGCTGATGCGCCGAAAGCCGTTCCGCGTCCCAGCCCAGCCGGTCGGCCTGCGCCGGGATCCGCGCATCGAACTCCGAGCCGACCGCGGCGATCATCGCCTCGACCGCGGCCGGGGCCCGCGTGGTCACGCGGCGCTCCCGGCCCGGGCGCCGGACCGCTTGCGGGTTACGACGTCGGCGAGCACCTCCGCGGCCAGGTCGCCGCCGAGCGCCTCGGGGTTGGCGGCCAGCTCGAGGTCGGTGCCGGTGCCGACCGCCAGCATCACCTCGGCCATCCGGCGCGGCGGCAACGGCGGCTCGTCGCCGGCGCGCTCGTAGAGCGAGGCGAAGAGGTCGGCGAGCGCCTCGACCGTGCGCTCGTGCAGGGCCGCGTAGCGCCGGTTGAGCGCCTCGTCGCGGGCCGCGTGCACGCGGAACTCGATCACCAGCAGCGGCCACTCGGGCTCGATCCGGCTCACCTCGCTGACGTGTTCGATCAGCCTCGCGACCGCACGGTCGCCGGCGAGGCCCTCGCCGAGCTCGGCGTTCTCCTGCGCCCGCTCGGCGATCCGGGTCTCGAGCAGGGCGAGAAAGAGGTCGGCCTTGCCCGCGAACCGCGAGTAGACCGCCCCCTTCGTGAATCCGGCCTCCTCGGCGATCTGCTCCAGCGTCGCGCCCTGGTACCCGCGCTCGAGGAAGACCCGCCGCGCCGCGCTCAGGATCCGCGAGCGGTTGAGGGTGGTCTGCTCGGTCCTGGTCAGTCGCTTTTCCATACCCCCGGTATTCTAATACCGACGGTATCTGAATGTCAAGCGTCGCCGACCAGCAGCTCGAGCAGCGCCTTCTGGGCGTGCAGGCGGTTCTCGGCCTGATCCCAGACCGCCGAGCGCTCGCCGTAGAGCACACCCTCGGAGATCTCCTCTCCGGGGTGCGCCGGGAGGCAGTGAAGCGCGATCGCCCGCTCGGAGCCGAGCGCCAGGAGCTCCTCGTCGAGCGCGTAGGGGCCGAGGTCGGCACGGCGCTCGGCCTCGCGCTCGTCGCCCATGCTCACCCAGACGTCCGTGTAGAGAGCGTCGGCGCCGCTCGCCGCCTCGCGCGGGTCGTTGGTCTGGATCGCCGCCAGCCCCGGCTCGAGCTCGTACCCGGGCGGAGTCGCCACCCGGACCTCGACCCCGGCCGTCCGCCCGAGGATCGCGAGCGAGCGGGCGACGTTGTTGCCGTCGCCGACGTAGGCGAGCACGACGCCCTCGAGACCGCCGAAGCGCTCGCGCAGGGTGAGCAGGTCGGCGAGCGCCTGGCACGGGTGGTGAAACGGGGTGAGGCCGTTGATCACCGGGATCGAGGCGCCCTCGGCGAGCTCGACCACGGTCTCGTGCGAGCCCGAGCGGATCACGATCGCGTGCAGGTAGCCGGAGAGGATCCTCGCGGTGTCGCCGATCGACTCGCCCCGACCGAGCTGCAGCTCATCGGCGCGCAGCGGGAGCGGATGCGCGCCGAGCTCTGCGACTCCAACGCCGAACGAGACCCGGGTCCGAGTGGAGGGAAACTCGAAGTAGAGGGCGACCGACTTGCGCGCGAGCGCTTCGGCGCCCAGGCCCCGGCCGCGCCCCCGCTTGAGCTCCGCCGCCCGGGCGAGCAACGCTTCGAGCTCGGCGGAGGAGAGCTCCTCGCCGGTGAGAAAATGCCGCGGGACCGCCTTCAAGCAGGGCATTCTATGGGCCGTGGCACTCCGCGCCCTGACCTGGAACCTCTACCACGGCCGCGACCGGCCGCCGGACCCCGCGCTCTTCACCTGGCGGTCGCGACTGCTGCGGGTGAGCGAGCGCAACGCGACCCACGTACAGGTGAACCGCGACCTCTACGACGCGTTCGCCGGGGTACTGACCGGGGCCGAGTGGGACGTCGCCCTGCTCCAAGAGTGCCCTCCGCGCTGGGCGCAGCCGCTCGCCGCCGCGGCCGGGGCCGAGGCGCACGGGGTGCTCACCTCGCGCAATTCGCTCGGCTGGCTGCGCTCGGCGATCGCCCGCGTCAACCCCGACCTGATCGCCTCCAACGAGGGCGGGTCGAACCTCACCCTGGTCCGCGGCGCGGTGCTCGAGCGCCGCGAGCTCGTGCTCGCGGCGGGCCCGCGGCCCGAGCGGCGCGTGATGGCGTTCACCCGGGCGCTCCCGGCCGGCTTCGCAGCCGAGGTCTGCGTGGCCAACCTGCACGCCAGCGCCGGGTCCGCCCTGCGCGCGCATGCGGAGGCCGAGGTCCAGCACGCCGCGTCGACCGCGATCGATTGGGCCGGCGCGACCCCGCTGCTGCTCGGCGGCGATCTCAACCTGCGCCCGCGCGAGAGCGGCGTGTTCGCGGTTCTCGAGCAGGGCTTCGGACTGCGAGCGCCAACCGCTCCGGGCTCGCTCGACCACCTGCTCGCCGCCGGGCTCGAGATCGCCGAGCCGCCCGCCGCCTGGCCGCCGGATCGCCGCGAGGTCCGCGACGGCGAGCGCGCGCTGCGCCTCTCCGACCACGCTCCGGTAACCGCGACCTTCCGCCTGAACGGCTGAAGCTTTTTCTGCGGTTGGCGGGGGCCGCCACCGAGCGACGCCGTTAATGAGATAGTCAGCTTGTCCCCCGCACCCCGAGGTGAGGAGTTTCAGATGGCGACCAGGTCCGGCGGCTCGAAGTCACACAGGCGGCGCGCGCAAGCGCGCGGCGACCAAGCCCAAGGCGAAACGCGCTTCGGGCGGCGGGCGCGCCTCGAGCCGCTCCGCCTCGAGCCGCTCCGCCTCGAGCCGCTCGTCGGCGAGCCGGTCCAAGAGCAAGCGGCCGTCGGCGACCCGCGCCTCCGCGGGCCGCTCGGACAAGAGCGTGCAGGCCTTCCGCGACGCGCTCGAGCGCAGCGTCACCCTCTCGCGCGACCGGATCCAAGAGGTCGTCGACGACGCGGTGAAGCGTGGCCGGATGACGCGCTCGGACGCCAACGAGCTCGTCTCGAAGCTCGTCAGCCGAAGCCGCAAGTCGACCGACGAGCTGATCCGTGACCTCGAGAAGCTGCTCAAGCAGGCGCGCAAGGAGACCGAGACGCGCACCTCGAAGGCGCGCCGGGAGCTCGAGAGCCGCGGGACCTCTACCCGCAAGCAGGCGACTCGCGCGGCGGAGCGCGTCGGGCGCGCGGCCCGGGACGCCGCCGACAAGCCGCTGGCCGGCGCCGACCGGGTCCGCCGCCGGGCCGGCGCGCCTGGCCCGCCGATCACGGGCTACGACCAGCTCACGGCGGCGCAGGTCAAGTCGAGACTCAAGGACATGAACAAGGCCGACCTGCGCAAGGTCCGGACCCAGGAGAAGCGCGGCAAGGCCCGCAAGGGCGTCCTGGACTCGATCGAGTCACAGCTAGAGCGGTAGCGCTGCCACCATAGGCGCGTGAGCACCACCGGAACGCGCGCCCACCGGGGCGAGGAGCTCGAGCTCGAGATCGATTCGCTCGCCCAGGGCGGGCGCGGCGTCGCGCGCGCGGACGGGTACGTCGTCTTCGTCAGCGGTGCGCTGCCCGGCGATCGGGTCAGGGCCCGGCTGACGCGGGCGCGCCGCGACTACGCCGAGGGGACCGCGGTCGAGCTCCTGCGCCCGAGCGCGGATCGGATCGCCGAGCGCTGCCTGCACGAGGGCGAGCCCTGCCCGGGCGCGCCATGGCAGGGGATGGCCTACGAGCGCCAGCTCGTCCACAAGCGCGACCAGGTCGACGAGGCCCTGCGTCGCATCGGGCGCCTCGACGGGTTCGAGCTCGACCCGATCGAGCCCGCGATCGACGAGTGGCGCTACCGCAACAAGCTCGAGTACAGCTTCGGCGAGCGCCCGGGCAAGCTCGTGCTCGGCTTCCACAAACGCGGCAGCTGGGCGGAGATCGTCGACGTCGACGACTGCATGCTCGCCTCGGAGGCCAACAACGCGGCTCGCAACGCGGTCCGCGAATGGGGGCACGGCCACGGCCTCACCGCCCACGACAGCCGCGCGCAGACCGGCGCCCTGCGCAACCTCGTCGTCCGCGAGGGCCGCCGGACCGGTCAGATCCAGACCCGCCTGGTGACCTCGCCGGAGGAGATCCCGCGGCCGCCCGTCGACCTGCACACGGTCATCGAGGGGCCGTCGGGCGGCACCGACGGCCCCACCGGGGTGCTCGGGGAGGAGTATCTCGCCGAGGAGCTCGGCGGGCTGCGGTTGCGGCTCTCGCACGGAGCCTTTCTGCAGACCAACACCGAGATGGCGGAGCGTCTGTACGCGACCGCCGGCGAGCTCGCCGGGCTCGAGGGTCGCGAGCTCGTCTTCGACCTCTATTGCGGGATCGGCACGATCGGGCTCTCGCTCGCCGGCCAGGCGGCGGAGGTCTGGGGCCTGGAGGCGGTCGAGGAGGCGGTCGCCGACGCCGAGCACAACGCCGCCGCGAACGGGATCGAGAACGCGCGCTTCGTCTGCGCCGACGCCCGGCTCGGGATCGCGCCGCTGCTTGAGCAGGCGGGACGGCCTGACGTGGTGGTGGTCGATCCGCCGCGCTCCGGGCTCTCGAAGAAGGTCGTCCGGAGGCTGCTCGAGTGCCAGGCGCCGCGGATCGTCTACGTCTCCTGCAACCCGACGACGCTGGCCCCGAACGCGGCCCAGATCGTCGAGGCCGGCTATACCCTGCGGCGCGTGAAGCCCGTCGACATGTTCCCGCAGACGCCGCACATCGAGTGCGTCGCGGTGCTCGAGCGATGAGCCGCGGATTCGGGGTCGCGGCGGGGCTCGACGCCGAGGTCGCCGGACCGCTGGCGGCTCGCTGCGCGGAGCTCGGCTACGCGTCGATGTGGTCCAACGACCATCCCGGGGCGCTCGGGCTCGAGACCCTGAAGACGTTCTCCGAGGCGGCGCCGGCGCTCGAGCTCGGTGTTGCGGTGATGGCTCTCGACCGCCATCAGCCGGCGGAGATCGACGGCCACATCGACCGCCTCGGGATCGACCGCGAGCGGCTCTGGCTGGGGGTCGGGGCGGGCTTCGACAAGCGGCCGCTGACCACGATGCGCTCCGCGCTCGGAGATCTCCGCGAGCAGATCCCCGGCGTGCGCCTGGTGCTCGCCGCGATGGGCCCGAAGATGTCCAGGCTCGCGGGCTCGTCCTACGACGGCGCCTTCTTCAACTGGATGACCCCGGACTTCGCAGCCTCGAGTCGGCTGAACGTCGAGTCGGGCGCCGGTGACGTTCCGCGCGAGCCGCCGCCCGTGTTCGGCTACGTGCGCGTCGCCGTCGGCGAGGACGCCCGCGGGCGGCTGGCGAAGGAGGAGTCGTTCTACCGCGACCTCCACGACGGCTACCGCAACCACTTCGACCGTCTCGGCGAGCCCGAGGGCACGGTCGGGGTCGCCGCCGCCGGCCGCGACGAGGCGGAGCTCCTGCTCGCGCAATATGAGGCGCTCGACGTGACCGTGGTCCGGGGCCTGGCCAGCGCGACGATCGAGGCGATGGGCGCGGTCGCGGAGGCTGCTGCTCCGTAGGCGGAGCCCGATACTCGGTTGAGGACCTCGACGCCTGGGCCCTAGTAAGGCGGCAGGTCGGCGTACCAGTCGCCGAGGGTGCGGAACGACCGCCAGAACTCGCGCTTGGGCTCCTCTGCGTCGAGCGCCTCGTCGATCTCGGGGACGTAGAGGGCGTCGATCGTCGGGGTCAGCTTCTGGATCTCGCCCAGGTCGGGGTCGAGCTCGCGGGACATCGGCACGCCGAGCTCGTTCAGCGTCTCGAGCGCCCGCTCGCCGATCACGACGATGCAGCGAGGCTGGACGATCGCCAGCTCCTCGACCACGCGCTCCACGCACTCGCCCGCCGCCAGCGCCGGGTCGGAGACCGGGCACTTCACGCACAGCGTCCCGTAGACCGCCAGCGGGTCGATCCCGAGCCGCTTGAAGCTCTTCATCAGGGCGTTGCCGGAGCGGCCGTAGAAGGCGACACCCTCCTCGATCTCGGCCGCCGTGGGCGCGAACTTGAGCAGCATGATGTCGGCCTGCGGATGCCCCGAGCCGAGCACGGGCATCAGGTTGCCGCGCGGGCAGTGCGAGCAGTCCTGGAGACGATGCGTGAGCTGGTTGAGCTCGCGGATCGCCCGCTCGAGGTACTTCTCTCTGATCTCGTCGTCGGTAGTCGGCACGGTGGGTCCTCGAGGCCCGCTTCCCGAGCCGTCGGCTTTCTTTGACGGCTCGGGCCGCCCTCCTGCCGGTTGCGGCCCCTGCATCAGGCCTTGCCCGCCCTCGATGCCGTCCTCCGGCCGCCCCGGCCGCCGCCCGTCTGCAGCAGCTTCAGCGTCTGGACGTAGACGAGGTTGCGCTTCTTGCGGACGATGTCGGCGTCGCGCATCGACTCGAGGAACTCCTCGGGCCCGTCGAAGTCGTGCACGCGGATCATCACGCTGCCGAGCCCCTGGGCGACGTGGCTGTCGGAGCCGGCGCCGGGGACGATCCGGTACTTGGCCGCGAACCGCTCGGCCTCCTCGTTGAAGGCGCTCAGGGCGACCCGCGGGTTGAAGACCTCGAGAATGTCGATCTCCTCGACGATCTCCAGCAGGTGCTCGTAGTCGGGCACCGAGTGCAGGCGGTCGAAGGGATGCGGCACGTACACCAGCCCGCCCTGGCGCCGGATCTCGGCGATCGTCTCCGCCATCGTCATCCCGCGCTCGATCTTCTGCTGCAGGAAGAGGCCGATCACCTCGCCCTCCTCGGCGGTCTTCACCTCCTCGGAGACGATCACCTTGACCCCGAACTCCTCGGCGATCTCCGCCGCGGCGAGCGCGCCGGTGACCTCGTTGTGGTCGGTGATCGCGATCGCCCCGAGGCCGGCCTCGCGCGCGGTCGCGAGCAGCGTCTCGACCGGGGTCGCGCAGTCGGAGGAGTGGTCCGTGTGCATGTGCAGGTCGACGTGGATCTCGCGTCGGCGCGCGACCCTGCGGCGGAGCTCGGGGTTGCCGCGCGGGTCGTGGCGGCGGGCGCAGATCCGCTCGTAGATCCCCTCGACCTGGTCGGTGACCGCGCCCCAGTCGCGGACCGTGCCGCGCGCCGTGCGGACGAGCTCGCGGCGCAGGGCCGGGCTGGCGAGCAGCCGCTCGATCTGGCCCGCGAGGGTGATCGCGTCCCCGGGCTGGAACAGCAGGCCGAGCTCGCCGTCGCGGGTGAGCTCGTTGTAGAGCGGCAGTTGGGAGCAGACCGGGACCGTCTCCGAGGCGAGTGCCTGTCGGACGAGGTCGGGAGCGAGCCGGGGTCCGCCGGAGGCGGCGACGAGCAGGTCGGCGCCCGCGATCAGCGCCTGGGGCGAGGTCTGGCGCGGGCCGACGACGCGAAGCCGCCGGCGCAGCTTCTGTGACACGCGGACCTCACTCGGGTCCGGCGCCCAGACGGCCGCTTCCCAGTCGTCGGCGGGCTGCAGGCGGCGGATCGCGCGCAGGAACAGTCGCAGCGCGCCGCGTTCCTCGTCGACGCAGAAGGCGATCCGCGCCGGCCGCTCGCCCTCGGCCGCGGCGTCGGTCGGCCACCAGGGCTCGACGTCGTGGTCGGCCCCGGGCTCGACCCGCTCGTAGGGACCGGGGAAGAAGCGCTTCATCAGCTCCTCGGTCGCCCCGCAGCTCGTCGTTCGGGCGTCGAGCCGGCCGAGGAAGATCTCGACCAGCGGCCGCGCGACCTGGGTCGAGAGCGTCCGCTCGCTGGGCTCGTAGAAGCTGCCGACGTTCAGCGAGCGCGAGTGGCGCAGCGCCGCTGAGCTGACGCTGGGGGCGAACGGGTCGTGCACGTGGACGACGTCGAGGTCGATCCCGCCGAGCAGCTGCTCGAGCGCGCGGCTGATGTCGACGGGCACGGGTGCCGCCCGCGGGCGCGGTCCCCGGGGCAGGGCGATGCCGCTGCCCAGGGCGAGCACCGGGACGCCGTCGGCGCCCGCGGACCCGTTCGCGCCGGCGTCGAAGACCGCCCCGGGACGGGTCGTGGCGGCGGCGAGCACGCGCCGCGTCTCGCGCACGGCGCGGCGCGACTCCGACGGGGCCGCGATGAGCACGCGGTGGCCGCGCTCGGCGAGCTCGGCCGAAGTGCGGGCGACGAACTCGTTGACCTCGTGGCGCGCGCCCCAGGGGAGCGGGGTGACCTGGACCACCGAGAGGCGCTCGCGAGCGGGCACGGCCCCAGGATAGGTGGCCGTGGGAATGAACCAGCGCCCGTTAGCGTCCTCGTAGACGACCCCGATGGCGCCCGCGCGCGACGACAGCCCCAGCGAACGTGATCGGCGCGAGCTGACCGCGCTCGCCGACGGTGCGCTGGCCGCCGGGCGCGCGGCGCGGCTCGAGGCCCGCGTCGGCGCCTCATCGGCGCTGCGCGAGAGCCTGCGTCGCCAGCGGCGCGCGGTGACCGCGCTGGGCGCAATCGAGCTGGCGGCCCCGGCGAGCCTGCGCGCCCGGGTCGAGGCGGAGGCCCGGGAGCCGGCACGACGCCGGATCGCCCCGCTCGCGTGGGCGGGCGCCGCGGCAGCGGTGGCGGCGGTCGCTCTCGCGGTCGTCCTGCTCGCCGGCGGTGCCACCGCGCCGACGCTCGACGAGGCCGCCGAACTCGCCGCGCTCCCGGCGAGCTCCCCGGCGCCCCAGACGCGGCCCGACCAACCGACCCTGCTCGCCGCCGAGGCGGAGGGACTCGCGTTCCCCGACTGGTCGGCGGAGTTCGGCTGGCGGGCGAGCGGCGAGCGGACCGACCGGATCGGCGACCGCGACGCGACCACCGTCTACTACGACAAGGACGGCGGGCAGATCGCCTACACCATCGTCTCCGGCGAGCCGCTCGAGCGCGTCCCGGATGCCGCCACGACCACGGTCGACGGGGTCGATCTCGCGGTCACGGACGACGGTGGGCGGACCGTGGTCACCTGGTTGCGCGACGGTCACACCTGCGTGCTCTCGGGCGCCGGCGTGCCGCGCCGGAGCCTGCTCGAGCTCGCCGCCTGGAAGGGCGACGGGGCGGTCGCGTTCTGACCCCGGCGGCGCCGAGCGGCGGATGATCGCCTCCACCCGCAGGCTCAATCCCGAGCGCCTCTCGACGCACCTCGATCGCCTCTACCGGGCGGCGCTGGGAATCTGCGGCTCCGCCGACGAGGCCGAGGACCTGGTCCAGGAGACATGCCTCCAGGTGCTGCGAAAGCCGCGGCTGATCCGCTCTTCGGACGACCTCGCCTATCTGGTCGGCGTGCTGCGCAACCTCCACTACAGCCGGCTGCGCGAACGGGCCCGCAAGCCGGAGCTGCTCGGCGCGAAGACGGACGTCGCCGCCATCGACCGCCCGGCTCCGGCGGCGCTCGAGGCCTCGGTCGAGGCCCATGAAGTGCTGGCGGCGGTCGCCCGGCTGCAGCCCGAGTACCGCGACGCCGTGGTCGCGGTCGATCTCGCCGGGCTCAGCTATCGCGAGGCGGCGCGCGCGCTCGGGACCCGCGAGGGAACGATCATGAGCCGCCTGCATCGCGGCCGTGAGCGGGTGGCTGAGGCGCTCGGCGAGTGAGCGCGGAGAGCCCCGGCGCCACCGTGCCCGGCTGACTGCCGGGCACGGTGCGGCGGCGGGGGGTCGGTCAGGCGCTGACCTTGATCGACTTGCGATAGGTCGCGGTGTTGCCCGCGGCGTCGGTCGCCTCGATCCGCAGCTCGACCTTGAACTTGCGCGGAGTCTGCTTGAGCAGCTTGCGCTTGGGCTTCAGGGTGAGCTCGCGGTCGTCAGCCGTCCTCGCCGTCGACTTCGACGCCAGCACGACCTCGCTCTTGCGCGCGATCTCGACCGACTTCGCCGAGGCGAGCAGGCTGGCCTCGTAGGCCGCCGGCTCGTCGGACGAGATCGTCAGATCGAGCCCGTCGAGCAGCGACTCGAGCTCGACCTTGCTCTTCGCGCCCTTGACGGTCACGTCGGGCGCCCGCGTGTCGGGCGGCTCGACGGGATCGGGCTCGACAGGACCCGGCTGAGCGGGAGGGGTCGCCTGCGGCTCGCCGTAGATGATGTCGTCCATCGCGACGATGTCGGCGGGACCGCCCTGGGTGACGTCGTCGAGGCCGAGGGGGGCCGCACCGGTGGTGATCCTCGCCAGCGCGATCCGCTCGCCCGCGTCGTAGCGCACCCCGAGGAACGAGAGGCGCCCGTTGCCAGGGGCGGCCGGGGCCGCGTAGGTGCCGAGGCTCTGGCCGTCCGGGGCCAGGAGCTCGATTTGGGTCTGCGAGGCGGTATCGACGTCGGCGAACACGACCCCGATGCCACTGGTGTCGGCGGTGGTGTTCGTGTTCGGGACGACGAAGCGCGTCTCGGTGACGTTGCTGCCGATCGGCGCGAACAGCCGCTCGGGCGAGAACGGCGCGAGCGCGGTCGAGTAGGTCGGGTTGACGTCGGTGAACTCGACCAGGTCCGGGTCGGCGTCCGGGACGCCGGAGTCGTCATCGTCGTCGCCGGAGACCTCGAACCCCGTACCGGGCGTCGCGAACAGGGCGCCGCGGTTGCGGAAGTTGTTCTCCGGCATGAACGACGGTGCCGAGCGCTGGTCCGGGACCGCGTCCCAGTTGATCTGGCGCCGCCCGTCCGCGGCGGGCGGGTCGCCGGCGTTGTCGTCGCCGAGCTGATTGCGGAACGAGTCCACGGCGGCCTGGATCGCCGCCGTGTTCGCGCCGGTCGCCTGGGTGACGACCGGGGCGGCGCTCGCCTCCGACGCCAGCGCCGCGCTCGCTGCGACTGCGGCCGCAACGGCCGCGATTCGCGTGTGCTTCATGAGTCCTCCTTGGGTGAGTGGTGTGGTCACTGATCCCGAGGACGGCGGCCGGCGGGGTTCATTCCCGCGTGTGACGGACCTCACCGAGGGGCGGCTTGCGTCGCGAAGCGGGACCCGGCGCTCCGCCGACCCGGAGCGTGCGGCGCGACGCCGACCGGGTTTGTCAGTGAGGGGTAGACGGTCGCGTGCGCCTTGTGTGACGTTCGTGGCGTCTCTCGCGCGCTCTGCTCGCACGGCTCTGCCGAGTGGCACCTCAGCCACCCATACGGTGGTCAAGGTGACGCTCGGCACGGCGGGGGCTCGGCGGTCGCGTCGGCGTCACGGATCCGTGTCGCTCGCGTCGCACGAAGCGCGGGATCAGCCACACCCGCCCGCGCACCACCCTCTCTCAAGGACTATCCCACGACCCATCTGGCGCCGCGCACGCCCGGACGCGGAAGCAGAAAAAAAAGGCCGCGGCGTAGCCGCGGCCAATTGATTCAAGCGAGAGCGGAGGACGTGGCGCGAGTTACTCCGCAGTCTCGGTCGCGAGCTCCGTCGCCCGCTGAGCCGGCGCCTTGCGGGCGTGCTCGGCGATGAACTCGTCGGTGAGCTCACGCGCCTCGTCGTCGGGCCGCTGCGTGTGCGGCGACTTCATCAGGTAGCTGGAGGGGCCGTCGAGCTGGCCGGCGATCCCGTCGTTGAGCGCCAGCTTGATGATCCGCACCGCGTCGATCACGATCCCGGCCGAGTTCGGCGAGTCCCAGACCTCGAGCTTGAGCTCGACGTTCAGCGGCACGTCGCCGAAGCTCTGGCCCTCGAGCCGGATGTGCGCCCACTTGCGGTCCGTGAGCCACGGGACGTAGTCGGAGGGGCCGACGTGGACGTCGTCGGCGGGCAGCTCGTGGCCCATGATCGAGGTCACGGCGTTGGTCTTCGACTCCTTCTTGGAGTCGAGTCGCTCGCGCTCGAGCATGTTGAAGAAGTCCATGTTCCCGCCGACGTTGAGCTGAGAGGTGCGCGCCATATGCACGCCGCGATCGTGGAACAGCCGCGCCAAGGCGCGGTGGACGATCGTCGCCCCGACCTGCGACTTGATGTCGTCGCCGATGATCGGCAGCCCATGCTCGTTGAAGCGCTTGTCCCAGTAGTCCTCACGGGCGATGAACACCGGCAGGCAGTTGACGAAGCCGACCCCGGCCTCGAGCGCCTGCTCGACGTACCACTTGGTCGCCATCTCGGAGCCGACCGGCAGGTAGCAGACGAGCACGTCGGCCTTGGTTTCCTTGAGCGTGCCGACGATGTCGGCGGTCTCGCCCGGCGCCTTGGTGATCTTCTGCTTCAGGTACTTGCCGAGGCCATCGTGGGTCATCCCGCGCTTGACCTCGACCCCGAGCTCCGGGACCTCGGCGAACTTGATCGTGTCGTTCTGGCCCGACCAGATCGCCTCCGACAGGTCCTTGCCGACCTTTTCGGCATCGATGTCGAAGGCGGCGACGAACTCGATGTCGCGGACGTGGTAGCCGCCGAGGTCGACGTGCATGAGGCCCGGGACCTGGTCGGCCGCATCGGCGTCCTTGTAGTACTCGACGCCCTGGATGAAGGCGTTGGCGCAGTTGCCGACTCCGACGATCGCGACGCGGACCTTGCCGTCGTCGGCGCGGTGCCCGTTTGTGGTCGCTCCGTCGGCGTGGCCGTTGGTTTCGCTCATGTGTTGCGCATCCTCCAGGAAGCGGGCGGGTGGAAGGCGAACTACCCGGAATTCAGGGTTTGGTTACAGGTTCGGAGCCCTCGAGCGCCTTGAGCTCGCCGCGCACGTGCCAGACGCGCTGGCCGACCGTGAACGCGGTCAACGCGGCCATCGTGTAGATCGAAGCCGGCAGCAGGTTGACGTCGGAGATCAGATCGCCCGCGCCGAACACGAGGCCGATGGAAAGTAGCACCACGCGCACGGGGCGGGTCGCGATTCCCACCTTGCACTCGACGCCGAGCGCCTCCGCCCTGGCCCGGGTGTAGGAGACCATCAGCGAGCCGAGGACGACGAACACGCAGGCGGCCGCCGGGACCGCGTCGCCGGCGTCAGCGAACTGGTAGGCGACCGCCGTCAGCACCACGCCCTCCTCGATCCGGTCGAGGGTCGAGTCGAGGAAGGCGCCGAACTGGGTCCCCTTCCCCGACATGCGCGAGTAGCGGCCATCGAGCGTGTCCATGATCGAGCCGACGATGAACGCGATCCCACCGAGGAAGTACAGGTCGCCGAGCACGAGCCCCGCGGCGGCCAGGTTGAGGATCAGGCCGGTGAGCGAGATCGTGTTCGGGGTCAGCCGCGACTCGATCAACCGGTTGCGGGCATATCCGCGCCACTCTGCCGCGGTCTTGGGTTGTGGGCGCGCGGTCGAGATTCGTGCCTAAATCAGACGGTCGCCTCGCGGGCCGACTCGTCCGGCCACGACCAGGCTCGCGGGCGCAGCCGGGCGAGCTGGCGGGCGGCGACCGCGGCGAGGCAGGCGACGGCGGCACCGGCGACGGCGTCGAACCAGAAGTGGTTCCCGGTGGCGACGATGACGAAGAGGATGAGCAGCGGATAGGCCGACCACAGGGTGCGCGCGATCGCGTTCCGGCAGAGCGCCGCGGCCGGCACCGCGATCATCAGCGAGAAGGCGATGTGCATGCTGGGCACGGCCGCGTACTTGTTCACCAGCAGGCTCGCGGTCTGCGAGTCCTGGGCGACCCCGGTGAAGGTCGCGATCGTGTCGGTGAAGCCGAACCCCGGGAACAGCCGCGGCGGGGCGGTCGGGTAGAGCGCGTAGCCGACCAGGGCGATGCCCATCGCGACCACGAACATGTTGCGGACGAAGTAGAAGTGCTCGTTGCGGAACAGGTAGAGCCAGACGAGGAACGCCGTGGTGATCACGAAATGCGAGTTCAGGTACATGAAGTTGGCGAAGTCGACGAGCCACGAGGCGTGGGCGATCAGCGCCTGCTGGAACCCGGGCTCGAAGAAGGCGCCCAGGGAATGCTCGAGGTCGATGACCTGGCGGGCGTGGGCGAACGCGGCGATGCTGCCGGAGTCGGTGATCCCGCGGACGACCTGGTAGCCGTTGTAGGCGACGAAGAAGAGCCCGAACTGGACGCAGGCGTCGAGGATCCCCTTCGGGAGCAGTCGGTCGATACGGGAGACGAGAGTGCGCACCGGCGACGATTGTAAACGTCCGGTTACGGTGTTCAGTCGCGCAGGAAGGCGCACACACGTTCGATCAGGTCCGGGCGCTCGAGCCACGGCCAGTGGCCCGCGTCGTCGAGCTCGAGCAGCTCGGCCCGGGGCAGCCGCTCGGCGTAGGCACGCCCGAAGGCGGCCGGCAGGTAGGGATCGCGGGTTCCCCAGGCCACGAGCGCGGGGCAGTCGACTTCGCCGAGGCGCTCCCCCGCCGCCGCGAGCCGCTCCGGGGCGGCCGAGCGGTACAGCGCCAGCGCCTCGGGCCAGGTGCCCCGCGGACGGTCGCGCACCGCCATCTCGATGAACTCGGGCGGCATGGGCCCGGGGCGCGGCGTCGCCTGACGCGAGATCAGCCGCAGCGCCGGGCGAGTCGCGGTCAGGTTCGACAGCTCCCCGATCACCGGGACGCGCCACAGGTAGCGGGCGATCCAGTGCCAGCGGTATCCCGGAAGCAGCGGCACCGCGTTGATCACGACGAGCCTGCGGATCCGTTCGGGGCGGCGCTGAGCCTCGATCAGCCCGACCGAACCCCAGTCGTGGACGACCAGCGAGCAGCTCGAGACCTCGAGCCGATCGAGGAACCGGCCGACGAACCGCCCGAGGCCCTGCATCGAGTGATCGAACCCGGGCGGCCGCTCGGAGTGCCCCCACCCCGGCAGGTCGAGCGCCAGCGCCGGCCGATCGAGGCGCTCGAGGAAGGCGAGCCAGTCCTCGGAGTGGGTCGGGTGCCCGTGCAGGAAGATGGCCGGCGGGCCCTCGCCGCCGACCCGGCGGTAGAAGGTGCGCACCCCGTCCACCCGGATGACCGCCTGCTCGACCGCCGCCATCCTCAGAAAATATCCTTGCGCCGGTGACCGCCGCCCCACGCTCGAGCACCGCAAGCGGAGGCTGGCGGCGACCGCGCCGGGCGCGGGTCCGGGCGATCCGCGACCGCCTCCGCGAGCTCTACGGCCGGCCCGTCAACCGCCCGCACGGCCATCCGATCGCCGAGCTGGTGCGCACGATCCTCTCCCAGAACACCAACGACCGCAACCGCGACGTCGCCTACGAGCGCCTGCGGACCGCGCTCCCGACCTGGGTCGAGGTCCGGGACGCGCCGGTCGAGGAGGTCGAGGAGGCGATCCGGCCCGGGGGCCTTGCCCCGTCGAAGGCGCCGCGGATCCAAGAGGTGCTGCGCGAGCTGCCGATCGAGAACGCCGAGCCGACCCTCGACTGGCTGCGGGATGCCGACCGCGACGAGGCGATCGACTTCCTGGTCGCGCTGCCCGGGGTCGGCCGCAAGACGGCGGCCTGCGTGATGATCTTCGCCCTCGGGCGGCCCGAGATCCCGGTCGACACCCACGTGTACCGGGTCGGCGGGCGCCTCGGGCTCTTTCCCGAGCGCGCCTCGTTCGAGCGGGCCCACGACGAGATGCTCGCGATCACCGACCCCGAGGACGCCTACGAGCTGCACGTCAACCTGATCACGCACGGCCGCCGGGTCTGCCGGCCCAAGCCGCGCTGCGAGGAGTGCGGCCTGCGCCGCATGTGCCCCTGGTACCGCCGCAACCGTTCCGGCGAGCTCGTGAGACGGTAGGTTTCCCGCCGTGAGCGCGGAGCGAGCGGAAGAGAATCGAGATTGGGCGCGAAGCGCGATCCAGGTGTGATGTGAGCAAGCGACCGTTCGTCCTCTTCGGGCTCTTTGCCGCGATCTGCATCATCGCGATCCCCTGGATCGCCCTTGGCAAGGAGGGCGACCAGAACGCCGCCACGGTCCAGGTCGCCTCCCGCGATCTCGAGGGCAAGGAGCTGTTCGCGAACAACTGCGGCCCCTGTCATACGCTCGCGGCGGCGGGCACCGACGGCATCGTCGGCCCCGACCTCGACGAGCAGCTCGTGCCGAGCGGCACCAACAGCGCCGAGTCCTACGATGGGAGCGCGGGGCGGGTGATGCAGGCGGTCACCTGCGGGATCGAGGGCCGGATGCCGAAGGCGATCCTCGAGGAGGAGGAGGCGAAGCAGGTCTCTGAGTTCGTCGCCGCCTACGCCGGCCAGATCGGCAAGGGCCCCGTCGTCGACACCGCCGACACGAAGCCGCCCGAGCCGCCCACCTGCTGAAGAGCCGCCCCGGGTCCCGGCGCGGGGCTGGCGCGTCGGGCTCAGAGGCGAGGTTTCTCGAGCCCCGAAGTCGTGGCTGAGGCGCCGTACATCTGCTAACCTCTCGCTCAGATTTCTTAGTTCGAAAAGACTTGAAGGAGCGGGAAGCAGATGGCAAAGACGATCGGAATCGACCTCGGAACCACGAACTCGGCGATGGCCGTGCTCGAGGGCGGCGAGGCGGAGATCATCGAGAACGCCGAGGGCGGTCGCACGACCCCCTCGGTGGTCGCGTTCACAGACTCCGGCGAGCGCCTCGTCGGCACCGTCGCCAAGCGCCAGGCGGTGATGAACCCCGAGAACACCGTGTTCTCGATCAAGCGCTTCATGGGCCGCAAGGAGGCCGAGGTCAAGGAGGAGGAGACGATCGTCCCCTACAAGGTCGTCGCCGGCCCCAACGGCGACGTCCGGGTGGAGATCCGGGGCGAGCAGTTCTCGCCGCCGGAGATCTCGGCGATGATCCTGCAGAAGCTCCGGGCCGACGCCGAGTCGAAGCTCGGCGAGACGGTCGACTCCGCGGTGATCACGGTCCCGGCCTACTTCAACGACGACCAGCGCCAGGCGACCAAGGACGCGGGCAAGATCGCCGGCCTCGAGGTCAAGCGGATCATCAACGAGCCGACGGCTGCCGCGCTCGCCTACGGGCTCGACAAGGAGGCGGCCGATCAGACGATCCTCGTCTTCGACCTCGGCGGCGGCACCTTCGACGTCTCGATCCTCGAGATCGGCGAGGGCGTGTTCGAGGTCAAGTCGACGGCGGGTGACAACCACCTGGGCGGCGACAACTGGGACAAGGCGATCGTCGAGTGGCTGGTGGCCGAGTTCAAGCGCGACCAGGGGGTCGACGTCTCCAACGACAAGCGCTCGCTGCAGCGGCTCTACGAGCAGGCCGAGAAGGCGAAGATCGAGCTCTCGACCACGCAGGAGACGCAGATCAGCGTTCCCTTCATCACCGCGATCAACAACGAGCCCAAGCACCTCGAGATCAAGCTCACCCGGGCAAAGCTCGGCGAGCTCACCTCCGACCTGCTCGACCGCGTCGTCTCGCCGGTCAAGCAGGCGATCTCCGACGCGGGCGCCCCGACGATCGACCACGTCGTCCTCGTCGGCGGCATGACCCGGATGCCGATGGTTCAGGAGAAGGTCGCCGAGCTGACCGGCAAGGAGCCCCACAAGGGCGTCAACCCGGACGAGGTTGTGGCGATCGGCGCCGCGATCCAGGCAGGCGTGCTCGCCGGCGACGTCAAGGACGTGCTGCTGCTCGACGTCACCCCCCTGACCCTCGGGATCGAGACCAAGGGCGGTGTGATGACGAAGCTGATCGAGCGCAACACGACGATCCCGACGAAGAAGTCGGAGACCTTCTCGACCGCGGACGACAACCAGCCGTCGGTCGAGATCCACGTGCTCCAGGGCGAGCGCGAGATGGCCGCCTACAACAAGTCGCTGGGCAAGTTCCAGCTCACCGGGATCCCGCCGGCGCCGCGCGGGCTGCCGCAGATCGAGGTCACCTTCGACATCGACGCCAACGGCATCCTCAGCGTCGGGGCCAAGGACCTGGGCACGGGCAAGGAGCAGACGATCGAGATCAAGGGCGGCTCCGGGCTCGCCGACTCCGAGGTCGAGCAGATGATCAAGGACGCCGAGTCGCACGCCGAGGACGATCGGCGCCAGCGGGAGCTGGCCGAGGCCCGCAACGTCGCCGAGAACGCCGCCTACGCGGCCGAGAAGCAGCTCGGTGAGATGGACGAGCAGCTCGACGACGCCGCCAAGGCCGAGATCAACGAGGCGATCAAGGGGGTCCGCGAGGTACTCGAGTCCGACGACGTCGAGCAGATCAAGGCGCGCACGGACGCCCTGCAGAGCGCCTTCCACAAGGTCTCCGAGCAGATCTACCAGCAGGCGGCGGCCGACCAGCAGGCGAGCGACGGCGCGCCCACCAACGGCGCCGGCGAGGCCGACGAGGCCGAGGTAGTGGATGCCGAGGTGGTCGATGACGACCGCTCGTAACGAGGAGTCGGTCGAGCAGGAGGCTGCGGCGACCGAGGCGGCTACCGATGAGTCCGCGGCCACCGAGGTGGCCGCGGACCTCGATGCCCTGCTCGAGGACACCAAGCGCGAGCGCGACGAGTACCTCGAGCTCGCCCAGCGGGCGAAGGCCGACTTCGAGAACTACCGCAAGCGGGCCGCCCGCGAGGCTGCTGAGGCCGAGCGCCGCGGCAAGCTCGGGCTCGCCCGCGAGCTGGTTCCCTCGCTTGACAGCCTCGAGCGCGCGCTCGGCGCCGCCGAGCCCGAGTCCGAGGTCGCCCGTGGGCTCGAGCTCGTCCACGGCGAGCTCACCAAGACGCTCGGGCGCGCCGGGGTCGAGGCGTTCGATCCCGCCGGGGAGCGGTTCGACCCCGCCCACAGCGAGGCGGTCTCGACCGCCCCGGCGAGCGAGGGCACCGAGCCGGGGACCGTGGTCGAGACGCTCGAGCGCGGCTACCGAAGCGACGGCACCGTGCTGCGACCGGCTCGCGTGATCGTCAGCGAGTAGGTACCCGATGGCCCGTGACCACTACGAGGTCCTCGGCGTCGGCCGCGGCGCCTCGGCCGAGGAGATCAAGAAGGCCTACCGCAAGCTGGCTCGCGAGAACCACCCCGACCGCAACCCCGACGACCCGAAGGCCGAGGAGCGCTTCAAGGAGGTCCAGGGCGCCTACGACACGCTCTCGGACCCCGAGAAGCGCAAG
Organism: uncultured Solirubrobacterales bacterium; assembly: GCA_963842795.1. Lineage (GTDB taxonomy): Bacteria > Actinomycetota > Thermoleophilia > Solirubrobacterales > 70-9 > WHSW01. The sequence goes on along the minus strand of CAWJHV010000041.1, from coordinate 309,427 downwards.
CAGTACGACGCCGGCGGCATGTTCGGGGGCTTCGGCCGCAGCGGCGGCCCAGGACCCGGCGGCGGCTTCAGCTCCGATATCGGCGACATCTTCTCGACCCTGTTCCGCCGCGGCGGGACCGGTCCCCAGCAGGCGACCCGCGGCCGCGACCTCGAGACCGAGGTCTCGCTCGGCTTCAAGCAGGCGATGGACGGCACCGAGGTCACGGTCACTGTGCCGAAGCAATCGACCTGCAAGACGTGCAGCGGCACCGGCGCTCGCCCGGGGACGATGCCGATCGTCTGCCCGCGCTGCGGCGGGCGCGGGATCGACACCGAGAGCCAGGGCTTCTTCTCGATCAGCCAGCCGTGCCCGCAGTGCGGCGGGGCCGGCCAGGTGATCGAGGATCCGTGCCCGACCTGCTCCGGGTCCGGCCTGACGATGCAGCGCAAGCGCTACCGGGTCCGGATCCCGGCCGGGGTCCGGGACGGCAGCCGCATCCGGGTCGCCGGCAAGGGCGAGGACGGCGTCCGCGGCGGTCCGCCCGGCGACCTCTACGTCGTCACCAGGGTCACCCCCTCCCCGGTCTTCCGCCAGCGCCAGGACGGCAACCTCGAGGTCGCGGTCCCGATCACGATCGCCGAGGCGATCCAGGGCGCCACGGTCGAGGTCCCGACCCTGAGCGGGAGCAAGCGGATCAGGATCCCCGCCGGGACCCAGCACGGCACCGTCCAGCGCCTTCGCGGCGAGGGGCCGCCGAAGCCCGGCGGCCGCGACCGAGGCGACATTCTCTACCGGCTCGAGGTCGAGATGCCGCGCGAGCTCAGCAGCGAGCAGCGCCAGGCTCTGGACGCGTTCGCCGCGGCGATCAACGACCACAACCCGCGCGAGCGCCTGCTGCGCGACGCGTCCGCGGGATCGGCGAAGGTTGGGGACCGATGAGCGCGAGCGAGAGGCCAGGGCGCAAGGGGGCGTCCAGGACGTCGCGCGTCGCCGCCGGGCTCGACCGACGCCGCGCGGTGTTCATGATCTCGGTCGCCGCGGAGCTCGCCGAGATGCACCCGCAGACCCTGCGCATGTACGAGGCGCGCGGCCTGATCAGCCCGAAGCGCTCGCCGAAGAACACCCGTCTTTACTCCTACGAGGACGTCGAGCGCCTGCGCCGGATCCAGCAGATGACCGCCGAGGAGGGACTCAACCTTGCCGGCGTCGAGACCGTGCTCGGGCTGGAGCGCGAGCTCGAGCGGGCCCGCGCCGAGGTGGCGAAGATGCGCCGGCGAGCGGCCGAGCTCGAGCGGCAGATGTCGGCCGAGCTCGAGCGGGTGCGCCGCTCGCTGCGCGCCGAGATCGTCCCCTACGGAGCGTACGAGCGCCTCGGGGGGCATCCCTCCGCGAACCAGCCCGGCCGCCGAGGCGAAGCGGAGCAGGCGGGCGGCAGCGTCTCGATCCCGATCGAGAAGGCTAAGCGCCCCCGCGCCGACGACTGAGCAGCCGCCCGGCCACCTCTCGCACGGTGTCGGTCGCGTAGTCGAACGACGGCATCTCGTCGGTGAGCACGGCGATCGAGAGCTGGCGCGATCCGTGGCGTTCGCGCAATTCGGCGGCCTGGTGGGCGAGCGCATGGTCGGGAAGCCAGCCACCCTTGAAGCGAACCGCCCACCGGTCGCCCGCGGCGGCCGGGATCCCCCACCGCTGGCTCTCGGTGATCGATCCGAGCAGGCCCTTGGCGTACTCGCGGTAGCGGCGCACCAGCATCCGGTCGAGGTCGCCGAAGAACAGCGCCATATCGGCCGCGGTGATCTGGGCGTTGCCCCAGTGACCCGCGACGGTGAAGCGCGTCATCCCGGCGCGCTCGGCGACGGCGAGCAGGCCGGCGTCGCCGACCCGGGCGTAGATCGCGTCGGCAGCGTCGTTGTCGGACATCGTGATCATCGCCGTCAGCAGGGAGTCCGTGGACGAGTCGATCTCCTCGCCCGCCTGCTTCAGACGCCGCAGCTCGGCCGCCAGCAGCATCGACTTGACCACGCTCGCCGCCGGGTAGAGCCGATCCTGCTTTCGCCCGCGGAGCTTGCCCTCGCTGTTGACGACCGCGAACGAGACCAGGCCCTCTCGAGCGCGGGCGAACTCCCAGGCCCGTTCGAGGGCGGCGGCGCTCGGGACCTTCCGCAGCGGCCGCCCGCCGCGCGGCAGGTGGATCGCAGTCAGGGACGGTCCCGCGGGCGGCGACCGTAGCTCGCCGGAGGCGATGCGCGCCGCGGCGATCTCGGCTACCGCGACAGGCGGCAGCGGAGCCTTTGCCGGCGGCTCCTCTGCCTCGATCGCCAGCCCGCCGGCGGTTACGGCGAGCACCCCGGCAGCGACGGCGAGAGCGACACGCCCCCCGCGCGGGCGGCGTCGCGGCGGCCCGGACCGGCGCTCGTGCGACCGGCGCTCGCTCTCGCGAAAGCGCTCGCGCAGATCATCGATCTCGGGATCGAGCTTCACGCCCGTGCCGACGCTATTGAACTCCGGGGCCGAGACGTTGCCTCGCGGTGAAATCCGGCGGCCGCGCGATTATCCTGCCGCGGGATGCCGGACAAAGACGACTCCGCGCCGGTCGGCGATCGGCCCGCTCGGTTCGCCGCGATCGGGATCGCCGCCGGGCGGATCGCGATCGGCGCCGGCATCTGGCTCGCTCCGGAGCGCACCTGGAGGGCGCTGGGCCTCGGCGGGACCCCGGCGGCGGGCGCGGCCCTTGCCCTCGGCCGCATGGCCGCGACCCGCGACCTCGTGCTCGGCGCCGCGGCCCTGGCGGCGCTCGGCGACCGCGAGCGGCTTCGTCGCGTGTCCGCTGCCACGGCGGTGGTCGACGCCGGCGACGTGCTCGCCTTCGCGCTCACGCTGCGGGAGGGTGGCGAGCTTCGTGAGGCCGGGATCCGCGGCCTCGCCGCCGCCCTGCCCGCGACCCTGGTCGGGGCGTGGATCGCGCGCCGGCTCGCGTCCGAGGCGACCGAGCCATATCTAAGCTAGCTTGGCTTAGATTTCTTGACTTTCCCTTCATAAATCCGTAAACTGTCGAGCACATGCAGGCAGACAGATTCACGGTCAAGTCCCAGGAGGCGGTCGCCTCCGCCCAGCGGCTCGCGGGCGAGCACCGCAATCCGGAGGTCGCCCCCGAGCACCTGCTGCTCGCCGTGCTCGAGCAGGAGGACGGCCTCGCCCCGGCGGTGCTGCGCAAGCTTTCCGCCGACGTCCCCGCCATCACCGAGCGGGCGCGGGGGGCCGTGGCGGCGCTGGCGACGGTCAGTGGCGAGGACGAGCCCGAGGTCCGCCCCGCGCAGAGCTTCATCCGCGTCCTGCAGCGAGCCGAGAAGGAGATGGCCGCCCTCGGCGACGAGTACATCTCGGTCGAGCACATCCTGCTCGCGCTCGCCGACAAGTCCTCCGGCGTTGCCGAGCTCCTCCCCGACCGCGAGTCGCTGCACAAGGCGATCTCGGAGGTCCGCGGCCCGCACCGGGTCACCTCGCCCAACCCCGAGGAGACGATGCAGGCGCTGGAGAAGTTCGGCCGCGACCTGACCGCCGACGCGAAGACCGGCAAGCTCGATCCGGTGATCGGCCGCGACGAGGAGATCCGGCGAGTGATCCAGGTGCTCTCCCGGCGGACCAAGAACAACCCGGTGCTGATCGGCGACCCGGGCGTCGGCAAGACCGCGATCGTCGAGGGGCTGGCGCAGCGGATCGTCAACGAGGACGTGCCCGAGTCGCTGCGCGGCCGCCGCGTGATCGCGCTGGACGTCGGCGCGCTGGTCGCGGGCTCGAAGTACCGGGGCGAGTTCGAGGAGCGGCTCAAGGCCGTGCTCAAGGAGGTGCAGAGCGCCGAGGGCCAGATCATCCTGTTCATCGACGAGCTGCACACGATCGTCGGCGCCGGCGCGACCGAGGGGGCGATGGACGCCGCCAACCTGCTCAAGCCGATGCTCGCCCGCGGCGAGCTGCGGGCGGTCGGCGCGACGACGCTGGACGAGTACCGCAAGCACATCGAGAAGGACGCCGCGCTCGAGCGCCGCTTCCAGCCGGTGCTGGTGGGAGAGCCCGACATCAACGACACGATCGCGATCCTGCGCGGGCTCAAGGAGCGCTACGAGGTCCACCACGGGGTGCGGATCACCGACCCGGCGATCGTCGCCGCGGCGACGCTCTCCGAGCGCTACATCGCCGACCGCTTCCTGCCCGACAAGGCGATCGACCTGATCGACGAGGCGGCCTCGCGGCTGAAGATGGAGATCGAGTCCTCGCCGGTCGAGATCGACGAGGTCGACGGGCGGATCAAGCAGCTCGAGATCGAGCGCGAGGCGCTGAAGAAGGAGAAGGACGACGCGTCGAAGGCGCGCCGCGAGGCGATCGAGGCCGAGCTCGCTGAGCTGAACGAGAGCGCCGGCGAGATGAAGGCTCGGTGGCAGGCCGAGAAGGATGCGATCGAGGCCAGCCGCGCGGCCACCGCGCAGCTCGACGAGGCGCGCTCGGAGCTCGAGCGCGCGAACCGCGAGAACGACCTCGAGCGCGCCGCCAGGCTTCAGTACAGCGACATCCCCGAGCTCGAGCGGATCCGCGACGAGCAGGAGTCACGGCTGCGCGAGCTGCACGCCCAGGGCGGCTCGCTGCTGACCGAGGAGGTGACCGAGGAGGACGTCGCGGAGGTCGTCGCCCGCTGGACCGGGATCCCGGTCTCGCGGCTGATGGAGGGCGAGGTCGAGAAGCTGATCCACATGGAGGATCGCCTGCACGACCGGATCGTGGGCCAGGACGAGGCGGTCGCGGCGGTCGCCAATGCGCTGCGCCGCTCGCGCGCCGGGCTCGCCGACCCCAACCGGCCGATCGGCAGCTTCCTCTTCCTCGGGCCGACCGGCGTCGGCAAGACCGAGCTCGCCCGGGCTCTGGCCGAGTTCATGTTCGACTCCGAGCAGGCGATCGTGCGCGTCGACATGTCCGAGTACATGGAGAAGCACACGGTCTCCCGGCTGGTCGGCGCGCCGCCGGGCTACGTCGGCTACGAGGAGGGCGGCCAGCTGACCGAGGCGGTCCGGCGCCGGCCCTATGCCGTCGTCCTGCTCGACGAGATCGAGAAGGCGCACCCGGACGTCTTCAACACCCTGCTGCAGATCATGGACGACGGCCGGCTCACCGACGGCCAGGGCCGCACGGTCAACTTCACCAACACGATCCTGATCATGACCTCCAACGTGGGCTCGGACCGGATCACCGGCCCGATGGTCGACGAGGGGATCCGCGAGCAGATCGAGGAGGTCCTTGCGACCACGTTCAAGCCCGAGTTCCTCAACCGGATCGACGACACGGTGATCTTCCACCGGCTCAGCCGCGAGGACATCGGGCGGATCGTCGACCTCCAGGTCGAGTTGCTCGCCGGCCGGGTGCGCGAGCGCGGCATCGAGATCGAGCTCTCCGACGACGCCCGGACACTCCTCGGAAACCTCGGCTACGACCCCACCTACGGCGCTCGGCCGCTGAAGCGGGTGATCCAGCGCGAGCTGGTCGACAAGCTGGCGCTGAGGCTGCTCGAGGGCGAGTTCGCCGACGGCGACCTGGTCCGCGTCGACGCGGCCGACGGCGAGCTGCGTTTCGAGCGCGCACCGGCCGAGGCGGCGGCACCGGCCGCCGCCTGAGCGGGCTCCGCAGGGGTTTACGCCGCGGCCCGGCCGAGGTAGAGTCCGGGGTGCGCGGGTGATCGCCCTCGCAGCACACCACCAGCAAGGATCGCTTGGCAGGCGAGGGGAACTCAGGCTTACTGCAACGGGCCCGCGACGCCGGGGTCGCCGCGGTGGTCACGATCATCGGGCTCGCCGGTCTCGACGCGACCTCGGCACGGGCGGCGGTCACCTTCACCCCGCCGACCATCCACGCCGTCGGCGACGGGCCCTTCGGCGCGGTGAGCGGCGACTTCAACGGCGACTCCGATCCCGACCTGGCGATCGCGAATCGCTTCGGCGACAGCGTCTCGATCCTGCTCGGCGGGCCGGGCTCGAGCTTCGCGCCGGCCGGTCCGTTCGCCGTCGGCGACGCTCCTCTCGGGCTCGCGGCCGGTGACTTCAACGGCGACTCGGACCCCGATCTCGCGGTCGCAAACTCGGGCACGCCCTCAAACGTCTCGGTGCTGCTCGGCGGCGCCGGGGGGAGCTTCGGCGCGGCGACGAACTTCACCGTCGGCACATCCCCGTTCGCGGTCGGGATCGGCGACTTCAACTCCGACGGCGACCCGGACCTCGCCGTCGCCAACCAGTTCACGGACAACGTCTCGGTGCTCCCCGGAGGCGCGGGGGGAGGCTTCGGCGCGAAAACCGACTTCGCGGCCGGCGACGGGGCGCGGGCGGTCGCGGTCGGCGACTTCAACGGCGACTCCGACCCCGATCTTGCGGTCGGCAACCAGGGCAACACCTTCAACCCGAGCAACTCGGTCCTGCTCGGCGCGGCGGGCGCCGGCTTCGGCGCCGCCTTCACCACCACGATCGGGTCCGGTCTCCTCTTCGACATCCAGGCCGCCGACTTCAACGCCGACGGGGACCCGGACCTCGTGAGCACGCTGTTCGGAACCACCGACCAGGTCGTGGTCCGGGTTGGCGGCGCCGGCGGCAGTTTCACCGGCCAGCCGCCCCTGGCCGCCGGCGACGACCCGTTCGGAGTCGCGGTCGGTGACATCAATGGCGACTCCGACCCGGACCTGGCGGTCGCGAACTCGCAATCCGCCGACGTCTCGGCGCTGCTCGGCGGCGCCGGGGCCGCCTTCGGCGCCGCGACCAACTTCGGCCTCCCGGTCGGCGCCGGTGCGGTAACGCCCGTGCTCGCCGACTTCAACGGCGACGACGCGCCCGACCTCGCGGTCACGAACCAGAGCCTCGACTCGATCTCGGTCCTGGTCAACACCAGCCGGCCGGCTGTGGGGCTCAGTCCGGCGACCCTCTCGTTCGGCTCGCAGACCCTGAACACGACCGGCCCCGCGAAGGGCGTCGTCGTCGCCAACATCGGCGACGCGCCGCTGCGGATCTCCGATGTGCGGATCACCGGCGCAAACCAGCTCGACTTCGAGATCGTCGCCGACGAGTGCGAGCAGGCGACCGTGATCGTGGGCGACGGATGCGTGGTCAGGGCAACCTTCAGCCCCTCGGCCGCCGGTGCACGCTCGGCCTCGCTGCGGATCACCGACAACGCGCCGGGCAGCCCCCACACGGTCCCGCTCACGGGCACCGGGGCGGTCCCCAATTGCGGCGGCCTGCCCTCGACGATCGTCGGCACGCCCGGTACCGACACCCTGGTCGGGACGGCCGGGGCCGACGTGGTCAGCCTGCTCGGCGGCGACGACAGCTTCTCGGGCGGGGCCGGCGCCGACCGGGTCTGCGCGGGCGCGGGCAGCGACGAGGTCCGCGGCGACCAACACAGCGATCTGCTCTGGGGCCAGGAGGGGGACGACGATCTGCGCGGCGTCTCCGCGGCCGACACGCTGCGCGGGGGCTCCGACGACGACGAGCTCTTCGGCGGCATCGGCAGTGACACCTGCGACGGCGGCTCGGGGATCGATACCGCGGCAGCTGACTGCGAGACGGTCGCGAACGCGCCCTAGCCCTACCCCGCGGCCTCGCCGGCCGCGGGGACGTCGTCGCGGCGGCGATAAGCACGCATTTCGATCCCTTTGCCGTTCCGGTGGCGCCAGAGCTGGAACACCGTCTGTCCGACGAGAAGCCCCGTGGACGTCGCGGTACCGCCGAAGCGAATGGTGGCGAGCGTCAAATCACCGTGCTCCTCGATCTCGAGGACCTCGGCACTGAACCCCTCGAGCACCGCCGGGATCTCTTCCGAAAGCAGACTCCAGATCTCGTCCGGGCCGTGATAGGAGACCTTCTTCAGCAGCGGCACAAGCGCGGAGTGCCACGTCATCTCGGGGTCGAGGGTCTCCTTGAACCCGGTGGCGTCTCCCCGTTCGAAGGCCGCAAATGTCTCGCGGACGCGCTCTACCTCCTCCTTCGACACAGCCCGTGCAGTATCTCCCGACCGCCACCGCGTCGCTCCCATGCGAAGGGCGGCGTCTACGGGGAGGGGAAGTCGAAGGCCTCGCCGGGGCCATAATCCCGGCGGTGAGCGAGACGGCGGCGGATCTCAGCGAACGGACGAGGGCCGGGTACGCGGCCTTCAACGCCGGCGACGTCGAGACTTTGGAGCGGATGCTCGACCCGCGCTTCGAGTGGCACGAGGCGGCCGAGATACCCGGGGTCAAGTCGGCCACCGGCCGCGACGAGTTCGTTCGGTTCATGCGCGGCTTCGATCTCCTCTGGGATGAGTTCGGGTTCGAGCCGCTCGAGCTGCACCCGAACGGCGACGAGCTCGTCTACGTCCGCGCCCAGGCGCACGGCCGGGGCAAGGCGAGCGCCGAGCTGGTCGAGTTCGAGATCCACCACGTCTGGCGACTCGAGCGGGGCCTGTTCGTGCGCATGGACGCCTACCTCGAGGCCGACGAGGCGCGAGCGGCCGCGGGGCTCGGACCCTAGAGCCATCCCTCAGGCCTCGGCGGCGGCGAGGCGCTCGACCGTGGTCTGCCACCGGCGGGCCGAGACCAGGTCCCCCTTCGCCTCGTAGAGCTCGCCGGCGCACGCCGCGGGCTCGAGCGCCTCGGTGTCGGCGCCGGCCGCGATCAGCACCCGGGCGAGCCCGCCGAGCGAGTCGGCGTGCAGGAGAACGCTGTCGGTGCGCTCGGCGAGCGCGACCGCCTCGCGCGCCAGGCGCTCCGCCTGCGCCCGCTCCCCCGCCGCGCTCGACGCCGCCGCGCGCGCCAGGCGCCACTTCACCTGCGCGTCGAGGTCGTCGGGCGCGGCGATCCGCTCCGCCTCCTCGGTCAGGGCGACGGCCTCGGTCAGGTGTCCCTGGGGGACCAGGGCCGCCGCCAGCATCGGGCCGACGGTGGCGAGGATGTGGTCGGCGCCGACGCCGCGGAAGAACTCGTAGGCCGAGCGCAGCTCCGCCTCGGCGCCGGCTGGATCCGAGGCAAGCGGCTCGACCGCGGCGGTCGAGAGCGGCATGTAGGCCGGATGCGAGGGGCGGCCGAGATCGTCGAACAGCCCGCGCGCCTCGGCGAAGGCGTCCTGAGCTTCGCCGATCCGCCCCGCGCGCGCCAGCATCTCGCCCATCCGCGTGAGCACGCTCCCCTCGAGCGAGCGGTTGCCGTGGCTGCGCGCCCAGCCGAGGTCGTCGCGGGCGCGCTCGATCACGTCCAGGCAGGGGGTCGGGCCGAAGGCGGCCGCCTGCAGCAGCCAGTAGCGGACCCAGGCCTCGACCCCATCGGCGTCGGCTCGGCGAGCGCACTCGAGCGCGTGTTCGAACGCCTCCTGGGCGGCCGCCTGCTCGCCCCGGTCGGAGTGCGCCTTGCCGAGCAGGTGCCATGCCTTCGCGGCGCCGACGTCGTCGGAGAGCTCCCCGAAGACGCGCGCCAGCTCCGACGCTTCGGCGCGTCCGTTCGCCGACCACCAGCGCGGGTTGGTGAGCCGCCTCAAATTGACCTCGAGCACGCGCACCTCCGCGTCGAGCCTCGGGTCGCCGGCCCCGGCGGCGGCGCGCCGGGCGTCGGCGAGCACGCGCTCCGCCCGCTCGGTGTCGCCGCCGCTGACCAGCGCCGTGCCGAGCTCGAGCAGCGGCTCGAGGCGGGTCGGGTCGCCCTCGCCGAGCAGGGCGACGACCCGGGCGAAGTAGCCGGCGGCGCGCTGATCGTCCTGGCGCGCGGCGGCCCGGCGCCCGGCTGCGGTCAGGTGCTCGATCGCCCGCTCACGCAATCGGCTCTCGTCGGTCCCGGGCGCGAGCAGCTCCGAGGCGTAGCGAGCGGCGACCTCGTAGTGGTAGCCGAGCAGCTCGGCGACCTCGCCCAGCCGGTCCGCGGCCCAGCTCTCGAGCCAGGCGGCGACGCGCTCATGAAGGATCGCCCGCCGAGCCTTGGGAATCGCCTCGTAGACCGCCTCGCGAAGCAGCAGGTGGCGGAAGCGCAGCATGTCCGCCCGGCCGCCACCCGGCCGCCGCATGCTCTCGATCACGAGCTTGCGCTTGAGGCCCTCGAGCGACCGCGGCGCGCCCTCGCCGGCGAGCTCGACCAGCGGCTCGGCCCAGAACTCCATCCCGATCACGGCGGCCGTCTCGGCGCACGCGCGCTCGGCGCCGCCGAGGTGGTCGATCCGCGCCGCCAGGATCGCCTCGATCGTCGGCGGGACCTCGATCGCGCGGGCGTCACCTTGCGTGGTCCAGGCGCCGTCGTCGAGCCGCAGGCGTCCGTCGTCGACCAGCATGTGCAGCATCTGCTCGACGAACAGCGGGTTGCCCGCGGCGAGCTCGACCAGGCGGCGGCGAAGCTCGGGCGGCAGGGCCTCGCCGACGAGCTGGTCGACGATCGCGTAGGTGTCGCGATCCGAGAGGGGCCGCAAGGCAATCGTCGTCGGGCATTCGCGCTCCCAGTCCTGGCGGCGCTCGAGCAGCTCGAAGCGGGCCATGCAGACGCAGAGCACCGGCCCCTCGACGTTGGTCGCGACGTCGACCAGCAGGTCGAGCAGCACGGGCTCGGCCCAATGCAGGTCGTCGAAGACGACGATCACCGGCCCCCGCTCGGCGACGATCTCGAGCAGCCGGCGGACGGCCCGCGCCGAGTGCTCGGACGGCTGACGGCCCGGGTCGAGCCCGATCAACTCGCTCAGATGAGGTGCGACCCGCTCGGCGTCGTCGGCCCCGGCGACCGCTCGTGCGAGCTTCGCCCGGCGCTCGTCCGGAGAGTCGTTCTCACCGATCTCCGCCGCCCGCCGGATCATCTCCGCCAGGGCCCAGTACGTGATCCCCTCGCCGTAGGAGAGGCAGCGGCCGAGGAGCACGGTGGCGCTGCCCTCATAGCGCTCGACCAGCTCCGTCACCAGCCGCGACTTGCCGACCCCGGCGTCGCCGAGGACGGAGACGAACTCGCGCGATCCGCGGGCCGCGGCGCGCTCGAAGGCGACCGTGAGCAGGCCGAACTCCCGTCCGCGACCGACCAGCGGTCGCTCCGCGAGGGCGACCGCACTGGGCTGGCCCTCGATTGCGATCAGCCGGTGGGCCGTGGTGGGCGCCCGGCGCCCGCGGAGCTCGAGCTCGCCGGCGGGCTCGGTACGCACCTGGCGCCCGACCAGGGCCCGGGTCTCGGCGCCGATCAGGACCTCGCCGGGCGGGGCGTGGCCCTGGAGCCGCGCGGCGACGTTCATCGGGTCGCCGACGCTGACCGCGTGGCCGGCAACCTCGCCACCGACGACCACGGTCCCGGTGTTGACGCCGATCCGCATCCGCAGCCGCTCGCCGACCCGCGGCTCGAGCTCGTCGTTCAGGGTGTCGAGCTCGTCGAACATCGCGACCGCGGTTCGCACCGCCCGCAGCGCGTCGTCGCCGTGGGCCTGCTGGGCTCCGAAGACCCCCATCACACCATCGCCGGCGAGGTGCTCGATCTCTCCTCCGTGAGCGAGCACCACGGCCGCCATGCGTTCGAGGAAGGTCACCACGAGCTCCCGGAAGACCTCCGGGTCGAGCCGCTCGCCGAGCGTCGTCGAGCCGACCAGGTCGGCGAAGACGGCGGTGATCTTCTTCCGGTACTCGCCCGAGCGCAGTGCGATCGACCCCCCGGGTTTGACGGGGCCGATTCTATGCCGCCGCGCTGGCGGCGTGGGGGACGGGCTCGAGGGGCCACTAAGGTGGCCGCCGATGCGGATCGGGATCTGCGCCTACTGGTTCAACCGCGGGCAGGGCGTGGTCGCCCGGCAGATCCGCTCGGCGCTCGACGAGCTCGGACACCAGACCTTCGTACTCGCCCGCCCGACGCGGGCGAAGAACATCCGGCCGTCGTTCGTCGACCGCACCGGAGTCTGGGACCAGCCCGAGGTGAGCGAGGCGTCCGCCTACCGGATCGGGGCCGAGGAGCTGGTCGGCTGGGGGCGCGAGCGCGAGCTCGACCTGGCGCTCTTCGACCAGAACTACGAGTTCGAGGCGATCGAGGCGCTGCGGGGGGCGGGCGTGGCGACCGTCGGGCGGTTCGTGTGGGAGCAGTTCGCAAGCGAGCACGTCGACCCGGCGCGCCGCGCCTTCGAGACGATCTACTCGCTTACAGCCTGCGAGCGCGAGCGCTACGCGACGATGGGGATCGAGAGCCCGCGGGTGCGGTGGGGCATCCATCCCGAGTTGCTCCAATACGCCCGTTCATCGCCCGACCCCGGTGGATCACTTCGGTTCTTCTATCCGGCGGGCTTTCTGAGCAAGCGCAAGCCGGTCGGCGAGGTGCTGAAGGCCTTCCGCCGGTTCGACTCCGCCGACGCGCGGCTGGTGATCAAGGGACAGGTCGAACGCGAGCTCGGCCTGCTGCGACGAGGAACCGAGCGCGACCCCCGAGTCGAGGTGGTGCTCGAGGACCTGCCCATGGACGAGCACCTGCGCCTGTTCGCGGCCGCCGACGTCTGCCTGGCGCCGAGCCGCTGGGAGGGCCTCGGCCTGCACCTGTACGAGTCGATGGCGCTCGGCCTGCCGGTGATCACCAACGACGCCCCGCCGATGAACGAGGTGATCCGCGATGGCGACAACGGCCTCCTGGTCGCGAGCCGCCGGCGCGGGCGGGCGAAGTCGGGGATCGCTGCCTACGGCACGAGCGTCCGCGGGCTGGCGGCGGCGATCGAGCGGGTCGCCGAGCCGGGGCGGCTGGAGGCTCTGCGCCGCGGCGTCGCCGGTGCGCGCGAGCGCCTCGCCTGGGAGCACACGGTCGCCGACTACGGCGAGCTGGTGGGGCGCCTCGGCTGAGCGCCGAGCGAGGAGCGCCGCTCAGCCGGCGCCGCGCCCGCGCGCCTCCAGCAGCCTGACCGGACGATCGAGGCGGCGGCCGACCTCCTGGGCCTCGGCGCCGCCGAGCGCCGGGCCGGCGACGAGCACCACCTCGCGGGCGGGAAAGCCGCCGAGCTCGTCGGTGATCGCCTGCACCGGGTCGGCATCGCCGATGCTGCCGCCGGCGTCGACGCCGGCCGCGGCGAGCGCCGCCGCGGAGACGGCGAGCACGCTCCCCGCGGCCTCCCGGGCCTCGGCGAGGTCGGAGGCCCAGCGATCGAGCGTCGAGAGCCGGACCGGGGCCAGCAGCCGCACGTGCGCCTCCATGCCCCCGCCGAGCACCTCGCGCCCCTGATCGGCGATGTCGGCGATCTGCTCCACGATGCCCGGGTCATCGAGCGCCTCGGTGACGACGACGAGCACGCGATAGCGGGTGTCGGCCGACGCGGCGACCTCGATCGGCTCGTCGAACTGGGTCCTCGCGGCGACGACGAGCACCCCGCAGGTCGCGAGCGCACCGACCGCGAGCCCGAGCGGCGGCCCGGCGACGATGAACCCGCCGGCGATCGGGACCGCGAGCGCGGCGACGATCAGCGGCAGCATCCACGGGCGGATGACCAGCGGGACGAGCCTGCGCATATGGGACCTCTACCCGGTGGGCGGCGTGGCCGAGCCTCGAATCGCGGGGCGCACGATGGGCGGGGCGGCGGGAAGCTCGGCCGGCTCGAGCCCGGAGACGTCGAAGCCCGCCGCTCGGAGGGTCGCTCCGGTGTCGCGGTTCGGGTGACAGCCTCCGGTGAACCATCCCCAGGGCCGCCGGAGCCGATCCTGCCAGCCGCTGAGGCCTCCGGCGCCGGGGTCGCGGACGTGCTCCAACAGCAGCAACCGCCCGCCGGGCCGCAGCACCCGGGCGATCTCCGCCGCGACCCGCGCCGGGTCCTCGACGGTGCACAGAACCAGGGTCGAGGCGACGGTGTCGAAGGAGTCCGCGGCGAACGGCAGCGCCTCGGCGCCCGCCTCGACGAGCTCGTACTCGAACGGGGGTGGTGCGCCGGCGAGCTTCGCCCGCAGTCGCCGTGCCATGTGCGGGTCGGGCTCGGTGAGCACGACATCGGTGACGGCGGCCGGATAGTGGGCCGCGTTCGCCCCGGTGCCGGCGCCGAGCTCGAGCGTGCGGCCCGTGGCCTCGGCGAGCACCGCGGCCCGCAGGTCCGCCAGACCGGCGCGCTCGGCCCGGGCGCCGGCCCGGTCGTAGATCGCCGCGAAGAGCGGATGGCCCGCCATCGGGGCCAATGATTCCGCATCGCGCAGGCCGGGAACTTGCGTGACGCCGCGGGACGTGAAAGAAAGGGGTTGTCCCACCGATCCGCCCGACGAGGAGGAACGTCAGATGGCCACCTTCATCATGCTCACCCGGCTCACGCCCGACGGCGTGAAGACGATCAAGGACAACCCGTCTCGGGTCCAAGAGGTAAACAAGGAGGTCGAGCAGCTCGGGGTCAAGGTGCTCAACCAGTGGGCGACGCTGGGCGAGTACGACTTCATCACCGTGGTCGAGGCTCCGGACGAGAAGGTGATGGCGAAGCTCTCGATCGAGATGGGTTCGCGCGGCACGGTCATGAACGAGACCCTGACCGCGATCGACGTGGAGGAGTTCACGTCGGCCCTATGAAGGTCCTCGTCGTCGGCGGCGGCGGTCGCGAGCACGCGCTGGTCAAGGCGCTGGCGCGCTCGAGCACCGCCCCGGAGATCCTCTGCGCGCCCGGGAACGCCGGGATCGCCGCGGACGCGCGCTGCCTCCCCCTGCCCGGCGAGGTGGAGCCGGTGGTCGAGGCGGCCGTGGCGGAGGCCTGCGACCTGGTCGTCGTCGGGCCCGAGGCGCCGCTGGTCGCCGGCCTGGTCGACGCGCTGGAGGCCGAGGGCGTGCCGGCGTTCGGGCCGACCGCCGAGGCCGCGAGGCTCGAGGGCTCGAAGGTGCACGCGAAGGAGGCGATGGCCGAGGCCGGGATCCCGACCGCTGCTCACACGGTGCTGCGCAGCCGCCACGAGGCGCTCGAACACCTCTCCCGCGTCTCCTACCCCGCGGTGCTCAAGGCCGACGGGCTGGCGGCCGGGAAGGGTGTGATCATCTGCGGCAGCGAGTCCGAGGCGCGGGCCGCGGTCGAGACCTTCTTCGTCGAGCGGCGCTTCGGCGAGACCGAGGTCGTGCTCGAGGAGTACCTCGAGGGCGAAGAGCTGTCGCTGCTGGCGCTATGCGACGGCACCAACGTCGTCCCCCTCGCCCCGGCGCAGGACTACAAGCGGATCTTCGACGGCGACCGGGGCCCGAACACCGGCGGCATGGGCAGCTACTCGCCCGTCGCGGGGTTCGACCCGGCCACTGTCTCGGAGATCGCCGACTCGGTCCACCGGCCGATCGTCGAGCTGATGCGGAGCCGGGGGACGCCCTTCCACGGGGTGCTCTACGCCGGCCTGATGCTCACCGAGGCGGGTCCCCGGGTGCTCGAGTTCAACGCCCGTTTCGGCGACCCGGAGACCCAGGCGGTGCTCCCGCGGTTGCGGACGGACCTGCTCGATCTCTTCCTCGCCGCCAGGGAGCCGGGCGGCCTGGCCGGGGTCGAGCCGGAGTTCTCCGACGACTGGGCCGTGACGGTGGTGCTCGCGTCGGCCGGATATCCGGAGAGCTCGTCGGTGGGCGATCCGATCCGCGGCCTCGACGAGATCCCGGAGGGCGTCGAGTGCACCCACGCCGGCACCGCCCTCGGCGAGGGCGGCGCGGTAGTTACCGCCGGCGGGCGGGTACTGAACCTGACCGGGCTCGGGCCCGGCCCGGCCGAAGCGCGCGAGCGCGCCTACCGGGCGGCCGGGATGATTGATTTCGACGGCAAGCAGATGCGCACCGACATCGCGGAGCGGGCCGTGGCCGCGGTCGCGAGCTGAGATCCGAAGAGGGAGACGACAAGAGTGGAGATGCAACGCGACCCGAGCACCGAGACCGAGATCAAGGTCCCGGCCACACTCGAGCCGATGCCCGAGGTCGAGGCCGCGTTCGAGGAGATCGAGGTCGACGCCCCGCGGGTCGGGATCATCATGGGCTCGAAGAACGACAAGGAGAAGATGCAGCCCGCCGGCACCGCGCTCCAGGAGGCCGGGATCCGTTACGAGGTCCGCGTGATGAGCGCCCACCGCGACCCGGAGAAGGTGCGCGAGTACTGCCACGCCGCCCGCATGCGCGGCCTGCGGGTGTTGATCGCCGGGGCCGGGATGTCGGCCGCGCTTCCCGGCGTAGCCGCCGCGCACACCGACCTGCCGGTGATCGGCGTGCCGATCCTCGGCAAGAGCCTCGGCGGCCTCGACGCGCTGCTCTCGGCGGTGCAGATGCCGCCCGGCGTCCCGGTCGCCTGCGTCGCAATCGACGGCGCCAAGAACGCCGGGCTCCTGGCGGCACGCATAATCCACTCTTGAATAACTGCCCGGCCACCTCCTCGGCTGCGCCTCCGGGGGTGCCGGGGTTCGGGCGAAGCATGATCGCGCGGTATACGAGGGACGCGATGGGCGCCGTCTGGAGCGACGAGCGCCGCATGCGGGGCTGGCTCGAGGTCGAGCTCGCCGCAACCGACGCGTGGGCGGCGGCCGGCCGCGTGCCCGCCGAGGCCGCCGCGGCCAGCCGCGAGCGGGGCACGTTCACGGTCGAGGCGGTGAAGGAGCGCGAGCGGGTCACCAACCACGATGTCGCTGCGTTCGTCGACGTGGTCGCCGACTCGATCGGCGACGAGGGACGGTGGATCCACTACGGGCTCACCTCCTCCGACGTGCTCGACACGGCGCTGGCCCTGCAGCTCGTCGAGGCCGGCCTGATCGTCGTCAGCGGCGCGACGGCGTTCCGCGACGCGCTGGTCGCCAAGGCCCGCGAGCACGCGGAGTCCCTGTGCGTCGGGCGCACCCACGGCGTGCACGCGGAGCCGACCACCTTCGGGCTCCGGCTCGCCGGGTTCGCGTTCGAGGCCGACCGCAACACCAGGCGGCTGCGCGATGCCTTCGAGCAGGCCGCAGTCGGCAAGCTCTCGGGGGCGGTCGGGACCTACGCCTCGACCCCGCCGGAGATCGAGGCGGCGGTGATGGACGAGCTCGGGCTGCGTGCCGAGGACATTTCCACCCAGGTCGTCCCGCGCGACCGCCACGCCCAGGTGCTGGAGGCGATCGCGCTCGCCGGCGCCGGCCTGGAGCGCTACGCGCAGGAGATCCGCAACCTGCAGCGGACCGAGGTCCGCGAGGTCGAGGAGCCGTTCGCGTCCGGCGCGCAGAAAGGCTCCTCGGCGATGCCGCACAAGCGCAACCCGATCACCGCCGAGCGCGTCTGCGGCCTGGCGCGCGTGCTCCGCGGCTACGCCCAGGCAGGACTCGAGAACGTCGCCCTCTGGCACGAGCGCGACATCTCTCACTCCGGCGCCGAGCGGGTGATCCTCCCCGACGCGACGATCCTGCTCGACTACATGCAGCACCTCTCCGTGCGGCTGGTCGAGGGCCTGGTCGTGCACGCCGACCGGATGCGCGCGAACGTCGAGCTCACCCACGGGGCGCTGTTCAGTCAGCGGGCGCTGACCGCGCTGATCGAATCCGGGATGTCGCGCGACGACGCCTACCGGCTGGTCCAGGAGGCGGCGCAGGGCGCCTGGGACACGGGCACGCCGTTCCGGGAGCTGCTCGCCGAGCGGGCCCCCGACCTGGACCTCGACCAGGTGCTCGACTACGACGCCTACCTCACGCACGTGCCGGAGCTGATCGCGCGGCTCGATCGGATCGGCAGCGGCAACGTCTAGGCAGCGCGCGCGTCTGTGGCTGACCGTCGGCGTCGGTGGCGACGCCGGCCGTTGTTGGCAGTAAAGGAGGGGGTTGGCCAGGGCGCGGGCGCGTGTGCCTGATTTCGCGCGTAGTGCAACGCGCACAAACGGATCCGTCACGCCCCACGCGACCCCGCGCCCCCACGACGCCAAGCAGAGCGCGCAAAGGGCACGACGAACGTCACGTAAGGCGCAACCCTCCCTCCCTCACTGCCAAACCCGGCCCGCGTCGCCCGAGCCGTTCCGGATCCAGGCGCCAAGCGACCGAGCCCCCTCGCCTACCGCGCCCGCGGGCGCTAGATGCGCTCGGCGAGCACCCTGGTGCCGTCGGCCGGCGTGAGGGTCACGTTGCGGCGGACCATGCGCTGCGGGCGCGGGTCGGCCGCGGCCAGCCGGATCGAGCTCAGAACCTCGCGCAGGACGACGCGCAGCTCGAGCTCGGCGAAGGCGGCCCCGATGCAGCGGCGCGTGCCGCCACCGAAGGGGATCCACGAGTAGGTCTCCGGGCCGTCCTCGAGGAAGCGCTCGGGCTTGAACGCGAACGGGTCCGGATAGACCTCGGGATTGGTGTGGAGCATGTAGATCGCGGCGAATACGACCGTGCCCGCATCGAGCTCGTAGCCGCCGAGGGTGGCGGGCTCGCGCAGCAGGCGGCCGGTCATCGGCACCACCGGGCGGACCCGCAGCGACTCGTCGATGACCGCCTCCAGGTAGGCGGTGTCGTCGCGCTCGATCTCGTCGGTGAGGCGCTCGAGGGTCGGCGGCGTGTGCAAGAGCAGGTCGAAGGTCCAGGCGAGCGCGGTCGCGGTGGTCTCGTGCCCGGCGAGCAGCAGCGTCAGCAGCTGGTCGCGAAGCTCGTCGTCGGACATCTTCGAGCCGTCGTCGAACTCGGCCGAGACCAGCATCGAGAGGATGTCCTCGCGCGAGCCGAGCTCGCGGTCGGCGCGACGTTCGGCGATCTCCGCGGCCAGGAGGTCGTCCGTGCGCGCGACCTTGGCCGCGAAGCGGCGGTAGTGGGGCAGCTCCTTGACCACCGGCATCGTCAGTCCGAAGGCGGCCGGCGAGGCCGACTCGCCGAGCACGGCGAGCAGACCGTCGCGCATCGCCTCGCGGCGCTCGGGATCGCTGACGCCGAAGACGGCGCGCATGATCACCTCGAGCGTGATCGCCTGCATGCTCGGGTGGAGCGCGAACGGGGTGCCGGTGGGCCAGCGCGCGATCTCGGCGGCGGCGACCTCGGCGATCGTCCGCTCGTAGGCGCGCATGCGCTCGCCGTGGAACGGCGGCAGCATCAGCTTGCGCCGCCGCATGTGCTCGTCGCCCTCCTGGAGCAACAGCGATTGCGGCCCGAGCAGCGGCCGGAGGACGATGTTGCGGCCCGGCGCGATCGTGTTCACCCGGTCGCTGGTGAAGAGGAGCTTGACCGACTCGGGGTCGGAGAGGAAGACGACGTCCCCGGGGCCGAGCAGCCGCGCGCTGAAGGTCTCGCCGAGCCGGCCGCGCCACCGCTCGTAGAAGGGGATCGGCCGGGCCAGGAAGCGCGCCGTCTGCAGCACCCGCGGCAGCGGCACGTGCGGCGGTCGCGCGCCGGGCGTCGAGGTGCGCTCTGCGGCCGGGCTCTCCGCGACCGCGGCTTCCATCAGGTCGATCTCGCGAAGCGCTCGACCGCCGTGAGCAGCTCGGCGACCTTCTCGTCGGCGTCGGCGCCGCCCCGCTCGACCGCGTCGCGGACACAGTGGTTGGTGTGGTCGGCGAGCAGCTTCAGCGAGACGCCCTCGAGCGCCTTCGTCACCGCCGCGACCTGGGTGAGCACGTCGACGCAGTACGCCTCGTCGTCGACCATCCTCCGCAGGCCGCCGACCTGACCCTCGATCCGCGCCAGGCGGCGCAGGATCGCCTGCTTGTCGGTGACGTAGCCCGCGGGCGGCGCTTCAGGTGACATGAGGGCAACTATACCCGGCCGGGGTATGGATCGCCGCCGCGCCGGCGCGCTCCGCCGCATCCGCCGGCCGAATCGGACGCTCTATGCGGGCTCGATCCGGCCCGCCCCGGGGGCGCGGGCCCGGGTTCGTTAGCATCGCCCGCGATGCCCGGCGCCCTTGCGGACCTCCGCCTCCACTCCTCGGGCAAGGTGCGCGAGATGTACGAGGTCGAGGACGACCTGCTGATGGTCGCCTCCGACCGGATCTCGGCCTACGACGTCGTCCTCCCCACCGCGATCCCGGACAAGGGACGGGTGCTGACGCAGATGTCGGTGTTCTGGTTCGAGACCACCCGCCACATCTGCCCCAACCACTACCGCTCCGACGACGTCCCCGGCGAGGTCGCAGGACGGGCGCTGCGGGTGAAGCGGCTGCAGATGTACCCGGTGGAGTGCGTCGCTCGCGGCTACCTCTCCGGCTCGGGCTGGCGCGAGTACCGCGAGACGGGCGCCGTCTGCGGGATCGAGCTGCCCGAGGGCCTGACCGAGTCGGCGCCGCTGCCGGGGCCGATCTTCACCCCGGCGACCAAGGCCGAGCTCGGTGAGCACGACGAGAACATCGACTTCGACCGGGCCGCCGAGCTGATCGGCGACCGGGCGCTGATGGAGGAGCTGCGGCGGGTCACCCTGGAGCTCTACGAGCACGCCCGCGACCACGCCGCCGAGCGCGGGATCATCATCGCCGACACGAAGTTCGAGTTCGGCTCGACCCCGGGGGCCGAGGTGGTGCTCGGCGACGAGGTGCTGACACCCGACTCGTCGCGCTTCTGGCCCGCGGACGACTACGAGTCGGGGCGCCCGCAGGCCTCCTTCGACAAGCAGTACGTCCGCGATTGGCTCGACCAGTCCGGGTGGGACCACACGCCCCCGGGCCCCGAGCTGCCCGAGGACGTGGTCGCGAACACGCGCTCGAAGTACGTCGAGGCCTACGAGCGGATCACCGGCCGCGACCTCTGACGATCGCCGGCCTCCGTAGCCTGGACCGATGAACGTCTTCGTCCTCGGCCTGCGCCGCTCCGGCACGACGATCCTCTACGACGCCCTCTCGGAGGACCCCGACCTGCGCTGCTTCTACGAGCCGCTGCGCGAGGACTCCGAGACGATCGGCGGCGGTAGCGGGGTCCACGACACCGACCTCTCGGCCGAGACGCGCGAGCTGCGCGAGGAGTTCCGGCGCGAGCGCTTCGCGCAGCTGCAGATCGAGCTCTTCAACTGGGGCGGCCCGCGGGCCCCGGAGGTCGAGCTCGAGTCGGAGCTCCCCGATCACGTCCGCGAGCTGCTCGCCCACCTGCTCGACCTGGCGCCCGACGTCGCGATCAAGGAGACCCGGCTGCATCACAAGCTCGGGGCGCTGGCCGCGCTCGACCCGGACGCCGTCGTCGTCCACCTGGTTCGCGACCCGCGCGCCGTCACCGCCTCGATGCTGCTCGGGCGCCGCCGCCGCACCGACATCTATCCCGACGCCGAGACCTTCTTCACCGCCCGCACCGGCAGGCGGCTGTGGTCGAGCCGGCGGATCTCCGAGGACCTGATCGCGCGCCGGCGCTCCCTCGACCTGCCGGCCGACATCCCCGACTTCATCAGGCCGCTGCTGGTCTGGAAGGCGGCCTTCGAGACCACCGGCGGCGACGGGCCGCGGCTGTTCGGCGACCGCTACGCGCTGGTCCGGCTCGAGGACCTGCGCGCCGACCCGCGTCCCGAGCTCGAGCGGATCTACTCGCTCGGCGGCCGCCCGCTGCCTGAACGGGTCGCGGAGTGGGCGGCTCAGAACCTGCGCCGGGACGCCGAGATCCACCTCGGCGACGACGTCCGCTGGGCCCGCGCGGCGCGCCTGGTGAAGATGGAGCCCGAGCTCGAGGCGGCCGGCTACGCCGAGATCCTCGAGCTCGAGCCGCCGCCCGGGGAGCCGCTCGACCTCACGCCGCCACCGCCGCGGTCACGGCTCGCGGGCATCATGGGGCGGGCCCGGCGACGTCTCGGCGAGCGCTGAGCGCCGCCCTGCGGTCGCCGGACGGTCCACTAGGCTCAGACGGGTGAAGGCGCGGGTGCTGATTCGCCCCAAGGAGGGCATCCTCGACCCTCAGGGCAAGGCGGTCGAACGGGCGCTGCCGGCGCTCGGGTTCGAGGGCATCTCCCACGTCCGAGTCGGGCGCATGGTCGAGCTCGAGGCCGATGACGACGCCGATCTCGCGCGGCTCTGCGAGCAGCTGCTGGCGAACCCGCTGATCGAGGACTACGAGATCCTGCCCGCCGCGCCGGCAGAGGGATGAGGTTCGGAGTCCTTCAGTTTCCGGGGTCGTGCGACGAGCGCGATGCGGTGCTCGCCTGCGAACGGGTGGGCGAGGCCGAGCTGGTCTGGCACGGCGATACCGACCTCTCGGGCATCGACGTCGTCGTCGTCCCGGGCGGCTTCTCCTACGGGGACTACCTGCGGGCCGGCGCGATCGCCCGCTTCGCCCCCGCGATGGAGGCGGTGGCCGCGTTCGCCGACCGGGGCGGGCCGGTGCTGGGCATCTGCAACGGCTTCCAGGTCCTCTGCGAAGCGGGCCTGCTGCCGGGCGCCCTGCTGCCGAACGAGGGCCTGCGGTTCGTCTGCCGCCAGGTCGGGATCGAGGTGGTCAACGCCGGGACGGTGGCGACCGGCGGCTGCGAGGTCGGGGAGGCCCTCTCGGTCCCTGTCAAGCACATGAGCGGCCGCTGGTTCGCGCCCGCCGAGCTGCTGGCCGAGATCGAGGCCCGCGACCAGGTCGTCTTCCGCTACGCGCCGGGCCAGAATCCGAACGGCTCGGTGGCCGACGTCGCCGGGGTCTGCAACGAGCGCGGCAACGTGGTCGGGCTGATGCCGCATCCCGAGCACGCGGTCGATCCGCTCACCGGGTCGGCCGACGGGCTGCGGCTGTTCGAGTCGCTGAGCGCCGTCGCCGCCCCGGCGTGAGCCCCCTCTCCCGGCGGCGGCGGGATCGACCGCAGCCGCCGGCGCCGTTCGTGGTCGGCGTCGGGCGCTCGGGGACGACCCTGCTGCGGATGATGCTCGACGCTCACCCGCAGCTGACGATCCCGCCGGAGACCCACTTCCTCCCCGAGCTGATCGAGGGCGGCGACGCCGGCTCGGCGGCCGAGGAGCTTGTGGCGACGATCGTCGGCGCCCGCACCTGGGGCGACTTCGGGCTCGACCCCGACGACCTGCGCCGGAGGGTCGCGGAGGACGGCGCCGAGGACGCGGCCGGCGTCGCGCGCGCCTTCTACGCCCTCTGCGCCGAGGCGGCGGGCAAGCCGCGCTGGGGGGACAAGACGCCCGGCTACGTCAAGAGGATGCGGCCGATCGCGGGGGCGCTCGCCGAGGCGCGGTTCGTGCACCTGCTCCGGGACGGGCGCGACGTCGCCCTCTCGCGGCTCGCGCGCGGGATGGGCGAGGGCAAGCAGATGGCAGAGATCGCCGAGCTCTGGAGGCGGCGAATCGAGCGCGCCCGCCGGCAGGCCAAGCGCCTTCGTGGCCGCTACCTCGAGCTCCGCTACGAGGACCTGGTCGCCGATCCCGAGCCGTCGCTGAGGCGGGTCTGCGAGCTGATCGAGCTCGACTACGACCCGGCGATGCTGCGCTATCACGAGCGGGCCGGCGGGCGGCTGGCCGAGCTCGGGGACCTGGCCCCGGCCGAGACGCGCCGCGGGCGTCCGGGCGAGGAGCGGGTTGCGGCGCACGCGCTGACCACCCGGCCGCCGACGGGCGAGCGGGTCGGCGCCTGGCGGGCGGAGATGAGCGCGGCCGATCGAGACTCGTTCGAGGCGGTCGCAGGTACCCTGCTCGCGGAGCTCGGCTACGACGTGCCATCCTGAGCGGCCCTCCACATGGCTCTCGACTACTCGATCAAATACCTGCGCTACAAGCGACTGCGGCCGCGATCGGAGCCGACGGCGCCGGCGCCGTTCGTGGTCGGCGTCGGGCGTTCGGGGACGACCCTGCTGCGGATGATGCTCGACGCCCACCCGCAGCTCGCGATGCCTCCGGAGACACATTTCATCCCCCAGTTCATCCAGGCCTCGGGTCGCCTGCGGTTCACCCCGAAGCTGGCGCTGAGGGCGATCCGCGACGACTCCCACCGGCGCTGGAACGACTTCGGCCTCACCGAGGACGAGGTGCTGGCGGCGATGGGCGCTGTCAAGCCCTTCAACACCACCGACGCGCTGCGCGCCTTCTACCTGCTCTACGCCGAGCGTCACGGCAAGACGCGCTGGGGCGACAAGACGCCCGACTACGTGCGGAAGATGAAGAAGATCCAGAACACGCTCCCGGAGGCCCGCTACATCCACGTGATCCGCGACGGCCGCGACGCCGGCCTCTCGCAGAACGCGCGGATCGCGAAGCGCGGCAAGGATCCGATTCCCGGCCGCGAGATGGCGCGCCGGTGGCGGAAGCGGATCGTCAAATCGCGGATCGACGCCGAGGAGATCGAGGGCTACCTCGAGGTCCGCTACGAGGACCTGATCGGAGACACCGAGAGCGTCCTGCGCCGGGTGTGCGACCACGTCGAGCTCGACTACGACCCGGCGATGCTCGACTACCACGAGCGCGCCGCCGAGCGGCTCGAGGAGATGGCCGGCGCGCTGCCCGCGCAGCGGGGCCGCAAGGGCAGGCCCGAGCGCGAGGCCGGGGAGCGCGTCGAGGCGCACGCGCTGACCACCGAGCCCCCGCAGGCCGACCGCGTGGCGGTCTGGAAGCGGGAGATGAGCGCGGAGGACAACAACGAGTTCGAGCAGGCGGCCGGGTACCTGCTGGCGGACCTGGGCTACGAGACCGCGACCCCGAAGGAGAACTGGCTGCCGCCGGAGGAGTGGGCGCGGTCGAAGTCGCGCACCGAGCGCGGCTCGGACAACTCGGGGACGACCAAGTTCAGCCGCGTGATCAAGCGGGATTAGCGGTCCGGCGCGACATTCGCCGCCGCTCTCTGCCATCCTGATTCCCTCGCCTCGGACCCCTGCCCCCGCCCTCACCGGGGTCCGCGGCTGATAGCCCATGGGACTGCTTTCAAGGCTGAGAAAGGACGACGCGCGCCGCGAGCCGGTGCCGTTCGTCGTCGGCATGAACCGCTCCGGCACGACGCTGCTGCGGATGATGCTCGACGCCCATCCCGACCTGACGATCCCGCCGGAGACCCACTTCGTCCCCGACCTGATCAAGGCCGCCAAGGAGCCGGGCGCGACGCCCGAGGACGCGCTGGAGGCGATGAAGTCGGCCCGCGAGTGGGGGGACTTCGGCTTCTCCGACGAGGAGATGCTCGCCCGGCTGCGGGCGCTGCCCGAGATCAAGCCCGGCCCCGCGGTCCGCACCTTCTACGCCGCCTACACCGAGCAGCAGGGCAAGCCCCGCTGGGGCGAGAAGACGCCGACCTACGTGCAGAAGATGAAGCTGATCCAGCGCGCGCTCGGCGAGGCGCGGTTCGTGCACGTGATCCGCGACGGGCGCGACGTGGCCCTCTCGGTCCTCGACCGCACCGTCCGGGACGTCGAGGTCGCCGACGTCGCCCGCCGCTGGCGTAAGAAGATCACCAAGGCGCGCGAGGACTCGCCGAAGCTGAAGCACTACACCGAGGTCCGCTACGAGGACCTGATCCTCGAGACCGAGCCGACGCTGCGCCGGGTGTGCGAGTTCATCGAGCTGCCCTGGGACGACACGCTGCTGAACTACTACGAGCGCTCCGCCGACCGGCTGGCCGAGATGGCGCGAGCGCTGCCGGCCGAGGGCCGGGCCAAGGAGCTCAGCGTCGAGCGGCGGATGGCCACGCACGCGATGACCACCCAGCCGCCGACCGCCGACCGGGTCGCCCGCTGGCGCACGCAGATGAGCGCCGAGCAGCGCGAGGAGTTCGAGACGGTCGCCGGCGACCTGCTCGACGAGCTCGGCTACCCGACCGGAACCGACGCGGTCAAGCGGGCGACAGCGCTGATCGAAGCGGCGTAAGGGGAGCCATGCGCATCGGGCTGGTGAGCAAATGGTTCGCTAGCGGACAGGCGGTGGTCACCCGCCAGATCCGCTCGGCTCTCGACGCCCTCGGCCACGAGACCTTCGTGCTCGCGAAGCAGGGCAAGGGCCCGCGCGCGCAGCAGGAGCGGGTCGCCGACCCGGTCTGGGACCAGCCCGGGGTCACCGAGAGCTCCGAGGCGGACATCCCGCTCGCCGAATACGAGCGCTGGGCCTCGGACAACTCGCTCGAGGTCGTGCTCACCGACCAGAACGACCAGTTCGCGGAGATCGGCGCCCTGCGCCGCAACGGCGTGCGGACGATCGGCCGCTTCGTCTGGGAGAGCTTCGCCCCCGAGGACGCCGGCCCGGCGCGCGACGCCTACGAGACGATCTACTCGTTCACCCGGGCCGAGCAGGAGCGCTACCGCGGCCTCGGAATCGAGAGCCCGCTGCTCACCTGGGGCTGCCATCCGGAGCTGATCGCCGTCGCGGAGGGCGTCGAGCGCTCGGCGGAGGAGATCTGGTTCTACGTCCCCGGAAGCTTCATGGGCAAGCGCAAGCCGTTCCCCGAGATCGTCGAGTCGTTCGTCCGCGCCCGGGGCGACCACCTGCGCCTGCTGATCCGCGGCCAGGTCGACCGCAAGGCGGGCAAGCTCGAGAAGGCGGCCGGGGGCGACCCGCGGGTGCGGATCGAGCTCGAGGACCGGCCGACCGACGAGCACCTGCGCCAGTTCGCCGGCTGCCACGTCTGCCTCTCGCCCTCGCGCTGGGAGGGCCTCGGGCTGCCCCTTTACGAAGCGGTCGCCTTCGGCATGCCGTCGATCACCAACGACTCGCCGCCGATGAACGAGATCGTCCTCGACGGCGTCAACGGGATCTGCGTCGATTCGGTGCCCTGGGGGGAGGCCGGCTCGGGCATCCCCGCGTTCGACCCCGACTTCGCCCAGCTCACCGAGGCGATCGAGCGCCTCGGCGACCCCTCCGAGCGCGAGCGCCTCGCCGGCGGCGCGATCGGGCTCCGCGACGGCGAGCGCTCGTGGCAGCGAACCGTCGAAGGCCTCCAACGCCTGCTCGCGCCCTGATGCGCGTCGGCGTCGTCACCAAGTGGTTCAACCGCGGCCAGCCCGTGGTCGGCCGGCAGCTGCGCTCGGCGCTCGACCAGCTCGGCCACCAGACCTTCGTCCTCGCGCGGCCGAAGAAGGAGCGCGGCCCGCGACCTGGGGCCCTCGACCGCGACGACGTCTGGGACCAGCCCGGGATCACCGAGGCGTCTGCCTACGACGTGACCCTCGACGAATACGAGCGCTGGGTCGGCGAGAACGGGATCGAGGCTGTGTTCTGCGACCAGAACTACCAGTTCGACGAGCTCGCGCAACTGCGGGCACGCGGCGTGCTGACCGTCGGCCGCTTCGTCTGGGAGCACTTCACCGCCGACCACGTCGCCGGGGCCCGCGAGGCGTACGACGTCGTCTACTCGCTCACCCGCGCCGAGCAGGAGCGCTACCGCACGATGGGGCTGGAGACGCCCTACGTGAGCTGGGGCTGCCACCCCGAGCTGATCGAGGTCGGCGAGGCGGTCGAGCGACCTGCGAACCCCGAGACCGTGACCTACGTCTTCCCCGGCGGCTTCCTCGGCCACCGCAAGCCGCTCGAGGCCGTGCTCGAGGCCTTTGAGGGGACCACCGATCGCCGCCTGCGGCTGGTGGTCAAGGCCCAGGTCGACCGCAAGCAGGTCCGGGCGGCCGGCGATGCGGCGGCCCGGGACCCGCGGATCGAGCTCCGCCTGGCCGACCAGCCGACGGCCGAGCACCTGCGCGAGGTTGCGAGCTGCGACGTCACGCGTCGCACCCGCCCGCTGGGAGGGCCTGGGGCTGCCGCTGTACGAGGCGATCGCCTTCGGCATGCCGGCGGTCACCAACGACGCGCCGCCGATGAACGAGGCGATCGCCGACGAGGTCAACGGCCTCCTGGTCGGCGGGACCGAGAACGGAACGGCGAAGTCCGGGATCCCGGCGCTGGATCCCGACGTCGGGGACCTGCGGCGGGCGATCGAGCGGCTCGCCGACGACGCGCTGCGCGCCGAGCTGGCGGCCGGCGCGGTCCGCGTCCGCGACAGCGAGCGTCGCTGGGAAGACACCGTCTCCGGGATCGGCGCGCTTTTGACAACCACCCCGAAGGGGTAGCTTGGAGGGCTTCATGGGCTTGTCCGAACAGATCGATCGTTACCGCAAGCGCGCCAACATCGTGTTTGCCGGCCGGCGGCTGCGCGGGCGCACCCCCGAGCCGGCGCCGGCGCCGTTCGTCTGCGGCGTGACCCGGTCGGGGACGACGCTGCTGCGGCTGATGCTCGACTCGCACCCCGACGTCGCCATCCCCGGGGAGACGCACTGGGTCCCGAAGCTGATCAAGGCGTTCGAGCGCTCCAAGCAGACCGGCGAGGACGCCGCGAACCTGGCGATCGACCACAAGCGCTGGGGCGACTTCCACCTCGACGGTGAGGAACTGCGGGCGCGGATCAACGCCCTGCACCCGGTGACCGCGGCGGACTCGATCCGCGCCTTCTACATGCTCTACGCCGAGCGCGAGGGCAAGTCCCGCTACGGCGACAAGACGCCGGGCTACGTGAAGGAGATGCGCAGGATCCAGCGGGTGCTTCCGGAGGCGCGCTTCGTCCACATCATCCGCGACGGCCGCGACGTCTCGCTGTCCCATCTGCGGATGAACTGGGGCCCGGAGACCTACGCGCAGTCGGCGCGCCTGTGGCGCAACCGGATCCGCAAGGCCCGCAAGATGGCGCCCTCGGTCGACCACTACATGGAGATCCACTTCGAGGACCTGGTCGCCGACACGGAGGGCACCCTGCGGCGCGTGTGCGACTTCATCGAGCTCGACTTCGACCCGGTGATGCTCGACTACCACGAGCGCGCCGAGGGCCGACTGGCCGAGAAGGCGCGCGAGCTGCCGCGAAAGAACCGCCCGAACCAAACCGCCGAGGCGCGAATCGAGAGCCATGTGATGGCGAGGGAGCCTCCGCGCTCGGACCGGGTCGGGATGTGGCGCGAGCGGATGACGCCCGAGGAGGTCGCCGAGTACGAGGCCGTCGCCGGCGACATGCTCGTCCAGCTCGGCTACGAGCTCGCCAGCGAGGCGGGCGAGGCGCGGGCGAGCGAGAAGGGCGCCCGGCCCCCGGTCGCCACGGCGAGCTAGCTCCCCGCTCTCCCCTCGCACGACTCACCACGATCCGCGGCGCCGAGCCCGAAGCCCGCGAGTGGGCGATAACGACGAACCATTTGGCGAAATGCGCCAGTCGGGAGTCGTGGGCGTGCGGCGTCGCCGCACGGCCGGGGCTCTCGGCCACCCCCGGTCCGCGCCGCACCTTCGCCTAGAGCTCGCGCTCGTAGAAGAACATCACCGGCCCGTCGGGCTCGCCCTCGCGATCGGTGAATCCGGCGCTCGCGTACAGCGCCCGCGCGGCCGTGTCGTCCGCGCTCGTGTTCAGGTCCATGCGGGTTGCGCCGCGCTCGCGTGCGGCCTCGATCGCCGCCTCGAGCAGCGCCCGGCCAAGGCCCTGGCCGCGCTCGGGCGGAGCGACGTAGAGCTCCTCCAAGTAGGCATCGACCTCACCGCTCCAGAAGGACGGCCGGAAGCGCAGCAGCGCCAGCCCGTCGGGGCCGGTGCCGCCCAGCACGACGGTCACCTCGCCGCTCTCGAGCATCGGGGCGAGGCGCTCGGCGAGCACCGCCGGCTCCGGGGCCGGGTCCGAGAACTCGGTGTTGAAGTCGACGAGCAGCCGGGCGATCTCGCCGGCGTCGGCGGCAGTGGCCAGTCGTACGCTCACCCGCGCAGGCGCGGCGGGAAGCGGGTGACGGTGATCCCGCCGCCACGCAGGATCACCTGGTCGCCCGGCTGCGCCTTGCGAACCTTCGGGCCGAGCACGGTGACCAGGTTGACGTACAGCGGCTCGGGCCGCCCGCCGGCGTCGACCGCGTCCCGCCGCATCTCGAGCACCCCGACCTTGCGCCCGGTGCAGATCCCCTCGTCCTGGGTGCAGTTCGATCCGTTGTTCTCGGAGATCTCCCCCTGGAGCAGCGCGCGATGCTTGACGAAGGCGCTCTGCCGGGTCGCGCGCTCCGAGTCGGCGAGGATCAGACGGGCGCTGGTGCGGACCGCGTAGCGCAGGTGCGAGACGTCCGTGCGCAGCGCCGCGTCCACCGCGAGCTGCTCACCGGCTCGAAGCCCGGTGAGGCGCTTCGAGAACGCCACCCGTCGCTTCAGGTCGGGCGGCAGGCGCCGCATCCTGGGATGCGTGGTCGAGTCGACGGTGTAGTCGTTCGCGGTCGCCCCGCGAAAGCGGACCACGTTGATCCGGCCGCGGTCCTGGGGGATCGACCCGTCCGGGCGCAGCCCACCGACGGTCACCAGGTCGCCGCTGCCGGCCCGCGGATGGTGAGCGCCGGCGACCAGGTTGATGAAGCAGGCGTCCAGCGGGCAGGGAAGGCGGCTCGGATCCCGGACCTCGAAGCCGCCCTGGGTGAAGACCAGCACGCAGTGATGCTCGTAGTCGGGCCGTTTCTGAGTGCAGGTCTCGCCCTCGGGCGCGGCGATCGGCAGGGTGCCGGGGCCGCCGGTCGTGCGCGGGTCGCCGGCGAGCACCAGCCGCGCCCGCAGGCGCGGGTCGTAGTGGTAGATCGGCCCGCGACAGCGCGGGTCGCGGTGCGCGCAGTTGCCCGTCATCTGCACCTCGGCCGTGACCCGTACCCGGTCGCCGACCTCGAGGCTGGGGAGCCTCGGCGGGCGCATCGAAATCACCACCCGATCGCGGACTCCGGCGCGACGCGTGATCGGCAGGGTGTCTACCCGCTCGGAGCCGTTGCCGGTGGTCGCCACCCGGACCAGCGGCGGGAGCCGATCCGTGGCCGGAGCGTTCGCGGCGGCAGCGACGACGGCGAGCGTCGCGGCGGAGGCGAGCACGACCCGGCTCGTGGCTCGCATCGTGCTGGGACCCACCGAGCCGCCGGGTGGGCTACGGGGCGTAGCGGGCGACGGTGAGCCCGCCGGGCACGGCACCCAGCGCGACCGTCTTCGAGCCGTCGACCTTCTCCGCCAGCCGCGGCTCCGCCGAGGCGAGCACGTTGAGGTAGAGGGTCGCCGGCTGTCCGGTGGTCTCGTCGATCGCGTCGCGGGAGATCCGCGTCGCGCCCGCCTTCACCGTGGTGCAGGGGTTGGCGAATCCGCTCGATCCCAGGGTGCAGTTGAACCCGTTCGACTCGGTCGCCTGGCCCCGCAGGGGGATGGCCGACTTGGCGATCCCCTCAGACTCGGTCGCCGTCGGCTCGGTGGCCATGATCACCCGTGAGACGACGAAGGTGTTGAAGCGCAGGTCGGTGATGTCGGCGCCGAAGGCGGCGTCGAAGGCGAGCACCTCGCCCTTGCGCGGAGCCGGGACCGGCACCGAGTAGACCACGCGGCGCTTCTCCTTCTTCGCCTCGGTCAGCGGCAGGTCGGTGTTGACCAGGGCCTCGCTCGAGGTCACGGCCGGGGCTGGGACCTTGGCGCGCGCCTGGACGACGTTCAGGCGGCCCTTGTCCTGGACCACCGAGCCGTCGGGTCGATCGGCGCCGACGACGACCACGTCGCCCTTCTTCGACTTCTTCGACTTGGCGCCGACGATCAGGTTCACGTAGCAGGCGTCCGGCGGGCAGGGGAGCGCCGCGAGGTCGCTGATCGCGGTCTCGGTGTTCGGGAGCGCGATCGCGCAGTGGTGGTTTCGGTTCGGGCGTCGCTGCTTGCACAGCACGCTGCGGCTCTCGGAGAGCGGCAGGTAGCCGGCCCCGGCCTCGGGGCTCGGCGACAGCACGATCTTCGCCGTGACCGTCGGGTTGACCTCGTAGTGGCGCCCGACGCAGCGCGAGCTCTGGGCGACGCAGTCGGTCGAGACCTGCACCTCGGCGCTGGCGCGCAGCCGATCGCCGACTTGGATCGGCTTCAACTGGTCGGGGGTGAGGCGCATCACTACGCGGTCGCGGGCGCCCAGCTTCTTCGCGATCGGGATCTTCGAGAGCAGCTCCGAGTCGCTGCCGGTGGTCGCGATCTCGGCCTTCGGCGGATCGCCGCCGCCGATGATGCCGGCGCCGGCGCCCGCCGGGACGACGAGCACGGCGAGCGCGGCGAAGATTGCCGCGCTCCGGCGGCTGTGGGTCGGACCGGCCATGTCCCTGATCTCAACACGCGAGAGGGCCGGATGACGCGCCGGCAGCGTGGGCCTGAATGACGACGTGCACAGGCGCGATACTCCGTCGCCTTGACCGTCTCGGCCGCCAAGCATCGCGACCTCGGGCTCACCGACCCCGAGTACGAGCTGATCCGCGAGAAGCTCGAACGCGACCCCAACGACGTCGAGCTGGCGATGTTCAGCCTGCTGTGGTCGGAGCACTGCGCGTACAAGCACTCGCGCAAGCTCCTGCGGCGCCTGCCGACCGAAGGCCGGCGGGTGCTGATGGGCCCGGGAGAGAACGCCGGGGCGGTGTCGATCGGCGACGGCTGGGCGGTCGCGTTCAAGGTCGAGTCGCACAACCACCCGAGCGCGGTCGAGCCGTTCCAGGGCGCGGCCACCGGCGTCGGAGGGATCCTCCGCGACGTGTTCGCGCTCGGCGCGCGGCCGATCGCGGTGCTCGACTCGCTGCGCTTCGGGGAGCTCGACTCGGAGCGCTCGCGTTATCTCTTCGACCACGTCGTCGCCGGGATCGGCCACTACGGCAACTCGATCGGCGTGCCGACGGTCGGCGGCGAGGTCTACTTCGAGGCCCCCTACGAGCACAACTGCCTCGTCAACGCGATGTGCGTCGGGCTCGCGCGGGCGGACGAGATGGTCCGCGCCGCCGCCGCCGGGGTCGGCAACGCCGTGGTCCTGATCGGCGCGGCGACCGGTCGCGACGGCATCGGCGGCGCCTCGGTGCTGGCCTCGGCGGAGCTCGAGGGCGGCGACGACTCGAAGCGTCCCAGCGTCCAGATCGGCGACCCGTTCGAGGAGTCGAAGCTGCTCGAGTGCTGCCTCGAGCTGCTCGGCGACGGCCTCCTGGTCTCCCTGCAGGACCTCGGAGCCGCGGGGCTCACGTCGTCGGCGGGCGAGATGGCCTCCAGCGGCCGCGTCGGGATCGAGATCGACGTCGATCGCGTGCCGCTGCGCGAGGCCGACATGGAGCCGTTCGAGATCATGGTCTCGGAGTCGCAGGAGCGAATGCTGGCGGTGGTCGAGCCCGGCCGCGTCGACGAGGTCCTGTCGCTGTGCGAGAAGTGGGAGACGGGCGCGGCGGTCGTCGGCCGGGTCACCGACGACGGGTTCTTCCGCGTCCGCAGCGGCGGCGAGACGGTCGGCGAGATGCCGGTCGCCGCGCTCGTCGACGAGTGCCCGCTCTACGACCTCGAGCCCGCCGCTCCCGAGGCCTGGACCTATCCGAACGCCGACGTCCTCGGAACCCGGGTCGCCCTGCACGCGGGCCGCAGCGCCGACCCCGGCGACCCGTCGGCGATCCTGATCGCACTGCTGGCCTCGCCGAGCGTCGCCAGCAAGGCGTGGGCGTTCGAGCAGTACGACTCGATCGTGCTCTCGCACACCGTCCGCCGCCCGGAGGCCGCCGACGCCGCGGTGCTGCACCTGCACGAGGCCGGGGCGACGATCGCCGTCGCGATCGACGGCAACGGCCGCCGCGTCGCCTGCGACCCGTACGCGGGCACCGTCGAGGCGGTGCTCGAGTGCGCCCAGAACCTCGCCTGCTCGGGCGCCGAGCCGCTCGGGCTGACCAACTGCCTCAACTTCGGCAACCCCGAGAGGCCCACGGTCGCCTGGCAGCTCGACCGCTCGACGCAGGGCCTCGCCGACGCCTGCGAGGCGCTCGGGGTCCCGGTGGTCGGCGGCAACGTCTCGCTCTACAACGAGACGGACGAGGGGCCCATCTACCCGACGCCGGTCGTCGGCATGGTCGGCGAGCTGCCCGACCCGGAGCGCGCCGGCGGCGTCGCTTTGGCCGCGGGCGACGCGATCGCGGTCTGCGGCCCGTTCTCCCCCTCGCTCGCCGGCTCCGAGCTGGCCAAGCTCCGCGGTGACCTCGGCCCCGGGCTGCCCTCGCTCGCCGTGGACGAGGTGCGCGCCGCGATCGAGGCCGTCCGGGAGGCGGTGCGCGAGGGGCGGATCACCGCCGCCCACGACGTCAGCGACGGTGGGCTCGCGTGCGCCCTGGCGGAGATCGCGATCGCGGGCGAGGTCGGGCTCGAGGTCGACCTCGACCAGCTGGTCGAGGCCCGCGGCTGCTCGGGGGAGACGGCGCTGTTCGGGGAGGGGCCCGGCGGGTTCGTCCTCGCCGGCCCGCGCGCCGAGCTCGAGGGGCTCGCGCAGGAGTCGCTCGACGTGTTCGTCGTCGGCGGCGCGGCCGGGGACCGGATCACGATCTCGGCGGCCGATGCGGAGGCGGACGTCGCGCTCGTGGACGCCGCCCGCGCCTGGCGCTCGCTGGCCGGACGGCTGGACGCCTCCCCGACGCCGTAGCCGTCAGCCGCCGTTGACGCCGAGGCCCGCGATCGCCGCGGGGAGCCCGATGCGATCGACGCTGCGGCCGCTGTGGCCCGCGAAGCCGCCCGGCTTCTCCTCCGAGATGTCGATGTAGCGGTAGTCGGCCGAGGAGTCGGGAAGCGTGAAGCGCGCCGTGCCACCGTCGCTCGGGATCTTGGCGAGCGGCTGGGCGTCGATCACGGTGTCGTAGAGCCAGACCTCGTAGATCCCGCCATGGGTCGCCGGCGTGCGCAGCCGCAGGGCGAACCTCGGTGGCGGTCCGGCGGTCACCAGGCTGATCGTCGCCCGGGAGCGCGGCGCCCCGAGGATCGGCTTCATGGTCACCGTCGGACGTCCTCCGGCCGCCGCGCCCTGGCCACCCTGGCCGCCGCCGCCCTGGTTGCCCGCGGCCTGGTTGCCCGCGGCCTGGTTGCCCGCGCCTTGGTCGCCTGCGGCCTGGTCGCCGCCGCCCTGCGGGCCGGCGGGGGGCTGCCCCTGAGCGCCGGATGCGTCGTCGCCGGGGGCGGCGCCCTCCGCCCCGGCAGGCGGCGTGGGTGCCGTCGCGGTCGGCCCGGCACCGTCGTCGCTGCCGCCGGAGACGATCAGGACGATGACCGCCACGGCGCCCGCGAGCGCCAGCAGCCCACCCACCCAGCGCAGCGAGCTCCGCGACGGGGGCGGCTCCGGCGCCTGGATCGCCGCCTCACCACGGCCCGGCGGGGGCGGCACCGCGTCGCCGTCGGCCACAGCGGGATCGGGCTCGGGCGCCGGGTCCTGAAGCTCGCGTCCGATCCAGGTCTCGTGCGGCACGTCCCGGAGCGCGTCCTCGAGGCGCGACCGGTCGACCTCTGGGTCGAGCCCCGCCCGGACGGCCAGGTCCGACAGCGCCAGATCGCGCCTCACGGCGATGTCGTCGAGGCCCAGTTGGAGCATCGCGGCGAGCCGCTCGTCGGAGAAGCCGTAGCGCAGGCTGAGGTCGAGAATCGCCCGCGCGTCCGAGCCCAGCTCGGCCACGTAGAGGGCGAGGGACTGGGGGTCCGCCCGGCCTTCTTTGGTTACGATCGGGCGCGTGATGGACTCTTCGCCTCGCTCCCGAACTTCCCTGTTCTGGTTGGTCACGGCCCTCTGGATCCTAGCCCTGCCGGCCACCGCTCTCGCAAGTACCCAGATCCGCTTCCTGCACGCGGTCCCGGGGGTCGGCGAGGCGACGGTCACCGCCGACGGCGAGCAGGTGGGCAGCGCCGACTTCGGCCAGGTCTCGGCTCCGACGTCGGTGCCCGCGGGCAAAACCCGGTTGGTGCTCAAAGCACCCGGAGGGGTCACCCTGACGAAGACCCAGCGGCTCGCCGACGGCGCCAGCTACACGATCGTCGGCCTCGCCACCGCGAACGCCGCCGAGATTCGCGCCTACCGCAACGAGGGCGCCGTCGCCGGACAGGCGCGGCTGCGGATGGTCCACGCCGCCCCCGAGCTCGGCGACGCCGACCTGGCCCTCGACGGCAAGGTGGTCGCCCCGAACGCCGGCTACACGGACGCGACCCAGTACTGGACGCTTCCGCCGGGACGCGAGGAGCTCACCGTGCAGGCCCCGGGCTCCGACGAGATGGCGCTCGGCATGCGCTCGCTCCCGCTCACCGCCGGTACCGCGACGAGCGCGTTCGTAGTCGGCAGCGGCGGCGAGCGGGTCAAGGTGGTCCTCGTCGACGACGCCACCGCCGCCCCCTCGGCCGCACCGCAGACCGGCCTCGGCGGGCTCGCGGGGCAGGATGACGGCGGTCCCAACTGGGCTCTGGCCGTCGCCGCGGTGCTCGCGGTGGGCGGCGGGATCGCGCTGCTTCGCCGCCGGCGCGCGCAGCGCTAGAGCCCGTGCCCGAGCGGCGCCCGGCCCGGGTCGTCCGCGGCCTGCTCGTGATCGCCGTTCCGGCGCTGCTGGCCGGCCTGGCGGTCGTTCTGCTCACGGCGCCCGAGGGTCCGCGCGTCGACAGCGTCTCGATGGCCGCGCCCCACGATCCCCCGGTGGATCGCCCGGCGCTCACGCGGGCCCCGGCGAGGCAGGCTCACAGGCACGGACGGCGACCGCCCCCGCAGCTGCTTCGAATCCGCTCGGCGGGGATCGCCGTGCGCGTGGTCCCGGTTCGCGCCCGCGGCGGCGAGCTCGAGGTGCCGCCCGTCGAGCGGGTCGGCTGGGTGCGCAGCGGGCCGCGCCCGGGCGAGCCCGGGAGGACCGTGCTCATCGGCCACCGCGACTCGCAGGCCGGCCCGGCGCCGTTCGCGGGCCTCGCCTCGCTCGACCCCGGCACCAGGGTGCAGACGATCGCCCGCGGCGCCCGGCACACCTACCGGGTCACGAGCACCCAGCAGGTGCCGAAGACGGACTTCCCCGCGACCCGCGTCTACGCCTCCACGGACAACTCCACCCTCGCCCTGATCACGTGCGAGGGCGCCTTCGAGGAGTCGACCGGGTATCTCGACAACCTGATCGTCTATGCGCGCGAAGTGGGCGCTTCGAGCTAGCGGACCGGTGCTCCGCAGCTGGTCGGCGCCTTCCGCCTCGCGGTCTCGAGCTCGCTGAGAGCGACGCAGAGCGCGATCCGCTCGCTCGTCTCGAGTCGATCCGTGCTCACCAGCTCCCACAGCTGGTCCAGTCCGACCTCGGTCACGCGATAGCCGGGCTCCTTACGCGCCCAACGCGTTGCGACCTGCTCCATCTCGAGCC
The DNA here is from genome assembly GCA_963842795.1 of uncultured Solirubrobacterales bacterium. Classification (GTDB taxonomy): domain Bacteria; phylum Actinomycetota; class Thermoleophilia; order Solirubrobacterales; family 70-9; genus WHSW01. Next base: position 272,563 of record CAWJHV010000041.1, on the reverse strand, counting down.
TCCTGATGCCTAGTGATTCTCGAACGAGGTGCTAAGTCGTCCCCATAGCAATAGGCACCCCTAACCCCTTAGAAGCACCCAAGCAGGCTCACACTACCCGCTCGGGGGGGTGAAAATCACGCCGGACTCGCCCGGAGGCGATCAGCCGGGCCGCTCCGGCCCCGTCGTGCAGAGCTTTTAGCCCTGGGAGTCTCCTGAGGCGGAGCCGGCAGACGAGCCGGAAGCCTTCTTGGCGGCCACGTAGGCGCCGTCGCGCTTGGCCACCTCGCCGCTCTCGGTCAGCCGGCGAGCCACCGCGTAGAGCTGCTGCGGCTTCACGCCCATCTCGCGGGCGATCTCGGCGATCGAGGCGCCGGGGGTGGCCTTCAGGCGCTCGAGGAACTCGGCCTGGCGCTGGCCGCGGCGGGCGCGCTTCGTCCTCCGTCTGCGGGGCTTTGCGGCGGTCGTGGCGCGCTTCGGCCCGTTCGGCTTCAGGGCGTCGAGCGCCGTACGCAGCCGCTTGCGCTCAACCTCGAGCTCGGCCAGCCTGGTCTCGATCAGCGCCCGGGCGCTTGCGATCGATGCGTTCGTCTTTTCCGATTCGGCGCTCATTCAAGTGGGTCGAAGGGGTCGCCGGAGTGCTCGGCCTTAGCCCCCCTGATGCCCCCTCAGGCGCCGCGAGCCTAGCAATAGAACGGTCGGTCTCGCATCCCGCCGCTCGGATGTCGCTGCAAAGCTCGCTCGACCGAGCCGCGATCGCGATCGCGACTCTGCCCGTTGCTAGCCTTGCGTTGCAAGAATCCGCTTGCACCGCACACGACTTCTCAGGTCGTCAGAGAAGCCCACATGAGCTCAAGCGAGCGGTTCCGAAGGGGCCGCGACGAGAACGATGGCGTTGCCGATCGCGACGGTCCGCGCGACGAGTGCGGGGTGTTCGGGATCTACGCGCCCGGGCACGACGTCGCCAGGCTGGCGTATTTCGCGCTGTACGCCCTCCAGCACCGCGGCCAGGAGTCGGCCGGGATCGCGAGCTGCGAGGGCGGGCACATCACCACCCTGCGCGACACCGGCCTCGTCTCCCAGGTATTCGACGAGCAGAAGCTGCGCGCGCTCGACGGCGACATGGCGATCGGGCACGTCCGCTACTCGACCACCGGCGGGGGCTCGTGGGAGAACTCGCAGCCGGTCTGGCGCGACGACGGGCGCGAGGTCGCGCTCGCGCACAACGGCAACCTGACCAACGCGGTCGAGCTCTACAACGAGCTCCGCGAGCGCGGGATCTCATTCCGCGGCAGCTCCGACTCGGAGATCATCGCCGCGCTGGTCTCGGTCGAGGAGGCACGGCCGATCGAAAACGCCGTGGCCGCGGTGATGCCGCGGCTCCAGGGCGCCTACTCGACGGTGGTGATGACCAAGCGCGCCGTGGTCGCGTTCCGCGACCCGCACGGCGTCCGGCCGCTCTCGCTCGGCAAGCTCGGCGACCGCTTCTGCGTCGCCTCAGAGAGCTCGGCCTTCGACATCATCGGCGCCGAGCTCATGCGCGAGGTGCAGCCGGGGGAGCTGGTCGCGCTGACCGCCGACGGGCTCGAGACGCGGCAGATCGTGCCGGCCGACCGGCCGGCCCACTGCGTGTTCGAGCACATCTACTTCTCCCGCCCCGACTCGCGCCTCGAGGGCCGGGTGCTGCAGGAGGTCCGCGGTCGGATGGGCGAGATCCTCTGGCGCGAGTCGCCGGCCGACGCCGACCTGGTGATCGCCGTGCCCGACTCGGGCAACCCGGCGGCGACCGGCTTCGCGCGCGCCTCGGGGCTGCCCAAGGACGACGGGCTGATCAAGAACCGCTACGTCCAGCGCACCTTCATCCAGCCGGGCCAGGAGCTGCGCAAGCACGGCCTGCGGATGAAGTTCAACCCGTTGCCGGAGATCATCTCCGGGAAGCGGGTCGTCGTCGTCGACGACTCGATCGTGCGCGGGAACACGACCAGGCAGATCATCGGCATGCTCCGCGACGCCGGCGCCAAGGAGGTCCATCTGCGGATCTCGGCGCCGCCGATCCGCCACCCGTGCCACTACGGAGTCGACATGTCGACCCGCGAGGAGATGATCGCCCACGACCGCACGGTGGAGGAGATCGCGGCCGAGCTCGGGGCCGACTCGCTCGCCTACCTCTCCCTCGACGGCGTCTACGAGGCCGTCGGCACGCCGCGCGAGGTCCATTGCGACGCCTGCTTCACCGGCGACTACCCGCTCGCGAGCGACGGCGAGGCGAACGACAAGTTCGCGCTCGAGAGCCTGCCCGTGGTTCAGGGCGCGGGCTGAGCGAGGCCGCGGCCCGGGGCGAACTCTCCGCCGGGCGGACCTAGATCATCGACGGGTGAACGAGGCCGAGCTCACCGAAGTCCTCCGCGGCCACTTCGGCCATCCCGGGTTCCGACCCGGGCAGCTGGAGGCGGTCGAGGCCGCTGTCGCGGGCCGCGACGTGCTGCTCGTGATGCCGACGGGGGCGGGCAAGTCGCTCGGCTACCAGCTGCCGGCGATCTGCGACCGCCGTCTGGCGGTGGTCGTCTCGCCGCTGGTCTCGCTGATGACCGACCAGGTGGAGAGCCTCAGAGGACGCGCCGAGCTGATCAACGCACAGCGCGATCCGGCCGACAATCAGAGGGCGCTGGCGCGATCCGTCGCCGGGGAGGTCAGCCTGCTCTACGTCGCCCCCGAGCGTTTTGCCAGCCCGGGCTTCCTCGATCGTCTCGGGGAGGCGCGGATCGGGCTGTTCGTCGTCGACGAGGCCCATTGCGTGAGCCAGTGGGGCCACGACTTCCGCCCGGACTACTTCCGCCTCGGCGACGTCGCGCGGGCGCTCGGCGCCCGCTCGCTTTTCGCCGCCACCGCCACAGCGACCCCGCGCGTCGGCGCCGACGTCGTCCGGCGGCTGGGGCTCCGCGACCCGGTGCGGATCACCACCGGCTTCGATCGCCCGAACCTCTCCTACGACGTCGTCCCGATCGGCTCGGCGCGGGCGAAGCGGGAGGCGACCCTGGCCCTGCTCTCCGAGCCGGAGGCGCTGCCGGCGATCGTCTACGCGGGGACGCGGAAGAAGACCGATGAGACGGCGGCCTGGCTCCAGGCCGAGCTCCGGCGGCCGGTGCCGACCTACCACGCCGGGATGGAGCGCGATGAGCGCGCCGAGGCCCAACGGGCCTTCATGTCCGGGGAGGCGCCGGTGGTCGTGGCGACGAACGCCTTCGGGATGGGAGTCGACAAGGCCGACGTGCGCACCGTGATCCACGAGGTCGTGCCGTCCTCGCTCGAGGCCTACTACCAGGAGGCCGGCAGGGGCGGGCGCGACGGGCGCCCGTCGCGCTGCGTGCTGCTGGCCGAGAAGCGCGACAAGGGCCTGCACGTGTTCTTCATCAACCAGGTCGACGATCCCGAGGCGAAGCGCCATCGCTGGCGCCAGTACCGCGAGGTGTGGGGCTTCGTCGAGGGAGACGTGTGTCGCCGGCGGGCGATCCTGATGCATTTCGGGGATCGGGTCGAGCCGCAGGCGGAGGGTCGGTGTTGTGACGTGTGCGACGGGGCGCTGCCGTCGTTCGTCGTTCGCCGCCCCGCCGGCGAGGGTCGGCGCGACGTCGACCGGCGAGTCGCCGGCGGCGAGCCGGACGTCTCGGTCGAGCAGGCGATCCTGCGGGTGGTGCGCGAGGCGGAGCCGAGCGTCGGCCGCACCCGCGCCGTGGAGATCCTGCGCGGCGGCCGGAGCAAGGTCGTGCGCAAGTACGGCTACGAGGAGCTGCCCGGCTACGGCGACTTTCACGACTGGCGCTCGGACGACCTCCTCCGCGAGGTCGACGCGCTGATCGACGGCGGCATGCTGCGCTCGACCGGCGGGCGCTTCCCGAAGCTCGCGCTCACGCCCCGGGCCGCCTAGCCGACCCGTGGCCGACTTCTCCGACTACGACTCGCGCTCCTACGCGACCGTCGATCCCCGCACCGGCTACGCGGCCTGGGCCGATGCCTACGACGAGGACGTGGTCGACGAGATGGACATCGCCCTCCTCGACCGCCTCGAGCGGATCGACTGGGGCGATGCCGGGCGCGTCGCGGACCTGGGCTGCGGAACCGGGCGAACCGCCGCCTGGCTGCGCCGCGCCGGGGTCGAGGGCGCGATCGACGGCGTCGACGTCACCCCGGAGATGCTCGACCGCGCCCGCGACCGCGGCGCCCACGACACCCTTCGCGAGGCCGACGTGCGCGACACCGGGCTCGCCAGCGGCGCCTATGACCTGGTGATCGCCTCGCTCGTCGACGAGCACCTCGCCAACCCGGCCCCGCTGCACTCCGAGGCCGGGCGGCTGGCCGCGCCGAACGGGCGCTGGGTGCAGGTCAGCTTCCACCCGCAGCTCAAGCCTCGTTGGGGATCGCATCGCGGGCTTCCGGTCTCGATCGCCTACGCCTGGGGAAGGTCCGGCCGGTGAGCGAGGTCTTCAAGCTCGGTGTCCTGGCCTCGGGCGCCGGGACCAACCTGCAGGCGATCCTCGACCAGCTCCACGGCCGCGACCTCACTCAGGCGCCTCAACAGCGGCGCGGCTCGGCTACGCCTCGCATCTCCCTGGTCGCGGTCGGCTCCGACAAGCCGGATGCCGGCGCGCTCGAGCGTGCGGCCGCGGCGGGAATCGAGACGGGCGTCTTCGCCGCCGGCGAGCACGCCGACCGGGAGGCGCGCGACCTGGCGATCGCCGCCTGGCTCGAGCAACGCCAGGCCGATCTCGTTGTCCTCGCCGGATACATGCAGCTGCTGTCGCCCGCATTCGTGCGCCGGTTCGCGGGCCGGCTGATCAACGTCCACCCCGCGCTGCTGCCGTCGTTTCCCGGCCTCGACGCGATCGGCCAGGCGCTCGCCCACGGCGTGCGGATCACCGGGGTGACCGTCCATTTCGTCGACGAGGGCGTCGACTCGGGGCCGATCATCCTCCAGCGCCCGGTCCTGGTCCCGGCGGATCGCGACCGCGAGGCGCTCGAGGCGGCGATCCACGCTGTCGAGCACGCGCTGCTCCCGGAGGCGATCCGGCTGATCGCGGCGGGCAGGGTGGCGATCGAGGCGGGTTCGCGGTTGGTCACGATCAAGCCGGATTAGACTCGGTCGTGATGAGTATCGAAGCGACGATCACCGAGGAGGGCGGCTCGCCGCCGGGCGGGTCGCCCGTTCGCATCCGCCGGGCGCTGATCTCGGTCTCCGAGAAGACCGGGATCGACGAGTTCGCGCGCGGGCTGCAGCAACTGGGGGTCGAGATCCTCTCCACCGGAGGGACCGCGGCGGAGCTGCGCGAGGCCGGGATCGAGGTCACCGACGTCGCCGAGTTCACCGGCTCAGTGGAGATCCTCGACGGGCGGGTGAAGACCCTGCACCCGCGGCTACACGCCGCCCTGCTCGCGCGGCGCGACAACCCCGACCACATGGCGACCCTCGAGGCGGAGGGAATCGAGCCGATCGACCTCGTCTGCGTGAACCTCTACCCGTTCCAGAGCACGGTCGCCAAACTCGACGTGAGCGAGGAGGAGGCGGTCGAGAACATCGACGTCGGCGGGCCGACGATGATCCGCGCGGCGGCGAAGAACCACGACGGCGTCGCCGTGATCGTGCGACCCGAGGCCTACGACGCGGTGCTCGCGGAGCTGAGCGAGTCACGCGGCGAGATCTCCGCCGAGACCCGTCACTGGCTCGCCTCCGAGGCGTTCGCCCACACCGCCGCATACGACGCGGCGATCTCGCGCTGGTTCGGGATGCGCTACGAGGCCTTCCCGAACCATTGGGTGATGCCGCACGAGAAGTTCATGGACCTCCCGTACGGCGAGAACCCGCATCAGAAGGGGGCGCTCTACATCGAGCCAGGGGCGCGCGTGCACGTGCTTTCGGGGATCGCCAAGCAGCACGGGAGGGCGCTCTCCTTCAACAACCTGCTCGATCTCGATTCGGCCCGGCGACTGGTGACCGAGTTCGAACAGCCGGCCTGCGTGATCGTCAAGCACAACAACCCCTGCGGGGTGGCGGTCTCCGAGACCGTGGAGGAGGCGTACGAGCGTGCCTTCGCCTGCGACCCGCTGTCGGCCTTCGGCGGGGTGATCGTCTTCAACCGGCCGGTCGGGGCCGCGCTCGCGGCGCGCCTGCATCAGCAGTTCATCGAGGTCCTGCTAGCGCCGGGGTTCGAGCCCGAGGCGCTGGAGGTTCTGGCCCAGAAGGAGGACGTGCGGATCCTCGAAGCCGAGGAGGACCTCGACTACATCGCCCGCGAGCGCGACATCAAGCGGGTCAGCGGGGGGCTGCTCGTCCAGGACCCGGATCGCGTCGACGAGGGTCGCGAAACGATGACCGTGGCCACTCGAGCCGAGCCGAGCGAGGCGCAGTGGGCGGACCTGCTGTTCGCGTGGAAGGTCTGCCGCCACGTGCGCTCGAACGCGATCGTCTTCGCCAAAAACGGGGCGACGCTCGGGATCGGCGCGGGGCAGATGAGCCGGGTCGACTCGGTGCGGATCGCGATCGACAAGGCGCGCGAGGCGCTCGCCGCCGACGCCCGGGAGATGCTCGCGGGATCTGCGGTGGCCTCGGACGCGTTCTACCCGTTCCCCGACGGGCCCGAGACCGCGATGCGGGCGGGTGCGACTGCGCTGATCCAGCCGGGCGGGTCGAAGCGCGACGACGAGGTGATCGCCGCCTGCGACGCCGAGGGAGCGGCGATGGTGCTCACCGGCCGCCGCCACTTCCGGCACTGATGGCCGCCGGGCTCGCGCCCGGGGCGGCGACCCTGCACGTGCTCCGGGTCTTCTGCGCCGCCGACGGCTCCGGCGGCAATCCGCTCGGCGTCTTTCTCGACGGCGCCGAGGTCGGCGAGGACCAGCGCCAGGCGGTCGCCCGCGACCTCGGCTACGCGGAGACCGTGTTCGTCGACGACCGGTCGCGCGGGGAGCTGCGCATCTTCACCCCCGAGGTGGAGCTGCCGCTCGCCGGCCACCCGCTGGTCGGCTCGGCCTGGTTGCTGGGCGAGGAGGGGACGCCGGTGAGCACCCTGCGGCCGCCGGCGGGCGAGGTGCCGGTCACCCACGACGGCGAGCTCGTCCGGATCGAGGCCGACCCGGAGTGGGGACCGCCGTTCGAGTTCGTCGAGGTCGGCTCGCCGGCGGAGGTCGACGCGCTCGAAGGCCGGCCCGCCGGCTACGGCCTGGTCGGCGTCTGGGCCTGGATCGACGAGGCCGGCGGAATCGTCCGCGAGCGGGTCTTCGTGCCCGAGGCCGGGGTCGACGAGGACGAGGCGACGGGCTCGGCGGCGCTGCGCCTGTGCGCGCTGCTCGAGCGCGAGATCGAGATCCGCCAGGGCCGCGGCTCCGTGCTCGAAGCACAACCGCTCGCCCCGGGACGGGCCGCGGTTGCGGGCAGGGTGGTCCTCGACGAGGTCAGGGCCTATCCGGCGGAGGCGGATGCCTCGTGATCGCCGGCGTGCGCCCCGTGGTGGCGTAGACCCAGCGCGAGCGGCGGCCGAAGATCGGCCCCTCGGCGACCCGGGTCGTGCGCCGCACGAGCAGGAAGCAGGCGATCGCGCCGAGCAGCGCGATCCCGGCGCTGGCGACGAACGTGACCTGGAAGGCGTCGATGTGGGCCTGGATCAGGTAGTCGTGGGCCACGCGGACGATCCGCGAGTCCTCGGGCACGTGGTTGAGGCCCCGCTGCTCGGCCTCGACGATGAAGTCGCGGACCTTGTCGTACTGCGCCTCCGTCGGGTGGAAGCCGGTCTTGTCGAAGGTGTCGTTGAGCCTGCCGAAGTAGTAGCCGAGCTCGAGCGCGGTGAGGATGGCGATCCCGAGCGCGCCGCCCATCTGCTCGGCCGTGTTGATCATCCCCGCCGCCTCGCCGGCATCGTCGTCGGGAACCGCGGTGAGCCCGGTCGGGTCGTTGACGGTGAGCACGATCCCGAGGCCGAGCCCCTGCAGCAGCAGGCCCGGGATCAGGGCGACCGCGCTCGCCTCGCCGGCCCCGAGCGCGAGGGCGGCCCCGGACGCGGCGAGGATCAGGAAGCCGGCGACGAGCGGGATCCGGCCGCCGACCCGGTCGAAGAGCCTTCCGGACAGCGGGCCGGCGAGGATGATCGGCAGGGTGCCCGGGATCAGGGCGATCCCGGCCACCGCCGGGGAGACGCCGACGACGAGCAGGAGAAAGAAGGGGAGCAGGAAGCCGAGCCCGAGCTCGACCATCCCGGCGAGCACCTGGCTGATGATCGAGGCGAGGAAGTTGAGGTGGCGCAGGAGGCTGAACTTGATCAGCGGCTCCTTCGCGTAATGCTCGACGACCACGAAGGCGGCCAGCAGGAGGACGCCGGCTCCGAGCGGGATCAGCGTCTGCGAGCTCACCCAGCCCTGCGGCTGGCCCTGGCTGAAGCCGAAGACGAGCGCCGCGATCCCGAGCCCGAAGGTGATCACGCCGGGGTAGTCGATCGGGCGCCGGTCGCCGGCCGGGGAGAGGTTGGGCGTGTGGCGCAGGGTGATCAGGATCGTCAGCGCGGCCAGCGGGACGTTGATCCAGAACACGAGCCGCCAGTCGATCGAGGTCAGCAGGCCGCCGAGCACCGGCCCGCACGCGGCGAAGAACGCCGAGGCACCGGCGAGGATGCCGAGCGCGCTGCCGCGGCGCTCGGCGGGGAACACGGCGCTCACCAGGGCCATCGCCGTGGGCATCATCAGCGCCGCGCCGACGCCCTGGGTGGCGCGCACGGCGATCATCCAGACGATGTCCTGGGCGGCGCCCGCGAGCGCGGTGGAGATCAGGAAGATCACCGCGCCGGTGAGAAAGACCCGCCGCATCCCGAGCAGGTCGCCGAGGCGGCCGCCGAGGACCATCAACGCGGCGAGCGGGAGGATGTTCGCGGTCAGCAGCCACTGGCCGAGGTCGAGGTCGGCGCCGAGGCCCTCGACCACGTCCGGGGTCGCCAGCGGAACTGCTGTCTGATCGACCAGGATCATGCTGTTGGCGAGCGTCATCGCCACCAGCGTCAGCCGCATTGATTGCTTGCTGATCGTCATTCGGTGCCCGCGGCGGCGAGCCTATTTCAGGCGTGCCGCAGGTTGCGGTAATGGGATCGGCACCGGCTGTCGATCAGATGAGCGTGGAAGGATCGAGCCCGAACTCGTCGCCACCGCCGGGCGCGACCGATTGGACCGGCGGCGACGGTGGCGGGGTTACCGTGCCCGTCCGGGCTTCGGGCACGAAAGCGTCGCCCGGACGGCCGGAACCTCGGGCGCGGGCGCCGTTCCTGCTTCTCGGGAGTCTCGTCTTGATTGTCGCGGCGGTCGTGCTCTTCGTCGGCCTCCCGGGAGGCTCGGACGGGGGCGGCCCGCTGTCGCCGATCGCCCAGGCGGCCGAGCGCACCGCGACCGTGCCCGGCGCCCGCTTCAGCGGCACCGGCTCGGGCTCGTTCGCCGGCAGCTCCGTGCAGATGGAGTTCGACGGCGCCTTCAGCAGCGCGGACGATCGATCCCAGATCGAGATGCAGATGCAGGTCGCCGGCCCGGCCCCGATCTCGACCTCGATGACCGGGATCCAGGACGGCTCCGTCTTCTACATGAGCAGCCCGCTGTTCAGCGGCTCGCTGCCCGACGGCGCGGCGTGGATGAAGCTCGACCTCTCGGAGTTCGACGGCGATTCGGCAGCGCTGGAGCAGAGCACGAGCTTCGACGCGCGCCAGATGCTGGAGAGCCTGCGCGCGACCGCGCCCGATGTGAGGATGGTCGGGACCGACCGCATCCGCGGCGTTCGCACCAAGCACTACACGGGGACGATCGACCCCGCCGTTCAGGCCGAGCAGCTGCGCGAGATGGGCGACGAAGCCGGGGCGGACCTGATCGCGCAGAACGCCGCGAGCTCGACGGTCGAGGTCTGGATCGACCGCGACCACCTGGTTCGCCGCTTCGACATGCAGTTCCCGCTGGCGCTTCCCGGGCAGGGAGTGGCCAACCTCGGGATGAGCATCGAGATGTTCGACTTCGGCGCCACGCCGGCGATCGACGTCCCCTCCGACGACGACGCCTTCGACGCGACCGAGCTCAGCCGCCAGGCGCTCGAGGCCGGGGGGTTCGGGGGATAACGGTGCACGCCGAGCGGCTCGAGTGCCCCCGGCAGGAGTCGAACCTAGCGACGCCCGGTTTAAAAGACCGGCGCTCTGACCGCTGAGCTACGGGGGCGCGCTCAGCTTACGCAGCCTCGAACGCACCGCGAAGGAGGAGCTGCGTTCGCCGACGGTGGCAGTTCGCACAGCGGATCTCGCATCGCGCGAGCTCCGCCTCGAGCACCGTCAACGAGCACCCGCGACGGGCCAACTCGACGACGTTTCCGCGCTTCGCTCCGACGTGATCGAACTCGAGGATGAGCAGATCGTCGATCCCGCAATCGACGCACCTGCCTTCCTGCAGGACCTGTCGCAGCCGCAGCATGTTCCGGCGTTCATTCGGCAGTAGCTGTGGGGTCGAGTCGAGGATGCTGGGGTCGTTGCGCCAGGAGACACCACGATGGGCCGTTCGCCGGCGGTGACAGTTCACGCACACGACCTCGCACAGGTCGATCTCGCGCTGAAGCCGCCTGATCGACCACCCGGCGGCCGTGAGCTGGCTGACGTTCGCCCGCTTGTTCTGGAGGTGGTCGAACTCGAGCACCAGCGGATCGGACTCCGCGCAGCCGACGCACGGGTGGCAGGCGAGGTACTCGTCCACGAAGCCACGGGCCGCCAGGCGGCGCCGCGCGCGTGCATCGGCGGATTGTGTCCTGTGACGGCTACCCCGGTCCGCAAAGTACTTCGCAAAGCAGCCTCGACACCAATGCTGCCGGCCGGCGGTCGAGTGGCGGCTGAAGTCCGTGATCGGCAACGTGCGCTCGCAGCGCCCACAGCGCTTTACCTCGCCGGATGCGACCGCGCCAGCGCCGACCGCCTTGCGCGGGCCCGGGCCCGTGGCCGGTTGAGAAGGAGGACGGGGAATGTCCCGGACCCAGACGCTGACCGATGTGATTGAGACTCCCAGTTGGAGCGCGATTGGCCTCAACGGCCACCCCTGCTCGCGCAATCGGCGCGCTGCGCTTCGCTCTCTTCGCTTGGCTCGCACGGGAACATATGTTCGTCTACCCACCGGACGGATTCGGGTCGCCGTCCACCGCATAGAGTCCCCCCGATGCGTGTCTCGGCGAAGGCGGACTATGCGGTCCGCGCGATGGTGGAGCTTGCTGCGAGTGGCGGCTCCGAGGAGCAGCCCGCGAAGGGCGAGGTGATCTCGGTCGCGCAGGCGATCCCGGGGCGCTTTCTCGAGAACATCCTCGGCGAGTTGCGCGTCCACGGGCTCGTCCACAGCCGCCGGGGCGCCGACGGCGGATACTGGCTCGCGCGCGAGCCGGACGAGATCACGCTCGCGGACATCATCCGGGCGGTCGAGGGGCCGCTGGCCACGGTTCGCGGCGAGGGCGCCGAGGAGGTCGAGTACCGCGGGGCGTCGAAGCCGCTCGAGCAGGTCTGGCTCGCGCTGCGCGCGAACATCCGCCAGGTGCTCGAGACCGTCACCCTGGCGGCGGTCGTCGCCAACCAGCTCCCCGAGCCGGTGCTCGGGCTCGGCGAGCACCCCGAGGCCGCGCACGGTCGCGACCCCGGGTTCGCGCCCCGCGCCGATCCCTCCTAGCGCCCCAGGCTCAGAGCTCGCGCTTCTCGGACGCCCGCCCGAGCTCGCCGCCGAGCTGGCGGATCGTCGCGACGACGATCATCCCGAGCAGCCCGATGAGCAGCGCGAGCATCACCCAGGCGACGACGGCGACGAGGCTCACGCGAGCGCCAGCTCCTCCGTACGCGGCGAGGCGCCGTTGGTGAACACGCGCGCCCGGTGAGCCGTGACGTAGACGATCTGCCCGTCCTGGAGCTCGAGCTCCTCGACCTGCGCACGGGTGAGCTGAGCGATCAGCGGGCTCTCGTCGGCGAGCGTCATCTCGATCCGCACCTCGAAGCCGAGGTGCACGATCCGGTCGATCATCGCCTCCTCGGAGTCGGACCCCGGCACGTGGGCGATCTGGACGTCGTGCGGGCGCACGAGCCGCTCGCCGATCCGATTCGTGGTGCCGACGAAGCTCATCACGAACTCGGTCTGGGGATGGTCGTAGAGGTCGGTCGGGGTGGCAGCCTGCTCGACCGCGCCCTCGTTCATGACCACGATCTGCTCGGCGACGTCCATCGCCTCCTCCTGATCGTGGGTGACGAAGATCGTGGTCACGTGGACCTCCTCGTGCAGCCGGCGCAGCCACCGGCGAAGCTCCGTGCGCACGCGCGCGTCGAGCGCCCCGAACGGCTCGTCGAGGAGCAGCACCTTCGGCTCCACCGCGAGCGCCCGCGCCAGCGCCATCCGCTGGCGCTGGCCTCCGGAGAGCTGCGACGGGTACCGGTCGATCAGGCCCTCGAGCTGGACCAGCGCCAGCAGCTCGTGGACACGCTGCCGGATCTCGTCCTTCGGCCGCTTGCGGATGCTGAGCCCGAAGGCGACGTTGTTGCCGACCGTCATGTGCTTGAAGGCGGCGTAGTGCTGGAAGCAGAAGCCGACGTTGCGGTCCTGGACCGAGACGTGGGTCATGTCCTGGCCCGAGATCACCACTCTGCCCGAGTCGGGCTCCTCGAGCCCTGCGATCACCCGCAGCAGGGTCGACTTGCCGCTTCCGCTCGGCCCGAGCAGCGCGGTCAGCGAGCCGTCCGGAACCTCGATCGAGACCTCGTCGAGGGCGACGAAATCACCGAACTTCTTGGTCGCATTCTCAACCGTGATTCCCATCAGAGTTCCTTTCCGGTTGTCAAGGCAGCCGCATCGCCGACGGCGATCTGGCTGGGGGGTTTCGCAGGTCCGTCGCGTCGCTGGATCAAGTTCATCCCGAGCAGGACGAGGAGCGCCATCACCGCGAGGACGAGGGCGGCGGCGTAGGCGCCGGAGACGTCGAAGTGCTCGTACTGGTTCTCGACCAGCAGGGTCGCGGTCTCGGTCTTGCCCTCGATCTTGCCCGAGACGACGGCCACGGCGCCGAACTCGCCGATCGCCCGCGCGGTCGCGAGCACGACGCCATAGGTGACGCCCCAGCGGATCGCGGGCAGGGTGATCCGCCAGAAGGTCTGCCAGCCCCGGGCGCCGAGCGTCGCGGCCGCCTGCTCCTGGTCGTCGCCGATCTCCTGCAAGACCGGGGCCACCTCGCGGACGACGAACGGCAACGAGACGAAGATCGTCGCCAGCACCATTCCCGGCACCGAGAAGATCACCCGGATCCCCTGCTCGGCGAGCCACGGGCCGAACCAGCCGTCGACGCTGCCGTAGACGAGCACCAAAGAGAGCCCGATGACGACCGGCGAGACCGCGAACGGGAGGTCGATGAGCCCGTTGAGGATCGCCTTGCCGCGGAACTTGTGCCGGACGAGCACCAGGGCGCAGGCGATCCCGAAGATCGTGTTCAGCGGCACCGCGATCCCCGCGATCAGGACGGTCAGGTAGAAGGCGTGCAGCGCATCGGGGGTCGTCACCGCCTCCCAGGCGTGCCCGATGCCGTCCTCGAACGCCTTGAAGAAGATCAGGACCACCGGGATCAGCAACAGCGCGAACAGGTAGCCGAGCGCGACCCCGCGCAGCCCGTATTTGGCGAGCCTGCTCTTGCCCCGCGCCCCGCGCGCCGGGCCCGGATCGACCGTTGCGGCGTCAGCCGGCATGACGGAGGCTCCTTCGGGAGACGATCCCGATCGCGATCAGGACCAACAGCGCGATCCCGAGCAGGACGACCGAGACGGACGCCGCGGTGACCTCGCGATCACTCTGGATCTGGCTGAAGATGAACACCGAGGAGACCTCGGTCTTGAACGGGATGTTGCCCGAGATCAGGACCAGCGACCCGAACTCACCGATCGAGCGGGCGAAGGCGAGCGCGATCCCGGAGAGGATCGCCGGGCGCAGGTTCGGGAGGATGACCCGCCGGAACGTGGTCAGCGGGCCTGCGCCGAGCGAGGCCGCGGCCTCCTCCATGTCCGTGTCGAGCTCGAGCAGCACCGGCTGCACCGAGCGGATCACGAACGGCAGGGTGACGAACAGCAGCGCCATCACGACGCCGATCCGGGTGAACGCGACCCCCGAAAGCCCGAGCACGCCGTTGTCGCCGTATAGCGCCAGCAGCGTGATCCCGGCCACGATCGTCGGCAGCGCGAACGGGAGGTCGATCAGCGAGTTGACGATCCGCTTGCCGGGGAACTCGTCGCGGACGAGGACCCAGGCGATGATCGTCCCGAAGACCGCGTTGATCGCGACCACGATCGCCGACGCGCCCAGGGTCAGTTTCAGCGCCGCGATCGACTGCGGCGCGGTGACGTCGTCCCAGAACGAGGAGAGCCCGTCCTCGAACGACTTCGAGACCACCGCCGCGAGCGGGATCAGGACGATCAGGCTCAGCCACGCGACCACGAGGCCACGGGTGAGCCCGGGGCCGCCGAGGCCGAGCTTAAGGCTCGGCCTCGACGGTGCCTTGGCAGTTGCGACGGCCCCTTGACTCACTCCGTCGCGACCCCCAGGTTCTGCTCGATCTCCGCGATCGAACCGCTCTCCGTGTCGAAGAAGTCGGTCGTGACCTGGTCCCAGCCGCCGAGGTCGGCGATCGTGAACAGGTCGGGCGGAGTCGGGAACTTGTCCGCGTTCTGCTTGAGCACCGACTCGACCACCGGCCGGAAACCGCGGTCTGCCCAGAGCTGCTGGGCCTCGTCGGTGTAGAGGTAATCGAGGAACGCCTGCGCCGAATCGTCGGCCTCGGTCGTGACCGCGGCCGGGGTCTCGATCAGGATCGTGCTGTCGGGGACGACGTAGTCGAGCTCCTCGCCGGCGTCCTGGGCGGCGATTGCCTCGTTCTCGTAGGCGAGCAGCACGTCGCCCTTGCCGCCGAGGAACGTCCCCAGCGCGTCACGAGCGCTCTCGTCCTGGACCTCGACGTTGGCGAGCAGATCGGAGATGTACTGCAGGCCCTCCTCCTCGGACTTGCCCTCGGTCAGCGTCTGGTTGCCGTAGGCCGCCATCAGGTTCCAGCGGGCGCCTCCGGAGGTGAACGGGTTCGGCGTCAGCACCTCGACGTCGTCGCCCAGCAGGTCGTCCCAGGTCTCGATCCCCTCCGGGTTCCCGGGCCGGACGGCGAAGACGACGACCGAGTCCTGAACGATGCCGTTGTACTGGTTCTTGGCCCAATCATCGGCGACCATGCCCGCGTCCACGAGCCGCGTCACATCGGGCTCGAGGGCGAAGTGGACGAAGTCCGCCGGCTGGCCGGCCTCGACCGCCCGCGACTGGTCGCCCGAGGCGCCAAACGAGTTCGAGAACTCGACGCCCTCCCCGTCGGGGGTCGCATCGAACCCGGGCTCGAGCTCCTCGGTGTAGGCCTCCTCGGGAGTCGAGTAGCCGATCAGGTCGACCGAGCCGCCGCCGGATTCGCTGGCGGTGGAGTCCGACGAGCCGCCGCAGGCGGCAACGCCGAGCGCGAGCGCTCCGGAGAGCGCCACCGCGGCGAGGAGCCGGACGCCGCCGCGGGGCCGCGCGTCCGCATCCTCTGCGTTCGCGGCCCCGCCGTGGCGGGGCTTCGAGATGAAGCGAGTCATGAGATGAATCCTTTTCACCTTTCTTGATTGGGTTAGTTGTGAATACTAAACGGCTCGGCAGGGTAGCAGCATCGAAATCTCGTGTGGGGGAGGTCGCCACCGTGTCCTGTTGGCGATTGGACGGGTCGGAAAGGTGGCGCGAGGCTGCGCGCCGTCGGGGCGCTGGTGGAGAATGCGGCCGGATGCGTGTGACCGCAAAAGCCGAGTACGCGGTGAGGGCGGTGATGGAGCTGGCCGCCGGCGGAGGCGATCCGGTGAAGCGCGACGCGATCGTCGCCGCCCAGTCGATCCCGCCGAAGTTCCTCGAGAACATCCTCTCCGAGCTCCGCCACGCCGGCCTGGTCGAGAGCCAGCGCGGCTCCGACGGCGGCTACTGGCTCAGCCAGCCGCCGGAGAAGATGACCGTCGCCGACGTGATGCGGGCGGTCGAGGGGCCGCTGGCGAGCGTGCGCTCGAGCAGGCCGGAGACGCTCGAGTACGAGGGCCTGGCCGAGCCGCTGCAGTACGTGTGGGTGGCGCTGCGCTCGGCGATCCGCTCGGTGGTCGAAGAGGTGACGATCGCCGACCTCGTCGCCGACCAGCTCCCGAAGCGGATCAAGCGGCTGGTCGAAGAGCCCGACGCCTGGGTCTCCCAGTAGCGAGCCGGCGCGACCGCAGGTGATCGTCCACTTCCTTCGCCACGGCGAATCGGCCTCCAACGCCGAGCCCGGGCGCGATCTCGCCGACTCGGTCGGCGACCGGCTGACCGAGCGCGGGCGCGCCCAGGCAGCCGAGGCGGCCCGTCACCTCGGCGACCTCGGGATCACGCGGCTGTGGTCCAGCCCCCTACGACGGGCGCAGGAGACAGCCGCCGCGGTCTCCGCCGAGCTCGGGCTCGAGGTCGAGATCCACGAGGAACTGCGGGAGCTGCGGGAGGCCGAAGGTCACGGGGAGCTCCCTGCCGAGGAGCAACGCCTGCGGCGCTGGTCGGCGTGGATGGCCGAGCACCCCGACGACCCTGGCTTCGCGCCCCCGGGCGGCGAGTCCTTCGCGGCGGTCCTCGCCCGGGTCGAGGCCCTGAAGCGGGAGCTGCTCGCGCACCCGGACCAACGCATCCTCGCGGTCAGCCACGGAATCCTGCTGCGCTTCTTCTTCGTCCACAGCTTCCTCGAGCAGGGCTTCGGCCCCGGACAGGTGCCGCGGATGTGGCAGCTGCGCACGCTCAACTGCGCCCTCAGCGCGTTCCAGCACCGGCCGGTCGGCGCCGAGCTGACCTACCCGAGCCCGGGCGAGTGGCTCTGCGTCACCTGGATGGCGCGGCCGTGGGATCCGCTGTGAGCGGCGCCCTGCGCGTCGGCTCGGCCGGCGAGACCTGATCGCGGTCGTTGAACTCGGCCCCGGGCGGCGGCGCGATCGGGCCCTCGAGCAGGGGATCCTCGCGCTCCTCCATCCACCGGGCCAGCCGGCGGCGGAGCTCGTTCAGGACCGCCGCGTTCTCTGGCTCCGCCGCGACGTTGTGCCCCTCGTTCGGGTCGAAGACGAGGTCGTATAGCTCCTCGTCGTCGCACCTGCGACGGGCCCAACCGTGCTCGACCAGCAGGTCCTTGCTCGCCGAGTCGTCGCAGTTGGCGAGCACCGGGCGCGGGTCGTCCTCGAACCGGCGGATGTACTTCCACCGCTCGGTGCGGATCGCGCGCTGGGGCTGGTAGGCGGCGTGGTAGGTCATCTCGGTGAAGATCTCGTCGTTGATCTGGGCCCGCTCGCCGCGCACCAGCGGCATCATCGAGCTCCCCTCGAGCCAGGGCGGCGACTCGATGCCGGCCAGCTCGCAGATCGTCGGGTAGACGTCGAGGTGGCTGACCAGGGCGTCGACCACCTTGCCGCCGGTGAAGCCGCCGGGGCCGCGCATGATCAGCAGCACGCCGGTGCCCCGGTCCGAGAGGGTCGCCTTCGCCCCGGGAAAGGCAAGCCCGTGATCGGTCGTGCAGATGATCAGCGTGCTCTCGACCAGCTCGAGCGTATGGAGCGCGTTCAGAACCGCGCCGATCCCCTGGTCGAGCGAGCGGGCGCTGGCCTTGAACGCCGCCATGTCCTGGCGCGTGCGCGGTGTGTCGGGGAGGTTGGGCGGCGGCAGCGAGTAGAGCGTGTCGCGGACGGAGACCGGGGCGGCGAAGCTGCGGTGGGTCTCGAAGAACCCGACGGAGAGGAAGAACGGCTCGCGGACCCGGCGCAGGGTGGCGATCGCCGAGGGGGCGATCTCGCTCGCGTTGTGGGTCTCGAGCTCCACCACCTCGTCGAACCCGATCACGTCTGGATCCTCGGAGATGTGCTGCTCGCCGATCAGCGCCGAGTGATACCCGGCCCCGCGCAGCGTGTGGACGAGATGATGGCTGTAGTCGCGCAGTCGCCAGCCCCGATGGGCGAGCCCGAGCATCCCGTTGCCGACCCCGCCCTCGCCCGTGAGCAGGCAGGCGCGGCTGCCGGAGCAGGTCGGCATCGCGCAGAACGCCTCCCGGAAGAGCACCCCCTGGTCGGCGAGCAGCTGGATGTTCGGCGTCGGGACCGCGAACCCGTACGGCTGCACGTACCGCCCCGTGTCGTGGGAGTGGATGTAGATGATGTTGGGCGGCGCGCCCTCTGGGCCCGGGCCCGCGCTCACGCTGCCGCCCCGGCGGCGGGTACGAGGTCGAACTGGGTGCCCAGCTTCAGGTCGGCGTAGCGCCGGGTCCAGTCGTCGTTGATCCCGTCGGACTGCTTTCGCATCCCCGGCTGGAGCTCGTGGCCCTCGGGGAGCTCGAGCTCGAGCCGCTCGAGCACGTTGCGGGTCGCGGGCTCGTAGTCGCCGGCGAAGTTCTCGTACAGGACCAGCACGGGCTTGATCCTCGCATGCTCGAAGAACGCGTCCCACTGCGCCTCCTCGGCGAGGATCCGGCCCAGCAGGTGCTCGATCGCCCCGTAGTGGAAGCGAAGCTGCGGCCGGTGGTCCTCGAGGAAGCTCTTGTACGGCGGCGAGCCGTCGGTGACGCCGCCGTCACTTGCCGCGTCCTCCTGGCGCCAGGTCGCCGTCTGCACCGCCTTCCACAGCGAGACCGCCTGGCGGACCTTGTTGGCCCGCACGACGCGGACGAAGGTCAGGTTCGGGAAAACCTGTGGCAAGAGCTCGGCGATCGAGAGCTCGCTGTAGGCGGGGATGTTGCGGAGAAGGCTGACGAAGTCGCCGAAATAGCCCCACATCAGCTTCGCCCCGAAGACGCCGTTCGGCGTCGTCCCGGCGTCCAGGGCCCACTCGAGGTAGCGGTCGTAGGCGGCCCGGCTCCACAGCGGCGAGCGCTGCTGGGGCTCGTCGCCGATCCCCCGCTCGCCGAGGTGGTCGAGGATCGACCGGTCGTCGACGCCCTCGAAGTACTCCTCGGGGCGCCGGGGGCGACCCGAGTGCCGCAGCGCCTCGAAGTACTCGGCCGGGCGGCCGGCGACGCCGGTCTCCTTGAGCGCCTGGCACACGAGGGTGCTCCCGCTACGGGGCGTGGCGCAGACGAGGTATGAGCGTTGTGGTCGGTCGGTCATTGTCTACTATCTTAGTCCGAAAGGTGGGTTTACCCGTAATGAGAGGATTCGGACGCGATGCTGTTCCGGCAGGTGATCCACGAGGACCTGGGCTGTGCGTCGTACCTGGTCGGCGACGTCGGCGAAGGGGTTGCAGCTGTCGTCGACCCGCAGTGGGACATCGAGCCATATCTCCACCTTTCCCGCTTGCACGGGGTTCGAATCGAGCATGTGCTCGAGACGCACAACCACGCCGACCACGTCTCGGGCCACGGCCGGCTCGCCCGCGCCACCGGGGCGACGATCCACATCCACCGCCTGGCCGACGCCGAGTACCCGCACGAGGCGTTCGACGACGACTGGCGGCTGCGCCTCGGCGAGCTCGAGATCGAAGCCATGCACACGTCGGGCCACCGGCCCGAGCACACCTCGTTCCTCCTTCGCGACCTCGGAGCCGGCGGCGAGCCAGTCGCGGTGCTCACCGGCGACTCGCTGTTCGTCGGCGACGTAGCCCGCCCGGACCTCGCGATCGAGCCCGAGCAGGGCGCGCGCGAGCTCTACCGGTCGCTCCACGAGCGCCTCTTCACGCTCCCGGCGGCCGTCGAGGTCTGGCCCGGGCACCTCGGCGGCTCCATGTGCGGCAGCAAGGGGCTCGATCACCGGACGTCGTCGACGATCGGCTACGAGACCGGCCACAACCACGCCATGACGTTCGCCGGCGAGGACGAGTTCGCCGCCAACGCGGTCGCCACCCTCGGGGACCGGCCGCCGAACGTCGAGCACGTCGTCGACCTCAACCGGGGGCCGCTCGTCGAGGAGCTCGGCGCGCCGACGCCCCTGAGCCCGCGCGCGGTCGAGGTCGCGATCGCCGGCGGCGCGATGCTCGTCGACGCGCGCACCAACGACCAGTTCGACGAGGCCCACATCCCGGGAGCGATCAGCGCCTCCGCCTACGACACGGGCTTCGCGACCAAGGTCGCCAAGGTCGTCCCGGCCGACGTCGAGCTGATCGTCGTCGCAGCGTCCGACGGCTACGAGCTCGCCGCCGCCGACCTGCTCGCCTCCGTCGGCCTGCGGGTGCGCGGCTTCCTCGTCGGCGGGATGACCGCATGGCGGTCCGAGGGGCGGCGCGTGAGCCGGCTCGAGCAGATCGACCCCGAGCAGCTCGCGGAGCGGATCGACGACGACGACGCGCTGGTGGTCCTCGACGTCCGCGATGCCTCGGAGTTCGCGGACGGCCACATTCCCGGCGCCGTGCACATCCCCTACGGAGAGCTCGGCGAGCGGCTCGAGGAGTTGCCGGGAGAGGTGCCGATCGCTGCGATCTGCAGCGGCGGCAAGCGCTCGGGCCTCGCCGCCTCGATCCTCCAGCGGGAGGGCTTCGAGCGGGTGATCCACGTAGGCAAGGGCGGAGTTGCGACCTGGAAGCGGGCGGGGCGTGAGCTCGAGCCCGGAGAGGCCAGTCCCGCCGCGTCGCTCTGAAGGCTCGTGGCCGCGACAAGGCAGCCCGCTCAGACCAGGGCGCGCTCGAACGACGTGTGAAGCTCGCGCTGGTCGGTCTCCGGATCGCCCACCGTGCGCTCGAGCAGGAGGCTCGCCGAGCGGCCGTCCAGAGTGAGGGTCGCGACCTGGTTGTCGTAGAACGGCCCCTCGACCAGCCGCCACCGGACTTGCTCGCGCGGCGCGCCGGCCAACCGGGCGAGGGCCTTGAAGGCGCTCGCCGGGATCCGCGAGTCGCCGAGGTCGATCGTCTTCCGCTCGCGGTCGTCGAGGGCGTTGCGAAACGGCGAGCAGACGGCCTGCCAGACGTGGCTGCGCACGCCGTCGGCGCGCGGGTAGGCGAGCTCGGCGAGGTAGGCGTGGTGAACGTCGCCCGACAGGACGGTGATCGAGGCGGGCGGGCGGCCGTAGGCACCCGCGCCGACCCGGGCCAGGAGCCGGGTGAGCCGGTCGAACGACTCGCCGAACGCCGCCCAGTGATCGAAGTCGGCCGCCCGGCGCATCTTCTCGGCCCGGCCGGCGGCGGCGGCGCCCCACGCCCCGCGTGCGACCGCCTCCCCCCAGCGCTCGGCGTGATGGAGGGCGGGCGCGAGCACGAGTGGATCCGAGGTCCCGATCAGCAGGTGGTCGAAGTCGCCGCTCAGGTGCTCCTCGAGCCAGCGCCACTCGTTCTCGTTCAGCATCGAGCGGCTGTCCTCGTCGAGCACCCGTCCGATCCGGGAGTCGATCACGAGCAGGCGGGTCGATCCGAGGTCGCGGCAGTAGCTCCAGCGCGCGCCGTCGCGGGCGCCGCGCTCGTTGGCGGCGAACTCGCGCAGCACGTCCCAGCCGTCGTCGGCCTCTTGGATGGCGGCGAGCAGTTCGCTCTCGCGGATCAGCCGTGGCGAGAGGTTGCCGACGAACTGGTAGAGCCAGTAGCTCGCGAGCCCGGCGCACTCGCGCTCGGCCCACCAGTCCTGCTGCTGCATCTCCTCGACCCAGGCGGCCGAGATGTTCCAGTCGTCGTGGACGTCGTGGTCGTCGATCACCATCGAGGTCGAGACGGTCGAGAGCAGCCAGCGGATGTGGGGGTCCTCCCACGACTCCCGGTACAGGCGCGTGTACTCCTCGAAGTCCGCGACCTCCTCGCTTGGCGGCTTGCGGATGTCGCGCCGCTTGCGGATGAAGGCGAGCGTCTCGGGCGAGACCTCGTCCGCGTAGACCTGGTCGCCCAGCATCAGCAGCGCCCGCGGCCATCGGCCGGGGTCTCCGCCGAGCATCTCGACCACCAGCGTGTAGAGGGCATCGAACTCGCGCCCTTCGGAGTGCTCCTCCTTCGGCAGCACGTAGGGACCGTGGTGCGGCAGCGAGACTCGACAGGAGCCGAATGCGAGCCGCAGCGGATCGTCGCCGCCGAGCGTCCGGATCGCGCTCGGCGGGAACTCGGGGTCCCCCTCGGGCCAGCGGCGCTCGCCGTCGAGTGCGACCTCGTACTCGGTCGCCGATCCCGGCTCGAGCCCCTCGACGATCACCAGCGCGTAGTGGTGGCCGAGGACGCAGAAGGTCGGCTCGCCGTGACCCAGGATCTCGACCTCGCACGCTTCGTCGGTCTCGACCCAGAGCACGGCCTCGGTCTCGCCGACGTAACGCAGGAGCGGGCCGAGGACGAGCTGTGCCATCTGCCCCTGGCTACCCGGCGCGGTCGTCCGAGAACCGCGTCGTCGCAACTAGGCCGTTACGAACGCCGGGCCGCGTCGTTTGATCGACACAGGGGCGCACGGTGGCGCCCCGCGTTCGGAACGGATGGAGTCGATGAGGGTGGCGCGGATCAGCGGCACGGACCTGTTCTCGACCGCGTTCGGTCGGGACCGGATGGCAATCGGGGCGAACGGTTGCGCGATCGCCGACCTCGCCGATGCACTCGCCGCCGCGGTCGGAGTCCGGTCCGTCGATCGAACGCGGCTGCGGATCGCGGCCGAGCTCCACGACGTCGGCATGCTGGCGATCCCGGCTTCGACGCTCGGCAAGCGCGGTCCGCTCGAGCGTAGCGAGTGGGCCCAGGTCCGACTTCATCCCGCGATCGGCGAGCTGCTGCTCGAGGTGGAGGGCCTGGTCGAGATCGCTCCATGGGTCCGCTCGCATCACGAGCGTCCCGATGGCCGGGGCTATCCGGACGGCCTCCGCGGAGATGAGATCCCAATCGAGGCGCGGATCCTCGCGATCGCCGACGCCTACCAGGCGCTGATCTCCGAGCGGCCGCACCGGCCCGCGCTGAGCCGCGAGGGGGCTCGCGCCGAGCTCGTCCGGGGCGCCTCCGCACTGCAGTTCGACCCCGGCCTCGTCGCCGTGTTCCTCGCCGGGTAGCCGCCGCGGGATGAACTCCTGCACGCTCTCCGAGAATGTGAAAGGGTGCCCCCGGGATGCAGGGGCTCACCCGGATCGGACTCAGGCTTTTGGCAGTGCTCGCGACGGCCGGGCTCGCGGTCGCCGCGCCCGCGGCGGCCGAGGTCGTCCGCTGCGACGGCCCGGGGCGCGTCGGCGCCTCCGGCGCTCCCGAGCTGCTCACCAACTGCGGCAGCTTCGACCCGTCGCTCGGGTCCGACAAGCTCGCCGGGAGGGCTCTCGATCGCCTCGCGCCGACCCTGGGCGTTGATCCCGCCGACTTCGAGCTCGTCGACGCAAGCCGCGGCCCGGCCGGGCGGATCCTGCGCCTGCAGCAGGACCTCGGCGGGGTGCCGGTGTTCAACGGCCAGATCGTCCTCGGCTTCGACGACGGTGCCCTGGGCTGGGTTCGCAGCAGCGCGGTCGGCGCGCGACCGCCCTCACTACAGCCGCGGGTGAGCGCCTCGGAGGCGCTCACCGCCGCCGACCGGGCGACCGGCGGGGGCGAGCTTCGCCTCGCGCCGACGGCGGACCTGGTCGTCTATCCGCGCGGCTCCGACAGCCTGCTCGCCTGGCACGTGGTGCGCGCGACCACCGAACCCGCGGACTGGAACGTGATCGTCGACGCGACCTCAGGCGCCACGGTCGCATCCTGGAACGGGATCGCCGACAACAACTCGGCCTCGATCTACGACCCGAGCCCGGTCCAGACCGCCGGCACCTACACCGGCTTCGCCGACGGCGCTGACGCGGACACGGCGAAGCTCACCGCCAACCGGGTCACCGGGTTCCATCTCACCCATTTGACCCCGTCCGTGAGGACGTTGAGGGGCGACTTCGCCAACCTCACGGGCACCGGGATCACCGGCTCCACACTCCCCTACACCCCGGGCGCGGCGCGCTCGACGACCCGCGACTACAACTACAAGCGCAGCGACGACCGCTTCGAGGAGGCGAGCGTCTACGCCGCGATCAACGGCGCCCAGAGCCTGATCCAGAACCTCGGGTTCACCAACGCGAACAACCGCTCGATCCCGGTCGACGTCCACTACTACTCGATCGACAACTCGTTCTACTCGAGTTCCGATCATGGCCTGCACTTCGGCGACGGCGGCGTCGACGACGCCGAGGACGCCGACATCGTCCTGCACGAGTACGGGCACTCCATCCAGGACAACCAGGTGCCGGGCTACGGCCCGGGAAGCGACACGGAGCAGCGGGCGATCGGCGAGGGGTTCGGCGACTTCTTCGCCGGGATGTACTACCTCAACCGCGGCAAGGCGAGCTACCAGCTGACCCGCCGCTACTGCATCGGCGACTGGGACGCCGTCTCCTACAACCCGTTCAGCGGCGCCGCCAACGGCAGCGGCTGTCTGCGGTGGATCGACGGCACCAACGAGGGCACCGGCGCGGACATCGGCACGTACGGCGGAACGCCGTCGGAGGAGCACAACGACGGCCGCTACTGGTCCGCGGCGATGACCTGCATCTTCGAGGGCCTCGGCGGCAACGTCGCCGCCCGCAACAACGTGCTCAAGCTGGTCATCGCCCACAACGCGCTGCTCGTCCCGACCGCGTCCAATACCGCCTTCGAGGACTCGGTCGCGGCGCTGCGGAGGGCCGACCGGAACATGTTCGCGGGCGCCCACGTCCCGTTGATCAACGGCTGCGCCCGCCAGCGTGGCCTGATCTGAGCGACGCTCGTCGCTAGAGGCCCGGGAGCCCCTCATCCGGGGTTGAGGCCTCGGCGTGCAAGCGGCGCGGGATGCGGCCGGCGCCCCGGGCCTCGTAACCGGCCTCGACCGCCTTGCGCATCGCGATCGCCATCCGCCGCGGGTCCGCGGCGCGGGAGACCGCGCTCGCCAGCAGCACCCCGTCGCAGCCGATCTCCATCGCCAGCGCGGCGTCCGAGGCGGTCCCGATTCCGGCGTCGCAGATCACCGGCACCGACGCCGACTCGACGATGATCCGCAGGTTGTAGGGGTTGCGGATCCCCGATCCGGAGCCGATCGGCGAGCCGAGCGGCATCACCGCCGCGCAGCCCGCCTGCTCCAGGCGCCGGGCGAGGACCGGGTCGTCGTTGGTGTACGGCAGCACCGTGAACCCGTCGCCGACCAGCGTCTCGGCCGCGGAGAGCAACTCGGGCGCGTCGGGGAGCAGGGTGCGGTCGTCGCCGATCACCTCGAGCTTGACCCAGTCGGTCTCGAACGCCTCGCGGGCGAGCTGGGCGGTGCGGACCGCATCGCGCGCCGTGTAGCAGCCGGCCGTGTTCGGGAGCAGGAAGAGGCCGAGCCGCTCGACCAGGTCGACCAGCGACCCCTCCGCCTCCGGGCTGACCCGCCGCAGCGCGATCGTCACGATCTCGGTCCCCGACGCGGTCAGCGCCGCCTCCATCTGCTCGAGCGAGCGAAACCCCCCCGTCCCGACGATCAGGCGCGACGTCCACTTTCTTCCGCCGAGCTCCCACGCGCCGGCGGACGTTGCTCGTTGCTCGTTGCTCGTTGCTCGGCTAGCCACCCTGGATCGCTCCCACTACTTCGACACGTTGACCGTCCGCGAGGATTGTGTCCTCCCAGGCGCTGCGGGGGACGACCTCCCCGTCGACCGCGACCGCGACCCCGCGTCGCTGGCCCTCCGCGCCGAGCCGCTCGACCGCGGTGGCCACCGTCGCCTCGGACGCGATCTCGACCGGCTCGCCGTTGAGCTCGATCGTCATCCGAGCGTCACCTCGGAACGGTCGCCGACCAGCAGGGCGGCGATCCGCTCCGCGGTCAGGGGCGCGAGCAGGATCCCGTTGCGGAAGTGCCCGGTCGCCAGCACCAGCCCCTCGATCGCGCCCGGCCCGATCAGCGGCAGGTTGTCCGGGGTCGTCGGGCGCAGGCCGGCAGTCGCCTCGACCAGCTCCAACTCGACGATCTCGGGCAGCGTCCGGTAGGCCTCGCGCAGGAGCTCGTGCACCCCGCCGGCGGTCACCCGGGTGTCGAAGCCCTGTTCCTCGACCGTCGCCCCCACGATCACGCGCCCGTCGACACGGGGCACGATGTAGACCCGCTCGCCGACCACGATCCGCTCGCACACCGGCCGTCCGCGGGGGCCGGCGAGGGTGAGGATCTGCCCCTTCACCGGCCGCACCTCCGGGCGCGCGAAGGCGGGAAGCCAGTCGGCCGCAGACCAGGCGCCGGCGGCGAGCACGACGGATTCCGCCGCCAGCTCGGCCCCTTCCGCGGTGCGCACCCCGCCCAGGCGCTCGCCCTCGAACAGCCCGCCGACCACCTCGGCGGTCTCGATCGTCCCCCCGGCGCGCTCGAGTGCGAGCGCGAGCGCGGCGACCAGCTCGCGAGGGTCGACCGCCGACTCGTGGGCGGCGTGGATGCCGCCGTGCCCGCCGGGGCCGAGCCCGGGCTCGAGCTCGCGGCAGGCGCTCGGCGCGAGCCACTCGGCCTCGAGGCCGTGAGAGCGCATGAGCTCGTAGCGGCGGCGAAGCTCGCCGGCCTCGTCGCGATCGAGGGCGACGTGGAGGGCGCCGAGGTCGAGATGGCCGACGTCGCGTCCGCTCGCTTCCGCGACCTCGGCCCCGAAGGCGGGCCAGGCGCGATGCGAGGCGAGAGCGAGCTCGAGCAGGCCCTCCTCCCCGAAGGTCGCTTCGCCCACGGGAGCGAGCATGCCGGCGGCCACCCCGGAAGCTCCCGCGCCCGGGCTACGGCGCTCGATCACGGTCACCTCGAGTCCCGCGGCGGCTGCGCGCCAGGCGCAGGAGAGGCCGATCACGCCGCCGCCGACGACGACCACGTCCGTGCTCGGAGTTGTCGTTGCTGTGTATGCCACGGGGCGCTGCTCCTTGTCCCGGGCGGGCGGACCTTCCGCATTTCCCTGCGCCGGCATTACCCGGATCAGGTTCAGACGGTCGGCGGCCCGTCGCCGCCCTCTCAGCCCTTTTGGTCAGGGCTCCCGTTGCTTTGAAGATACTCCCCGGAGATGGCGAGCACGAAACTCCAGACGATCGAGCGGATCTTCACCGCGTTCGGGAGGGGCGACCTCGAACGTGCGCTGTCGCTGACGACCGAGGACGTCGTCCTCGACCGCAGCCGGTCGAAGGGCCCGTCTCCGGGCGTCGCCCGCGGTCGCGACGAGGTCCGCGTCAGCAGCGCCGAGTATCGGGAGCCGATCGGCGAGATGACCTGGGTGCCGCAGCGGACGCGCACGGTCGGAAGGGAGTTCGCGGTGGTCGACACCGAGGTGGGGATCGAGGGCCGGTCGAGCGGCATCAACGTCGTCGCGCGAGGTGGCTGGCTGATCCGCTTCGAGGGCGAGCTGGTCGCCGAGGCGGTTCTCCACCAGACCTACGAGGACGCGCTGCTCGATGCCCGGCGGCGTGCCCTCGCCGCCGCCCGGCTCTACCTCGTCTGCGAAGCGCAGCCGAACGGCAGGGACCCCACCGAGCTGCTCGCCGCGGCGATCGCGGGCGGCGTCGACCTGATCCAGCTGCGTGAGAAGGCGCCGCGCTGCGCCGAGGAGCTGATCGCGTTCGCGGACCCGTTCGCCCGCGCTGCGCAGCAGGGCGGGGCGCTCTTCTTCCTCAACGACCGACCCCGACCTCGTCGCCGCCTGCGATGCCGACGGCGTGCACGTCGGCCAGGAGGACGATCCCGTCGCGGCCGCACGCGCAAGCGCCGGATCGGCTGCGCTCGTCGGTCTTTCGACCCACTCTCCCGCGCAGTTCAACGCCGCCGTGCAGAGCGCCGGGGCCGCGCGACCGGATCAGGTCAGCGCCGGACCGGTGTGGGAGACGCCGACCAAGGAGGGCCGGCCGGCGGCCGGGCTGGCGCTGGTCGAGCATGCGGCCCGGGTCGCGGGCCCGGAGCCGCCGTGGTTTGCGATCGGCGGAATCGACCTGGCCAACGTCTCCGAGGTGGTCGCCGCCGGCGCGCGGCGAATCGTGGTCGTGCGGGCGATCCGCGACGCTCCCGATCCCGAGGCCGCCGCACGTGAGCTGCGCGCCGCGCTCTAGCCTCCGGTCGATGGCGAGCCGGGAGCGAAAGCGGGCCGAGCGGCGCAAGCGCAAGGATCGCGCGGGCGAGCGGCGGGCCGAGCAGGACACACGACGCGAGGCGATGGCGGAGCGCACCGAGGCCAAGAACGAGGCCGCGCGCGAGGCGCTCGAGCCACTGCCCGAGGGGCAGCGGCCGCTCGTGGTCACGATCGCCGCGGTGGTCTCGGCGCTGGTCGCGATCTCGAGCGTGATCGGATATGCGGCCGGGGTCGAGGTGAGGAAGTTCGGAAGCGACGGGATCGCGCAGGGCGAGGGCCAGGCGCCGATCCTCTCGGTGGTCGCCGTCGTACTGCTCATGGGGACGATGGCCTACGGGCTCTGGCGAGCGCGCTACTGGGCGGTGCTCGGCTTCCAGGCTCTGCTCGTGATCGTGCTCGTCGCGGCGACGCTCGGGCTCGTGCAGGCGACCGAGGCCGTCCAGGCGATCGGCACGACGCTCCTGATCGTCGCCGCAGGGGCGCTGTTCTATTTCATGATCAAGGCGATGGCCCGGATCCAGATGCCCGAGCGCCCCGGCGCCGGACGCGTGGACCCGGACTGAAGCCCCGCCCCGATAAAGTCGAAGCCATGGCGGATTCCTATGACGTGATCGTGATCGGGGGCGGCCCGGGCGGCTATCACGCCGCGATCCGCGCCGCCCAACTGGGCAAGAAGACCGCGGTGGTCGAGGCCGACAAGCCCGGAGGGCGGTGCCTCAACTACGCCTGCATTCCGGCGAAGACGATGCTGCACACGGCGGAGCTCTTCGACCACGTGCAGCACGGCGCGGAGCTGGGGATCAGCGTCGACGGCGCGGCGCTCGACTGGAAGGCGCTCGGCGAGCGCCGCTCGAAAGTCTCCGAGACGCTCTCGGGCGGCGTGAAGATGCTCTGGGACAAGAACAAGGTGACGATGATCGAGGGCAAGGGAGCGCTCGACTCGGACGCCAACGTGGTCGTCGACGGGACCACCTACGAGGCAGGGGCGGTGGTGATCGCCACCGGCTCGGTGGCGCTCGCGATCCCCGGCGTCGAGTTCTCCGACCGGGTGGTCGACACCTGGGGCGCCTGGTCGCTGCCCGAGCTGCCGAAGTCGATCGCCGTCGTGGGCGCCGGCGCCTCGGGCGCCGAGATCGCGTCCGCGTACGTCCGTTACGGGACCGAGGTGACCTTGATCGAGATGCTGCCCCAGATCCTCCCGGCCGAGGACAAGGACGTCGTCCGGGTCGTCGACCGGGTGTTCAAGAAGCAGGGGATGAAGGTGCTCACGGGCAACCCGATCACCGACGTCGAGGCGGGTTCGGACTCGGTGAAGGCGAAGGTCGGCGACGAGGCGATCGAGGTCGAGTTCGTGGCGATCGCGGGCGGTCGCGCGCCGGACACCAAGGGGCTCGGGCTCGACGCGGCCGGCGTCAAGGTCGACGACGGAGGCCGGGTCGAGATCGACGACTACCAGCGGACCTCGAACGAGAAGGTGTTCGCGATCGGCGACCTCGTGCGCGGCCCCGCACTCGCCCACAAGGCCCAGGAGGAGGGGATCGTCGCGGCCGAGACGATCGCCGGCGCGGAAACCCATCCGCTGGATCCGAACCTGGTCGCCGGAGCGACCTTCTGCCACCCGCAGGTGGCAAGCGTCGGCCTCACCGAGCAGCAGGCCAAGGACGCGGGCAAGGACATAAAGACGAGCCGGATGAAGCTCGGCGGCGTCGGGGCGGCGGCCGTCTACGACGACCGCGACGGGATCGTCAAGCTGGTCGTCGACTCCGAATACGGCGAGATCGTCGGCGCCCACGTGGTCGGCAACCGGGCCTGCGACATGATCGCCGAGCTCGTCGACACGATCGCGCTCGAGGGCGGCTACCAGGAGCTGGCGCGGATCGTCCACCCTCACCCGACGATCTCCGAGGCGATCCTCGACGCCGCCCGGGCGATCGACGGCTGGGCGATCCACCAATAGGCGGGCGCGGCCGCGACGGTGAGCGACCGGTCGACCTTCTACTACGACCTCGGGTCCCCCTACGCCTACCTCGCCGCCGAGCGGATCACGGCCGTCTTCGACGACGCCGGTGCCGAGCAGCCCGAGTGGCAGCCGATCCTCCTCGGCGGGCTCTTCGCCCGCTTCGGGCGCGGCTCGTGGGCGAACGGGCCCGACCGGGAGGCGGGCCTGCGTGAGGTCGAGCGGCGCGGCCAGGCCTACGGGCTGCCGCCGATCCGCTGGCCCGATCCGTTCCCGGGCAACATGCTGACCGCGATGCGCGCCGCGACCTTCGCGAAGGAGATCGGGCGGGCGGCGTCCTTCTCGCTCGCCGCGTTCCGCCAGGCGTTCGCCGCCGGACGCGACCTCTCCGAGGCCGACAACGTCTACATCGCGGCGGCCTCCTCCGAGCTGCACCCGCGATCGCTGGCCACCGCGGTCGCCCGCGACGCGATCAAGCAGCGGCTGCGCGAGGCGACCGACCGCGCCGGCGACCTCGGCGTGTTCGGGGTTCCGTCGGTCCTCGTCGGCGACGAGGTCTTCTGGGGCGACGACCGGCTCGAGGAGGCCGGAGCCGCGGCGGGCGCGCAAGCTTGAGCGCTATCGCTATGTTGCGGTTGGGTGGCTGAGGAGACGGCAAGCACGGCACAGGCCGACGGCGCGAGCGGCGGCGGGCGGCCGCTACCCGACCCCGAGGCCTGCCTCGAGCTGCTCGAGACGATGGCGCTGATCCGCCGCTTCGAGGAGGAGGCGGGCCGCCAGTACCAGCGCGCGAAGGCCGGCGGGTTCCTGCATCTGGCGATCGGCGAGGAGGCGACGATCGTCGGCACCACCTCGGTGATGGAGCCCGACGACTACCTGATCGGCACCTACCGCACGCACGGGCATGCGATCGCCCGGGGAACCGATCCGAACAACGTGATGGCGGAGCTCTTCGGCCGCGTCGACGGGACCTCGCGCGGGCGGGGCGGCTCGATGCACATCTTTGACGGCGACCGGCGGTTCATGGGCGGCTACGGGATCGTCGGCGGGAACCTGCCGCTGGCGGCCGGGCTCGGCCTCGCCTGCGACTACAAGGGCACCGACGACGTCACGGTCTGCATGTTCGGCGACGGCGCGTCGAACGCGGGCAACTTCGGCGAGACGATGAACCTGGCGGCGCTGTGGCGGCTACCCGTGGTCTTCATCCTCGAGAACAACCTCTACGGGATGGGGACCGCGGTCGAGCGCCACTCGGCGGTCACCGACTTCTCGAAGAAGGCCGAGGGCATGGGCGTCCCGGGCGTGCGGGCCGACGGCATGGACGTGCTGGCGATGCGCGAGACGGTCGCCGAGCACATCCGGCTGGCGCGCGAGGAGCGCCGGCCCACCATGGTCGAGGCGTTCACCTACCGCTTCCGCGGCCACTCCGCCGCCGACCCCGAGGTCTACCGCACCAAGGAGGAGGTCGAGGAGTGGCGTAAGAAGGACCCTGTCGAGGCCTTCGCCGATCGGCTGGAGGCCGAGGGAGTGCTGACGAACGAGGCCCGCGACGAGCTGCGAGAGCGGGTCGACGCCAGGATCCTGGAGGCGGTCAAGTTCGCCGACGAGTCGCCCGAACCGCCGCTCGACACCCTCTACGACCATCTCTACGTGGTCGGCGACCAGGTCCCCGGCTGGTACGCGGTCGACGAGCGCTCCCCCCAGCCGTTCGCCGGCGAGCGCGAGGGCGAAGAGCTCACCGGCGAGGCCAAGCGCCTGGCCGAGGCGGGCGCGGCCTACGCAGGCCAGGCGGCGTCGCACGCCGGCCGCAGCGAGGACGACGCGACCCTCGAGGACAAGGAGGCGGCCGACGCGCTCGAGGACCGCGATGAGGACGCCGGCGAGGACGACGGCGAGGGCGGGGAGTAGTGCCCGTCCTGCGGATGCGCGAGGCCCTTCGCGACGCGATGGCCGAGGAGATGCGCCGCGACGAGGCCGTCTACGTGATGGGCGAGGACGTCGCCGTGTTCCAGGGCGCGTTCAAGGTCACCGAGGGCCTGCTGGACGAGTTCGGCGAGCGGCGCGTCCGCGACACCCCGATCTCCGAGAACACGATCGTCGGCATGGGCATCGGCTCGGCGATGGGCGGGCTGCGACCGGTGGTCGAGCTGATGACGGTCAACTTCTCGCTGCTCGCGTTCGATCAGATCATCAACCACGCCGCCGCGATCCCGTACATGTTCAACGGACAGGTCACGGTGCCGCTGGTGATCAGGATGCCGGGAGGCGGCGGCCACCAGCTCGGGCCGACGCACTCGCACAGCTTCGAGGCGATGTTCCTCCAGATCCCCGGCCTGCTCGTCGCCTGCCCCTCCACCCCGGCCGACGGTAAGGGCCTCCTGAAGTCGGCGATCCGCGACGACAACCCGGTGATCTTCATCGAGCACGAGACCCTCTACGGCGCCCGCGGCGACGTCCCCGACGACGGCGACCACGTGGTCAACTTCGGCCAGGCCGCGACCCGCCGCGAGGGCGACGACGTGACCATCGTCGGCATCCTGCGGATGGCCCACATCGCCGAGCAGGCGGCGAAGACCCTCTCCCACGAGCACGGGGTCGAGGCCGAGGTGATCGATCCGCGCACCCTGCGCCCGCTCGACCTCGACACGATCCTCGACTCGGTCCGCAAGACCAACCGGCTGGTGATCGTCGAGGAGGGGTGGCCGCACGGCGGGGTCGGCGCGAACATCGCCGCGCTCGTCGCCGAGCAGGCCTTCGACCACCTCGACGCGCCAATCCAGCGGGTCACCGGCGCCGACGTGCCGATGCCGTACTCGAAGCGCCTCGAGCAGTCCGCGATGCCCCACGCCGAGAACGTCGTCAGCGCCGCGCTGGCGACGACCGAGGGAGCGCTGTGAGGCGGAGTCCGACAGGACGGAGCCGAGCCCGGCCGCCGTTGAGGCCGCTTATCTGATGGCCGAGGACATCGTCATGCCCCGGCTCTCGGACTCGATGGAGGAGGGCACGGTCCTCAAGTGGATGAAGTCGGTCGGCGACCAGGTCGAGCTCGGCGAGGAGCTGGTCGAGATCGAGACCGACAAGGCGAACATGGTCTTCGAGGCGGACGCGGCGGGGACGCTGGTGGAGATCGTGGCCGACGAGGGGGCGACCCTGCCGATCGGCGAGGTGATCGCGCGGGTCGGCGAGGCTGACGAGGTGAGTGAAGGCGGCGGGGACGGGCAGAGCTCTGGCGGGGACGGTGACGGCGCCGGCGGGAAGGACCCGTCGGACAGTCCTCGCTCCGCTGCGGATAGTCCGGAGGACCTTCCCCCCGCCTCCGCCGCCCCCGAGCAGGCCGCTGCGGCCGACGAGGAAGAGCAGGACGACGAGGCTGAGGCTTCCTCCCCTACCCAGCCCGAAGGCGATGGCGCTCCACCGGCCTCCGGGGAGGAGGAGAAGAAGGGCGACGGGCGGGTCAAGGCCTCCCCGATCGCGCGCCGGATCGCGACCGAGAAGGGCGTCGACCTGGCGACGCTCTCCGGCTCGGGGCCCGGGGGGCGGATCATCAAGGCCGACGTCGAGCAGGCGGTCGCCGACGGCCCGGCGAAGGCAGAGCCCGCCGCCGCCACGCCGGCTCCCGCGCCCGAGAAGCCCGAGACCGCCAAGGGCGAGGTCTCGGTCGTCGAGCTCACAAAGCTCCAGCAGACGGTCTCGCGCCGGATGGCCGAGTCCAAGGCGACCGCGCCGCACTTCTACCTGCAGGCCTCCATCGACATGACCCGGGCCGCAGAGGCACGCGCCGGCCTCAAGGCCTCCGCGGCCGAGGGCGACGTGATCCCGTCCTTTAACGACATGGTGGTCAAGGCATGCGCGCTTGGCCTGCGCGAGTTCCCGCGCGCCAACGGCGCCTATCGCGACGGGCGGTGGGAGCTCTATGAGCGCGTCAACGTCGGGATCGCGGTCGCCGCCCGCGAGGCGCTCGTGGTCCCGACCGTCTTTGACGCCGACCGCAAGGGCCTGCGACAGATCGCGACCGAGTCCCGCGAGCTCGCCGCCAAGGTAAGGGAGCAGAAGATCACCCCGCCCGAGCTCTCCGGGGGCACCTTCACGGTCTCCAACCTGGGCATGTACGGGATCTCGAACTTCCACGCCGTGATCAACACCCCCCAGGCCGCGATCCTGGCCGTCGGGGCGATCACCGAGACCCCGGTGGTCCGCGACGGCGAGATCACGACCGCCCGGCTCATGGGCGTCACGCTTGCCTGCGATCACCGGATTTTGTACGGGGCCGAGGCCGCGGAGTTCCTCGGACGCGTGCGCGCCCTGCTGGAAGAGCCGCTGGGGCTCGCCCTCTGAGGCGATGACCGACGCGCTCCACCGGGGGAGCGTGATCGATGTGCCAATCGAATCGCTGCCGTTCGTCGACGAGCACGAGACGACGATCGCCGCGCCGATCGGCGACGTCTGGGAGGCGCTGGAGGCGACAGTCGGCGGGTTCGCGAGCCGCCGCGGCGGCGCGTCGGTCGCCCGCGCCCTGGGTTGCGAGCACACCGAGCCCAGCGGGGACCGGGGCAGGATCGGCTCGACCACCCCGGGCTTCATCGTCACCCGGGCCGTGCGCCCCTCGGTTCTCGCCCTGATGGGCGCCCACCGCTTCTCCTGCTACGCCCTCGTCTTCCGGCTCACCGACAACCTCGACGGGACCGTCCGCCTGGCCGCCGAGACCCGCGCCGAGTTCCCGGGCCGCGCGGGCACGGCGTACCGCCTCGCCGTGATCGGCACCCGCGGCCACGTGCTCGCGACGAACTCGATCCTGCGGGCTGTTCGGCGGCGCGCCGAGCACAGCTGATCGCGGGACTCTCCCGCCCGGGGGTTGAAACATCGCTCGCCGGGAATACACTCCTGTGTAGCGATTCGCGCGAGCCCAGCAGCTCGAACGGGTCCAGACATAGGGAGCGCGGGCGGAACCCCGGGCTCCTGTCGTCCGTAGGCGTCGCGGAGGAGATCCCGAAGCGGCGAAAAGGCCAGGCCGGCCCGGAGGAGATCCTGAAGGGGTGGCCAGACACGAAGGGCGGAGAGATGAAGCCAGTCAATGGCGCTGTCGCGAGCGAGCCTGCACGCGACGAATTGCGCGAACGCCGGAGCGGCGCGCGCACGAGTGACCGGGAGGCGGCCGCCGAGGCCGGGCTCACCCGCGAGGACCGGGCGAACCTGCTGCGGTACATGGCGATGATGCGCTCGGCCGAGGAGCGCGGGATCACCCTCTACCGGCAGGGCAAGGTGCCGGGAAGCTTTTACGACGGCTGCGGCCAGGAGGCGATCTCCGTCGGCTCCTCGTACGTGCTCGGCCCGCAGGACCGCATGTGCATCCTGCACCGCGACCTCGGCGCCCATTTCGTCCGCGGCGTGACCCCGGACCGCTACCTGGCCAACTACATGGGCCGCAGCGGCGGCGTCACCGGCGGCAAGGACGGCAACATGCACTTCGGCGACCGCGAGCTCGGCTGCGTCGGCATGGTCTCGATGCTCCCGGACATGGCGCTGGTCGCCACCGGGATGGCGCTCGCGTTCAAGACCCGCGGCGAGTCGCGAGTGGCGATGACCTACTTCGGCGAGGGCTCGACGGCCAACGGCCAGTGGCACGAGGCGATGAACTTCGCCGGCGTCCACAAGCTGCCGGTGGTCTTCGTGCTCGAGAACAACGGCTTCGCCTACTCGACCCCGAACGAGCTCGAGTTCGCCGTCGACCCCGTCGAGCGGGCGGCAACCTACGGCTTCCCGGGCGAGCTCGTCGACGGCAATGACGTCGAGGCCGTGTTCGAGGCCTCCCGGGACGCGGCCGCACGCGCACGCGCCGGCGGCGGACCGACGCTGATCGAGTGCCGGACCCTGCGCATGCACGGCCACGGCGCCCACGACGACATGAGCTACGTGCCTGCCGCTATGCGCGAGGAGTGGGCCGGTCGCGACCCGATCGAGCTCTACTCCGAGCGGCTCGTAGCCGAGCACGACTTCGCCTCCGACGCGGTCGAGCGGATCCGCGGCGACGTCAAGGCCTACGTCGACGAGTGCGCCCAGACGGCGCTTGCTTCGCCGATGCCCGACCCGGCGATCGCCGCCGAGGGCGTCTTCGCCGACGAGGTGACCCAGCTCGGCGACGGGCAGGCTCCCTGGTCGTACTGGGCGAACGCCGGCGCCGAGCGGAGCGCTGCCTGATGACCGAGATGACATACCTGGAGGCCATCTCGGATGGACTGCGTGAGGAGATGCGCCGCGACGACTCGGTGTTCTGCATGGGTCAGGACATCGGCAACTTCGGTGGCGCGTTCAAGGTCACCGACGGGTTCATGGACGAGTTCGGCGGGGCGCGGGTACTCGACGCGCCGCTGGCAGAGAACGCGATCATCGGCACCGCTGTCGGTGCCGCGGTCGAGGGCCTGCGCCCGGTCTGCGAGATGCAGTTCGCCGACTTCATCTCCTGTGGCTTCGACCAGCTGGTCAACGTCGCCGCGAAGATGCACTACCGCCAGGGCGTGGCGGCGCCGATCGTGGTCCGCCTGCCCTCGGGGGGCGGCTTCTCCGGCGGCCCGTTCCACTCCCAGAACCCGGAGGCGTGGTTCCTGCAGTCGCCGGGCCTGCGGGTCGTGGCGCCCGCGACCGCGGCCGACGCCAAGGGGCTGCTGACGGCGGCGATCCGCGACCCGAACCCGGTCTGCTACCTCGAGCACAAGGGGCTCTACCGCTACGTCAAGGACGAGGTGCCCGAGGGGGAGTACTCGATCGAGCTCGGCGAGGCCCGGATCGCGCGCGAGGGCGAGGAGATGAGCGTGATCGCATACGGATCCGCCGTCCACCTTGCGCTCGAGGCCGCCGAGGCGCTGGACGAGTCAATCGAGGTGATCGACCTGCGCTCGCTCTGTCCGCTCGACACCGAGGCGATCCTGGCGAGCGCGCGCAAGACCGGAAAGGTCCTGGTCGCCCACGAGGCGACGCAATCGTGCGGGGTAGGAGCGGAGGTCGCCGCGCTGGTCGCCGCCGAGGCCTTCGAGGACCTCGACGCGCCGGTGCGGCGACTCACCGCTCCTGACGTTCCGATCCCCTTCAGCCCGCCCCTGGAGCAGGCCATCCTGCCCCAGCTCGAGGACATGAAGGAGGCGTGCGATGAGCTCCTCAAGTACTAGGACCTCAGCTGACCCGGCCGCCCCCGGAGGCGAAGCCGAGGAGGCGGGCGGAATGTTGGATGTTCTGATGCCGAAGATGGGCATCTCGGTCTCCGAGGGGACGATCCTCGAGTGGCGCAAGCAGCCGGGCGACTGGGTCGAGGCGGACGAGACGCTCGCCGACGTGACGACCGACAAGGTCGACGTCGAGATCCCGTCGCCGGCCACCGGCAGGCTGGCGCGGATCGTCGCCGAGGCCGGCGACACGGTCCCGGTCGGCGAGCCGATCGCGGAGATCGACGGCGGCGCGCGCGCCGGCGAGGCCCATCCGCAGGAGGCTGATGACAAGCCCGCTCCGAGTCCGTCCCCGGCGCTCGAGGGCGAGACCGACCGCTCCGGGTTCATCTCCCCGGTCGTGCGGCGAATCGCCGACAAGCACGGTGTCGACCTCGAGCAGGTCCAGGGCACCGGCATCGGCGGCCGCGTGCGCAAGAAGGACGTGCTCGCCTACGTCGAGGCGGGCGGCAACGGCAAGCAGAAGTCGGCTCCGGTGCTCCACACCGAGTCGCCCTACCGGCCCGAGCCCCCGGTCGAAACGGCCGCGGAGGCGCCGATCGCCGACGGCGATCGGCGGGAGCCGATGAGCACGATGCGCAAGGCGATCGCCCGCCACATGGTCGACAGCCGGCGCACCGCCGCGCACTGCACGACGATCGTCGAGGTCGACATGTCTCGGGTCGCCGCCCGGCGCGCACAGCTCAAGCCGGTGATGGCGCAGCGCGGCGTCTCGCTCACCTACCTCGCGTTCGTCGCCGCGGCCACGGTCGAGGCGCTGGAGCACCATCCGGCGCTCAACGCGTCGGTCGACGGCGAGGAGATCGTCTACCACGGCGACGTCAACCTCGGGATCGCGGTCGCCCTGGAGGACGGGCTGATCGTGCCCGTGATCGAACGGGCGCAGCGGCTCAGCCTCGAAGGGCTCGCCGCCTCGATCGTCGACCTCGCGGAGCGCGCCCGCACCAAGCGGCTCGCTCCGGACGAGGTCCACGGCGGCACGTTCACGATCACCAACCCGGGTCAGTTCGGCGCCGTGCTGGCGACCCCGATCATCAACCAGCCCCAGGTCGGGATCCTCGACCTCGAGGCGATCGTCAAGCGCCCGGTTGTCGTCGAAGGCTCCGAAAGCGACTCGATCGCGATCAGGCCGATGACCTACCTGCCGATGTCCTGGGACCACCGGGCCCTCGACGGCGCGGAGGCGGCGAGGTTCCTATCCCGGATCAAAGCCCGGCTCGAGGGCTGGGAGGTCGAGTGATGGCCATCGCAGTCCAGAGCCTCAGCAACGGGAAGGCGACCGGCGAGAGCGCCGATGGCGCCGTCGCGACCGCGATCCCGGCCGCGACGACGATCCCGCCAGTCGCATTCGAGCACGAGCAGCTCGCGGTGCGTAAGGGCGAGCGCTCGGGCCTCCACGCGGTCATCGCCGTCCATTCGACGGCGCTCGGCCCGGCGCTCGGCGGCCTGCGCATGTGGCACTACCCGGCGACGATCGACGGGATCCGCGATGCGCTTCGCCTGGCCGCCGGGATGACCCTGAAGGCCTCCGCGGCCCAACTCGACCTGGGTGGAGGCAAGGGCGTGATCTGCGCCCCGCCGGAGGGCCTCGAGGGCGACCGCCGCCGAGCCGCGCTGCTCGACTTCGGCGACCTGGTCGAGTCGCTCGACGGCAGCTACATCACCGCCGAGGACGTCGGCATCTCGCCGTCCGATCTGGTCACGATCCGCGAGCGCACGGAACACGTCACCGGCTTGCCGCCGGAGCGCGGCGGCTCGGGCGACCCGAGCCCGTTCACGGCGATCGGGGTCGAGGCCGCGCTGCGGGCCTGTGCCCGGGCCCGCTTCGGCGAGGAGGGGCTCGCCGGGCGCAGCGCGTGCGTCGTCGGGCTCGGCCACGTCGGGGCCCGGCTCGCCCAGCGGCTCGCCGACGCGGATTGCGACCTCGCCGTCTCCGACATCGACCCGGCCAAGCGGGCGCTCGCCGACGAGCTCGGAGCCGAGTGGCTGGAGCCCGACGAGGCGATGCTGAGCGAGCGCGAGCTGCTCGCCCCGTGCGCCCTCGGCGGCGCGATCACGCCCGAGAACGCCGACGAGCTGCGCTGCGAGATCGTCTGCGGCTCGGCCAACAACCAGCTCGCCGACGATTCGCTAGCCGAGGTTCTCGCCGGGCGGGACGTGCTCTACGCGCCGGACTTCATCGCCAACGCCGGTGGCCTGATCCACGTCTACAAGGAGATCAGGGGCTACTCCGAGCAGCGGGCGATGGCGCTGGCGCAGGGGATCGAGCGCACCCTCGGTTGGGTGATCGCGGTCGCGGCTCAGCGTGACGTGACTCCGCTGGAGGCAGCGCGGGAGCTCGCCGGCGAGCGACTCGGCGTCGCTCTGCGAAACTGAGCCCGATGCGGAAGCTGCTGGTCGTTCGCCTCGGCCTCGTCGCCTACGAGGAGGCACTGCGGCTGCAGAGCGCGCTCGAGCGGGCTCGATACGACGGGGCGGTCGAGGACCTGGTGCTGATGCTCGAGCACCCGCCCGTCTACACCAAGGGCCGGCGATCGACCGCGGCGGAGCTGCCGATGGGCGAGGACTGGTACCGGATGCAGGGCATCGAGATCGTGCAGACCGATCGCGGCGGGCAGCTCACCTACCACGGCCCGGGCCAGCTGGTCGCCTATCCGATCATCAGCCTGCGCGAGCTGGCGAGGCCCGATGACGTGCACGAGTACGTGCGGCTGATGGAGCGGGCGATGATCGCCTCGATCGGCGACCTCGGGGTGAGCGCGGGGCTGATCGAGGGGTTGACCGGCGTCTGGGTCGGCTCCGAGCCCCCGCCGGCCGGCGACGCTCGCAAGATCGGCTCGATCGGGATCCACGTACGGCGCGGGATCAGCACCCACGGCCTCGCCGTCAACGTCTCCAACGACCTGCAGCCGTTCGAGTGGGTCGTCCCCTGCGGCATCGAGGCCTGCCGGATGACCTCGATCACCCGCGAGCTCGGCACCGAGCAGTCCGTTGACGAGTTCGCGACCGCGCTCGCCGCGCGGCTCGGCGAGGCCTATGACCGCGAGCCGGTCGAGACCGCGGCGGAAGATGTGCTCGGGTCACTAACTTTGAGCGCATGAGCGACACACGAACACCGGCCACCTCCTCGGCTTCGCCGCCGGGGGTGCCGGGATCGCGGGTACACGTCACCCGCTCGCGCGCCAACCCCGGCGGCGCGACCGGGATCGAGGGCCGCCCGTTTCGCGAGCGCAAGCCGCCGTGGCTGAAGGTCCCCGCCCCCGGGGGCGCGACCTACCGCAAGCTGAAGCGGTCGATCGAGGCCGACAACCTGCACACCGTCTGCGAGGAGGCCAACTGCCCCAATGTCGGCGAGTGCTGGGAGCGCGGCACCGCGACCTTCATGATCCTCGGCGACGTGTGCACCCGGCGATGCGGGTTCTGCAACGTGCAGACCGGGGTCCCGACCTGGAACGACCCGCTCGAGCCGCTGCGGGTCGCGACCCAGGTGAAGAAGATGGGCCTGCGCCACGCGGTGGTCACCTCGGTCGATCGCGACGACCTCCCCGACTACGGCGCCTCGGCGTTCGTCGGCGTGATCCGCTCGATCCGGATGATGGCGCCGGCGTGCAAGGTGGAGGTGCTGACCCCGGACTTCCGCGGTCAGGAGATGCCGCTGGCGAAGGTGATCGCCGAGCGCCCCGACGTGTTCAACCACAACGTCGAGACCGTTCCGCGCCTCTACCCGCGAGCCCGTCGGGGATCGAACTTCCTGCGCTCGTGCCGGGTCCTGCGGCTGGCGAAGGAGATGGGCGGCGAGCGGGTGCTGACCAAGTCCGGCCTCATGGTCGGCCTCGGCGAGGACTTCGACGAGATGGTCGACGCGTTCCGGACGCTGCGCGAGCATCGCGTCCAGATCCTCACCGTCGGCCAGTACCTGCGCCCGACCGAGAAGCACCTGC
Source organism: uncultured Solirubrobacterales bacterium (assembly GCA_963842795.1). Classification (GTDB taxonomy): domain Bacteria; phylum Actinomycetota; class Thermoleophilia; order Solirubrobacterales; family 70-9; genus WHSW01. Next base: position 231,399 of record CAWJHV010000041.1, on the reverse strand, counting down.
CGGTGGTCCGCTACTGGCACCCGGACGAGTTCGACCGCCTCCGCGACGCCGCGTTGGAGCTCGGCTTCGAGTCGGTCGCCTCGGGGCCCCTGGTGCGCAGCTCGTACCACGCCGACGAAGCCGCGGCCGAGGCCGCGGACCGCCAGGCCGCTTAGCTACTCGCCGCCGGCCAGCCTGCCGGGACGGCACTTCGCCGGCTTGCGCTTCGGGAGGTGCGCGTACGCCTCGGCGGCATCGACCGTCTCGTGCTCGACGCCCGCGCCATGGCGAAGCGCGAGCTCGTCGACGGTATAGCCACCCCAGTCGACGTCTTCCTGGTGCTCGCGCGCACCGACGGCGAGCACGACGCATGGTCCCTCGCCGGCGCCGACGATGATGTGCTCCGCGCCTGCGGGGCAGTGGACGAAGTCCCATTGGCCGAGCGGCCGCTCCTCGCTCTCGACGATCAGCAGCGCCTCACCCGCGAGTACCAGGAAGTCCTCCTGGTCGGCCTCCCAGTGGTACATCCCGATCGGCTCGCCGGGCGCGAGCGAGAAGAGGCTGATCCCGACCTGAGGGAACTCGGCGTCGCCGTCGCCCTCGAACGGAAGGCGGGCCCCGCGTCCCTCGGCTTCCAGCCATTGCGCTTCGCGCGCATTGAGGACGAACCAGCCCGCCCCTCCCGGGATGAGCCCGTCTTCCGTGCGATCGATCGGGGCCTCCGGCACGTTCACAGAGGGCAGGGCTCGCGATCATCGACCACCGGTGTCGTGTCCGCCGCCGGCGAGGGGTAGCGGCGCTTGAACGTGAACGCCTGCGGGCTCGGCCCGCGGGCCTCCAGGTGTTCCAGCCGCCCTCGCGCCTCGTCGATCGTCGGGACGTGCCCGCGCGGCACCCACCACAGGCACATGTAGGTGCCGGCGATCCGCGTCATCCACTCGCGCCGGCGGCGCATCACCTCGAGGTGGCAACCCGCGTAGACAAACTCCCAGAGGTCCTCGATCGACTTCCAGACCGACATGTTGATGATCAGTCGCTCGTCGTCGAACGGACGAATCGAGGTCGCGTCACCGCTCTCGTCCTCGAGCCGCCAGACGAACCCGGGCGCGGCGTCGGCGAGCGCGTTCACGGGCTCGAGGTTGGCGACGAACTCTGCGAGCGCCGGCGAGTCCAGCGGCTCGCGCGGAAGCGCGACGTTCACCTGTGCGATCTGGGTGTCGGCGGGCATCAGCGCACCATAGATCAGCGGTTCCGCGCCCGGGTCGAAATAGGCTTCGTCCCCCTGCTCCCGCTCAAGGACAACCTGCCGTCGCTCCGCTTCCCGGTGGCGACGATCGCCCTGATCGCGGTCAGCGTGGTCGCCCACGCGGCCGACTGGAGCCCCGACCTGGCGGACTCCTGGTGGCCGTGGGCCGCGATCGCCTCGCTGTTCGTCGGCGGCGGCGCGATCGAGTTGGCCGTCGACATGCTCTTCCTCTGGCTGTTCGCGAAGAGTCTCGAAGAAGCGCTCGGGATCCCGCGGTTCCTGCTCCTCTTCCTTGCCGGAGGGATCGCGGCCGCCGGGGCCCAGGAGCTGGTCGACCCCGACGTCGCGGCGCCCTCGGTCGGCGTCGCGGGCTCGATCGCCGCTCTGATCGGAGCCTACGCAGTGCTCTTTTCCCAGGCGCGGATCCTGTGCTGGGTCCTGCTGCCGTTCTTCGTCACCTTCGTCGAGGTCCCGGCGCTCATCCTGGCGGCGGTCTGGCTCGGCCTGCAGGCGCTGCCGGCCCTCGGCCAGCCGCCGCTGGCAGGACTCGTGGGCGGCCTGCTGTTCGGCATCGCCGCGGTCAGGCTGCTCGCCCACGGCCGCCCGAGGCTCGCCACCGAGAGCTCGCGACCGGTGTACTAGGGATCGGCTTGGACTCCGATCTGCGCACAGCCCTGCTCGTCGGCGGCCTGATCTTCGTCGGCGTGTTCGCGGCGATGACGATCGCCGTCGCCGTCCAGTTCGGCTTCGACGTGCTCACGGTCGCCGCCGGACTGATCGTGCTCATGCTCGCCCTGCCGCTGATCGGCGCGCTTCGCAACCCGCCTAAGTGAGGCCCTAACCCGAGCGCGCGGACTCCTGGAAGCGCTCGAGTCCGTCGTCGGGGATCGGCTCCCAGGAGGCGGCGTAGGCGACGAAGCTGCGCTTCGAGGGGCGCACGCCGGGATCCCCGTCGAAGGCGCTCATCCGGACGCCCATCTGCGTGTGGTCGTCGGGGTTGCGGCTGAACAGCTGCGAGCCGCACTCGCCGCAGAAGGCCTTCTCGAAGCCGCCGTCGGGATGGCGCCAGGTCTTCACCAGCTCAGCTCCCTCGACGAGCTCGAACCCGGCCCCGTCGACCTGCGCCTGCGCGGAGGAGGCGGTGCCGGTGCGCTTCTGACAGCGGGTGCAGTGGCAGTAGGTCGCCGCGCGTGCCGGCTCGGCGAGCCGGAAGCGGACCCCGCCGCAGAGGCAGCTGCCGGTGAGCGACGGGTCGGTCATCCCGGCGAGGCTATACCTGGAAGGATCCGGGCGTCCTGGCGCGGAAGCCGAACATCCTGCTGCTGATCACCGATCAGCAACGCCGTCCGCGCCACTGGCCCGACGAGCCGGGCTGGCTGCGCGAGCTGATGCCCAACGATGCCGAGCTGGCGCGCACCGGCCTGCGCTTCCGAAACGGCTTCTGCAACACGGCGATGTGCTCGCCGAGCCGGGCAACCCTGTTCACAGGCCGCTATCCGGCCGAGCACGGCGTGAAGCTGACCCTGACCGCGGCCGACCTGCAGCCCGACCCGCGCAACACGCCCGCCGTCCTCGCGACGATGGCGGACCTGCTGCGAAGCGGCGCGGTGCCGCGGCGTCGCACGCTCGCCCAGTTCGGCCGCGGCCTGCTGCGGCTCGACTCGAGCAGCGGCGGCGAGGCCGAGCTCGACCCGAGCACGCCGAACCTGCCGCGCATCCTCGGGGACGCGGGGTACACGGTCGCCTACAAGGGCAAGTGGCATCTCACGCACCCCGCAGGCGCGCGGACCGGCGAGGGGCTGCTCGGCGGCTGGACGGCCGCCGACTCGGAGCGGATCGCGCGCGATTACGGGTTCGCCGACTGGGAGGCGCCTGACGCGGGCGAGAACGCCAAGGCGGCGAACTTCGGCGGCGGCAACGCCGGCGAGGGCGCCGGCTGGGACGAGGTCTACATCCGCCAGGTCGAGCGCTGGCTGGGACGCGACCCGCTCCCGGAGCCGTTCTGCCTCGTGGTCTCGCTGGTCAACCCACACGACGTGCTCGGGTACCCCGCCTCCTACGAGCAGGGCGGCTACTCGGCCTCGGAGTTCCGCGAGCTGGGGGTGGGGCTGCCGCCCACCGTCGAGGAGGACCTGCGCGGCAAGCCGGGGGTCCACTCGCTGATGCGGATGGGGATGGCCGCCTACCTCGGCCCGCTGAGCAGCCGCCAGGCGAAGCTGGACTACGTCAACTTCTACGCCTACCTGCACCGGGTGATCGACGAGAAGCTGGGGCGCCTGCTCGGGGCGCTCGGCGACCCGGACGACCCGGGCTCGTTGCGCTCGCGGACGGTGATCGTGCGCTGCTCCGACCACGGCGAGATGGGGCTCTCCCACGGCGGCCTGCGCCAGAAGGCCTTCAACGCCTACGAGGAGACGATCAACGTGCCGATCGTGGTCTCGAACCCGGTGCTGTTCGGCGAGCCGGCCGAGACCGGCGCGCTCGCCTCGCTCGTCGACCTGCTGCCGACGATCGCGACCCTCGCCGGAGCCGAGGTCGGCGGGGCGGGCCTGCGCGGCCGCGACCTCTCGTCGGTGCTGGCGCGCCACGCCGCACCCGGGCGCGAGGCGCTGACCGCCGTGCCGGTCGACCTGGGCGCGATCGCCGACCACCCGAGCCCGGCCGACTCGGTCCAGGAGACGGTCCACTTCACCTTCGACGACCACCAAGCGGGCACGGCGGCCCGCGAGGCCCCGGGCCAGCCGAACCGGGTGCGCGCCGTGCGCACGGCGAGCCACAAGTACGCGATCTACGTCGACCCGGCCGGCGTCGCGCCGACCGAGCACGAGATGTACGACCTCGACCGCGACCCCGACGAGACGCGCAACCTGGTCGGGCTCACCGACGGCTGGGTGCGAGCGGGCGTCGACCGCGGCGCGCTCGAGGACCTGAGCGAGCGGCTGCGCGACGAGACCGAGCGCTGCGGGACGCGGGTGCGGTCCAGCTGAAGGGCGCGCGGGGGCGCCGGCTCGTTCCTATACTCGCCCTGTGCCGCTGCCGCCCGGCCCCCGCGAACCCGCAAGCGTCAACACCGCGAGGCTGGCGGTGCGCCCGCTCGAGACGCTGCTCGGCTGGCACCGGCGCTACGGCGACGCGTTCACGGTCCGCTACCTGGTCTTCGGCACCGGCGTCTACGTCGCCGACCCCGAGGCGATCCGCCAGATGTTCACGGGCGACCAGTCCGACCTGCACGCGGGCGAGGCCAACGCGCCGCTCGCGCCGGTGCTCGGCGAGAACTCGGTTTTGGTACTGGACGGACCCGAGCACCTGCGCCAGCGCCGCCTGCTGCTGCCGCCCTTCCAGGGCTCGGCGGTTGCCGACTGGCGGGCGGTGATCGCCGAGGTCGCGGAGGCCGAGGTCGATCGCTGGAGCCCCGGAGGCGAGCTGGTGATGCGCGAGCGGATGCGCGGGCTGACCTTCGACGTCATCTGCCGAGCCGTGTTCGGGGTCACCGACCGCGAGCGGGTGGAGCGGCTGCGCGAGGCCCTGCTCGCGGTCGTCGACAGCAGCACGATGATCATGTTCCTCGAGGGCCTGCGCAAGGACCTCGGCCGCTGGTCGCCGTGGGGACGGTTCATCCGCCGCATGCAGGCCGCCGACGCCCTGATCTACGAGGAGATCGAGCGGCGCCGGCGCGAGCCCGCGGGCTCGGAGCGCTCCGACGTCCTCTCGCTGCTGCTCGAGGCGCGCGACGAGAACGGCGAGCCGATGAGCGACGTCGAGCTTCGCGACGAGCTGATGACGATGCTCGCCGCGGGTCACGAGACGACCGCGACCGGGCTCGCCTGGGCCTTCGACCTGCTCCTCCACAACCCGGCGACGATGTCGCGCCTGCGCGACGAGCTCGACGGCGGGGACGACGCCTACCTCGACGCCGTGGTCACCGAGACGCTGCGCCTGCGGCCGGTGATCGACGGCGCCGAGCGCACCCTCAAGGCGCCGCGGACGATCGCGGGCTGGGACCTGCCCGCCGGGATCCGGGTCTACCCCGCGATCGCCCTCGTCCACCGGCGCGAGGACCTGTATCCGAACGCCGGCGCCTTCCGCCCGGAGCGCTTCCTCGAGCAGGGCGCCAAGTCGTACTCGTGGCTGCCGTTCGGCGGCGGGATCCGCCGCTGCATCGGCGCCGCCCTGGCGCAGGCGGAGATGGCCGAGGTCCTGCGCGTCGTCCTGAGGCGGGTCGAGCTGGCGCCGGCGATGCCGCGCACCGACCAGGTGGTGCTGCGCGGGATCACGCTCGCGCCGCGGAACGGGGTGCCGGCGCGGGTGCTGTCGCGGAGCCCGCGGGCCGGCGTCGCGCCAACGGCGGAGGCGGTCGCCGCTTAACTCGCCGGATCGGCGGGCCGCAGCCTGGACGGCCGCCGCGTGGTCTCCGTCCCGGTCCGCTCGCTGCGGACGACGTACCGGGGATCGTCCTTCGACGCGGCCACGACCCGGCCCGCGATCTCGGTCCGCTTGGTCAGACGGCGGCGGACGGTGCCGCGCACCGTCCTGCCGCGAAAGTTCCATTCGACGAGGTCGCCGCGCTTGAAGTCCGAGGCCATCGTGTCCCTTCCGTCAGGTCTTTCGGACTTCAACCCCGCGCGGCCCTCCCGTGCCCCCCGCGACCGCACGCACGCGACGGGCGCCTTTCGTTCTCCCTGAGGACGTTTTCGACCCGTCGTGCTCGGGAGGGACCTGAGCGCGGTGACCGCCCGTATCCCGAGTGTGGACGCAAAGCCTCGAGCCCTTCTGCCTGCGATCGCGTTGAGCGTCGCGGTGCTCGTGCTCTCCGCCTGCGCTCGCGGCGACGGGGAGGCGACCGCCCAGGCCCCCGCCCCGAGCGGCGACACGGTGCTCACGACCAGCCTCGAGCGCTGTCCCGAGGAGCACGTCGGCAACTCCGCCGCCGGATGGTCGGGCAGCGTGGCCGGGATCTCGTGCAACCAGGCGGGGGAGTTGATCATCGATCACTTCGACCGCGACTTCGGCACCAGCGGCCTCTGGGGGTCCGACAGCGAGCAGATCCGCCTCTCCGATCCCGGGACCTTCGAGAGCGCCGGGTTCGACTGCGCGTCGTTCCCGCTCCCGGACGGGATGGGCTGGCATATCGTCTGCGGCCGCGACGACCAGGAGATCTCCTTCTACTTCACGCCCTGAGTCCGCACATCCTGCGCACCACTCGCGCGCCCGGTCTGGCGATCGTTCGGGAGATGGAAGGAGGGGCCCGCGACGAGATGGAGGCGGCGATGCGCCGGCTGCTCGAGCACGGCGACCTCCAGCAACCTGATGAGATCCTGCCGCACCCCGACGGCGGGATCGTGTGCCTCTGGCACAAGGAGAAGCTCGCCGTCATCGTCGACCCGGATCCGCCCCCGGGATTCGAGGACGTCTTCCCGGCCTGAGGGGAGGGGCCTACAATCGGCCCGTTGGGGCCATAGCTCAGTTGGAAGAGCGCGGCCTTTGCAAGGCCGAGGTCGCGGGTTCGAGCCCCGCTGGCTCCACTCCGAGCACCGATTGCGGCGGTGGCACCGGATGCAGATAGTCCTCCGCGTACCGGATGCCCTTGCGCTTGACACGCTTCACTTTGCCGCTAGTCAGCGACGAGGACCGGGTGCGGACGGGGATCACGTCGCCGCGAGGCGTCGCGTACTTCACCTGCACCCGCTCGAGCGTTTCGGAACCGGGCCGAGCGAAGACCAGGTCGAAATCCCAATCCTCGCCGTAGGGGATCGCGATGCGGAAGCCGCGCCTGATCAGATCGCGCGCGACCTCGATCTCCGCTCGATCGCCCTTGAGTTTCAGCGGTGCCACAAATCGCCTTGACGGTGGGCATCCCACCGTAAGGCGACCCGCGTCACAGATCCAGACCAGAACGTGTCGAGAGTGTTGCGAACGAGTTTAGGCGCGCTCGGGAGCGGTAGCCGGTAACCGGATGGTTTCTTTGGCGCATCCGCGGTTATGGGAGGATCGCCCTGCACGGACAGGAGGAGCGGATGGCTGAGAGCGAGACGTCGGTAGCGGTCGGCGAGCGGGCGGAGCCCGACAAGTCTCCGGAGCAGGCCGAGGAGGCCTCCGACGCGAAGACGCGGTCGAGGCCCGCGGAGGTCTCCAACCTCGACATCGTCCGCCACTACTTCGACATCGCCGCCGATCACCTGAAGCTGGCCGACGACCTGCGGGTCGTCTTCTGGACCCCCTATCGCGAGGTCACCGTGCAGATCCCCGTGAAGCTCTCCGACGGCAAGACGCACGTCTTCTCGGGCTACCGGATCCAGCACAACGGCGCCCGCGGGCCCTACAAGGGCGGAGTTCGCTTCCACCCCGAGGTCGACGTCGACGAGGTCCGCGCGCTCGCCTCGCTGATGACCTGGAAGACGGCGGTCGCCGGGGTGCCGTTCGGAGGCGCCAAGGGCGGTGTGAACTGCCCGGCCGAGAAGCTCGAGCAGTCCGAGCTGCAGCAGATCGCACGCTCGTTCATGGACAAGATCGAGAAGGTCCTCGGGCCGACCCGCGACATCCCGGCGCCCGACGTGAACACCAACGCGCAGACGATGGCGTGGTTCATGGACGAGTACGGCAAGCTGCACGGGCACACGCCGGCGATCTGCACCGGCAAGCCGATCTCGCTCGAGGGCTCGCTCGGACGTGAGGCGGCGACCGGCCGCGGCTGCGTGTACATGTTCCGCGAGGCGGCGCCGCAGCTCGGCCTCAGCCCCGCCGACACGACCTTCGTGGTCCAGGGCTTCGGCAACGTCGGCTCGTGGGCGGCGCGGATCATGCAGCAGCTCGGGGCGAAGATGATCGGCGTCTCCGACGCCCACGGGGCGATTCGCAGCGACGAAGGGATCGACGCGAACGAGCTCCACCAGCACATCGCCGACGGCGGCAAGATCACCGAGTTCGCCGGGGCCGAGACGATCGACGCCGACGACCTGGTCGCGATTCCGTGCGACGTGCTCATCCCGGCGGCGCTCGGCGGCATGATCCACGAGGCTAACGCCGACCGGATCGACTGCAAGATGCTGGTCGAGGGCGCCAACAGCCCGACTACCCCCGCGGCCGACCGGATCCTGCGCGACAAGGGCACCTACGTGATCCCCGACGTGATGGCGAACGCGGGCGGCGTCGTCGTCTCCTACTTCGAGTGGGTGCAGAACCTCCAGCACTTCCGCTGGGAGGAGCGCGAGGTCAACGACCGCCTCGGGACGATCATGCGCCGCGCCTTCCGCGAAGTGTCCGGGCGGGCGAAGGAGGAGGGCATCGACCTGCGCGAGGCCTCTTACCTGGTCGGCATCGAGCGGGTCGTCGAAGCCGCCAAGATCCGCGGCTACGTCAGCACGTAGCCGGCTCGTCCGCGCACGAACGCGACGGCCGGCGCCGTCCTAGAAGTCGAAGTCCTTCGGCTCACCCTGCTCGAACCAGAGCTCGTCGTCCTCGGGAGCGTCGCGCAGGAACTCCGGCGTCTCCTCGAGCACGTCCTCGTCTTCCTCTGCGTCGGCATCGGGGTCCACGCCGGGGGTCTCGGGCGGAGCCTCGGGGGCGAGCTCGCCCTCCACCAGCTCGGCCTCGCCGGTGTCCTCGATCGCCTCCTCGATGTGATGCTCGACCGTGTCGAGCGACTCGATCGGCGCCTCTGCCGGCGGCTCAGCCGGCGGATCGAGCGCGGCCTGCTCGTCGGTCGCCGCGGGATCGGGCGCGGGCGGAGGTGGCGGCGCGGGCTCGTCGAGCGTGGCGCTCTCACCGGTGTCCTCGAGCGGCGCCGCGTCCTCTCCGAGATCGACGTCGAGCTCGAGGTCGAGCTCGTCGCCGGACCGGTCGTAGAGGCCGCCCGCGGCGGGCTCGGCGGCATGCTCGTCGGTCGCCGGCGCGATGGGCTCCGCGGCGGTCGGGGGCGGAATCAGTTCCTCGTCGGTCGCCGGCGCGGCGGCGGCGAGCTCCTCTGACGGCGCCTCGGCGATCGGTGGGGGCGCGAGCGTCTCCTCCCCCGTGACCGGCTCGTCGCCGGCCACCTCGGCGGAGGCCTCCTGCTCGGGAAAATCGGGGTCGCCCGGGCGGGTGGGAGGGCCGAATGCCTCGCCCTCCAGGCGCTTGAGCTCGTCCTCTTCGGCGCCCAGGCGGCGCTTCAGATCGAGGTGCTCGCGAATCGCGTCGTCGAGAATTCCCATTGGCTATGCGGTGTGGAAAGACTACTGCGCGTCGGCTCGCCGTTCCGGCAGCCAGACGTCGCCTGGAGCCTACTTTCGCCGCGCGTGCGCCGGACCCTTCGCGACGCTGCCGGCGCTCGCCCGGGCGCCGTTTCGCAACCGGCCGTCGGCGCCCGGCGGCGCCACCACGGTGCGGTTCTTGCCCGCGCGCTTGGCCTCGTAGAGCGCCGAGTCGGCCGACGCGATGAGCTCGCGCACGTCGACCGCGGCCATCGGCAGCGTCGCCACCCCGAGGCTCGCCGTCACCTGGATCTCGGCGCCGGTGCCGGGTGCGCGCACCCGCTCGGCGGCGATCCGCGCCCGAATCCGCTCGGCGACCTCGAACGCCCCCTCGGAGCTGGTCTCGGGCAGCGCGACCACGAACTCCTCGCCCCCGTAGCGCGCCGGCGTGTCGATGCCGCGTGACTCGGCGGTCAGGATCCGCGCGATCGAGCGCAGAACGTCGTCGCCCGCCGGGTGGCCGTACTCGTCGTTGACGCGCTTGAAGTCATCGATGTCGACGATCAGCAGCGACAGCTCCTGTCGGAAGCGGGCCGCGCGGGCCGCCTCCCTGTCCATCGCCTCGCGGAAGGCGCGGCTGTTGGCGAGCTCGGTGAGGTCGTCGGTCACCGCCTGCTCGGAGACCAGCTCGTGCAGGGCGATGTTCTCGACCGAGGCGGCCGCCTGGCCGACGAGGTAGAGGAAAACCTCCCGCTCGCCGGAGGTGAACGGGATGTCGGCGCGGGCGATGGTCATCGCTCCGACGGGCTCGCCACCGTGGCCGATGCGGCCGAGCGAGCTCGCGAACGCGTGAGCGCTCCCCTGGGACACCTCGACCGGCCCGGGGTCGCGCAGCGCCCGCTCCTCCGCCGCCAGCGCAGCCTCCTGGATCGGGTCGGTCGGCTTGCCGGCCTCGGCCTCGGCGCCGACGTGTCCGCTGAGCGCGACCAGGCCATAGTCGGCTTCGCAGGTCCCGACCGCGGTCTCCACCAGGATCGCCAGCAGCGCCTGGCGGTCGAGCCCGGAGGCGAAGGCGTCGCCGATGCGGCGCACCGACTTGTCGATCTCGACCCGCTGGCGGCGCAGCTGGTCCATCTGGTCGCTGAGCCGGCCGCTCATCTTGTTGAACTCGTTCGCGAGCCCCGCCATCTCGTCGTTGCCGCTCACCGGGACGCGCTGGGAGAAGTCGCCCTCCCCGATCCGCTGCGCGGCGCCGAGCATCTCGCGGACGTAGCCCTGAAGCGAGCGCAGGATCAGGGCGACGGCTACCAGCGCGAGGGCGAAGAACGCGAGCAGGCCGATGGCGATCTTGGGCCGCGAGCCGAGGAAGCCCTCGTCGGCGGCGGGCGCGAACAGCGCCACCTGGACCTGCTCGGCGCCAAGGGGCTCGGTGGCGGCGACGCGCAGGCTCTCGTCGCCGCGGTCGAGGTCCGTGGCCTCGCCGCCATCGGGCAGCGAGCCGGCGTCGACGTCGGCCCCGGTCGCCGGGCCCTCGGGGCCGACCAGCGCCCCTTCCTCGCCGGTGATCGTCTCGACCTCGCCCAGGTAGGCATCGCGGCTGATCGTCGAGACCGTGATCGTGCCGACCTGCCCGCCGTCCTCGCCGACCAAGTCGACCTCGGCGGTCGCGATCGGTCGCGGGTCGCCGGCGACCGTCTCGTGGCCGGCGGAGTCGACGATCGACACGTACGCGACCCCTTCACGCCGGGCGTAGATCCGGGCGAGATTGAGGACATCTCCAACCGCGCCCTCGCGAATCGCGGTCATCGACGGGAGGTCGTTGGCGGTTTGCCGCGCGAGCTCGTTGGCCGCCCGGCCCGAGTCTGCGCGGGCGCGATCGAAGAGGTTGGTCGCCGTCTGCAGCCCCGCGTCGAGCCGGGCGTCGGTCTTCCCGTCGGCCGAGTCCGAGGCGACCTGGGTGACGAGGACGGCGAGCGCGATCATCGGCAGCGCGACGATCAGCACGAAGAAGAGCGTCAGGCGAAGGCGGAAGCTCACCGGCGGGAGCTTAGATCGGCCGTTCGGTTCTGCGCGCCACTTGCCGCCCAAAACGGGGATTGGTGGTGGCCTCCGCGAAACGGGTGGCCGCCTCGCGTGAGACCACGATCGACGCCCGCTTACCACCGGTCGCCGGGGGTACGCTTTGCTCGAGGCCCGCGGGATCCCAGCAGCTTTCATCCCACTCGATCGCGGGTGGGGTTCCTGCTCGGGGCTACGTGACGACCAACCGCACCGCGGCGAGGCGTCCGGCGGGCCTCAGCCTTGCCCGCTTCCAACCGTCGTTAGCCGGCTCAATTCCCGGGTAATCCGGATCACGAGCATGGAAGCCGGTTCAGGCGCGAGCGCATCGCCCAGATTCCAGACGATCGAGACCCGGATCCCGGCGCGCCTCGACCGCCTGCCCTGGTCGCGCTTTCACTGGCGGGTGGTGATCGGGCTCGGGATCGTCTGGATCCTCGACGGCCTCGAGGTGACGATCATCGGCTTCCTCGCTCCGACCCTGACCTCGCCGGGCAGCGGGCTCGAGATCAGCGAGGGCCAGATCGCCCTCGCGCAGTCCGTCTACGTCGCCGGCGCATGTCTCGGAGCCCTGTTCTTCGGGCAGCTGACGGACCGCTTCGGGCGCAAGAAGCTGTTCCTGATCACGCTCTCGCTCTATCTGCTGGCGACGGTGGCCACCGCCTTCTCGACCAGCGCTCTGTGGTTCCTGGCCGCGCGCTTCTTCACCGGAGCGGGGATCGGCGGCGAGTACTCGGCCATCAACTCGGCGATCGACGAGATGATCCCGGCGCGAGCCCGCGGCAGGGTCGACCTGATCATCAACGGCTCGTTCTGGCTCGGGGCGGTCGCCGGAGGGCTGCTATCGCTGATCCTGTTGCAGGAGTCGCTGTTCGCCCTCGACCTCGGCTGGCGCCTTGCCTTCGGGCTCGGGGCGCTGCTCGGGGTCGGCATCCTGCTCGTTCGCCGCCACCTCCCCGAGAGCCCGCGATGGCTGTTCATCCACGGGCGCGAGGAGGAGGCCGAGCGGCTCGTGGACGGGATCGAGAAAGAGGTGCGTGAGGAAACGGGCCAGGAGCTCGAACAGCCCGGCGAGCAGATCAAGGTCCGCCAGCGTTCGTCGATCCCGTTTCGCGAGATCGCGCGGACCGCGTTCAAGGTCTACCCCAAGCGCGCGGTGCTCGGATTCTCGCTGTTCATTGGCCAAGCGTTCCTCTACAACGCAGTCACGGTCACGCTCGGGCTCACCCTGACGACCTACCTCGGCGTCGGCGCGAACAAGGTCGGCCTCTTCTACGCCGTGTTCGCCGCCGGCAACTTCCTCGGCCCGCTGCTGCTCGGGCGCCTCTTCGACACGGTCGGGCGGCGGCCGATGATCGCCGGCACCTACCTGGTCTCGGCCGTGATGCTGGCTCTGATCGGGATCGCCTTCAACGGCGAGGTCTTCAGCGACTGGGGGCTGACCCTGGCCCTCGCCGCCACCTTCTTCTTCGCCTCCGCGGGCGCCAGCTCCGCCTACCTGACCGTGAGCGAGATCTTCCCGATGGAGATCCGAGCTCTCGCGATCGCCTTCTTCTACGCGATCGGGACGGCGATCGGCGGGATCACCGGCCCCCTGGTGTTCGAGAAGCTCGGGGAGTCGGGCGACGTCGGCCAGGTGATGATCGCCTACCTCGTCGGCGCCGCCGTGATGGCCGTCGGCGGGATCGCCGAGCTCCTGCTCGGCGTGCGGGCGGAGCAGAAGCCGCTCGAGGACATCGCCAAGCCGATCACCGCCCGCGAGGCGGAGGAGGGAGAGGAGGAGCAGGCCGACCCCGGGCGCCGCGAGGCCGAGGAGCGCGACCGGCGAAACCGCGAGCGCCGGGAGCGGGAGCGGATGGGATTGCGGCGGTTTCGCCCCGGGCCCGGGACCGGCTCCTACTCGCCGTTCCTGCCGCCGCCGTATGAGCCGAACCCCGACTGGCTCGACCACGAGATCGGGGTCATCGACCGCGCGCTTCAGGAGCACGGCGAGCTCGACCGCCGGGAGCTGGCCGAGCGGGTCGGCGCGCGCTACTGGGGTCCGGGCCGATTCGGCGCCGCGCTGCGCGGGGCGGTCGGCGACGGCTCCGTCCGGCGCAGCGGTCGCGACCGCTTCGCCTCGACGCGCGAAAGCGCCGCCGGAGCACAGCCTCCGGTTGCCACGGGCTGAGCCGGCCGTGCCCGCCGCCTGCACGATCCTCGGCCACCGGCCCCGCTTCAGCGCCGTGGGCGCGACTATGCACTGGAGCTGCGAGCGCGACTGCGGCTTCGGCGGGTCGAAGACCTACTCGAGCGCGGCCGAGGCAGCCCGCTACGCGGCGGCCTTCGATCGCGAGGATGCCGACGACCTCGGTCGCCGGTCGCCGCTCTCCCTGCTGCCGCTGCGCCTCGCGCGCCGCAAGAGCTCAGTCGGCTGAGCGCCGCTCCTGGCGCGCGGTGGGCGACGATTTCCAGAAGTCGTCGATCTTGGTCGCGTCGCCGTCCTCATGCCGGCGCGAGAACGCCCACAGCTCGACCGGCTCGTCGCCCTCGTTGCGGTGAGACCGCGCAGTACTGGGGGCCACCCGGACCACCGATCCGGCGCCGACCTCGCGGATCTCGTCGCCGAAGCGCATCGTCAGCCTCCCGCGGCCGACGAGATAGATCTCTTCGAGCTCCTCGTGGTAGTGCCCGGTGCCCTGCTCGAAGTCCGAGTGCGGCGGGATCCGGATCAGGGTGGCGGCGAGCTGCGTCGCCTCGAGCGCGTCGGTCAGGCTCCGGAACTCGCCCGGGACGTTCGTTCCCCGGTATAGGTCGCGCGTCCCGAGGGCGTCGACGATCGTGTAATCGGGGGATCCCTCGTCGTTCATCCGCCCACCGCTACCCATTAGGGACCCCTAACTAACGTCGGAGGTGGCTTGTCGAGCCGGATCGCGGAGCGATCGCGAGTGAGCTCTTCGCCGCGATGGTCGAGGGCAAGTCGCCGATCTGCGCGAAGGTCGGCCACGCCACGGGAGCACTGGGCGAGGTACGGCGCGAGCTGCTGTCGTCCGGCGCCCGGATCATGGGGTCCGGCGTGCATCCGAACGCGGCCGCGGGCACGGCGACGGTCCAGGACACGCCCCGCTACACGCTCATCGCCCAGACGCTCCAGGGCGTGCTGCGGACCCCGCTGTGCGGCCAGCACATCCACGTCGGGGTGCCCGATGCCGAGACCGCGATCCGCGCCTACAACGGCATCCGCACCCACGTGCCGCTGCTGAACGCGCTGGCGGCGAACTCGCCCTTCTGGTTCGGCGAGGACTCCGTGCTCGCCAGCTCGCGGACCGTGATCTTCCGCAGCTACCCGCGCGCGGCGATGGCCCCCGAGTTCGAGGACTTCGCGGAGTTCGAGCGAGTGACGGAGCAGGTCTGCCGGGCCGCCGGGCTCGACGACTACCCCACATCTGGTGGGACGTGCGGATCCATCCCGGGCTCGGCACGGTCGAGGTCCGCGCCGCCGACGCGCAGTCCGATCTGCGGCGGGTCGGCGCCCTGGCGGCGCTCGGCCACTGTCTTGCCCGGATCGAAGCCGAGCGCGACCAGGACGACATCCCGGCGCGCGAGGCGCTGGCCGAGTCGAGCTTTCAGGCCACCCGCCACGGCCTCGAGGCGGATCTGCTCGACCGCGACGGCGAGCGGGTGCCGGCGCGCACGCTCGCCGGCCGGACGCTGGAGCGCGCGGGCGAGGTCGCCGGGGACCTCGGATGCGAGCACGAGCTCGAGCACGTCGAGCTGATGCTCGAGAGGGGATCCGGCGCCGACCTGCAGCGGCGCGTCCACGCGGCGCGCGGGATGCCGGGGTTGCTCGCCCACCTGGTCGAGGAGACCTCCCGGCTGGACTGAAGTCTCGCTTCGCGGCGTAGCGCCATCGCCCACCGGGTAAACCGGGGACGAGATGAAGATCGGCTACAAGCTCTTCGCCGAGGCCTATCCGCCGCAGGAGCTGGTCCGCCAAGCGGTCGCGGCCGAGGAGGCGGGCTTCGACTTCGTCGAGGTCAGCGACCACTTCCACCCCTGGCTCTACGACCACGGCCACTCGGCCTTCGCCTGGTCGGTGCTGGCTGCGATCGCAGCGCGGACCGAGCGGATCGGGCTCGCAACCGGGGTCACCTGCCCGTCGATCCGCTACCACCCGGCGATCGTCGCGCAGGCCGCGGCGACCACCGCGCTGCTCTCCGACGGCCGCTTCGTGCTCGGCGTCGGCGCCGGCGAGCAGCTCAACGAGCACATCGTCGGCCGCGGGTGGCCCGCGGTGACCGAGCGCCACCAGATGTTCCGCGAGGCGCTGGAGATCATCCGGGCGCTGTGGTCCGGCGGCTATCACTCCTACGAGGGCAGGCACCTGAAGCTCGAGGACGCGCGGGTCTTCGACCTGCCCGAATCCCCAATTCCGATCGCCGTCGCGATCGGCGGTCCGGCCGGCGCGAGGATCGCCGCCGAGCTGGGCGACGGGATCTTTGCCACCGATCCCGACCCCGGGCTCGTCGAGGCCTACGAGCGTGCCGGCGGGTCGGGCTCGAAGTACGCCGAGGTCCCGCTCGCCTGGGCCACCGACGCCGAGGAGGCCGCGCAATCCGCTCACCGGCTGTTCCGGTTCGGGCTGCTCAGCTGGAAGGTGCTCGCCGAGCTGCCGAACCCGGTCAACTTCGAGGCGGCGGCCGAGTTCATCGAAGTCGACCACGTGCGCGAGGTGTTCGCCTGCGGGCCCAACCCCGAGCGCCACCTCGAGGTCGCGCGGCAGTTCGCCGACGCCGGCTTCGACCACCTCGCCCTCGTCAACGCCGGTCCTGACCCGGACGGCTTCTTCGACTTCTACGCCGCCGAGCTCGCCGAGCCGCTGCGCGCGGCCGGCTAGTCCCGTCCCCGGTAGCCCCGGGGGCGAGATACTGCTTGCCCCGTGGGGCAGAACGAGATCGAGCTCGTCCAGGAGGCGTTCGCCGCGGTGACCCGCGGCGATACGGCGGCGTTCACCGGCCTCCTGCATCCGAGCTTCGAGCTCGTCGAGCGCTTCGATGTCTCGACGAGCCCGGGGGCACACCGAGGGCATGAGGGTGCCCTCTCGTGGTACCGGGAGGGCGGCCGCCAGTGGTCGGCCTATGAGGCCGAGTTGCTCTCGGTCTTCCCGGTCGGCGACCGGCTCGTGGCGGAGGGCGAGGTGCGAGCGACCGGTCGTGCGAGCGGCTTCGAGGCGAAGCGGCGCTTCGGCTATCTGGTCGAATTCCGCGAAAGCAAGATCTCACGGCTCGAGATCTGGTCGAGCCTCGACGAGGCGAAGGCGGCCGCCGAGGCGGTTCGACTCCTAGATGCGGAGGGCTAGCGATTTGGGCACCACGCCCGCGTGGTGCCCAATGAAGCCGAGAGGTAAAGCCGTAAGCCTCGCAGTGCCGCGGCCCGCCGCTCCAATCAGTCTCCCGTCACCTGGTCGCGAAGCCGATCGATCTGCCGCTGCTGACGCTTGACGAGCCGCCGCAGGCGCTCGCCGTCGGCGGCGCTCAGCGGTGCGACCTTCGCCGCGGTTGCAGTCCCCAACTGGCCGGCGGAGTTGGCGACCACCGCCTGGGTCGGCCCCGGGATCGAGGTGCCCGAGATCCCGGCCATGAACGCCCTGGTCTGCGCGCCCTGGGTGCCGATCCGAGTCGTCGCCGTGTCGGTGGCGGAGCCCCGGTTGCCGATCTCGATGTTGTTGGAGCGCACGCCGCTGACGTTGGCTCCCGCATCCCTGCCCAGGGCGATGTTGCGACGGCCACGGACCTTGCCCAGGGCGCCGGAACCGACCGCGACGTTGGCATCGCCGCTCACGTTGGCGAACAGCGCCCCGTTACCCAGCGCGACGTTCTCGCTGCCGGTGGCGTTGGAGGCCAATGCTTCGAGCCCGTTGGCGACGTTGCCCGATCCGGTGGAGTTGGCGATCATCGCATCGGTGCCGCTGGCGACGTTCCGGCTGCCGGTCGTGTTCGTCTGCAGCGCCCTGGTCCCGTTCGCGACGTTGTCGGAGCCGGTCGTGTTCGAGAGCAGCGCCGTGCTGCCGCTGGCGACGTTGAAGTTGCCGGTCGTGTTGGCGAGCAGCGCGTCGGTCCCAGTCGCGGTGTTGTCGTGGCCGCTCGTGTTCGCGGCCAGGGCCTTGAAGCCGGTCGCGACGTTGAAGCTGGCGGCGTTGTGCAGAAGCGCCCGGGTTCCAACGGCGACGTTGGCTTCTCCGGTCTCGTTGA
Source organism: uncultured Solirubrobacterales bacterium (assembly GCA_963842795.1). Classification (GTDB taxonomy): domain Bacteria; phylum Actinomycetota; class Thermoleophilia; order Solirubrobacterales; family 70-9; genus WHSW01. The sequence goes on along the minus strand of CAWJHV010000041.1, from coordinate 213,721 downwards.
AGTTCAGGGCCGCGTCGCCGATCCCGACGTTGTCGCTGCCACTGGTGGTCGCGAGAAGGGCACCGGCTCCAGTCGCGATGTTGCTGTCGCCGCTGGTGACGAGGGCAAGGGCGCCGTTGCCAGTCGCCGTGTTGTAGCTGCCGGTCGTCAGGGACTCCATCACCTGCAACCCGATCCCTGTGTTCGAGACCCCTGAGAAGGACCCGTTGAAGAGGGAGCCGCCGTCACGACCTCCCAGTCGTGCGGTTTGGGGACGGGAGGCGGTGTGGCGTCTGAGTTCTCGCCGATACCGACGAGAATGGCCGCGAGGCGCCCGTCCGGGGTATCGAGGGGCCAGCCTATCCGCGGTGTGCGGGTGCTCCAAGCGCGTACCGGCGCGCACACCGCGACAGCAGGTGCGAGGTTCGATACTTCTGAGCTACTTCGTCAGCCCGGCAGCTTTGAGCGCTTTCGCCCGGTCCGAATACGCTTCCATGTGGGAGATGAGCCCGCAATCAAGTGTGCAGAGGACCGCGTAGTCCATTTGAACGGGCACGTGGCTCCCTGGCCCGTATCCGCGCTGCCAGCAGATCACCAGGACCCGCGCATCCTCGGCCTCGATGAAATCGTCCGCACCGGCTTCGAAGCGTTCCCAGCTTCCAAGCCACTCCTCCAGAAACCGACGAAAGCCTGCGTGGCCGCGGTAGATCCCGTTCTCCGGCCAGCCGTCAAAGGTCCGCGTGTCCCACTCCAGCTCCGGCGTCGCGTAGCCCAACAGGGTGTCCAGGTCGCCTTCGATCCAGGCGTCCCAGCTGCGCCTCACGATCTCGACGTTCTCCCGCGACACCACGTCCAGTATCCCCCAAGAAGTGTCAGTTCCCTCGCCTAAGCGAAAGTCCCGCTTCTCCGCCAAAGCGCAACGCTTTGTCCGGTTGCTTCAGGGGGGTCGCAGGCCGCGACCGTTAGCCGTCCGCTTGCGCACGTGAGACGGACCAGCGCAGTTCACCGCTGCGGCAATCATCTGTTTGGCCGTGGCCAACTGCAAACGTTCGGTCGCGGACTTTGATCGTTCCGCGAGCGAAGTTCTTCCGGACCAAGCGACCCTCAAAATCCCAATAGCCCTGGGTCTCGCCGCCGGTGCCCAGGGTCACCGCTGTAGCGCCGAAGCGCCTTGTCTTTCGTCGATCGCGGAGCTTCGATGCCCGTAGGTCAAACGTCTGAGCCGAGCCGCGGGAGCACTGCAAAGGCACGCCGCGAAACGAGACACGGTAGCCGCGCAACTTGACACCCCCTCGCTCACTCAACGAGAGCTCCACTTTGACCGAGCCGCTTGGCTCAACGTCCCCATGGAGAACTCCGGCGGGGCGCGCCGCGGCCGAGCCTGCCAACAGGGCCGTCGCGATGAGTGCCAAGCCTGCCCCGCGCTTCACTAGCCCAACCTACTCCGCAAGAGGAGAAACGCCCGCTTCTCGTGGTGGTCTCAAGCCACCGCCGCACCACCCACCAGTGTCAGCGAACTGCTGACCAACGAAGGAGGTGCGGATATGACGAGGCGCTACGGCCTGTCGGAGGCCGAGAAGGAGCAGGTCTGGGAGCTGCGAGCCCAGGGGCTGAGCGAGCGCAAGATCGGCCACCGGCTCGGCCTGCTTCCGGTCTCGGTGAGCAACTACGTGGCAAGCGTGGGTGGGATCCGCCCGAGACCACGTCGACGAGCCGAGCGTTGCCTTTGCCTGGCCGAGCGCGAGGAGATCTCGCGCGGGATCGCCGGCGGCGACTCGGCCCGCGCGATCGCTCGCAGGCTTCAGCGCTCTCACACGACGATCGCCCGTGAGATCGAGCGCTGCGGCGGGCGGCGGCGCTACCGCGCCCATGCGGCCGACCGCCTGACCTGGCGCCGGACGCGCCGGCCACGACCTAGGAAGCTCGAGCTCTGCGGTGAGCTTTGCCGACTGGTCTTCGAACGACTGCGCCTAGACCACTCCCCGCAGCAGATCGCGGGCCGGCTTCGGATCGAATACCCCGACAATGAGGCGATGCAGGTCTCCCACGAGACGATCTATCGCTCGCTCTATATCCAGGCACGCGGGACCCTGAAGCGCGAGCTCACCCGACACCTGAGAACCCGCCGTCAAAAGCGCTACGCACGCTCGCAGTCGTCAAAGGGCCAACGCCAGGGCAAGCTCACCGAGATGGTGATGATCTCCGAGCGCCCGCCCGAGGTCGAAGACCGAGCGGTCCCCGGCCATTGGGAGGGCGATCTTTTGATGGGTAACCGCCAGAGCGCCGCGGCGATCGCGACCCTGGTCGAGCGTTCCACCCGTTACTGCCAGCTGGTCGCCCTGCCCGAGGGAACGGAGGCCGAACGGGTCTGCGAGGCGCTGGCCCAGAGCATCACCACCTTGCCCGCCCAGCTTCGCCGCTCGCTGACCTGGGATCAGGGCCACGAGATGTCCCTTCACCGGCGCTTTTCGGTCAAGACCGGCGTCGACGTCTACCTCTGCGACCCCAGAAGCCCCTGGCAGCGGGGCTCGAACGAGAACACCAACGGTTTGCTTCGCCAGTACTTCCCCAAGGGCCAAAGCCTCGCGGGGATCACCCAGCAGCGCCTCGACGAGGTCGCCGAGCTGCTCAACGGCCGGCCGCGAAAGACACTTGGCTTTCGGACCCCGGCCGAGAAGCTCACCGAGCTGATCGAGGGCCTTAACGACGTCGGCGCCGAGCGCTGATCTCGCAACGGCCTACGGCCTCCGCTCGACAGCGCTCGGACTAGATGAGACGATCCGAAACGTCAGGGGTGGTGCATTGACCGGTTGAGGTCAAGGTCCAAAGCGATACTTCTGAGCTAATCCGACAGCCTGGCGGCTTCGAGGGCATCCTGCGGACTGCCGTACCCCGTCAGCTGGCTGATCTTGTTGCCCGTGAACTCGTAGAGGATGCCGTAGCGATTTTCGACCTCGACTCCACTTCCCTTGCCGCGTCCACGTTGGACGGCGACGACGCATACCTGGCTGCCCAGGTCGCGGATTTCCTCGATCTCCTCGCGCCAGTCATCCCAGCTCGCGACCCATTCGCCGATGATCCGACTCAGGTCGTCGCGGCCTCGACCCACTCCGCCCACGCCCCGGCGGGACATGTCGACCCTCACCTCGGGATCGAAGTGCGCCAACGAGGCCTCGGCATCCCCGCGCTGAAACGCCGCGTACATCCGACGAACCACTTCCACGTTCTCCTCCGACACCGCCCGCGCAGTATCTCGCGGAATGGTGCGCAATCGATTCCGACATAGTTCATGCCGGGTCTCCTCTCGCTCCGAACAGCAGTTGCCAACCGCCGTTCTAGTGAGCGTGGCGGAGGCCCTTTTTCAGTTCGGCTCAGCGCTGGCCGTCATGCCATTCCATGCAAAGCACAGCATTCCCGGTAGCCAAGGACGGCGGCTCGATTGGGCACCAATGGGCACCAGGACGCTCTTGAGAGCCTGAAGGCCAAGCTGGGGGCGCACGGGGCGCATCGCCAGAGCCCAGACGCAGAGCGGTAAACTCGCCTTTCTGGGGCTATAGCTCAGTTGGGAGAGCGCCTGGTTCGCAATCAGGAGGTCGTCGGTTCGAGCCCGACTAGCTCCATCTCCGAAAGCCCGGCTCGGGGCGGGTTGCTGATGCGAGGAGCCCTCGGCGCCAGACTGCCGCGACCGCCCTCCCGGGCGACCCTGCCGACCGCCTTGAAGAGCTGGTTGGGACTAGAGACGACGAGATCGTCTTGGGGTCGCGCCGGCTCACGCCTAATCCGCGAAAAGAAGCGCTCGTGAATGCGCTCCAGCGTGCGCTGAGCCCCGATCGACGCGGTGGCCACGGCCGCGAGCTCGCAGCCGTGGCACCGCGTCGCGACTGCCGAGTCCCGCTTAGGCCGCGACGTTGGTCGAACCGCCGGGGTGCTCGCCGCGGATCGCGGCGAGAAGCTTGCCGAGCGCGCGCCGACTGATGCGGGAGATCTGCATCTGCGAGGCGCCCAGCTGCACCCCGATCTCGCGTTGGGTCAGCTGGTCGACGAACCGCAGGCGCAGCACTTGCCACTCGCGCTCGTCGAGCGCGGCCCGGGCGGCCGCTTCCTCGGCCTCTACCCGGTCATAGCCCACCTCCGTTCCGCCGAGCGTCTCGACCAAGGTCAGCGACCCCTCGTCCTGCGAACTCGGTGCGTCGAGGGACTGCGTGCTCCGGACGTGACCGGCCTCGATTCCGTCGAGCACGTCCTCGACCGTGACGTCAAGCCGCTCCGCGATCTCGGTCGGGGTCGGATGGCGCCCGAGCTCCTCGGCCAGACCGTCGACCGCACTGTCGATCTTCATCGTCAGCTCCTGCAGGCCTCGCGGCAACCGAAGGTTCCAGACGTGATCGCGGAAATGGCGTCGGAGCTCGCCGAGAATCGTTGGCACGGCGTAGGCCATGAACGGGAAACCAAGCGAAGGATCGAATCCATTGATCGACTTCACGAGGCCGAGGCTTGCCACCTGCACGAGGTCGTCGCGCGACTCGGTTTGGCGCCGGTAGCGGAGAGCGAGCGACTTGGCCAGGGGCATAAAGCGCCGCACGAGCTCCTCACGCAGGTCCGGTGACCGCGTAGCGGCGTAGGCCCGAAAGAGATCGTCCTCGCGCCGCATGTCTGCCCGACGGCGGTCGGGTCGGCTGGGCGGCCGCGGCTGAGCGGCGATCGCCACGTTCCAGCCGACAGCACCGCTCGGCGTTGAATCTCTCAACGCCATTCGTTGGGACCGACAAGGACGTGCTCGCCGGTGCGCGGTCGGTTTGCAACGTCAGGCATCGATCGAGCACCGGGCGCTTCGCCATCCTCCTGGATCGAGGGACACAGAGCGGGGTCGGCGAGAGGCAGCACCTTCTCGAGTCCCGTTAGCCGGAGGAGCTCTGCGGGCTGCCCCCTACCGCGGGTTATCTCCAAACGGTTCCCGTCCCTCGCCGCCCGACGACTGGTCTTAAGGAGGGTTCCCAGTCCGACCGAATCGATGAATGTGAGCGCCTCGAGGTCGAGGATGATCCGATCCGCTCGGGACCGCTCGGCCCCTTGCAGCGCGGATTCGAGCGCAGGGCACCCCCCGAGGTCCAGTTCGCCGGCGATCCGGATGACGTAGGCGTCCGGCTGACTTTCAGCTTCGATCCTAAGAATTGGGTGCGCAGGGGACATTCGGTGACCTCCTGGGTCGCGTGGCGGCGGCTGCGACAACCTCGACAGCATAGCGCAATAGGGGTTGCAGCAATAGTTATTGCCGTAATAGGAGTTGCGGCAATAGTTCTTGCCGCAATGGGAGTTGCCGCAATGGGCATTACCAAAACGGTATTTTTTGAATCCTGGCGGGAACGACAGACACGACCGACGACGAATTCCTCGAAGCTCTAACAGCGCTCGAGGAAGTGCTAGCCGATAACGCACGGCGCGCAAGCCTGATCAAGAAGCGGATCGCTCAGCTCCGGCGCTCCCGGGCGAGGGATGTGCCCTACGCCGAGCTCGTCGGTCGCGCGCAGGGGCCGCTCATCGTGCAGCTCCTCACCGAGGGTTCGGCGGCGCTTGACACCGCTGGAGCGAACGTCCGTCGAGCCGAGGCGGAGGCTCTCTACGCCGAGGGCATGACGATGGAGCAGATCGCAGAGAGCTTCGGTGTCACGCGGCAACGCGTGTCGGCGCTCCTGAACAAGGGCCCCAAAGGCCAACGGCCTGGCACGTAGCCTCGGCGGTTGTCTCGCGGAGGCCGGCTGACTGTCTCCTGCAGTCGGGCTGGCGCTGACTACAGTTCGATCACCCGGAAGATCAGCAAGAGCACCAGCGTGACACCCGCTGAGAGGGCCAGCGAAGGAAGGCAGCCAAGCCGGTTCGAGAAGAAGACGAACACCGGGACGGCCTACCCGGTTGGCGTGCGAGTAAGCGGCGCGTCAGCCCCGTTCGCGGGGCGAGCAGCCTAGCCTCGCTCCCTTTTGCCGCCCGACTTGCAGGAGCGAGCGGGATATAGGTCGACTTCGAGCGGCGAGTGATCGCTGAGCCCCTGGTCGCGCCATTCGTGGTGATACTCGGCCGCAACGGGGCGCAGCTCCTTCGACGTAAAGAGATGATCGAGGCGCCAACCCCCGCCATGGCCGGCTATGCGCCGCCAGGTCCAACTCGGCTCCTTCCTTGCGTAGCCATGCAGGGCTCGAAAGGCATCCTCGTAGCCGACCTCACGCAGCCCCGGAACGACGCCGAGCTCAGCTTGGTCCCATTCGGTTCCGCGATCGGGACGCAGGCGGCCTCGGGAGTCGCGTGCGAACGAAATCACCTCCCCGGTCGGTAGCTCGCGGCGCGGGATATTGAGATCCCCGCAGAGCACCCGCGGAGCGGGCGGCGCGCTGACGAGCCCGCTGCGGATTGCCTCCAAGGTCCGGACCTTGACCCACCCGTTGGACGCATTCGGGACGTGAACGCAGTGGAGCTCCACCACCCCGGCGGCCACCGTTGACGTCGTCGCCGCGAGGGCGGTCTCCGGCCACGGCACGGGCAGACCCGTGGAGGCGTCCGTGAGCGGAGCCCTTGAGCTCAGGAGAACCCCCGTGCGGCGCCGGCCTGTCGGCTGCCGGCCGGGGTCCGCGCCATCAAGTGAAGCGCGAACGTGCGTAAGTCCGATCGTCGAGAGCGCGGCCCTCCACAATGGGAGGGTGCGTCGAGTGATCTCCTGAAGCGCGACGACGTCCGGTTCGCGCCCCGCGAGCGCGGCAGCCTGCTCGGCTAGACGCGCGCTCAACCGCGCGACATTCCAGCTCACGATCCGCACTCGACGAGCCTAAGGCCAACTCTAAGCCGAGCCCCAGGACCTGGGTGCGGGATGGTTCCACCCGCCACCTTGCCGGCTGACCGCTGCGGCCGACCAACCCCTGCAGCGCAGCCCGAGTCAGACCAGCGTGAGGTAGCTCACGTGCTCGTACCAGTCCGGGGCCAGACCTCTTAGGGCGCGAAGCAAAGCGTCGGCATCAAGGGTTCCGAGGTCGTACACGCGCCGGCTTCCGCTGCGGAGCATCGGAGGCATCCCCGTTTCTCGCTCGAGGCCGTCGAGGATTTGACGGCCGCGCGCGCTGCGCGTGCTGAACTCGACCCGTTTGCCCATCAATGTTGTGTGCTGCCCGTTTGGGCGCTCAGGAAACGCGCAGACCAGCTCCGAGATCGCTGCGCAATTTCGGGTAGGGGACACAGTCCGAAGGCGCTCGATCGGAAGAGATTCGAGGCGCCGCAATCAGGCTGGGGCGCAGCGGTCGCGGCCCTGAGAGGAGGATCAGATGCCGGCTTGGGTCCTGCAGGTGCTGTCAGGGGCAAGACGGGTCCCGTGGCGCCGAGTGATCGCGGCGATCGTCTGGTTGAGCACGCGCGGCAGGGAGTATTGGGACCGTCTTACCCCCGATGAGCGGCGAGAGGTCCGTGACCTGGCGGTCAAATCGAGGGGCACGCGAGCGAACCTGACCGGGATCGAAGAGGACCGCTTGGTAGCTCTGTTCCTGAAGATCCGCCGCGGGCCGGAGGGCACTGGAGGGGTAGGCAGGTCGGGCTAGCCACTTGGCGCCGGACCCCTGCGCTACGTTGGATATGGTCGGATGCCCAACAACGAGAAGGGCCCTCACATGGGTGCATTCGCACAGTGGCGGGAAGATCGACGGAAGCGCCGTGGCGAAAGGCGAGCGGGGAATGTCGAGAAGCAGGACACGTCGGCTGGCGAGTCAGAGGAGCAGGCCGCCGAGCGGGAGCAGACCGCCGAGCGAGGCCGCTGAGCGGGAACAGGCCGCTGAGCGGACCAGGAGCGAGCTGAACCGGGCCCGAGACGCCGAGCGGGAGCAAGCCGACAACGTGCAGGCGAACGAGGAGTACTGAGCCCGGGCCACCGCGCGCACGCACAAGGACTGGCGCCAGCCCGATCACCCGGGCAGCATCAGCAACACGAGCGATAGCAATGCCGCGCCAAGAGCGATGGCCAGCCACGGGATGCTCAGTCCCACTAGACCCGCAAGCGCAAGACTCGTCAACGAGGCGACGGTCAGGACGATCACCAGCCAGCCTTCAGGGGCCGAATGGCGGGGCGGGTGGTTGGGCCGAGCTGCGGAGATTCCCATGTTCGAACCTCCTTCCTACTTACGGTGAGACAGCTCAGGACTGGGAGCAATCTCGAACCAGACTCCCCAGCGGGAAGCGAGCGCATCAACGATTCGTAGTCCGAGGCCGCCGTCGCAGGCGTCCGGGGGCGATGCGCTCTCCACCGGGCCGATGGCTGGATCGCTGACGCTCCCGCGCGCCAACCCCCCGGCCGTCACCTCGATCGCCACCCCGATCGGCCGACCGCTGCCATGGAGAACCGAGTTGTTCACCAACTCCGTGACGACCATCCGAAGGTCGCGGAGGGTCAAAGGAGGGAGGTCGTCGGCGAGTCCATCGATGTGCCGCCGTGCCCTCCCGCCGGCACTCGGCACACTCTCGAGGACGACCTCGAAGCCTGACGTACCGTCGCTCCGCGCCCACGGTGCCGAACTCATATTCATTTGTTCCCTTCCGAGGCGGCCCCACTGCCCGCGATCCGAGCTGTGCCGCTCAGCCTCGTCTATGTGCGGGCCAGGAAGCTGATCCGCCCAGGGCGGGAGCGATCTTGCCCAGTCCTGTGGTACCCGATTACCGTCGCCCCACACTCGACTCGAGTAGCTCCACTGTTTGCAGCGAGTGCCCTGTCCCTACGGCTTGGGAAGGTGCATCTTCGCCAACACGAGCTCGGGCAGATGCTTGCCTGTCCAGCGGGTGAAGGCGCCGCGGACCTTGCGCCGCGCGGTGAACTGAACGCCGGTGTACTCGAGAAAGGTCTGGGCGGTCGTGCAGCATCCGGGCATCGTCGAGTCCATGGTCGGCGCCGATGCGGGCGAGGTGGCCGCCGAGTGGAACACCGGGTGGGCGGCAAGCGCATTCCGGCTGTACGTCATCCGGGCGCGCCAGTTCATCCCCGACGCGCCGAGAGCGTCGCCCCTGTCCGGCGTGCCGTAGTACGTCATCGCGATCTCGCCCCGGCCCCGCGCGGCCACCGAAACGACGATCGCCCGCCGGACAGCGGGTGGCGACACGAACCCGAGCAGCCGCCAGGAGCGCCCACCGTCGCGTGACGTCGCCAGGCGCACGCCGCCGTCGGCGAGGTACGCGAAGAACAGGTTGTCGTGCTCGTCGACGGCGAGGTTCTCGGACCAGACGTGGTCGGTTATCCCGAGGACGAGGCCCTCGTCTCCCGCGACGATGTCGTCGAGACCGAGGCTGTCGTCGCCGGTGGACACAGCGGTCCAGGTTCGGCCTTCATCGCGACTTCGAACGACGACCGGCTCGCCGCAAACCGTCAGCGGGACGACGACCACTCCGTTGGAGAGAACGCGGCCGCTGCCGTGGACGATCGTCGCGCCGGTGCCGCCCTGCTCGGCCCCGGCCTCGCACGCACCGTTGACCGTCGGGAGGAAGCTCGCGAACTCGAAGTGGTCGCCCCCGTCGTCCGAGCGCCAGCAGCCGATCGACGCGGCGACCAGGATGTTGGGGATGAAGTTGCACTCATACACGGCATTCGGATAACCGCCCGGCGCACTGACACGGTGCGGGCCCGCGAAGATCTTCGGCCAGTCGCCGATCGTCGGCGGTGAGCAGCCAGGTCGTCCGGCGGCCTCCGCCCAGTGCTCGCCCTCGTCATCGCTGTAGATCACCGGCTGCCCGCAGCGGCTCACGTCGGCGGAGAGCGACGTGACGAACAGCCGGTCGGTGCGCCGGTCGATGTAGGGGAACCCCTCGGATGCGTTGATGCCGCCGGGGAGCGGGATCCTCCGCCACGTTCGACCGTCGTTGCGGCTGCGCAGCAACGCGTTCTCCGCTGTGCCGGTGAGCTCGCCGGGCTGCTCGTAGAGACCCTTGTCGGTCGCGATGCCCATGAACATCGTCCCACGGCGGTTCACGGCGAGCATCGGTTCCATGCCCTGCGCGCCGGTCGTGCGTTCACAGACCGTCGCGCCCAGCGTCGACTTCCGATCGGCCTTGGCCGGGGCGTCGCCCCCGAAGGCGACCGTCGGCCGCGCCGGAAAGGTGCATGAAGGGTCGGGCGCCGCGGTCGCCGTACCACCGGATGCCAGGACCCAGAGCAGGCCGAGCCAGACGAAACGGCACCTCACCGGTTCAGCCTAATCGGCTACAGCTGGAAGGAGCCCCGGTTCAACTCGCCGCTACGCGCGCCCGCGCCCCGGCCGCGCGAACCGCATCGGAAAGCGTGGCGATGTCATAGGGCCCGTAGTGACGGCGCCCGTTGATGAAGAAGGTCGGTGTCCCCGACACGCCGCTGAGATCGGCGCCGTCGACGTCATCGGCGACCCGATTCGCCCCACGGCGCTCACGCAGGAACTCGGAGAAGCGGTCGGGGTCGAGGCCCAGCTCCTCGGCGTAGCCGACCAGGTCGTCGGCCGCCAGTGCTTGTTGATTGTGCAGGAGCTTGTCGTGCATCTCCCAGAAGGCACCCTGCGCGGAGGCGGCCTCCGCCCCCTCGGCCGCAAGCTGAGCGTGGCGATGGACGTCGGTGAGCGGCAGGTGGCGCCAGACGTAGCGGATGTCGAAGTCGCCGAGCAGCTCGCGGACGACGGGCTCCGCCTGGCCGCAGTACGGGCATTCGAAGTCGCCGTATTCGACGACGGTGACCGCCGACTCGCGCGGTCCGCGGATGTGGTCGCGGTCCGGGTCGACCGGGTTGGCGAGGTCGGTCAACAGATCCGGGGTGCCGAGGAGGACACGCTCGCGGCGCCGGTCAGGCAGCAGGTCCGTGGCGCGGAAAGTCGCCCAGGTGAGCAGCGCGGCGACGGCGGCGGCGGCGAGGATGCCGAGCTTCGCCTCCTCCAGGTCGGTGCCCGAGAAGGCGAGCGTCGCGATCAGCAGGGCCACGGTGAAGCCGATGCCCGCGATCGTCCCGCCGGCCGCGACGGCGGCCCACCCGACCGGCGGACGCAGCCGGCCGTGGCTGAGTCGGGTGACGAGCCAGGAGCCGCCGATGATCCCGACCGGCTTGCCGATCACGTAGCCGACCAGGACCCCCAGGGTGATCGGCGAGCTGATGGCTCGCTCCAGGAACGCGCCGTCGATCGCGATCCCGGCGTTGGCCAGCGCGAACAGGGGGACGATCACGTAGCTGGTCCAGGGGTGAAAGAGCTGCTCCAGGCGCTCGTTCGGAGAGATCGCCGACCGCAGGCCCCGCCGCGCCGAGCGCTCGAGCTCAGGCGTCGGTTGCTCGCGGAAGGCGCGGAAGCTCTCGACCGCCTGATCGAGGTCCGAGCGCTCGGCCGGGTAGGCGTAGGTGAGCAGACCCATCGCCAGCCCGACGATCACCGGCTCGATCCCCGATTCGAGCAGCGCCACCCACACCGCCGCCCCGAGGACGAAGTAGAGCGCCCCCACACGCACGCGGAGTGCGCGTGCGGCCAGGACGGCCGTGAACAGTCCCGCCGCGGCGAGCAGGGCCGACACCGTGATCGTCTCGGTGTAGACGGTGGCGATGACGACGAGGGCGAGCAGGTCGTCGACCACGGCCACGGTGAGGATGAACGCCCGCAGGCGGTCTGGGACCCGCCGCCCGAAGAGGGCCAGGAGTCCGAGGGCGAACGCCGTGTCGGTCGACATCGCGATCCCCCACCCACGGGCCGACGAGTCGCCGGCGTTGAACGCGAGGTAGATGAGCACGGCGGCCGCCATGCCGCCGACCGCGGCCAACACCGGGAGGGCGAAGCGGGCCCGCTCCCGCAGCTCGCCGAGGTCGAACTCGCGACGCGCCTCGAGACCGATGACGAAGAAGAAGAAGGTCATCAGCCCGCTGTTGATCCAGTGGCGAAGGTCGAGATCGATCCCCGCGTCGCCGAGGTTGATCGAGAGCCTCGTCCCCCAGACGCCGTCGTAGGAGGAGGCGTCGATGTTGACCCAGGCGAGGGCCGCGAGCGCCGCCGCCAGCAGGACCGCCGCACCCCCGGTCTCGGTGCGCAGGAACTCGCGCAGCGGCGTGGGCACGTTGCGCACCCAGGCGGTCCGCCTCGAGAATGGTCCCTCGGGCGCGGCCGGCCCGCTCATCCGGCCGTCGGCCGGTCAGGGCCGCTGCTTCCTGTGAGCATCGCGGGGACGAGCCGCGCGAGCTGGGTCCAGCTTCCCTCGAGGCGCTCGGCGCCGACGAAGAAGGTCGGGGTCCCGTGGACGCCGGCCTGCGCGGCGCCCGCGACGTCCATGTTCACGCGCTCTCGATAGCGCCGCTCGACCAGAGCCGTCTCCGCTTCGTCGGTGTCGAGATCGAGGCGTCGCGCCACCGACAGCAGATCCTCCGGCGAGAAACGGTCGCGCCCCGCGAGCAGCAGCGAGTGGGCCTGCCAGAACTTGCCGTGAACGGCCGCGAACTCCGAGAGCTCCGCGGCCAGGTCGGCGCCGGGATGAAGCTCGGGGTCCGGGAGGTGGCGCCAGACCAGCCTCAGGCCGTCGTAGCGATCGAGGAGCGACCGCATCGGCCGGCTCGCCGCGAAGCAGAACGGACAGCCGAAGTCCCCGTACTCGATCAGCGTCAGCTCGGGCTCCGCCGCGCCAAGCGCGTGGTCGGCCTCACCGACCGGGACCAACTCGCCGGAATTCGGGGCGGGCATCGTCGCCGAACCCGGCTACGCGGCGCTCGGGTTCTTCTCGCTCAGCCGCCCAGCGGCGAGGGCGGGATCCGCGTCTCCCCTTGGACCTGTGGGATCACCATGCCGATGTCGTCGATGAAGCAGTAGGACCACTCCTCGCCGGGCTGGAGCGAGCGGATCAACGGATGAGCGTCCTCACGCGCGTGTTTCGACGCGTGCCGGTTTGGAGAGCTGTCGCAGCAGCCGACCTTCGCGCACTCGAGGCAGATCCGCAGGTGAAGCCAGGGGTCGCCGCTTTTCAGGCACTCCTCGCAACCGTCGACCGACTCGGGCAGCTCCGTGACCTCGACCTGGTCGAGGTGGGTGCAGGTCGCCATCAGACCTTCTCCTCTCTTGAGCGATCGCGGTCCGCGATTCGGCCCGCATCTGACACCCAGCATCGCAAAGTCGTCAACCCCGTTGCCCGGCCTCAACGGGCTCGGACCTGGGCGAGCTCCGGCGGGCAGCGGGGCGGCCGCCTGATCGCTTCCTCGGCCGGGTGTGGCGGATCGAGGCGATCCGCGGCGAGCGAGGCCACGACGCCGGCCGCGATCAGCCCGCCGATGACCGCGAGCGAGGCGAGATCGCTGATGTGAACCAGGTCGGCGGCAAGGATCTTCAACCCGACGAAGGCGAGGATGAGAGCGACCGTCCTGCCGAGGTACCGGAACCGGCGGACGAGGATCTCGATCAGGGCGAGGAGCGCGCCGAGTCCCAGGAGGGCGAACGCGTTCGCCGTCCAGATGACGCCCGGATCGCGCGTCACCGCGAGCGCCGCCGGGATCGAGTCGACCGCGAACGCGATGTCCGCGGCGATGATCCCGACAGCGGCCAGCAGCAGCGGGGTGCCGTAGCGACGCCCGTCCTCGCGGACGAACAGCCGTCGGCCGCGGAAGCCGTCGGTCGTGGGGATTGCGCGGCGCACGAACCGCAGCGCCGGGTTCTCAGCCGGATCGACCTCGTCGGCCAGCCCGCGGAACGCGCGGTAGGCGACGTAGAGCAGGAGCACGCCGAAGACATAGACGACCCAGTCGACGGCGTCGATCAATGCCAGCCCACCCGTGATCGCCAGACCACGGAGCACGAGGGCGCCGGCGATCCCGACCAGCACGACGGTACCCCGCAGCTCCTGCGGCACCGCGAAGTACGCCAGAAGCAGCGTGAAGAGGAAGATGTTGTCGAGCGAGAGGGAGCGCTCGATCAGATAGACGGTCGTCCACTCGCCGGCCGGTCCACCGGCGAGCGCGATCCCAGCTGCGATCGCGGCTGCGACCAGCACCCAGCCGACGCTCCAGGCGATCGCTTCGGCCCGCCGCGGCTCCCGGCCGGGCGCGAACATGCGGAGCTCCACAACGAGGCCGAGGGCGACGCCGACTGCTGCGGCGAGGACGAAGACGCGCTCCACACGCGCACGCTACTCAGGCCGTCGTCGCCGATGGACGCAAACGCGTTCAGCGGCGCAGTACAGTGGGCGACCTGGCCCCTGACCCGCCCGCTGAGACCGCGCCGCCCCCGAACGCCCACCACTCGCGCTGGCGCGTAGACCCGGCCCCGGACGGTCGCGGAGCGCCGCCTGAGCCCAAGCGGCCGATGTTCCCCCGGAGCAGGATGTTCATCGCGATCCTGGTCGGGCTGCTCCTGGTCAACGTCGTGGTCTCGTTCATCACGGGCAGAGCCGAGGAGCGCGAGCAAGTGCCCTACCAGCCGTTCTTCGTCGACCAGGTCGAGGCCGGCAACGTCGAGGAGATCAGCTCCCAGGAGGACTCGATCGAGGGCGAGCTCACCAACGAGGCGACCTTCGACCCGCCAGGCGACGCCGAGTCGGTGACGGTCACGAGCTTCGAGACGGAGGTCCCCGCCTTCATCGATCCGGCCGAGCTCACCCGCCTGCTCGGCGAAAAGAACGTCGTCATCAACGCCAAGGCACCGGACGAGGGCCGGTCGATCTGGGCCTCGCTCCTCCTCGGCTTCCTGCCGACCATCCTGCTCGTGGGCTTCTTCGTCTGGCTGTACCGCCGCCAGACAGGCGGTGGAGGGGGCGGCGTGCTCGGCGGCTTCGGCCGCTCCACCGCGCGCCGGCACACGCCGGGCGCGCAGGAGCGGGTCTCCTTCGACGATGTCGCCGGAATCGACGAGGCCGAGGACGAGCTCGTCGAGGTGGTGGACTTCCTGAAGAACCCGCAGCGCTATACGAAGCTGGGAGCACGGGTACCGCGCGGCGTGCTGCTCTACGGGCCCCCCGGAACGGGCAAGACGCTGCTGGCGCGGGCGGTCGCGGGCGAGGCGCATGCCGCCTTCTTCTCCATCTCGGCCTCGGAGTTCGTCGAGGCGATCGTGGGCGTGGGCGCCTCGCGCGTGCGCGACCTGTTCAAGCAGGCCAAGGAGGCCGCGCCGGCGATCATCTTCATCGACGAGCTCGACGCGATCGGCCGCTCGCGATCGGGCAACGTCGGCGGGATCAGTGGCGGCCACGACGAGCGCGAGCAGACCCTGAACCAGATCCTCACCGAGATGGACGGGTTCGAAGCCGACACCAACGTCATCGTCCTCGGCGCGACGAATCGCCCCGAGGTCCTCGACCAGGCGCTGCTGCGCCCCGGACGCTTCGACCGGCGCATCGCCGTCCAGCCGCCCGACCGCAACGGCCGTGTCGAGATCCTCAAGATCCATACGCGATCGGTGCCGCTGGCGCCCGACGTGGAGCTCGAGCGCATCGCCTCCTCCACACCCGGGGCAACCGGCGCGGACCTTGCGCTGATGGTCAACGAGGCTGCGCTGTTCGCCGCGCGACGCGACCACACCGCGGTCGAGCAGCGGGACTTCACGGACGCGATCGAGAAGATCATCCTCGGCACCGAGCGCCAGGTGGTGATGACCCAGGCGGACCGCGAACGAACGGCCTACCACGAATCCGGTCACGCGCTGGTCGGCATGCTCACCCCCGGCGCCGACCCCGTGCGCAAGGTCTCGATCATCCCGCGCGGCCAGGCACTCGGCGTGACGCTTGCGACCCCGGAGAGCGATCGCTACAGCTACCGGCGGGACGAGCTGCTCGCGAAGATCAAGGTCGCGCTGGGCGGACGCGCGGCGGAGAAGGTCGTTTTCGATGATCTGACCACCGGCGCGGAGTCCGACATCCAGAACCTGACGCAGATCGCCCGGGGGATGGTCGGCCGCTGGGGGATGAGCGACGCGATCGGCGCGATCGCGGTCACGGATGGCCGCCAGGACGGCCTGCTGCTGCCCGGCTCGGTGCCGGCCTCGCCCCCCACCCAGGAGCTGGTCGACGTGGAGGTCCGGCGAATCGTCGACGGCGCCGAGCGCGAGGTGATCGAGCTCCTGAAGCGCGAACGGGAGCGCCTCGAGGCGCTGGCCCGCGCGCTGCTGGAGCGCGAGACGCTCGACCAACCGGAGGCCTACGAGGTTGCCGGCGTCGAGATGCCCACGGCCGGCGCCGGCGAGGAGGCCAAGGCCACGGCGCTCCCGTAGGTCGAGGACGAGCAGACCCAGCAAGGAGGACGACGACGCAAACGGATGCCCACATACTCGAGGAGCTCCTGGCGGCCTTCAACAGCCACGACGTGGAGGCGGTCATGGAGTTCTTCACCGAGGATTGCGTGCTCGAGACACCCCGTGGCCCCGACGCCTGGGGCCGGCGCCTCACCGGGAAAGCGAAAGTCCGGACGGGCATCGAGGCCCGTTTTGCGGGGATCCCGGACATCCACTACGGCAGGGACCGGCACTGGGTGTGCGGAGATCGAGGCGTCTCCGAATGGACGATCACCGGCACCGATACGTCGGGGGCCGAGGTCGAGGTCCAGGGCTGTGATCTGTTCGAGCTGCGCGACGGGAAGATCGCCCGCAAGGACTCCTACTGGAAGATCGTCGACCGGGCCTGACGCGCGGTCGGCGGGCGATCTCCGCCGGCGTCGGTCAGGGGCCGCTCGCCACCGGTGCGGTCGGGACGGACGTCCTGGCGGCGTCCGGATAGCCGGCCTTCGAGGCGATCACACGGACGCGAATCCGGCTGCCCACCTGACCCGTGGTCGGCGTGTAAGACGGGCCGGTCGCGCCCGGCACGTGGACCCCGTCCGCGTACCAGCGGTAGGAAAAGACGACGTCCGGCGGCGACCAGGTACCGGGATCGGCGCTCAGCAGCTCTCCGGCGCGCGCCTCCCCCGCGATCGACGGGGGCGCCATGTTGCGGATCTGGGTGATGACGAGATCTCCAGACACCGCGGTCGGGGCCCCGAGCGCCACGGCAAGCGGATCGGCGAGCGAGGCGTCCTCCGTCAGCCGCGACGGCGCGCCGGCGTCGTAGTGGAGGTCGGCGCGGGCGATTCCACACGTGCCGCCGCTGACCAGGAGGCGGTACGCCCCGGTGGTGAGGCCGCCGACGTCGAACGAGCCGCTGCCGTCGGTCTCGCTCCAGCGCGTCACGAGTGCGCCGTTCGGCGTGTAGCCACGCACCTGGCAACCGGGTATGCCCGCGCCCGCGCCGTCGACGACGCGGCCGGTGATCGAGCCGCCGGAGACGAGCGTGCTCGAGATCCGGGTGACGAGCTCCCCGTTTCCGAGCGCGACCGCGGACGCGTTGCCGATCCCGGCATGCTCGGGCTTGTTCCGGTAGAAGCGCGCCGCGAGGCGAGTCTCGCCGGGAGCGCGGTTGAACGCGAGCTTGTAGGAGCCGTTGGGCAGGCCGGCGAACCCGTATGTCCCGTCGGGCGCGGTCAGGCGCTGGAAGATCGGCTCGCCCGACGCGGTCAGGAGCTGGACCGGAACCGGTGCGTCGATCCCTGCGACTCTGCCGCGGATCGTGCTCTCCGAGCCGACGTCGACGTCGACGCCGGAGGTCGTCTGGCCGGCGACGGCCTCGACGTCGGTCCCGGTGTCCGGCGTCGGCGTGCCGCCGAAGCACTCATAGGCGAACACGGGGAAGAACTCGAAGTCCTGTGAGCCGAAGCACACCCGATACGTGCCCGCCGGGAGGCTCGCGATCTCGAACGGGTTGGGGCTCGTCCATGGCTCGACCAGGCTCCATCCCGCCTGCCACCACTCGCCGCCGTCCTTGCGCAGGGCAAGGATCTCGATCGAGCCCTGCGTGCCGGTCGGATAACCGCTGATCAGACCCTCGATCCGGGCGCCGACATGGAGCTGGGCGTCGATCCCGTCGACCGTGCGGTTCGGCCGCACGCCTCGGATCCCGGTCGAGCTCGGAAGCGTCGGCGCGTCGTCCCAGCACTGAAGCGCGAGCCCCTCGCCGTCCCAGGGCACGAAGCAGACGTGGTAGACACGCTTGTCGACGAGGCGCAGCTCGTATTCGCCCTCTTCGCCGAAAATCGCCCACGGCCCGGGGACCCATCGGCCTCCCTCCTTCGAGTACGACTGGACGTAGCCGCCGGTCACCGGATCCCCTGCGGGATCGGCGACGTGGCCGCGGATTCGCCCGCTGGCCTGAAGGCGGATGGTCACCCCTCCGACGACCGTGCCGGGGTCGAGGACGATCTCGTCGGCGGAGTCGACCGTCGGCGCGGCGCGCCAGCAGCGCGGCAGGTAAAGCGCCTCGGGGTTCACGGGGCCGATGCCTGCGTCCGAGTCGGCGCAAACCCGGTAGCGACCCGCGGCGAGCCCCTCGAAGCGGTACCGACCCTCGGCGTCCGTCCGCAGGGTCGAGAACCACTCCCAGTTGCCCGTGCCTGGCACGAAGCGGTGCAGGTCGACCCGGGCATCGGCAAGCACAGTCCCGTCGAGCCCGCCGAGGACTCGCCCGGCGATGCGGCCCTGTTCGTCGCCCAGAGCGGGCGATGCGGACGCCAGGAGCCCGACGATGCCCACGAGGACCGATGCTGCTCCGCTGAGTGCAGAGCGGCGAGAGAAGGAAAAGCGGAACGGTGTCACGGAGAAAGCCTATGGCTACGGCTACCGGCGCTTGGGCTTGCCGCCGGCGACTCGAATCGATCCGCGCATGAACGGGTGGATGCGGCAGAAGTAGCTGTAGGTCTTGCCGGGCTTGGTCAGCGGGGGCGTGGTGTAGACGTTGGAGCCGGTCGTCACCTCGGAGCTGAGGGCGGTCCCGTAGCCGAGCTGGCCGGAGTCGAACTTGATCGGTCCCTGGGCGAGCGGGTAGCCGATCCCCGAGCCCCGGTTGCACGGCGCCCGGCAGGAGGTGATGCTGTGCCAGACCTGCTCGGTGTCCGACATCGACGGCAGCGCGTCGATGTTGGTGAAGGTGACGCTGCGTCCCGGCTTGATCACCGGGGGGCGGATCCTGGGGGTCGGGAAGCCCCGGAACGCCGAGTAGCCGCCGACCCCGTAGCCGAAGCCGTCGATCTGCAGCCCGCCCTTCGGCACCCGGCGGCCCTTGCTGCGGAGCTTCCGCGGGTCGGCGAGCTTCAGGTCCTTGCTCGCCTTGCTGTCGATGTTCTCGGGCAGACGGCCATGGGTGAGGATGCCGCCCGCGTCGTACATCGCCTTGACCGCGGCCTCGTCGTCGAAGGGGTCCCGCGCCAGCGGGTCGTCGGCCGTGCTGACCTCCAGCGGGAAGAGCCCCATGGACTCATACCACGACGCCTTGTGGATGTCGTAGGTCGCGTTGATCGAGACCACGTCGCCCGCCTTGAGGTGGACACGCCAATCGGGGCGGGTGGCGGTCATCGCCACGTCCCAGCTCACGGCGCCCGCGGGCTCGTAGTAGTGGGCGTCGGATCTGAACAGGGGCCTGACCTCCGAGGGGTCGTCGCCCGCGGTCGAGCCGGCGTCGGGCCCGTCGCGAGAGACCTTCATGTCCATGTAGAGGCCGCCGGGATGGAGGTGCCCGACGGCCCAGACGAGCGTGCGCCCGCCCGACGGCACGGTCCAACGGGCGGCGCTGCTGACGTTGCTGCGCTCCTCGAAGCCCGGCGCGTTGGGGTCGGCCGGGACCTCGTCGGGGAAGGTGTAGAGGCCGTCACCGTTGGTGTCGAAGCCCCGCTCTGCGTCGAACACCGGATAGAGCTGCGGCGTCCCGGCGACGTCGAGCCCGATGGTCCTGAGCGGGTTGATGTCGGTGCGCGCCGGGGTCGTCTCGGGCACCCAGTCGATCTCCCAGGTGATCTCCACCTGACGCCCGCCGGTCGCGGTGAGGTTGTGGATCATGTAGTTGAGACCCCAGGTCTGGTCTCCGTCGACCTTGAAGCCGTATCCCTGCGGCAGTTTCCACTCGGTCTTCTCCTCGCCCGTCCCGTAGCCGACGCCGGGCCCCAGCCAGACGACGTGATGGAGATGCAGGTCCCAAACGCTCGGGGTCGTCAGCGAGCCGTCGTCGTGGACCTCGACCATGCTCGGCTTGAACCTGGTCACGTAGCCCTCGGCGGAGCCGGGATTGAACACGCCGGCCTCGCCCGGGCCGCTGACCTTGGCGGCGTTGGGGCAGGTCTTGGTCGTCCCGTAGAGGTTCAGGTTCTGCCCCGGATAGATCGTGATCGGGTCCGTGTGGCAGCTGTAGGTCGTCAGGTCCGGGTAGCTCGCGGAACCCAGGACGGGGTCGTCCGCGAGCGCCGGTGCCGGCGCGAAGAGCAGCAGGGCCACCGTGGCGCCCAGGGCACTCGGGACGAGCCGACGGCCGGACAAGACCGCCCCATCATCACTCATTCCAGCCGCATTACAAAATCAGCTCCGCTGTGGCGTATGCGGGCGGTCTGCGATGGGGCTCGCCTTGCGCCAGAAGGCGCCGGTGTAGTGGTCGACGCGAACGATCTCGCCGGTGTCGCCGACGCGGGCGCGATAGTCGTTGGTGGCGTCGAAGGCGCCTGGGAGCATCTGATAGTCGTCGACGACGACGTAGCCACCATCGGCCACCGAGGGATAGAAGCTCTCGAGCACGTCGGTCACCGAGTCGTACCAATCGCCATCGCAGTGCAACACGGCGATCGGACCGACCTCGTCGACCGCTGGACGCAGGGTGTCGGCGAACCAGCCCTTGCGCACATGCAGGCGCTCGCTGCCACCCGCCAGCGCCACGGCCTCGCGAAGCTTCTCCTCGCTGCCGGCGAAATGGCCTGTGTAGGCCTCGACGTCTGCCTCCGTCGGAGCACGCCCCAGATCGCGCTCGTCGGGCGTCGGAAGCCCCTCGAAGGAGTCGAAGGCCCAGACCTCGCGTGTCGGAGCGCCCGCCGACATCAGCGCGGTCGAGCCGCCGTTCCAGGTCCCGCAGTCGACCAAGGCGCCCGGGATCCCCTCGCGCTCGACTCGCCGCGCGAGGCGAAACAGACTCCGCGCCCGGAGCGGGAAAAGCACCGTGTACTCGTCCCGCAGCCTCCGGTGAAGCCGCATCGCCTCCAGGTATCCGGTCGGGTCGCGCAGGTCGCTTGGGCGCGGAATCGACTCCCACAGACGCAGAAGCGCGTACCGTCGTTCGTGAGAGAGCCGGTTGATCGGCCGATGCTCGTCGGTCCAGGGCATGCGCGGCCGGGTGCTCGACGGCCGGGTCATGTTCGCGTCGCCCGTTCGGGTGTGAAGGGGTCGCCGAACAGGGCGGTGCGCTCCTGGTAGACGCGAAAGAGGTCGGCGATGAAGTGGATGCGCTCGGTCAACATCGACCAGTCGTCGGCGCCGCTGCCCTGGGTCGTGTCCGGGGTTGGGTCGACCGCGCCGAGCATCGCCCGCAGGTCGGAGTTGGCGATCGTCTCCAGGTCGGCGGGGAACGCACCTGGCACGTCGCGACCCAGGTTCAGGACCTCGCCGGGCAGGGCGAGCGTCATCAGCAGCTCGGTGATCGCCTCATGGGCGATCCGCTTCACGGCGCGGTCGAGCTCGTCGAGGATTGACTTCACAGAGGTCGAGCGGCCCGGGACCAGCCCGAGCAGGAGGTGAAACGCGGACCCGACGCGCAGGCGCAGCAGCTGCCCCAACAGGTCACGGCGGAGCCGCACCGGTTCCTCGAAAGCCGCGTCG
This sequence comes from uncultured Solirubrobacterales bacterium, assembly GCA_963842795.1. Classification (GTDB taxonomy): domain Bacteria; phylum Actinomycetota; class Thermoleophilia; order Solirubrobacterales; family 70-9; genus WHSW01. Next base: position 192,110 of record CAWJHV010000041.1, on the reverse strand, counting down.
AGCGCCGCCGCGATATCCGGTTGCAGACGCGTCTGCTCGTGCCAGCCGATGGCCAGGTTGGCGAGCAGCATGAGCTCGGCGCGCGCCTTCGCATCGCTCTCGCCGAGCGCCGCCTCGTAGGCGGTGAACGCCTGCCTCAGGTGTCGCTGGCCCGCGGGCGGATCGCCCGGTCGCAGGCTCGCCAGAAATGATTCGAACTCAGCCGGATCGATCGCCCCGCCGGCAGTCGGCAGCGCCAGGAACCGTGCGAACTCCCGGCCGATCTCGTCGAAGACCTTGCGGTTGCCACGAGCGACGGCGTCGCTCGCGCGGTCGAAGGCCGAGCTCGGCTCCAGGGCCGTCCAGATCGCATCTCGGACGGGCTGCGGGCCCCGCCCCGCGCTCGGCCCGGCGATCGCGCCGACCGCGGCGTCGAACAGGTTCGCGACCGAGGCCGAGCGGCCGAACAGGCGCTCGAACGCCCGCTCCAAGTCCTCCTTGCGGATCGTCTCGCCGGCCTGCTTCGAGGCCCAGGTGGCGAACGTGCACCAGTTCGCGGATCCGCCGCCGGTGCGCACGGCCAACGCCCGCGAGAGCTCGGAGTAGCACTGCGTGATCTCGAGGTTGCGCGCCACAGGGTCGGTGAGCGCGGCAATGCGCTCGACGTCGGCAACGGTCGGGGGCGGCGGCGGGACGGCGGCGTCGAGGGTGGCGTCGGTGGTCGTCACGAACCCGGACCGACCCTAGTCGACGGGCGTCCAAGTCGCCGGCCGATCTAGACTCGCCCGCGGGTTGACCGACACGACAAGACGGCTGAGCTCCCCGCACCCGGAGACGCTGTGCGTGGAGGCGGGTCGCGATCTCGCGGACGGGGAGCCGGTGAACCCCGCGCTGCATCTCTCGACCACCTACCGGCAGGGCGGCGAGTACGAGTACATCCGCGAGGCGTCGCCCTCGATCGAGGCGTTCGAGCAGGTCGTCGGGACGCTCGAGGGCGGCCATGCGGTCGCCTTCTCCTCCGGGATGGCGGCGGCGGCGGCGATCTTCGACGGCCTGCGCCCGGGCGCCCGCGTGGTCGCCCCGGAGATCTGCTACCTCGGTGTTCGCAGGCTGCTGGCCGAGCGCAGCGCGGTCGGCGCGCTCGAGGTGACCCTCATCGACCAGACCGATACCGAAGCGGCGATCGCGGCGATCGGCGAGGCGGCGCTCGTCTGGGCCGAGACCCCGAACAACCCGCTACTTGGGATCACCGACCTGGCGGCCCTCGCGGCCGCCGCCCACGAGCGCGGCGCGCGGCTTGCCGTCGACGCGACGCTTGCCACCCCGCTGCTCCAGGACTCGCTCGGGCTCGGCGCGGACCTCGTCGTCCACTCCGCGACCAAGTACCTCGCCGGCCATGCCGACGCGTTGCTCGGCGTGGTGGTCACCGGCGAGCCCGGTCGGCAGACGCTGGCCGAGCGGCGGGAGTTGACCGGCGCCGTGCCCGGGCCGTTCGAGACCTTCCTCGGCCTGCGCGGGGTCCGCACGCTCGCCCTGCGAGTCGAGCGGGCGCAGGAGAACGCTGCAGAGCTCGCGCGCCGGCTCTCCGGCCACCCGGCGGTTTCCCGCGTGCGCTATCCCGGCCTCCCGAGCGATCCCGGCCACGAGCTCGCAGCCCGCCAGATGAGCGGCTTCGGGGCGGTGGTCTCGTTCGAGGTCGGCACCGGCGCCACGGCCGCCGACGGCGTGTGCGCGGGCGTGCGGCGAATCGCCAACGCGACCAGCCTCGGCGGCGTCGAGACCCTGATCGAGCGCCGCGGCCGCTACCCGGATGAGCGGGCGGTGCCGCAGAACCTGCTCCGGCTCTCCGTCGGCTGCGAGCACGTCGACGACCTCTGGGACGACCTCGAGCGCGCGCTCGCGGCGGTCTAGGCGGTCAAGCCGGCTCGGACACGTCAGGCGTGGAACTCCGCCAGCCGCTCGGCCTCAGCCTCGAGCTCGCGACGGTCGTCCCGCCCCAGACGCCCGAACGGCGAGAGCTCGATCCGCCCCTTCTCGTAGCGCCAGGTGCCCGCGACCTGTCCGTCGACTAGGAATGTGGCCACGGATTGCGGCGTCTTGGTGCTGAAGACCTTCGGCCGGTGCTCCTTGGGAAGGATCTGGGTCCGGCGAGCGTGGACGAGCAGGGTCGCGTCCCAGACCGGGAGGAAGCGCACCGGCGCCGGGATCTCGGGGTCGGGGAGCGGGAGGCGCGGCAGGTCGACGAGCTCGTCGCCGTCCTCGGTCCGGAACCGGCGTAGCTCGAGCTTCGCCAGCGCGGCGCGCACGGCCCTGACTCCGATCCCGGACCACTCGTTGATCTCGGTCGCCGTCGCAGGGCCGAAGCCGCGCAGGTAGCTGCGCACGAGCTCCGCCGTCGCCTCGGCCTTGCGCACACGCGGCGGCGGTCCGATCCAGTCGCCCGCGAGCGCGAACAGGTCGGCCCGGCGGCGGTCCCAGGTGCCCGAGGGCGGCACCCGGACCAGGGAGAGCCAGGCGTTGATCCCGGAGATCCCCGGAGCCCCGAGGCCGACCGTCTCCTGAAGCAGCTTGCGCGCCACCGGCGGATCGGAGAACAGCGGGCGGGCGCGCTTGGCCGCGGCGGCCATTCCGGCCGCGTCGGCCGTCCCGCGGCGGGAGCGCAGCCACTGCTCGCGGCGCTCGTCGGTGCTCGCCTTCGCGAACGTCCACCAGTCGCCCGGCGTCAACAGGTGGATCGTCGATCGCAGCGAGGTGCCCTGGACCAGCGTTCGCCGCTCCAGCGCGCGGGTGAGCTGGTCGCGCTCGAGTCCCTCCAGCCGCGACCAGAGCCCGACGTACATCGAGGGCGCGTACTGGGCCTGGATCCCGGCGATCCGCTCGACCGCCTTCGGCAGCGAGGCGCGGCTGCGCTCGAGCAGCAGCTGGCGGGCGAGCAGCGCCCGGTTGAGCTCGCGCCCGGTGAGCGTCAGCTCGGCCACAGGTCGCCGTCGGCGATCTCGAGCAGGTTGCCGGCCGGATCGCGGAAGTAGAACGAGCGGCGTCCTGTGTCCCACTCCTGCTCGTGGGTGATCTCGATCCCGAGCCCCTCGATTCGCCGGCGCCAGGCCTCGTACTCGCCGGCGCTGCTCGCCAGCAGGCAGGTGTGGCCCGCGCCGGCTGCGCCATGGTCGGCGATCGGGCCGTCGCGCTCGGCGAGCGACTCGCGCTCGAACAGCAACAGCACCCCGGCGCCCACCCGCATCGCGAGCGCCCCCTTCCACCGCGAGACCACCCGCAGCCCGAGCGAGCCGGCGTAGAAGTCCTCGATCGCCTCCGTCTCCGAAGCGGAGTGATACAGGGAGGTCTCGAGCACGCCGGCGAGCTCGCCGGGGCCGGGTGCGGCGCTCATCCGATCGCCTCCGCGAGCGCGTCGCGACCGCCCGAGAGCACGGGCTCCCCGTGGGAGACGAGCACGCGCTCGATCGGGTGTTCGAGCAGCGGTCGCAGCAGCTCGCGCAGGCCGTCCCGCGTGAGCCCGCTCTCGAGGTAGCCGAGCCACGAGTCGGGGCAGAGGCGCAGCCCGCCTCCCGGGGCCCCGAGGATCCGATCGCCGGCGATCAGGGCGCGCTCGCCGGCGAGCCAGAACATCGTCTCCCCGGCGCCGCTGAGCCGGATCGGCTCGAGCCCCGCCGGCAGCGCGCGTCGCGCCCGCGAGGTCGCCGCGCCGTAGCGGCTCACGAGGACCTCGCGGCTGCGGCGGTGAAAGCCGATCGTGGTCAGCGCCAGGCAGCGCTCGGCGGTGGCGACCCGGCCGTCGGCCCAGCGCCAGAAGCGGGGCTCGTCGACGGGCACCAGCGCGTCGACGAACACCGCCGCCCGCTCGACCTCGCAGAGCAGGCAGCCGACCGCGCGGTCCCAGTCGGCCGGGCTGTCACGAGCGGCGCCAGGGGTCCAGCCCGGATGGTCGGCGGTCCAGCGCCAGATGCCCGGTGCGATCGCCGCGGGTCGCGCCGGCGCCCGGGCGGTCACGGACGCGGGACGGACGGACCGCCCGGAGGCAGCGCGAGCAGGCCGAGGAGCCGCCGGCGCAGGCTGCCGGAGGAGATCGCGGCTCGCAGCGCGCGACGCTCGGCCGGCCCAGGCGGGGCCGTGGGCTCGGCCGCGTAGCGATGCCGGCGGAGCATTGCCAGATAGCGGCGGAGCGGCGCCCGCCCCGGGGCCGTGAAGCGGCGCTCGAGCTCGAGCAGCGTCACGTCCGGATCCAGCTGCCAGCCGAGACGCTCGAGCGCCGAGCGCAGCTCGCTCACCTGCCGGTCGGCGAGGTCCCCGGCCGCCAGCGCTCGGCGGCGGCGGACGAACGCCATCGTCCCGAGCGCCGTGACGGCGGCGATGGCGGCAGCGACGACAAGCCCGATCCACGGCCACGCTCCGCCGCCGTCGCCGCCGGCCGCGACCCCGGCCGCGGTGGAGGCTTCGGAGCTGCCGCCGGCGCTGCTCTCCTCGATGGTGGGCTCCGGCGCCGGGCCGCGGGTCCCGGCGAGCTCGCCGTGCAGGCTCTGCGATCCGGCGGGGGCGGCGGCCGGCGTGGGGTCGAAGGTCACCCAGCCGATGCCGCGGAAGTACGCCTCGACCCAGGAATGGGCATCGATGTCGCGGACCTCGAAGGTGCCCTCGTCGGCATGGCGGGTGCCTGGGGCGAACCCGGCCACGACCCGGCTGGGGATGCCGATCATGCGCAGCATCAGCCCCATGGACCCGGCGAACTGCTGGCAGTAGCCGGCGTGGTCCTCGAAGAGGAAGGAATCGAGCGGGTAGGTGTGACGGAGCACGTTCGGGTCGTATGCGTAATCGCGGCGCAGGTGGTCCTCGATCGAGCGGATCGCCGCGTACGGCGTGGGCGCGTTCGCCGTCCAGGAGCGCGCGAGGCGATAGGTGTCGGCGTACGGGGAGGCGAGCACGCGGTCGCGGGCCTCGGGGTCGCGCGTGCCCCAGAGCGGCATCGCGACGGCGTACCCGGGCTGGAACGAGTTCGGCAGGCCGACCAGCGTCGCCCCCCCGAAGCGCCTGGCGGGGTAGGTCGGGGGCGCCTCCCGCAGCTCGCCGGGCGTCGGCCGCGGGACGTAGGCGGTGACCGCGTAGTCGGTCCCGCCGATCAGCGGGCCGCCGAGGTTGGTCACGGTCCCGTCGGCGCTGCGGCTGGGCGTCGTGAGGCCGCGCGTCGCGACCGTCGCCCCGGTCCCGGTCACGAACGGGCTCTCGAGCCCGTCGACCTCGAACCGCGCCGAGGTCAGCCATTCGGGATGGCGCCGGCGAAGGACGCCGTTCGGCGTCTCGTAGCGGGCCTGGCGCTCGAGCACCGCGAGCGGATCCTCGGTCTTCGCCCGTTCCCAGGCGAAGCCGTCGAAGCGGTCGAGCACGCTCGCCTTCCAATAGAGCGGCGTCGCGCTGTGCACGGTCAGCATCGTCGCCCCTTCCCGCGGCCAGTCGAGCGGTCCGTAGGTGTGGTCCCACTCGAAGCTGACGTCGGAGGCGCTGCCGAAGATGTCCCACGATTCGTAATCGAGCAGCGGCCCGGAGTCGAGCCTCGCGGCGATCGGGAGGGCCACCACTCCCGCGGCGACCGAGAGCGCCAGCGCCCGCGCCCGCTGCGAGCCCCGCAGGCGGGTGATCCAGAGCCAGCTCGCCGAGAGCGCCAGCAGGAGCACACCCAGGATCAGGTCGCCGCCCGGCCGGTCCAGGCTGATGGCGACCGCGTAGGCGACGATGAGCAGCGCGAGGGCGACGAGCCGGCGGCGCTGCCGGCGTCCGGTCGGCCAGAAGGCCACCGCGCCGGCGACCGCGATCGCCGCCGGAGCGGCGAGCGCAACCGTCAGCCTGATCCAGACATCGCCCCCGCGGTAGGGCAGATTCACCTCCTCGATCCCCTGAACCCCGGCGCTGATCCCGGAGCCGAGCTCGCCCCAGTGCGTCGGCAGCAGCAGCCTGGCCGGCAACCCGGCGAGCATGAGCGCGGCCGCGAGCGTCACCAGCGCGATCGCCCAGGCGGCGGGCCGGAGGCCCGAGCGGCGGCCGAATCGAGTCGAGATCAGGCGGAGGGCCCAGGCGCCGGCGCAGACCGCCGCCAGCGCCAGCAGCAGTCGTCCGAACGGCGCGTCGGTGACCAGGCGCGCCCATTGCGCGCTCACGAAGATGCCGAGCAGGGCGAAGACCGCGAGCTCGTAGGCGACCGGCGCCGGCCTCGCCGGCGCCTCGGCGTCAACCGAGCGCCCCGGGCGCGGCAGCGGCCTCAGGCCCGGTGTGCGTTCGACCGCGGCCTCGTTCACGCCGCCCGCCCCACCGCTCGCGCCCTGGCGCGGCCGACCCGGCGCCCGACGCAGCCGGCGACCGTGAACGCCGCAGAGCCCTTCCAGCTCGCCTCGGGGGTGACCAGGAACCTCGCCCCGGTGCCACCCCGCAGGCTGGCCGGGATGCTCGCTCCGGGCCGGGCGCTGACCACGTACACCTCGCCCGAGCGCAGGGTGCGGAGCAACGCCGGCGGCGAGCTCGCGGCCTCGACCAGCGCCAGCCGGGCGTGGACGTGCTGCCAGGCGCGCATGTCGGACTCGATCTCGGTCGGGCGGCGATCGTCGGGCAGCAGCGCCGCGCACCCGCCGCGGGCGGCGAGGTGGGCGCAGAGCGAGGCGGCGGCGCGCACGGCCGCGTCCAGCGCCTCGGGGCTCGCCGGCCGGGTCGCGTCGAGGACGACGAGCGGCGCCGCGTCGGCTCCGGCGACGAGATTGCGCTCGATCAACTCGCCGGTGCGGGCGACGGCCGGCCAGTGGATCCGCGAGGCCGGGCTGCCCTCGCGGTAGCTGCGCAGCCCGTCCACCTCGAGCTCGATCGCGCGGGCGTCGATCTGGCTGGTGGCGGTTCCGCTCTCGAGCCCGGCGAGGACGCTCGCGCGCGCGCCGCCGGCGCCGGCTCCCGCGGCGACGACCGGCTCTACACGGGGCAGCACCAGGAGCTCGCCGGGATCGCCGCTCTCGATCGCGCGCACGTGCAGGCCGAGCGGATCGCGGATCTCGAGTCGGGTCGGCCGCAGGCGGTGGCGCCCGCGACCGGTCATGCGGACCTCGCTGATCACGCTCCGCCGCCACAGCGCGCCAATGGCCACGGGCCCCTCGAGCACCGAGTCGGTGAGCTCCCCCACCGGCGGCGGCAGGCGCCCACCAACCGCCCGGGCGCGAAACTCGAACGGCTCGTCCTCGACCACCCTCGCCGGCCCCGGGAGGCGGATCAGCTGACGCGGGAGCGAGAGCTCGACCCAGGCCACGGTGAGGCCCGCGAGCCCGGCCATCCCGATCCCGGCGACGACCAGCGACGGCAGCCCGAAGCCGAGACCGACGAGCGCCAGGGCGGCGCCAAGGCCCGCGGCGGTCGGCGCTCCACGCATGCGGCCCGGCTCAGAGGGCCGGGACGCGCTCGAGCGCGTCGCTGATCACGACCGAGGCGTCCCCCTGCGCAGCCTCCGGCGTGAGCAGCATGCGATGCGCGAGCACGGTCGCGGCGAGAGCCTGGACGTCGTCGGGCAGCGCGTGGTCGCGACCGTCGAGCGCCGCCAGCGCCTTCGCGGCCCGGAACAGCATCAGCACGGCGCGCGGGCTGGCGCCGAGCTCGACCCGGGTATCGGTGCGGGTGGCCTCGCCGAGCGCGACGGCATATCGGCGCAGCTGCTCGCTGCCGTGAATCGCGGAGACCGCCGCCTGCGCGGCGCGCACCGTGCTCACGTCGGTCACCGGGCCGAGGTCGTGGACCCGGTCGTGGGCGGCGTGCTGCTCGAGCATCTCCGCCTCGTCGGCGGCGCTCGGATAACCGAGCGAGACGCGGACCATGAACCGGTCGAGCTGGGCCTCGGGCAGGGGATAGGTGCCCTCGTACTCGGCCGGGTTCTGGGTCGCGATGACGACGAACGGGCGCGCGAGCTCGTGCTGGTGGCCGTCGATGGTCACGTGGCGCTCCTGCATGCACTCGAGCAGCCCCGACTGCGTCTTCGGCGAGCTGCGATTGATCTCGTCGACGAGAACCACGTTGGCGAACACCGGGCCGGGGTGAAACTCGAACCGGGTTTCGCGCTGGTTGAAGACGTTCGTACCGACGATGTCGGCTGGCAGCAGGTCGGCGGTGCACTGCACGCGGGCGTATTCGGCGTCGATCGACCGGGCCAGGGCCCGGGCCAGCGCCGTCTTGCCGACTCCCGGGTAGTCCTCGATCAGAACGTGGCCCTCGGCGAACAGCGCCACGAGCAGGTCGCGGACGACGGCGTCGTCGACCTTCACGGCCCGTCGCACATTCTCCGTCAGCCGCTGCCCTACTTCGGCGACCGCAGCCGGATCAAGCTCCTCGATCGTCGCCACTCAACCATGGTACGGGTGCGCGCAATGCCGGGATTGCCGGCGGCGGGGGTCCTACGGGGGCAAGCGGGCTAGCCTGAGGCTCGATCCGGGGTCTCTGCCTCGGGCGCTCGCTCCCCTGATGCGCCCCGGTCGCACGACCCGTAGGCGGCAGGCCAACCCGAGTCGACGGCGACGTTCGCCGCACCGCGAAAGGTAGGGAGCGATCCGGACGACCATGTGACGATCTCAGGTGCCGGGAGCTTTTCGGAAATCTGGAAACCGCTTGCCGGGATCCCCGCTCCGGGTGAACCTCGCGCTTCCGGCAACGACCAGAGGTGAGGCATGCTTTCCCAGCCCCGTTCGTCCGTCCCGATCGCCCTGCTGCTCGTGGGAGCCACATTGCTCTTCGGCTGCGGCGGCAGCGATGACTCCGACGTAGGGGCTGATCAGGCCACGAAGGAATTCGCGGCGCCGACCGAGGCGCCGGCGGACGCCCAGGAGGGTGGCTCCCTGACCGTGCTCGCGGCCTCGGACGTGGACAACATCGACCCGGGCGCGACCTACTACCAGTTCGGCTACATGGTCACCGACGCGACGCAGTCGCAGCTGGTCGGCTACGCGCCGGCTGACATCGACGCGCGCCCGCTGCTGGCCGCCGAGGAGCCGACCGTGTCCGCCGACGGCAAGACGATCACCTACAAGCTTCGCGACGACGTCAAGTTCTCGCCGCCCGTGAACCGGACGGCGACCTCGGCCGACGTCAAGTACGCGATCGAGCGCTCGCTGCTGCCCGGCGTCGCCAACGGCTACTCGCAGACGTACCTCAAGGGCATCGTCGGCTTCGACGACGCGGTCAAGCAGGCCGGGAGCGACCCGACCGGCGGGGCTCCGGACATCAGCGGCATCACCACCCCGGACGACACCACCCTGGTGATCGAGCTCACCGACACGACCTCGATCGGCGTCGAGGGCGCGCTGTCGCTGCCCGTGTCCGCCCCGGTCCCGGAGGAGTACGCGAAGCCGTATGACGCCGAGAACCCGTCCACCTACGGCGTCCACCAGGTGGCCTCCGGCCCGTACATGATCGAGAACGACGCCGATGGCGAGCTCACCGGCTACACGCCCAACAAGGAGATCCACCTCGTCCGCAACCCGAACTGGGAGCCGTCGGACGGCGACCACCGTCCCGCCTACCTCGACGAGATCACGATCCAGGAGGGCTTTGCCGACACCGTCTCGGCCGGCAAGAAGATCCTCACCGGGAGCGGCCAGGTAAACGGCGACTTCACCGCACCCCCGAGCGCGATCAAGCAGGCGGCGACCGAAGGCGAGCCGGGGCAGCTCACCCTGACGCCAAGCGGGGGCAACCGCTACGTGTCGCTGAACACTGCGGTTCCGCCGTTCGACGACATCAACGTCCGCAAGGCCGTGATCGCAAACGCGAGCCGCACGGACCTGCGCAACACCCGCGGCGGCGAGCTCACCGGGCCCGTCGCCAGCCACTACATCCCGCCCGAGTTCCCCGGCTTCGATGAGGCCGGCGGGCTGGAGGGCTTCGGCGACCTCGACTTCCTCGCCAACCCCGACGGCGACCCGCAGCTGGCGGCCGAGTACATGAAGAAGGCCGGCTTCGCGAGCGGCAAGTGCGAGGGCTCCGACTGCGAGATCACCCTGGTCGGCGACGACTCGCCTCCGGGCGCCGACACGGCCGAGGTCGTCAAGAGCCAGATCGAGGAGCTCGGCTTCACGGTCAACCTGCAGAAGGCCACCCACGACGTCATGTACACGAAGTTCTGCTGGGTGCCCGACAACACGCCCGACGCCTGCCCGAACTTCGGCTGGCTCAAGGACTTCAACGACGGCCAATCGATGTTCGACCCGACGTTCAACGGCGAGAACATCATCCCCGAGAACAACTCGAACGCATCGCTGCTCGACGATCCCGCGCTCAACAAGGCGATCGACGAGGCGAAGCTGATCGACGACCCGCAGGAGCGCAACCAGGCGTGGGGCGACATCGACCGCCAGGTGATGGAGCTGGCTCCGGTGATCCCCTACATCTGGGACAACCAGGCCAACATCGCCTCGGCCGACGTCGCCGGCGTGGTCAACAAGTTCAACGCAAACTGGGACCTCGCCTTCACCTCGCTGAAGTGAGTTGACGCTCGGCGGACGTTTTCGGGATTCGCGAAACGCTTGTGGGGGTCCCGGCAGCCCGGGAGCCTTGTGCTCCCGGCCACTAACTCGAGGAGACGCATGCCTTCCCAGCCACGGTCGTCCGTCGCCATCGTCCTTCTCCTCGCCGGAGTGACATTCCTCTTCGGCTGTGGCGACAGCGGCGACGACAGTGGTGCGGCCGACAACGCGGCGAAGCAGTACGCGCCACCGTTGGAGGCTCCGGCCGATGCGAAGGAGGGCGGCTCGCTGACCGTGATCGCCGCCTCGGACGTCGACTACATCGACCCGGGCGCCGCCTACTACCAGTTCACCTACATGGTCACCGGCGCGACCCAGTCGACGCTGGTCGGCTACGCCCCCGATGACATCGAGCTCGCGACCCCGCTGCTGGCGGCCGAGGAGCCGACCGTCTCCGGCGACGGCAGGACGATCACCTACAAGCTGCGCGACGACGTCAAGTTCTCGCCGCCGGTCAACCGCACGGTGACCGCGGCCGACGTCAAGTACGCAATCGAGCGCTCGCTGCTTCCCGGCGTGGCCAACGGCTACGCGCAGACCTACTTCAGAGGCGTCGTCGGCTTCGCCGATGCGCTCGAGCAGGCCCAGAGCGACCCGACCGGCGGGGCGCCAGACATCAGCGGGATCACCACCCCCGATGACACGACCCTGGTGATCGGGCTCACCGACACGAGCTCGATCGGGGTCATGGGCGCGCTCTCGCTGCCGGTTTCGGGGCCGGTGCCGGAGGAGTACGCGCGAGAGTTCGACGCCGAGAGCCCGTCGACCTATGGTGAGCACCAGATCTCCAGCGGCCCGTACATGATCGAGAACGACTCCAGCGGCGAGCTCACCGGATACACGCCGAACAGGGAGATCCACCTCGTCCGCAACCCGAACTGGGAGCCGTCGGAAGGCGACTTCCGCCCCGCGTACCTGGACGAGATCACGGTCCAGGAGGGCTTTGCCGACACCGTCTCGGCCGGCAAGAAGGTGCTCGCCGGAAGCGCCCAGGTAAACGGCGACTTCACCGCCCCGCCGAGCGTGATCAAGCAGGCGGCGACCGAAGGCGAGTCGGGTCAGCTGACCCTGACCCCGAGCGGCGGCAACCGCTACGTCTCGCTGAAGACGACCGTGCCGCCGTTCGACGACATCAACGTCCGCAAGGCCGTGATCGCGAACGCCAACCGCACCGACCTCCGCAACACCCGCGGCGGCGAGCTCACCGGCCCGGTCGCCAACCACTACCTCCCGCCCGAGTTTCCCGGCTTCGAGCAGGCCGGCGGCCTCGAGGGCACCGACCTCGACTACCTGGCGAACCCCAACGGGGACCCGCAGCTGGCGGCCGAGTACATGGAGAAGGCCGGCTTCGCCAGCGGCGAGTGCGAGGGCTCGGGCTGCGAGATCACCCTGATCGGCGACGACTCGCCCCCCGGCGCCGACACCGCCGAGGTCGTAAAGAGCCAGCTCGAGGAGATCGGCTTCGACGTCACGTTGCAGAAGATCGTCCACAACACGATGTACACGAAGTTCTGCAACGTCCCGGAGAACACCCCCGAGGCCTGCCCCAACTACGGCTGGATCAAGGACTTCAACGACGGCCAGTCGATGTTCGACCCGACGTTCAACGGCGAGAACATCGTCGCCGAGAACAACTCGAACCCATCGCTGCTCGACGACCCGAAGCTCAACGAGGCGATCAACGAGGCGAAGCTGATCGACGATCCGCAGGAGCGTGAGCAGGCCTGGGCCGACGTCGACGAGATGGTGATGGAGGACGCGGCCGTGATCCCCTACATCTGGGACGACCAGGCGAACATCCAGTCCGCCGACGTCGCCGGGGTGATCAACAAGTTCAACGCCAACTGGGACCTGAACTTCACCTCGTTGAAGTGAGGTGAAGGCCGCGCCGCGCCGCCGCTGAGGCGCCGGCCTCGGGCTCGTGCTCGTAGAGGCCCACCAGGCGGGTTCCGCGGGCGGTGCGGTGCACGATCACCCGGCGCCCGTCGCGCTCGCGGATCACCAGCCCCGCCGCCTCGAGCGCGCCGACGTGATGCGTCGCCGCGCTCGGCACCGCGATGAGCGCCTTCGCCAGGACGCCGACGCTCTGGGGTCGCTCGAGCTCGCGCAGGACCAGCGCGCGCTGCGGGCCGAGCAGCGCCTCGAGGCGGACTCCCGCCTCGAGCGCGGGCTCGTCCCAGGCCTCGGTCACGGGATAGGCGATCCAGTCCAGGGTCCCGTCGGCGTGCAGTCCGGCGCAGGCTGAGTCGGAGCCGCCCAGGATCGGGATCAGGGTGAGCCCGCGCTCCGGGACCCGCAGGGTCTCGAGCTCGGGATCGGGAAGCAGCCAGCGGCCGTCCTCGACCCGCGCCCGCGGGTGGATGGAGCTCAGCAGCTCGGCCCCCGCGCCGCGCGCGGAGGCGGTCCCGACGCGGGCGACCTCGCGCTCGAAGAGCTCGGCGGCGTCGGCCCAGGGGCGGCGCACACCACGCCAGGCCTTGCGCAGGGCCTCGGCGTAGCGCGGGAGCCAGCGCCGTGGATGGCGGGCCACCGTGGCCCAGGCACCGGCGGGCGAGGGCCCGCGAGCGAAGGCGATGTCCTCGAGCAGGTCCTCCGCCGGGAGCTCGGCGATCCGCTCGAGCTCCTCGTCGAGCTCGGCCTCCGTGCGGCCGGTGCGCGGCATCACGCTCGCCGGAGTGAACCCTCCGGGGCGCACGGCGAGCGGGCTCAGGCTGGCGAGGTCGTGCCGGTCGAGCTCCGCGCGCACGCCCGCGAGCCAGCGCCGCGGGGCGCCCCGCTGGGCTCCGACCGCGTCCGCGGCGAGCGCAAACAGCGTCGGCGCGGGGCTCAGGGCAACGCGCAGCGGCCGGCGCTCGAGCTGGCCGAGGTCGAGAGTGGCGCAGCGCTCCATGCGAACGCCGCCGTCAGCCCGAGGTCGAGATCTTCTGACCGCCGCGTCTTTTCCTGTCCATCGGCCGCTACCTCCAGTCGTCGCCGGATGCCCGGCATTGACGCAGGCGCGAGTGAGATCCGCACGAGGCGCGAGTAGGAATCCGGTAAGGGTTCTAGGCCGGGGTGGCGACCCGCGACCGGTCGGCGACCGCGGGCAGGCGGAACACCAGCCGCGCGCCCCCGCCGGGAGCGTTCTCGGCGATCACCGTGCCACCGGCGGTCTCCGCGACCTGGCGGACGATCGCCAGGCCGAGCCCCGATCCGGGCAGCCCGCGGGCCAGCGTCGAGCGGTAGAAGCGGTCGAAGACGTGATCGAGATCCTCGTCGGGGATCCCGGGGCCGTGGTCGCGGACCGAGAGCTCGCCGTCGCGGACGCGGACCTCGATCCGGCCTCCCGGCGGGCTCCACTTGACCGCGTTGTCGAGCAGGTTGGACACCGCGCGCTCGATCCGGCCCTCGACCGCCCGGACGGACGTGGGGCTCGCGTCGAGCTCGAAGGTGGCGGTGGCGGCGTGAGAGCGGGCGCGGTCGAGGGCGTTTGCGACCACGAGGTCGAAGCGGATCACGGTCGGCGGCTCGTGCTCTGGCTCGCTCTCGCGCGCCAGGTCGACGAGATCGACGACCAGCGCGGTCAGCTCCTCGAGCTGGGAGACCACGTCGGCGAGCAGGGCCCGGCGCTCCTCCTCATCGATCAGGTCCGCGTGCGTGAGCACCTCGATGTTCGTCCGCAGGCTCGCGAGCGGGGTGCGGAGCTCGTGTGACGCGTCGGCGACCAGCTGGCGCTGGGCGTTGAGCGAGCTCTCGAGCGCGTTCAGCATCTGGTTGAAGCTGCCGGCGAGCGCGGTGAGCTCGTCGTTGCCGGTGGTCTCGATCCGCCGGCTCAGATCACGGGTGGTCGCCACCTGCTCGGCGGCGCGGCGCAGACGCTCGACGGGCGCCACCGCCGCTCGCGAGACGAACCAGCCGAGCACCCCGGCAAGCGCGATCCCGCCGAGGCTCACGACGGCGAAGATCACCGCCAGCTGCGCGAGGGTGTTGTCGACCTCCTCCAGCGGCCTGGCGACCTGGACCGCCTGCCCCCGGGCGATCCGCTCCGTAAAGACGCGCAGGTGCGACCCGTCGACCTCGATGTCGGAGAAGTACGCCTCCCGGTCGCCGGCCGCCACCTGACGCGCGTCGACGAGCGACTGCAGGCTGGTGCGCGGGCCACCGGGCCGGATCACCGCTCCCTCGGTCGGCACCACCTGGGCGTAGAGGCTCCGGCCCCCGAACGGCCCCTCTGGCAGGAACAGCCGCCGGGTCGCCGAGGCGCCCGCACGAGGGGCGAGCTCGGCGCGGGTGCGATCGTTGGCATTGTCGATCTCGAGCGGCGGCGGATCGCTGGAGACGCCGGCGGAGAAGTAGGTGCTCACGTCGCGCCGCAGCTCGGAGTCGACGCGCCCGCGGAGCTCGTCGCGGACGAGCACGTAGGTGACGATCGAGACCGCGGCGACGGCGACGGCGACGGCGACCCCGGAGAGGACGATCACCCGGCGGCGGAGGTTCACGGCTCGCGGAGCACGTAGCCGACCCCGCGCACGGTGTGGATCAGGCGCGGCTCGCCCGCCGCCTCGGTCTTGCGTCGCAGGTAGCCGATGTAGACGTCGAGTGCTTTCGAGGTGGGGCCGAAGTCGTAGTGCCAGACCCGATCGAAGATCACCTCCCGCGAGAGGACCCGGCGAGGGTTCTCGAGCAGGAACTCGAGCAGCAGGTGCTCCGTTCGCGTCAGCTCGAGCACCCGATCGCCGCGGCTGACCGAGTAGGTGATCGGATCGAGGCGGAGGTCGCCGAACGCGAGCGGCGACTCGCGCGCCGGCGCGCTCGTACGGCGCAGCAGAGCGCGGACGCGCGCCAACAGCTCCTCGAGGGCGAACGGCTTCACCAGGTAGTCGTCCGCCCCGGCCTCGAGCCCCTCGACCCGGTCGGCGACCGCATCGCGCGCGGTCAGCATCAGAATCGGCGTGCGACTGCCCTGCGCGCGCAGCTCGCGGCAGACCTCGAGCCCGTCGACGCCCGGCATGAGCACGTCGAGCACGACCAGGTCCGGCCGGATCTCGGCCGCGCTCTCCAGGCCCTCGCTGCCGTCTGCGGCCAGAGCGACCTCGAAGCCGCCGAGCTCGAGCGCCCGCTTGAGCGCGGTTCGCATCGGCGGCTCGTCGTCGACCACCAGCAGCTGCCGCCCGTCGAGATCTCCCGATCGTGCAACCACCGGATCACATTGTGCCGCGCCAGAGTAAGACGCGGGTTAGTGGCCGGACATTCGGGCAAGAAAAAGCGGCCCGGGGGTGACATCGCTCTGCCTGCCTCGCGCGTAGCCTTCGCACGATCAAAGCTTTGCGAGTCTCCTTTGAGAGGCCCGGCAACTTGGCTTTCGCCGCCGTTTTCCTCTCTCCCGAACCGCAGGTTGAACCTAAACCCGATCGATCGCGATTGCAAGGGGGCGTTGAAAGACAAACCCGCAATCTGCGGATAAACCCACACCGTCGGATCGCCCGGATCAGGGTGGTGTCGTTCCGTCCCGCGTTCAGCTTCGCGGCGCCGCGGGCTCCTTGCGGGCGAGCTCGCGCAGGTTGCGAACCGCTCGCCCGAGCAGCAGCACGATCATCGTCGCGGCGATCGCCAGCCCGATCACGTCGAAGACGGTGAGCTGCAGGTCGGCGATCACGAAGTCCAGGCCGGCGCCGAGCGCGACCACGGTGTTGAGCGCGATCAGGATCAGCCGGATCTCGGTCGGGCCGACGTAGCCGTAGCCGATCGAGAAGCGGTTGAAGGCGAAGCTCTCGAGATAGACGTTGATCGAGAGGATCAGGTAGGCGACCACGATCAGGGTCCCGATCGACAGCAGCATCAGCGGCGAGAGGCCGAGGCCGATGCCGATCGCGGCCGTGGCGATCGCGTCGACCAGGTGGTCCAGGTAGTAGCCGTAGGTCGGGCGCTCGATCCCGCGCACCCGGGCGAGCGTGCCGTCCAGCGAGTCGCCGAACCACTGGACGACGAGCATCGCGCTCGCGACCCAGAGCCAGGCGAGCGAGTCGTTGGAAAGCTGGTAGGCGACGGCGACGGCGACGGCCGCGAGCACGCCGAGCGCGGTCAGGTCGTCGGGAAGGACCCACTTCGGCAGCCGCGCGGCGATCCAGCGCAGCAGCCGCTTCTCCGGGAGCGCCAGCAGGAAGCTCGGCTCCCGGGTCGCCTCCACGGACTTCTCGAGTCCCTCCACCCGCTGCACTATTGCGGAACCGGCGCGGGCCGTCGGGCGTGCGATTACCCTGCCCGGCCGTGAAGCGCGCGCGGTCCGGCTGGACCCTCCTCGTCCTCCTGCTCGCCACCGCCGGCGCTGCCGATGCCGCGGACGCCGCCGAGAGCCCCGCGGCGAAGACGCGGGCGACGATCACCCGCACGAAGTACGGCGTCCCGCACATCCGGGCGCGGACCTGGGAGGGTCTCGGGTTCGGCTACGCCTACGCGTTCGCCGAGGACAACATCTGCACGATCGCCGAGACCTACGTGACGGTGAGCGCCCAGCGCTCGCGCTACTTCGGCGCCGACGGCACGTGGACCTTCTCCGGCAACGGGAGCGTCAACGACAACCTCTCCTCCGACTTCTTCTACGAGCGCGTCAACCGTTCCGGGGTGATCGAGGACCTGATGTCCAGGGCGCCGCCCGAGGGCCCCGAGCCGGAGCTGCGGAAGATCGTCCGCGGCTACGTGGCCGGCTACAACGCCTACCTGCGCGACGTCGGCGTCGCGCACCTTCCCGACCCGCGCTGCCGCGGCGCCGAGTGGGTGCGGCCGATCGAGGCGATCGACGTGTACCGCCGCTTCCACCAGCTCGGGAGCCTGGCGAGCTCCGGGGTCGCGATCGAGGGGATCGCCGGCGCCGAGCCGGTGCTCGCCCCGCTCCGGGCCGCGGCGGCCGAGCGCCGGCAGTCCGACGCGGTCGATCGGCTCGCCGAGGGCAGTGCACCGGACTTCTTTCCCCTCGACAGCGGCTCGAACGCAATCGGCCTCGGCAGCGAGGCGACGCGCAACGGCGCCGGGATGGTGCTCGGAAACCCGCACTTCCCGTGGGACGGGGCCGAGCGCCTCTACCAGGCCCAGCTCACGATCCCGGGCAAGCTCGACGTCAGCGGCGGCTCGCTCTACGGGGTCCCGGCGGTGCTCATCGGCCAGAACCGCCACCTCGCCTGGTCGCACACCGTGGCCTCCGCGTGGCGGTTCACGCCGTTCGAGCTCACGCTCGTCCCGGGCGATCCTCACTCCTACCTGGTCGACGGCCAGCCGCGACCGATGCAGCCGGTCGAGCTCACGGTCCAGGTGAAGACCGGCGACGGGACGCTCGAGAGCCGCAGCAGGACCCTGTACGAGACCGAGTACGGCCCGATGGTCACCTCGGTCCTCGGCCTGCCCCTGTTTCCCTGGACCCCGGTCCGCGGGTACGCCCTCGGCGACGTCAACTTCGAGAACTTCCGCTATCTCAACCACTTCCTGGAAACCGACCGGGCGAGGTCCGTGCGCGCGTACGACCGGATCGAGCGCGAGATCCAGGGGATCCCGTGGGTGAACAGCATCGCGGCCGATCGCAAGGGCCGCGCCTACTACTCGATGGACGGCGCGATCCCCAACGTGCCCGACGCCAAGGCCACCGGATGCTCGGGCGTGCTCGGGCTCGCGGTCTTCCCGCTCACCGGGATCCCGATCCTCGACGGCTCGCGCTCGGCGTGCGGCTGGGACACCGACCCCGACTCCGTCGTCCCGGGGATCTTCGGGCCGGCCGCGATCCCGCGCCTGATCCGTCGCGACTACGTCGAGAACGGCAACGACAGTCATTGGCTGTCGAACCCGGAGCAGCCGCTGACGGGCTACGACCGCGTGATCGGCGACGAGGCCACGACGCGATCGCTGCGAACCCGCCTCGGCCTGGTGATGATCGAGCAGCGGCTCGCCGGCGCCGACGGGCTGCGCGGCAAGGGCTTCGGCCTGCGCGGGCTCGCCCGGGTGGCGCTCGGCAATCGCCAGTACGCGGGCGAGCTCTGGCGCGACGAGCTGGTCGCCTTCTGCCAGGCCAACCCCACGGTGGTCGGGTCGACCGGCCCGGTCGACGTAAGCAACGCCTGCCCGGTGCTCGCCGCCTGGGACCTGCGCGACAACCTCGACTCGGCCGGCGCGATCCTCTTCCGGCGCTTCGCCTCCCGCCTGCTCGGCAACTTCCAATCGTTGCCCACCGGCGTCTCGAGCGGCTACGCGCCGGGGTCGGAGGCGATCTTCGACGTCCCGTTCGACCCGGCGGACCCGGTCCACACCCCGCGCGGCCTGAACACCGCCGACCCGCTCGTCGGCACGGCGCTCGCCGACGCGGTCACCGACCTGCGGGGCGCCGGCATCCCGCTCGACGCCGGCCTGCGCGGGTTTCAGTACGACGTCCGCGGAGGCAGGGAGATCCCGATCGCCGGCGGGCCCGGAACGCTCGGGGTCTTCGACGCGATCAACGTCCGCTGGGATCCCGAGCGCGGGTACCCGGACGTACCCCACGGATCGAGCTTCATCGCCGCGATGACCTGGGCGAGGCACGGCTGCCCGGTCCGCGCGCTCACCTTCCTCACCTACGGCGAGTCCGAGGACCAGTCCTCTCCCCACGCCTCCGACTACACGAGGGCGTTCTCGCGCAAGCGCTGGAACGAGGTGCCGTTCTGCCGGGCCGACATCCGCCGCGAAGCGGTCGACGTGGTCCGCGTGAGCGCGGCTCGTTAGCCTCGGGTCCGTGAGCGACGATCGGCGAATCGCCCTGGTCACCGGGGCCTCGAGCGGGATCGGCGAGGCGACGGTGCGCGCGCTCGCCGAGGCCGGCATCGAGACGGTCGCCGCCGCCCGCCGGCTGGAGCGCCTCGAAGCCCTTGCCGGCGAGGTCGGCGGTCGCGCCCTGCGCCTCGACGTCGCCGACCCCGAGTCGGTGGCGACGCTCGACGACGAGCTCGAAGCCGTGGACGTGATCGTCCACAGCGCCGGCGGCGCCCTCGGCCTGGAGCCGGTCGGCGAGGCCGACGAGGGCCTCTGGCGCGAGATGTGGGAATCGAACGTCGCCGGGGTGATGCGCGTGACCAAGGCGCTGCTGCCGAAGCTGCGCCGGGGCCGGGACCCGCACATCGTCATCATCGGCTCGGTCGCCGGTGTCGAGGTCTACGAGGGCGGCGGCGGCTACACGGCGGCCAAGCACGCCGCCCACGCGCTTGCCCAGACCCTTCGCCTCGAGCACCTCGCCGACGGGATCCGGGTGACCGAGATCGCGCCCGGGATGGTCGAGACCGAGTTCTCCCTGGTGCGCTTCGAAGGCGACGCCGAGCGAGCCGCCGGGGTCTACGACGGCCTCGAACCGCTCACCGGCGCCGACGTCGCCGAGGCGATCGCCTTCTGCGTCACCCGCCCGGCGCACGTCGACGTCGACTACCTGGCGATCAAGCCGACGCAGCAGGCGACGGCGAAGATCACCCACCGCCGCCAGCCGGGCTAGACGTCGCGGAGCGTGATCGGCCCTGTGGTCGCCCCGCTCACAAGCTGACGGACCAGCGGCTCGTCGGAGCCGAGGACCTCGGCGGCAGGGCCGCTCTGCACGATCGCACCGTCGCTGATCACGGCGACGTGGTCGGCGAGCCGGCGAGCCGCGCTCATGCTGTGGGTGGTGACCAGGAAGGTGGCGCCGCGTCTCCCGCTGGATGTCGGCGAGCATCTCGCAGAGCAGACCGAGGCGCACGCCGTCGATGCCCGAGTCGAAGTCGTCGACGATCACGATCCGGGCCTCGAGCGCCAGCGCGCGGGCGATCGCGACCCGCTTGCACATCCCGGCCGAGAGCTCATCGGGCATGGCGTCGGCGCGATCGCGGAGCCCGACCATCTCCAGGTGGGTCATCGTCGCCTCATTCACACGGGCCTCCGACCAGTGGTTTCGCTGGCGCAGGGCGAAGGCGACGTTCTCGTAGACGTTGAGCGAGAAGAACAGCCCGCAGGTGAACGGGAGGGTGCCCTGGAGCACCACCGCCATGCCCTGGCGGAGCTCGTTCAGCCGGGTGTCGGGGATCCGGGCGAGGTTCTCGCCCTCGACCCTCACCACGCCCTTGTCGGGGTGGATGAGGCCGACGATGTGGCTGATCGTGACCGTCTTGCCGGCGCCCGAGGGACCGAGCAGGACGCTGATCTCGCCCGCGGGCACGATCAGGTCGACGCCGCGCAGGATCTGCGCCGTCCCGAACCGCTTGATGCACCCCCTCGAGCTCGATCGCAGGCTGTGGAGGAGCCTCTACCGACATCCGAATCAGTCTAAGCGCTCTACCATCCAGCGCCGAAATGCACATCGACGAGCTCCTCTCCACCCAGCGGCCGGTGTTCTCGGTCGAGTTCTTTCCCCCGAAGACCGCGACCGGCCTCGATCTGCTGTTCGAGACCGTCGAGGCGCTGAAGCCGCTCGGTCCCGACTACGTCTCGGTCACCTACGGGGCCGGCGGGGCGACCCGCGACGGCACGATCGAGATCGCCGAGCGGATCAAGCGCGACCACGGGATCGAGGTCATGGCCCACCTGAGCTGCGTCGGCGAGACCCGCGACGGCCTCGCCGCGATCCTCGACCGGTTCGAGAGGATCGGGATCGACAACGTGCTCGCCCTCCGCGGCGATCCACCGCGGGGCGAAACCGACTTCACGCCGCCCGACGACGGGCTCTCCTCGGCGGCCGAGCTCACCGGCTTCATCACCGAGCGCTTCGAGTTCACGATCGGCGGCGCCTGCTTCCCGGAGGTGCACCCCGAGGCTCCCGACCTGGCCTCGGACCTCGCCTACCTGAAGACCAAGGTCGACTCTGGTGCGAGCTTCCTGATCACGCAGCTGTTCTTCGACAACCGCGCCTATTTCGACTTCGTCGCGGCGGCGCGCGAGATCGGGATCGACGTGCCGATCATCCCCGGGGTGATCCCGATCACGAGCTTCGGCCAGGTCGCCCGGATCTGCGACCTCTGCGACGCCTCGATCCCGGAGCAGCTCGAGGACTCGATGCGAGCGCTGGGCGGCGACGAGGAGGCCGAGGAGCTGCTCGGGGTCGCCTACGCGGCGCGCCAGTGCGAGGAGCTGCTCGCAGGCGGCGCCCCCGGGATCCACTTCTACGCGCTCAACCGCGCGCCCTCGACCCGCGCGGTGCTCGCGGCGCTCCAGGCCTCGCGGCCGTGGGAGCGGGCCGAGGCCGGCGGGGCGCAGCGCGTCCGCGCCGACTGAGCGCGCCGGGGCGCTGAATAGACTGGCCGCGATGACGCCCAGGGAGGGCTCGTTCCGTCATAACGGCCGCCGGATCGCGTTCGCCGACTGGGGGGAGGGCGACCGGGCGCTGGTGCTCGTGCATGGGCTGCTCATGAACCGGCACATGTACGACAACCTGGCGCCGGAGATGGTCTCCCGGGGGCTGCGGGTGATCACCGTCGACCTGCTCGGCCACGGCGCCTCGGACAAGCCGACCGACATGCGGGCCTACAGCATGAGCTCGTTCGCCGATCAGATCGCGGCGCTGGTCGATCACCTCGAGCTCGACCGGCCGATCGTCGGTGGCACCTCGCTCGGCGCGAACGCGGCGCTGGAGATGGCGACCCGCCATCCGCGCGACCGCTCGGGGCCTGTTCATCGAGATGCCGGTGCTCGACAACGCGCTCGTCGCCGCCGGGGCGATCTTCCTCCCGATCCTGATCACCCTGCGCGTGGCCAAGCCGGTGCTCCGCGGCGTCGCCGCGGTCACCAACCGGATCCCGCGATCCAACTACCTCGTCGACATCCTGCTCGACTGGACCCGCCGGCCCCCGGAGGCCTCCGAGGCCGTGCTCGAGGGCCTGCTGTTTGGGCGCACCGCGCCGCCGCGCGAGGAGCGCGAGCTGATCACCCTGCCGACCCTCGTGATCGGCCATCCGGCCGACCCGCTGCACCCGTTCACCGACTCCGACATGCTCGCCGAGGAGCTGCCGCGGGCGCGGCTCGTGAACGCCGAGTCGATCTTCGAGTGGCGGGTGAACCCGGGGCGGCTCGACCACGAGCTCGCCGAGTTCGTCGCCGAGGTCTACGCCGAAGCGACCGCTTCCAGCGCCGCCGGCGCCGGTTCCTGAGCCACCGCTGCGCCGGCCGGCGCCTTTGAGGCCGGCTGAAGGTTCTCCGCTACCCTGCCTCGCCGATGTCGAGCAAGTCGGAACGAGAGCGCCGCCGCGCCGAGCGCGTGGCGGCGGAGAAGGCGGCGACCGACGCCGCGCGCCGGCGGCTGATCTTCGGCTACGTCGCCGCCGGGGTGCTGGCGCTCGCCGTGGTCGTCGGGATCGGCGTCGTGATCGCAAGCGGCGGCGACGACACCGACCAGGTCAACGGCCAGGACATCCCCGAGGCCGCTCACATCCAGGTCAACAGCGGCTTCCTCCACGGGGTCACCCCCGACGGGCGCAAGGGCACCCCGCCGCCTCCGCTCCGTCAGGGTGACCTGCAGAAGGCCGCCGCCGCCGCGGGATGCGAGCTGAGCTCGACCTCCCCGACGAGGGCGCCAACCACGTCACCAAGGAGAGCGAGATCCCCGACTACGGCACCAACCCGCCGACCTCGGGCGACCACAATCCCGAGCAGCAGGCCGACGGCGCCTACTGCGGTGCAACCGGCACCCTGGTACGTCGTCCACTCGATGGAGCACGGCCGCGTCGAGATCCAGTACTCGCCCGACCTCTCCGAGGCCGACCAGCTGGCGCTCAAGGGCGTCTTCGACGAGAACGCGCCCGGGGTCCTCTTCTTCCCCAACGCGGACATGCCGTACGAGGTCGCCGTCACCGCCTGGACGCAGCTCATGGGATGCAAGAGCTACAAGGGCGCGGCGACCCTCGACGCGATACGCGACTTCCGCGATACCTATCGAGGTCTGGGCCCGGAAGCCCAGGTCCCGATCGTCACCGGCTAGAACGGCACCTCGTCCGCCGGGACTGACCGGCTACGGCCTCGCGTTCTGCCGCGTCTGACGAAATCCCTGCAAATCTGCCACCGTGGGGCACCGATCGGGCGCTTTGTCCAAGCTCAGCGTGCTGCGTACGCACGCGCAGGCATCGTGGCCTGCAGCGCGAATCGGAGGCCGAGGGGACGTGTTCGAGTAGTTGGTGGCGATCAGATTGCGATACCTGGTGCTGGCGCTGGCCGTGGCGGCGGTGGGCTATGTCGCCGCGCCGGCGCTCTCCTCGCAGATCTACATCCCCGAGGCGGTCGACTTCGAGCAGGCGCTGCCGCGAGTCGCGCCGGCGCCGGGGCTGCCGGCGGCCAAGCGCGACCGGCGAGAGGCACGCGCCGGCGGCGGGCCCGGTCAGCTACCGCTCGCCGACGGTCGTCGCCCCGAAGCGCTTCGACCTCGTCGGCCTCGCCCGCGAGATGCGCCCGCTCGAGTTCCGAGTGCGCGACTCCGGCGGCGAGTGGAGCGGGTGGGTCGAGACCGAGGACGGCAACCCCGTCTACGTCGGCGGCGCCGACGAGCTCCAGCTCCGCGCCCGCGGCTGGCGGCCGACGGGCACCCTCCACTACGTCAACGTCTCCGGCACGACGACGGCCCTCGGCGGGCTCCTGAGCGGGGCCCGCAGCGCGATCAACTCCGCCTTCATCTCGGTCTCCGGGGCGCTCGAGCCGCAGGCCGACGCGCTGGCGCCCCGACCGCAGATCGTCCCCCGCAGCGAGTGGGGGGCGAGCAAGTCCGAGGGCGGGTGCAAGCCACGGACGGGACCGGTGATGGGCGAGGTCAAGGCGGGAGTGGTCCACCACACCGTGACCGCGAACGACTACACGCCAAAGGAGGCGCCGGGAATCGTGCTCGGGATCTGCCGCTATCACCGCAACGCCAACGGCTGGAACGACATCGGCTACCAGGCGCTCGTCGACCGCTTCGGCACCCTGTACGCCGGGCGGGCCGGAGGGATGAAGAAGCCGATCGTCGGCGCCCAGGCGCAGGGCTTCAACGCGCAGACGACGGCGATCGCGGCGATCGGCACCCACACCAAGCTTGGAATCAGCCCGGAGACAGAGAAGGCGATCGTCGACTACCTCGCCTGGAAGCTCTCGATCCACGGGATCTCCGCCGCCGGCAGCACGACCCTGGTCTCGGCGGGCGGTGAGCTGAGTCGCTACCGCAAGGGTCGCCACGTGCGGCTGAAGAAGGTGATCGGCCACGGGACGATCGGGCTCACGGCGTGTCCGGGGGACGGGCTCGAGCGCCAGGTCCCCGAGATCCGCCGCATGGTCGCGGAGCGGATCGAGCAGTTCGGCGGCCCCGAGCCGCCGCAGGAGCCTCCGCCGCCCAACGGCGGCACGGGCGGTGGCGGGGGCGTCTCGAACGGTTGAGCGGTCAGGCGCGGTAGGCCGGGAAGAACCCTTCCGGTGCGCGGGAGTCGCGGCCGAGGCGCTCGTACTCGTCCGGGTCGCAGACGACCTCCTGGGTGTGAAAGGCGAGCCCGGTGTTGGCGAACCCGCGCTTGAACGCCTCCAGCCCGTCGCCGGCGGTGACCCCGCCGCCGAGGTTGAGCGGCAGCCCGAGCTCGTCGGCGAGGTCGAGCATCGCCGACGACCACGTTCTTGAACGGCGAATCGTCGCGCGCCGGGTCCGCGGTGCCGCCGAGGAAGTAATGGAGGATCGAGTCGCTCGTCGCGACGATCGCGCCGGCGCCCACCTCACCGTCGCGGCGAGCGACGACGAGCCAGCTGCGCGGAAACGAGAGGGCAGCGTCGAGGTAGTCGCGGGAGAAGAAGTAGCGCTCGGCGGCGGCGGCGCGGTGCATCGTCTGCTCGTACGCGGCGGCGAACGCGTCGCGTTCGCCGCGTGGCGACTCGGGGCCGGCGAGCAGCTCGACGCTCCAGCCCCGGCGACCGTTGGCGCGGATCTGCTCGGCGAGCCTCGGGCGCAGCCGGCGGGGCAGGCCTGGATCGTGGACGAGGACCTGCGACCGCTCGGGGGCGCCGGCGAGCCAGGGCTTGCCGGCGAGGCGCTCGCGGGCGAAGACGCTGACCAGGCCGGTGTGCGACCAGTCGACCTCGGCCGCCGCCGGCACCGGCCCCTCGCCGACCACGGTGGCGCCCGGATAGCCGTAGGGCGAGGTTGCGTCGTGGCGCTCCGAGCCCCCGATCTCGCGGACGATCAGCGGCACGAGCGCCGCGCGCCCGCCCGAGAGGACCCGGAGGGTGTGGGTGACGCCCTCGGCCGCGAGGAAGGCGGCGCAGCGGAAGAAGTCGTCGCTCTCGGCGGCGGCGCCGCGATCGGCGATCAGCTCGGCGCTCGCGGGCGTCGGGTCGCCGTGCGGCTCTAGTCCCACCCGGTGAAGTCCTCGGGCAGCAGGCCCCAGACCTGATTGTCGATCCGTTGATCGCCGCGGCGGATCGCCGCCCGCATCACCCCCTCGCACCGGAAGCCGAGGAACGTGACGACCCTCTGCGCCGCCTCGTTCGTGGCCGGGATCTCGGCGTGGATGCGGTGCGCCCCGTGCTCGGAGAAGGCGCGGTTGCAGGCCTGTCGCTCGGCCTCGCGGGCAACGCCGCGGCCCCATGCCGAGGGGTCGCCGACGAGCACCGCCAGCTCGGGACCGAGCTCGCGCGCGAGGCCGAAGAGGGCGACGAACCCGACCGCGTCGTCGGCGCCGTCGATCGTGATCGCCCATTTGCGGTCGGTCGAGGCGTCGATCGCCCGCTGCACCCAGCCGACGGCGTCGGCGAGGCTGAACGAGTCGCGGCTGCCGACCAGGTCGGCGGTCACCCGCTCGTCGTTGAACCACCGGTGCACCGCCTCGGCGTCGCCGGGGCGAAAGTCGCGCAGGCCGACCTCTGCCTTGCTCATGACGGCGACAAGCTACCCGTAGAGGCCGTGCCCGGTGGCCAGCATGCGGGCCGTGCGGGCGAGGATCCGTAGGTCGAGCGCCGGCGAGCGGTGGTCGACGTACCAGACGTCGAGCTCGATCCGCTCCTCCCACGGGATCCCCGCACGGCCGTTGACCTGGGCCCATCCGGTCAGCCCCGGCTTGACCGCGAGCCGCCGACGCTGATGCGGGTTGTACTGCGCGACCTGCGCGGCCAGCGTCGGCCTCGGCCCGACCACCGACATCTCCCCGCGGAGCACGTTGACGAGGTTCGGGAGCTCGTCGAGCGAGAACCGCCGCAGCACGTTCGCCGACCCGGGTCACGCGGGGGTCGCCGGCGTCAGTACCGGGGTCCCGACGCCGACGGGGTCGTTGCCCTGTGCATCGTCCGCAGCTTGTAGAGCTCGAACTCGGCGCCGTCGCGCCCGACCCGGCGGGCCCGGTAGAGCACCGGCCCGCGGGAGTCGAGCTTGATCGCGATCGCGGCCGCCAGGAGCAGCGGCGAGGCGACGACCAGGGCGGCGGCGGCGATCAGCAGGTCGAGAGCCCGGGTCACCGCGTCCCCTCGGCCTTCTCCCAGGCGCCCGGGGTGCCGAGCCGGATCCGGTCCCACAGCCCGGCGGCGATCGACGCGGTGACGAGCACGTAGTAGCGCGCCAGGAGCAGCGGCCGCGCCGGCACCGCGCCGGCGAGCGCGGCCGCGCCGAGGAGGGCCAGCTGAACCGCGAACGTGGCCACGTAGAGCGCCGAGGTGCCGAGCAGGGCGGCGTTCGCGGCCAGCGCGACCAGGTGCAGCAACGGCGAGGCGTATCGCAGCCCCCGATGGCTCGCGATCTCGAACGCGTACATCGCCCCGTAGCCGCGCGGCGCGAGCATCCCGTCGCGGACCACCTCGTCGAAGACCCCGCGCATCATCCTCCGCTTGCGCGCGAACTCCCCCTCGAGGGTCTCGACCAGCTTCTCCTCGGAGATTGCTGCCGGGGCGTACACGGCGCGCCAGCCGCGCTTGGTGAGCATGAACGGAAACGAGAGGTCGTGGCTGGCCGCCGGGCCCAGCGGCAGGTAGGCCTGCGCGGCGGACGGCGTAGATCGCGCCGTTGCCGGCGGTCACCCCGCCGAGGTCGGACTCGAGTCGCCCTGACCGCGAGCTCGAGGCGCCAGTAGACGCCCTCCTGATTCGAGCCGCCCTGATCGACGAAGCGCGCCTGGCCGCAGGCATAGCCGACGTGCGGATCGCCGAACGGCGCGACCAGCTCGCGCAGCGCGTCGCGGTTCCAGTCGGCGTTCGCGTCGCTGAACGCGAGCAGCTCGCCACGGGCCTCGGCGGCGCCCGCGTTCTGGGCCGGGACCTTGCCGCGGCGCTGGAGCTCGAGCACGCGGTCTGCCCCGCCCGCGCGGGCGAGCTCGACCGTGCGGTCGGCCGAGCCGTCGGAGGCGACGATCACCTCGAGCAGCTCGCGCGGGTAGTCGAGCGCGAGCGCGTTCGCAACCTTGGCCTCGATCACCGGCTCCTCGTCGTGGGCGGCGACGATCAGCGAGACCGAGGGCAGCTCGCCGAGCGCCGGCGCGGGCCGCGGCGCACGCAACCGGGCGATCAGCGCGAGCACGAGCGGATACCCGACGTGGGTGTAGACGAGCAGCCCGGCGGCGATCCAGAAGACGGCCTCGACGATCCCCATCAGCCGATCATCCCCGGATCAGGCGGCGGTAGAGGTCGAGGGTGCGCGCGGCGACGTCGTCCCACGAATACGGGCCGGCGGCCGCGCGGGCGGCGGCGGCCGCGAGCTCGGCGCGGGCGGTCGGGTCGGCGATCAGGGTCGTGAGCACGTCGGCCAGCGGCCCCGGGTCGCCGGGCGGCACCAGGCGCACGGCGCCGTCGCGCTCACCGACCTCGGTGAAGCCGCCGACGGAGCTGGCGACGATTGCGTTGCCGAACGCCAGCGCCGTGTACAGCACGCCCGACTGCTCGATCTGCCGGTAGGGCAGCGCGACCACGTCGGCGCGCCGGAAGTAGGCGGGGATCTCCGGGTCGGTGATGAACCGGTCGACGAAGCGCACGGTCCCGGCACAGCGCTCGGCGAGCGCGTCGCAGCGGCTCCATGTCCATGCGCGGCATCCCGACCACCCAGAGCTCGGCGCCCTCGACGCTCGCGGAAGGCCTCGAGCAGCACGTCCACGCCCTTGTACGGCCGCACGAGGCCGAAGCAGAGCACCACGGGGCCCTCGACCGCCGCGAGCTCCGGCGGCAGCGGCCGCTCGTCGGCCTGCTCGGTGAGATGGACGAACGCCCCGTGCGCAATCCGGTGCACGCGTCGCCGGATCGTCGAGCAGCGAGCGCAGCTCGGCGGCGCCGTGCTCGGAGTGGGCGATCGACGGCGTCCATGCGCGAGAGCAGGGCTCGCTGGCGCGCGAGCGCCCGGCGACGAGCCGGGCAGCGGGTAGTGGACCGTGAACGCCCGCGGCCGGCCCGGGAGCAGGAAGCGGTCGAGGTCGGGGACGCTCAGCCATTGCAGGTGGACGAGGTCGGCGGCGCGCGCATGGGCTGCGCAGCCGCCGCATGCCGGGCACGTGCTCGGCCAGCCGCAGGCCCCGGCGCCCGGGCGCCTCGAGCCCGCGCCGGGTCGAGCGGCGGTAGAAGAGCTCGGCTCACCTCGATAGCCGCCGGGGACTGGCGACCGGGCCGTACTCGAACCGGCTCGTAACCAGCTCGACCTCCGCCCCGGCGGCGGCGAGCGCCGCGCACAGGGCGCGGTCGTAGGGCGGCGTGAACGCCGGGGGGTCGACGACCTGGACGCGCATCAGGAACGATTCTTCCGGTGGATCTCTCCTACTGCGTCGTCAACACCAACGGCCGGGAGCTCCTGCTCGCATGTCTGGCGGCGATCCGCGAGCACGCGCCGGCACATCTCGACAGCGAGATCCTGGTGGTCGACAACGCGTCCGACGACGGCTCGGCCGCTGCCGTCGCGGCCCTGGGAGCCGGCGAGTCGGAGCCCGGAGGGCCGCTGCGGCTCCTGCGCCGCGAGCGGCGCGAGGGCAAGGCGGCGCTCGACAGCCTGCTCCTGCGCGAGGCCCGCGGCGAGCTCTGCCTGCTGCTCAACGAGGACTCCGAGCTGCGCGGCGGCGCGGTCGAGGCGCTGGTCGAGGCGCTGCGCGCGGATCCGCGGGCGGGCGCCGCCGGCGCGCAGCTCCTCGACCCCGCGGGCGGGCCGCAGCCGTGCGCGTGGCGGCTGCCCGGCCCGGCGACCGCGCTGGCGAGCGCGGTCTTCCTGCACCGGTGGCTGGTCACGGAGAGCGGCGGCCGGGACGTGCGGGAGGTGGGCTGGGTCCAGTCGGCGGCGATGCTGGTCCGCCGCCGGGCCGCCGAGGCCGTCGGCTACCTCGACTCCGACTTCTTCGTCTACTCCGACGAGACCGACTTCGCCAAGCGCCTGCGCGACGCCGGCTGGACCGTCCTCTACGTCCCCGACGCCGTCGCCGTCCACCACGAGCAGCTGGCCACCGACCTCCCCGCCCGCGAGCGGCGCGTGGTCGAGTTCCACCGGGGGCGAGACCGGTACCTGCGCAAGCACCACGGGGCCGCAGTGGCGCTGGGGCTGCGCCCCTTGCTGGCCATGCCCTATGCGCTGCGGGCTCTCGCCGCCGCAGTGCTCCCCGGCCACGACCGGCGCCTGTACGCCCTGCACGCGCGCCAGGCGCTGCGCCCGGGGCGCGGCGAGGGGGTCCGCGAGGCCGCGGAGGCCTACAACGCGGCGCGGTCGCGGCGGGCCTGAACCAGACCGAGGCCACAGAACAGGGCGCCGGTGGCGAGGTGCAGAACCGCGTCGCGCTCGTTGTTGGGAAAGGTGAACACGTAGGCGGGCTGGGTGCTCGCGAGCGCCCAGAGGCCGGTGGCGATCAGCGCTCCCGCCGCGGCGAACGCGTACAGCAGCGCCCACGCGGGCCGGGTCGCTGCCACCAGCCCCGGCACAAACAGCAGCAGGCCGGAGAGCGCGTGGACGCCGTTGAAATCGACCCAGAGGACGGTCTCGGTCGCGGCGTCATCGCCGAAGTCGAAGGTCGGCTCGGCGAGGAAGCCGGCGAGCGCCCAGCCGAGCTGGAACACGCAGATCGCGAGCACCCCCTTCTGCAACAGGGTCCAGGAGCCGGCAGAGGCGGCGTGAGGCGGACGGGCGGCGAGGCTGCGTGCTCGGTCATCGGCTCTCCATTCGGTCGGCGCTGGGCACTAACCTAGTGGTCGTTAGGTATGAGCCGAAGCTTACCTAAGAGGCGTTAGGTATGCCGCCCCGCACGCGGATGCGGCCCACCGAGCGACGAGCCGTGATCGAGGCGGCGGCCACCGAGGTGTTCGCCGAGCGGGGCTATCAGGCGGCGACGATCGACGAGATCGCCCGCCGCTCGGGCGTCTCGGCGCCGATCGTCTACGACCACTTCGAGTCGAAGGCCGATCTGCACGCGCGGCTGCTCGAGCGCCACCTGGCCGAGATGCGCACCGTCTGGGCGGCGCATCTGGTCGGCGACGAGCCGGCCGAAGTGCGAATCCCGCGGGCGCTCGACGCCTGGTTCGCCTACGTCGAGTCCCACCCGTACGCCTGGCGGATGATCTTCCGCGACACCAGCGGCGACGCCGAGGTGCAGGCGGCCCACCGCGAGATCCAGGCGCAGTCGAGTCGCGGCCTGCTCCCGCTGCTGGAGACGCTGCCCGGGGGCTCCGAGATCGCCGGCGATGGAGGCGAGGTCGCGCGCGAGATGGTGATCGAGTTGCTGCGCTCGGCGATCGCCGGGCTGGCGCTGTGGTGGTACGACCATCGCGAGGTCCCGCGCGATCAGGTCGTCGCCGCGGCGATGAACGCGCTCTGGGTGGGGTTCGGCCGCCTGGCGGAGGGGGAGCGCTGGCGCCCGCCTCAGAGCTCGACCAAGTCGGCGTAGCGAAAGGACGAGAGGGAGACGTTGGCCATCGCAACGACGGCGAGGCCGCGCCTGGGATAGAGGCGCATCGCGGACCCGTATCCGCCCCCGCCGCCGAGATGCTCCACGTAGTCATCGCCTTCGGCGTCACGGCGTCGTCGCGCGGTCCGGCGTGGCCAGCCGCCGTCGTGGGCGGCGACGCCAACCGTGGCCCGGCATTGAGGGGGGTGGGTGGCCCGGGTCTCTGCGCCTGATCCCACGCAAAGTGCGGCGCCAACGTCACGAACTCACTGCCCCCGCCGCCCCCTTCCCCGCCGAGTGTCATCTTGACCACCGTATACGTGGTCTAGATGGCACTCGGCAACGGCGGGCGGCCAACGCGCACCGAAGCGTCACGAACGTCACGCAAGGCGCGCTCCTCCCGGATCCACATCGGGCGGCAGGACGCGTTAGGCACGCCGGCATGGCCGGCCGTTGTCGCGGGCGGCGACGCCCACCCGTGGCTTGGCAGCGAAGGGGTGAGGCGTCCGTGGTCGACCGTTGAGGCTTGCGCTGCGCCTCCATGGCTGCCTCCGGGCTGAGCGCCTAGCGCGGGGAGATCTCGCGTGCGTAGTTGGCCAGCGAGCGTTGGTAGCGGGGGAGATGGCCGCTGAGCGCGCCGAGCGCCAATCCCGCGGCCTCGCGCTCGCGCCCGAGCTCGAGCAGGGCCAGCGCGAGAAACGCGTCGACCGCGTCGTTGAGCTCGTCCGAGCGGCGGTCGCGCTCGGCGCGCAGGAGCGCGGCGCTCTCCGACGCCTCGCCGAGGTTGCGCAACGAGCTCGCGAGCTGGATCACCGCCTGGCGGCGCCGGTCCTCTCCGAGGCCGAGCTCGAGCGCCCTCCGGTACGCCGGCACCGCGAGGTCGGAATGGCCGGTGGAGTCCAGCGACGAGCCACGCTCGTAGGCAGCCACCGCGCTGTCCTCTCCGAGCTCGGCGGCGAGCTCCTCGACCGCGGTCAGCAGCCCCTCCTCGCCGAGCTCGTCGCTCGACGCCCAGACCGCGGCCATCCGCCGCTCCCAGTCCGCACTCGGCTCTTCCACGCACTCAAGCCTAGGAGGTAAGACCGGGCGCTCCGCGGTCGCAAAGGAGGCATGAACACGATCCAACCGCTGACGGCCCCCCTGCGGGCAGTGCCGTCGCAGAACACCGACATCGACCACGACCGGGCCGAGCGAGCCGCGGCTGAGCTGCTCTCGGCGCTCGGGATCGACCTCGAATCCGAGGCGACCAGCGAGACCCCGCGCCGGATGGTCGAGGTCTACGAGGAGCTGCTGCGCACCCCGGAGGGCTTCGTCCCGACCACGTTCCCCAACGACGGCGACTACGACGAGCTCGTCGTCGCCCGGCAGATCCCGTTCCACTCGTTGTGCGAGCACCACCTGCTCCCGTTCGTGGGCGTCGCCTCGATCGGCTACCTCCCGGGCGAGCGGATCATCGGGCTCTCCAAGCTCGCCCGCGTGGTCGAGCTCTTCGCCCGCTCGCTCCAGGTCCAGGAGCGGCTCACGACCGACGTGGCCCGCTGGCTCGAGCGCGAGCTCGCCCCGAGGGGGATCGGCGTGGTGATCGAGGCCGAGCACATGTGCATGTCGCTGCGCGGCGTGCAGAAGCCGGGCGCGACGACGGTGACCTCGGCATTGCTGGGGCAGGTCCGCGACGACCCGAGCACCCGCCAGGAGTTCCTCGCCCTCGCCGGAGGAGCGGCCCGTGGCTAGCGCGGCGCATGTGATCGTCGGCGCCGGGATGGCCGGGGCGAAGACGGCCGAGTTCCTGCGCGACGAGGGCCACGAGGGCCCGATCGTGCTCATCGGAGCCGAGCACGAGGCCCCGTACGAGCGTCCGCCGCTGTCGAAGGACTACCTGCGCGGCGAACTGCCTCGCGAGGACACCCGCGTCCATCCCGAGGGCTACTACAGCGACCACGAGATCGAGCTCCGGCAGGGGCTCGCCGTGGGCATCGACACCGCGGCGCGGAGGGTCGAGCTCGACGACGGCGAGCGGATCGGATACGAGCGCCTGCTGCTCGCCACCGGCGCCGAGCCGCGGCGGCTGACGATCCCCGGAGCTGAGCTCGACGGGGTCCACTACCTGCGCACGCTCGCCGACTCTGACGCGCTCGCGCGCCGGCTCGAGGCCGGAGGGCACGCGGTCGTGATCGGCGGCGGCTGGGTCGGCGCCGAGGTCGCGGCCTCCGCCCGTCAGGCGGGCCTCGACGTCTCGCTGATCGAACGCGAGCCGATGCCGCTCGAGCGGGTCCTGGGGAGCGAGCTCGGCTGCTTCTTCGCCGAGCTGCACCGCGACCGCGGCGTCGCGCTGCACACCGGACAGGGCGTCGAGCGCCTCGAGGGCTCGGAGGCGGTCGAGGGCGTGCGCCTCGCCGACGGCCGCCTGATCGACTGCGACTTCGTCGTCGTCGGCGTCGGCGTGCTGCCGCGGACCGAGCTCGCCGAGCTGGCCGGGATCGCGGTCGGCGACGGGGTCCTCGTCGACGAGCGCCTCGAGACCGACGCTCCCGGGATCTTCGCTGCCGGGGACATCGCGTCGGTGGCGCATCCCTTCTACGGACGCCGGCTCCGGGTCGAGCACTGGGCGAACGCTCTGCACCAGCCCGAGGTCGCCGCCCGGGCGATGCTCGGCAAGCCGGCGTCCTGGGACCGGCTGCCGTACTTCTTCAGCGACCAGTACGAGCTCGGAATGGAGTACACGGGGCTCGCCGACCCACGGGATCGGGTGGTGCTCCGCGGAGACCGCGCCGCACGCGAGTTCATCGCGTTCTGGCTCCGCGACGGCAGGGTGGTGGCAGGCATGAACGTCAACGTCTGGGACGTCGCCGATCAGATCGGCGACGTGATCCGCAGGCGGGCCGAGGTCGACCCGTCGCGACTCGCCGATCCCGACGTCCCGCTCGAGGCGTTCGGAGGGAGCCCGGTGAGGTGAGAGGTGCTCGGCCGCGGTCGCATAGGCGCCGATGAGCGAACTCGCGACCGCGGAATATGCTCCGCCTGCGTTGGATCGCCTGCTGGAAGATCGCGAGGCCACCCCGGCGGCGCAGTCCGAGGCGTGGATCTCCGCGCTCAGCGGCTCCGGTCCGGAGCGCGACCACGCCCTGGAGCGGCTGCACGCGCTGCTCCTGCGGGCGGCGCGGTTCGAGCTCGGGCGGCGTCGCGCGGCGCTGGCCATGGTCCGAGGCGAGGAGCTCGAGGACCTCGCGCTGCAGGCGGCCGACGACGCCATGATGGCCGTGCTCGCGAAGCTCGGGGAGTTCCGCGGCGAGAGTCGCTTCACCACCTGGGCATACAAGTTCGCCCTGCTCGAAGCGGGCGTCCGCCTGCGGCGGCGCGCCTGGCAGGAGCGCGAGGTGGTGATCGAGCCCGGCGGCTGGGACTGGTTCGTCGATCGTGCAGGGCCAGTGCACGAGGTGCTCGAGCGCTCCGAGCTGCTCGAAGCCGTGCGCGCCGGGATCGAGGACGCCCTGACGCCGCATCAACGCGAGGTGTTCGTCGCGCTCGCCCTGAACGAGATCCCGATCGACGTGCTCGCCGAACGGCGCGGGACGACTCGCGGCGCCCTCTACAAGACGCTCCACGACGCGCGCCGGCGGCTGCGGACGACGCTCGCCGAGCAGGGCCTGGCCCGCCCGGCGCAGGGCCGGAGCGGAGGCTGAGATGAGCGCCGAGGCGAGTCGCAACGATGCGCTCGAGCGCCTGCTCGGCCCGCGGGGCGAGGAGGTCGGCTGCGATCGCTGCTTCGAGCTCCTCGATCGCTACGTCGAGCTCGAGCTGGCGGGCGAGGACGCGGACGCCCGGATCCCCGGCCTCGGAACCCACCTCGAGGGCTGCCCCGCGTGCCGCGAGGAGCACGAGAGCCTCCGGGCGCTGCTCGCCGACGACGCCCGGGCGTAGTCCTAGAGCCGGTCCTCGTCGCGGCGGACCGCCTCGTAGACCTCGGCCGAGTAGCCGGCCTCCGAGTCGGGCTCCCCGCGGGCGGGCGCCGGTTCGCTAGCCAGCGTCCGCATGCGCTCGCGGACGGCCGCGGGGCTGAGGATCAGCCGCAGCCCGGCGCGCTCCTCGCGGCTCAAGAAGCCGGTGGCGAGCAGGACCACCGGCAGCGCGAGCCAGAGCAGCGTCCGCTCCGCGAGGCCACCGAGACCCTCGGTCGGCAACAGCAGTTCCCCGGCGGCGACGGTCGTCGCCGTGACCCCGACGAGCAGCGCCAGGCGGCCCCACTCGTAGGGGACCGGGAACAGGCGCTGGGTGAGCACGTACATGAGCACGAGCACGACGAGGTAGGACGCAACGAGCGCGATCCCCGCCCCGACGATCCCCAGCGGCGGGATCAGAACGAGGTTGCAGACGAGGTTCACCACGGTGCCCGCGATCGTCGCCGGGAGGTTGAACTCGGTTCGCCCGGTGCGCCCGAGGATCACGACCAGGACGAGGTAGAGCGCGTACAGCGCGACCCCGGTCGACAGCAGGCCGATCGCCTCGAAGGAGTCGAAGTACTCGGGGGCGGCGAGCAGGTCGACGATCCAGCGCGCCAGCAACCAGAGCCCGGCGACCGCGAACGCGCACACCGCCGCGAAGTACGTGAAGACGAGGCTGTACACGCGGCGGGCCTCGTCGTCGTCGACGATCGAGTAGGCGAGCGGTGGCCATGCGAGCTGGAAGCCGCGCGCGATCACGTTCAGGCCCTGGGCGAACTTGATCGCCAGCGCGTACAGGCCGGCCTCGGCGAGCCCGGCGAGGCGGACGATCAGGATCCGGTCGATGAAGTTGAGTGAGTACAGCGAGAGCTCGGCGGGCATCGTGGGCAGCCCGAAGCGGGTCATGCGCTTCAACAGCGGCCACTCGAACCGCAGCGAGAGCCGCGAGCGCTCCTTCCACAGCAGCCACGCGAGAAAGACGGCGCCGGTGCCGAAGGTGCCGAGCAGGATCCCCGCCGCGCCTCGATCCTCGACGACGACCAGCCAGACGGTGACCGGGATCGTCGCGAGCACGTTCAGTGCTGTGAGTGAGAAGAACGCGCGGGCTCGCTCGTCCACCCGCAGCAGGGTGAGCGCGTACTCCCACAGGGTCAGCGTCCAGAGACCGAGCACGGCCAGTCGGCCGAGCTCGGGGTCGGGGCGGTCCAGCAGCGCCTCGGCGATCGGTCCGGCGAGGGCCAGGCCGACCAGCGCCGCAGCGGTCGTGGTCCAGAAGAGCGCCGCGAACCCGGTCGCGACCACGCGCCGTTGGTCCTCCCCGGCCAGATAGTAGAAGCGGAGCAGGGCCTCGATCAGCCCCAGGCGGATGACGATGCTGGCGGCGACGACCGAGGCCAGCATCACCTCCGCGGCGCCGTAATCGGCGGGCGACAGCGCCCCGGTGTAGATCGGCAGCAGGGCGACCGCGATCAGCTTCGAGAGCACGCTCGAGGCCGTGTACGCGGCGCCCGTCGTCGCCAGGCGGCGAAGGTATTCGAACACTGGATCTAGATCGTCGCGGAGTCCTCGGGCGGATCGCCGCGGACCGCGACCCCGAGCCCCAGCAGCGCCCAGACGGCCGGGTCGATGACGAAGCCCGTGTAGCCGAAGCTGTCGACGAGGATCGCGGCGAAGCAGGCGGCGGTGGCCGTGCGGATCAGCGAGCTCCCCGGGCGGCCACCGAGGAGGGTCGCGAGCGCCGCGACCAGCAGGGCCAGGTAGACGACGAAGCCGATCACGCCCTGCTCGGCGGCGACTGTGATCGGCTCCGAGTGAGAGACGGTCGTCCGCGCCTGCTCGATGTGCTCGAAGAACGCCCGCCCGAAGGCGCCCGAGCCGTAGCCGGCGATCGGGCGGCCGAAGTCGCCCTGGTCGCGTGCGTCGTCGTCGTCGAGCACGCCGGCGAGCGCCAGCCCGCCGCGCATCAGGTCGGCGTGGCCGGAGTCGATGCTGCGCACGTCCTCGATGTCGCTCGTCGGCGTGCCGCCCGCGATCACCAGCACGACGAGCCCCGCGAGCCCGAGCGCGCCAAACGCCGCCACTCCGCGCCAGCTCCAACGCAACACGGCGACGATCGCCAGGCCGGCGAGCACGGCGGCGAAGCTGGTGATCGAGTAGCTGAACGCGAGCGCCACCAGCGCCACGGCGCAGACGATCGAGGCGAGGGCGAGGTCGCGCCGGCTGCCGCCCCAGGCGATGCAGGCCGCGAGCGCCGTGATCGCGAGCGCGAGGTAGCGGCCGAAGACGTTCGGGTCGAAGAAGATCGAGTTGACCCGGAAGTACACGTGCAGCTCGTTCGAGTCGAAGAGCTCGGGGTTGAGGAAGAGGTCCCGGGCGAGGTACTGGTAGATGCCGGTGAGCGCGCAGGCGAGCGCGACGACGGCGACCGCGACGACGACCTGACGCGCCAGCCTCCGGGTCCAGTCGGCCTCGAGCAGGAGCACGAACAGGGCGGCGAAGGGGACGAGGAAGAAGCCGATGTTCTCGATCGCGTTCGGGACGTCGACCGAGTAGGAGGACTGGATCCCGTACAGGAGGACGCTGGCGGCCAGGAGCCAGCGCAGGCGCATCGGCCACGAGGACACGCCCGCGACCCGCGACCCGCGACCCGCGACCTCGGCGCCGGAGAGCAGGCTCGCGATCAGGCCGGAGGCGATCACCAGATAGAGCGGAACCAGCAGGTTCGCGGTCTCCCCGCCGATCTCGACCGGGACGCGAAGCGGGAGCGCCGCGAAGGCGGCGACCGCGAACCACTGCGGGCGGCGGCGGAAGACGGCCGCGAGCACCACGAGGGCGATCGCGCCGACCACCAGCGCCCCGCCGACCTGCGCCGGGCTGTGGCGGAAGTCGACGACCCGCGCCTCGTCCCAGACGTCGCCGAGCACGATCGCCGGCGCGGCGATCAGCGCCACGATCAACGCGGCGTGCCTGAGACGGCGATCCTCGAGGACCAGTGCCGCGGCCGCGGCGCCGCAGGCGACGAGGATGCCGATCAGCTCGAGCGCCGACGCGGTCAAGACGAGGCGGGCTCCGCCTGCTCGAGCTGCGCCCCGGCCCCGGTGAGCAGCGTGATCCGCCGCGGCCAGATCATCTCGCGGTCCTCGCTCGGCAGCTCGACCAGCAGGCGGTAGCGCCCGCTGGGAGCGAACCCGCCCGCATCCGTGCGCCCGTCCCAGGTGTAGGTGACCGGGTCGCCCTCGTCGAGGCCGACGTCGCTGTCGAGCGTGCGGACCAGGTTCTCCTCCGAGTCGACGATCCCGACCAGCGCGTGCGAGTCCGACTCGCGGACGAAGAAGGTGATCTCGACCGTCCGTGGCGGGTTGCCGCCGGCCCTCAGGGACGCCGGGCGGTTGGCCGGCGGAGCGGTGACCTCGAGCACGAGGTCGGGCGTCCGCGCCCGGACGACGAGCACGGCCGTGGTCAGGGTCACGGCCACCAGGACGAAGAACACGGCCGTGCCGAGCGCGATCGGACGGCGCGTGGCTAGGCGCCCGTCCGCCAACGGCCTTAGGCCCTGTCCTCGCCCGCGATCACGACCACGTCGGCGCCGTCGGCGAGCTCGCGCGTATCGCGGTCCAGGGCATCGACCTTGTTCTTCTTCACCCCGAGGTCGCCGGCCACCTTCTGCGCTGCGGGCTTCTGCCCGTCGGCGTAGAGGACGACCGTGCGCGCGAAGCCCGGCGCTGTGCTGGTGGTCGCGATCACGTCGTAGCCGCTCGAGTCGAGGTCGGAGGTGACCAGGCCGGCGAGCCCGTTGATCGCCGTCCCGTTGAGGACGGCGATCTTGACCTCGGCGGGGTTGATCGCGCCGACGTGCGGGCCGCGCGGGCCCTCGTCGTCGGAGAGCAGCTGCTGGGAAGCGAAGATCGCGCCCACGCCGAGCAGCAGGGCGACGGCGCCGATCGCGACCAGGGCCCTGGGCTGGGTCGCGCGGGTGAGGAACCGGCGCCAGCGAGGATGGGGCACGAGCGCCGCGCGCTCCATCGTGATCCGCTCGAGCGCGGGCCGCTCGTGGGTCACCCGGGTGGCGGCGGGCAGCGGCTCCGACGGGGTGGTCCCCGGCTGCGGCTCGGCGACCAGGGTCGCCCCGAGCAGCCGCTCGAGCTCGCCCTCGGCGCTGTCGAGCGCCTGCTCGCTGGCGGCGAGATCGTTACGAGAGTAGGCGGGCTCGCGCGCCATCCAGGC
The DNA here is from genome assembly GCA_963842795.1 of uncultured Solirubrobacterales bacterium. Lineage (GTDB taxonomy): Bacteria > Actinomycetota > Thermoleophilia > Solirubrobacterales > 70-9 > WHSW01. The sequence goes on along the minus strand of CAWJHV010000041.1, from coordinate 152,651 downwards.
CCGCATCCGCCGCACGTCGCGGCGCTGGGAGAAATACAGCGGGAGCAGGAGGACGATCCCGATCAGCGCGCCGAGGGCGATGAACCCGGCTGCCGTGTCGAAGATCTCCGAGACCGACATCGCCGGCCTGTCAGTCGCCGAAGTTTGCGTCGTCGCGACCGATGACGAGCGCCAGCGGAGCGCCGTCGGCAAGCTGTCGAACATCGTCGATCATCGGCGTGACGTCCGGCTCGCCGAGCTGATCGCTGACCGCCGCGGCAAGCTCGTCGGCCTCCTGGTCCTGGTCCTCCTCGAACATCACCGTCGTCTGCTCGAAGCCCGAGGCGGCATTGGCCTTCTCGCCGACACCGAAGCCGGCCGGCCGGACGACGTCCTTGGCCACCTTGTCGGCGAGCCCGGGGACGCCGGAGACCTCACCGCCGCCGACCGCGTCCTCCTGGGTGGCGTTGAGCACGGCAACCTCGACCTTGTCCGGCTTCGAGTCCCCGCCGCCACCCTGCTTTCCGCCCCCGCCGCCCCCGGAGGCCTCGTCGCCGCCGAAGAGCCCGAAGCCGCTGGTGAGCACGCCGGCGGCGATGACCGCGGCTGCGAGCACGGCCGCGAGGTAGCGCGGGTCGATCGGCAGGCGGCGGTCGACCGCGGCGAATCGCTCGGCGAACCAGGCGCGCACGGCGCCGAACCGTCGCGCGCCGGGTTCGGCGGGCGGCGCCTCGTCCGGCTCCTCCGCCTCCGCCACAGCGGCCTCGCCGCGCGCCTCGGCAGCGGCCGCGACCGCCTCGGCGGCTTCGTCCTTGCGCTCCGGAGCCCGGCCGGCCCACTCGCGCAGGCGGCGAATCTCCCGTGCCTGCTGGATGAGGAGAAAGGCGAGGAGTGCGAGCCCCAGGAAGGCGGCGATGCCGAGGTAGGGCCCGATCCGATCGATCAGGTCGGTCATAGATGGAGGGCGGGAGTATTAGCCAGATCGGCGGCGGCGGCAGCGAGGGGACCGTCTGCCCCGTATTCGATCAAGCCGGCAGGCGGCGCGCGCTGCCCTCACCGCGCATCAGGTCGACCACATGCTCGGCGAGACCGGCCTCGTCGCCCGACGGCGACCAGGGTCAGCAGCCGCGCGACCGTGTCTTCGACCCAGTCCGGGTCGAGCGGGCTCGGGCGAACAGCGCGGACGATCCGGTCCGCCGCGGTCGGGTGAGGGCTCTCGTCGAAGTTGAACAGCTCCTCCTCGAGCTTCTCGCCCGGGCGGATGCCGACGATCTCAATCGCGATCTCGGCCTCCGGCTCGTAGCCCGCGAGCCGGATCATGTTCCGAGCCAGGTCGATGATCTTCACGGGCTCGCCCATCTCGAGCACGAAGACCTCCCCCGATCCGCCGCCGAGGTTCCCGGCCTGGATCACGAGCTGCACCGCCTCCGGGATGGTCATGAAGTAGCGGCTCATGTCCGGGTGGGTGACGGTGACCGGGCCCGCCGCGCTCGATCTGCGAGCGGAAGATCGGGACCACGCTCCCCGACGAGGCGAGCACGTTGCCGAAGCGGACGATCTCGAATGCGGTCTGGGGATTGCGGGCAGAGGCTGCGGCGACGATCCACTCCGCCAGCGCCTTCGTCGCCCCCATCACCGTCCGCGGGTTGACGGCCTTGTCGGTGGAGATCAGGACGAAGCGCTCGGCGCCGGCGGCCGCCGCGGTCTTCGCGGTCACCTGGGTCGCGATCGCGTTGTTGCGCAGCGCCTCGAGCGGGTTCGCCTCCATCAGCGGCACGTGCTTGTAGGCGGCGGCGTGGAAGACGACCTCGGGCTTGAAGCGCTGCATCACCTCGAGCATCCGGTCGCCCTCCTTGCAGTCGGCGAGCACCGATTCGACCCGGGTGAAGTGCCAGTGCGAGGTCATCTCGCGGTCGATCTCGAACAGGTTGTCCTCGGCGTGGTCGAGCATGATCAGCAGCCGCGGGCGCACCCGCGCGATCTGCCGGACGAGCTCAGCGCCGATCGAGCCGCCTGCTCCGGTGACCAGCACGCGCTTGTCCTCGAGGTAGGCACCGACCCGGTCGAGCTCCATCACCACCGGGTCGCGCCCGAGCACGTCCTCGACCCTGACCTCGCGCAGCTGGCGGGTGAGCTGCACTCCGCCGCGCAGGAGCTCGAACACGGTCGGCAGGGTGCGCACCTGGATGTCGCGCTCGCGGCACTCCGCGACCACCTTCCCGCGCAACACCCCGGGCGCCGAGGGGATCGCGATCACGACCTCGTCCGGGCTCAGGCGGTCGAGCACGGCGCCGATCTCGTCCGTGGTCCCGAGCACCTTGAGGCCCTCGGTGCGCATCCCGCGCTTGCGCGGGTCGTCGTCGAGGAAGCCGATCGCGCGGGCGGCGAGGTTCGGGTTCAGCTTCAGCTCGCTGACGACCATCTGCCCGCCGGAGCCGGCGCCGACGACGAGCACTTCCGCGCGAGCGGGCGCTGGCGGCGCGCCGGGTCGGGCGTTCGGCGAGCGAGCGGCGGGCGAGCCGCGCGCCGCCGAGCAGCGCACAGGCGAGGATGAAGTCCAGGATGATCACCGAGCGGGGCAGGCTGTCCGGGTAGGGCTTGGCGAGGACGAAGACGATGACCATCACGACGGTGGCGACCGCCAGCGCACGGAACAGGGGCCAGAGGTCGGGGAGCCGGAAATAGCGCCACCACTGCTGGTGCAGGCCGAAGAGCTCGATCACCAGCGCCTTGCCGAGCGCGACGAAGACGATCGAGCCGAGCAGCATCGTCTCGTAGCGCTCGGGGAGGTTGCCGCCGTCGTCGAGGAACCGGAGCGTGAACGCGAGCGCGAAAGCGGCGGCGGCGAGCGCCGCATCGGCCGCGAACTCGAGCACCCGCCGCCTGTTGACGGGGTCGGTCAGGCGTTGCATGGCCGGTCGAGTGTACGGCGGCCGCGGGCGGGTGGCGGGTAACCTCCGCGACCCGCATGGACCTGCTCAGCCTGCAGGCGGGGCTGCCCGCCGCCTCGATCATCGACTCGATCGTCAACGCGGCGACCGACTTCATCGACTCCGTCGGCGTGGTCGGCGTCTTCGTGCTCATGCTGCTCGAGAGCGCGTGCATCCCGGTGCCCAGCGAGGCGACGATGCTGTTCGCCGGCTTCAGCGTCTCGACCGGCGAGATGTCGCTGTTCGGGGCGGTGTTCGCGGGCGTCGCCGGCAACCTGGTCGGCTCCTGGATCGCCTACGCCGTCGGGTACTACGGTCGCCTCGAGCTGCTCGACAAGAACCGCTTCATCCACATCAACCGCAAGCATCTCGAGTGGGCCGACACCTGGTTCCGGCGCCACGGCGACGCCACCGTGCTGATCACCCGGATGCTGCCGATCATCCGCACCTTCATCTCGCTGCCGGCCGGTGTCGCGCGCATGCCGTTCTGGCGCTTCACCGTGCTCACGGTGATCGGCTGCATTCCCTGGGTGCTGGCCCTGACGCTGATCGGCAGGGAGGTAGGCGCCAACTGGGAGGACTGGCGCGATCACCTCCACTATCTGGACTACGCGGTCCTCGCCGCGATCGTGATCGGCGTCGCCTACCTGCTGTTCCGGCGCTGGCGCGATCCGCGACCCGCCTAGATGCGTGATTGACGACTCGGCCGACGCCGCGCGGGCGCCCGGCCTCAGCATCGCCCGGGCTGCGATCCTCGGCGCGATCCAGGGCCCGACCGAGCTGCTCCCCGTATCGAGCTCCGCGCATCTGTCGATCGTCCCCCGCCTCGCCGGATGGCGCTGGAGCGAGATCGACGCCGAGGCCCGCAAGAGCTTCGAGGTCGCCCTGCACGCGGGGACCGCGGCGGCGCTCTTGATCGGCCAGCGGCGCGAGATCGCCGCGGAGCTGGCCGCGTTCGACGCGCGGCGCGCGGCCGTGGTCGCGCTCTCGTTCGTCCCGCCGGCGATCGTGGGCTACGCGCTCGAGCGGCCGATCGAGGCGCGGCTCGGCGGACCGCGCACGATCGCCGCCGGGCTCGCGGCCGGGGCCGCGGCGATGCTGGTCGCCGACTCCCGGCCCCAGGAGCGCGGGCCGGGCGAGGCCGGCGTGATCGACGGCCTCGCGCTCGGGATCGCGCAGGCGACCGCGCTCGTGCCCGGCGTGTCACGAAACGGCGCCACCCTGACCGCCGCCCGAGCCCGCGGGTTCACCCGCGAGCACGCCAATTTGCTCTCGCGCACCGTCGCCCTGCCGGTGATCGTCGGGGCGACCGTGCTCAAGGGCGCGCGCCTTCGCCGGCGGGGCGTCTCGCCGGCGCTCGGTCGGGCGATGGCCGCCGGAGTCGCGGCGTCGTTCGCCTCGACCCTGGCCTCGCAGCGGCTGATCGGACTGGTCGAGCGCGACCGCGCGCTGTGGCCGTACGCCGCCTACCGGATGGCCCTCGCGACCGCGGTGACGGTCAGAATGCGTCGACGATGACCAACCCCGACGCGTACGCGAAAGCCGGGGTCAGCCAGCGTGGGGCCGATCGCGCGGTCGAGGCCCTGGTCCGCAGCCTGAAGCTGATCGAGACCGGCAAGCCCTCGCGAGTGGTGCCGCTGCCCGGCCACTACGCGAGCGTGCTGCGGATCGACGATCGCACCGGCGTCGCCTTCGGCACCGACGGCGTCGGGACGAAGACGCTGATCGCCGAGCGGCTCGGCGACTTCACGACGATCGGCATCGACTGCATCGCTATGAACGTCAACGACCTGATCTGCGTCGGCGCGGAGCCGATCGCGATGCTCGACTTCATCCTCTGCCGCGAAGCCGACCCCGAGGTCACCGCGGCGATCGGGGTCGGCGCTGCGCAGAGGCGCCGAGCGCGCCGGGATCGAGATCCCGGGCGGGGAGATCGCCCAGGTCGGCGAGCTCGTCTCCGGGATCGAGCTCAGCGGGTCGGCGATCGGCCTGGTCGAGCTCGACGCGATCGTCGATGGCGGGCGCGCCGAGCCCGGCGACGCGATCCTCGGCCTCCCGTCCTCCGGGCTGCACTCCAACGGCTACACGCTCGCGCGCCGGGCGCTCGCCGAGGTCGACCTCGGCGACGATCGGCTCGGCCGGCCGCTGGGTGAGGTCCTCCTCGAGCCGACCGAGATCTACGTGCCCGCGGTGCTCGCGCTGCTCGGGTCGAGCCTCGACGTCCGCGGCCTCGCGCACATCACCGGCGACGGCCTGCGCAACCTCCTGCGGCTCGCCGCCCCGGTCGGCTACCTGATCGACGAGCCGCTCGCGGTCCCGCCGGTGTTCGAGCTGATCGCCGAGCTCGGCGCGGTCTCCGAGGAGGAGATGTACGAGGTCTTCAACATGGGCTGCGGCTTCGTCTGCGTCGTCGCCGCGGCGGACGAGGGAGCGGCCCTGCGGCTGCTGCGCGACCACTACCCGGCCGCGAGCCGGATCGGGACGGTCACCGACCGCGCCGGGGTGGTGGAACGGGTCTGAGCGTGCCGCAGCCCAGGAAGACTCCCGACTCGTGACCGAGGCTGAGAACGTCGCCACGCTGCGCCGGTTCTCCGCGGCGCTGCAGGCGGGTGACATGGAGGCGGCGTCTGCCGAGCTGACCCCGGACGTGCAGGTCGACGACCACGACCTCCCCGATGCCGACGGCCACGACTCGTTCTGGGCGTGGATCGGACGCTGGAACGAGAGCTTCGACTCCTGGCGGACGGAGGAGGGCGAGGTGCTCTCCAGCGGCGACCGCGTGGTATCGCTGTTCCGGATGTTCGCCACAGGCCGCGGGAGCCGGATCGAGATCGCCCGTGACGACGCGCTGGTCCTCGATTTCAGAGACGGCAAGATCGCTCGCATCGCCTACTACAACGACCAGGCACAGGCGGTGGAGGCGTCGGGACTCGGGCCTAGATGATTGAGAACGCTCGGCGGTAGGCGGTCGGCGTGGTCGCGGTCGCGCGCCGGAAGTGCTCGCGCAGTGACGGCGCCGAGCCGAAGCCCGCCCGGGCCGCGACCTGTTCGACGTCGAGCTCCGTGTGCTCGAGCAGGCGCCGCGCCTCGAGCACCCGCTGGGCGTTGAGCCACCGAAGCGGCGTGGTTCCGGTCTCGGAGACGAAGCGCCGGGCGAAGGTCCGCGGGCTGACGCTGGCGCGGGCGGCGAGGGTGGCGACGTCGAGCGGCTCGTCGAGGTGGTCGAGCGCCCAGTCGCGCACCGCCTCGAGCGAGTGGGCGCCGTTCGACTCCGGCAGCGCGCGCTCGATGAACTGCGCCTGGCCGCCGGCCCGGTGCGGTGGGGCGACCATCGCCCGCGCGACCCGCGAGCCGATTCGCTCCCCGTGGTCGGAGCGGACCAGATGCAGGCAGAGGTCGATTCCGGCGGAGAGCCCGGCGGAGGTGAGGACGGTCCCGTCCTCGACATAGAGGGCGTCGGAATCGACGTCGATCGCCGGGAAGCGAGCGGCCATCTGCTCGCAGGAGAACCAGTGTGTGGTGGCCCGCCGGGCGTCGAGCAGCCCAGCGTGGGCGAGGGCGAAGGCGCCGGTGCAGATCGAGGCCACGCGTGCCCCGCGATCGGCCGCGTCCCGCAGAGCCCGAAGCGCCGGCTCCGGCGGGCGGTCGTAGACGTCCAGATAGCCCGGGACGATCACCGTGTCGGCCGCGGCGACTGTCTCGAGCCCCGCGACCCCGGCGATCTCGAACCCGGTGGTGGTCGCGACGCTGCCGGGGCGGGCGCCGCATGCCGTGAGCTCGTAGAGCGGCCTGCCTGAGGCCCAGGCGAGAGAGAAGACCTGGGCGGGAACCGAGAGGTCGAAGGCGACGACCCGCTCGAGGCACAGGACCGCCACTCGGTGGGCTTGCGCGCTCATTGGCAGGAACCTAGCGGATATGGGCATTTCTGCCTCTTGTCGCCGGCCCGCGACGGCGTCACGATGGCGAGCATGAAAATCGCCATCCTGATCTTCGACAGACTCACCGCCCTCGACGCGATCGGGCCCTACGAGGTGCTCTCGCGCATACCCGGAGTCGAGCTGCGTTTCGTCGGCAAGCAGACCGGCAACGTCCGCACGGACACGGGCTCGCTCGGCCTCAGCGTCGACGCGGCGCTCGCCGACTTCGCCGACCCCGACGTCCTGCTGATCCCGGGTGGCGACGGAAACCGCCCGCTGATGGAGGACCCCGAGGTGCTCGAGTGGATCCGGGCCGCCGACGAGCAGACCAAGTGGACGACCTCGGTCTGCACCGGGTCGCTCCTGCTCGGCGCGGCCGGGATGCTCAAGGGCAAGCGGGCGACGAGTCACTGGGCCTACCGCGACGAGCTGCGCCGGTTCGGCGCCGAGCCGGTTGCCGAGCGTGTGGTCGTCGACGGCAAGGTGCTGACCGCCGCCGGCGTCTCGGCCGGGATCGACATGGCCCTGCAGCTGACGGCGCTCGAGTACGGCGAGGAGCTCGCGCAGGGGATCCAGCTCGGGATCGAGTACGACCCGGACCCGCCGTTCGACTCCGGATCGCCCGAGAAGGCCCACCCCGACCTGGTCGAGCTGGTTCGCCAGGTCGCCTAGACCCCTTTTTCGGTCCCGATAGCGAGGTACGGTCGGGCATCCGGCCGCGCCTGTCAATGCCCTGCTGTCGACTGCCTCCGTTCGGGGGTCATCATGCAGGGAAGGGGGCACTGAAACCCGGCGGCTTGCCGGGGGTTGAAAATAGTCAGGTGCTAGTGGCGTTGCCGGAACCGATTCACAGAGAGCGCTCACGCAGGCTTGGACGCCGGCGGGGCGAACACTGGTGAGAGGCTCATGAGCGAGGCGACGACAGGGGCTCCCGGGGCGCTCACCGGCACCGTGCTCTCCGGCCGCTACCGGCTCGAGTCGAAGCTCGGCAGCGGGGGCATGTCGACCGTGTACCTGGCCCGCGACGAGACGCTCGAGCGCTGGGTCGCGGCCAAGGTCCTGCACCGCGAGATCTCCGACCAGCCCGATCAGATCGAGCGCTTCCGCCGCGAGGCGCGCGCGGTCGCGCAGGTGTCGCATCCGAACGTCGTCGCGGTGATCGACGCCGGCGAGGACTCGGGGCGCCCCTACATCGTCTTCGAGTACGTCGACGGCGAGACGCTGAAGCAGAGGATCGACCGGCTCGGGAAGCTTCCGCTCGACGAGGCGGCGGCGTACTCGATCGAGGTCGGCAGAGGGCTCGCCGCGGCGCATGCGCGCCGGCTCGTGCACCGCGACGTGAAGCCCCAGAACGTCCTCATCGACAGCGAGGGTCGCGCCAAGGTCACCGACTTCGGCATCGCCCGCGAGCTCGAGCAGGACGGGCTGACCAAGACGGGCCGCGTGCTCGGGACGACCGACTACGTGGCGCCCGAGCAAGCGATGGGCAAGGGCGTCGACGCGCGCTCGGACATCTACTCGCTGGGGATCCTGCTCTACGAGATGCTCACCGGAGAGGTCCCCTTCCAGGCCGACAACCTGGTCGGGGTGGCGATGAAGCATGTCAACGAGAAGATGCCGGACGTCCAGAAGGAGCGTCGCGACGTCTCCTCGGCGCTCGCCGCGGTTGTCGAGCGCTCGACCGAGAAGAAGCCCGACAAGCGCTACCCGGACATGAACGCGATGCTGGCGGACCTCGAGAACGCGCTCGAGGTCGAGGTCGCCCGGGCCGGTCGCTCGACCGGGGAGGCGACGACGGTCCTCGACTCGGTTCCCCGGCGCCGGCGGATCGTCACCTCCCGCCGCGTCTCGCTCGCCGGGATCCTCCTGGTGCTGGCCGCAACCGCGGCCGCGCTGCTGATCGCGCTGCTGAGCGGCGACGATTCTCCCCGCGCCACTGGCGGCGGGGGCGGTGGCGGGGGCGGCGAGCCGACCGGCGAGGAGATCGAGCTCACCGGCGCTCAGGACTTCGATCCCGAGGGCGGCGACGGGGAGCACCCCGACGAGGTCAAGCTGGCGATCGACGGGATCCCGAACACCACCTGGCAGACCGAGACCTACAACGCCGGGCCCGACATCTCGCTCTCGGGCAAGTCCGGCGTGGGATTGATCGTCGGGAGCGACGAGCCGGTCGAGGGCCAGACCCTGACCGTCGGAACGACCTCGGGCGGCTGGAGCGCCGACATCTACGCGGCGGCGAGCGGCCCCCCGGACGCGCTCGCCGACTGGGGCGAGCCCGTCGGCTCGACCGATGGACCGGCGGACGCGCAGCAGCTCATCGAGCTCGACGTCGCCGAGCCCGCCAGGTACTACCTGATCTGGTTCACGCAGCTGGCGGACGCCGACGGCGAGGGCCGGGTCGAGGTCAGCGACGTGACCCTGTCCGGCGCAGGTCGAGGGCTGGGAGTGTTCGGGGTCCGAAGAAGGAGCGCACGGCTCTCGCGGAGCTTCACGAACGTCCGATCAGGGTCGGAATGTCGGAGGGCGACGCAGCGGCATCGGCTTCTTCGTCATCGAATCCCGCGAGGCGCCGTACGCGAGGCGGTGAAGAGATCCGCCGGTTCGGCCGCGACTGGTTCGCGAGCGCCCCCTGACCCGTCTAGAAACGGAAGCCGCGCTCGCGCCGGTGGCGCTCGACCGCGAGCTCGACGAGCCGGTCGCAGAGCGCGGGGTAGGCGATCCCGGTCGCCTCGAACAGCTTGCCGAAGACGCTCGTCTCTGTGAACCCGGGGATCGTGTTGATCTCGTTGACAAGGACCTCCCCGTCGTCGCGGACGAAGAAGTCGCAGCGGGCAAGGCCGGTGCCCGCGATCGCCGTGAACACGAGGGCGGCGAGCTCACGGACCCGGGCGACGCCGTCGTCGCCGATCGGCGCCGGGACGAGCAGCTCCATGCCGCCCTCGTCGTACTTCGCCTCGTAGTCGTACCACTCCGACGCCTTCGCGACGATCTCGCCGGGAAGTGAGGTCTCGACCTCGGAGTCGACGCCGAGCCCGGCGTTGCCGATCACCGAGCACTCGACCTCGCGCCCGCCCGCATGCGCCTCGATGATCACCCTCGGGTCGTGTGCGGCGGCGAGCTCGATCGCAGTCTCGAGCTCGCTCTCGGGGCTGAGCACGCGCGAGATGCCGACGCTCGAGCCGAGCCGCGACGGCTTCACCCACAGCGGCCTCGGCATCGCCGCGGCATGCTCACGCCACCCGGGCTCGCCGACCTCGCAGAACTCGACCTGGGGCAGGCCCCAGAAGGCGAGCAACCGCTTGCAGACCAGCTTGTCCATCGCGACGGCGGCCGCGAGCACGCTCGGCCCCGCGTAGGCGACGTCCAGCGACTCGAGCAGGCCCTGAACGCTGCCGTCCTCCCCGAACGGCCCGTGGAGCACCGGGAAGGCCACGTCGCAGTCGAGCAGACCTCCGGCGGCTCGCAGCTCGACCTCCTCCCCGGCGGCGAGCCAGCGGCCCTCACGCTCGATCAGGACCTCGAGCACGTCGTGCCCGGCGGAGCGCAGCCCGCCGGCGACCGAGGCGCCCGAGCGCAGCGAGACCTCGTGCTCGGAGGAGCGCCCGCCGGAGATCACCGCGACCTTCATCGACTCACGGGGTCGTCGTCGTAGTGGTCGTCTCGTCGGTCGTGGTCGTGGTCGTCGGCTCCGGCTCGGTGAACACACCGACGACGATCGTCACCGTATCGCCGGCCCGGACCCGTGTGTCCGCCGACGGCGCCTGATCGAGCACCCGGCCGTCCTCGCTGCGCTCGGTCGTCTCCTGCTCGACCACGTCGGCGCCCAGGCCGCGGCTCGAGAGCGCGCCCTTGGCCGAGTCCTCGCTCTGGCCGACCAGGTCGGGCACGATCACCGAGCCGGCGCCGGTGGAGACGACGATCGTCACCGTGTCGCCTCGCAGCAGCCCGGTGCCCGCCGCCGGCTCCTGATCGATCACCGTGCCCTCGGGCTCGTCGGCGTCGCGGGTGTCGACGTCCGGGATCAGCCCGAGCTTGTCGAGCCGCGCCTCGGCGACCTCCTGCTCGGCGCCGAGCACGTCCGGCACGGTGATCAGGTTCGCGCCCTTGGAGACGTTCATGGTCACGGTCGTCTTGCACTCGGCCTGGTCGCCGGCGGCGGGCGAGCGTCGAGATCACGCGGCCGGCCTTGACCGCCTCGCGATGCCTTCGAGACGCTCTTCGGCAGCAGCTGCTCGTTGCGGATCCGGGCGGCGGCATCCTCCTCGGCCATCCCGGTGACGTCGGGCACCTCGATCTGCCAGCCCGAGGCTGACCGTGACCGTGACCGTGGAGCCCTCCTCGGCGATCGAGCGGGCCGGCGGGTCCTGCTCGGTCACGGTGTCCTCCGGGCTGCATGTCGGCGCCGGTCGCTGGGCGAACTCGAATCCGGCGCGCTCGATCTTCGCCCGCGCCTCGCGCGACGCCGTCGCCGAGCACCAGCGGCACGTTCGCGTCCTCGTCCGTCGGCCGGGTGAGCGCGAAGGCGGCGACGCCGCCGCCGAGCAGGGCGAGGATCGCGAGCGCGATCAGCCAGCGCCGCTCGGCGCCACCAGCTCTCCTCCTCCTCCTCGGCGACCGCCTCTGGCGCAGGGGGCGGAGGCGCGACGGGGGCGCCCTCGGCCTCGTCGAGCGCGCGCAGGAACTCGTCGGCCGAGGCGTACCGGGCGGCCGGGTCCTTGGCCAGCGCGCGCAGGACGACCGCGTCGAGTGCCGGGGGGACCGCCGGGTTGAGCTCCGACGGCGGCCGGGGCTGCTCGGAGATCTGCTTCAGCGCCACCGCCACCGGGGTCTCGGCCTCGAACGGAACGCGGCCGGTGAGCGCCTCGTAGAGCATCACCCCGATCGAGTAGAGGTCCGACGCCGCGGTCGTCTCCAGGCCCTGGGCCTGCTCGGGCGAGAGGTACTGGGCGGTGCCGAGCACCGAGCCGGTCTGGGTGATCTCCGAGGCGCCGGCCCGGGCGATGCCGAAGTCCGCCACCCGCGCCCGGCCCTCGCGGTCGACGAGCACGTTCTGTGGCTTTAAGTCGCGGTGGATGATCCCGTGCTCGTGGGCGAACTTGGCGCCGGCGAGAATCTGGCGGATCAGCTCGACCGACTCGGAAACGGAGAGCCCGCGCCGGATCAGGTCCTTGAGCGAGGCCCCCTCGACGTACTCCATCGCAATCCAGTAGCGGCCTTCGGCCTCGCCGCGGTCGTAGACGCCGACGATGTTCGGGTGCTGGAGGCCGGCGGCGGCCTGGGCCTCGCGGCGAAACCGCTCGACGAACTGGGCGTCCTGGGCGAAGCGCTCGTCGAGGAACTTGAGCGCCACCTGCCGGCCGAGCATCGCGTCGCTCGCCAGCCAGACGTCCGCCATCCCGCCGCTGCCGAGCCGGCTGACCAGCGTGTAGCGGTCGCTGATGCGCTGGCCCGGCTCGAGCGCCATCAGCCGTCGCTTCCGATCAGGGCCTCCATCACCTGGGTTGCGATCGGCCCCGCGACCTCGCCGCCGAAGCAGCCCTGGCAGCGCTCGAGCATCACCGCCACCGCGACCTGCGGATCCTCGGCGGGCGCGAAGCCGATGAACCAGGGCCGGTTGATCCCGGCCTCGACGTCGACCTCGGCGGTCCCGGTCTTGCCCGCGAAGGCGATCCCGCCGACGGTCAGTCCAGCCGCCGTCCCCTCCTCGGTCACGTGGGTCATCATCTGGGTGAGCTGGTCGGCGCTCTCGGAGGAGATCACGTCCGACTGCTCGGAGGGATCGAGCTCCTCGATGGTCCGGCCGTCCGGGTCCTTCGCGGACTGGAGGAAGGTCGGCTCCATCAGCGTGCCGTCGTTGGCGACCGCCGCCGCGACCTCGGCCATCTGCATCGGCGTCGTCAGGAGCCGCTCCTGACCGATCGCGACCCGGCCGATGTCGATCGCGTCGCCCGAGTCGAGCAGCGCGCCGGTGTCGGACTCCGTGTCGACCACGCCGCTGGCGATCATCTGGTCGTCGGGGTAGTCGAGCTCGGGGTCGCTGAAGAACCCGAACCGCTCCATGTACTCGAACATCGTCTCGGTGCCGAGCTGTTCGCCGACCTGGGCGAAGTAGGTGTTGACCGAGTGCGTGAGGGCGAAGTCGAGGTCGATCTGGCCGAACGTCTCGCCGCCGGCGTTCTCGAGCGGCACCCCGCCGATCTCGAGCCCGGTCTCGCCGCTGAGCATCGACCCGGGCGTGAACTCGCCCGAGTCGAGGGCGGCTGCGGCGGTCACCACCTTCATCGTCGAGCCGGGCTCGTAGCGGCTCTGGGTCGGCCTGTTGACCAGCGGCGCCGACTCGTCCTCGCTGAGTTGCGAGAAGGCCTTCGAGTTCTTGAGCACGTTCGGGTCGTAGCCGGGCACCGAGGCCATGACGTCGACCGCGCCGGTCGAGGGATTCAGGGCGACCACGGAGCCGCCGGCTCCGCTCGCGCCGGGGGTCGAGGCGATCGCCGATTGCAGCTGGTCGATCGCGAGCTGCTGCACGCGCGGCGTTCAGGGTCAGCGTGATGTCGGCCCCCTCCGGCACCCGGTTCGCGAGCTGGTCGATGATCGACTCGAACTCGTTCTGCTCGCCGCTCAGCAGAGCGTTCTCCGAGCGCTCGATCCCACGCCGCCCGAGCGCGACGAAGTTGTAGCCGACGGGATTCCCGAACAGCGGTCCCTGCGGGTAGTCGCCGCACGTAGACCGGTTCGCGGCCGCCGCCCTCCGGCTTGGACTCGGCGATCAGGACCCCGTCGGCGCTCGTGATCGTCCCGCGCGGGACCTGCTGCTCCTCGATCAGCGGGCGGCGGTTCTCGTCGCGGTCACGGAGCGCGTCGGCGTCGAACACGGCCCACTTCGAGGTGAAGTAGACGAGGCTCGCGAAGAGGAGGAGGACGAGCGCGTAGACGCGGATGATCTGCCGGTTCACGTCGGCAGCCCCGCGAGATCGACCGGGTCGGCGACGACCGGCTCGGTCGGCGGGACGCCGGGCGCGATCGGAGATCAGCAGCAGCAGCGCGAGCAGGACCATGTTCGCGACCACCGAGCTGCCGCCGAAGGAGACGAACGGCAGCGTGACGCCGGTGAGCGGGATCACCTTCGCGACCCCGCCGATGATCACGAACGCCTGCAGGGCGAACACCGCGGTGAGCCCGGTCGCCAGCAGCTTCGAGAACCCGTCCGGGGCCATGATCGCGGTCTTGAAGCCGCGGGCGGCGATCAGGGCGTAGATCAGGATCAGCCCGCAGGCGCCGAACAGGCCGAGCTCCATCGTGATCACGGCGAAGATGAAGTCGGTGTGCGGCGCGGGCAGGATGCTGCCGCAGTCGGGGAACGGTTGCTCGCAATGGGGAGCGAAGGGGCCGGGGAGCTTGAGCAGCGACTCACCGAGGCCCTGTCCGAACAGGCCGCCGTCTGCCTGCGCGAACAGCGACTGCTGCACCTGGCCGGCCCCCGCCGGCTCGGGCTTGCTGAACGGGTCGAGCCAGATGTCGAAGCGATCGTGGACGTGGGTGATGCTGGAGCCGATCGCGTAGGCGCCGATCGCGAAGGCCAGGAGGCCGATGAGCACGTAGGAGAAGCCGCCCGGTGGCGACGTAGAGCAGCGCCAGGAAGGCGCCGAAGAACATCAGCGAGCTGCCGAGGTCGCGGATGAAGACCAGCATCAGCATCGCCGCGCCCCAGACCACGAGCAGCGGGCCGAAGTGCTTGAGCGGCGGGATCGTCAGACCGGCGATGCGCCGCGCCGCGACCGAGAGCATCTCGCGCTTCTCCGCCAGATAGCTGGCGAGGAAGATGACGATGCAGATCTTCGCGAACTCGGCCGGCTGGAAGGAGATCGGGCCGACGTCGACGCTCAGATAGGCCCCGTTGACGGTGTTGCGGGTGATGAACGGGGCGAGCAGCAGCAGGATCCCCGCGGTGGCGATCAGGTAGCGGTACCGCTGGAGCACGTGGTAGTCGCGCAGGAAGAGGATCGTCAGGCAGAACAGGACGATCCCGAGGACGAAGACCGATGCCTGGTCGAAGGCGAGCTTGTCGTCGATCCGGTAGATGACGACCAGCCCGACCGCGGCCAGCAGGGCGCAGAGCGGGAACAGGTAGGGGTCGGCGTAGGGGAGCCGGATGCGAAGGAAGATGTGCGCCGCGAGGCAGAGGCCGAGGAAGTAGCCGGCGTAGGTGAGGCTGACGTCGGAGACCTCGTTGTCCTTGACGATGAACACGGCGGCGAACCCGGCGGCGACGATCACCGCCACCGGCACGAGCGCGAGCAGCTCCCGGTTACGCGCGCTCAAGCGCCCGGCACCTAACCGCCGCCGTTCTGCCTCGGCTTGCGGTCGCCCGACCCGGGCTTGTCGGACTGCCCGCCGCCGGACGAGGGCTCCTGGCCGCCGCCCTGGCCGCCTCCGCCGCCTCCGTTACCTCCGCCTCCGCCGCCGTTACCTCCGCCGCCGCCGCCGCCTCCGCCGCTCGGCTGCTGACCGTCGCCCTGGCCGCCGGTGCTCGTCGCCGGCGGGGCCGTCACGGCGGCCGCCTCGAGGTCGTCGAGCAGGTCGACGGCGTCGTCGTGCGAGCGGAGCTCGTGATCTGTGACCGAGGCCTGGCGATCGGTTGGCACCGATGACGCCTGGATCGGGAGGGAGTAGTCCTCGCTGTACAGGCTGATCCCGAGCGGCAGCTCGTAGGGGAGTCCGCGGTACAGGGTCACACGACCCCCCTCGTCGATGCCGAGGAAGTAGACCTGGCGGGCCCCGTACCAGGCGCCGAAGCCGATCAACGCGACGATCGCGAGCGCCACGAGGACCTTGGTCACCGTGCGCAAGCGGCTGCGCCTCGGGGGCCGCGGTGCTCGTCGCCCGTCGCCCGTCGCCCGTCCCGCGGCCGCGGTCCGGACACGCTCGGCGGAGATTCCCGCCTCGTCGGCGCTCGGGCCGATCAGGGTCGCATCGTCGGCGACGGCTCCCTCCTCGGCTCCCTCGAGCCGGAAGGCGACGACGGTGATGTTGTCGCGGCCGCCGGCCTCGTTCGCCTCGCCGACGAGGCGCGTCACCGACTCCTCGAGGCTCGCCGAGGAGGCGAGCGCCGCCGCGATCCCGTCGTCCTTGACCATCGTCGTCAGCCCGTCCGAGCAGAGCAGGAAGACGTCGCCGGGGCGGGCGCTGAAGGTGAGCGTGTCGACCTCGACCTCGGCCTCGGGGCCGAGGGCGCGGGTGATGATCGAGCGCTGGGGGTGGTCCTCTGCCTGCTCTGGGGTGAGCCGGCCCTGGCGGCGCAGCTCCTCGACCAGCGAGTGATCGGAGGTCAGCAGGCGCAGCTCCCCGTCGCGCCAGAGGTAGGCGCGGCTGTCGCCGACGTGGGCGAACGAGACCTCGTCGCCCTCGACGATCGCCGCGGTCAGGGTCGTCCCCATGCCGGAGCGCGTCGAGTCGTTCTGGGAGAGGCTGTGGATGCGCTCGTTGGCGCTCTCGGCGATCGACCGCAGGTAGGCCTCTGGCGACTCGCCCGAGCGAACCGCGGGCTCGAACGACTCGGCCGCGATCCGCGAGGCGACCTCGCCGGCCTGCGCCCCGCCCATGCCGTCGGCGACGGCGAACAGGGGCGGCTGCGCGTAGTACGAGTCCTCGTTCGCGGTCCGCTGACGCCCGGTGTCGGACCGGAACGCCTGCTCGGCTACCCGGAGGGCCATCAGTCCGCCCCGGGGACCTGGAGCTCGAACCGCAGCTCGGTGTCGCCGATCTCTGATCTCATCGAGATCGGAGAGCTCCGCCTCCCCTGAGAGCCGGCCGCCGTTGAGGAACGTGCCGTTGGTGGAGCCCATGTCCTCGACGTAGTAGGAGGCGCCGCGGGAGTAGAGGCGCGCGTGGATCGACGAGGCGAAGCGGTCGTCGATCCGTACGTCGGCCTCCCCGGAGCGTCCGATCGAGAGCCCGCCGAAGAGGTCGTAACGCTCGTTCGCGGGCAACCCGCCGCCGGTGACCGCGACCAGCCAGGCGTCGGTGGGCGCCGAGCGGCCTCCGGGTCCGAGCTGGTGGAAGCCGGTCGCCTCCGGCGCCGGCGGGCCCGACCGGCGCAGCTCGCGCAGGGCGCTGCGCGAGACCCAGAAGCAGGAACAGATAGAGAACGACCAGGAAGCCGAACTTGAGCGCGACCGCGATGGGCTCGGTGTCCAAGCTATTGCTCGATATCGAAGACGAAGCGGACGGTGCCGAGCACGACCTCGTCGCCGGGCCCGAGGCGCGAGGCGTCGACCTGGCGCCCGTTGACCTTGACCCCGTTGGTGGACCGCAGGTCGACGATCTGCCAGTCGCCCGTCGGGCCGCGGCGGAGCTCGGCGTGGCGGCGGGAGACGTTGGGGTCGTTGAGCACGCAGTCGCACTCGCGCGAGCGTCCGAGGACCGCCGTCGGGCCGTCGAGCACGTAGCGGCGATCGTCGAGCGAGACGATCGCCTTGGTCTCGGTCAGGTGAGCCGCGGGCTGTCGCTTGCGCGACTTCGTCTGTTTCGGGGGCACGCTGTAGACCATCGTGTGGCCCTGCTCGCCCTGCTCGGGCGCCTCGCCCTGGCGGGCGGGCGGCTTCACCAGCCTGGTCTGGATCCCGAACTCCCCCAGCCGCAGCCGCTCGTCGCTTTCGAGGTTCACCTCGGGCCGGGTCAGGAGCGCGTAGTCGTGGCGGCGGGCGTGCTCGAGCAGGTACGCCGAGAGCTCCTGCTCGAGCGAGCGCTCGTAGCCCTCGAGCCGCTTTCGATCCTCGGCGGAGAGCCAGACCGTGTACTGGTTCGGCACGTAGACGCGCGAGACCGAGGCGGTGCGGTGGGCGTCCATCTCCTTGGCCAGCTTGCGCGCGATCTCGACCGGTTGGACCTGCGACGAGAAGGCGCGACTGAACACGCCCTCGACGAGGTTCTCGATCCGTTGCTCAAGGTTGCGTAGAACGCTGATGGTTGGCCTCTCTCGGGCACGTGGAAGCGGCCGGTACCCGGCTTTGGTGATGCGAAATCCTAGAGACCGGGTGCGCGCCGGCGATCCGAGCGGGTAATCGCAGGATCGCTCACCTCGAAGGGGCGAAGGCCGGGCCGCCGGCTCCGCGCAGGCGCCCGCCCAGCGGGCCGCTCCGGCCGCGGAGGGCGAATTCGACCGCGACCGCGGCTGCCGCGGCGCAGACAACCCCCAGCGGGGCGTCGCCGAGGGCGCCGTTTCCGACCGCGCCGAGGGCGGTGACCACGCCCGCCGCCCAGAGCATCGCTCCGAGCAGGGCGAGGGAAGCGTGACGCGCCCCGAGGATCCATCCGAGTGCGGCGGCGGCGGCGGCGAAGACGGCGGCGCCGAGCAGGGAGTCGACGCTCGCCAGCGGCGCGAGCACCGCGTCGACCGCCAACGAGGGGTCCGAGGCCCACCCATCCGGCGCCGGCGCGGCGATCCCGAGGTCAGGGCCCCAGCCGAGCACGAGCGAGCCGGCCAGGAGCCAGAACCAGGCGCCGGCACCGAGGATCGCGCGGGCGAGCGCGGTCGGCCCGGCGGCCCCGAGCACCGCGGCTGCCCCGCCGAGCCCGGCGGCGCTGAGCGCCGGGGCGGCGATCGGCGCCAGCCCGGCGCCGGTGGCTCCGGCGATCAGCGGACGGGAGGCAGAGGACGCCGAGCAGGAGCGCGGCCCCCGCGGCGCCGGCCGGCCCGGCGAGCACGATCAGCCCCGCGGCCACCGCCGCGAGCACCGCGAGCCTCCGCGCCGACCGGTGGTGGCCGGAGCCGCTCGGCGGGTCGTCGCCGATGGACGGGGACAGCGGGTCGAGGTCGAGCCCGTCCATCTCGGCCTCGAGGCACTCGCGGAGCTCGACCGGCGTCGGGCGCAACTCCGGCTCCGGCTCGAGACAGGCGTCGATCGTGTCGGCGAGGCCCTCGGGGAGGTCGGGGCGATGGACGCGCAGCGGCGGCACGCCGGCGCCGATCCGGCGGGCGGTCTCGGCCGGGGTCCTGCCGGCGGCCGGATTGACCCCCGCCCAGCACTCATACGCCGTCAGCGCGAGCGAGTAGACGTCCGAGTCCGGGCCGGCGGGCTCGCCCTCCGCCTGCTCGGGCGACATGTACGCCAGCGTCCCGACCACCTCGCCGGCGGCGGTCAGGGTGTCGGAGCCGGCGATTCGGGCGATCCCGAAGTCCATCAGCTTGGCGCGGCGGCCCGCCGCCTCCTCGTCGCGCACGATCACGTTCTGCGGCTTGACGTCGCGATGGACGACGCCGCGCTGATGGGCGTGCGCGAGCCCGTCGCAGAGGTCGGCCGCGATCTCGGCGACGTCGCGGTCGCAGAGCCTGCCGTCGACCTGGAGCCGGGCGAGGGTCTCGCCCGGGACCAGCTCCGAGACGAGCACCGCGCGGCCGTCGCGCTCGCCGAGCTCGTACAGGGTGACGATCGCCGGGTGGTTGAGGCGGGCGGCGGCCTGTGCCTCGCGCAGGACTCGCTCGGGATCGGGCGCGAAGACCTCCTTCAGGGCGACCTGGCGCTGAAGGCGTTCGTCGAACGCCCGGTAGACCGTTCCCATTCCCCCGGAGCCGATCCGCTCGATCACCCGGAATCGGCCCATCACCAGCTCGTCCGCCACGACCTTCTCCGTTCGCCGGCCGTGGCGTCTCTCCTGCCCGCGGCTCCCTCCGCCGCAGGGTTCATACTCTGGCCGCCGAAAAAGCGACTTCGGTTCAATCGTGTCTTTCCTCGACGAGGACGAACTACAACCGGCCGGATCCGGCCCGGGCTCCCGCCGAGGGGGGTCCGAGCGCCAGCGGCAGCTGATGTTGCGTCGCGTGATCGCGCTCGGGGTCGGAGTGCTGCTCATCATCCTCCTGCTGCTCGCGGTGAAGGGATGCCTGAACGCGCGCAAGGAACGCGGATTCGAGAACTACGCCTCGGACCTGAGCTCGATCGCGGCGCAGTCGAACCAGCTCTCGAGCGAGTTCTTCACCCGGCTCGAGGACCCGCCCGAACGACACCGACGAGCTCAGCCTCGAGGCGCAGATCGCCTCCGACCGTGGCAACGCCGAGGGCCTGTTGCAGCGCGTCGAGGGCCTCGACTCCCCGGACGAGATCAGCGACGCGCAGGCCGAGCTCGAGCAGGCGTTCGAGCTCCGTCGCGACGGCCTCGCCGGGATCGCCGAAGACATCCCCAACGCGCTCGGCGACGAGAACCGCAGCGAGGCGATCGACCGGATCGCGGAGAACATGCGGGAGTTCCTGGCCAGCGACGTCCTCTACGCGAGAGCGCGCGACCAGATCGTCGTGGTGCTCGCCGACGAGCAGATCAACGAGAAGATCCCGGAGAGCGTCTTCCTCCCCGAGCCCGTCGATCGATGGCTCGACCACCTCCAGCTGACCACGGTGCTGAGCACCTTCGCCGGCGACGCGGGCGCGACCCAGGGCGTCCACGGACTCGCCCTGCTGTCCACGACGATCGACAAGACGCCGCTGACGGCCGATGCCGACAACAGCGTCTCGCTCGGCAAGGGCGCGCCCGAGATCGAGGTCGAGGTCCAGAACCAGGGCGATACCGAGGAGAGCGACGTCACGGTCAGCTACAGCTTCTCCGGCGGCGCCGTGCCGCTCGAGGGCGAGGGGGCGATCGCGAAGCTCGACGCGCAGGGGATCGAGACGATCACCCTCGGGCTGGAGGACGTGCCCGACACCGACGTCCCGCTGACGCTCACGATCGAGGTCCTCCCGGTGCCCGGCGAGGAAGTCTCGGACAACAACGCCGCCACCTACACGGTCACGTTCAACTGACCCCGCCACACGGGCGACCACGGGCCCGCGCCTAAGCTTGGCCGCGATGCGCGTCGCCTACCTCGGCCCCGCCGGCACCTTCAGCGAGGACGCCCTGCGCGCGGCGGCCGGGGACGCCGAGCTCGAACCGCTGCCCTCGGCGACGATCTTCGACGCGATCACGGCGGTGGGCGACGGCGCCGACCGCGCGCTGGTCCCGTTCGAGAACTCGATCGAGGGGTCTGTGCGCGCAACCCTGGACGCCCTCGCCTTCGACGCCCCCTCGGTGACGATCGTCGGCGAGCACGACCAGCCGATCTCGACCACCCTGATCGCCCGTCGCCCACTCGAGCTCGAGCGAATCGAGGCCGTGATCTCGCACCCGCAGGCGAGCGCGCAGTGCTCGCGCTTCATCCGCTCCGAGCTGCCGGCGGCGCAGGTGCGCCCCGCGGCGAGCACCGCCGAGGCGGTGCAGACGGTTGCCGGCTCGGAGCTGCCGTGGGCCGCGCTCGGGGCGGCCTCCGCCGCGGCGATCTACGACTGCGTCGTGCTCCGGGCCGGGGTCGAGGACGAGTCCGACAACGTCACCCGCTTCGTCTGGCTCGCACCCGAGGGGATCGAGCCGGCCGGGGACGGCCCCTGGAAGACGACGCTCAGCTTCTCCGAGCTCGGCGCCGACCATCCCGGGGCGCTTGTCGACGCGCTGACCGAGTTCTCCGGCCGCGACGTCAACCTGACCAGGATCGAGTCGCGACCCGCTCCGGCGGGGGCTCGGGCGGTACATGTTCTTCTGCGATCTCGAGGGCTCGGCCTCGGACCCGGCGGTCGAGGCGGCGATCGAGGCGCTGCGCGGCAAGGCCGAGAGCGTCCGCATCCTCGGCAGCTACCCGCTCGAGGTGCGCGGGATCCCGGGTGCTGACTGACGGCCGATCGGCCGGTCTACAATCTCCGCACGATGGAGGACCTCGCTGACCCCGAGGTAGGGTGCCGCCCCAGGCGCGGGGCGGACGCCGCGGCGCCCCGGGAGCGGCGCTACGAGCCCAGGTCAGCCACTCGCTCAGCGGCAACACCAGCACCCGCGCGCGGACGACCGCCGGGCGGGTGCTCGTCCTCAACGCGAGCTACGAGCCGATCAACGTCTGCACCGTGCGGCGCGCGACGGTGCTCGTGCTCAAGGCGCGCGCCGAGGTGCTGGAGAAGGGCGAGGGCGTGCTGCACTCGGAGCTGCTCGAGCTCGACCGCCCGTGCGTGATCCGCCTGGTCCGCTACGTGCGCATCCCGCGCGATGTCCACCGTCGCAAGATCACCCGCAAGGCCGTGCTCGCCCGCGACGCCTACACCTGCCAGTACTGCGGCCGGGAGGCCTCCGGGCTGACCGTCGACCACGTGATCCCGCGCAGCCGGGGCGGCGAGTCGGTTTGGGAGAACATCGTCGCCTCCTGTGCGCCCTGCAACCGCAAGAAGGGCAGCAGGATGCCGCGCGAGGCACAGATGCATCCCGCGAACCGGCCGCGGCCCCCGGGCCCCACGGTGTTCATCCGGATCGCGGCCCCCCGGGTCCCCGTGGCCTGGGAGCCCTACCTGATCGTCGCCTAGCGCGTCGGGGTGCGCCGCTCGCGTCCGACTTTCGAGCCTGAATAGCGAAGGGCCGCCCGTTGCCGGGCGGCCCTTCCAAGGTGCGATTCTGGGCGGTTCGCGGATTCGTGGCCGGGTGGGACTGGTCCCGGCCTCCGGTGCCCGCCGGTGCCTGGGGTTGGATTCCGCCAGGCGGCTCGCACGCTGCTCGTCCGCTTCGACGGTCGCCCGCCGGGCGGATGGAGCGGCCGACTAGCGGCCCCGCACCTCCAGCGTCCCGAAACTACTGTCACTCAAGTTCGGACCACCTCCTTTCTCTGGTGATTCGATTGAAGCAGACGCGGAGGCGGGGCGAAGCCCGAACCGATGAATTCGGCCCCCGTGACCGGTCTCACTTAACCGAGAGCCGTGATCGGAGAGGCTGAGAACATGAACCAGCCGGACGCTGTCGACGTAGTGAACCCCGAGATGGATCCCGGGCACTGGCAAGGACGCCGCCGGATGGTGGAGATCGCGGTCTTCGCCGCCCTGATCGTCGGTGCCGTGCTCACACTCCCCGGGCTCGGCGACCTCCGCGATCGCCTCGCCGGCGCCGACCTGACGCTGGTCGCCCTGGTCGCCCTCGTGGAGGTCGGCTCCTGCCTCGCGTTCGTCGCGGCCTTCCGGGGCGTCTTCTCCCGCCGGCTCAGCTGGAGGTTCTCCTACGAGGTCGGGATGGCCGAGCAGGCCGCCAACGTGCTCCTGCCGACCGGCGGCGCCGGGGGCCTCGCGCTCGGGCGCCTGGGCGCTGCGCCGCGTCGGCATGCCCGCCGAGCGGATCGGCCGGCGGACGGTCGCGTTCTTCCTCGTCACCAGCTCGATCAACTTCCTCGCGGTGATCGTCGCCGGAGTCGGCCTCGGCCTCGGCCTGCTCCCCGGCGAGGCCGCCGCCGGCATCGCCCTGATCCCGGCTCTCGGCGCAGCCCTGACGCTGACCGCGATCGTCCTGCTTCCGCGGGTGCTCGAGGGCGGCGAGAGCAAGCGCGGTGGCAAGGTCCGCAACGCGATCGCCGCCGGCCGCGTCCACCTCGCCGGCGGGATCCGCGACTCGATCGCGCTGCTCTCCGGACGCCCTCTGGTGACCGTCGGCGCGATCGGCTACATGGCGCTCGACGTCGTCGCCCTCGCCCTCGCGTTCACGGCGCTCGGGCGGCGGCGCGCCCTCGGCCGGCGCGTTCGTGCTCGCCTACGCGGTCGGTCAGCTCGGCGGGCTCGTCCCGCTCCCCGGCGGCGTCGGCGGCACCGACGGCGGCCTGATCCTCGCCTTCGGCCTCCTCGGCACCCCGGTCGCGGTCGCGGGGGCCGCCGTGATCGCCTACCGCGTCTTCCAGCTCGGCGTCCCGGCGCTGCTGGGCCTGGCGGCGTTCGCGCAGCTGCGGCGCAGCCTGGGGCGCGAGGCAGAGGCTGCCGACAACCCGTGCCTCGCCGACGGCG
Organism: uncultured Solirubrobacterales bacterium; assembly: GCA_963842795.1. Classification (GTDB taxonomy): domain Bacteria; phylum Actinomycetota; class Thermoleophilia; order Solirubrobacterales; family 70-9; genus WHSW01. The sequence continues at coordinate 129,008 of CAWJHV010000041.1, read as the reverse complement.
CCGCCGATCGGCTCGCCGAGCCCTGCGGCGCCGCGATCGGCCCGCGGCTGCAGCCTGAGCCCGCCTGAAGCTAGGCGTCTGCCCGGTGCATTTCGCGGGCGTTCGGCTAGGTTCGCGCCCGTGAACGCGCCGCGACGCCAAATTCGGGCCTCGGCGCTCGCCGCCACGGCCGCACTCGTCCTCTGCGGGACCGCTCGCCGGCGTGGCGCTCGCCGCCTCGACCACGTTCGATGAGGCGGCGACGAGCCCGGAGGCGGCGGGCGACGCGCCCCTCGCGATCGCGGCGGGCGACTTCGACCTCGACTCCGATCAGGATCTTGCGCTCGCAAACTTCTTCGACGACAACGTCACGGTGCTTAGGAACGTCGGCGCCGGTGACTTCGTCGAGCCGGCCTCGAGCCCGGAGGCCGCCGCTTCACCGCCACGCTCGATCGTCGCCGCGGACCTCGACGGGGACGTCGATCCCGACCTCGCGGTTGGAGCCTCCGGCGGTGAGATCACGATCCTCGCCAACAACGGCGTGGGGAATTTCACCGAGCGGGCCTCGAGCCCGGAGACGGCGGACGGGGCGTTCGCGCTCGCAACGGCCGATTTCGACGGCGACGGTGACCTGGACCTGGCCGCGTCCGACGCCAGCGCCGGGACCGTGAGCATCCTGCGCAACAACGGCACCGCCAACTTCACCGAGCTCGGCACGAGCCCCGAGGCGACCAACGGCTCGGTCACGATCGCCGTCCTGGATTTCGACGGCGACGGCGACCCCGACCTCGTGACCGGAAGCGGCTCCACCGGCGATCTGACGATCCTCCGCAACAACGGCTCGGGCAACTTCGGGGAGGTCGCCACGAGCCCGGAGACGACCAACGACGAGGCCGAGGCGATCGCGGCCGCGGATTTCGACGGCGACGGCGACGCCGACCTGGCCAGCGCCGGGGGGACGAATCAGGTCACGATCCTCCGTAACAACGGCGCCGGAAACTTCACCGAGCTCAACTCCAGCCCGGAGACGGTGGGCGATCTGCCCTCCTCGGTCGTCGCCGGGGACTTCGACCTCGACTCCGACGCCGACCTCGCGGTCGGAAACGTCCTCTCCGACACGTTGACGATCCTCCGCAACAACGGCTCGGGCAACTTCGGGGAGCCCGCCACGAGCCCGGTGGCCGCGAACAACCCGGCCTCGATGGTCACCACCGACGTCGACGGAGACCTCGACCTGGACCTGGCGGTCGCGTCCGGGGGCTCCGACGCCGCGAGGATCTTCCTCAACCGCTGATCGCGGCGGGGCGCTAGTCGCTCGCGGGCTTGGCGCCCTCGGCCGCGGCCTCGGCGACCGTCTCGGCCTCCTCGGCCACGTCGGCGGAGGACTCGACCACCAGGGCGACGGCGCTGACGCGATCGTCCTCGCGCATGTTCATCGTCCGCACGCCCTGGGTCGCGCGGCCCATCTGCGAGATCCCGCCGGCCTTGGTGCGCTGGACCATCCCGTTCTGGGAGATGAACAGCAGGTCCTGGTGCTCGCGCACGATCAGCGCCCCGGCGAGCCCGCCCTTCTTCGCGGTCATCTTGATCGTCAGCACGCCCTTGGTCCCGCGACCCTTGATCGGGTACTCGGCGACCGCGGTGCGCTTGCCGTAGCCGTTCTCGGTCACGACCAGCAGCTCGGCGTCGTCGCGGGCGACGTCCATCGCCAGGACGCAGTTCTGGCCCCCGTTGAACTTGCCGGAGACGTTCATGCCCTTGACGCCTGAGGTGTCGCGCCCCATCGGCCGCACGGCCGTCTCGTGGAAGCGCGAAGCATGGCCGGACTTCGAGACCAGCAGCAGATCGTCCTCGCCCGAGGTCAGCCGGACCTGGACCAGCTCGTCGCCGTCGCGGACCTTGATCGCGATGATCCCGTCGGCGCGGATCGGCGTGTTGTAGGCGGTGAACTCGGTCTTCTTGACCTGCCCCTTCGAGGTGGCGAAGGCGAGGAACTTGTTCTCGGAGAAGTCGCGGGTCGGGATCACGGCCATCACCTTCTCGCCGTCGCGCAGCGGCAGCACGTTCACCAGCGCCCGGCCCTTGGACGTCCGCGAGCCCTCGGGCAGCTCGTAGACCTTGAGGCGGTAGACCTTGCCGCGGTTGGTGAAGAAGAGCAGGAAGTCGTGGGTCGAGCAGATGTGCAGGTGCTCGATGTAGTCGCCCTCCTTCATGTCCATTCCCATGACGCCGATGCCACCGCGGTGCTGCTGGCGGTAGGTCACCAGCGGCAGCCGCTTGACGTAGCCGGAGTGGGTGATCGAGATCACCATCTGCTGGTCGGCGATCATGTCCTCGATGTTCATGTCGCCCTCGAAGTGGGTGATCTCGGTCCGGCGCTCGTCGCCGTAGCGGGAGTCGACCTCGTCGAGCTCGGAGACGATCAGCTCGTCGACGCGGGCCGGATCGCCGAGGATCGCCCGCAGCTCGGCGATCTTCTCGACCAGCTCGGCGTGCTCCTCGCGAACCTTCTCGGACTCCAGCGCCGTGAGCCGCGCGAGACGCATGTCGAGGATCGCCTGGGCCTGGATCTCGGAGAGCTCGAACCGCTCGATCAGGCCCTCGCGCGCGGCGTCGCTGTCCGGCGAGGAGCGGATCAGCTCGATCACCGCGTCGAGGTTGTCGAGCGCGATCAGCAGGCCCTCGAGGACGTGGGCCCGGGCCTCCGCGCGGCGGAGCTCGTGCTGGGTCCGGCGGGTGACGACCTCGCGCTGGTGACCGACGTAGGACTCGATCAGCTCCTTCAGCGAGAGGGTCTTCGGCACCCCGTCGACGAGCGCCACCATGTTGACCCCGAAGGTGTTCTGCATCGCGGTGTGCTTGTAGAGCTGGTTCAGCACCACCTCGGGCGGGTCGCCGCCGCGCTTGAGCTCGATCACCAGCCGCATCCCGGATCGATCCGACTCGTCGCGGAGATCGGAGATCCCGTTGATCTTCTTCTCCCTCACGAGGTCGGCGATCTTCGTGATCAGGCCGCCGTCGCCGCCCTTCTTGACCTGGAACGGGAGCTCGGAGACGATGATCGCCTCGCGGCCGCCCTTGAGCGGCTCGACATGGGCGCGGGCGCGGACCTTGACCGACGCGCGGCCGGAGGCGTAGGCGTCGCGGATGCCCTCCATGCTCATCATCCCGCCGCCCGGGAAGTCGGGGCCCTTGATGTGCTCCATGAGGCCCGCGAGGTCGATCTCCGGGTTGACCATGTAGGCCTTGACCGCGCCGATCGCCTCGCTCAGGTTGTGGGGCGGGATGTTGGTCGCCATCCCGACCGCGATCCCCGACGAGCCGTTGACGAGCAGGTTCGGAAAGCGCGCCGGCAGCACCAGGGGCTCGGTCTGCGACTCGTCGTAGTTGGGCCCGAAGTCGACGGTGTCGGCGTCGATGTCGCGCAGCATCTCCGTCGCCAGGCGCGCGAGCCGGGCCTCGGTGTAGCGCATCGCCGCGGCGGGGTCGTCGTCGATCGAGCCGAAGTTGCCCTGGCCGTCGACCAGCGGGTAGCGCAGCGAGAACTCCTGCGCCATGCGGACCAGCGTGTCGTAGATCGCCGAGTCGCCGTGCGGGTGGTACTTACCCATCACCTCGCCGACGATGAAGGCGCTCTTGCGGTACGGCCGGTTCGGCTGCAGCGCCAGGTCGTGCATCGCGTAGAGCACCCGGCGGTGGACGGGCTTGAACCCGTCGCGGACGTCCGGGAGCGCCCGCCCGACGATCACGCTCATCGCGTAGTCGAGGTAGGAGCTGCGCATCTCCTGCGTCAGCTCGCGCTCCTCGATGCGGCCGGTCAGTGCCTCGAGTGAACCTTCCATCAGCTTCGGCCTCCGCGACTAGACGTCGAGGAAGCGCACCTCCTTCGCATGCCGCTCGATGAACGCCTTGCGGGGCTCGACCTTGTCGCCCATGAGCTCGGTGAAGATGCGGTCCGCGAGCGTGGCGTCGTCGATCGTCACCCGCTGCAGCGTGCGCGAGCCGGGATCCATCGTCGTCTCGCGCAGCTGCTCGGCGTTCATCTCGCCGAGGCCCTTGAAGCGCTGCAGGGTGACCCCCTGGCGGGCGAGCTCGAGCACCGCCCGGCGCAGCTCGCCGAAGGACTCCACCACCCGTGACTTGTCGCCGACGGCGAGCGTGAACGGCGGCCGGCCGACCTGGCTGAGCAGGTCCTGGTGGACCTCGACCAGGTGGCGGTAGTCGCTGGAGGCGAAGAGCGCCGCGCTCAGGAAGTAGGTGCGGGCGAGGCCGTCGCTGCGGTGCACGGCGCGCACCTCGATCCCGTCGTCGGACTCGGAGAGGATCTCGGTGTCGAACGGCTCCCCCTCCGGGTCGGGGGCGGCGAGCAGCTTCCTGGCGCCGGCCAGCGACGCCGCGCCCTCGTCGAGGATCTGCGACTCGACCAGGAATCGCACCACGTCGTGGCCGAACTCGGCCTGCAGCGAGTCGGCCCAGCCGTCGTACTCCTTGTAGCGGCGGTTGAAGCGCTGCCAGCGGGCCGTGGTCAGCTTGTGCTGCTTGCCCTCGACGTCGCGGAGGTCGAACTGCTCGAGCTTGTCGCGCAGCAGCAGCTCCTCGAGCTCGGACTCCTTCTCGATGTACGTCTCGACCCGGCCGTTCTTCACCTTGTACAGCGGCGGGGTCGCGATGTACACGTAGCCGGCCTCGATCAGGTCGGGGAGCTCGCGATAGAGGAGGGTGAGCACGAGGGTGCGGATGTGGGCGCCGTCGACGTCGGCGTCCGTCATCACGATGATCTTGTGGTACCGCGCGTCCTCACGGGTGTAGTCCTCACCCACCCCGGTGCCGATCGCGGTGATCATCGCCGAGATCATCTCGTTGGAGAGGACCTTGTCGATCCGGCTCTTCTCGACGTTGAGGATCTTGCCCCGCAGCGGCAGAACCGCCTGGGTGTTGCGGTCGCGGCCCTGCTTCGCCGAGCCGCCGGCGGAGTCGCCCTCGACGATGAACAGCTCCGCCAGCGACGGGTCGCGGACCGTGCAGTCGGCGAGCTTGCCGGGCAGGGTCGAGTTCTCGAGCGCCGACTTGCGCCGCGTCAGGTCGCGGGCCTTGCGCGCCGCGTGGCGCGCGCGGGCCGCGTCGACCGACTTCGAGACGATCCGCCGCGCGTCGGCCGGGTGCTCCTCGAGGAACTCGCCGAGCTTGCGGTTGACGGTCTCCTTGACCAGGCCCTCCACCGGCGGGTTGCCGAGCTTCGTCTTCGTCTGGCCCTCGAACTGCGGGTCGGCGAGCTTCACCGAGATCACCGCGGTGAGCCCCTCGCGCACGTCCTCGCCGCTCAGGTTCTCGTCCTTCTCCTTGAGCACGCCCTTGTTGCGGGCGTAGGCGTTCAGGGTCCGGGTGAGCGCCGAGCGGAAGCCGGAGAGGTGCGAGCCGCCCTCGTGGGTGTTGATGTTGTTGGCGAACGAGAACACCGACTCCTGGTAGCTGGAGTTCCACTGCATCGCGATCTCGACCGCGCCCTCGTCGCTGTCGTGCTCGAAGAAGACCGGCTTGCGGTGCAGGGCGTCCTTGTTCTCGTTCAGGTGCTTGACGAAGTCGACGATCCCGCCCTTGTAGAGGAAGGTGTCGCGCTGGCCCGCGCCGCGCTCGTCGACGAGCCTGATCTCGAGCCCCGCGGGTGAGGAATGCGGTCTCGCGCATCCGCTCGGCCAGGGTCGAGTAGTCGAGCTCGAGCGTCTCGAAGACCTCGTCATCGGGGAGGAAGGTGATCGTGGTCCCGGTGCCCTTGAGCTTCTCGCCCCGCTTCAGGTCGCCCTGCGGCTCGCCGCGGGCGAAGTCCTGGGTCCACTTGTAGCCGTCGCGGCGGACCTCGAGGTGCAGGCGCTCGGAGAGCGCGTTGACCACCGAGACGCCGACGCCGTGGAGGCCGCCGGAGACCTTGTAGCCGCTTCCCTCGCCCCCGAACTTGCCGCCGGCGTGCAGGGTGGTGAGCACGACCTCGGCCGCCGGGCGCTTCTCCTCCGGGTGCTCGTCGACCGGGATCCCGCGGCCGTTGTCGGCGACGGTGACCGCGTTGTCGGGGTGCAGGGTGAGCTCGATCCGGTCGCAGTAGCCGGCGAGCGCCTCGTCGACGGAGTTGTCGACGACCTCGTAGACGAGGTGATGGAGGCCCCGCGGCCCGGTCGAGCCGATGTACATCCCGGGTCGCTTGCGCACCGGATCGAGACCACGGAGGACCGTGATCTCGTCGGACGTATAGCCGTTTGAATCTTCGTTCTTCGGGCTCGCCGCACGCTCGCGGCCGGCGCCCGCCTCAGTTGCCACTCGAGTTAGGCCCTTCGTTCGATTTCACGAGAAACCCCGACCGCCTGGCCCAGCGAGGGGGCCGAGTCCCGGCGGATCGGGGCAGGGGTACAAGTCTCCATAAGGATACCAGGCGCGGCCCCCGGAAAGTCCGCCGCTTTGCCACAAAAGTCCTGCAAATCACGCACTACTGTGGATCATGGGGTCGCCCGTCGCCGACAATCAGCCGGAGGCCGGCCACGCGCGGCTCGCCGAGGGCCGAATTGAGCCTCTCGACGAGCTCGTCCTGCATCAGATCGAGCTCCTGGGCCCAGGTCGCGGCACGACATTCGACCGTGACCACGCCGTCGCGCTCGCGGATCGGCCGCGCCTCCGCCGCGACCCGCTCGCCGAGCGCCTCGCGCCAGCAGCCCTGGATCGCCGCCATGAGGGTCGCCGGCTCGGACCGCGCCCGAACCGCCCGCACGGACTCCGCGATGGCGGCGCGGTTGCGCGCGGCGGGTCACGCCGCGCGCTCCCCGGACGAGGCCGACCCGAGCGGCCGGCCGGCCCTGATCGCGATCTCGTGGCGCTCGCCGGCGGCCGGCAGCTGATCGGTCTCGGTCGCCGTGATCAGCGCCTGCCCGCCGCCGCCCGCGAGGTGCTCGACCAGCAGCCGCCGGTGGGCCGCGTCGAGCTCGCTGGTGACGTCGTCGAGCAGCATCAGGGGCGCCGGGCGCCCGTCGTCGAGCAGGGTCCGGCGCTCGGCGAACAGGAGCGCGAGCAGCGCGGCCCGCTGCTGGCCCTGGGAGCCGTAGCGGCGCAGCGAGCGCTCCGCGGACTCGATCGCGAGCTCGTCGTGATGCGGACCCCAGCCGGTGTAGCCGCGGGCGAGGTCGCTCTCACGCCGCTCGGCGAGCTCCGCGGCCAGGGCCTCGGGCTCGGTCGCGGCGCTTCGCGGGCGGTAGGTCAGGGCGGCCGACTCGCCGAGGCCGAGCGCGGACGCGGCCGACGCGAACTCGGGCGCCAACCGCTCCGTCGCCTCCGCGCGGATCGCGCTCAGCTCGACCCCGGCCGACGCGAGCTCGAGGTCCCAGGCGTCGAGGCTCGCCGTCGCCCGCGGCGCCGGCGCGGATCCGCCCGAGCAGCGAGTTGCGCTGCGCGAGCGCGCGCGAGTACCGGCGCCGGGCCTCGGCTCGGGCCGGCCAGAGCGCGGCGCAGAAACCGTCGAGGTGGGTGCGCCGTCCCGCGGGCGGGCCCTTGACCAGCGCGAGCCGATCGGGCATGAAGACCGCCAGCGCCGGGCGCAGCGCGGCGCTCTCGCGGCCCGCCGGCGAGCCGTCGACCAGGTGGCGGCGGCCGTCGGCTCGGCTCACCGAGCAGAGGAACTCGCGGCGCTCGGTCCCGTCGGCGACCACCGCCTCGCTGCGCGCCAGCGGGCGGCCGAAGGCGATCGTCTCGCGGTCGTCGCGGGTCCGGCACGAGCGCCCGGCGAGGGCGCTGTAGGTGCGCCTCGAGCAGGTTCGTCTTCCCGGCGCCGTTCTCGCCCCAGATCAGGTTCAGCCCCGGGCCGAGCCGCACCTCGCAGGCGGCGAGGTTGCGGAAGTCGAGGACCGCTCAGCGACTCGACGACCACGCGACCACGCCACCTCATACGTTCAGGCGGATCGGCATCACGAGGTAGCTGAAGTCGTCGCCGTCGACCGGCCGCAGGAGCCCCGGGCGCAGCGGCGAGCTCAGCTGCACGGCCACCTGCTCGGTGGCGACGCTCTCCACGCCCTCGATCAGGAACTGCGGGTTGAACGCGATCTCGAGCGGCTCGCCGGAGTAGGGCGCCGGCAGCGCCTCGCTCGCGTCGCCGATGTCGGGCGTCTCGGCGGCGACCGTGAGCTCGCCCTCGGCGAACGCCAGCCGCAGCGGCGCGTTGCGCTGGGCGAGCTGGCTGATCCGGCGAGCGATCTCGAGGAACTCCTCGCGCGGCAGCCGGACGTCGTGCTCGAACGCCTCCGGGATCAGCTGGCGCCAGCTCGGGAACTGCCCCTCGATCAGCCGCGAGGAGAGCACGACGCCGGCGACGCGGAAGACGGCCTGGTTTCGCGGCAGCGCGATCTCGACCTCCTCCGCGCCCTCCGCGGCGATGATCCGCGCCAGCTCGCGCAGCGCGCGGGCCGGGACGTTCGCCTCCAGCGGCGCCGACAACGGCGTCTCCAGGTCCGCGTGCTTGACGCTCAGGCGGTAGGAGTCGGTGGCGACCATCGTCAGCCGCTCGCCCTCGGCCTGCACGAGGACGCCGGTGAGGATCGGGCGCACCTCGTCGCGCGACGCCGCGCGGGCGACCAGCTCGATCGTCTCGCGCCAGCGGCCCGCCGGGCAGCTTCACGGTCTCGCCCTCGACCTCCGGCAGCCGCGGGAAGTCCTCGGCCGGCAGGGTGCGGAGGTGAAAGCGCGCGCCGCCGCCGGCGATCTCCACGTCGCGCTGCTCGCCGCGCAGCTCGAGCCGGACCTCGCCCGGCGGCAGGCTGCGGACGACGTCGGCGAACAGCCGGCCCGGCAGCAGCACGGTTCCCTCCGACTCGACGTTCGCGTCGTCGAGCGTGCGGGTCAGGGCCAGCTCCATGTCGGTGGCGCGCAGGGTCAGGGTCCCCTCCGACGGCGATCGCGAGGATGCCGCCGAGCGAGGGCAGGGTGCCGCGGGTCGAGACGGCACGGCCGACCAGCTGCAGGGCGGCGGAGAGGGAATCACGGGGAACGGAAAGCTTCATCGAAGGTCGCTCATCTTCCTACTTCGATCAGATGTATCTGATTGGTGGACGGTTGGGGATCGTGGTTGGTTCATCGCTTGATCAAGCCCGGCGACGGGGCTGTGGATCACGGACCCGGCCGGAGTGGATCATGCCCCGATTCGGTGGACGGGTCCGGTGCGGTCGGCCGCGTCCCCAGGGTGAGGTGGATCCTGTGGATCGTTGCGGCGGTCTCCGACCCGGGCTCGAGTCGGCCCGAGACGGAGCGGACGGCGTGCAGGACGGTGCTGTGGTCGCGGTCGAAGCCGCGGGCGATCTCGGCGAGCGAGAGCGGGGTGAGCTCGCGGGCGAGGTACATGGCGATCTGGCGCGGCCGGGCGATCCGGGCGAGCGCGTCGTGGACGAGAGCAGCTCCTCGCGTCGCAGGCCGCAGACCGCGCAGACGGCGTCCTGGATCGCCTCGAGGGTCGGCGGCTCGGCCGAGGGCGGAGGCGCACCGGCGGCGCTCGCGCCCGAGCGCCCGGTGGACGATCGGCGTCGTCAGCGGCTCGCTGTGCAGGGAGGCGAACGCCATCACCCGGGTCATCGCTCCCTCGAGCACGCGCACGTTGTCGGGCACGGCGGAGGCGATCTCCCGCAGCACGCCGGGCTCGGGGAGCTCGCCGTAGGTGTCGTTGGCGATCCGCCAGAGGACCGCGAGCCTGGTTCGCAGGTCCGGTGGCCTCGAGCTCGACCCGCAGACCCCAGTTGAAGCGGTCGCGGAGCCGCTCGGCCAGCCGTGAGAGCGCCTCGGGCGGCCGATCGCTGGAGAGCACGATCTGCTTGCCGGCCGCGTGCAGGGTGTTGAAGGTGTGGACGAACTCCTCCTCGGTGTGCTGCTTGCCCTCGAGCACCTGGACGTCGTCGATCAGCAGCGCGTCGAGCTCGCGATAGCGCGCCTTGAACGCCTCGGGGCCGTCGCGGCGCAGGGCGGCGACGAACTCGGCGGTGAACCGCTCGGCGGTCGTGTAGTGGACCTCGAACTGCGGGCCGGCTGCGGCGCATGTACTCGACGATCGCGCCCAGCAGGTGGGTCTTGCCGAGCCCGGGCGGGCCGTGGAGGAACAGCGGGTTGTAGGCCTCGCCGGGCAGCTCGGCGACGGCGAGCGCCGCGGCGTGGGCGAGCCGGTTGCCGGGGCCGATCACGAAGCGCTCGAAGGTGTGGCGGCGGTCGAGCGGCAGCGACTCCGGGCGCGGCGCCGGTCGCGCCCGTACGCCGACCGCGGCGTCGTCGACGAAGGCGATGTCGGTCAGCGCCGGCGCGCGGCGCCGCAGCGCCTCGGCGAGCGCGTCCGGCGTAGCGGCGCTCGACCCAGGCGCGCACGGTGGCCGGCGCGGTCACGAACAGGGTCGATCCCTGCGCCGAGACCGGCCGCACGCGGCTCGAGCCAGAGGCTGAAGGTGGTCGCGCGGCAGCGACCGGCGCAGCTCCTCGCGCACCCCCGCGCCAGAGCTGCTCGAGATCGGCGTCTGGCGGCTGGGAGGGCACCGCCGGCGACCATACAATCGCCCGCACCGCGCGCGCCCGCGGCCCACCCCGCAATACGCGGGGAAACAAAGCCCGGTGCGGCCTCGGGCAGCGGGCGGGCGTCGACGAGCCCCGTCTGTAGACTGGCCGATCCGATGAAGCGCACCTGGCAGCCGAAGAAGCGCAAGCGGGCTCGAACCCACGGGTTTCGCGCCCGGATGCGCACCCGCTCCGGGCGCGAGGTCATCCGCCGCCGCCGCGCCAAGGGCCGCAAGCGCCTGACGCCGTAGCGATGATCGAGTCCGCGCCCCCGTGCCCGGCGACGTTCGCGGTACGTCCGAGCCGATGAGCGAGCGTCGAAAGCGCGGCCGGCTGTCGCGCAGCGGCGACTTCGACCGCGTCTTCCGCGACGGCAGCTCGCACGCGAACCGCTACCTGGTCCTCTACTCGTTCCCGCGCGCCGGGGCCGAGGAGGTCGCCGACGACGTCCGCCTCGGGATCTCCGTCGGCCGCCGGGTCGGCGGCGCGGTCGCAGCGCAACGCGGTCAAGCGCGCCCTGCGCGAGGCGTTCGCGGCGCTCAGCCGCAGCCTGCCCGCCGACCACGACTACGTGCTCGTCGCCCGGCCTGACGTTCGAGGTCTGGTTGAGCGTGAGGGAACGCCCGGGCGTCGACCGCTCTTTGCGCGAATTGCTGTCCGAGGCGGGGATCGGGACGGCGTAACACGTGAAACGCGTCCGCGCCACCGCCGCCGACCCTGGCGCGCCTCCTGCGCGAGGCCTTCCTGCTCCCCTGCACGCCTACCGGTGGGCGATCTCGCCCAATCTGAAGCCCCGCTGCCGCTACTACCCGAGCTGCTCGGCCTACGCGGTCCAGGCGGTGCGCGAGCTGGGAGTGATCAGGGGCACGATCCTCGCCGTATGGAGGGTCGTGCGCTGCAACCCGTGGAGCCACGGCGGCGTCGACGAGCTCGCCGACCGGCGCCTGTTCCGCGACCGCGCGGCTCCGCACGAGCACGCGCACACCCGCCTGACACGGGGGCTCACGCATGAGCGTGCTCGCGGTCCTGGTCATCTTCCAGCCGTTCGTCGACCTCGCCGAGGCGATCATCAAGTTCTTCGCCGAGACGGTCGGGCTCAGCTGGGGCTGGGCGATCGTCGCCCTCACCCTCACCGTCCGCCTGCTTCACCCTGCCGCTGTCGCTGACCGGGATCCGCTCGATGCGGCGCATGCAGCTGGTCGCGCCGGAGCTCAAGGAGGTCCAGGCAGAAGTACAAGGACGACCGCGAGCGCCAGCAGCGCGAGATGCTCGCCCTCTACAAGCGCGCACGGCGTCAACCCGCTCGCCTCCTGCTTTCCGTTCCTGCTCCAGATCCCGTTCTTCATCGCGGTCTACTCGCTGCTGCGCGGCGACGCCTTCAGCGAGGACGTGCTCGTCGAGCGGCGACGCGGTCAGCTTCCTCTTCGTCAACAACATCCTCGAGTCGCCCGAGGGCGCCGAGAAGTGGATCCTGATCGTCCTCTTCATCGTCACCACGGTGCTCACGTTCCTCTACACGACCGCGACCACGCAGACGACCTCCGGCCCGCAGCGCTACATCTTCCTCGCCCTGCCGCTGCTGTTCGCGCCGATCATCGCCAGCCAGCCCGCCGGGCTCGCGCGTCTACTGGATCACGACCAACATCTGGAGCCTCGGCCAGCAGGTGGTCGTGCAGCGGATCATGCCGATGCCGACCCCGCCGCAGCCCGGAGGAGGTCGCAGGCGGCGAAGCCCCCGCCGCCACCCCCGCGAAAGAAGAAGAAGCGCAAATGACCGTCGAGCCCCTTCCCGGACGAGCCCGTCGGAGCGCGTCGAGGCGCTGCTCGACGAGATCGTCGACGCGCTCGACCTCGACGCCGAGATCGTGGTCGAGGAGCGCGCCGGACGAGATCGCCGCCCGGGTCGAGGGCGAGGACCTCGGGCTGCTGATCGGCCGCCGCGGCCAGACGATCGACGCGGTCCAGCTGCTCTGCTACCGGGTCGCCTTCCGCGGCCGCGGCGAGCGCAAGCGGGTCTCGGTCGACGCCGCCGGCTATCGCGAGCGCCGCCGCGAGACGGTCGAGCGCCAGGCCGACCGCGCCGCCGACCGGGCGCTCGAGAGCGGCAAGGAGATCGAGCTCGAGCCGATGACCCCGACCGAGCGCAAGATCGTCCACGACCGGCTCGCGGAGCGCCCGGGACTGGAGACGTTCAGCGAGGGCGAGGAGCCCGAGCGCTGCGTGATCGTCGCCCCGCTGGTCGGCGATTGAGCGCTGACGACGGCGAGCTCCGCCGCCGCCTCGGAGCCGCGTGCTCGAGCTGCTCGCGCGCGCGACCCGGCGTCGCTGAGCTCGGTCCGCGACCCCGAGCGAGGCCTGGCGGGTCCACGTCGCGCGACTCGCTCACCGGCCTCGAGCTCGTCGGCACGCCGCGCGGCGCTCGCCGACGTCGGCGCCGGCGCCGGGTTCCCGGGACTGGTGCTGGCCGCGGCGCTGCCGGAGACCCGGGTCGACCTGATCGAGTCGGTGGCCGCAAGTGCCGAGTTCATCGAGCGCGCGATCGCGCGCCGCGCGGCTCGCCAACGCCCGCGCGGTCCGCGCGCGCGCCGAGGCCTGGGCGGCGAGCCCGAGCCCGGCGGCGGCCGCGAGGCCTACGACGTCGTCACCGCGCGCGCCGTCGGGCGCCTGGCGACCCTGGCCGAGCTCGCCTCGCCGCTGCTGCGCGAGGGCGGCGCGCTGGTCGCCTGGAAGGGCCGCCGCGATCCCGAGGAGGAGGCCGAGCTCGAGCGCGCCGGCGAGCGGCTGGCGATGGATCGCCGACGAGGTGCGTCGCGGTCGGGCCGGAGGCGGGCTTCGAGCACCGCCACCTGCACGTCGTCCGCAAGGCCGGGCCGACCCCCGCCGGGCTGCCGCGGCGCCCGGGAATGGCGAAGAAGCGGCCGCTCGGAGCGGAAACCGAGCGCGGCCGGGCTAGCCGCCCCCGCTGGGTCTAAGGTCGGAGCCGATGGGAGCCGTCTACGCGACTCGCGAACCAGAAGGGCGGGGTGGGCAAGACGACCACCGCGGTCAACCTCGCCGCCTGCGCTGGCGGCCGAGGGCCGGCAGGTGCTGCTCGTCGACCTCGACCCGCAGTGCAACGCAACGGTTGCGCTTGGGCTCGACCGCGACGAGCGCCCCGTCCTCGTACGACTGCCTGACGCGGCGAGGCCTCGGTCGCGACGGCGGCGCGGCCCGGCGGGCCCCGACAACCTCTGGATCGTGCCGGCCAACCGCGACCTCGCCGGCGCCTCGGTCGAGCTGCCGCGGCTCGACGGCTACGAGCGCCGGCTGCGCGACGGCCTCGGCCCGGTGCGCGAGCGCTTCGCGATGACGCTGCTCGACTGCCCGCCCTCGCTCGGGCCGCTGACGGTCAACGCGCTCGCCGCCGCCGACCGGGTGATCGTCCCGGTGCAGGCCGAGTACCTGGCGCTCGAGGGGCTCGTGCAGTTCCTGGAGACGCTCGACCTCGTCCGCCGCGGGCTCAACCCGGCGCCTGATTCTGACCGGCGTGCTGATCACCATGCACGACGAGCGCACCCGCCTCGCACAGGACGTGGAGGCGGAGCTGCGCAGCATCTAGGCGAACAGGTGTTCGATACCGTGATCCCGAGAAGCGTCCGCATCGCCGAGGCCCCGAGCCACGGGGTGCCGGTGATCGACCACGCGCCCGGCTCGCGCGGCGCCGAGGCCTACCGGGCGCTGGCGCGTCGAGCTCGCGCGGCGCGAGGCCGACGACGAGGCGGTCGCGGCGTGAGCACCGACGCGCGGGCATCGGCCGCGGGCCTGGCGGCGATCCTGCCCGAGACCGGGATCGGCGAGCCGGCCTTCCGCGAGATCCCGGTCGCGCTGATCCGGCCCAACCCCGACCAGCCGCGCCGGAGCGTTCGACCCGGAGACGATCTCGGCCCTGGCGCGAGTCGATCGCCGAGGCCGGGATCGATCCAGCCGCTGCTCGTGCGACCGCTCCGCGACGGCCGCTACGAGCTGATCGCCGGCGAGCGGCGCTGGCGCGCGGCGCGCGAGGCCGGGCTCGAGACGGTGCCGGCGATCGTCCGCGACGAGGACGAGGCCCAGCGGATGCAGACGGCGCTGATCGAGAACGTCGCCCGCGAGGACCTGAACCCGGTCGACGAGGCGCGCGCCTGCGCCGACGCTGGTCGACGAGCTCGGGCTCTCGAAGGAGGAGCTCGCCCGCCGCCTCGGCCGCACCCGCCCCGCGATCTCGAACCTGATCCGGCTGCTCGACCTCCCCGACGACGTGCTCGACCTGCTCTCCGAGGGCGCGCTCAGCGAGGGCCACGGCCGGGCGATCCTGATCGCGAAGGGCAACGAGGTCCGCCGCCGCCTCGCCCGCGACGCCGTCGCCGCGGGCTGGTCGGTGCGCGAGACCGAGCGCCGGGCCAAGGCCGCGGAGGCGACGCCGACGGCCGAAGGTCGTCGCCCATCCCGACCAGCAGGCGGCGATGCTGCGCGCCGAGGAGGCGCTCGAGGAGGCCTTCGGCCACGGCGTCAGGGTCCGCGCGTCGCACGCAAGGGGCTGCGGGCCGAGCTGCACTTCGACGACATCGACGAGCTGCTCGAGTTCGCCGCGCGGCATCGAGCCGCGCCTAGCGCCAGGCGCCCTACGGCGCCAGCCGCTCGATCCGCCACCCCGCGCGCTCGCGGGTGTAGCGGAAGCGGTCGTGCAGCCGCCCGACCCGGCCCTGCCAGAACTCGATCTCCTCGGGCACAACAGATACCCGCCCCAGTGCGTCGGGCCGCGGGACCTCGCCCTCGGCGAACCGCGCCTCGGCCTCGTCGAGAGCTGGTCGAGCTCGGTCGCGCGAGGCCGATCGGCCGCGACTGCGGCGAGGCCCAGGCGCCGAGCTGCGAGTCGCGGGGCCGGGTGGCGAAGTAGGCGTCGGACTCCTCGTCGTCGAGCCGCTCGACCGCGCCCGCGGACCCGCACCTGGCGGTCGAGCTCGCGCCAGTAGACGACCAGCGCCGCGCGCGCCCGAGGCGGCGAGCTGCGCCCCCCTTCGACGACTCGTGGTTGGTGAAGAAGCGAAACCCGCGCGGGTCGACCCCCTTGAGCAGCACCATGCGCGCGTCCGGGGCGCCGTCGGCGTCGACGGTCGCCAGGGTCATCGCCTCGGCGCAGCGGCACCTCGCGCTCGGCGAGCTCGAACCAGGCCTGGAACTGGGCGATCGGGTCGAGGTCGAGGTCGCCCCGGTCGAGCGCCGGCATGTCGGGTCGTCGTGGCATTCGCGGTCTCCTAGAATGCCCGACCAGCGCGGGCGATTAGCTCAGTTGGTTAGAGCGCGTCTCTGATAAGGACGAGGTCCGTGGTTCGAGTCCACGATCGCCCATCCCCCGGAACCCTCACGGCGTGCTCGCGCTCCTCGCGCTGGCGCGTAGCCGACGCTGCTACTTGCGGACGGAGTACACGAAACGTAGTAAGTTGCACACTGGCACATGCTTGTCAATCGCGCGCTCCGTATCTCAGCCGGCGCAGCGATACTGATTGCGATCGGCCTCCTGCTCCGGATCCCCGCTCGTCCGCCGGCGGAGTTGCCGCCGGGCCCGAGTCCCCGGGGCAGGCCGCCGTCGCGCTCGAGTGCCCGGCCGGTGATCGGGAGATCATCGGGGAAGCGCTCTACGGCGACCCCCGCAGCAGTTCGCGCCCGCGCCCCGCGAGGCGCTGCGGCAGTTTCTCCGCCGCCACTTTCGCCCGCTGCTCAAGCTTCGCTTCGTGCGGGTCGCCGCGCGGCACGGCGAAGCTTCAGCTGCTCGCCCAGCGGGACTGCCACCCGATCGCGAGCGTCCTGCTCGTCGCGCGAGCCGGGCGGTGTGAGAGCCGAAGGGGCGAGCGCCTGCGAGAGCGTGCTGCGAGGTCGCTGAGTGATGAGACGACGACGAACCCTCGCTCTCGACGCCGCAATGCGGTCGGTCGCTTGCTCCGTCCTCGCGTCACCGCGATCGCGAGCTCGGCGCAGAATTCCTACCCGACGCGGTGGATGCGGGACAAGTCGGTCGATACCGGGTCGACGCCGCGCTACCGGCGGATTTCCGCGGTCGCGTCGTCCACGCCGCCAAGCAGTGGAGCAAGCTCAACGCCTCCCTTTCCTTCAAGCGGGAAGCGGAAGGCCCACATCTACCCGCAGACGCAGTGCGGGTCCCACTACCAGGACGACGTGATCACCGAGCGGCGTCTGAACGGCCCGCTCGGCTCGCGACTTGGTGCGCGTTCCCCACACGTCTGAGATCTACTCCTTCGAATCGCCTTCGAGAAGGGCGTGCGGCGGTACACGGCACGAAGAAGCCCAAGCCCGGGACCTACCTCGTCGAGCGCCGCCCTCCACGAGCTCGGCCACGTCGGCGGCCGCAGCGATCACTACCGCGACGCCTCGCCTGAGTGCGAGAACTCCCCGCGGAAGTGATGTGCCCGGCGATCGCCGAAGGCAGCAGCGCCACCTCGCAAGCACGACAAGCAGACGTTCGAATCCGCGTACTGAGCCGCGCGGTCGCGCGCGCCTCAGTCAGTAACGACGTCCAGAGCCCACCGCAATCCCCACCGTCGATCCAGAAGCACAGGCAGATCAGCGCGCCGTTGGCGATGCCCCAACAGCGCGCCTCGACTCGCCCACCAGCAATCAGCTCATCCTCCGGCTGCCCGTCGGCGCGTCGCCAGAGCGTCGCATGCTGCGTGCTCGCCTGTTCGATTGTCGAGCGTACGCGTCTCTGCCGTGAAGTAGCGCGCCCCGCGACCGCGTCCACGACCCGGAGCGCAGCCGTGCGGGTCCATGCCCATCTCGCTCGTCGACGAACGTGCCGCCGCGGGCCTCGGTCATCTCGAAGCGGACGAACGTTCCCGTCGTCAGGCACCGGATGCGCAGGTTGCGGAGCTCCTCGCGGCTCTCGATCAGCAGCTGCATCTCGTCCTTGCCGCGCGGGGTCTCGGTGAGCTGGCGGTAGGTGGCGCCCTCCTCGACGACGTCGGCGTCGACCTCGAGCACCCGCGGCCACCACTCCGGATGGTGCTCGACGTCGGCGATCAGCTCCCAGACGCGTTCGACGGGAGCGTCGATGAAACCCTGCTGACGGCAATGCGACATCGCCTTGATTCTCGCACCAGTGGCGGAAACGGCCAGACCTATAATGGCTCCCAGGCGAGCCAATCGACCCAGGGCCCGGGACCAACCCATGCAGCAGATGCAGATCTACGGCGTCAGCTTCGACATGGTCGGCAAGCAGCCGATCGTGCTGCTGAAGACCGTCGACGGCAACCGCTTCCTGCCGATCTGGATCGGCCATCCCGAGGCGGCGGCGATCCTGATGAAGCTCCAGGGCGCGCAGACCCCGCGGCCGATGACCCACGACCTGCTCAACGACCTGCTCGAGCAGCTCGAGGCGAAGTGCGAGCGGGTCTCGGTCACCGAGCTGCGCGACAACACCTTCTACGCCTCGATCACGATCTCGGTCAACGGCTCGGAGATCGAGATCGACTCCCGTCCCTCCGACGCGATCGCGCTCGCGGTCCGCTGCCAGGCGCCGATCTTCGCCGCCGAGGACGTGATCGACGAGTCCTCGATCGAGTTCGAGCACGAGGTCGAGGACCAGGAGGAGGTCGTCGAGAAGTTCAAGGACTTCCTCGACGAGGTCTCCCCCGAGGACTTCGCCGCCGGCGAGCGACTAGCCGCCCCGTCGCCCCCCGGGACCGACGGGGGTCGCTCAGGGTGATCCCCAATAGACGCGCGGCGCCGCACCGCGCGACCCTGGCCTCATCGACAACGATTCGAGGAGGAACGACGATGAGCGACCAGGACACGACCGCCCAACTGCCGCCGCCCGAGCCGCCGCCGGAGCGCCGCCGGAGCCCAGGGCCCGAGGCGGCTGCTGCGCTCGCGCGCGACCGGATGATCGCCGGCGTCGCCGGCGGGCTCGGCCGCTACTTCAACGTCGACCCGGTCATCGTCCGGATCGCGTTCGCGATCTCGGTCTTCTTCGGCGGGCTCGGCGTGATCGCCTACGTCGCCCTCGCCCTGTTCGTGCCCACCGCCGCCGACGAGGGCGGCGAGGTCGGCCCGCCGCCCGCCGAGCGCTCCGAGGCGCTCGCGATCGGCGCCGGCATCGCGCTCGTGGTGATCGCGCTCAGCTGGGGCGTGTTCGACGGCCCCGGCTGGGGCCACGGCTTCTTCTGGAGCCCGTTCCTCTTCGTCGCGCCTGCTCGTCGGCGCGCCGCGATCCTGATCGCCCGCAGCGCGGCCGCGGGCGCTCGGGCTCGCGGCGGCGTCCTGGGCACGGTGCTGATCGCCTTCGCCGCCTTCATCGGCCTCTCGATCGCGGCGGTCGCCGCGCCTGGGCGGCGGCCACCGGCCACGGGGTCGCTCGTCGCCGCTGCGTCGTGATCGCGATCGGCGCGCTGCTCGCGCTCGCGGCCTTCAACGGCGGCGCCCGCTGGCTGATCGCCCCGGCGCTGGCGCTCGCGGTGCCGCTCGGCGCCGTCTCCGCGGCCGACGTCTCCTTCGGCGACGGGGTCGGCGAGCGCACCTACCGGCCGCTCTCGGTCGCCTCGGTGCCCGCGAGGCTACGAGCTCGGCATCGGCCGCCTGGTGGTCGACCTGCGCCAGCTCGACTGGCAGGACGACACCGTCGTCGACCTCAACGTGGACCTCGGGCATCGGCGAGGGCGTCGTCGCGGTCCCCTCCGACGTCTGCGTGACCACCGACCTCGACGCCCGCGCCGGCAACCTGCGGGTCGCCGGCGACGACTCGGACGGCGTCGACGTCCACAGCCAGGCGAACGCCGGCTCGACCGCGACTCCGCGCCTCGACCTCACGCGGCGAGGTCGACCTCGGCGAGCTGCGGGTGATCAACGACGACGACGCCGACCTCGACGACCGCGGCCACTTCCGCTTCGGCGACGACGACGACCGCGACCAGATGTCGGCCGATCTGCAGGCGGCCTGCGCCGCGCCCGCGGCGCCGACCGGCGCGAGCCGGCGGCGGAGCCGGCGGCGACGGCGACCGCGGCCGGGCGACGGGCAGGGGGCGAAGCAGAAGTGAGCCGCCGCCTCGACCGGGTCTCGCTCGCCGCCGGGCTCGGCGTGATCGCGATGGGCGTCCTCCTGCTCGCCGACCAGGAGGACGTCCTGGCTCAGCCTCGGCTCGTTCGGGGCGATCGTCGCGGCGGTGATCGGGGCGATCCTGCTCGTCAGCGGCATCGACGAGCGACCGGGAGCGCTGAGCTGGCAGCCGACGACCGACCACCGCGCCCCGCCCCGGCGCGGCTCGACGCGCGATCGCCCGAACGCGATCGTCGCCGGCGTCTGCGCGGGGCTCGCCCGCCGGCTCGGCGTCGACCCGGTCCTGGTCCGGATCGGCTTCGTCGCTCGCCGTGATCGTCACCGGCGGGCGCCGCGCTCGGCGCCTACGTGCTCGCCTGGATCTTCATGGACGCGGGCGACGCCGACCCGGCCCGGCGCGCGTCAACCCGGTCGAGGCGCTGTTCGCGCGCGTCCCGGTCGGCAACTGGCGGGTCGCCGCCGGGGTCGGCTTCCTCACCCTGTCCGGCCTGCTCGTCCTGCGCGAGCTCGGGCATCTGGTGGTCCGACGCGCTCGTCTGGCCGCTGATCCTCGCCGCCGGCGGCGCGCGCCCTGCTCTGGCGCCAGTCGCGGGTGCTCGAGTCGCCGCCCGGCGCGCCGAGCGCCGCGCGCCCGTCGCGCGCCGAGCCGCGGACCGCCGACGGACGCCGACGCGCCGGAGCCGCGGCGCGGCCTCGCCGACCTCTACCGGGGCGGCTTCGGCGTCGCCCTGGTGCTCGGCGCGGCGCTCCTCTTCCTGTACGCGAACGGCGTCCTCGGCCAGGCGCGCGACGTGGTCCTCGCGATCGTCGTCGCCGCGCGTCGCCCTCGGCCTGATCCTCGCGCCGTTCCTCTGGCGCCTCGGCCGCAACCTCGCCGACGAGCGCGCCGAGCGGATCCGCTCCCAGGAGCGCGCCGAGGTCGCCGCCCACCTGCACGACTCGGTGCTGCAGACGCTGACCCTGATGCAGAAGCGCGCCGACGACCCGCGCGAGGTCGCGGCGCTCGCCCGGCGCCAGGAGCGCGAGCTGCGCGCCTGGCTGTTCGACGGCGCCGGCGCCGGCCGCGGCGACAGCCTCGCCGCGGCGATCGAGGCGGCCGCGGCCGAGGTCGAGGACGCCCACGGCGTCGCGATCGACGTCGTCGCGGTCGGCGACCGCGCCGCTCGACGAGCGCGGCGCGGCGCTCGTCGCCGCCGACCCGCGAGGCGCTCACGAACGCGGCCAAGTTCGCCGCCGACGCCGGGCCGATCGCCGTCTACGCCGAGATGAGGCCGGACGCGCGCGCAGGTCTTCGTCCGCGACCGCGGCGCGGGCTTCGACCCGGCCGCGGTGCCCGGCCGACCGCCGCGGGCGTGCGCGAGTCGATCATCGGCAGGATGGAGCGCCACGGCGGCACGGCGACGATCCGCTCGGCGCCCGGCGCCGGGACCGAGGTCGAGCTGGCGATGGAGATGCGAGCGCGGATGAGCGCCGCGAAGCCGAGCGTCGTGATCGTCGACGACCACGCGATCTTCCGCAGCGGCGTCCGCGCCGAGCTCGAGGGCCTGGTCGACGTCCGCGGCGACGCCGGCTCGGTCGAGGAGGCGGTGCGGCTGATCGTCGAGCGAGCGCCCCGACGTCGTCCTGCTCGACGTCCACATGCCCGGCGGCGGCGGGGTCGAGGTGATCCGCCGGGTCGCCGAGCTCGAACCCGGCGCAGCGGTTCCTCGCGCTCTCGGTCTCCGACGCCGCCGAGGACGTGATCGCGGTCGTCCGCGCCGGCGCCCGCGGCTACGTGACCAAGACGATCTCCGGCCCCGAGCTCGCCGACGCGGTCGCGCCGCGTGCGCGACGGCGACGCCGTCTTCTCGCCCGCGGCTCGCCGGCTTCGTGCTCGACGCCTTCGCCGGGCAGATCACCGAGGCCGAGGCCGACCCCGAGCTCGACCAGCTGACCACGCGCGAGCGCGAGGTCCTGCGCCTGATCGCGCGCGGCTACCTCTACAAGGAGGTCGCGCTCGAGCTCTCGATCTCGCCGAAGACGGTCGAGGCCCACGTCAGCGCGGTGCTGCGCAAGCTCCAGCTCTCCAACCGCCACGAGCTCAGCCGCTGGGCGGTCGAGCGGCGGCTCGTCGACTGACGCCTACAGCGCAGTTCCGTTGGTAGCGTCGCCCGGTCGCGGCAGGAGCCCGCGTGGCGGAGAAGCATGTCCCAGGACCGGGTTTCAGCATCACTCATCGTGCGGGCATCGCCTTGGCCAGCAGCGTTCGCGAGCCGTCGCGGTCGCTTCGTGCGCCAGCCTGCTCGTGCTCGGCGGGGGCGCGACCAGTCCGGCCACCGCCTCGCCGCCCCAGCGCATCATCGACGGCTCGGTCGCGCCGCCCGGCGCCTACCCGTTCTTCACAGCGGTGAAGCCCGCCGGCGAGACGTTCTCCTTCTGCGGCGGCACGCTCGTCTCCTCCGTCTGGGTTCTCACCGCCGCGCACTGCGTCTCGACCAGACGCCGGCGAGCCTCAAGCTCGTCATCGGCGCCTGGAAGCTAAACGACGAGTCCCCGGGCGACATCCGTCTGGTCGACGCGATCGACATCGACCCGTCTTACGACGACGGACGTTGAGCACGACGTCGCGCTGCTTCACCTGAGCACAGCGTCCACCAAGCCGTGGCGCGCCTTGCCGGGTCTGGGATCCGGTCAGCGCCGGATCGACGGCGCGGGTGATCGGCCACGGGACACAAGCAGTTCGGGGTTCCCTGCCAACGATCGCTGCAGGCCGACATGCCGATCCTCGGTCAGCACCATGGCGGGCATGTACGGACCCGGCTTCCACGCTCAGACCATGATCGGCGCCGGACCGCTGGACGGCAGCCGCAACCCGTGTCCCGGTGACAGCGGCGGACCGCTCTTCATCCCCGGAGAGCAGGCCCGCCTGTTGGCGACGTGAGCTTTGGAGCCGGCGGCTGCGGCGTCCCGTTGCCCGTTGTCTATGGCGAGGTCTACAAGGCCCCGATGCGGACGTTCGTCGACAGCCTCGTCACGGGCCCGCCAACGACGACTTCCCCGGCTCGGCGCTCTCGGGTGCGGCGGGAACGACCAGCGCCAACAACACCGACGCGGTCGGCCAGACCGTCGAGCCGGCGATCGCGGCAGCCCCGCCGACACCAGCGTCTGGTACTCGTGACGGCGCCCGAGAGCGGCCCGACAACGTTCACCACCCGTGATTCGCGGTTTGACACCACCCTCGGTGGTTCAACGGCAGCAGCGTGGACGCGCTCACCACGATCGCCGCCAACGACGACTCGCACGGCGCGATCGAGTCGAAGGTCAACTTCTCAGCGACCGCGGGCTCGACCTATCGATCGCGTTCAACGGGGCCGACGCCGCGCACGAGCCGTTCTCGCTCCACTGGTCGCAGAACTCCCCGGCCAACGACGACTTCAGCGCCTCACAGGCACTCCCCGGCTCCTCCTCGGGATCGTGCCGCGACCAACGTGCGCGCCACCGGCGAGCCCGGCGAGCCCGAGTTCCATGGCGGCGCAGCCGCCGACATCTCGGTCTGGTTTCGGTGACGCCCAGTCAGGCGGCCCGGCGGTGTACACGTGCGGACTCTCGGACCTCGTCCCCGGGATCGCCGTCTACACCGGCAATAGCGTGCGCAACCTGACGCTGATCAGCGAGGCGGACGGGTCGGTGTCGCTGGATGCGGTCGCGAGCACGACGTACCGGCTCGCCGTCGATCGCTGGTTCGGCACCACCGGGCCGTTCTCGCTCGAGTGGATAGCCGCCACGTGCAACGGGGTCGACGCGACGATCGTCGGCACGGCGGGCCCGATCTCCGGCACCGTCGGCCCCGACGTGATCGTCGGCACGACGAAGGGCGACGCGATCAGCTCCGTCGAGGGCGATGACAGGATCTGCGGGCTCGGTGGCAACGACACGATCACGTGCGGCGCGAACACGACAAGGCGTTCGGCGGGGCTGGGGCGACCGGCTGTTCGAAGCCTCAGCCGTGACACGCTGTTGGCAATGGCGGAGCCGACCGCTTGTTCGGCCAGGCGCGACAACGACTCCCTCGATCTGCTGGACGGCGCGGGCGGCGATAGCGCGACGGTGGATCGGGCACCGACACGGCCACCGCGACCCCGGCGATGTCGTGCTGGGGGTCCCCTGAGTCAGCGCCCTAGTTGCCGAGCGGCTCGCCGACGCCGGCGCGCTCGAGCGCCAGGTCGAGCAGCCGGTCGCAGAGGCGCTCGAAGCCCAGGCCCGGCGGCCTCGGCGGCCATCGGCAGCAGCGAGGTGTCGGTGAGGCCCGGGATCGCGTTCGCCTCCAGCACCTGCGGGCCGTCCGTCGCCGAGGATCATGTCGACGCGGCCGAAGCCGTCGAAGCCGAGCACGTCCCAGGTCCGCAGCGCGGCGTCGAGGACCGGGCCCTCGGCGGCGCCGAGGTCGGCCGGGCAGACGTACTCGGTGCGCCCGATCTCGTACCGGGCCTCGTAGTTGAACCGGTCCTCCTCGCGCGGCCGGGCCTCGACCGCCGGCAGCGCGATCCCGTTGATCAGCGAGATCGCGAGCTCGCGGCCCTCGACGTGGCGCTCGAGCAGCACCCGGTCGTCGTAGGAGAACGCGGCGACCAGCGCCTCGGGGACCTCCTCGGCGCCGGCGGCGAACCGGACGCCGAGCGAGGAGCCGCCGGCGCGCCGGCTTGACCACCAGCGGGAAGCCGAGCCCGGCCTCGATCTCCTCGAGCGCGTCGGCGGCGCCGAGCTCGCGGAAGGCGAGCGCGTTGAAGGCGGCCCAGTCGGGCGTCGGGACGCCGGCGGCGCGCAGCTCGTGCTTGGCGGCGACCTTGTCGATCGAGCGCACGCAGGCGCGCACGCCCGGGCCCGGTGTACGGGATGCGCGAGGATCTCGAGCAGCTCCTGGACGGTGCCGTCCTCGCCGCCGGGGCCGTGCAGGGCGATGAAGGCGACCTCGGGGCGCTCGGCCTTCAGCGTCGCGACCAGCTCGGCGCCGACGTCGATCGAGACGCACCTCGTGGCCGAGCGCGCGCGAGCGCGTCCTCGACCCGCGCCCCGCTGCGCAGCGACACCTGGCGCTCGAGCCCCCGACCGCCCTTGAGCACGGCGACCTTCATCTGCGCTCGCGGCGGCGGAACGGCACCACCGAGCCCTCGGCTGACCCGGCCGCCCCCGGACGCGAAGCGCGAGGAGGCGGGCGGAACGTGCTCTCCGGTGATCGATCTCGTACAGCTCGACCTGCTCGGCGATCACGCCGCCGATCCGGCGGATGCCCTCGCGGATCTCGTCCGGCTCCGAGGCCGAGAAGTTGAGCCGCATCGCCGAGCCGCCGCGCCCGTCGACGTAGGCGGCCGCGCCGGGGACGAAGGCGACGTTCTCGCGCAGCGCCTTCGCCAGCAGGTCGGTGGTGTCGATGTAGGACGGGCAGCGTCGCCCAGCAGAAGAGCCCGCCGCCGGGCCGCGACCAGGTCGCCCCGGCGGGGAAGTAGGCGTCGAGGGCATCGAGCATCGCGTCGCGGCGCTCGCGGTAGATCTCGCAGAGGTCGTCGACGTACTCGCGCCAGCGGCCCTCGGCGAAGTACTCGCGGACGAAGTACTGGGTCAGGGTCGAGGTGCAGAGGTCGGCGGCCTGCTTGCCGAGCACCACCTTCTCCATCACCGGCGGCGGGGCGCAGAGCCAGCCGAGCCGGATCCCGGGCGAGAGGATCTTCGAGAAGGTGCCGAGGTAGAGCACGTAGTCGCCGCCGTCGAGCTTGTACAGCGGCTCGTTCGGCTCGCCCTCGTAGCGCAGCAGCCCGTAGGGGTTGTCCTCGACCACGCAGCAGCTCCCGCTCGCGGGCGAGCGCGACCAGGCGCCGCCGCCGCTCGGCCGACATCGTCACCCCGGCGGGGTTCTGGAAGGTCGGCACCGTGTAGACGAACTTCGGCCGCCGGCCCTCGCGCCGCGAGCCGGTCGCAGACCGCCTCGAGCTCGTCGACGCGCATCCCGTCCTCGTCCATCCCCACCTGGACCGTCTCGGCCTCGTAGGAGCAGAACACCGGGCACCGCGCCGGGGTAGGTGGGCGCCTCGCAGATCACCACGTCGCCGGGGTCGACGAGCGTCTTCGCGATCAGGTCGATCGCCTGCTGGCCGCCGGTGGTGACGATCGACGTCGTCGAGGTCCGGCTCCATGCCCTCGGCCCGCATCACCTCGCGGATGCACTCCCTGGTCTCGGCGAAGCCCTCGGTCGGGCCCGTACTGGAGCGCCTGGGCCGAGCTCTCCTGCGCGATCCGCGTCATCTGCGCGGCGAAGCTCTCGGGCGGGAAGGTCGAGGTGTCGGGAGCCCGCCGGCGAGCGAGATCACCTCGGGCCGGGCGGTGATCTCCATCAGGTCGCGCATCGCGCTCGAGCGCATCACCCGGGTGCGCTGCGGCGAACAGGCCGGCGTAGCGCTCGAGATCGCGCGGCGGTGGTGTGGGCGCGCCGGTGGGGGCGGCGGCCGCGACCTCGCCGTCGCCCGGTCCGGCCGCTCGGCCATGGCGGTCAGTCTGGCGCAGGCGGTGTGACAGCGTGGCGCAAGCGGCGGCGGCCGGCTCAGCTGTCGAAGCCGAGCCCGAGCCGGTCGAGCGTCCGCAGCCAGAGCCCGCGGCGCCCGCGCGCCCGGTCGGCGGCGGCGAGCCGGTTGCGGGTGAGCTCGATCGCCGCCCAGCGCAGCGGCTCGGGCGGGAACGGGAACGGCTTCGAGCGCATCGCCCGCAGCCGGGTCGCCTCGGTCTCGCGGCCGGCGAGCAGGTCGAGCGCGACCCCGGCGCCGAAGCGGCTGGCGCCGACCCCGAGCCCCGTGTGGCCGACCGTGTAGGCGACCCGGCCGTCGAGGGCGGTGCCCTGGAAGGCGAAGAAGCGGCTGCAGGTGTCGATCGCCCCGCCCCAGCGGTGGCTGAAGCGGATTCCCTCGAGCTGCGGGAAGGCGGTGAAGCAGATGGCTCGCGAGGTCGGCGAAGCTCTGCTCGCGCTGCTCGCGGCTCGCCCCGAGGTCGCTGCCGTAGCCGTAGATCGCGTCGTAGCCGCCCCAGAGGATCCGGTCGTCGGCCGTCAGCCGGTAGTAGTGGAACTGGTTCGCGACGTCGCCGATCCCCTGGCGGTTCGCCCAGCCGATCTCCCGCCGGCGCTGGGCGTCGAGCGGCTCGGTGACGAGCACGTAGTCCCACACGGGCACCACCCGGCGGCGGATCGTCGCCGATCAACCCGGGGTGGGCGCTGGTCGCGAGCAGGACCTGGCGCGCGCTGCACCGCACCGGCGTCGGTCGCCAGCAGCACCCCGCCGCCGTCCGGGCGGAGCGAGCGCACCGGGGTCCGCTCGCAGATCCGCACCCCGGCGCGCTCGACCGCGTCGGCCAGCCCCCAGGAGAGCTTCGCCGGGTTGACGAGGCCGGCGCCGGACCGGCGCCACATTCCCGCCCTCGTAGACCGGCGAGTTCACCTCCGCGCGGACCGCCTCGCGGTCGAGCAGCTCGACCTCGTGGCCGAGCCCGCGCAGGGTCCGGGCCTCCTCGTCGAGCCACTCGACCTGATGAGGCTCGACGGCGACGTCGAGCTCCCCGGTGAGCTCGAGCTCGCAGTCGATCCCGAGCTCGGCGACCGTCGCCCCGATCGCCTCGAAGTTCTCGCGGCCGAGCCGCTCGAGCACCGGCATCTCCGCGGCGAACCGGGCCATCCCGTTGGCGGCGCCGTGGGTGAGGAAAGAGGAGAGAAAGCCGCCGTTGCGCCCGCTCGCGGCCGCGCCGAGCTCACCCGCCTCGAGCACGATCACGTCGCTCTGCGGATCGCGCTCCGTCGCCAACCGCGCGGCCCAGAGGCCGCTGAGGCCCGCCCCGACGATCGCCAGGTCGCACTCGACGGCGCCGTCGAGCGCGGGCCGCGCCGCCGGCCGCCGGGGCGAATCGAGCCAGAACGGGGTCGTCGAGGCGTCGGCGAAGGCCCGGCGGTCAGCGGCCGTCGGCGGTCGTCGCGCCCATGGACCGCGGTCGCCGCCGCTCAACGCCTCGGTACCCTGCTGCGCCGATGCATCTCTTCCTCGCAGGTTGCCAGGGCGTCGGCCTCGCCGTCGCCGTCGGGCGCTCTGGCAGGCGCCCCCGGCCGCCGCGACGCGATCGGCACAGCGCTCCTGGTCGCTGGCGGTGATCGCGGGCGGGTTCCTGTTCGGCGCCTCGCTGGCGGCCGAGGATCACCCGGCGTGGCCGGGATGGCCCGTCGGCGCGGCGATCGCAGCCCTCTCGTTCGTGGTCATCCGCGACTTCGCCGCCTCCGCCGCCAGCCGCGCCGAGGGCGGAGCGTTCATCGCCGCGATGATCGCCCTCGCCGCGCTCGCGGTCGGCGGGCCTGTCGGTGCTCCTGCGGCCGTTCGGCCTCGTCGCCCTGGCCGCGATCGTCTACCTGGGCCTCGCGCGCCGCAGCCGGGCGGCGCGCAAGTACGAGGGCCTGCGGACGCTGCGGTGAGCGCTCGCAAGCTCGTCCTCTGCGTCGTCGACTCACTGCGCACCGACAAGCTCGAGCAGGCGGCCGCCGAAGGGGTCGCCCCGAACTTCGCCGCGCTGATCGAACGCGGGACGCTGATCCGCGACTGCGTCTCCTCGTTCCCCTCGGTGACCCCGGTCTGCACGTCGGAGATCACCACCGGCCGGGCGCCCGACGGGCATTGGATCAGCGGCATGAACTGGTACCACCGCGCCGAGCGGCGCTACGTCGAGTACGGGAGTTCGTTCGAGGCGACGCGCGCCTTCGGGCTCTTCCGCTCGCTCTACGACACCGTCTACAACATGAACATGGCCCACCTCTCCGACGAGGTGGAGACGATCTACGAGCGGCTCGCCGACCACGGCGTCCGCACCGCCTGCACCCCGTTTCTGATCTACCGCGGCCGCACCCGGCACGAGCTCGGCCTCGAGGGGCTGCTGCGCCGGGTGGCGCTCGCGGCCACCTTCCGCCACGCGACGTGGGGTCCCGACGAGCTCTTCTACGGCGAGCTCTACACGAGCCGCAAAGTGCCCTGCAAGCCGACGCTCGCGCGGCCCGACGCCCGCGACGAGTACTCGGCCTGCTGCGGGCGCGAGCTGGTCGAGAACGACCTCTACGACTTCCTGCTGTTCTCGCTTCCCGACAACGACTACCACTCGCACAAGTTCGGTCCCGACGCCCAGGTCGACTCGATCGCCCACGCCGACGACGCCCTCGGCGAGCTCATCGACGCAGGCGGCGGGCGCGAGCGCTTCCTCGCCGAGCACGCGGTGATCGTGATCGCCGATCACGCCCAGACGGCGGTCGAGCACCCGCTGCCGCTGGCCGACGAGCTCGGCGCCGACTGGCGCGTGCTGCAGCCGAATCAGAGCGACCCGGAGCAGGCCGAGCTCGCCGTGTGCCCGAGCTCCCGCGCCGCCGGCGTCTATGTGCTCGCCGGCTCCGGCCGCGGCGCTCGGCTGCACGCCGGCGTGCGCGACCGCCTGCGCGAGCTCGACGGCATCGACCTCTTCGCCTGGCTCGAGCTCGAGGGAGAGGTGGTCTGCCGCCACGAGGAGGACGGCCCACCGCCGCCCGGGGCCACGGCCGTGGTCGAGCGCGCCGGCGGCGCGCTGCGGTTCAAGCCCGGCTCGGCCGTCCATGACCGCCGCGGCGGGGGCTGGGACCTGGACGGCGACCCGGCGACGCTCGCCGCCCGGCTCGACGGCGACCGGCTCGTGTGCAGCGACTACCCGGACTGCCTGTCGCGGCTCTGGAGCGCGCTCAACGCGCCCCACGCGGCCGAGATCCTGATCTCGGCGGTGCCCGGCTACGAGCTCGTCGACTGGGGCGGGGCCACCCACTGCCCCGGTGGCAGCCATGGCGCCCTGCACGCGGGCGATTCGCTAGGGCCCCTGCTGCTCTGCGGGCTCGAGCCCGGGGTCGAGGAGCTCCGCAGCCAGTGGGCGATCCGCGACGTCGCCGGGCTCGTGCTCGGCCACTTCGGCCTCGACGCCGACGGGTCCGGCCCCAGCCTTCGCGCGGAGCGGGCGAGCGAGGTCGTGGGCTAGCCATGGGCACGTCCGAGCACACGGCGATCCGCGAGCCGGCGGTGCCGGCCGGGAGCCTGGTGCGCCGCGTCCGCCTCGGCGCCCGCCGGCAGGCGAACTGGGTGCAGCTGCTCAAGTTCGGGGTCGTCGGCGGCTCCGGTTACGCGGTCAACCTCGCCGTCTTCGCCGTGCTCTCCGGCCCGGTCGGCGTCCACCACATCGCCGCCGCGCTGGGCGCGTTCTGCGTCGCGGTGATCAACAACTTCGCCTGGAACCGGCACTGGACCTTCGGCGCCCGCGACGGGCACGCCGGCCGGGAGGCGGAGTCCGCAAGGACGAAGCCGACCGGCGCCGCCGTTCAGGCGGCGCGCTTCTTCGCCGTCAGCATCTGCGGCCTGGGGCTCAACCTGGTCCTGCTCGAGCTGTTCGTCAGCGGGCTCGAGCTCCCGGCGCTGGCGTCGCAGGCGCTCGCCGTGGGGCTGACGATGCCGGTGAACTTCATCGGCAACAAGCTGTGGACCTTCGCCAGATAGGCGGCGTCGTCCAACTCGTCCGCGTCTCGATCGCGCTCGCCGTCGCGATCGGAGCCCTCGGCATCGCCGACCGCGCGATCGCGGCGACCGGAGACTCGACGCCGGGCTCGACCCTCCCCGCGCCGACCGAGCCCGGGTCGCTGCCGTCGACCCCTGACGGGTTCGAGATCTCAGCCGCCCGGGCGATCCAGATCGCCAACGGCGATCCGAAGGTCGCCGAGCAGACCGAGCGCTACGGCCGGCTGGAGACCGCGATCCAGGACGACGACAACGGCGCCTGGCAGGTCGGCTACAAGGCCGACGACGGGCGCGAGGTCGCCCAGGTGAAGGTCGACGGGGTCAGCGGGGCGGTCCGCGAGTCGTGGACCGGATACCAGGTCGCCTGGCCGATGGCGCGCGGGTACGAGGGCCAGTTCGGCCACGTTCTGAACGCCCCCTACGTCTGGATCCCGCTGGCGCTCGTCTTCTTCCTTGCCCTCTTCGACTACCGCCGTCCGCTGCGGATCGCCCACCTCGACCTGCTCGTCCTGCTCTCCTTCGGGATCTCCCAGCTGTTCTTCAACCGTGGCGAGATCGGGATATCGGTGCCGCTGGCGTATCCGCCGCTGATCTACCTGCTCGCGCGAGCCCTGTGGCTCGGCTTCCGCGGTGGCGAGGGGCTGCGACCGTCGCTGCCCTTTCGCTGGCTGGCGCTCGCCGGCGTGGTCCTGATCGCCTTCCGGCTGACGATCAACATCGCCGACTCCGGGGTCATCGACGTCGGTTACGCGGGCTCGATCGGCGCCGACCGGATCACCCACGGCGAGCCGATCTACGGCGAGGGCGAGTTCCCCGACGACAACCGCTTCGGCGACACGTACGGGCCGACGAACTACTACGCCTACGTGCCGTTCGAGCTCGCGCTGCCGTGGAGCGGCAGCTGGGACGAGCTCCCCGCCTCGCACGCGGCGGCGATCGCCTTCGATCTGGCGACCGTGGTCGCCCTCTTCTTCTGCGGAATGCGCCTGCGCCCGGGCCGCCGCGGGCGCGAGCTCGGCGTCGTGGTCGCCTTCGCCTGGCTCGCCTACCCCTACACCGACTTCGCCCTGCAATCGAACGCCAACGACTCGCTGATCGCGGCGCTGCTCGCGTGGTCGCTGGCCCTGTTCGCCCGCCCGCTCGCCCGCGGGGCGCTGCTGGCCCTGGCGGTGACCGCGAAGTTCGCCCCGCTCGCCCTCGCGCCGCTATACCTGGCCGGCGACCACGGGCTGCTCCGGGACCGCCTTCCGGAGGCCGAGCGACCGACGCTGCGCTCGTGGCTGAAGCCGAGCGCATACTTCTGCGCCGCCTTCGCCGCGGTCGCCGCCCTGATGCTCGCCAACCCGGCCATCGACCCCGGCCTCGCCACGTTCTACGAGCGCACCGTGGAGAGCCAGCTCGACCGCAGCTCGCCGTTCAGCGTCTGGGGTCAGGTCGACGGGATCCAGTGGGTCCAGAACGCGATGTTCGCCGCCGCGGCGGTGCTCGCCGTGGTGGTCGCGTTCGTCCCCAGGCGCCGGACCCTGCCCCAGATCGCCGCGCTGGCCGCCGCGGTGCTGATCGCGCTGCAGCTCTCGGTCGACCACTGGTTCTACCTCTACATCCCCTGGTTCTTCGCCCCGCTCGCGCTCGCGCTCGCCGCCTCGCGGCCGGTGGCCCGAAAGGCTCAGTCGGGCGCCCGCTCGAGCACCTGATCGATCGAGCGGGCGAGCCCGTCGGGGCCGACCTCGACGACGACCGCGTTCACCCAGACGTCCTCCTCGGCGGTGCTGAAGCGCACGGGCATCTGGGTCCGGAAGCTCTCCAGCGCCTGCTCCCAGCGCACGCCGAGGACGCTCGCCCGCGAGCCGGTCATGCCGACGTCGCTGATGTAGGCGGTCCCCTTCGGCAGCACCCGCGCGTCGGCGGTGGGCACGTGGGTGTGGGTGCCGACGACTGCCGCGGCGCGACCGTCGAGATGCCATCCCATCGCCACCTTCTCCGAGGTCACCTCGGCGTGGAAGTCGACGAAGAAGGCGTCGACCTCGCGATCGAGCCGCTCCAGCAGCGAGTCGGCCTCGGCGAACGGCGACCGGGCCGCCCGCAGCTGGACCTGGCCGAGCAGGTTGATCACGCACACCCGCACGCCGTCGGCCTCGACCACCGTGTAACCGCGACCCGGGCTCGATG
The DNA here is from genome assembly GCA_963842795.1 of uncultured Solirubrobacterales bacterium. Lineage (GTDB taxonomy): Bacteria > Actinomycetota > Thermoleophilia > Solirubrobacterales > 70-9 > WHSW01. Next base: position 96,650 of record CAWJHV010000041.1, on the reverse strand, counting down.
ACATCAGGTTCGCGGGGCGGATCACGTGCTCGTCGCGGTCGAGGTAGTCGTAGACCTCGCGGTGGCGGAAGGCGTGGTTGCCGAGCGTGATCACGTCGGCGCCGATCGACGTGCAGGTCGGCGGCCGTCTTCTCCGTGATGCCGATCCCGCCGGCCGAGTTCTCGCCGTTGACGATCACGAGCTGCGGGTCGTAGCGCTCGCGCAGGCCGGGCATCGCCCGACCGAGGCCCGCCCGGCCAGGCTTCCCGACCACGTCGGCGACGAACAGGACCCGCATCCGTCGCCTACCGTACTCGCAGTCGCGTAGCGTTCCGCCGGTGAGCGGGCAGGAGACGGCCGCGGCCGTGATCGAGGCGCGGGGATTGAGCAAGCGCTTCGGCGACCGGGCCGCGCTGCGCGAGGTCAGCTTCACCGCCCGCCCCGGCGAGCTGCTCGCGGTGATCGGGCCGAACGGCGCCGGCAAGACGACCCTGCTGTCGATCCTCGCCGGAATCCGTGCTGCCGACTCGGGCTCGTTCACGGTGCCCGGCGAGGTCGGCTGGGTCCCGCAGGGCGCGGCGCTGTACCAGCGGCTGACCGTGGTCGAGAACCTGCGGCTCTTCGCGCGCCTCGAGGGGGTGGACGATCTCGACGGGGCCGTCGACCGGATGCTCGCCCAGACCGGACCTCCGCGAGCGGGCCGACGACCAGGTCGGAACCCTTTCGGGCGGCAACCAGCAGCGGGTCAACATCGCGATCGGCCTGCTCTCCTCGCCGGCCGTCCTGCTCCTCGACGAGCCCTCGACGGGGCTCGACCCGCGCCAGCGCGAGCGGCTGTGGGAGTTCGTGCTCGACCTCGCGGGGACCGGGACGACGGTGATCTACTCGACCCACCACCTCCAGGAGGCCGAGCGCTACGGCGACCGGCTGCTGGTGCTCGCCGACGGCGAAGCGGGTCTTCGACGGCACCTCGGCTGAGCTCCACGCCGCGGTTCCCGGCTCCGAGAACGCCGACTTCGAGGTCGCCTTCGTCCGCTTCCTGCGCGAGATGGGGCACTAGGCGCGGTGCGCTGGCTGCTGCTCAAGGACCTGCAGATCCTGCGCCGCTCGCCGCTGATCGTCGGCCTGCTGGTCGGCTACCCGATCGTGCTCGGGGTGCTGATCGGCTTCGCGCTCTCGGCCGACAACTCCCAGCCGCGCGTCGCCTTCCTGAACGAGATCCCGGCGAGCGACACCGAGCAGTTCGCGATCGGCTCGGGCGAGGGGTCGATCGATCAGGGCATCGCCCGCGACCGGCTCTGCTCGAGGGTCGATTGCGTCGATGTCTCATCGCGCGAGGAGGCCGAGCAGAAGGTCGAGGACGGCGACGTGATCGCGGCCCTGATCCTGCCCGCCGGACCTGCTCGACAAGCTCGAGTCGCTGGCCAGCCTCAACCCCCAGCAGCCGGAGGTCGAGGTGCTGGTCAACCAGGACGACCCCGTGAAGGCGAGCCTGGTCGACGACCGGATCCAGGCGCTGATCACCGAGGCGAACCTGCTCCTCTCGCGGCGGATCTCCGACCAGGCGGCGAGCTACCTCGACCTGCTGATCAAGGGCGGCCAGTTCAGCCTGCCGCTGATCGGCGACCTCGACATCCTCGGGCTGCAGCCGAGCAGCGAGATCCTGCGCGGCGTCCGCGCCCAGCTGCCCCCCGACAGCGACGCCCGGGCCTCGCTCGACCGGGTGATCAGGTTCTCCGACCTGGCGCGCGAGAACCTCGACTTCGCCCTGCCGCTGCTCGGCGCCGTCTCCTCGCCGATCGAGGTCGAGAAGGTGGTGGTCGCGGGGCAGTCCTCCGAGCTCGACGTGTTCGCGATCGCGGTCGCCGCGACGGTGACCCTGATGTTCGTCACCGTGCTGCTGGTCGCCGGCTCGCTGGCGCTCGAGCGGGAGGAGAACGTCTTCGCGCGGATCACCCGCGGCCTCGTCGGCGCCACCGGGCTGCTGACCGAGAAGGTCGTGCTCGGGATCATCGCCTCGTTCGCGGTCACCCTCCTGCTGCTCGCGGCGCTCACCGCCCTGGTCTCGGTCGACTGGGGCCGCGCGCCGCTGATCCTGGTCGCGATCGGCGCCGGCGGCGCCGGCTTCGCGGCCTTCGGTGCGGCGATCGGGGCCTCGGCGAAGGAGGTCCGGGCGAGCTCCCTGCTCGCGTTCATGGCCTCGCTGCCGATCGCCTTCCTCTCGCTGGTGCCGTCGGGAACCGTGAGCTCGGGGGTCTTTCACGCGATCGAGGTGGTCAGGGCGCTGTTTCCGTTCGACGCCGCGCTCGACGCGATGCAGGGAGCGCTCGACTCGGCCGGCCCGGACGTGCTGCCTGCCGCTCGTGCACCTGCTCGCGATCGTGCTCGCCTACGGGCTGCTCGCGCGCCTGGCGTTGCGGCGCTTTGCCTGACCGCCGGGGCGCCGGTAACTTGAGCCGATGCCCTCGGCGCACACCATGGTCCTGTTCGCGATCGCGAGCGCCGGCCTGGTCGCGATCCCGGGGCCGGCGGTGATCTACATCGTCGCCCGTGGGGTTGTCCACGGGCGCCGGCGCCGCCTACCTGATCTACCTCGGCATCCGCGCCCTGCGCGACGGCGTCGGCGCAGTCGCGGAGGCCTCGGCGCCCCGGCGCTCGGAGCGCCGGCTGTTCTGGGAGGGCTTCGCCGTCGGCGCGCTGAACCCGAAGCTGGCGATCTTCCTGCCCGCCTTCCTGCCCCAGTTCATCGATGCCGGCGCCGGCCCGGCCTGGCTGCAGACGCTGGTGCTGGGAACGATCTTCAGCCTCGTCGCCGCGATCGGAGACACGCTCTTCGCCCTCGCCGCAGGCAGCGCCGGCGGGGGCCTGCGCCGCCGTCTCGCGAGCCCCGGGCGGCTCTCGCGGGCGGCCGGCGTCGTCTACATCGGGCTCGGGCTCACGGCGGCCCTCGCCGACAGCGGCTCGAAGAGCTGAGCGCGACCCTGCCCGCCCTACAATCCGCCGCGTGAGCTTCCCCGCGACGCGCATGCGGCGCCTGCGGCGGACGAAGGCGCTCCGGGACCTCGTGCGCGAGACCGAGCTTTCGCCGCGGCACCTGGTCCAGCCCCTGTTCGTGGTCTCGGGCGAGAGCGTCCGCGAGCCGGTCGCCTCGATGCCCGGGATCGAGCGCTTCTCGATCAACGAGCTCGTCGCCGAGGCCTCGGAGCTGCTCGCGGTCGGGATCGAGGCCGTGATCCTGTTCGGGATCCCGGCGACCAAGGATGAGACCGGCTCGGGCGCCTACGACGACGAGGGCGTGGTCCAGATGGCGGTCCGGGCGCTCAAGGAGGCGCACCCCGAGCTCACCGTGATCACCGACGTGTGTCTGTGCGAGTACACCTCGCACGGCCACTGCGGCTTCGTCCGCGACGGCGAGGTCGACAACGACATCACGGTCGAGCTGCTGGCGAAGACCGCGATCTCGCACGCCGAGGCCGGCGCCGACGTGGTCGCCCCCTCGGACATGATGGACGGCCGGATCGGCCAGCATCCGCCACCAGCTCGACGAGGAGGGCCACCCCGACACCGCGATCGTCGCCTACTCGGCGAAGTACGCCTCGGCCTTCTACGGGCCGTTCCGCGAGGCGGCGGAGTCGACGCCGGAGTTCGGCGACCGCCGCGGCTACCAGATGGATCCGGCGAACGCGCGCGAGGCGCTGCGCGAGGTCCGCCTCGACGTCGACGAGGGCGCCGACATGGTGATGGTGAAGCCGGCGCTGCCCTACCTCGACGTGATCCGGGGCGTACGCGAGGCGTTCGAGCTCCCGGTCGCCGCCTACCAGGTCTCGGGCGAGTACTCGATGCTGAAGGCCGCCGCCGAGAACGGCTGGCTCGACGAGCGCGCCGCGGCGCTCGAGACGCTGACCGCGATCCGCCGCGCCGGCGCCGACGTGATCCTCACCTACTACGCGAAGGAGGCAGCCGCATGGCTGGCGTGAGGGTGCCGCAGCCGAAGCTGCGCGAGCGCAAGGACGGGGCCGCGATCGCGCTCGACGAGACCGACAAGCGGCTGATGAACCTGCTGCAGTCGAGCTTCCCGCTCGCCGCCGAGCCCTACGCCGAGCTCGCGGCCGGCGCCGAGCTCGATCTCGACGACCTGATGACCCGGACCCGGCGCCTGGTGGACCAGCGCATCATCCGCGAGATCACGCCGATCTTCGACACCCGCGCGCTCGGCTACGCGTCGATGCTGGTCGCCGCCAAGGTCGACGCCGAGCACCCGCACCGGGCGGCGAAGATCATCAACTCCCACCCGGGCGTCTCGCACAACTACCTGCGCACGCACGAGTTCAACCTCTGGTTCACGATCGCCACCCCGCCCGACTCCGAGCTCGGCCTCGAGGGCACGCTCGACCTGCTGCAGCGCCTCACCGGGGCGGAGTCGATCCGCCAGCTGCCGACCCTGCAGCTGTTCAAGATCAACATGAACCTGGAGATGGAGAAGGGCACCGAGGCCCTCGCCTCCACCGTCGACGCATCGCCGCCGCGCGAGCTCGAGCGCCAGCCCTACGACGAGCGCGACATCGCCGTGATCCGCGCGCTGCAGGGCCCGATGGAGGTCGTTGACCGCCCCTTCGACGCCGCCGCGGCGGAGGTCGGGATGTCGACCGAGGCTCTGCTGGCGCACCTGCGGGGGATGGTCGAGCGCAAGCTGCTGCGCCGGGTGGCGGCGATCCTCTACCACCGCCGGGCCGGGTTCTCGGCCAACGGGATGGGAGTCTGGCGGGTGCCGGACGAGCGCATCCTCGAGGTCGGGGCGGCGATGGCCCGGGTGCGCGGCGTCTCGCACTGCTACCAGCGCCCGACCTACGCCGACTGGCCGTACTCGGTGTTCACGATGGCCCACGGCCGCTCGAAGGAGGAGTGCGACGCGATCCTCGACTCGATCGCCGCCGAGCACGACCTGCACGGCGCCGACCGCTCGACCCTCTACTCGTCGACCGAGTTCAAGAAGATCCGACTGCACTACTTCACGGACGAGTACGCGGCGTGGGAGCGCGAGCACGCGTAGTCCGTGAGCAGCGCGGCCGGACTGGACACCCGCACCTCCGAGGTTCTCTACGCCCGAGCCGCCGGCCTGCTGCCCGGCGGCGTCAACTCTCCCGGTCCGGGCGATGCGCTCGATCGGGCGCGAGTACCCGATCTTCGTCGCTCGCGGCGAGGGCTTCGAGTTGATCGACGTCGACGGCCACCGCTACGTCGACTGGGTCTGCTCCTGGGGCCCGCTGATCCTCGGCCACGCAGACCCGGATGTCGTCGAGGCGGTCCGCGAGGCCGCCGGCCGCGGGACCAGCTTCGGCGCCTCGACCGAGGGCGAGGTCGAGCTCGCGTCCGAGGTCTGCGACCGCTTCGCGTCGGTCGAGATGGTGCGGATGGTCAACTCCGGGACCGAGGCGACGATGAGCGCGGTGCGTCTGGCGCGAGCGGCGACCGGGCGCGAGAAGCTGATCAAGTTCGCCGGCGCCTACCACGGCCACGTCGACGGGCTGCTCGCGGAGGCCGGCTCCGGGCTCGCCACGCAGGGCATCCCCGCGAGCCCGGGCGTGCCCGCCGCGCAGGCCGCGGCGACGATCGTCGTCGGCTGGAACGATCCCGACGCGCTGGCCGCGGCGCTCGCCGAGCACGAGGTGGCGGCGATCCTCGCGGAGCCCCTGCCGGCGAACATGGGGCTGGTGCCGCCGGCCGAGGGCTTTCTCGCCGAGCTGCGCCGGCAGGCCGACGCGCACGGCGCGCTGCTCGTGTTCGACGAGGTGATCTCGGGCTTCCGGGTCGCCCGCGGAGGCGCCCAGGAGCTCTACGGGGTCGAGGCCGACCTGACGATCATGGGCAAGGTGATCGGCGGCGGCCTGCCCGCGGCCGCCTACGGCGGCAGCCGCGAGCTCATGCGCCGGGTCGCCCCGGCGGGCGACGTCTACCAGGCGGGGACGCTCTCGGGGAACCCGCTGGCGGTCGCCGCCGGGCTGGCGACGCTGGCGAGGCTCGACCGGCGACGCCTACGAGCGGCTCGGGGCGCTCACCGAGCGGCTGGCGAGCGGGCTGCGCGACGCGGCCGGCGGCCGGCCGGTGCAGGTCGCCTCGGCTCCCGGGTTGGTGACGCCCTTCTTCAGCGCCCAGCCGGTGCGCGACTTCGCCGGCGCCGCGAGCTGCGATCTCGACGCCTACGGGCGCTTCTGCCGGGCGCTGCTCGCGCGCGGCATCTACCCGCCGCCGTCGCAGTTCGAGGCCTGGTTCGTCTCCCTCGCCCACGACGAGGCCGCGATCGAGCGCACCTGCGAGGCGGCCAGCGAGGCCTTCGCCGAAGCCCTGGCCTGAGTGGCCGCCGCGCGACCCGGCGCGCGCCGTCTAATCTCGCGCGCCCATGTCGGAGCCCGCAGCCGCGCTTCGTGACCTCGCCGCCGCGCTGCGCGCCGAGGGCTCGGTGATCAGCCCCTACGCCGCCGAGTCGGTCGCGGCCGCGCCGGCGCTCGGGCTGCTGGCCGCGGCCGGCCCGAGGGCGACCGAGGCACCGGGCGAGTACGCGCTCGTGGTCGAGGCGGTGCGCGAGGGCTACCTGCTGCACTACGCCAGCGCCCGGGTGGTGCGCGGGGCCGACCCCGACCTCGCGCTGCTGGCGGGGGACTACCTCTACGCGCTCGGGCTCGAGCGCCTGGCGACCCTCGGCGATCTCGACGCCGTGCGCGAGCTCAGCGACCTGATCAGCCTCTCGGCGCAGGTCCACGACGGGGTTCGCACCCCGCCCCGGGCCGCGCGCGAGGCCGGCGCCCTGTGGCTGGCGAGCACGACCGCGATCGCCGCCGGCCCCGGCGCCGCCCACGAGCGGGCGAAGGCGAGCCTGCGCGCCGAGTCGGCCGAGGCGCTGAGCGAGCTCTGGGCCTCGGCGAGCGCAGCCGCCGGGGCCGTGGGGCTCGAGCAGGCGCTGAGCGAGGCGGCCGACGCAATACACTTCGACGCCGACGACCTCTCCTGAGTTGGCCGATCCCGCGGACAAGACCAGCCGGCGCGAGCCGCCCGAGAAGCCCAAGCCCGCGGGCTACTTCGAGGGCGAGACGATGACGCGAAGGACCGTGTTCGCGATCGGCGGGCAGGCGTTCGGGGGCCTCGCGGTCAGCCGCCGTGGCCCTGCCGGCGGTCGGCTTCGCCCTGGCCCCCATCTTCGACGAGCCCGAGGAGCAGTGGGAGGGCGTCGGCAGCCCCGACGACTACACAGCCGACACCTACCGCCAGGCGGTGATCACGATCGTCAACGGGATCGGCGACGCGGGCAAGACGACGGTCTACATCCGCCGCGGCAGCGCCGATCTCGACGAGGACCCGAACGTGTTCATCGCGATCTCCACCCGCTGCGCCCACCTGGGCTGCCCGGTGCGCTTCGTCCGCGCCGCGGGCAACTTCATCTGCCCCTGTCACGGCGGCGTCTACGACTTCGAGGGCAAGGTCATCGGCGGCCCGCCCGTCCGTCCCCTGGACCGCTTCCAGACCCGGATCGAGGGCGACGAGCTCCAGATCGGGCCCCGCTACAGCGTCACCAACAGCCTCGAGCCGGTGCGGGCCCGAGACCCGGGCGAGTACACCGGCGGGATCTGGGAGTACCTGTACCCGCCCCGGTTCACGACCGCACCGCCACCGTGATCGAGGTCGCCTAGATGCCCAAGCTTCCACAGGCGCTGCGAAAGCCCGGCAAGCCCGGAGAGCGGACCAACGGCGCGGGCCGCAACGGCGCCCCGAACGGCGCCGGCGGCGCCGTCGTCCCGCCTCAGACCGAGCCCGAGCACGGCAAGCTCGCCGAGGCCGGGATCGACGTCGTCGGCTGGGTCGACGAGCGCACCGGAGCGACCCCCTTCCTCACCGGCCTGCTGCTGCGCAAGGTCCCCAAGGGGACCAACTGGTTCTACACGCTCGGCTCGGCGACCCTGTTCGCGTTCGCGATGCAGGCGCTGACGGGTGTCTTCCTGGCGATGTTCTACGTGCCCTCGGCGACCGAGGCCTACAACTCGATCAGCCACCTCACCAACGACGTCTTCCTCGGCGAGTTCGTGCGCGGCCTGCACAAGTGGGGCGCCACCGTGATGGTGATCCTGATCTTCCTGCACATGGGCAGGGTGTTCTTCTTCGGCGCCTACAAGTACCCGCGCGAGCTCAACTGGGTGATCGGCGTGGTGCTGGTCATCCTCACCCTGGTCATGGGCCTGACCGGCTACCTGCTGCCCTTCGACCAGCGCTCCTACTGGGCGACGATCGTGGCCATGAACATCACCGGGTCGGGGCCGATCGTCGGGCCCTACCTGGCCGACTTCCTGCGCGCCGGGGCCGAGTTCGAGGCGACCACGCTGCCCCGCTTCTACGCCATCCACATGCTGCTCGTCCCCGGGTTGATCATCGCTCTGATCGGTGCGCACCTGTATCTCGTGGTCAAGCTCGGGACCACGGCGCCGCCGTGGATGCGCGCCGATACGAAGCCGAAGGCGCTGCGCTCGGAGGATGTCCCGTGAGGCGACGCGAAGCGAAGCTGAGCCGCCCCGCCGTTGAGGGGCCTTGTTCATGAACTCCGCCGAGAAGGAGGCCTACCTCCGCGAGTACGAGGTGATGAAGAAGAAGGGCAAGCCCTTCTTCCCATACGCGATCTTCAAGGACTCGGCGATGATGTTCATCGTCGCCGTCGTGATCATCGTGATGTCGCTGGTCCTCGGCGCGGAGCAGGGCCCGAAGGCCGACCCGACGACCACTACCTACGTGCCGCGGCCGGAGTGGTACTTCTTCTTCCTCTTCGAGCTCCTGCGGGTGATCAAGCCGAACGAGCTCGTCCCGGTGGCGACGATCGGGATCCCGACCCTGTGCATGGTCCTGCTCCTGCTGCTGCCGTTCTACGACCGCAACGCCGAGCGGCTCCCGTGGCGCCGCCCGGTGGCGACCACGGCGGGAATCATGACCATCATCGCGATGGCCTTCCTCACCTTCCTCGGCGCCTCGGCGGGCTCGCCGACCGAGATCGACCTCGAGGTCCCGCCGCAATTCGAGGCCGGCAAGCAGGTGGCCGCCCAGTCGGGCTGCCTCGCCTGTCACAAGTTCGGCGAGAACGGCAACGACGGCCCGGGACCGGAGCTGACCGAGATCGGCGCCAAGCTCCCGGCGCAGGCGATCAGGAGGACGTTGATCAACCCCTCGGGGATCATGCCGGAGTACGGCACCCTGCCCGAGGAGAAGTTCAACAGCCTGGTCAAGTTCCTCTCCTCGCTGCAGTGACGCGTAGCCGCGCCGCCGTCGAGGCGCCAGACGTGACCGCGGCGGCCGCAAGGCCGGCCTGACATGAACCCGGTCGCCGCGGACAGCCCGAGCGAGCAGCAGGCCTTCGCCGGCCAGGTGCGGGGGATGTTCGACCGCATCTCCGGCGTCTATGACGCGATGAACACCGCGATGACCGTCGGGCTCCATCACGGCTGGCGCGAGCGGGCGGCGGATCGCGCCGAGCTCGACCCCGGAGATCAGGCTCTCGACGCCTGTTGCGGGACCGGCGACCTCTCGCTCGAGCTCGCCCGCCGCGTCGGCCCCGACGGCCGGGTGATCGGCTCGGACTTCTCCGAGCGGATGCTCGACCTCGCACGCCAGAAGGCGGCCGCGCGCGGCGCCGGCTCGGTCCGCTTCGAGTGGGGCGATGCGCTCGACCTCAGCTATGACGACGCGACCTTCGACGCGGTCACGGTCGGCTTCGGGGTTCGCAACCTCGCCGATCTCGAGCGGGGGGTCGGCGAGCTGACGCGGGTGCTGAAGCCCGGGGGCCGGCTGGTGATCCTCGAGATCACGACGCCCCGCCGGCCGCCGCTGTCGATCTTCTTCAGCCTCTGGTTCGACCGGCTCGTGCCGCTGCTCGGCGGGCTCGCTGGCGATCGCGATGCCTACACCTACCTGCCCGAGTCGGTGAAGCGCTTCCCCCCGCCGGAGGGGCTGGCGATGATCATGGACCGGGCGGGGCTCGAGCGGATTCGCTACACGGTGCTCGCCGGTGGGATCATCGCGATCCACTCCGGCGCCCGGCGGCCGTGAGCCCCGACCCGCCAACCCGACACCGATGAACCGCACCAGCGTCCCACCCCCGGTCACCCGCGTGCTCGACGCGGCCGCGGCCTGGCTGCCCCGGAGGATGGCCGCCGTCGAGAGGCGGCTCGAGCAGATCGTGCGCGCCGGCGGGGACCGCCTGGAGACCGAGGCCGGGGCGACGCTGGAGGCGGGCGGCAAGCGCCTGCGGCCGATGCTCGTCCTCGTCTGCGCCGGCCCGGAGGCGGGCGAGGGCGCGATCCGCGCGGCGACCGCGATCGAGCTCGTCCACATGGCGACGCTGGTCCACGACGACGTCCTCGACGCCGCGCCGCTGCGCCGCGGCCGCCCCACCGTCGTCGCCCGCGCCGGGCGCGAGGCGGCGACCGCGGTCGGCGACCTGCTCTTCTCGCGCGCGTTCGCCGAGCTGGCCGGCGAGGGCCGCGACCCCGCCCGCCGGGTGGCGCTGCTCGCGCGCGCCTCGGTCGGCCTCGCCCAGGGCGAGCTCGCCCAGCGCCGCGACGCATTCGACGTCTCGATCTCCGCGGAGCGCTATCTCGAGCGCTGCCGGCTGAAGACCGCCCAGCTGTTCGAGTGCGCGTGCCTGGTCGGCGCCGACGCGGACTCCCAGTCGCTTGCCGCGCTGCGCACCTTCGGCCGCCAGATCGGCCTGGCGTTCCAGCTCCTCGACGACGTGCTCGACGTCACCGGCCCGCCCGAGCGGACCGGCAAGGCGCTCGGCACCGATCTCATCGACGGGACCGTGACGATGCCGCTGATCCTCGCCCGCGAGCGCGACCCGAGCCTGGCCGAGCTCGACCTGCGGGCGCTCGATCCCGCTGCGGCCGAGGCCGTCTGCGCGCGGATCGCCGCCACCGGCGTGCTCGAGGCGGTGCGGGAGAACGCGCGAGCGCGGGTCGAGGCGGCGAAGGCGATGCTCGGGACGCAGCCGGACGAGGCCCAGCGCCGTGAGCTGCTGACGATGGTCGCCGACGGCGTCGTCGAGCGCTACGCCTAGAAGTCTTCGGGAAGGATCAGGTTCGCGTTCAGCGCGTCGACGAAGCGGTCGATCTGATCCTCCATGTTCGCGCGCGTGAGCAGGCTGAGGTCATCGAGCAGTGCCTCGGTCCCCCGGTCGAGCGCCTCGTCGAAGCGGTCGACGACCTCCTGGCTGTAGACGCCGGTGGCCTGCCAGTCGCACTCGGGGCAGTGCAGGTCGACGCGCCAGCGGGTGCGGTCCACCGGGGCCCAGTCGAGCGGGTAGACGAGCTCCGAGTCGCAACCGGGGCAGACGTGAAGCGCCCTGGCGCGGTCGCGGGTCGGCGTCCGCCGGGGCGCCTTGAAGGTGCTCGGATCGAGGTGCTGGGAGCGGTTTGCGCTCGGGCTCTCGGCGGTCGGCTCATCTGCCATTACTCGCCCCCTATCGACCACATCGCGGTCTCCCTTTAGGCGTGCGCCGCCGATCCTCGGCCCGGTCGGAGCCGACACCCGCAATTAGCGGGTTGATCGAGTCGGCGGGCCGGTGCGGCGGCCGCCGGTTGGCATCATTCGGGCGCATGGAGACGACTCCCGCCGGGAGCGAGGCCGAGCTCGATGGGATTGCGGCGGATCCGAGCGCCGAACCACGGGTGCTCCCGTCGCAGCAGCTGCGCGAGGCGATCGAGCTCGGGTGGATCAGCGCCGGCGAGTTCCGGATCCTCCCCGACGCGATCCAGCCCGCGAGCATCGACCTCCGGTTGGGCGAGTTCGCCTGGGCGCTGCGGTGCAGCTTCCTCCCCGATTCCGAGTCCCCGGTGGAGGCGAAGCTGGACCAGATCGCGTTCCAGCGAATCGACCTGCGCGACGGCGCGACCCTCGAGCGCGACCGTCCGTATCTGATCCCGCTGATCGAGCGGCTGGAGCTGCCGCCGCATGTGCGCGCGAAGGCGAACCCGAAGAGCTCGACCGGGCGGCTCGACGTCTTCACACGCGTAATCACCGATCGCAATCACCGCTTCGACGAGATCCGGCCCGGATACCGGGGCCCGCTCTATCTCGAGGTCGTGCCGCGCTCGTTCGCGATCTACGTCCGCGAGGGGCTGGCGCTCAACCAGCTCCGGCTCTCGACCGGCGACGCCACCCTCGACGACGCGGCCCTGGTGGCGCTGCACCAGCAGTTCCCGCTGCTCTACATGGACTCCCACCCGCTGCGCGAGAGCGAGCTCTCGATCTCAGGCGGCCTCTTCCTCAGCGTCGACCTGCTGGCGGGCCCCGCCGACCGCGTCGTCGGCTACCGGGCGAAGAAGAACAGCCTGCCGATCGACCTGAGCTCGATCCGCTCCTACCGCTGGAACGACTTCTGGGATCCGGTGTTCCCCGAGGCGGGCTCGCGGATCGTGCTCGAGCCCGAGATCTTCTATCTGCTGCTCTCGGCCGAGGGGGTCTGCATCCCGCCGGGATACGCCGCCGAGATGATGGCCTACGACCCGACCGCCGGCGAGCTGCGGACCCACTACGCCGGCTTCTTCGACCCCGGCTTCGGCTTCGATCCGCGCAACGAACGCCACGGGAGCCGCGCGGCGCTCGAGGTCCGCGCCCGCGACGTGCCGTTCATGGTCGAGCACCGCCAGCCGATCTGCAAGCTGGCCTACGAGCGCATGGCTGCGACCCCCGACGTGCTCTACGGCGCCGACGCCGGCTCGAACTACCAGGGCCAGGTGACGATGCTCAGCAAGCACTTCCAGGAGCAGACGGCCGCGGCCGCCGAGCCGCTCCATCGCAAGTAGCCACCCGGCACGGGCGCCGGGTGGGAGTAGCATTTGGCGCAATGCCCAATATTGGACCACTCGAACTGGCGATCGTGCTCGTGATCGCGCTCGTGATCTTCGGCCCCAAGCGGCTGCCGGACCTCGGCCGCTCGCTGGGCTCGGGGATGCGCGAGTTCAAGGAGTCGATTACCGGCAAGGACGACGACGACGACGAGGACGAGGCGCAGGCGAAGCTCGAGGCTCAGGCCTCACAGCCGCAGCCCGACCCGGATGTCGAGCCCGTCGAGGGCGAGGTCGTCGGCGAGAAACGTTCCTAGGCGGACCGCGGGCGCGACGAGTTGGCGCGGCTGAAGTCAGCCAATTTCGACGACCGGATGACGCTCGTCGAGCATCTCGACGAGCTCCGCACGCGCATCATCGTCTGCGGGGTCGTCCTCGTGCTCGCGGTCGTCTTCTGCTTCTGGCAGAACCACGCGCTCCTCGAGATCGCGAACGAGCCGCTGCCGAGCTCGCAGCCCGAACCGCTCACCTTCAGCCCTACCGAGCCGTTCTTCACCACGGTCAAGCTCGCGTTCTACGGCGGCATCCTGCTCGCGCTGCCGATCCTGCTCTACCAGGTCTACGCCTTCGTGCTGCCGGCGTTCTCGCGCCGGGAGAAGCGGGTGATCCTGCCGATGCTGATGATGGTCCCGGTGCTGTTCATCGCCGGGACCGTGTTCGCCTACTTCGTCGTCGTCCCCCCGGCCCTCAACTTCCTGCTCGGCTTCAACACCGACCAGTTCAACATCCAGATCCGCGCCTCCGAGTACTACGGCTTCTTCGTCACCACCCTGATCGGAGTCGGGCTCCTGTTCCAGATCCCGGTCGGAGTGCTCGCGGTGACGAGGCTCGGGATCGTCACCCCACAGCAGCTGGCCCACAACCGCCGCTACGCGATCCTGATCATCGCCGTGGTCGCGATGCTGCTTCCCGGGACGGACCCGATCACGATGCTGATCTCGATGGCGCCGCTGTACCTGCTGTTCGAGGGCTCGGTGCTGCTGGCGCGCCTGTTCGGCACCCCCTCGGGCGAAATCGACGAGGACACCGAGGTCGGCGGCCCGCCCGCCCCGGCGACGGGCTGACGGGTTCTCTACGCTCCCGACCCGATGATCTTCGATCTCAAGAGCGGCAAGCGCCGGCGCGTGGTGCAGATCGTCTTCGGCTTCCTCGCCTTCGTCTTCTTCATCAGCTTCGTCGGCTTCGGCATCGGCTCCGACGCCGCCGGCGGGATCTTCGACGCGCTCGGGATCGGGGGCGGCAGCAGCTCGAGCAGCGACCCGCAGTTCGAGCAGCAGATCGAGGACGCCCAGGGCGCGGTCGAGGCGAATCCCGGCAGCGGCAACGCCAACGCCGACCTGATTGCCGCCTACTACGGCTCCGCCTCCTCGTCGGGCGTCTCCACCGACCCGCAGACCGGCCAGGTCTCCATCACGGAGGACGCGCGCTCGGAGCTCCAGCGCGCGGCGCAGGCGTGGGACGACTACGTGGCGACGAAGCCGAAGCCGATCAGCGTCGACGCCGCGGCGAACGCCGTGCGCGTCTTCCAGCTGCTCAACGAGGCCGGCGGCGCCGCCGAGGCGCAGCAGGTGATCGCCGACGATCAGGGGTCGGCGGCGGCCTACGGCCAGCTCGCCTTCTACCTCTACGCGGACCTGAAGATCCCCGAGGGCGACAAGGCCGCCGACCAGGCCGTCGCCGCCGCTGACTCCACGACCACCAAGCAGATCCAGAAGACCATGGACGCCTACCGCAAGCAGGCGATCAAGTTCCAGGAGCAGATCAAGCAGCAGCAGCGCCAGGCCGAGCAGCAGGGCGGCGGCGGTGGTGCCGGCGGCGCCAGCCCGCAGCTCGAGAACCCGTTCGGCAGCCTCGGCGGCGACGCCGGCGCCACGGTGCCGCCGACCAGCCCCTGAGGGACCCGCCCGGGACGGTTCCGCGGAACCGCGTCGCGCAGGGCTGGCCTCGGCGGCCGACGAGCCGCCGATTTCGTATCCTCGCCGCGCGGGCCGTTAGCTCAGCTGGTAGAGCAGGAGACTCTTAATCTCAAGGTCACAGGTTCGATCCCTGTACGGCCCATTCTTCGGGCGCGTTGCGCCGGTACATCAGGCGCGCGAACAGCCCCGCGGAGACGAACATGAAGGCGCTGTAGACGGCGGCCGGGATCGTCAGCACCGCTGAGATCGAGGCGCCGATCGCGATTGCGAGGGTCGCGTTGTGGACGCCGAGCTCGATCGCGACCGCCGTGGTCTGGCGATCGTCGAGCCCGGCGACTCGCGCGATCGCGAACGACACGGCCATGGCGGCGACGTTGAGCGTTATCGCGGCCAGCGCGACCTCGCCCAGGTTGTCGAGCACCCGCTCGTTCTCGGCGATGATGGCGCCGATCACGACCGCGACGAAGACGGCGAGCGCGATCCGCTTGACCCTCGGCTCGATCGCCTCGACGCGCTCGGGCGAGCGCGCTCGCAGGAGCATGCCGACGGCCAGCGGGACGACCGTGATCAACAGCACCCGCGCGACCACCCCGAGCATGTCGACGCTCTGGTCGAGCGCCTCGGCATCGAAGTGGGCGGTGGCGAGGCCGAGATAGAGCGGCACGGTGACCACGGCGGCGACGCTCGAGATGGCGGTCATCGTGACCGACAGGGCCGTGTCGCCACGGGCGAGGTGGGTGAGCATGTTGGCCGTCGTCCCGCCGGGCGACGCCCCGAGGAGGACGAGGCCGACGGCGAGGGCTGGCTCGAGTGACCACAGCTCAGCGGCGGCGAAGGCGAGGGCGGGCGAGATCAGCGCGAGGTTGAGCATCCCGACCCCAACCCCGCGCGGGTAGGCGACGACGCGCCGGAAGTCCGCCACCGTCAGCGACAGCCCCAGGCTGACCATGATCACGGCGAGCGCGATCGGCAGCAGGATCGTGGCGAAGAGCGAGTCCTCCACCGGCCGAGCCTATGGAGTGGGCCTACGCGGTCACTCTTTGGCCGGCGGCGGCCACGCCGATCAGCGCTGCCATCGGCAGCCCACGGGCCGAATCGTGCTCCGCGAGGAGGTGGAGCAGGGCGGCGGCGTCCCGCAGCTCCCCGTCGTCCATGAGCGCGTGGTGGAACATGATCCCGACGGGCCGCTCGCAGGCGCCGATCTCGGCCGCGAGCCTCTGCGCCAGCTCGGGGCGAGAAAGGCGGACCCGCTTGCGATGGGAGAACCAGTCGAGGCTCACGGGCAGCTCGACCAGGTCCGGGAGGTCAAGGGGCGTGGCACCGGATTCCCTCGAGAGCGCCGCGAACCCCAGCTCCACCAGGCACTCCCCCGTGACCCTCGTGCATCGGTTCCAGGGCGGCGTGAAGATCGGTCCAACGCGCGTTCCGAGCAGCGAGGCCATTCGGGCTCGGCCGGTGGCGATGTCGCGAAGCTGATCCGCATGCCGGCGGCTCGGCCCGAACTCGCATTTGCGCCCCTCGGGCTCGTGGTTTGCGTGCGCGAAGCCGTGTTGGTGGAGCCCCAGCCGGCCGCCGGACGAGTCCACGCGGCTCGCGAGCGCGGCCGCGCTCTCCGGCCCGATCTCGCTCGGGATCAGCGCCAGGTCGATTGGCAGGCCGACGTCGTCGAAGCGGTCCAGCAACGCGAGCAGCCGATCGTCGCGCCAGCCCGCGTCGTCGTCGCGGAAGAAGAGCGTCACCGGCGCCGGGGCGCGGTCGAGCGCCTCGCGGACCGGATCGAGCCAGGCGGTCATGATGCCGCGGCAGTAGCGGGACGACGAGCGGTCGCCGGGCGCCCGGGCGAGGGCGGGCGATCGCCAGCGAGCTCCGAGATCAACCGGGCGGTCTGCGCCGAGCCGCCGAAGTCGAGGTCGACCGGCGCCGGCCGGAACTCGCGCAGGGCCCGGATCTCCTCGGCGAGTGCTTCAGGGGTCAGCTCGCGGGGGTCGACAACGCGCACGGCCCCGAGCGCGTGCAGAAGCATCGCCCGCCGGCTCTGCTCGTCCTCGCCGGGGTCGGCGAAGGGGACGACGAGCGCCGGGACGCGGGACCGCAACAGGTCGAGCGCGGTGTTGTAGCCGCACTGGCTGACCGACGCGGCGGCCGCGTCGAGCTCCGCGCGGAGGTCGGGGACCGAACGCCGCAGGTCGATCCCGGCGCGCCCGCGGGCCGCGCGCCGCAGCGCGCGCCAGGCTTCCTCGGGGAGAAACGGCCCGGCGACGATCCTCAGCGGCAGGTCCTCGCCGTTCAGCAGCGCCCCGGCCTCGACGGCGGCGCGCAGCAACGGCGCCCCGGCGATCCCGCCACCGGCCGACACGAGCACCCGGCCTTCTCCGGTTCGGGGCCGGTCGCCCGGTCCGGGCCCATGGCGGTCCCGCTCGGCGACGACGAAGCCGGTGTACCTCACCGGGACGTCCAGCGGCGTCCGCGGCCGAAACGACTCCTCGAGCCGCGCGAACCGCGGGTCGGCGTGCACGAGGACGGCGTCGAACCAGCGGTTCGCCAAGCGGCTCGCCCGCTCGTCGTGCTCGCGCTGGTCGGAGCGGCCGACGAGGATGTCGCGCACGCTGCAGACGACGACCGGCCGCGGCCGGTCCGCATGCGCCAGCTCGAGCAGCGGCAGCAGCTCGTCGCCGAACTTCTTGCGCCCGAACGGGAACAGCTCGATCACCACGACGCGCGGGCGGTGGCGCCGGTAGGCGTCGAGGATCATCTCCCGGCGCAGCTCCATCGCCCGCCGGACGTCGCGCCTGCCGTCGCGGCTGGCCAGCTTGCCGTCCGGGCCGAGCCCGACGGGCGGCAGCGCGACGACCTCGACGCCGGGCGGCAACGGGGTCCGCGCCGGGATGCGCCCGCCGCTCAGCAGGACGACCCGGAAACGCTCCGACAGCGCCCGCGCGATCGCGAGCGACCGCGTCAGGTGGCCGAGGCCCAGCGAGTGCTGACAGTGGAGGAGGAGTGGCGGGCGGCCGTCGCTCATCGCGTTTCCACCTCCGTGGCCAGGCACTCGGCGGCGCGCGCGAGGTGTCGGTCGGCGCGCTCGTCGCCGTCGGGCCGCAGCGCCCGGGCGGTGCGCAGTGCCTTCGCCAGCCGCTTGTGGGCGCGGTACGCGCGCAGCAGCGACGGGTCGAGCGGCCCGGCGACGTCCTCGTAGCCGGACAGGAACGCGCCGTTGAGCTCGTCGACCGCGACCGCCGTCCGATCCTCGAAGTCGAGCTCGGCCATGAACGTCGCGGCGTCGCGCTCGGGATCGCCGAGCGCGACGCGGTCGAAGTCGACCAGGCCGAGGCGATCGCCGCGCAGCAGCCACTGGTTTGGGTGCGGCGCCCCGTGGATCGGGCGCGGCCGGCGGACCCCGATCCGGTCGTGCAGGGCGCGCAGCTCGTCGAGCACCAGCTCGACCGCGGGGGCGAGCCGTGGGACGAGCCGGAGGAGCTCGGTGGCCTTGCGGTGCGAGTCGGCGAGCTGCGCGGCGGCGTCGTAGCGGGCGGCGGGGGCGACGCGGGACCGGGTCAGCGCCGCGGCGGCCCCGCCGATCCTGCCCGCCAGCTCGCCGCCCTGTCCGCCGTAGAGGTGCGTGACCGCGGGTGCGCCGCGGGCCACGGACTGCCAGACGGTGCGGGTTCGCGCCGAGTACGCGCCCGGGCGCGGGACCGCGAACGGCAGCTCGCCGCGCCGGTGCGCCGTCCACAGGGCGACGCCGGCGGCGTGGATGCTGTCGCCGCGGCCGTCCGCGAAGACCTTGACGAAGCGCACCCCCTCCCGGTCGGTGATCCGCAGCGTGCAGCGCCGGTAGGGGCGGTAGCGGACCACGTCGGAGCGCTCGGCCTCCGCGGTCACCGTCGCGAGGGTGGAGAGCCGGGGATCGCGGTCGAACGGAACGATCCGAAGCCAGCCCACGTCCGGCGCTCGGATCACCGCGCATTCATCCGGACGCCGTTCCGGGCGGGCTTCGAAGGCCTCGACGAGAACGATCTCCTGTGGCTGGTCGCGCTCGAGCACCAGGGTCGCGTAGTGCTCGCGATCGAGCTCGATGCGCCCGAACGTTCTCCGCCAGGTGCGGCGGGAGCTCGATGACGACCCGGCCTCGGCGAGGGCGCCGAGCACCACGTCGCCGCCGCGCAGTGCCGCGATCCGCTCGCGGTGGCGGTGGTGCCACGATGTGGCGGCGTTCATCGGAGGCCGTCCTCCGCGGCGTCCAGGATCGCCCCGAGCCGCTCGAGTCCGGGCTCGCGGACCCGTTGCACCGCGCGCAGAGCACGCTCCACCAGCAGCGCGGCGACCTCGTGCCACCGCAGCGAGTCCGCCGGCGGCAGCGGTGCGACCTCCGCGTAGCCGGCGAGCACCGCGTCGCGCAGGCGCAGCGCAGCCGCGGCCGAGAGCTCGCCCGCACAGCGCGCCGCCGTCAGCGTGGCGAGCAGGCCGCCGAGGTCAACGGCGGCTGCGCCGACGCCGACCTGGTCGAGGTCGATCAGGACGACTCGATCGCCGCTCAGGATCCCGTTCTTGGGGTGCGCGTCACCGTGCACGCAGACGAGCGGCGCACGCGGGTCGAACGAGTCGGCAAGCGCCGCGGCGAGCGCGTGGGCGCGGGCGGCGACGTCGGGACGCGCCTGGCCGACCAGCGCGGCCGCGGCCGCCAGCCGCCGCGGATCGAGGCGCCGGAACCGAGGCAGGCCCGGCGGCGCGTTGCGGCGATGCAGGGCCGCAAGCGCCGACGCCAGACCGGCGAGGCCGCGTTCGAGCTCGCCGCCGGCAAGGGCGGCGACGGACGGGCCCTCGATCGGCTCGACGAAAAGGGTGCGGTACTCGCGCGAGTACCCGAGCGCTCGGGCGACACGTGGCGCGCCCTGTGCCGCGTCGGCGAGCGCGGTGTGGATCGCGTGCGTGTGCTCGCCCTCGTCGCCCGCGTAGACCTTGGCGAAAGCGACCGTGTCCCGGTCGGCGCCGAGGCAGCGCGCGGTCGCCGACTTCTCGGGCGCGTAGGCGGTGAGCTCGGCGTGCGCCCAGCGATGCGGCGCCGCCCGTGCGAGCCCGTCCGGAACCTCGAACAGGGCCGGAAGCGTGGCGAGCTTGCGGTCGTTGGGGAAGGTCCAGAACACGGTGGCCAGCTCGCGGTCCA
Organism: uncultured Solirubrobacterales bacterium; assembly: GCA_963842795.1. Taxonomy (GTDB): domain Bacteria; phylum Actinomycetota; class Thermoleophilia; order Solirubrobacterales; family 70-9; genus WHSW01. The sequence goes on along the minus strand of CAWJHV010000041.1, from coordinate 76,718 downwards.
AGGCGACGGGCCGCAGGGCGCCGGTGGGCACGGCGGCGGCGAGCGCCTCGCGGTGGACGTCCTCGCAGCGCCGCGGCGCGAACGTCCGCGCGGCCACGGTGTGGCTCTCGCCCGCAACCCCGATGCGGTGCAGGACCCGCAGGCTCCTGCCGACCTGGTACTTGGCACGCAGCCGCTCGCAGCTCTCGATCGTCAGGCGGCCCTCGCACGCCAGGTGCTCGGCGAGCCGCTCCGCGACCACCGCCGGGTCGAGCAGGGCGTCTCGCTGTGGAAGCTCGGGGTCGGCGGCGAGCGCCGACCGCAGCTCGGCGACCGGGCTCATCGATCGGCCCGCCAGACGGCGCAGCCCCCGGCTCTGGGCGAGAGTGTCACGGGACTCGCCCGTGGCGCTCCACGAGGCCTCGTCGGCATCGAAGGCGACCAGCGAGACCGGCCCATCGTCCGCGCTCTCGCGCATCCACGCGCGCCCGGCCGCGGCAGCGCAGCGGCCCGAGCTCGAAGTCGCCGCGCGACTCGCTCCAGGCGATCACGTCGCGCCACCGGCCACCGCCGCCCATCACCTCGATCAGCCTCGCGTCGGCGCCGGGCGCTGCGAGTCCGCGGAACTCCGGCAGGCGAGCCGCGTCGTCGTCGCTAGGCACGATGAGCGTCTGGAACTCGTGCTCGGCGACGTCCTCGGCAACGAGGCTCACGACCGGCGCCTCGAGCTTCGCGCCGTAGGCGGGCGCGTGCCACCCGTCCAGCAGCCGCGGCTCGACCGCGTGGGGAAAGGCGAGCCCGACGCCGGGGGCGCGCACCACCGTGTTCGTGTCACCGCGGACGATCTGGGTGGCTCCGTGTGCCTCGGGGGCGAGGTGAAAGCGCAGGTCGTATGAGTGTGGGTCGCCCGCACGGAGGCGATCGACCACGACCCAGTACCGGCGGGCGACGAACGCGATCGCGCGCTCGTGGACGGCGTCGTAGCAGGGGCTGCGCGCCTCGCCCCGCAGCAGATCGAAGCCAGGCCCGGTCAGCCGCCCGAGCAGGCGGCCCTCGGCCACGGACCCCTTCGGCTTGCCGCGCCGGTACGGAGTCTGGTCGCGGCCGTCGACGCAGACCGTGTTGTGCGCAGCGGTGCCCTTGAACCAGCGGCGCAGGTTCGGCGGCTCCTCCGAGTAGGTGAAGCGCCCGGGATCGACCAGCAGCGGGCGCCCGCCGCCCGCGACCTCGACGCTGAGCAGGTCGTAGTGCCCGTGGCCGCCCTCGCCGAGCGGCCCGCAGTCGAAGATCAGGTAGAGCTCCTCGGCGAAGGCCCGCCGGCGCTCCCCCCAGCCGCTGCGCTGGACGTGGTACCCGCCGTCGGGAAAGCTCGTGCTCGGGGCCGCCGGTGGGGTGCCCCGCTCGCCGCCGCTCGCCGCGTAGAGGAAGTCCTGCCGGCGAAGCAGCGCGGCGGCGCGCTCGAGCAGGTCCGGGTAGCTGCCCGCGTCGCCGTCGGAGAGCATCGCGATCTCGCCGTCGGGGCGGTGACAGGCGAGCGCGAACTCGCAGGCGCGCTCGAGCCGCTCGTCGAAGGCGGGCGACGTTCGCAAGCCGAACCGGCGTGCGTTCTCCCGCGCTCCGAGCGCGGAGCGCAGGACGATCATGTGGTAGTGGCTCGACGCCTCGCAGTGCACGCCGTCGGGCCGGACGTCGGCGAGCAGGTTCTCCTGCAGGCCTTCGAATCCCAATTCCAGCAGCGTTCCGTCCGGATCGAGGTCCGGCAGCGCCAGCGCCAGGACGAGCAGCGAGTAGAGCTCCAGCGTGCGGTGGTTGCGCGCCGGCGTCAGGTTGCGGCGAACGTGCGCCGCCTGTGCCTGGAGGCTCGCCAGCAGCTCGTCCTCGAGCCCGTCCGCGAAGCCGCCGAAGCCGGCGGCCCCGTCGAACCGGCACCAGGCGTAGATCCAGTTCGAGATCCGCCGCGCGGTGACCTCGCTCGGGTCGTGGTCGGGCTCGACCTGCTCGATCCACGATCGCACCAGTCGCTCGAACGCAGCGCGGAAGCGCGCCTCGCCCGTGAGGCGGTGGGCGTGGGCGAGGTCGAGCCCGTAATAGAACTTCACCCACTCGATCCGCCACTCCTCGTCGGCGGGCAGGCGGGCGCCGAGCCAGTCGGGCTCGAGGCCGAGGTCGAGCGCGACCCCGGCGTGGGTGAAGCGGCCCGCGCAGACCTCCTCGGCGACGGCGCGGTCGCGGTAGGCCGGGTCGATGACGCAGAAGACGGACCGCGGGCGAACCCGCGCCCCGGCGGACCGGACGCTCTGCGCGTGCGCGGTCACGCCGATGACGCCGAACAGGTCGGCCATCTCGCCCGTGAGCAGGTCGCCGTCGAACCGCTCACGCACCGTCGCCCGCGCGGCTGTCGACAGGCGAGCGGCGAGCTCGTGGTCGCCTTCGAGCCGGATCAGCGCCGCGGCGACCGCCTCGGGGTCGTCGGGCGCCACGAGCAGGCCGTTGCGCCCGTCCTCGATCAGCTCCGGGATTCCGGAGATCGCCGTGCTGACGCCCGGCACGCCGCAGGCCATCGCCTCGACGAGCACGTTCGGGATCCCGTCGCGGTCACCGCCGTCGACGATCCGGCAGGGGAGGCAGAGGGCATCCGCCCGCCCGTAGGCGTCGAGCAGCTCGGCCTGCGTCTTCGGGCCCGCGAGCACGACGCGCCCGGAGAGCCCGCGCTCGGCGATCCGGCGCCGGACCTCGCCGCCATGGTCGCCGTCCTCGCCGACGATCGTCGCTTCGAACGCCACGCCGCGCCGCTCGAGCAGCGCGCACGCTTCGACGAAGACGTCGAACCCCTTCTTCTCGACCAGCCGGCCCACTCCGAGCAGCCGCAGGCGCCCATTGCGCGGACGCTCGGGCGGGCTCTGCTCGAGCAACCGCGAGAAATCGTCGTTGAGGCCGTGGTAGACGCGGTGCACGCGCGCCTCGGGCGCGATGCGCTCGAGGTGGCGCCGGTTCGCCTCGGTGCAGGTGACCGCAAAGCGCGCGGCGAGCAGCTTGCGGCGCAGCAGCCCGGCGGGGTTCAGCCGCTCGGCGTAGATGTCCTTGGCATGACCGGTGAACGAGAACGGCAGCCCGTGATCAGCGAGGCGAGCCACGCGACGGTCGTGCAGCCGTGGGCGAAGTGCGCGTGCACGTGGCGCACGTCGCCGGCCTCGAGCAGTCGCGCCGACAGCGCCACGGCCTGGAGGAACTCCTTGAGATAGACCCTGCGCGGGGCGGCCCAGCGCGATTCCCGCGCGCGCATCGCCTGCGCGAGGCCCGCCACGCCGGCCCGCAGCACACCCGCGGGCCGGCGGCGGAGCGTTGCGGCGAGGCTCGGCAAGAAGGGCCGCAGGTTGGCCCGCAGCCAGGCGCGCGCGGTCGTGTCCGAGACCGGCGACGCCGGCGGCAGGTAGCTCGGCCGCGCCCGGATCCGGTCGACGACCGGGTGGCGGTCGGGCTCGTCCGGCTGCTTGATCACGTAGAGACGGATCGGGACGCCGGCCTTCTCGAGCCGGTGGATCTCGCTGGCGATGAAGATCTCCGACATCCGCGGAAAGCCCTTGAGCAGGTAGGCGACGGTGCCGGCCCCGGCCTCGGGTGTCCGGCGCGGCTCAGCCATACGCCCGGTCCACCACCTGCCGGAACCGCTCGGTGCACGGGCCGAGGCCGAAGTCGCGCTCGACCCGCCGCCGCGCCCGGTGCCCGAGCCGTCGTCGCAGGGCCGGATCGGAGAGCATCGACTCGATCGCGCCGGCGAGGGCCGCCGGGTCTGAGGCCGGGACCAGCACGCCGGTCTCGCCCGGCGTCACCGCGGTCGCGATCGCGGCGACGTCGCTCGCCACAACCGGCCGCGCGCAGGCCATCGCCTCGAGGACCACGTTCGGGAGGCCGTCGCGATCCCCGGTCGGATCGACCACGGACGGCACGACGACGAGGTCCGCGGCCGCGTACTCGGCCGGGAGCTCGGCGTGCGTGCGCGGCCCGCAGAGCTCGATCCGCCCGTCGACGCCGGTGCTCGAGATCCGTCGCTCGAGGGCCCCGCGCTCGGGGCCCTCGCCCACGATCCGCAGCCGGAACGGGCGCTCGACGCGAGCCGCGGCCTCGACGAGCACGTCGAACCCCTTCTTCGCGACCAGCCGGCCGACGGCCAGCACGATGGCGGGATCGGGTCGGCGCGGGGCCTCGGTGGCGCGGAACCGCTCGAGGTCGACGCCGTGCGGGACCAGGTGGACCTGCTCCCCGCGCTCCCCGAGCTCGGCGGCCACGTCCGGGTTGCAGGCGATCACGCACGCCGCCTCACGGGTTCGCCGGGCGAGCTCGCCGGGCGCAAGCTTCCGCGCGTCGCGTGCGTGGACGCTGAAGCCGTAGGGGACGCCGAGCCTGCGTGCGACCTCGATCGCCACGTCGGCGGGCTGGTGGGCGAAATAGGCGTGGACCCCGCGAACCGGGCGTCCGTCGAGGCGCTCGAGCACCGCCTCGGCCTGCTCCGCGGCGCCACCCGCCGGAAGCACCTCGATGCGCTCGAGCAGCGGGCCGCTGCCGGGGTGGGGCTCGGCGCCGTCGCCCGGCTTGGTGGCGAAGACGGCCTCCAGCGTCCCCGCGCGCTCGAGCGCCAGCAGCTCGTTGAGGGCGAAGGTCTCCGACCGGCGCGGGAAGCCGCTCGTGATCATCACCAGGCGGCGGGCGCCACTCGACCCGTTGGCCGGCCGCGCCGCGGTCGTTGCCTCCACCGACCGCGACGCCGGACGGCCTCTCTCCCGCGGAGCGCCGAGCCGCGGCGGGCAATCGAGCACCGTCTCCGCCGCGGCGATGATCGACTCGACCTTCTGCGGCCAGTCGGGCCACGCCTTGCGAAAGGGCGAGCCGACCTGGCAGAGGATCTGCGCGGCGAGGTACCAGTCGAGGTCCGGCGGCGGCTCGCCGTAGGCATCGAGCAGTCGTGCGAGGGCCTCGAAGGCGCGATCGAGCCGCGTCGGATCGCGGCGCACGACGACCGCGGCGAACCTCGCCGGGTCCATCGCCGGGTGCGTGGCGCAGATCTCGTCGAAGTCGAACACGCCGATGCCCGCGGGCCCTACGAGCATCTGGCCGTCGTCGAAGTCGCCATGGGCGACGACCGGCGGCGGGTCCGCGGGGCGGGACGCGACCAGCCGCCGAAGTAGCTCGCGCGCGCGAGGCTCGAGCTCCGGCGCGATGTCCCGGACGATCCGCACGGCGACCACGTGCGACTCGAGCACGCTCGCGATCGGTTGCTCGGGGAGACCGGCGATCGGCAGGGACTGAAGCTCGCTCAGGATCCGCCCCGCCGGGGCGGCAGCCGCCAGCGGGTCGTCGGGCAACCGGCCGCCGAGCGCGCCCTGGACGGTGACCCGCAGCTCGGGCAGGACGGCCTCGAGGGGCGCCGTGGACGCCGAGTCGACGCCCTGGACGGTGCGCAATCCGAGCACCGCCTCGCTCAGCGTTCGATCCTTGCCGTACGACTTCAGCACGTGGTCGCCCAGCCGGACCACCGCGCGTCGCAGCGGCACGTGGTCGAGGCGCTCGACGCGGGGCGGGCCCGCAGGGAGATCGAGCCCCTGCTCGGCCAGCAGCTCTGCCAGCCGGGCGGGCGGCAGCGAGAGCGCGGGCAGGGCGATGTCGAACGGCAGCCACTGGACGAGCGCGCCGAGGTCGGGCTCGAAGCGAAGCGGTTCGCGCACCCGATCGTCGGCGACCAGGCGCGCCCGGGTGGCGTGCTCGGGCAGCCGCGCCCTGGCGGCAAGATCGGCCTTCGTGTCGAGGATCGCGACGGCGTCGTGGCGGGTGCCTTCGATCGTCGCCCGGTAGCCGGCGATCAGTCGCCTGCCGCGCTTGAACTGCGCGTAGATCAGGCGCACGTCCTCGAGCCGCGCCCCGGCGCCGAGGGACCGGCCGAGGATCGGCGCCGCCGCCTCGGGGTCGAGCAGTCGGTGGAGCGCCGGAAGTGCCGGGTCCGCAGGGGGAAGCGGCGGCACGGTCACGACACCAGCGACGATCCGGCGCCGGGCGCTCGCACCGGCGGCGCGGCCGCCAGCCCCTGGCGTTCGACCATCTCACGGAAGATCGGCAGCTCCTCGAGGAGCTGCTCGGGCGGGCCGTCCTCGACCACCCGGCCGCCGGCGATCACCACCACCCGCTCGGCGCGGCGCGCGAGCCCGGTCGAATGCGTGATCACGAAGGTGGTTCGACCCTGCATCAGACGATCGAGCCCTTCCATCAGCTCGTCCTCGCTTGCCGCGTCGAGGCCGGTGGTCGGCTCGTCGAGGATCAGGATCGCCGGGTCGCGAAGGAGGACGCGCGCGATCCCGATCCGCTGGCGCTGGCCGCCGGACAGCCCGATCCCCGAGGGTCCGAGCTCGGTGTCGTAGCCGTCGGGGAGGCGGTCGATGAACTCCTCCGCGCCCGCTACCTTTGCGGCCTCGATCACCGCCGCGCGCGAGGCGCCGTCGGCGGCGTACTCGATGTTCTCGGCGACGCTGCCGGCGAACAGCATGGTCTCCTGGAGCAGGAAGCCGACCTGGTCGCGCAGCCACGGGAGCGAGCACTCCCGGGCGTCGCGGCCGTCGATCAGGACGCTGCCCGCGTCCGGGTCGTACAGCCGCGCCACCAGCGCGCCGACGGTGGACTTGCCGGCGCCGGACGGCCCGACCAGCGCCACCCGCGACCCGGCCGGGACCCGCAGCGACAGGTCCGTGAGCGCCGGCCGATCCGGCGAGTAGCCGAAGCTCACCCGCTCGAGCGCCACGTCACCGGCGACGCGCCCGGCCGGCGAACGAGCCCGAGCGCTCCTCGAGGACATGATCGGCGGCGAGCACGTCGGCGACCCGGTCCGCGCGGGCGAGCGCCCGCGACGACTTCGTCGCCTGGCGGGCGATGTCGCGCAGCGGCCTGTAGGTCTTGTTCGCGTAGGTGACGAACACGATCAGGTCGCCGGGGCTGATCGCACCCGCGGCCACCCGGAGCACGCCGAGCACCAGCACGAGCGCCCGGGCGACGGCGCCGATGATCTCGATCAGGCCCGAGAAGCGGGCCTCGGCCTTGGCGGCCTCGATCCCGAGGTCCTGTCGCTCTGCGCTGCGGGTCGCCACGCGATCGGACTCGTAGTCCTCGGAGCCGAACGCCTTCACCACCTGCATGGCCGCGAGCGTCTCGGCGGCCAGGGAGGCGATCTGCCCCTCCTGCTTGCGCTGCCGCCGGGCCAGCGACTTGACGCGGCGCCCGTAGTAGAGGGTGACCGCGAACAGCAGTGGCACCACCGCGAAGGTGGCGAGGGCGAGCAGCGGGTCGAGCACGAACGTGACGACCGCCATGCCGACCAGCAGCAGCACCGCGGCGACCATCTCTCCGAGCGACTCGGAGAACAGCGTGCCGACGGCGTTCACGTCCCCGGTCACCCGGGTCACGAGATCGCCCTTCTGCTGGCGATTGTGAAAGGCGAGCGACAGGCGCTGGAGGTGTACGTAGAGCGCGACCCGCAGGTCGTGGACGATGCGCTCGCCCGCGCGGGTGAGCCAGAGGTCCGTGAAGTACTCCGAGGCGGCCATCAGCAGCGCGATTGCGAGCACCAGGCCGGAGACGAGGGCGAGGAACGTCACGTCGGCGCCGCTGAGCTCAAAGGCGCCGTCGTGGACGCCGATCAGCTGGTCGATCACGAGGGCGAGCGGCCACGGCTGGGCGAGCGTCGCCGCCGTGGCGAGGACCGTGGCGCCCGACGCGCCCGCCAGCGCGGCCCAGTTGCGCGCGAAGAACGGGCGCAACAGCGCCAGCGAGCGGCGCCAGTGGCGCGAATCGGCACCGAGGACGTCGCGGTCGATCGCGTCGATCGGCGTCATGCCTCGCGCAACTCCCGCCCGGCCGGCGAGGCGACCGGCTCGGCGACATCGCCCGAGGCGAGCTCGCTGACGATCGCGGTCGCCCGCTCGGCACCCCGGTAGTGATCGGGCTCGACCCGCGGCGGCGGCGCGGACAGCAGTCGATCGAGGGCCCCCCGCATGCTCTTCGGGTCGAGCGTCTTCGGGTCGAGCACCTGCACGACCCCGCTCTCGGCGAGCCTCTCCGCCCTCATCATCTGCTCGCGGGTCGGGCGCGGGCCGGGGACGATCAGTCCCGGGCTTGCCCGCCATCAGCAGCTCGGAGACGGTGTTGTATCCCGCCATCGAGACCACCGCCGTGGCGCCGGCGATCACCTCGTCCATGTCCTCGCGAAACTGCTCGACCCGGACGTCGACGTCCGCCGCACGAGCGCGCAGGCGAGCGAGCTCGGACGCCGCCATCAGCGGACCGGTGACGACGACCGCCGGCAACGGCAGCGGCCTCAGCCGCAGCGCCTCGACGAACCGCGACAGCAGCGGATAGCCGTCGACGCCGCCGCCCGCGGTGGCGAGCAGATATTCGGGCGCCAGGTCGCGCGGCCCGGCGTCGGCGAGCCGCGGGCCGACATAGCCGACGTGGTGGACGGGCATGCCGAGGTTGCGCCACCCGAGGGTGTCGAGCGCGTCGGCGCTGCTGCGCGGCCCATAGACGAGGACCAGGTCGTACCAGCGCTCGAGCGCCTCGCGGACCCCGGCCTGCGTCCAGGTGCGCCGCAGGTTCTCCGCATCGTCCTCGACGTCCCGCAGCCCCAGCACGAGGTGACAGGACCGCCGGTTGAGCAGCTCGAGCACCGGGACCAGCTCGCCCCGCAGGCCGAGCGGCGCCTTGTCGACAACCGCGACGGTGGGATCGAACTCGGCGGCGACCGTCATCGCGACGCGCGAGCGCACCCGGGACACGACGTCGACGTCCAGCGCCAGGCTCTCGGCCCGGTGGTTGCCCTCCTCGTCCCGCGCCAGCGCCGGCAGCTTCACCAGGTCGACCCGGGGCGGCAGGCTGTAGCTGGTGGCCACCGGCGAGCCGGTCACGATCAGCGCGCTGCTCTGCGGATTGGCCTCGGTGAGCCCGCGCGCCAGCCTCAGGCAGCGGCGCAGGTGGCCGAGCCCCACGCACTCGTTCGTGAAGAACAGGAAGCGGGGACTCGAGCCGCGCGGGCGATCCTCCGCCGCGCGGAGGTCGAATCGGTTGCTCGGTCGTGGAGAGGCTGCCCCGGGGTCCATATTTGCTGGAACCCGGTAGGCGCAAAAAGATCACAAGAAATTCACATGTGATCCTTGGCCGGCCCGCGGGTTTAGTGATTGATGCGCGCACTGGTCACAGGCTGCGCGGGCTTTGTCGGCTCGCACCTCACCGAATCGCTCCTCGCGGACGGCGAGGACGTGATCGGCGTCGACTGCTTCAACGACAACTACGGGCGCCGCGAGAAGCTGCGAAACCTCGAGCGGGCGATGGACTGGCGCGGGTTCGAGTTCGTGCCGATCGACCTCGCTCGCGGTGAGCTGTTCGAGCTCGTCGAGGAGTGCGACACGGTCTTTCACCTCGCGGCCGAGCCGGGCGTTCGCTCGAGCTGGGGCGATCGCTTCGAGCAGTACCTGCGCAACAACGTGCAGGCCACCCAGCAGCTGCTCGAGGCGGCGGCGAGCTCGCCGCGGACGCGGCTCGTGTACGCGTCCTCGTCATCGGTCTACGGCGAGGCGGCGCGGTTCCCCACACCCGAGGACGTGACCCCGCGGCCGGTCTCTCCCTACGGCCTGACCAAGCTCAGCGCCGAGCAGCTCTGCGACCTCTACCACCTCTGCCACGGGATCAACGTCGTCAGCCTGCGGCTGTTCTCGGTCTACGGCCCGCGCCAGCGGCCGGACATGGCCTTCAACCGGTTCTGCCGCGCGGCGCTCGAGGGCGCGCCGATCGACGTCTTCGGCGACGGCGACCAGACGCGCGACTTCACCTACGTCGGCGACGTCGTCACCGGGCTGCGCATCGCCGCCGCGACACCCGGGATCGAGGGCGGCGTCTTCAACCTCGGCGGCGGCTCGCAGGTGAGCGTCCACGACGCCCTGGCGCTGATCGGCGAGCTGGCCGAGCGCGAGCTCACCATCTCCTACAGCGAATCCCCGCACGGGGACGTCCGCGACACCCGCGCCGACACGACTCGGGCCAGGCAGCGTCTCGGGTTCGTGCCCGCGACACCGCTCGCCGAGGGCCTCGCGTCCGAGTTCGAGTGGATGCGGGAGTCGCTGGCGCAACGACGGGCGAGCTGAGCGCCCCGAGCGCCGCCGCGGTCAGGCGCAGCCGCTCGACCCCCACTCGCGAAGGCGTTCCTCGGCGAGCTCGACGCGGCGCTCGACGGCCTCCGGCCAGCCCGGCTCGCGGTCGCGAAACGGAAGCGTGCTCCAGCGCAGCAGCGACGCCGCCTCGAACAGGAGCACGGCCGGGTCGATTGCACTCGTTCGCGCGTACGCGGCAAGGAATCCCTCGCGCGCGGCCTCGGCGCCGTCCGCCGACAGGTAGGAGAGGAAGTGCCCGACGTCGGCGAGCAGCGGCCCGCGCTGGACGCTGTCGAGGTCAACGAGGGTCAGGCCGGCCGGCGAGACGAGCACCTGGTCGTCGTGAAAGCTGCCGTGAATCGTGCCCGCCGGGACCTCCAGGGTCTCGAGCCCGGCCACCAGCCGCCCGGCGAGCCGCTCGACCCGCTCGCGGGCCGCAGGGAGCAGCGCGGCGAGGGTGCCGGCCTCGGCCCGCAGCTCGTCGACCTCGGTTTGGAGCCACGCGGACGGCAGGCCGGGCAGCGAGCAGGCGTGAACGCGGGTCAGCATCTCGGCGACCGGCACCATCGCGTCGGCGAAGGGGTCGCCGCCGCGCAGCTCCCGCAGGCGGGTGCCGGGGGCCTCGGCCGCGAGCATCAGTCGCAGATCGGGGAGGTAACCGAGCGATTCGGGTAGCGGCACCCCGGCGGCGGCGAGTCGCCGGGCGCTGTCGTCGATGAGCGCCCCGCGCTCGTCCGCCCTGAGCTTCGCGTACGCCGCGTCGCGGCCGCCGCCGTCGAGGCGAAGGCGCAGCACCGCCCGGCGGCGCGGCTTGTAGCGGACCAGCTCGGGCTCGACCGCGCGCAGATCGGGCCCCTCGGGCCACGCGGCCCGCAGGCGTTCGCGCAGCGCCTCGGGCGACGCCGCCTCGACCAGCCCGGGAAGGTGCAGATCGACGGGATAGACCTGGACGATCGCCCGCAGCGCCGGCAGGTGCGCCGCGTGCGCGCCGGGCCCTCGGGGCTGCTGAGCCGCGGCACGCTCGGCCAGCCGCTGGGGCTCGCCGCTCGACCAGAGCCGCTCGGCGCGGTTGCCGCGAAGCAGCGCGGCGTGTGCGAGCACGGCGACCTCGAGGCCGGTGTCGGCCTCCCGGAAGGTGACCTCGTAGAGGACGCGGCAGTAGCGCCCCGGGCTGTAGCGGACGTACGAGGGGCGACAACCGACGACCCGCACCCCGCCGTCGGCGCCATCCGCCAACGCCGCGCCGATGAGGCCCACCATCTCGTCCTCGTCGAACGCCGTCGACATCGGCCCAAGCGCCGGATCCTGCGGCGGTGGGGGGACCGGCGCCCGTCCTCGGGCCTCTTGCGGCAGTCCGGTCACGGCCCGGCCAGGGTAGCCGCGTCTGCTATTAGGTCTGTCGGTATGCGCACTGCCGCGGTCTCCCTGGTCCTCGCCGCCCTCGGCCTGCTGGTTGCCGCCCCGGCCGAGGCGAAGGTCAAGCCGCGCTCGCTGACGGACTCGCAGGCGGCGATCCTCGACCACGGCTTCAAGGTCAAGGTCGCGAACACCGGCCGCGAGGCCCGGCGGGTGCGGGTGAAGGTCAAGGGCTCGAGCTTCGACGAGCCCGACTGGGCGAAGCTGGTGAAGACGAAGCGGGTGCGGCTCGCGGGGCGCTCGCACCGGCGCCTGAAGCTGAAGCTCAACGGCGTCGGCCGCGACGCGATCGGGGCTTGCGCGGGCCGGGAGCTTCGGGTGAGGGTGGGAGGCAACGCACGGGTCCGTGAGCTGATCCGCGACACCGCGGGATGCGCGCCGAAGCCGGTCGACCTGAGCCGGGCCGGCGAGTGCGACTTCGTCGGTCAGCAGGACGGGTCGCTCTGCCTGCTGCCGTTCCCCGACGACTACTACACGGTCGCGGACGAGGCCACCCGTACCGGCCGCCGGGTGGACCTGAAGACCGGCGCGATGCCGGCGAACGGCGCCGGGACGCACGTCGATGCCGAGCCCTACGACCTCAACGACGGCTTCAGCCCGGGGCAGCCGATCGTGCTCCGGGTCCCGGGGCTGGACACGCCGCCGGCGCTGGCGGCGACCGACCCGGTGCCGCTCAACCATCTCGGCCGCTACTCGGAGCCCGACGCGCCGGTGGTCGTGATCGACGCCGAGACGGGCGAGCGCTGGCCGATCTGGGTCGAGCTCGACTCGAACGCGACAAGCGCGGAGAAGACGGCGCTGATGATCAACCCGGCGGTCAACTTCGCCTCCGGGCACCGCTACGTGGTCGCGCTGCGCGACCTGCGCGCCGGCGACGGCTCCGTCATCCCCGCCCCAGAGGGCTTTCGCTACTACCGCGACGACCTGCCGTCCTCCGAGGCCCCGATCGAGGCGCAGCGAGCCCGATTCGACTCGATCTTCGCGACCCTGCGAGACGTGGACGTCCGGCGCTCGGACCTGTATCTGGCCTGGGACTTCACGGTTGCCAGCGACGAGAACATCGCCGGGCGGGTGCTGGCGATGCGAAACGACGCCTTCGCCGAGCTCGGCGACACGACGATGGCCGACCTCACGGTCCAGGGGACGTCGCCCGAGTTCACCGTCACGGGGGTCGAGAACTTCACTCCGGCCGAGGACACAGAGGTCGCGCGCGAGATCACCGGCACCTACGAGGTGCCGTGCTACCTGCAGCCCAACTGCGCGCCGGGTGGCCGCTTCGCCCTCGGTCCCGCCGGGCTGCCGACCCGCAACGGCGACTACACGGCCAAGTTCGACTGCATCGTCCCCCGCGTCGCCGTCGACGGCACGTCGCCGGTGACCGTGCGGCCGTCGCTCTACGGCCACGGGCTCTTCGGGACCCTGGACCAGGTCCGGGGCCAGTACCAGAAGGACCTCGCCAACGACCACGGCTTCATCCTCTGCGCCACCGACGAGATCGGGATGGCCTCCGAGGACGTCCCGAACACGGCCGGGATCATCACCGAGCTCTCCGACTTCCCCGAGCTCGCCGACCGCCTGCAGCAGGGCCTGCTCAACGAGCTCTATCTGGGCCGGCTGATGATCCACCCGGCCGGCCTTGCCTCGGCGCCGGCGTTCCACGCCGACGGAACGCTTTCGAGCCAGTCGGTGATCGACGACGAGCGCCTGTTCTACGACGGCAACAGCCAGGGCGGGATCATGGGCGGCGCGCTGGCCGCGGTCGCGCCCGACTTCACCCGCGCCGCCCTCGGCGTGCCGGCGATGCGCTACTCGATCCTGTTGCCGCGCTCGGTCGATTACGACGAGTTCGCGATCCTGCTCAACGGCGCCTACACCGATGAGCTCGCGCGGCCGCTGTTGCTCTCGCTGGTGCAGATGCTCTGGGACCGCGGCGAGCCGAACGGCTACGCCAACCGCATGACCACCGACCCGCTGCCCGACACGCCCGCGCACACGGTGCTGCTCGGGGCCGCGGTCGGCGACCACCAGGTCACCAATTGGATGACCGACGTGGAGGCGCGGACGATCGGCGCCTCCGCCCATGCGCCCGTCGTCGATCCGGGTCGCTGGCCGGACACCGACGTGCTCTGGAACGTGCCGCGGATCGCGTCCTACCCGTTCTCGGGCTCGGTCGCCGTCTACACCGACTTCGGCCCCGTGCGCCCCGACCCGGGCAACCCGTCGGAGACCATCGGCACGCCCGCCCCGCCGCTCACCAACGTCCCCAACCGGGTCGGCGAGGATCCCCACGGCGCCCCGCGCGGGATCCCGAACGGGCTCGCCGAGGTCTCCAACTTCCTCCAGGTCGACGGCGCGATCGTCAACCTCTGCGGTCCGAAGCCGTGCTACGGCGGCGGTTGGAACGGCCTCTGAGCTAGCGCCCTCGCCCGGCGCCTCGGGAACCGCGAGGCCGGTCCGGTTGTAGGAATAGTGCAGTGGAGGACCGGCCACTGGACGAGCCCGCGCTGATCGCGCGCGCCAAGCGCGGCGACGTGGCCGCCTACGAGCAGATCGTGAGAGCCCACCAGACGATCGCCTTCCGCACCGCGTGGATGATCACCGGCTCGGCCGTTGAGGCCGAGGAAGCGGCCCAGGACGGGTTCCTCAAGGCCCATCGCGCCCTGGGGCGGTTCCGGGCCGGGGCACCGTTTCGCCCCTGGCTGCTGCGGATCGTCGGCAACGAGGCCCGCAACAGGCGGGTGGCGGCCGGGCGCCGCCGGCGACTGGCGACGCGCGTCGCGGAGGAGCGCCGCGAGGGGGGCGCGGTCCCGTCCCCCGAGGCGGCGCTCCTCAGCCACGAGCGTCGCCGCGCTCTGCTCGCCGCGGTCGAGAGCCTCCCCGAGCGCGACCGGACGGTGATCGCCTGCCGCTACCTGCTCGAGCTCTCCGAAGCCGAGACAGCCGCCGCGCTCGGCGTCCGGCGCGGGACGGTCAAGTCCCGGCTCTCGCGGGCCCTCGAACGGCTGCGGGCGGAGATGGAGGACGGCGATGACTGAGCTCGAGCGTCACCTGATCGCCCTCGGGCGGGAGCTCGACTATCCCCCGGAGCCCGCGCTCGCCGAGGCGGTGCGGGAGCGGATCGAGGCGCGCTCGGGCCCGCGCCCGCGCGGCGTCGCGTCGCGCCCGCGGATCCTGCGGGCGCTCGTGATCGCCGCCCTGATCGCCCTCGCGCTGGCCGCCACCGCCCTCGCCGTCTCCCCGGCGGCTCGCGACGCGCTGCGCGACCTGCTCGACATCGGCGGCGTGGACATCGAGACCACGACGCGGCCGGCCCCGCCGCCCGCCGCCCGCGGGCCGGAGCTGGGCGAGCCGAGCGACCTCTCGGCCGCGCGCGACCAGCTCGCCTTCGAGCCGCTGGCGCCGAGCGTGCTCGGCGGCCCCGACCGCGTCTACGTCGATCCGGGCGTACCCGGGGGTGCTCTGGCGCTCGTCTATCGCCCGTCGCCGCGACTGCCCCGGACGACCAGCACCGGCGTCGGCCTGCTGGTCACAGAGCTCCGTGGCCGGATCGCGGGCGAGTACCTGCACAAGGTCGTCCCCCAGGCGACCACTGTCGAGCGGCTCCGGGTGGACGATCGGCGTGCCGCCTGGATCGCGGGCGCGCCGCACTTCTTCTTCTACGGCGCCGAGGCGGGCGGAATCGCCCAGCACGAGCTCGAGGTCGCCCAGAACGTCCTCCTGGTCGACCGCGGCCGCGTCCTGGTCCGGCTCGAGGGCGCGTTCGGGCGACGCGAGGCAGTGCGGCTCGCCGGCTCGCTCGTTCCGCCGTAGGGAACCGATTCGCGCCCGCGCTTGTAGTCGGGGTTGAGATCCCGGAAAGGAGCCGCGATGCCCCGTCCACTCCCAATCACCCTCTGCGTGGCGCTGCTGGCGGCGGTGCTGCTCGCACCCGCGCCCGCATCCGCGAAGAACCTCCAGGCCGCGACGATCTGCGGCCCGGACGCCTGCAGGGAGGTGCCGAAGGACCAGCTCTCCATCCATCTGGTCGAGGGCGGCGGGAGCAGCACCGGCCCCGAGCGGCCCGAGCCCTGGTACCGCGTGCGGGTGACCGTCGGCGCCGGCGGCGCGCACGACAGCTGGGGGATCGTCGTCCTGCCGCGAGGCGGATACACGGGCTACCCCGACGGACCCGGTGCCAACTACCAATGGGGCACGATCGACGACTCGGTCGCCGCCACGTACCGGCGCCTGGCGGGCGACCTGCAACCGTTCCCGGCGGCACAGCTGCGCCAGCCGCGGGAGGTGCGCGTCACCGAGGCCACCCCCCCGCCGCCCGCCCCCGAGCCGGAGGCCGGCGACCATGGGGTCGCGATAGCCGGCGCGATCGCGGGAGGCATCCTGCTCGTCGCAGCGGGATTCTCGCTCTGGAAGCGACGGGGTGACAGGCACGGGTGAGGGGGCGCGGGGTGGTGCGAGGTGCGACGCCGGCCGGGGCGCCACGCCGTGGCGTGTGGCGCTACGCGGGCCGGGTTTGGCGGTGAGGGGGAATGGATCGGTGCGCCTTGCGTGACGTTCGTGGTGGCTGGTGCGCGCTCTGGTCGCCCGGCCGGCGTTCTGTGGCAATCCGGTTCCGACAGTCGAAACTCGATTGCCACAGTCCGATCCGAAGGCCCGGCGGGCCAACGCCAAGCGCAGATCCTGCCTCGCCCGCGTCACACCCAGCGCGGAATCAGCCACATCGGCCGGCACCCCCACCAACTCCCTCCTACCCAGCAAGCAACGGCCGGCGTCGCGAAGGACGCTGGGGCGTTTGCGCCCAACGCCCGCACCCCACCCACCGATCGCCCCCGGCGTTTGCGCCCCCCACACGCACTAACTCCCGCCCCGCCTTCCCGGCGTCGAACCCGGGCGGGCCCGATCTCGCCACCTGGCCAATGACCGGGCGTCCGGGCGGCCGCAGAATGGGCATCGTCCAGCAAGCCAGGCCCAGACGCGTGGAGATCGACCTATGCGCCAAATCGTCACCTTCGGGGGAGGCGGGTTCTCAATGGAGTCCGGTAACCCGTTGCTCGACGAGTTCGTGCTCGAGCTCGCCGGCCGTCCGCGGCCGCGCGTCTGCTTCCTACCCTCGGCGAGCGGTGACGCCGATCACTACATCGTCCGCTTCTACCGGCACTTCTCCGCCGCGCGGTGCGACCCGTCGCACCTGTCGCTGTTCCGGCGCGAGCGGGCGCCGGCCGAGCCGCGCGAGCACCTGCTCTCGCAGGACCTGATCTACGTCGGCGGCGGCAGCGTCACCAGCCTGATGGGCGTCTGGCGCGCCCATGGGATCGACCGGATCCTGCGCGAGGCGTGGGAACGCGGGATCGTCCTCTGCGGTCTCTCGGCGGGCTCGCTGTGCTGGTTCGCCGAGGGCGTCTCGACCTTCCACGGCGACCCGCAGCGGATCGAGGGCCTCGGCTTCCTCCCCTGGAGCAACACGGTCCATTACTCGAGCGAGCCCGCCCGCCGCGAGGTCCTGTTCACCTGGCTCGGCGAGGGCATGGCTCCGGCATACGCCGCCGACGACGGCGCCGCCCTTCATTTCGTCGGCGACGATCTCGGCCAGGTGGTCGCCTCGCGACCGCACGCGCGCGCCTACCGGGTCGAGCTCCGCCACGGCCACGTGGTCACCACGCAGATCGCCACCCGCTACCTCGGCGACACCGCCTCGGTGCCGCTGATCCGGCCCCAGCCGGCATTGGTCGGTGTCTGACCGGATGAGCGACCGGCCCGCCGAGCGAAAGCCCGTCCCACCGGGGTGGCGATCGATCCTCGTGCTCGGCGGGCACGAGTTCTCGCGCCGACGGGGAAACGAGGCGATCCGCGACCACATCCTCGAGCTCGCCGGCGTCCGCCGGCCGCGGATCTGCCTGCTGCCGACGGCGAGCGGCGACCCGGCCGACCAGATCGCTCGCCTTTCGGTCGAGCTTCGCGTCTCGCGAGTGCGAGCTCTCGCACGTCTCGCTGTTCCGACTCGAGGCCGCGACGGTCGACCTCGCCGACCACCTGCTGGCCCAGGACGTGATCTACGTGGGCGGCGGCAGCATGCTCAACCTGGTCGCGATCTGGCGCGCCCACGGGGTCGACCGGCTGCTGCGCCGGTGCTGGGAGCGGGGCGTCCTGCTCGCCGGGCAGAGCGCCGGCGCCATGTGCTGGTTCGACTGGGGCGTGAGCCGCTCCGACGGCGTCGCCCGCCTTGTCCCCGGGCTCGGGCTGGTCCCCGGGATCCTCAGTGCCCACTACCACCGTGACCCCGAGCGCCGGCGCGTGCTGCTTGCCGAGGTCGCCCGCCGCCGCCGCCCCGGCTACGGGCTCGACGACGGGGCCGGGATCCTGGTTCGTGGCGCGACCGTCTCCGCCGCGGTCAGTGCCCGGGAGGAGGCGACGGCGTGGCGCGTCGTTCCCGACGGACGGGGGCGAGCCCGGGAGACGCGGGTCGGCTCGACCATGCTCGCCTCACCGCGGGCGGCGATCGACGAGACAGCGAGCGAGGTGCTCGAGTTGCGTCAGGTCAGGGCGCTGCGCGCCGGCAGGCGCGGACGGGAGAGCGCCTGAGCTAGACCCGGGGCCGGGTCTGGCCGCTGACGTGATAGTTCACGTACCAGGCCAGGTGGCGTGCGGCGTTGACGCCGAACGACCACGGTGAGAGCAAACGCTTCATCCTCAACCGATGCTATCGGCGTATGCGGCGCAAAGGTTCAATTGTCGGTCCATTTGTTGACCGATCGAGTGGGTGTTTGAGAGATGGCCTCGATCATCGTGGGAGACCGTTCGATCTCGCAGCAACTGGCGCAAACGCTGCCCGAGCCAGAAAACGCCCGGATCTGGGCGGCGCCGGAGCACCCGATCGACCCGGCCACGCCGGCCGTCGGGGAATTGGCCCGAGCACTTGCCGCGCTGGAAACCGATCTGGGAAGTCAACAATTCGACTCGGTCCTGCTCGCCGACGACTCCGAGGCCGCGCTGGCGGCCGCGCTCGTGGCGACCAAGCTGCTGATCGAAGTCAGCGCCTCGGCGCGCGCGCGGAACCCCGAGACCGCGAACGGACGGGTGATTATTCAACTCGCCGACGCCTACACTGAGCCCGCATGAGAGTCGGGATCATCGGCTTGGGGTACGTCGGGCTGCCGCTCGCCGTCGCCTTCGCCGAGGCCGGTCACGAGGTCACCGGGCTCGACGTCTCCGAGCGGGTCGTCGAGGGCCTCAACGCGGGCCGCAGCCAGGTCGAGGACGTCGACGACGAACGCCTCGAGGGGATCGCCGAGCGCTTCTCCGCAACCACCGACCACGCCGCCCTCGCCGAATGCGACGCCGTGTTGATCTGCGTCCCGACGCCGCTTGCGAACCAGCGCGAGCCGGACCTGAGCTACATCGCCGACGCCGGCCGGGCCCTGGCGGCGATCCTGCGCCCCGGGCAGCTGGTGGTGCTCGAGTCGACCACCTATCCCGGCACCACCCGCGAGCGACTGCAACCGATCCTGGAGGAGTCCGGGCTCGCCGCCGGCCGTGACTTCCACCTCGCGTTCTCGCCCGAGCGCATCGACCCCGGGCGCACCGACCACACCATTCGCACGACGCCGAAGGTCGTCGGCGGGCTCACCGATGCCTGCTGCGAGCGGGCGCGCGCCCTGTACGCCGAGATCTGCGACGAGGTCGTCATCGGTCGCCACCCCCGAAGCGGCCGAGATGACGAAGCTGCTCGAGAACATCTTCCGCTCGGTCAACATCGCCCTCGTCAACGAGCTCGCGGTGCTCTGCGAGCGGATGGGGATCGACGTCTGGGAGGTGGTCGACGCCGCGGCGACGAAGCCGTACGGGTTCATGCGCTTCGAGCCGGGACCTGGCATGGGCGGCCACTGCCTGCCCGTCGACCCGTTCTACCTCGCCTTCAAGGCCCGTGAGTACGACTTCCCGGCCGAGTTCGTCGAGCTCGCCGGCAAGGTCAACCAGCACCAGCCGCACTACTGCGTCGAGCGCGTCGTCAGGGCGCTCAACGACGCCGGCAAGCCGACCCGCGACTCGCGCGTGCTGCTGCTCGGGGTGTCCTACAAGAAGGGTGTCGGCGACATGCGCGAGGCACCGGCGCTGAAGATCGCCCACCTGCTGCGAGGCCTCGGCGCCGAGGTCGCCTACCACGACCCCCATGTAGCCGAGATCGCCGAGCTCGGCCTCGCGTCCGTCCCCCTCGAGGAGGAGCTTGGTAGCTGTGACCTCGCCTGCGTGATCACCGCGCACGACGAGGTCGACTACCGGCGGGTGGTCGCCCAGGCGCCGCTGGTCGTTGACTTCCGCGGTGTCACGCGCGGAATCGCCGCCGAGAACCTGATCAGGCTGTAGGCCGTCCAACGGGGCCGTCGCCGCGGGGCGTCTCGTAACGTTCGCGGGGTGCTCGTCCGGCGACGAACCGTCCGCGGGGGAACCGATCGGCTGACGCTCGGCCTGGCCGGGGCCGCGATCGGGACTACCGCCGCGGTGTTCACCGGGCAGTTCGCGCGCCTGGCGCGACGCCGCGCGCCGACCACGGCCGGGGACACGGGAGTGATCGAGACCGCCGAGCACGCGCTCGAGGCGGCAACGCTCGCGACACAGGACACGGTCACGGTCGCGATCGAGGGCTACACTGCCGCCCCCAAGGGCGAGACGATCCTCTTCAACATGCTGAGCGGATTCCTCGGCGGGTTCGCGCTCATGCGGCTCTCGACCTGGGGGATCCGCCGCGGCTGGTGGCCGACCCGCGACGTGAAGCTCGGCGGCCGCCACGTGCACCACTTCGTCCCCGGCATCCTGACCGCGTTCGTGGCCGGGGGCACCGGGCTGATCACCCGCAGCGAGCGGCTCGAGCAGGTGCTCGCGGTGCCCTTCGGCGCGGGGATCGGGATGACCTTCGACGAGGCGGCGCTGCTGCTCGAGCTCGACGACGTCTACTGGTCGCGCGAGGGCCTGCTGAGTGTCCAGCTCAGCCTCGGGACCACCGGGCTGCTCGCGGCGACGATCCTCGCCCTGCGGATGCTGCGCCGAGGCGAGCGCGAGTCCGAGCAGGCCGGGTTGATCCCCGACGAGACCGGCGAGTACGCGGCGCCGGTTCCGGCCTGACTCAGCCGCCGACCCGCAGCACCCAGTGGTTGACGACCAGCGGCCGGCCCGCGAACTCGACCTCGCTGCTGCCGACGAGCTCGAAGCCGAACTTGCGGCAGAGGCCGTTCGAGGGTGCGTTGGAGACGCCGGGGAAGGCGTGGACGGTGTCGATTCCGGGCGCCTCGCGCAGGCGCTCGATCAGCATCCCCAGCGCTTCGCTGCCGAGCCCCCGGCCGTGGAACCTCGGGCGCAGCATCCAGCCGACCTCACAGAGCTCCTCGTCCTGGTACTCGGACCACCAGGCGCCGAGTTGCCCGATGGGCTCGGGGCTGTCGTCGAGCACGATCTTCAGCCACATCCCGCCGTCGGCCGCCGCCGCGGCGCGCTTGGGGTGGACGCGCTCGATCGACTCGACCGAGCGCGGGCCGCCCAGCTCGGCCATCACCACGGGATCGGTCTCCAGCGCGATGCTCAGCTGCAGGTCCGCGTCGGTGTAGTCGACCAGCTCCATCGCGGACCGTTACACGCCGGCGCCGGTCAGATAACGGCCGAAGAGCTCGCCGGTCGACTCCTCGGCGAGCAGCCAGGCGAGCTGGAGGTTCGCGCTCCTGCTCGGCGAGGCCGGCGATCAGCCCCGGCCCGACGCCGCCGCTGAGCTTCGGGGCGTGGGTGACGAACAGCTCGTCGACCAGGCCGGCCTCGATCAGCTCGCCGTGCAGGCGCGGGCCGCCTTCGCAGAGCAGCGCCCGAACAGCGTGCTCGGAGCGCAGCTCCCGCAGCAGCGCGGTCAGGTCGATCCCTTCCGGGTGGCGGACGACCTCGAGCGGCGTCGCGGTCGTCGGCGGCTCCGCGTCGGAGGCCGTGCAGATCAGCACCGGGCCCGACGCCTCGGTGAACAGCGGGGCGTCCCAAGGCAGGTCGAGCCGGCCGGAGACGATCACCACCAGCGGATCGGGGGCCAGCCCCTCGCTCTCGCGCAGCTGCCGCTTGGCGGGATCGCCGACGACGCGGCCGTAGCGCTCCGCCCGCATCGTCCCCGCCCCGATCATCACCGCGTCGACGCGGGTGCGCAAACCGACCAGCATCGCGGTGTCGGCGTCGGAGCCGATCGCCCCGGAGCGCCCGGAGATCGACGCGTGCCCGTCGAGGGTGAGGGCGAAGTTCGTGATCACGTACGGGCGCTCGTCGCCCGCGCGCTCGGCGAGGTCGAGGCCGGCGACCTGCGCGCCGATCGTGGACCGGTCGGGCTCCGGCAGCAGGCGGCGAATCGGGCGTTCGAGGTCGATGCCCATGCCTACGCGCCGCCGGACTCGATCTCGGCGAGGTGTGCCACGTTCGCCCTGTCGTCGTCCTCGGCCGACGGCTCGCCCGCCAGCCAGGCGTCGAGGATCTCGGCGAGCTCGGCGGCCGAGGTCGAGCGCAGGCTGAGCGCGAGCACGTTGGCGTCGTTCCAGCGCCGCGCCCCGGCAGCAGTCGCCGCGTCGGCGCAGAGCGCGGCGCGCACCCCGGCGACCTTGTTCGCCGCGATGGAGGCGCCGGTGCCGGTCCAGCAGCAGACCACCGCCTGCGCGGCCCGGCCCTCGGCGACGTCGCGGGCCGCCGCCTCGCTCGCCCAGGCCCAGTCGTCGGGTTCCGACTCGGCGAGCGCCCCGTGGGGGATCGGCTCGTGGCCGCGCTGCCGCAGCTCCTCCAGCAGGAGCTCGGCGACCCCGGTGCGCTCGTCGGCGGCGACCGATACCCGCATCCCTCAGGCCTCCTTCTGGAGCGCCGTCGGCTCGCGCCCGTGCGGTTGTGACGGCCGCGGTCCGGGCCGGATTGCCGGGATCGACTCCGTCGCCGGCTCGCCGTCGCGGATCACGAGCGGCTTCCCGTAATGGCGGATCGCGACCTCGTTGCCGGTGACGAGCTCGTAGGTGGCCTTCGAGTCGTTGACCCTGACCTCGAGCACCGCCTCGCCCTCGGCTACCCGGAAGCTGATCGAGTCCAGGGCGTCGGGGAGCCGGGGGGCGAAGAGAAGCTCCCCGCCGTAGTCGCGGAAGCCGCCGAACCCCGCGACGACCGCGATCCAGGCGCCGGCGAGCGACGCGATGTGGACGCCGTCGCGGGTGTTCTGCTCGAGGTCGTCGAGGTCCATCAGCGCCGCCTCGACCGCGTAGTCGAACGCGAGGTCGAGCTGGCCGACCTCGGCCGCCAGCACTGCCTGGGTGCAAGCCGAAAGAGACGAGTCGCGGACGGTGAGCTCCTCGTAGTAGGCGAAGTTGCGGGCCTTCTGCTCATCGGTGAACTGATCTCCGAACAGCCCCATCGCCAGCACCAGGTCCGCCTGTTTGATCACCTGCTTGCGGTAGATGTCGAAGTAGGGGTAGTGCAGGAACAGCGGGTAGTGGTCGGCCGGCGTGTTCTCGAAATCCCAGCGCGCATGGTCGGTGAAGCCCTCGGACTGCTGGTGGACGCCGCGCTCGTCGTCGTAGGGGATCGTCATCGCCACCGCGGCGTCGCGCCAGCTCGCCGTCTCCTCCTCGTCGACGCCGAACCCGCACGCCAGCTTCGGCACACTCTCGGCGCAGGTCGGCGGCGTCGAGCAGGTTCCGCCGCGCGGCGAGGTTCGTGTAGACGTTGTTGTCGGCGATCGCCGTGTACTCATCGGGTCCGGTCACCCCGTCGATCCGGAAAGCCCCGGTGCCGTCGTGGTGTCCGAGCGACATCCACAGCCGCGCCGTCTCGACCAGCAGCTCGAGGCCGCAGGAGCCGAGGAAGTCGTGGTCCCCGGTCGCATTCAGATAATTCGCGACCGCGTTCGCGATGTCCGCGTTGACGTGAAAGGCGGCGGTGCCCGCCGGCCAGTAGCCCGAGCACTCCTCGCCCCGGATCGTCCGCCACGGAAACGCTGCGCCCTTCAGGCCAAGCTGCGCGGCGCGCTCCTTGGCCAGCGGCAGGGTCGAGTGCCTCCAGGAGAGCGCCTGCGCGGCTGCGTGGGGAACCGCGTGCGTGAGCATCGGCAGCACGAACGTCTCGGTGTCCCAGAAGGCATGTCCGTCGTAGCCGGAGCCGGTCAGCCCCTTGGCCGCGATCGCTCGCCCCTCGGCCCGTGCCCCGGCCTGCAGGACGTGGAACATCCCGAACCGCAGCGCCTGCTGCAGGCGCGGCTCACCGCCGATCTCGACGTCGGCGCGCGACCAGAACGCGTCCAGGTACTGGCGCTGAGCGGTGAGCAGAGCGTCCCAGCCGGTGTGCTGCGCGCCGGTCAGCGCCCCCTCGACCTGGTCGCGGACAGCCGGCATCGAGCGCCGGCTCGACCACCCGTATGCGAGTCCCTTGAACACTCGCAGTGGCTTGCCGGGGCCGGCCTCGCAGGTGATGGTCGCCCGCGCGAAGTCGGTGTGCGCCTCGACGTCCGTGTCGACTCCGTCGGGCCCCTCGACCAGGTGGTCCATTGCGACAGCCAGGCGCAGGTCGCTGCGCTCGGTGGTGTGAACCATCACGGCGCGCAGGTCGTGCCCGGAGGTGTACTCGGAGCGAAGCGGGATCGCCACGGCCGCGGCGCGGGGATCGGCGCCAGCGGAGGGAAGCTGCTGCTGCTCAAGCTCCTCAAGCGGGGCTGGAAGGCTCTCGTTGGCCACCAGCTCTGACTGCACGACCAACCGCGCGGTGCCGCCGAGCGGCTCGACCTCGAACATGATCGCGGCGATCGCGCGCTGGGCGAAGGAGACCAAACGGACGGTGCGGATCCGGATTGGGTGGCCGGTGGGGGTCACCCACTCGACCTCCCGGGTCAGGATCCCGGCGCGCAGGTCGAGAACCCGCTCGTGGCGGCGCAGGGTGCCGTAGCGGACGTCGAACAACGAGTCGCCGACCAGCAGCCGGATCAGCTTGCCGTTGGTGACGTTGACGACCGTCTGGCCGGACTCGGGGAAGCCGAAGCCGGCCTCGGCGTAGGGAAGCGGGCGCAGCTCGAAGAACCCGCCGAGGTAGGTGCCCGGCAACCCGTACGGCTCACCCTCGTCGAGGTTTCCGCGCATACCGATGTGGCCGTTGGAGAGCGCGAAGACCGATTCGGACTGGGCGAGCAGGTCGAGGTTGAGGGCCGTCTCGCGGACCGTCCAGGGGTCGACCTCGAAGGCGCGCTGGCGGATCATTCGTCGAGCAGCTCCGCGAGGTCCTTCACGACCACGTCGGCGCCGTGCTCGCGTAGCGCCTCGGCTTGCCCCACGCGGTCCACTCCGATCACGACCCCGAAGTCGCCCGCCCGGCCCGCCTCGACCCCCGAGAGCGCGTCTTCGAACACGGCCGCCGCGGACGGCGGGACCGAGAGCGCCTCAGCCGCGGTGAGGAACGTGTCGGGTGCAGGCTTGCCCTTCAGGTGGCGCTCCGCAAGCGTGTTGCCGTCGACGATTTCCTCGAACAGGTCGATGATCCCGGCCGACTCGAGCACCGCGCGGCAGTTGGCGCTCGACGAGACGACCGCGCGCCGCAACCCGGCCTGCACAACCGCGTGGACGTAGCGCACCGAGCCCTCGTAGGCCTCGACGCCCTGCTCCTCGATCAGGCGCAGCACGATGGCGTTCTTGCGGTTCCCGAGCCCGGGGACCGAGTCGACCTCCGGGCCGTCGTCGGGGTTTCCCTCCGGCAGCTCGATCCCCCGCGATTGCAAAAAGGAGCGGACGCCGTCGGCCCGCGGCTTGCCGTCGACGTACCGGTCGTAGTCGTCGCGGGCGTCGAAGGGCCGGAACTCCTCGCCGGCTTCGTCCGCTCGCCGGCGCAGGTACTCGTCGAACATCTGCTTCCAGGCCGCGGCGTGCACCTTCGCGGTCTGGGTCAGCACGCCGTCGAGGTCGAACAGGCACGCCTCGATCGCGTCGGGCAGCCCGAGCCTCATCCAGCCACGCCTCTCGCGCCCGCCCGCACGGCTGGCCGGCTCAGGCCGCCGTCAGGGCGAGCGAGTGGTTGGCGCGGATCAGGCCGTCGGGATCCCAGCGGCGCTTGACCTCGCCGAGACGCCGGCAGGTCTCCTCCGGGAGGATCGCCTCTACGTCGCACGGGCGCTCGGCGAAGTTGAAGTAGCCGCCCTCGGCCGACCAGGGCTCCATCGTCTCGTGGAGACCGTCGAGCGCTCCGCCGACCGCCTGCCCCATCTCCGGCGTCATCGACGTCCCGATGGCGAGCATCACGAACTCCGCATCGATGTGGTCCAGCGCGCCGCCGTTGTCGGCCGGCCGCCCGAGCGCGCCGCCGATGTGGCGGAGTTCGGCGAGCAGCAGCGGCGAGCCGGCCTGCGGCCCGACCGCGCCGTGGAGTGCCTCGATCGCATCGTCGGGGAGCTCGCGGATCAGCGCGTGGTGCCCGAGCGCGGGAACCGGTTGCTCGGGGTCCATGTGGATCCTGCTCAGCCCGGGGACCGGCATCTGGGCGAAGCTGTCCAGGATCGGCTCGCCGAGCTCGCGCAGCGGCGCGATCAGCCGCTCGCCCGAGGCCTGGTCGCCGATGCAGGCGGCGCCAATCGTCAGCAGGGGCTTGTTGCGCAGCGGCTCCGGGACGTCAGGAACCGGCGGCGGGCGCAGGAAGCGGACGATCGAGGTGACCTCCTCGCCGATCGTCTGCGTCCAGTCGCGATACGCACGCACCGCCTCGGTTCCGACCTCGGCCGGGTAGACGAGCGTGCCGCCGTAGACGTCGGCGATCGCCAGCAGGTCGACGTGCAGCGCGGTGACGATCGCGTAGCCACCACCACCGCCGCGAAGCGCCCAGAAGAGGTCCGCGTCGTTCTCGGCGTCCACCTTGCGGGGCTCGCCGTCGGCGGTCACCACCTCGACCGCCGCGACCCTGTTGCAGGCGAAGCCGTAGCGCCGCGAGAGCCAGCTGAGGCCGCCGCCGAGGGTGTACCCGACCACCCCGACGTCGGGTGAGGAGCCCGGCAACGAGCAGAGGCCGTGCTCGGCCGCCGCCTCTCCGAGCTCGAGCGCGAGCACCCCCGCTTCGACCCTCGCCGTCTTTGCGTCGGCGTCGATCTCGACTCCGCGCATGCGCTCGGTCTTGATCACGACCGTGCCCTCGAGCTCGCCGACGGCGACCGCACCGTGTCCCGTCCCCTGGCCGAGGACCGACAGCCCCCGCTGGGCGCAGAAGCCGATCACCGCGGCGACGTCGTCGACGCTCTCGACCAGCGCCACCGCGCTCGGATGCGGGTCGGCGGCGAGGTTCCACGCCTGGCGGACCTGGTCCCAGTCCGCGTCGTCGGGGGTTGCGATGCGTCCGTCGATGCTCAGCTGATCAAGGTCGTTCATGCGCGCGACTCTATGACAGCGGCTTCGCCGACGGCGTGTCAAACCCGTGTCCAGTGGCGTTTGACAACGCGCCCGCGCGGTGTAGGTTGGCGACGTGACCTGGAGGTGGAGGGCTGTGGTGCTGGTCGTGCTCGTCTTAGCTGCGAGCGGCTGGTCGCTGGGGAGCTCCGATGATGCGCTGGCGGGGCCGTGCGACGGCGACATCGTCTTCGGCGAGGAGATCACCTGCACGCTGACCGGTGCGATCCAGGTTCGCGACCTGACCTTCTCCGGCAACGACGGCGACCGGATCCGGGTCCGGGTGATTCCTAAAAGCGGCACGGTCAACCCGTTGACCACGATCCGCTTCGGGGCGGGCGTCGTCTGCGGGCCAACCTTCGCCGACGACCAGACCTGCGAGCTGACCTCGACCGGCGTCCATACTTTGCGGGTCGACGCAAACGGCTCGGGGACGGGCTCGTTCGCGACGACGATCGAGCGCCTCAACAACCCCTCGGCCTGCCCGGCGATCAACTTCGACCCGACCGGCACGACCGGGGTGATCAACCAGGACGCCGAGATCGACTGCTTCGCGCGTGCGGGCGGGGCCGTCGGCCAGCGCTACCAGGTGCGCGTCGTCGAGACCGCGGGCGCGGCCCAGCTCATCTACGAGGTCGTGCGCCCCGACGGGACCACCGTCTGCGGGCCGACCGGCTCCCCCGAGATCTCCTGCCTGCTCGACGCCGCGGGCACCAACCGCATCTACGTCTACGCCAACGGCGGGCTGGCCGCCGCCAACTACCGGATCGTGCTCGAGCGCTTCCCCAACCCGCTCGGGTGCGCGGACACCGCCTTCGGCGACTCGGTGGTCGCGAACATCAACCAACCCGGCGAGATCGCCTGCTACACGTTCAGCGCCGCCTCGGGCGACCGCATCCGCTCCCGGGTGATCACGACCTCGGGCGCGCTCAACCCGCTGACCGAGGTCCTGCGGCCCAACGGCACGGCGGTCTGCGGACTGACCTTCGCCGACGATCAGACCTGCGCCCTGGACGCCAACGGCCTTTACACGGTGATCGTCCGCGAGGGCGCCGGCAACGGGGAGGCGACCGGGACCGCGGCGGTGCGCTTCGAGCGCCTCAACAACCCCTCGGCCTGCCCGGCGATCACCTTCGACCCGACCGGCAAGACCGGGGTGATCAACCAGGACGCCGAGATCGACTGCTTCGCGCGTGCGGGCGGGGCCGTCGGCCAGCGCTACCAGGTGCGCGTCGTCGAGACCGCGGGCGCGGCCCAGCTCATCTACGAGGTCGTGCGCCCCGACGGGACCACCGTCTGCGGGCCGACCGGCTCCCCCGAGATCTCCTGCCTGCTCGACGCCGCGGGCACCAACCGCATCTACGTCTACGCCAACGGCGGGCTGGCCGCCGCCAACTACCGGATCGTGCTCGAGCGCTTCCCCAACCCGCTCGGGTGCGCGGACACCGCCTTCGGCGACTCGGTGGTCGCGAACATCAACCAACCCGGCGAGATCGCCTGCTACACGTTCAGCGCCGCCTCGGGCGACCGCATCCGCTCCCGGGTGATCACGACCTCGGGCGCGCTCAACCCGCTGACCGAGGTCCTGCGGCCCAACGGCACGGCGGTCTGCGGACTGACCTTCGCCGACGATCAGACCTGCGCCCTGGACGCCAACGGCCTTTACACGGTGATCGTCCGCGAGGGCGCCGGCAACGGGGAGGCGACCGGGACCGCGGCGGTGCGCTTCGAGCGCCTCAACAACCCCTCGGCCTGCCCGGCGATCACCTTCGACCCGACCGGCAAGACCGGGGTGATCAACCAGGACGCCGAGATCGACTGCTTCGCGCGTGCGGGCGGGGCCGTCGGCCAGCGCTACCAGGTGCGCGTCGTCGAGACCGCGGGCGCGGCCCAGCTCATCTACGAGGTCGTGCGCCCCGACGGGACCACCGTCTGCGGGCCGACCGGCTCCCCCGAGACCTCCTGCCTGCTCGACGCCGCGGGCACCAACCGCATCTACGTCTACGCCAACGGCGGGCTGGCCGCCGCCAACTACCGGATCGTGCTCGAGCGCTTCCCCAACCCGCTCGGGTGCGCGGACACCGCCTTCGGCGACTCGGTGGTCGCGAACATCAACCAACCCGGCGAGATCGCCTGCTACACGTTCAGCGCCGCCTCGGGCGACCGCATCCGCTCCCGGGTGATCACGACCTCGGGCGCGCTCAACCCGCTGACCGAGGTCCTGCGGCCCAACGGCACGGCGGTCTGCGGACTGACCTTCGCCGACGATCAGACCTGCGCCCTGGACGCCAACGGCCTTTACACGGTGATCGTCCGCGAGGGCGCCGGCAACGGGGAGGCGACCGGGACCGCGGCGGTGCGCTTCGAGCGCCTCAACAACCCCTCGGCCTGCCCGGCGATCACCTTCGACCCGACCGGCAAGACCGGGGTGATCAACCAGGACGCCGAGATCGACTGCTTCGCGCGTGCGGGCGGGGCCGTCGGCCAGCGCTACCAGGTGCGCGTCGTCGAGACCGCGGGCGCGGCCCAGCTCATCTTCGAGGTCGTGCGCCCCGACGGGACCACCGTCTGCGGGCCGACCGGCTCCCCCGAGACCTCCTGCCTGCTCGACGCCGCGGGCACCAACCGCATCTACGTCTACGCCAACGGCGGGCTGGCCGCCGCCAACTACCGGATCGTGCTCGAGCGCTTCCCCAACCCGCTCGGGTGCGCGGACACCGCCTTCGGCGACTCGGTGGTCGCGAACATCAACCAACCCGGCGAGATCGCCTGCTACACGTTCAGCGCCGCCTCGGGCGACCGCATCCGCTCCCGGGTGATCACGACCTCGGGCGCGCTCAACCCGCTGACCGAGGTCCTGCGGCCCAACGGCACGGCGGTCTGCGGACTGACCTTCGCCGACGATCAGACCTGCGCCCTGGACGCCAACGGCCTTTACACGGTGATCGTCCGCGAGGGCGCCGGCAACGGCGAGGCGACCGGGACCGCGGCGGTGCGCTTCGAGCGCCTCAACAACCCCTCGGCCTGCCCGGCGATCACCTTCGACCCGACCGGCAAGACCGGGGTGATCAACCAGGACGCCGAGATCGACTGCTTCGCGCGTGCGGGCGGGGCCGTCGGCCAGCGCTACCAGGTGCGCGTGGTCGAGACCGCGGGCGCCGGCCCAGCTCATCTTCGAGGTCGTGCGCCCCGACGGGACCACCGTCTGCGGGCCGACCGGCTCCCCCGAGACCTCCTGCCTGCTCGACGCCGCGGGCACCAACCGCATCTACGTCTACGCCAACGGCGGGCTGGCCGCCGCCAACTACCGGATCGTGCTCGAGCGCTTCCCGAGCCCGGTGGGCTGCACGGCGAAGACGATCGGCGATCCCCTGCAGGTGCGGACGATCGACGATCCCGGCGAGATCGACTGCGTCACCTTCGCCGGCACGGCGAGCCAGGACGTGCGCGTGCGCGTGATCGCACAGGCCGGCGCGCTCAACCCGCTCGCGGAGGTCCTGCGGCCCGACGGCACGGCGGTCTGCGGACTGACCTTCGCCGACGACTTCGTCTGCGACCTGACCTCCAACGGCCAGCACACGCTGATCGTCCGCGAGGGCGCCGGCAACGGCGAGGCGACGGGGACCTACTCGCTGCAGCTGCTCGACCCACCCTGACCCGCAAGCGCCCCTTGCGACAGCCGGTGTTTATCGGCGGATGGGCGCCGCGGACCCGTTCTCCGGCCTTGTTGCGAGGCGTGGGCGCATGTAAACTGGCGCCTCCGCGTACAGGGACGTTTATTGAATACGTGAGGTCCTCCGTCGGCACTAGCGAGCGGGGGCGCTGATGCATGGCGACGCGACAACCGCCCCGGGCGAGCCGGGCCTCGGCACGGCGAGCCTGATGCTGCGCCGGCTGGCGGCGATCGCGGCCGTGGTCGCGCTGCTGGTGCTCGCGGTGATCCTCGTCTTCGGCGGCGATGACGGGTACCGCTACCGGCTGGTGTTCCAGACAGGCGGCCAGCTGGTGCCGGACAACCAGGTGCTGATCGGCGGCCACCCCGTGGGCTCGGTCGAGTCGCTCGACCTCGACGACGAGGCGCGGGCGATCGTCGACATCGAGATCGACCAGGAGCTGCACGAGGGGAGCACGGCGATCATCCGGGCGACCTCGCTCGCCGGGATCGCCAACCGCTACGTCTCGATCTCACCGGGGCCGAACAACGAGCCGGCGCTCGCCGACGGCGCGACGATCGGGCCCGAGTCGACCACGACCCCGGTCGACATCGACCAGCTCTTCGCGGCCTTCGGGCCCCGCACCCGCGAGGGCCTCGGCCGGTTCATCCGCGGGCAGGCCGCCGTCTACGAGGGTGCGGGCGCCGCCGCCAACGAGTCATACAAGTACCTGCAGCCCGCGCTGAGCCGCACCGACGCGGTGCTCCGGGAGCTCAACTCCGACCAGCGGCTGTTCCGTGGCTTCATCACCAGCTCGGCGAGGCTGTTCACCGCGCTCGCCGACCGCCACGACGACCTCGAGCAGTCGGTGACCAACGCGAACACGGCCTTCGGGACGATCGCCCGCGAGAACGTCGCGCTCGATCGCTCGCTGCGCCTGCTCGCGCCGACGTTCCGCCAGAGCAACACCACGTTCGTCAATCTGCGCGCCGCGCTCGACGATCTCGAGCAGCTGGTCGACACGGCGAAGCCGGCGACCGAGGACCTGGCGCCGTTGCTCGCCCGGCTGCGCCCGGTGGTCTCCGAGGCGATCCCCGTGTTCACGGACCTGCGCAAGACGGTCGCGCTGCCCGGCTCGGCGAACGACCTCAACGAGCTCTTCGCGACCCTGCCGACCGTCCAGGGGCGCGCGGGCCCGGCCTTCGGCCGCGCCGAGCGGGCGATCGCCGACTTCCAGCCGACGCTCGACTTCGCCCGTCCGTACACGCCCGACATCCTCAACGCGCTCACGAAGCTGGGCCAGATCACCGGCTACTACGACGCGAACGGCCACTACGCGCGCGCCGGCGTCGGCAACCTCAACATCTTCTCCTACCAGGACGCGACCGGAGACCTGGAGCCGATCCCGGCAGCGGACCAGTACGGGCCGATGGGTCCGGCGCGGGTCCCGAGCCCGTGTCCCGGCGGGGCGGCCGCCCCGGCGCCGGACGACTCGAACCCGTTCGTCGCCCCGCTGTGGCCGGAGAGCGGGCTGACCCCCGAGGACTGCGATCCGGACGACCTGCCGGGTGGGTCATGAGACGGCTCGCCGCCATCGCCATCGGGCTCATCGCCGTGGTGGCCTTCGCGGCGGCGGTCCCGGCCGGCGGGGAGGACGGCGAGCGCTACCTGGTCCGCGCCGTGTTCGACAACGGCTCCTTCATCGTGCCCGGCGAGGACGTCCGCATCGCCGGCGCCAACGCGGGGACGGTCGAGTCGGTCGACGTCTCGATGCCGGGGGAGGTCGTCAGCCGCACGCAGGGTTCCGAGGAGCAGGACGGCAAGGCGATCGTCGTCCTCGACATCACCGATCCGGGCCTTCAGGATTTCCGCACCGACGCCACCTGCATCCTGCGCCCGCAGTCGCTGATCGGCGAGCGCTACGTCGCCTGCCGCCCGACCCGGCCCCGGCCGCCGGGCAGCCCGCAGGCGGCGCCGCTCGAGCAGGTTCCCGACGGCGAGGCGGGAGCCGGCCAGTACCTGCTGCCGCTCGAGAACAACGGCAAGACCGTGGACATCGACCTCGTCCAGAACGTGATGCGGTTCCCGACCCGCGAGCGCCTGCGCCTGATCCTCAACGACCTCGGCGCGGGATTCGCCGCCCGCGGCGACGAGCTCGCCGAGATCGTCCGCCGTGCCGACCCGACCCTGCGCGACGGCGACCGGGTGCTTGCGATCCTGGCCCGCCAGCGACATCAGCTCGCCGACCTGGCGTCGGACTCCGAGCGGATCCTGGCGCCGTTGAGTCGCGAGCGCGATCACGTCGCCGCGTTCATCGACCACGCCGGCGAGACCGCGGCCGCGACGGCCGAGCGGCGCGCCGACCTCGAGCTCGCCCTGGCCCGCTTCCCGGGCTTCCTGCGGGAGCTGCGCACGACCCTTGGCAAGTTCCAGGGCTTCTCGGAAGCCGCCCTCCCGGTCGCCTCGGCGCTCGGCCGCGCGGCGCCCTCGCTGACCGACGCGACTCAGACCCTGGGCCCGTTCGCGGACGCCTCGACCGTGGCCCTGACCAGCCTGGGAGACGCCGCCGAGCCGACCGGTCCGAAGCTCGCGGCCGCCGACCCGATCATCCGCAAGGCCAGGGGCCTGGCGCGCTCGTCCGAGCGCCCGAGCAAGGACCTCGCGGCGCTCCTGAGCTCGACCCGCCGCACGGACGGCTTCGAGCGCCTGATGGACCTGATCTACAACACGACCGGGTCGGTCAACGGCTTCGACGAGGCCGGCCACTTCCTGCGGACGACGCTGATCGCGACCAACTGCGTCGACTACTCCATCGGCTTTGCGAGCGGTTGCGACGCCCGCTTGGACGGAGCGGCCGGCAAGGGCCCGCCGATCTTCGACTTCCCGCTGATCACCGACGAGGGACCGCCCTCCGACGAGGAGGAGGCCGCGGAGCCGGCTCGCGGCGAGGCCGCAGCTCGTTCGGAGCGATCGGCCTCCGGCGGTGTCGACGCCGACGCCGACCCGCAGGAGGCCGGCGCCCCGTCTGAGATCCCGCGCCCGAGCGCCCGGTCGATCCGCGACCTCCTCGACGTCCTGGTGGGCCGATGAGGCGCGGCGGACCGCTCGCGGTCACCTCGAGTCCGACGATCATCGGCGCGCTCACGGTGCTGATCACCACGCTCGCCGTCTTCCTCGCCTACAACGCCGGTGCGGGGCTGCCCTTCGTGCCCACCTATCCGATTTCGGTGATCGTCCCCGACGCCACCTCGCTCGTCGCCAACAACGAGGTCCGGATCGGTGGTATCCGGGTCGGTCTCGTGAAGGCGATCACGCCCGTCCGCGTTGAGGACGGGCGCACGATGGCGAAGCTCGACCTCGAGCTCAACCGCGACGTCGAGCCGCTGCCGGTCGACTCGGATGTCCTGATCCGCAACCGCTCCTCGCTGGGGCTCAAGTACCTGGAGATCACCCCGGGCGACTCCGACGAGGGCTACGAGGCGGGCGCGACCATCCCGCCGACCTCGGCCCGGCCGCACCCGGTGGAGCTCGACCAGGTCCTGAACACGTTCAACCTCCGGACCCGGATCGCGGCGCAGCAGAACCTGAAGGGGTTCGGCGACGCGCTCGCGGGGCGCGGCCCCGACCTCAACGAGGCGATCGGCGTCCTCGCTCCGCTGCTGCGCCACGCCCAGCCGGTCGTCGCCAACCTTGCCGCGCCGCAGACGAACCTCGCCGGGTTCTTCCGCGGGCTGGCCGCGACCGCCGCCGAGGTCGCTCCCGTGGCCGAGACGCTGGGGCAGCTTTCCGTCGGTCTCGACCAGACGTTCGCCGCCCTCGCGAGCGTCGCGCCGTTCATCTCCGACACGATCTCGGCCGCGCCCGCCACCCTCGCCGAGGGAACCCGCTCGCTGCCCGCGGTGCGGCCGTTCCTCGAGCACTCGGAGCGCTTCTTCCGTGTCTTCGAGCCGGGCGCGGAGGCCCTCGCGGACACCTCGCCGACGATCGCCGCCGCCCTGCACGCCGGGGTCCCGGTGCTGAACGAGTCGCCGCGCCTCACCCGCGAGCTCGAGCCAACGGCCGACGCGCTGCTCGATTTCCAGGCGGCGCGCGGGGTCCGCAAGGGCCTGAGCCAGCTGACCGGTCTCAGCAAGACGCTCGACCCCACGCTCCACTTCCTCGCCCCGGTGCAGACGACCTGCAACTACCTCTCGACCCTGTTCGGCAACTTCGCCAGCACCGGATCGCAGAGCGACGGTCTCGGCACCTGGACTCGATTCATCGCGTTCACACCCCCGTTCGGCCCCAACGACGAGGGCTCCCCGGCGTCGGCCCCCGCCGACGGTCCGACCATCTTCAACCACCTGCACTACAACCCCTACCCGAACACCGACTCGCCCGGCCAGCCCCACGAGTGCGAGGCCGGCAACGAGATCTATGAGCCCGGCGAGACGGTGATCGGAAACCCGCCGGGCGTGCAGAGCATCCGCACCGAGGGTCAGACCAAGGGGCAGCTCGAGGGAGGGACGCGGTGACGCCCCCCGAGGACGAGCGCGCCCGCTACCGCGCGGCCCACCACCAGGCGCGCCGGCGCCTGCCGAGCCCGCTGATCGGAGCCCTGCTGCTGATCGTCGCGATCGTCGGGCCGTACATCGCCTTCAGCAAGCACATCCCGTTTACCGGCCACGGCTACGAGCTCAGCGCCACCTTCCGCAACGCGGTCGCGATCGCCCCGAAGTCGCCGGTGCGGATCGCGGGCGTCGACGTCGGCGAGGTCCTCGACACGAGCCCGGCGGGGCGGAACACCGACGTGCGCTTCACCGTCGACGAAGAGGCGCTGCCGGTGTCCAGCGACGCCCAGGTCAAGATCCGCCCGCGGATCTTCCTCGAGGGCAACTACTTCCTCGATCTCGAACCGGGCAGCCCGAGCGCGCCCGAGCTCGCCAGCGGGGAGACGATCCCGGTCGGCCAGACCGCCACGGCGGTGCAGTTCGACGAGATCCTGAGCGCGCTGCAGGCGCCCCAGCGCAATCAGCTCGGGCGCCTGCTCGAGGGCTACGGGACGGCGCTCACGCATCAGCCGACCGCGGCCGAGGACGAGACCCAGGATCCGAGGGTGCGCGGCCTCAGCGCCGCCGAGGCGCTCAACCTCTCGTTCGACTCGGGCGCCAAGGCCGGCCGCGCCGGGGCGCAGGTCGCCGAGGCGTTCCTGGGGACCGAGCCGCACGACCTCTCGTTGCTGGTCTCGGGCGCGGCGCGCACCTTCGACGCACTGTCCGTGCACGAGCAGCAGCTCCGCGACCTGGTCTCGAACTGGAACCGGTTCACCGGGGCGCTGGCCGCGGAGTCGGCGAACCTCGGCCGCACCATCCACGAGCTCCCTGCCACGCTCGAGACCACCCGTGCCTCGCTCGCCAACCTGAGCCGGACCCTTCCGGTCCTCCGCCGGTGGGCGCTCGAGTTCCGTCCCGCGCTCGCCGAGCTGCCGGCGACGATCGAGGCCGCGAACCCGTGGCTCGCCCAGGCGCAGCCGCTGCTCTCCAAGCCCGAGGCCGGCGGGCTCGTGAGCATGATCCGGCGGGCGACCCCGGAACTCGCCGGCGCGAGCGAGGCCGGCCTGACCACGCTGCCGGAGATCTCGCTGCTCAGCCGCTGCGCGACCGAGGTCCTGATCCCGACCGGCAACCAGGTGATCGAGGACAGGTTCTCCACCGGGCAGCCGAACTACCGGGAGTTCTTCTACACCACGGTCAACCTCGCCGGCGAGAGCCAGAACTTCGACGGCAACGGCCCGTACCTGCGCCTGCAGCCGGGCGTCGGCGACCTGACCGCCACCCAGAGCGACCCGAACGGGAACCTGTCCACGGACAAGACCCTGTGGACGCACACGACCCTGCCGCCGCTGGGAACCCAGCCCGGCTTCGGGCCCAAGCCCCCTTACCGGCCTGACGTGAAGTGCCACACCAACGACGCCCCCGACCTCAACGCCGGGCTCGGGGGCGTCGGCCCGCCCAGCCCGGCCCCGACGGGGACCTCGCCATGAGCCCCCGCGCACCCGAGCAGCGGTCACACTGGCGCGCCGTCCTGCGCCGCCAGATCCGCGGCCGCACCGGCGACTTCCTCGCCGTCTGCCTGCTGGTGATCGCCGGCCTCGCGGTCGCCCTCGGGATCCTGTCCCAGCAGAAGGCGGCCCTGCCGAGCTGGGTGCCGTTCTTCGGGCAGGAGTTCTTCCACCTCGACGCCGAGTTCAGCTCGGCGCAGGCGGTCACGCCGGGGCAGGGCCAGGCCGTCGTGGTCGCCGGGATCCAGATCGGGAAGATCGAGTCGGTCCGGGTCGAGGACGGGCACGCGGTGGTGGGCATGGACATCGAGCCCAAGTACGCGCCGCTGATCCACCCCGACGCGCGCCTGCTGTTGCGGCCGAAGACCAACCTCAACGACATGGTGGTCGAGGTCGACCCGGGCCGGCGCAGCGGGCAGCTGTCGGACGGGACGACGATCCCGCTCTCGCGCACGCAGGCGAACGTCAACCCCGACGAGCTGCTCGCCACCCTGGACGGCGACACGCGGGACTACCTGACCCTGCTGCTCCAGGGCGGCGCCGAGGGGATCGGCGGGCGGGCGAAGGGCGTGCAGCTGTCGGCGGGCCTGCGCCGGATCGAGCCGTTCACCCACTACACGGCGCAGCTCGCCGGCGCGGTCGCCAAGCGCCGCGCGGCGCTCGCTCAGGTCGTCCACGACTTCGGCCTGCTCACCGACGAGCTCGGCCGGCACGACACCGAGATCGCGCGCTTCATCGACGCCTCGAGCGCCGCGCTCGGCGGCTTCGCCGACCGGCAGGCCGAGATCCGCGAGGCCCTGCGCGAGCTGCCGCCGACCCTCGACGAGACCCGCAGCAGCCTGGCGAGCGCGGACGCGCTCTCCGACCAGCTGCGCCCGACGCTCACCGGCCTGATCCCCCAGGCCGAAGCGCTGGGCCCGGCGCTGCGCTCGACCCGGACCTTCCTCGAGCGGACCACGGAGCCGCTGCGCACGCAGCTGCGGCCGTTCACCCAGGAGGCGCGGCGGCCGATCCACCACGCGACCCAGACGGCGGAACCGCTGCGGCGGACGGTGACCAAGTTCGGAAACTCGCTTCAGGCGCTCAACTACGGCTTCAACGAGCTCGCCTACGACCCCGGGGCGAGCAAGCCCGGCTACCTCTTCTACCTGCCGTGGCTGAACCACGACCTCAACGCGACCTACGGATTCGAGGACGCGACGGGGCCGATGCGCCGCGGCCTGCTGCTGGTCTCCTGCAACTCGACCTCGCTCGCCGGCGGGTTCGTCCTGACCCGCCCGTACCTCCAGACCATCTACGAGGCCACCAACGTGCCGACCGGCGTAGAGACCTGCTGAGCCGTGGAGAAGAAGGCACCAACAATCGTCCAGGGCCTGGTGATCGTCGGCTTCGTGCTGTCGTGCTTCGGGCTCGCCCTGCTGCTCTGGGTCTCGTTCGGCGGGCCGACCCCGCTGCGGCCCGAGAGCTATCAGATCAAGGTGCCAGTCGAGGAGGCGACGCAGCTCGCCGAGCAATCGGACGTGCGCATCTCCGGCGTCAACGTCGGCAAGGTGACCGACATCGAGCTCCCGCCGGACGGCGGCCAGGCGATAGCGACCCTGTCGCTCGATGAGCGCTTCGCCCCGCTGCCCGCGGACGTGCGCGCGACCCTCCGGGCCAAGACCCTGCTCGGCGAGACCTACATCGAGATCACGCCCGGGACGGAGGACGGGGCGAAGCTGGCCGAGGGCGCGACCCTGCCCGCGGCGCAGGTTGCTCCGACGGTCGAGCTCGACGAGATCCTTCGCACCTTCGACCCCAAGACCCGGGCCGCGCTGCGGACGTGGCTCCGCGACTCGGCGACCGCGATCGAGGGCCGCGCTCCCAGCCTCTCGGGCTCCTTCGCGCTCCTCGCCCCGACCTTCTCGGGATTCGACAAGATCTTCCGGACCCTCAACACGCAAGAGGTCGCCGTCCGCCAGCTCTTCGCCAACGGCGCGACGACCTTCGACGCCCTCAGCCGCCGGCGCGGCCAGCTGCGCAGCCTGATCGAGAGCTCCAACACCGTCCTGCAGACGACCGCCAGCCGCGACCAGGACCTGATCGCGATCTTCAAGGCGTTCCCGACGTTCCTCGACGAGTCCCGCCTGACCTTCTCGCGTCTGCGGTCGTTCGCGCTCGACGCCGACCCGCTGATCACCCAGCTCATCCCGGTGGCGCGCGAGCTCTCGCCCACCCTCGTGGACATCGGGCGCCTGGCCCCGGAGGCGGAGGGCTTCTTCAAGGGGCTCGGCCCGGTGATCGATCGCGCCCCGACCGCGTTCCCGGCGTTCCGCCGCCTGTTCCGCGACGACTTCCCGCCCCTGCTGCGCTCCGTGGACCCGTTCGTGCGCAGCCTCAACCCGATCGTGAAGGCGATCGGCGCGTACCGGCACGAGCTCACCGCCCTCGTCGCCAACGCGGCGGCGACCACCAACGGCGTCTCCCTCGTCAAGGGACGCAAGGTCCACTACCTGCGGACGCTCAGCCTGCTCAACCCCGAGTCCGTGGCGACCTACCCCGATCGGCTGCGGATCAACCGCAACCTCGCCTACTCGGCGCCGAAGGCCTACTCGAAGCTCGCCCGCGGGCTCGCCAACTTCGACGTCGGCCAGTGCGCCTCCGGGGTCGCCGCGCAGCTCGACCCGGCGTCGGCCGGCAATCCCGC
This sequence comes from uncultured Solirubrobacterales bacterium, assembly GCA_963842795.1. GTDB lineage: Bacteria > Actinomycetota > Thermoleophilia > Solirubrobacterales > 70-9 > WHSW01. The sequence continues at coordinate 37,371 of CAWJHV010000041.1, read as the reverse complement.
GTTCACCGCCCGCACCGACGGCGACGTCGAGGCGGCGCAGGACCTCTTCGACCGCCTGCGGCTGTTCGCCTTCGACGACCAGCTCGCGACCGACGCCGTGCCGACCCCTCCGAGCTGCGCCAAGCAGGCGCCGTTCGGCCCCTTCGGCGCCGGCGGGCCGCCGACCGACTACCCGCACGTTCTCGAGCAGGCGCCCTGAGCCGACGGCGCGGGCCGGCTCAGACTAGGCGTTCGCCGGGTGCCTTTCGCAGACCCCGCACCTACCGTTGCCGCAAGCCTGGAGCGATGACCCGACCTGACGTCGCGGCCGCCGCCGAAGTGCATCAAGCGGCCGGGCACCCGTTCGGCCGAGCCAAGGGAAGGTCAACATGCTCCGGAACCATCTCCGGTCCCACATCATCGGCTACGTCGCGCTGTTCGTCGCCCTCAGCGGCACGGCGGCAGCCACCCACCCGGGAGGGGCCAACACGATCAGCTCGGGGGACATCATCAACGGCGAGGTCCAGACCGCCGATCTCGCCGACGATTCGGTCAACGGCGGCAAGCTCAACAACGACTCCACCTCCTCGCGTCATGTGGTCGCGGATTCGCTCACCGCGGCCGACCTCGCGACCGACTCGGTCGGCAGCGCCGAGCTCGCGACGGACTCGGTCGGCAACTCCGAGCTCCTCGGCGGCGCCGTCGGCACCTTCGAGATCGGCGCCAACGAAGTCCTGAGTCGCAACATCGCCGTCGGGGAGGTCAACAGCGCCGACCTCGCCGACAACTCCGTCGGCGCCGGTGAGCTCGCCGAGGGGATCATCGACAGCCCCGACATCGTCGCCGACGCGGTCGGGATCTCCGAGGTCGCCCCCGACAGCGTCGGCGGCTCGGAGCTGATCGACGGCCAGGTCGGCGCCGGGGAGCTCTTCGACATCCACGAGGTGGCCTCCGCATTCGAGTTCGTCACGGACGGCACCGCTCACGACGGCGCCTGGGGAAAGGGGACCGAGACCGCGACCTGTCCCCCCGGCGAGGAGCTGCTCGACGCGAATCTCGAATGGACCAATGAGGCCAGCCACGACGAGACGGCGGTGGCGGAGATCCTGATCGAGCGCCTCGGCAGCGACTCGGCGACCGCGTCGGGGATCTTCGACGGCGGTGGCGGTCCGGGCAACCAGGCCGCGTTCGTCGTGTTCGCCACCTGCATCGGCGGCTGACGCGCCCCAGCGGGCCCGCGAACGGCGCCCTCCCCATTCTCGGGGAGGGCGTCCGGCGTCGCCTACTTGCCCTTGCCCTTGCAGTCGCGCACGACGCTGCCGGTGACGTTCGAGCCGTCGTCGAACTTGAACGTGCCCTGGGCGACGAAGTGGCCGCTCGCGCACTTGGCGACGACGTAGCTGCGCTTCTCGCCCTTGTACTTCCAGGTCCGGTGGATCTTGACGTCGAAGTGGGTCAGCGCCCCGTTGCCGCCCGCGATCGGCGGGATCTTCGCCAGCACCTTCTTGCCGAAGGCGCCGCTGGCGTTGCTGATCGTCGACGGGACCACGAACGTGGTCGGCGCGGGGACGTGGGCGAAGACGTGGAAGATGATCACCGGCTTGCCGCCCTTGGGCTCGCCGTTGAACGCGAGCAGCGGACCCGGGGCGTCGAACGGAGCCTGGGTCGGGAACTCGATCCGGGCCTTGGCGCTCCCCTTGCCGACCAGCGCGTCCTTGCACTTCCTCTTCGCCTGGTTGGTGAGGGTGTTCTCGAGCTGCGAGGTCTTGCACGTCGGCAGGCCCTTGGTGTACACGGTGCCGTTCTTGTCGAACTCGAGCAGCAGCTGCTGGAGGATGGGCGGCTGGGTGTTGTCGAGCGTGCGGACGTCGGCTGAGACCGAGAGCGTGATCGGCGCCAGTTCGTTCTTCGGCAGCTTGGTCGGCTTGAAGCTCCCGTCGACCTCGAGCTCGATGTTGCCGAGCCGGACGATCTCTCCGTTCGCGGCTCCGGTGACGACCGCCGCGAGGCCGGCGCAGGCAACCAGGATCCAGGTCAGGCGCTTTCTGATCACGATTCTCTCTCCAGTCGTTCGACTTCCGGCCGCCGGGCGCGACCAGCCGCCAGTGGCGGACGCGGGCCCAGCATACCGATAAACACAGGCTTTCCCCCGGAGTTGTGGTCGTCTCCCCTTTCACACCCCGGCGCACGCCCGGCGAACGGCTTGATTTCTGGCCGTTTGCAGCCTCGAGCCGCTTGTACATGGGACCCTGCGCGCCGGGGCTTGACACGCAGAGACGTATCTGTTTATGATCGCCCTCGCGCGCTCCGGCGAGGGTCGGGCGATACAGAGCGAAAGGGAGCCAACAGATGAGTGCAGACGTCCGGAGCACTGTGCGGGCATTCGACGCGGCCGGCGTTGCGGGGCGGGCTCCGCGCACGCTCGTTGCCGCCCTGTCGCTGCTCGCGGGCGTCGTCGCCCTGCTCGCCTTGGCGCCGCTGGCCCAGGCCCTGCCCGCCGGCCGCGGCTACGAGAAGGTCTCGCCCGCCGACAAGGACGGCCAGGACATCCTCAACGGCCTCGACATGGCCGGCATCGACGGCAACTCGGCCGCGTACATCTCCTTCGGCGCCTTCGGCGACAGCGAGGGAGCCGGCCTCGTGACCTCCTTCCGCTCCGTGCGCACGGCGACCGACTGGGCGACCGAGTCGGTGGGCACGGCGCAGATCCCGACGCCCGGACTCGCCACCTCGCTCTTCCAGGACTACTCCCTTGACACCTCGAGCGCGATCGTCGGCTACCTGAACGGCGACCCGGGCTTCGACGGGGCGACGCCGGGGACCTCGAATCTCTACCGGCGCGAGCCCGACAGCAGCATGGAGCTGCTGACCAGGGGCCAGCCGCCCGTGACACCCGGTGGGTTCGCTACCTCCCCCAACTCGTCCGGGAGCTCGGACGACCTCGGGATCAGCACCTTCACCTTCAACAGCACCCCCGCCCTGCAGGTGACCACCGGCCCCACCGGAATCGACGCGGTCGACAACGCGTACTCGAGCAACGGCGACGACCTGCGGCTGGTCTCGGTGCTGCCGAACGGCGACGCGGCGCCGCAGGGCGGCGTGATCGGCCAGTCGAGCTTCAGCCCCGGTTACAACGCCGTCTCGAACAACGGCTCGCGGATCTTCTGGACCAGCAACTCGGGCGTCGTCCAGCCCGAGGTCTATGTGCGCGTCAACGGGACCGCCACCCGGCGGGCGTCGGCCAGCCAGCGCACCAACCCCGACCCGAACGGGGTCCAGCCCAAGACCTACCAGTTCGCCACCCCGGACGGCGACTTCGTCTACTTCTCCAGCGGCGAGAAGCTGACCAACAACTCCCAGGCGGAGCCCAGCGCCCCGGACCTCTACCGCTATGAGTTCGCGACCGGCGAGCTCGTCGACCTGACCACCGGCGATCCCGACGGCGCCGGGCTGCTGGGCGTGATCGGGGTCAGCGACAACGGCGGCCGGGTCTACTTCGGCGCCACCGGCGCGCTCGCGCCCGGGGCCACCGACGGCGGCACGAACCTCTACGTGCGCGACGGCGGGCAGACGAGCTTCATCGCCACTCTGAACCCATTCGAGTCCGAGAACTGGTCCACCCAGGGCGGCGCGAAGTTCGGCCACGTGAACGCGAGCGGCGCGCAGTTGCTGTTCGGCACCCGCAGCCCGCAGCTCGGCTACGACAACGCCGGCTTCGTGCAGTTCTACGTCTACGACCTGGCGAGCGACTCGTTCAGCTGCATCTCCTGCGATCCCAGCGGAGACCCGGCCACCAACGACGCGGTGCTCGGCCAGCCGCAGGTCGGCGGCCTCGCCCTCAGCGGGCTCAACCTCTACGAGCGGCGCAACCTCACCAGCGACGGCACCGCGTTCTTCGGCAGCCCCGAGCGGCTGCTGAACTCCGACACGAACGGCACCTACGACGCCTACATGTGGATCGACGGCGACCTGGAACTGGTCTCGACGGGGCAAAGCGCCGGCGTGTCGGCCTTCGTCGACGCCAGCGCCGACGGCGACGACGCCTTCTTCCTGACCCGCGAGCGGCTGGTGGGCGTCGACACCGACGACCAGGTCGACCTCTATGACGCGCGGGTCGGCGGCGGGCTTGCGAGCCAGAACCCGCCCCCGCCCCCGCCGCCGTGCACGGGCGATACCTGCAAGCCGCCGCCGAGCCCGCAGACCGGGCCGCCCAACAGCGGCACGGCGAACGTCACCGGCTCAGAGCCCCCGGGCGCCGGCCCCGACTGCAGCTCCTTCGACCAGAAGGCGAGCAAGTCAGCCGCCAAGGCAAAGCAAAAGAAGCAGAAGGTCAAGCAGCTCAAGAAGAAGGGCGCTGCGAAGAAGAAGATCAAGAAGGCCAAGAAGAAGGCCAAGCAGGCCAAGCAGCAGGCCAAGGAAGACAAGCAGACCGCCAACGAGTGCCACAACGCCTGATGGACGCCGCCAAGACCACACCGATGACGGCCCACCCAGACGAGATCAACACGGAGGCAACGATGCGCAAGCGCTCACCCAAGACGAGGCGGATCACGGGACTGCTCTGCGTTGCCTTCGTGGCCCTGTTCGCCCTGCCCTCGTTTGCCAACGGCGCCCTGCTGCAGAACTTCACCGCCGAGGTTCGCGACCAAAACGGCGACCCGTTCACCCAGGCCGGCGGCCACCCGTTCGAGGCCTTTACCGACATCAACTTCCAAACCCACGAGGTGCCCAACCCCGGCGACCCCGCGAACCCGTTCGTCATTCCGGACGAGAGCGTGCGCACGATCCAGGTCGACCTGCCCGCGGGCCTGGTCGGCAACCCCCAGAACGTCCCCCAGTGCACCCGCGCGCAGCTCAACGGCGGCTTCGGCGGGGCCTGCCCCATCAACACCCAGGTCGGGGTCACGACGCTCAAGACCGGCGTCGGCATCAACGTGACCGCTCCCGTCTACAACCTGGTCCCGGCCGCCGGCACCCCGGCGCAGTTCGGCTTCATCGCCCTGATCCCGCCCGTCTACATCAACGCGTCGGTGCGCCCCGACGGCGGGCTTACCGTGACCATCCCCAACAACTCCCAGGCGCTGCCCCTGACCGGCACCGAGCTGACCTTCTGGGGCGTGCCCGCCGACCCCGCCCACGACGACGAGCGCGGGGCGTGCCTGCAGACGCCCACCAACCCCGGCGACCCCCCCGACCTCTGCCCGACCCAGGCCCCGGTGTTGCCCTTCCTTACCAACCCGACCTCCTGCACCGGCCCGGTGACCACCCGCCTGCGCGCCAACTCGTGGCAGAACGGCGCCTTCGAGCAGCGCAACTCGACCACCCCGGTGGGCGCCGACGGCTGCGAGGACGTGCCCTTCGATCCCACGGTCGACGTGCAGTCCTCGGCGACCAGCTCTGACAGCCCGACCGCGATCTCGGTCGACGTCAACGTGCCCCAGCCCCAGAACCCGACCGGCGTCGCCGAGTCGAACCTAAAGACGGCCGAGGTCACGCTGCCCGAGGGCGCGACGATCAACCCGGCGGCGGCCGACGGGCTCGCCGGCTGCACCCAGGGCCAGTTCGGGCTCGCCAACACCAACCCGGTCTCGTGCCCGGCCTCCTCGAAGGTCGGCTCGGTCGAGATCGCGAGCCCGCTGCAGCCCGATCCGCTGCAGGGCTCGATCTACGTCGCGACCCCGAACGCGAACCCGTTCGGCGACCTGATCGCGATCTATTTGGTCGCCGAGGGCGGCGGGGTGCGGGTCAAGCTCGCCGGCGAGATCGAGACCGATCCGCAGACCGGGCGGGTGACGACGACGATCGACAACGCCCCGCAGCTGCCGTTCAGCCGCTTTAGCCTCGACTTCTTCGGCGGTCAGAGGGCGGTGGTCGCCACCCCGCAGACCTGCGGGACCAAGACCGCGACCGCGGCGCTCTCCTCGTGGTCGCGCCCGAATACGCCCACCAACCTCACGGATTCGTTTGCGATCAGCTCGGGCCCGAACGGGTCGGCCTGCGCGGCCAGCCCGGCGGCGCGCCCGTTCACGCCGAGCCTCGACAGCGGCATGACCAACCCCGCCGCGGGCTCCTCGAGCCCCTTCAACCTCGCGGTCAGCCGTCCCGACGGCAGCCAGGAGATCTCGGCGATCGACGCCACCCTGCCCGAGGGCGTCTCGGCCGTGTTGGCCTCGGCCCCGCAGTGCGCCGAGGCCCAGGCGGCCACCGGCACCTGCGGCGCGGACTCGCGGGTCGGCTCGGTCTCGGCCAAGGTCGGCGCCGGCACCAACCCGTTCCAGATCAGCGGCGGCTCGGTCTACATCGCCGGCCCCTACGCGGGCGCCCCGCTGTCGCTGTCGATCGTCGTCCCCGCCCAGGCCGGGATCTTCGACCTCGGCACCGTGGTCGTGCGCGCGGCGGTCTTCGTCGACCCGCTCGACGCCCACCTGCGGGTGGTCAGCGACCCGATCCCCCAGATCCTCTCCGGGATCCCGCTGCGCCTCAAGCAGATCGCCCTGTCGATCGACCGGGCGGGCTTTATGACCAGCCCGACCTCGTGCGCGGCCAAGCAGGTCACGGCGTCGGTCGCCGGCTCCTCGGGCGCCACCGCGGCACTGAGCCAGCACTTCCAGATGGCGGGCTGCGGGGCGCTGGGCTTCGCGCCCCAGATGAAGACCACGATCCTCGGCGGCAAGGCGGCGACCAAGCGCTCTGCCAACCCGGCCTTCGAGGCCCAGGTGCTCGCCAACCCCGGCGACGCCAACATCGACTCGGTCGTCCTGCGCCTGCCGAAGGTCCTGCTGCTCGACCAGGACAACATCCAGACGATCTGCACCCGCGAGCAGTACGCGGCCAACCAGTGCCCGGCGGGCTCGGTCTACGGACAGGCGACGGCGATCACGCCGCTGCTTAACGAGCCGCTCTCGGGCCCGGTCTATCTGCGCGCCTCCGACAACCCGGTCCCCGACCTGGTCGCCGATCTGAACGGCCAGGTGGAGATCGACCTGGTCGGCAAGATCGACACCGATGCCGGCGGGGCGATCCAGAACACCTTCGAGCTCGTCCCCGACGTCCCGATCTCAGACTTCAAGCTCGACCTGAACGCCGACGGCCTTCTGGCGAACTCCAAGAAGCTCTGCAAGAAGGGCGGCAAGAAGTACAAGACCACGGCCACCCTGACCGGCCAGAACGGCGCCACCTCCTTCCAGACTCCCAAGCTGCAGGCGCAGTGCGGGGGCAAGAAGAAGAAGGGCAGCCGCTAGAGCGCTCTGCGTCCTGAGGAGGGCCGGCGTGCCGGTGGCCAGGATCGCCGCCGGCACGCCCTTCAGGTCTTGCTCGCAAACGGGGCGTTCTCTCACTCCGTGACGGCGGAGAACCCCTCTCAGCAGGGAATCGATCACTTTCTCTTGACATGGAAAGACGCAAATGTTTATGATGCTCCTGGCTCCAGGTGCGAGAGCGCCCGAGGCTGAAACGGACACCTAGGGAAGGAAGCGAGAGATGAACGTAGGCGCCCCCCGGCACGAGGCCCCCCGCGACGAGTCGATCGCCCGCGGGCGAACGCCGGTCGCCGTCGCGCTGTCGGCGCTCTGCGCCGTCGCGCTCCTCGTCGCCCTGGTGCCCATGGCCTCGGCCCTGCCGGCCGACCGCGCCTACGAGAAGGTCTCGCCAGTCGAAAAGAACGGAAACGACATCCAGAACGGCTTCGACAAGGCCGCGCTCGACGGCAACACCGCGTCGTATCCCATTTTCGCCGCCTTCGACCCCACCGACGGTGCGCCCATCGTGGCCCAGTACTACTCCCAGCGAACCCCGACGGGCTGGACGGTCAACAGCCTGAACCCGCCGCTCGATCCCGTTGCCGGCCTCAACGCCACCCTCTTCCAGGGCTTCAGCGAGGACGCCGACACCGGCATCTTCAGCGGGCCGGGCACCAACGTCGACGACCCGACGCCCGGGACCAGCAACGTCTGGCGCGCCAACGCGGACGGCACCTTCGACCTGATCACGTTGGACCAGCCGCCGGTCCCGCCGGGCGGCTTCCCGGCCAACCCGACCTTCGGCGGCGCCTCCGACGACGCCTCGCTCGTCGCCTTCGAGCTCGCCACGACCCCGTCGATTCCCGTCACGGCCGGCCCGACCGGTCCCGACGGCATCTCCAACGCCTACGCCGGCAACGGGACCCAGTTGCGACTGGTCTCGGTGCTCCCCAACGGCACCCCCGAACCAAACGGCGGCGCGATCGGCACCACCTTCCAGAGCAGGTACAACGCGGTCTCTGACGACGGCTCGCGGATCTTCTGGTCGAGCACCTTCGGCTCCGGTCCACCGGAGGTCTACGTGCGCCTCAACGGTACGTCGACCGAGCACGTCTCCGAGTCACAGCGGACCACTCCGGATCCCAACGGCGTCCAGGAGAAGCTCTATCAGTACGCGACCCCGGACGGCTCGTTCGCGTTCTTCACCAGCAACGAGAAGCTGACCAACAACGCCCAGGCGGAGCCGGCCGTCCCCGACCTCTACCGGTATGACGTCGACTCCGGGACGCTCGTCGACCTGACCGTCGGCGATCCGGACGGCGCCGGCGTGCTGGGCGTCCTCGGCGTCAGCAACAGCGGTAGCCGCGTCTACTTCGCCGCCACCGGAGCCCTCGCGCCCGGCGCGACCGACGGGCAGCCCAACCTCTACGTACGCGACGGCGGCACGACGACGTTCATCACGGATCTGGACACGTCGACCACCTTCCCGAACGACGCCAACAACTGGGCCAACTCGTACGCCGACAAGCTCGCCCGGGTCACGCCCGACGGGCAGCACCTGATGTTCGGCTCGATCCACCAGCAGCTCGGCTACCCCAACAACGGGTTCATGGAGTTCTACGTCTACGACCTCGCGAGCGACTCCTTCGAGTGCGTCTCGTGCCGCCCGGGCGGGGCGACCGCGAGCGCGCTGCTTCGCGGGCCGTCGAGCGGTGGCCTGGACCTGGCCGGCGCGCCGTTCTCGGAGCGCCGCAACCTGTCGGCGGACGGCTCGACCGCGTTCTTCGTCACGCCCGAGCGGCTGCTGGGCGCCGACACGAACGGCAAGTTCGACGTCTACATGTGGGACGACGGCGCGCTCGACCTGGTCTCGACGGGTGTCAGCAGCTCCAACTCGACCTTCGGGGACGCAAGCGCCGACGGTGACGACGTCTTCTTCCTGACCCGCCAGCAGCTGGTCGGGATCGATCAGGACGACGAAGTCGACCTCTACGACGCGCGCGTGGGCGGCGGGATCGCGGAGCAGAACCCGCCACCGCCCCCGCCACCGTGCCAGGGCGACGACTGCCAGGGCCCGCCGCCGGTCCAGACCGACCCGGCCAATCCGGGCAGCGCGGCGGTGACCGGCTCAGAGCCCCCGGGCGCCGGCCCCGACTGCAGCTCCTTCGACCAGAAGGCGAGCAAGTCAGCCGCCAAGGCAAAGCAGAAGAAGCAGAAGGTCAAGCAGCTCAAGAAGAAGCGGCGCCGCGAAGAAGAAGATCAAGAAGGCCAAGAAGAAGGCCAAGCAGGCCAAGCAGCAGGCCAAGGAAGACAAGCAGACCGCCAACGAGTGCCACAACGCCTGATGGACGCCGCCAAGACCACACCGATGACGGCCCACACAGACGAGATCAACACGGAGGCAACGATGTCCGACCGCCACCCGAAGCGAAAGACCGCCCGGCTCGCCGGAGCGATCGCCCTCGCCGCGCTGGCGTTCTTCGCCCTGCCCTCGTTCGCGGGCGCCGCCCTGCTGCAGAACTTCACTGCCGAGGTTCGCGACCAAAACGGCGACCCGTTCACCCAGGCCGGCGGCCACCCGTTCGAGGCCTTCACCGACATCAACTTCCGCCAGCACGACACGAGTCCCGATCCGCTGAACCCGATGCCGGTGCCCGATGAGAGCGTGCGCACCGTCCAGGTCGACCTGCCCGCGGGCCTGGTCGGCAACCCCCAGAACATCCCGCAATGCACGCGCGATCAGATCAACCAGGGCCTGGGTGCGTGCCCGGACAACACCCAGGTCGGGACGACGACCCTCAAGGTCAACGGGGTCGAGGCTCCATTCCCGGTGTGGAACATGAAGCCGCCGCCCGGGGTGCCGGCGCAGTTCGCGTTCGTCCCCCTGATCCCCCGCGTGTTCCTGAACGCCTCGGTGCGTCCCGACGGCGGCCTGCGGGTGACGATCCCCAACATCTCCCAGGCCCTGCCGCTGACCGGCACCAGCCTGACCTTCTGGGGTGTCCCTGCCGACCCGGCGCATGACGACGAGCGCGGGGCGTGCCTGCAGACGCCGACCAACCCGCCCGACCCGCCCGACCTCTGCCCGTCGCAGGCCGACCGGCTCCCGTTCCTAACCAACCCGACCTCGTGTGTCGGCCCGGTGACCACCCGCCTGCGCGCCAACTCGTGGCAGAACGGCGCCTTCGAGCAGCGCAACTCGACCACCCCGGTGGGCGCCGACGGGTGCGAGGACGTGCCCTTCGATCCCACGGTTGACGTGCAGTCCTCGGCGACCAGCTCTGACAGCCCGACCGCGATCTCGGTCGACGTCAACGTGCCCCAGCCCCAGAACCCGACCGGGATCGCACAGGCGAACCTGAAGACGGCCGAGGTCACGCTGCCCGCGGGCACGACGATCAACCCGTCGGTCGCAGCCGGGCTGGCCGGCTGCACCGTGGGCCAGGTCGGCCTGAACGACACCGATCCGCCGAGCTGCCCGGACGCATCCAAGATCGGCGACGTGGAGATCGCCAGCCCGCTGCAACCGGCACCGCTCCAGGGCGCGATCTATCAGGCGACCCCGAACGCGAACCCGTTCGGCAGCCTGCTCGCGATCTACCTCGTCGCGTCCGGCGGCGGAGTGACGGTGAAGCTCGCGGGCCAGATCGAGACCGACCCGCAGACCGGGCAGGTGACGACGACGATCGACAACGCCCCGCAGCTGCCGTTCTCGCGCTTCAGCCTCGACTTCAAGGGAGGCTCACGGGCCCCCTTGGCAACCCCCCAGACCTGCGGGACCAAGACCGCTTCGGCGTCGCTGACGCCGTGGAGCGGCAACCCGCCGACCGAGCTCACGCGACTCGTTCTCGATCAGCTCGGGCGCCAACGGCGGACCGTGCGCCTCCTCGGCGGCGACCCGTCCGTTTACGCCCAGCCTGATCTCGGGGGTCGTCAACCCCGCCGCGGGCTCCTCGAGCCCCTTCAACCTCGCGGTCAGCCGTCCCGACGGCAGCCAGGAGATCTCGGCGATCGACGCCACCCTGCCCGAGGGCGTCTCGGCCGTGTTGGCCTCGGCCCCGCAGTGCGCCGAGGCCCAGGCGGCCACCGGCACCTGCGGCGCGGACTCGCGGGTCGGCTCGGTCTCGGCCAAGGTCGGCGCCGGCACCAACCCGTTCCAGATCAGCGGCGGCTCGGTCTACATCGCCGGCCCCTACGCGGGCGCCCCGCTGTCGCTGTCGATCGTCGTCCCCGCCCAGGCCGGGATCTTCGACCTCGGCACCGTGGTCGTGCGCGCGGCGGTCTTCGTCGACCCGCTCGACGCCCACCTGCGGGTGGTCAGCGACCCGATCCCCCAGATCCTCTCCGGGATCCCGCTGCGCCTCAAGCAGATCGCCCTGTCGATCGACCGGGCGGGCTTTATGACCAGCCCGACCTCGTGCGCGGCCAAGCAGGTCACGGCGTCGGTCGCCGGCTCCTCGGGCGCCACCGCGGCACTGAGCCAGCACTTCCAGATGGCGGGCTGCGGGGCGCTGGGCTTCGCGCCCCAGATGAAGACCACGATCCTCGGCGGCAAGGCGGCGACCAAGCGCTCTGCCAACCCGGCCTTCGAGGCCCAGGTGCTCGCCAACCCCGGCGACGCCAACATCGACTCGGTCGTCCTGCGCCTGCCGAAGGTCCTGCTGCTCGACCAGGACAACATCCAGACGATCTGCACCCGCGAGCAGTACGCGGCCAACCAGTGCCCGGCGGGCTCGGTCTACGGACAGGCGACGGCGATCACGCCGCTGCTTAACGAGCCGCTCTCGGGCCCGGTCTATCTGCGCGCCTCCGACAACCCGGTCCCCGACCTGGTCGCCGATCTGAACGGCCAGGTGGAGATCGACCTGGTCGGCAAGATCGACACCGATGCCGGCGGGGCGATCCAGAACACCTTCGAGCTCGTCCCCGACGTCCCGATCTCAGACTTCAAGCTCGACCTGAACGCCGACGGCCTTCTGGCGAACTCCAAGAAGCTCTGCAAGAAGGGCGGCAAGAAGTACAAGACCACGGCCACCCTGACCGGCCAGAACGGCGCCACCTCCTTCCAGACTCCCAAGCTGCAGGCGCAGTGCGGGGGCAAGAAGAAGAAGGGCAGCCGCTAGAGCGCTCTGCGTCCTGAGGAGGGCCGGCGTGCCGGTGGCCAGGATCGCCGCCGGCACGCCCTTCAGGTCTTGCTCGCAAACGGAGCGTTCTTTCACTCCGTGGTCGAGCAATAGCCCCCGCACACGGGGAATCCGGTGCCTTTCCCTTGACATGAAAAGACATCTATGTTTATGATCCCGTGGACGGTGGCTCACCAGACCCTGAGGCGAAAGGAAGCCAGCAGATGAGCGCAGACGCCCGAAGCTTCGTGCAGGCCCTCGACGCGACACCCGGCTCTGGCGGGAGAGACCGCAGCCTCATGCGCGCGACCCTGTGGCTCATCCTCGGCCTCGCCATGCTCGGCGCGCTGGCGCCACTCGCCTCCGCTCTGCCGCCCGGCCGCGGCTACGAGAAGGTCTCGCCGGCCGACAAGGACGGCCAGGACATCCTGCAGGGTTTCGACAAGGCGGCCGTCAGCGGCAACGCAGCCGCTTACGCCAGCTTCGGCGCCTTCGGCGACAGCGAGGGCGGCGGGCTGGTGACCGAGTTCGTCTCGACCCGCGGGGCCACAGACTGGGTCACGGAGTCGGTGTCGCCCTCACTGGTCACCTCGGCCGGCCTGGGCGCCTCGCTCTTCAATCAACTCTCCGACGATCTCGACACGACGATCTTCAGCTACGCCGCCGGCGACCCGGCCTTCGACGGCAGCACGCCGGGCACCGCGAACACGTACCGGCGCAACCCGGATGGAACCACCGACACCCTCAGCTTCGGCCAGCCTGCGCCTCCGCTGGGCTCGCAGACCCCGACCGCCCCGACCTACGCCGGCGGATCCGAGGACCTCTCGATCGTGGGCTACAACTTCTCCTCCGACCCGCCGATGCCCGTCACCGAGGGCCCCCCGTCGACGCCGCTCGTGACCAACGCGTACGCCAGTACGGGCAACCGCGACGTCGAGCTGGTCTCCGTGCTGCCGGACGGCACCTCGTCCCCAACGGGCGGGTTCGTAGGTAGCCCCAACTTCGCCCCGGGCTTCAACACGGTCTCCGACGACGGCTCGCGGATCTTCTGGACGAGCGGCTTCGGCGCTGGTCCGCCGGAGGTCTACGTGCGCCTGGACCGCGCCTCGACCGACCACGTCTCCGAGTCGCAGCGCACCAACCCCGATCCCAACGGCCCGCAGGACAAGACCTACCAGTACGCGACGCCGGACGGCGACTTCGTCTACTTCACCAGCGGCGAGAAGCTGACCAACAACTCCCAGGCCGAGCCCGGGATTCCCGACCTCTACCGCTATGACGTCGACAGCGGGGCCCTCGTCGATCTCACCACGGGCGATCCCGACGGCGCCGGCGTCCAGGGCGTGATCGGCGTCAACGACAGCGGCACCCGCGTCTACTTCGCGGCGAACGGGCAGCTCGCGCCCGGCGCCGCCGACCCCGGGCTCAACCTCTACGTCCGCGACGGAGCGACGACGACCTTCATCACGGCCCTCGACCCGGGCTTCGGCGACACGCTGAACTGGGCCCTGGACACCCAGAAGACCGGACGCGTGAATCCGAGCGGCTCGGCGCTGCTGTTCAGCTCGCGGGCCCCGCAGCTCGGTTACGACAACGCCGGGTTCATGGAGTTCTACGTCTACGACCTCGCAGGCGACTCCTTCGAGTGCATCTCCTGCCGCCCGAACGGCGTGCCTGCGACCGCGGACGCGGCCATCCTGCAGCCGCCCGGCAGCATCTCGTTCGGTGGTTTGGCGGACTACGAGCACCGCAACCTGTCCGCGGACGGCTCGACGGCGTTCTTCGTCTCGCCCGAGCGCCTGCTGGGCGCCGACACGAACGGCAAGTTCGACGCCTACATGTGGGACGAGGGCGCGCTGCATCTGGTCTCCAGTGGCCAGAGCCCGTCGAATTCGTCCTTCGTCGACGCCTCGCCGAGCGGCAACGACGCGTTCTTCCTGACCCGCGAGCGGCTGGTGGGGGTCGACACCGACAACTCGGTCGACCTGTACGACGCGCGGGTCGGCGGTGGACTGGCAAGCCAGAACCCGCCCCCGCCCCCGCCCCCGTGCGTGGGTGAGGAGTGCAAGCCGCCGCTGCCGCCGAACGTCGACCCGGCCAATCCGGGCAGCGCGGCGGTGACCGGCTCAGAGCCCCCGGGCGCCGGCCCCGACTGCAGCTCCTTCGACCAGAAGGCGAGCAAGATCAGCCGCCAAGGCAAAGCAGAAGAAGCAGAAGGTCAAGCAGCTCAAGAAGAAGCGGCGCCGCGAAGAAGAAGATCAAGAAGGCCAAGAAGAAGGCCAAGCAGGCCAAGCAGCAGGCCAAGGAAGACAAGCAGACCGCCAACGAGTGCCACAACGCCTGATGGACGCCGCCAAGACCACACCGATGACGGCCCACACAGACGAGATCAACACGGAGGCAACGATGTCCGACCGCCACCCGAAGCGAAAGACCGCCCGGCTCGCCGGAGCGATCGCCCTCGCCGCGCTGGCGTTCTTCGCCCTGCCCTCGTTCGCGGGCGCCGCCCTGCTGCAGAACTTCACTGCCGAGGTTCGCGACCAAAACGGCGACCCGTTCACCCAGGCCGGCGGCCACCCGTTCGAGGCCTTCACCGACATCAACTTCCGAACCCACCAGGTGCCCAACGTCCCCCCAGCCGACCCGTTCATCGTTCCGGACGAGAGCGTGCGCAACGTCCAGGTCGACCTGCCCGCGGGCCTGGTCGGCAACCCCCAGAACGCCCCCCAGTGCACGCGCGATCAGATCACCAATGCGGTCCCGGGCGGCTGCCCCATCAACACCCAGGTCGGGGTGACGACGCTCAAGACAGGCCTCGGCCTGAACTTGACGACCCCCGTCTACAACCTCGAGCCGCCAGAGGGCGTCCCGGCCCAGTTCGGCTTCATCGCCCTGATCCCGCCCGTCTACATCAACGCGTCGGTGCGGCCCGACGGCGGGCTCACGGTGCGGATCCCGAACATCTCCCAGGCGCTACCCCTGACCGGCACCGAGCTGACCTTCTGGGGCGTGCCGGCGGATCCGGCTCATGACGCCGATCGCGGTCAGTGCCTGCAGGACCCCGACCCGGCGATTCTCTGCCCCGCCCAGGCCCCCCAGCTGCCGTTCCTTACCAACCCGACCTCGTGCACCGGCCCGGTGACCACCCGCCTGCGCGCCAACTCGTGGCAGAACGGCGCCTTCGAGCAGCGCAACTCGACCACCCCGGTGGGCGCGGACGGCTGCGACGCGGTGCCCTTTGACCCCTCGGTCGACGTGCAGGCGGCCCAGACGGCGGCGGACACACCGAGCGGGCTCTCCGTGGACGTCGACGTGCCCCAGCCGCAGAACCCGACCGGGATCGCGCAGGCGAATCTGAGGACCGCTGAGGTCACCCTGCCCGAGGGCACGACGGTCAACCCCGCGGCGGCCTCCGGGCTCGCCGGCTGCACCCAGGGCCAGTTCGGCCTCGCCAACACCAACCCGGTCTCGTGCCCGGCCTCCTCGAAGGTCGGCTCGGTCGAGATCGCGAGCCCGCTGCAGCCCGATCCGCTGCAGGGCTCGATCTACGTCGCGACCCCGAACGCGAACCCGTTCGGCGACCTGATCGCGATCTATCTGGTCGCCGAGGGCGGCGGCGTGACGGTCAAGCTCGCCGGCGAGGTGGCCCCCGACCCGCAGACCGGGCAGGTGACGACGACGATCGACAACGCGCCGCAGCTGCCGTTCAGCCACTTCGGGTTGAACTTCTTCGGCGGGCCGCGGTCCGTGCTGGCCACCCCCCAGACCTGCGGGACCAAGACCGCGTCGGCGTCGCTGACGCCGTGGAGCGGCAACCCGCCGACCGAGCTCAGCGACTCGTTCTCGATCACCTCGGGCGCCAACGGCGGACCGTGCGCCTCCTCGGCGGCGACCCGTCCGTTTACGCCCAGCCTGATCTCGGGGGTCGTCAACCCCGCCGCGGGCTCCTCGAGCCCCTTCAACCTCGCGGTCAGCCGTCCCGACGGCAGCCAGGAGATCTCGGCGATCGACGCCACCCTGCCCGAGGGCGTCTCGGCCGTGTTGGCCTCGGCCCCGCAGTGCGCCGAGGCCCAGGCGGCCACCGGCACCTGCGGCGCGGACTCGCGGGTCGGCTCGGTCTCGGCCAAGGTCGGCGCCGGCACCAACCCGTTCCAGATCAGCGGCGGCTCGGTCTACATCGCCGGCCCCTACGCGGGCGCCCCGCTGTCGCTGTCGATCGTCGTCCCCGCCCAGGCCGGGATCTTCGACCTCGGCACCGTGGTCGTGCGCGCGGCGGTCTTCGTCGACCCGCTCGACGCCCACCTGCGGGTGGTCAGCGACCCGATCCCCCAGATCCTCTCCGGGATCCCGCTGCGCCTCAAGCAGATCGCCCTGTCGATCGACCGGGCGGGCTTTATGACCAGCCCGACCTCGTGCGCGGCCAAGCAGGTCACGGCGTCGGTCGCCGGCTCCTCGGGCGCCACCGCGGCACTGAGCCAGCACTTCCAGATGGCGGGCTGCGGGGCGCTGGGCTTCGCGCCCCAGATGAAGACCACGATCCTCGGCGGCAAGGCGGCGACCAAGCGCTCTGCCAACCCGGCCTTCGAGGCCCAGGTGCTCGCCAACCCCGGCGACGCCAACATCGACTCGGTCGTCCTGCGCCTGCCGAAGGTCCTGCTGCTCGACCAGGACAACATCCAGACGATCTGCACCCGCGAGCAGTACGCGGCCAACCAGTGCCCGGCGGGCTCGGTCTACGGACAGGCGACGGCGATCACGCCGCTGCTTAACGAGCCGCTCTCGGGCCCGGTCTATCTGCGCGCCTCCGACAACCCGGTCCCCGACCTGGTCGCCGATCTGAACGGCCAGGTGGAGATCGACCTGGTCGGCAAGATCGACACCGATGCCGGCGGGGCGATCCAGAACACCTTCGAGCTCGTCCCCGACGTCCCGATCTCAGACTTCAAGCTCGACCTGAACGCCGACGGCCTTCTGGCGAACTCCAAGAAGCTCTGCAAGAAGGGCGGCAAGAAGTACAAGACCACGGCCACCCTGACCGGCCAGAACGGCGCCACCTCCTTCCAGACTCCCAAGCTGCAGGCGCAGTGCGGGGGCAAGAAGAAGAAGGGCAGCCGCTGATCCCCCGACCGTTGCTCGCGCTCCCGGCCTGATCGCCGGCGGCCCTTCGGGGTCGCCGGCCCAGGCCGGCAAGACGAGAAACATCGGCCACTTCTGGGGGAGTTCGGCGCGCCGCCGGGGGCCGCCAACGCGCATGACCTGGGCGAGCCGGGCTGCGCGAGCGTCGCTGCTGTGCTACAAACACGGTCGTACGTGAAACAGCGCCGTTTCGCGCTGCGGCTCAGGGAGATGGTGAGTGGCGATTCCGGCTGATGCGCATGATGTGCTCTCCGACGCGGCACGTCGATTCACTGTGCTCGTCGGCGACGGCTGTCTGATCCGCGTCGCCGACGAATCGGGCGCGCTCGTCGCCCGCGCCGCCGATCATCGCGACGACGACCGCTGCCGGGCGCTGCTCGCGCTCCTGGGCGCGCCGCCGCCGGGGCCGAGCGGCTGGCTCGTCCAGGCGCTGGAGCGCGGGCGGCCGGTGCCACTGCCGACCTTCGACCGCGACGCCCTCGCCGCGGCCGGCCTGCCGCCGGACGAGCGGCTCGGCGACGCGGTTGCCTTCCCCGTCTGCACGGGCACGCTGGCGATCCTGATCCGCGACCGGATCGCTGGGCCTTACGGCAGCCGCGAGCGTGAGCATTGCGAGCGGCTCGCGGCCGAGCTCCGCGTCGCGCTCGGCACCCGGGAGTGGAGCCCGCGCACCTCGCCCGCCCCGCTGCCGGTTCCGCGGCCGCTACCTGCCGGCGAGCCGGTGCGAGCGCGGGACTTCGATCCCCTCCGCCACGGCCTGGTCGAGGTCGCCGCCGCCGGACTCTGGGTGGTCGATGACGACGGCCGAACCCTCTACGTGAACCAGGCCGCCAGCGAGCTCGTCGGCTGGCCGAGCCGCGACCTCGTCGGGATCCCGCTGAGCGAGTTCCTCGGCCGCTGCGCCGCCGGGCGCACCCGGCGGGTCGACGGGGCGAGCATCTGCGACCGTCCGCTGCTGCGTCCCGACGGCAGCACCGCGTGGCTCGAGGTCACGACCACGAGGCTGCTCGACGACCTCGGCGAGCCCGCGGCCCGAGTGCACACGCTCGTCGACATCACGCGCCGGCACGGCCGCGAGCTCGCGCTCTCGCTGGCCCTCGACCGCCAGCGCGCGCGGCGCGCGCTGGCGGAGAAGGCGATCGACGCGGACCTCGGCGAGCTGGTCAGCCTCGCGGCGGCAACGCTCGCCGAGCAGCTCGAGGTGAAGCTGGTCTCGATTGCCGCCTACGCGGACGGCGAGGACTCGCCGGTCGAGCCGCTCGCGCTGGTCGGCTGGCCGGCCCTGATCGCCGCCGAGGAGAAGCGCCCGCCGCAGAACCGGCGGCTGGTGGCGCGCTCGGCCGTCCGCGAGACGCTGCGAAGCGGCGAGCCCGTGGTCGTGTACGACTACGAGGGCGAGAGCGTCTATGACCCCGATCCGATGCTGGTGGCGGCCGGGGTGCGGAGCGCGACGGTGCTCGGCTTCGCCGCGGGGACGGCGTGTCGTCGCCGTCCACTCGTGCCGGCCGTGCGCGTTCGGGGGTGCCGAGGTCGAGCTTGGTGCAGGACGTCGCGCGGCTCCTCGAGAGTCGCTGGCAGGGCTCGCTGAGCCGATGCTCGAGGCCGAGCCAGGGATGGACTCGATCGCCCAAAGCGTCACTCGGCTCGTCGGAGATGGTTGCGTCGTCCGTCGGCTCGACCGGGGGTCGGGCGCCCTGACGCGCGGTGGC
This sequence comes from uncultured Solirubrobacterales bacterium, assembly GCA_963842795.1. Taxonomy (GTDB): domain Bacteria; phylum Actinomycetota; class Thermoleophilia; order Solirubrobacterales; family 70-9; genus WHSW01. Next base: position 18,186 of record CAWJHV010000041.1, on the reverse strand, counting down.
CGCCGACCACCGCGATCCGGATCAGCGTTTGGCGCTCGAGCGCCACGCGCCGCGCCTCGACCCGCCGGCGGGCGGCTGGCTGCGCCAGGCGCTGGCCAGCGGCTCGGTGGTCCGCCTCTCGCGCCTCGAGCAGGCCGACATGGCCGACGCCGGCCTGCCGCACGCCGGGCGGATCGGCGATGTCGCGATCGTCCCGATCGTCGCCGGCGACGCGGTGATCGTCGCCGTCCGCGACCGGGTGAGCCCTGAGTACTCGACCGAGGACCGGGCGGCGCTGCAGCGCATCGCCGCGGCGCGGGCGCTGGGTCTCGAGAGCGCGCTGAGCCCTGCCGGAATGGCCTCGCAGCTCGAGCTGATCTCGTCGGCGGCCTGGGTCACCGACGCCGCCGGGGTGACCAGCTACGTCAACCAGGCCGCGTGCATGCTCGTGGGGCTGCCGGCCGAGCGGATCGTCGGTGTGCCGATCTCGGAGTTCATCGACGGCGCTGCCCCAGGCCACGAGCGCTTCTTCGGCCAGGAGCCGGTCGAGCGGGCGGTGCTCGGGGCGGACGGGCAGACCCGGTGGCTGTCGGTCACCGCCCGGCCCCTGTTCGGGGCCCGGGGCACCCGCGAAGCCGTCCTCTACAACCTCACCGACGTCACGCAGCGCCACCGCCACGAGTCCGAGCTCCGCATCCGGCTCGATGCGGAGCAGGCGCTCGCCCGGTTCGCCGAGCAGCTCATCCTCGAGGACGAGCCCGGCAGGGTCCTCGCGTCGGCTGTGAGGCTGATCGCCGACCTGTTCGACGCCCCCCTGGTCACCGCTGTCAGGGTCGCGCGCGACCGCAGCGAGGTCGAGTCGCTGGCGATCGCCGGTGGCCTCGGCGACTGCTCTCCGGAGCGCTGGAAAGGGCGCCACGCGCTGACTCGCGGCTCCGCCACCTGGGCGGCGGTCGACGCCGACGAGGCCGTCCGCGTCGGCGACTTCAGCCGCGAGCGGCTCTACCGGCCCGGCCCGATCGCGCGCTCCGCGGCCGCTCGCAGCGTCGCCTGCGTCCCGATCGCCGGCGGCGCGGGCTGCCTCGCCGTCTGCCACACGGAGGCGAACGGCGTATCCGACGAGGAGCTCGAGCTGCTCGAGGCGGTAGCGCGGCTGCTCTCCAAGCGCTGGCCCGCGAGCCCGCGCCCGCGGGCGGCGCTCAGGAACCCGCTGTAATCGAGGCGCCGGGACGCTCGGCGAGCAGCTCCCGCGCCCGGTCGCGCTCGGCGATCGCGCGTTCGGGGCCGAGGAACGGATGGACGATCCAGAACACGAGCTCCGGCAGCCTGCCGGGAAGCTGGGCGGTCGCCCCGTGGATGATCTCGCTGTAGAGCAGCTCGTGGATCCCGCCCACGATCGCCAGCCCCGTGATCCCCGGCAGCTGGGTCTGAGTCTCGGCCCGGCCGGCATCGATGAAGGCGGTGAACTGGCGCACGCCGGCGTCGCGGCGCGCGAGCGCCTTCGGACCGGCGGCGAGCACCTCGACGATGCAGAACCCGGCGGCCGCGGGATGCTCGGCGATGAACTCCAGGAACCCGGCGAGCGCGATCCGGACCCGATCGGCCCAGTCGGTGTCCTCGGCCTGCGGAGAGTCGAAGGCCTCCGCGGTGACCGAGAACAGGCGCCCGAGCCAGAGGTCGTAGGCGGCGAGGAAGCAGTCCTCCTTGTCGCTGAAGAGCTCGTAGAAGGTCTTGCGAGAGACCCCCGCGTAGGCGATCACATCGGCGATCCGGCAGTCGGCGTAGCCGCGCTTGGCGGTCACCTCGACCATCGCGGTCAGGATCCGGCTGCGCTGCGACTCGACCACCGTCTCCGGCGGCAGGCCGTGGCGGCCGCGTGGTAGCTGCTCGAGTTGGCTTGCCGGTGCGTCTGCGGGGGTCATTGGGAACACGATAGAGCCTCGATCTGCTGTTTACCAGTCACAACCTTCTGCGGCCCCGCGTCGGTACGTGACATGCGGGTCATCAGTGACCGTGACATCGATGTACGTTGGCGTCTATACCCGGCCCGGGCCAGGTTACTCATGGGCCGTTTTCGCGGTTTGGGAGCTTCAGACCTCGGCGGCCGCGCGTCGCATCTCGCGCGCCGCCGCCTCCGGGCCGAGGAACGGCATCAGCACCGAGTACACGAGGTCGGGCAGCCGGCTGCGCAGGTGCTCGCCCCTGCCGGCGCGGACCTCGTCGAAGATCAGCGTCGCGGCGCCGCCGATCGCCATCCGCGACGTCGCCGCCGGGAGCTGGCCGGCGTAGTCGGAGAGCGCTCGTCCCTCGTCGAGGAAGGGGGTGAACCGCCCGAGCATCTCGCGGTAGCGCTGGCGCGCGGCGGGGCTGGCGGCGATGCTCTCGACCATCGCCATGCGGGCGATCGCCGACTCCGCCGCCAGCAGGGCGACAAGCGCCTCGAGGCCGGCGTGAATCCGCTCGTGCCAGGATCCCTCGCGCTCGCTGAACGCCCGGCCGACCTGGGCCAGCAGGACGTCGGCGACAGCGTCGTAGGAGGCCAGAAAGCACTCCTCCTTGTCGCTGAAGAGCTCGTAGAACGTCGTTCGCGAGACCCCCGCGGACTCGATCACGTCGGCGACGGTCGTTCCCTCGTAGCCCTTGTCGGCGGCGACCCTGATCATCGCCTCGAGCAGGCGCTCGCGTTGCGAACGTACGATGACGTCTCTGGGCAGGCCGTGGCGACCGCTAGGCAGGCGACCCCGTTGGCCCGGTTGTGACATCTGATGAGCGTGACCCGAGGGTTGAAAACGCGAGTCCAAAAACGACTGTATTTATGATAGCGGGGTGGTGACTCGGGCGTCAGTGGCGGGCGCGATCAGGCGACGGGACGGGCTCGCGAAACCCGGCTCTTCGAGGATCCGCGGGGCGCTCAGTTGTCGCGCGCCGCGGCCGCGTGGCGCAGAGCGACCTCCTGGCCCATATACGGGGTCAGCGCCAGGTAGAGGATGTCCGGAAGCAGCTCCGGGACGCGCTCGGCGCGTCCGCTTCCGAGCGCCGCGACGACCAGCGACTCGCCGCCGCCGACGATCGCCCGCGCGGTCCCCGAGGGCGGGGTCGGCCCTCCGTCCATGAATGCGCGTCCCTGGTCGAGCTGTGAGACCAGCAGATGGGAGGCGGCGTGTAGCGCGCGAAGGCGCGCTCGCCGGCCCCGAGGGCCTCGACGATCGCGGCGGTCGCGTGGTCGGGTTTGGCGGCTATGAAATCGAGCAGCGCCGTGACCACGTCCCTCACCTTGCCGGGCCAGCCGGTGCCGTCGCGCTCCGCATAGATCACGGGCTGAATCGCCGCCGCCAGCATCCGGATCCAGTCGTCCATCGTGGCGACGAAGCAGTCCTCCTTGTCGCGGAAGAGCTCGTAGAAGGTGGCCCGCGAGACGCCCGCGCTCTCGACCACCTCGGCGATCGTGGTCGCCGCGTAGGTCCGCCGGGCACTGACGCTCGCCATCGCGTCGAGCAGGCGCTGGCGCTGCGAGTTGGTGACGTCCTCGCGCGAGAGGCCATGGCGCCCTGCCGGCAACCGGCGCGCCCCCCGCGACTTGGCGCGCGACTTGGGCTTCGACCGAGACTGGCTCGGTGCCGGGCTCGCGGGGCGCTTCGCGTCCGCGCCAGACCTGCGGTCGGCGGGTCGCTGCTTCGGCATCCTGGTCGTCTCCCATCTAGAGACACGCGGTTCTATAGGACGGATCTGATCATACTCCCCCGGCTGCGCCCGTTCGCCGCCAGCCCAGATCATGGCCCGCGATGCGCTCCAGGCGGGCGGTGTCGTCGGCGAGCAGGGCGCCCAAGCGGGCGCGCAGCGAGTCCGAGAGCTGCGGCTTGGGCGCCGCCCCCCGGCCCGGATCGTGGACGATCCGCTCGACCAGCCACCGCAACGACTCGGGCAGGCGGTCGAAGTTGCGATCGAGGGCGCGCAGCCCGGGAAGCTGTACCGCCCTGTCCATGAGGCGGAAGCCCCCGGCCTGCTTGCCGCTGCCGGTCTCCCATTCGCGCTCGAACTGGGGCGAGCGGAACGCCGGGTCGGCGCCGCAGAACTCGAACACCCTGCGCATCGTCTCCTCGCGCGCGTCGCGAAGCTCCTCCCTGGCGACGACGAGCACCCGTTGCTCGCCGAAGGCCTCCAGGTAGGGGTCGACCTGCATCGCGTAGCGGCTGCGGGCGACGTAGGCCGAGCCGGGGTCGGCGAGCGCACCCTCCAGCGGCCGGGTCTCATAGCCGCCGCCGACGTTGTGGAGGTAGTGGGAGAGCATCCGGTCGATCGGATCGCGGACCATGTAGACGATCCGGGTGTCGGGGCCGAGGAGCTCACGCATCCGCGCGGCGACGCCGTCGAACCGGGGCAGGTTGGTGTAGTGCGGGGAGCTCTCCCCGCGCACCGGGGCCGTCCGGTCGAAGTGGCTCGCGTACCACTCGGCGCCCAGCCCCCAGTTGAGCTCGGCGACGAAGAAGTTGAGCTCCTTCGGCCGCGACATCTCGACCTCGGGGTGCAGGTTGAGGTAGTGGTGGAGGCTGGTCGTCCCGCACTTCAGGCCGCCGATCACGACCAGGTTCGGAAGCGCACCACGACGCTCGGCGCTGCGCCGCCGGCGGGCCAGGTGGCGACGTTCCGCGGCGAAGCGGTCACGCGCTCGCGCAACCATCGCGTCGTCGGCCGGGTCGGTTGAGAATCCGGGCCGGTCGCCGGGCTCAGCCGCCGGCACCGAGCTTCTTCGCCGCGTCGCGGAAGTTGCGCACCTCCGCGTCGGGCTTCTTGCGTCCGTCGAGCTTCTCGCCGTGCCGGTTGACCCAGATCACCGGCACGTTCATCTTCATCACCGGGGCGATATCGGCCTCGTAGCCGGAGGCGATGTGGACCCAGCCCTTCTTGCCGCCGATCCGCCGCGCCCCCTCCTTGAAGTGGGCGGGGTCGGGCTTGTAGCTGCGCACCTGCTGCGCGGTCACGACCAGGTCGAGGTCGGTGCGCAGGTGGCGCCGCGAGACGCCGAGCAGCTTGTCGTCGATGTTCGAGATGATCCCGATGTCGTAGCGCTTGCCGAGCCGGTCCATGGCGGCGTTCGCCTCTCGGAACGGGACCCAGCGCGCGACGCTGTCGGGCAGGAACTGCGCCCGCGAGGGCTCCAGCTCCCAGCCGATCTCACCGGCGACCTTGACGGCTGTGCGACGCAGGACCTCGGCGTAGAGCTCGTAGGAGCCGCTCATGATCTCGGCCTGGACCTCGAGGAAGCGGTCGATGAACTTCTGCGCGTCGAAGGAGAAGCCGTCGCGATCGGCCTCCTTCGTGAACGCGTCGAGGATCCCCTTCTCCCAGTCGATCAGGGTCCCGTAGCAGTCGGTGGTCACCCACTTGATGTCTTTTAGTTTCGGCAGTGCCATGGCGGCGGCGCCGCATTATGTCGGATAGGCTGCCGCGGCCTCCGCGCGACGTCTCGATGGATCTACTCGAATACCAGGGCAAGCAGCTGTTCGCCAAGCACGGCGTGCCCGTTCCCGAGGGCCGCCACGCCACCAGCGTCGACGACGCGGTCGCCGCTGCGAACGAGATCGGCTACCCCTGCGTGGTCAAGGCCCAGGTCGCGATCGGGGGCCGCGGCAAGGCGGGCGGGATCAAGGTCGCGAAGGACGAAACCGAGGCGAGGGCCCACTCCGAGGCGATTCTGGGGATGGACATCCGCGGCTTCATCGTCCACGATGTCTGGGTCGAGCAGGCGTCGGAGATCGCCGCGGAGTACTACGCCTCGATCATCCTCGACCGCTCGGAGAAGACCCTGCTGGCGATGGTCTCGCGGATGGGGGGGATGGAGGTCGAGGAGGTCGCCGAGTCCGATCCCGACGCGCTCGTCCGCCGCCACATCAGGCCCGATACCGGGATGACCACCGAGCTGGCGCTCGAGCTCGCCGTCGACGCCGGGATCGACGAGGACGTCACCGACCAGGTCGCGGAGATGCTGATCAAGCTGGCCGAGGTCGTCGAGGCCGAGGACGCGACCCTGATCGAGATCAACCCGCTGATCGTCACCAACGACAGGCGCGTGGTCGCGCTCGACTCGAAGGCGACGATCGACGGCAACGCGCTCTTCCGCCATCCCGAGCTCGCCGAGCTCTCCGACAAGTCGTCCGAGGACCCGCAGGAGGCGATGGCGAAGCAGAAGGGCCTCACCTACGTGAAGCTCGGCGGCAACATCGGCATCCTCGGCAACGGCGCCGGGCTCTGCATGTCGACGCTCGACGTCGTCGCCCAGGCGGGCGGCAAGCCGGCGAACTTCCTCGACGCCGGTGGCGGCTCGAAGGCCGACGCGATCGTCGACGCGCTCGAGGTGATCACCTCCGATCGCAACGTCAACGCGATCCTCTTCAACATCTTCGGCGGGATCACGCGCTGCGACGAGATCGCCAAGGGGATCATCGAGGCCACGCGGCGAATGGACATCTCGATGCCGATGGTGGTCCGCCTCGACGGCACCAACTCGGCCGAGGGGCTCGGGATCCTCGCCGAAGCCGAGCTCGGCAACCTGCATGTGGAGAAGACGATGCTCGGGGCGGCGAAGGCCGTGGTGGAGCTGGCCGGAAAGTGAGCATCATCGTCGACGAGGGCACGAAGCTCGTCGTCTCGGGGCTCACCGGGCGCGAGGGCACCTTCCACGGCCTCCGCAACCGCGACTACGGCACCGACCTGGTCGCCGGCGTGACGCCGGGCAAGGGCGGCCAGGACGTCGAAGGCGTGCCCGTGTTCGACTCGATCCGCGAGGCCGTCGACCAGCGCGGCGCGAACACCTCGATGATCTTCGTCCCGGCCCGCTTCGCCGCGGCCGCGATCGAGGAGGCGATCGACGCCGGGGTCGAGACGGTGATCGCGATCACCGAGGGCATCCCGGTGCTCGACATGATGCGGGTCTACTGGAAGGCCAGGGACGCCGGCACCAGGCTCGTCGGCCCGAACTGCCCCGGGGTGCTGTCGCCGGGGAAGGCGAACGTCGGGATCATCCCGGCGCAGTTCTTCGACACGGGTTCGATCGGCGTGGTCTCGAAGTCGGGCACGCTCACCTACCAGATCGGCAACGAGCTCAAGCAGGCGGGCGTCGGCAACTCGTCGATCGTCGGCATCGGCGGCGACCCGATCGTCGGCTCGGACTTCATCGACGTGCTCGAGCTGTACGAGAACGACCCCGAGACCGAGCTGATCGTGATGGTGGGCGAGATCGGCGGCGACGCCGAGGAGCGCGCCGCCGAGTACATCGCCGAGTCCATGGCGAAGCCCGTCGTCGCCTACATCGCCGGCTTCACCGCGCCGCCCGGCAAGCAGATGGGTCACGCCGGGGCGATCATCTCCGGCTCCTCGGGTACCGCCGAGGCGAAGAAGCAGGCGCTCGAGGCCAAGGGCGTGCGGGTCGGCGAGAGCCCGACCGAGACCGCCCGGATCGCGGTCGAGGCGCTCGGCCGGCGACCTAGCCGGCCGCGCGCGTCACCGCCTCGCGCAGCGGCTCGAAGACCGCCGGCGACGCGGCGACCAGGGTCCCGTCCTCGAGCTCACCGTGCCGCGCCCCGCCGCTCTCGGCGATCAGCAGCCCCGCCGCCAGGTCCCAGCGGTTGAGGCCGCGCTCGTAGAAGCCGTCGACGCGCCCGCACGCGACCGAGCACAGGTCCACGGCCGCCGCTCCCATCCGGCGGATGTCTCGGATCGAGCCGATCAGGCGCGAGAGCTGCGCCGCTTGCGCGACGCGCTCGTCGCGGCGTGTAGGCGAACCCGGTCGCGATCAGGGCCGAGCCGAGCTCGGTCTGCGCCCGAGACCTCGATGGGGAGCCCGTTGCGGGTCGCCCGCCCGCCCCGAAAAGCGGTGTAGCGGTCGCCGTGCATCGGATCGACAACGACGCCGACGGCCGTCTCGCCGTCGACCTCGACCGCGATCGAGATCCCGTAGCCGGGGTGCCCGTAGAGGTAGTTGGTCGTGCCGTCGATCGGGTCGATCACCCAGCGAACGCCCGTGGTGCCGGCGGCGCTCGCACCCTCCTCCGAGAGGATCCCGTCGGCGGGCCGGGCGCGGCGAATGCCCTCGACGATCAGCCGCTCGCACGCCTCGTCGACCTCGGAGACCATGTCGGTCGCCGACGACTTCGTGCGCACGTCCGAGCGCGGCTGGCCCAGGCGCTCGAGCGAGAGCTCGGCGGCCTGGCCTGCGAGCTCCTCGGCCAGAGCGAGCAGCGGGCCGAGCTCGGTCACTCCGGACCTCCGGCTCGAGCCCGGCCGCGCGCCAGGCGCGGTCTCGATCCGAGTAGTTCTCGCAGCGCACCGCGACCCCATCCTCGATCCGCCACACCTGGTCCCACGAGCTCTCGACCGGCACGCCGCTGTCGACCCCGCGCGCGATCAGCCGGCCGAGCATCAGAACCACCGCGTCGCCCTCGACCCAGCGCTCCGGCTCGATCCTGAAGTCGTCCCAGCGCCGGTGGACCTCGTTCCAGAGCGCGAGCACCTCCGCGCGCCCGCGATACAGGCCCCCGTCCGGGACCGCTGCCGAGGTGTCCCATTCGATCTCCGGCGCGAGGCGGTCGAGCGAGCGCTCGTAGTCCCCGTCGCTGAACAGCTCCAGCCCGACCCGGATCGATCGCACCACCGCGGACTCCACGGGGCCAGTATCGCCGTTGCTATCGTCGGCGGGCGATGGCCGCCGACGTGATCAGCTTCGCCCGCGGCGCCCCGAGCGCCGACATCCTCCCCGCCGAGGCGGTCCGCGAGGCGGCCGCCCGGGCGCTGGCCGACGACTGGCAGCGGGCGCTCTCCTACGGCACCGGGATCGGCCACCCGGGGCTCTGCGAGTGGATCGCCACCGAGTTGCACGGGATCGACCCCGGTCAGGTGATGGTCACCAACGGCTCGATGGAGGCCGCCGCGCTGCTCTTCCGCTACATGATCGAGCCCGGCGATCGCGTGATCGTCGAGCAGCCCTCCTACGACCGCACCCTGCTGCTCCTCGGCCGCACCGGCGCCGAGCTGGTCCCGGTCCCGCTCGAGGCCGACGGGATCGACGTCGACGCGGTCGAGGCGGCGCTCGCCGACGGTGCGGTGAAGCTCGCCCACGTGATCCCCAACTTCCACAACCCGGCCGGGCTGCACGCTCTCGGCGGCCAAGCGCGAGCGCCTGGTCGAGCTCGCCGCCGAGCACGGCTTCTGGATCTTCGAGGACGACCCCTACCGGCTGATCAGCTTCGGCGTCGGAGCTGCCGCCGACGATGCTCTCCCAGGACCGCGCCGACCGCGTCATCCACGCCTCCTCGTTCTCCAAGACGGTCAGCCCGGGCGTCCGGGTCGGCTACCTCGCCGGCCCCGCCGAGCCGATCGCGACGCTGGCGAAGCGCGGCTCCGAGCACTACATCTCGCCCAACATGCTGGCCGAGTCGGTGGTCCTCGAGCTCTGCCGCTCGGGCGCGCTCGAGCGCAACGTCGAGTTCGTCAACGAGGCGCTCGCCGAGCGCCGCGACGCGCTGGTCGAAGCGCTGCGCGAGCGGATCCCGGAGGCCGAGTTCGTCGTCCCCGGCGGCGGCTACTTCCTCTGGCTCGACCTCTCCGACGACGTCGACACGCAGGCCCTGCTCGCCGCCGCCAAGCAGGAGGGGGTGGCGTTCGTCGCCGGCCCCGACTTCATGCTCGACGGCGGAGCCTCGAGCCTGCGGCTCTCGTTCGCGAGCGTCCCCGCCGAGCGGGTCGCCGAGGGCGTCGAGCGGATCGCCGCGGCGCTCGCCCAGCAGCGCGCCGCCAGCCCGGCCTAGGTCCGCGGAACGCGTCGGCCGCAAGGCCGGCAACCGCCTTCGGCCATTCCCTACTAAATTGATGGAGAAACTGCTAAGGTCGCGTTTACGAGGAGTGACCAAGCTCAGGGATCGAGATGGTCACGCTGGGGCTGACCAAGACGACGAGGAGGTGCTGCATGAGTCCGGTTCAGTTCATCGAAGGAAGTCGGAAGCTCGACCCGGTGAGCGAGCGGAATCTTGCCGAGCGCCGGTTCTCCGCCCTGGCCGCGGCGGTTCGCGAGCACGAGGCCAACGTGCGCCGGCGCGAGTTCCAGATTCGCCCGCAGGACCAGGCGCTCTACCGGCGGCTGCGTCAGATCTGCGGCGTGGGGGAGTCGATCCCGGCCGGCGATCGTCGCGGCGTCGCCTGACGCGAGCTAGCGGCCGTAGCGGTCGCTGGAGAGGACGAGCGCCTCGGGCAGCGGCGCCCGCGGATCGGGCGCGGGCTCGGCGCGCACCGAGACGGTCTCGGCGACGCTGCGCGAGACGGCATGGCGGCCGTCCTCGGAGACGAGCACGATCTCGTCGTCGCCGGAGCTCTCGAGCGTGCCGTCGAGGCCCGGGTGCAGGCCGGTCTGCTTCAGGTAGTGCAATAGCTCCTCGGCCTCGTTCTCGAAGCGCAGCACGTGTACGTCGGCGCCGGGCTCGACGTCGGCGAGCAGGGCGCCCCGCTCGCGCGCGCCCTCGACCAGTGGGTGTCCGTGCGGGCAGGTCGTGGCGTCGCCGATCGCCGCCAGCATCCGCTCCTCGAGCACCGGCGACATCGCGTGCTCGAGCCGCTCGGCCTCCTCGTGGACCTCGTCCCAGGGGATCCCCAGGACGTCGGTGAGGAAGCGCTCGATCAGCCGGTGGCGGCGGACGATCGCCTGCGCGTGGTCGCGGCCGTCGGCGGTGAACTCGAGCGACTTGTCGGCGCTGCGGCTGACGTAGCCGTCGCGCTCGAGCCGCCCGATCATCTCGTGCACCGTCGGGGGCGAGAGCTGCATCGCCCGGGCGATGTTGGCGCCCGTGATCGCGAGCCCGGCCTCCTCCAGCCAGTACATGATCTGGAGGTACTCCTCCTCGGCGTCGGTCGCGTGATCCTGAGACATCCGGGAGCGATTTTAGTGGTCGCCCGCCCACCGCCCGGCCCGCGGGTCGGTCAGGGCGCCGAGTTCAGCGCATCGCGAGGGTCGAGACCACGGCCTCGTAGAAGCCGTCGCCCATCTCCCCCTCGGTGACCGTGACGTTCTCGAAGCCCGACAGCGCCGCGCGCAGCTCAGGGTCGCGCTCGGGCCCGTTGGCGACGCAGAAGAAGCGGCCGACGGAGGCCGCGGTCTCGAGGTCCTCGATCGAGTCGCCGATCGCGATGCACTCCTCCGGCGCATAGCCCCGGGCGCGGACGTGGAAGGCGACTCCCTTGGCCTTGCTCGCGCCCCCCGGGACCAGGTGGTAGGCGTGGGCGGGGCCCTCGATTCCCTCCATCGGCCGGCCGATCGCGCCGTTGTCCAGGAACCGCAGGTCGTCGTGGCCGCGCTCGCGCAGGAGCTCGTTCGCCTCCGGCAACGTCGACCCTGCCGCGCATCAGCAGCGAGAGCTCGCGGCCCGTGTGCCACGGCGTGTGCCATTCGAGCCGGCCCGGGAAGCGCTCGAACAGCAGCTCCGGGATCCCGGAGGCGATCAGGCGCTCGGCCGGGGTGCCGTTCTCGCCGGGCTGCCACTCCCCGGTCAGGTACGTGCGCTCGCTCCTCGATCACCACGCCGCACCCGGCCTCGTAGATGTAGGAGCGCTGGCCGATCAGCCGGGCGTCGGAGCGCACCGTGTCCTCGCGGCGGCCGGACATGATCACGACCTCGACCCCGGCCCGGTGGCATGCCTCGAGCGCCCGCGCCTGGCGCAGGGAGAAGTTGCCCTCGGAGTCGCGCAAGAGGGCGCCCCACCGTCCGAGCAGGGTCCCGTCGAGGTCGGTGTAGACGCAGCGCAGCGACACGCGCGGACTAACTTAGTGACCGTTGACGGTCTGGCGACTCGCACACGACACGCTCTCGTTCCCACCGGCGCTCGGGGCCGGGATCGTCAACGTCACCGACGACTCGTTCTTCGCCGGCGCCCGCAGCGGGACGCCCGAGCGCGCCGTCGCCGACGGCCTCGCCCTCGTCGATGCCGGTTTCGAGCTGCTCGACGTCGGCGCGGTCGCCGCTCGCAGCGGCCCGCCGGTGACCGCGGTCGACGAGGCCGCGCGGCTCGTGCCCGCGATCGAGCGGCTGGCCGCGGAGGCGGGCGTGCCGGTGATCGCCGACACGTTCTCTCCACGGGTCGCGGCCCTGGCGCTCGACGCCGGCGCCGCGGCGATCAACGACATCGGGGGCGGCGAGCAGGAGATGCTCGAGCTGATCGCCGAGCGGGGCTGCGGCTACGTGCTCATGCACATCGAGGGCCCGCCGCGCGTCGATCGGCCTGTGCCCCGCTACGACGACGTGGTCGAGCACCTGCTGGGCTGGTTTGCCGAGCGGCTCGAGCGGGCCGCGGCCCTCGGGGTCGAGGCGGAGCGGATCGCGCTCGACCCGGGCCTCGACTTCGACCTCTCGACCGACGACGGCATCCGAGATCCTCCGCCGCCTGGGCGAGCTCCGCGAGCCTCGGCCGGCCCCTGTTCGTGGCCCTCTCGCGCAAGGACTTCCTCGGCGCGATCGCCGCCGGATCCTGGGAGCGGCGGCTCGAGCCCACCGAGCGCGGGCCGGCGACGATGGCCGCCGCCGCGCTCGCCGCGGCCGCAGGCGCGGAGGTGCTGCGACTGCACGACGCCGAGGCGCTGGACGCGATGCGCACCGCGGCGCGATCGCCGGGCCGACCGACGCGGAGTCCGAAGGACGAAGCGAGGCCCGCCGATGTTGAGGCGGCTGATTTCATGACCGGCCTCGCCGACGCCCCGCCGCTCGCCTGGGAGCGCCTGCTCGAGGCCGGCGACCGCGACGAGCGCCTCGTCACGACCAGCGTCGAGCCCGCCCGCGGGCCGCGCACGGTCGAGGCGCCGGCGGCGCTCTCGGGCCCGCTGGCGGCGGCGCTGCGCCGAGCCGGGATCACCGAGCTCTACTCGCACCAGGTCGAGGCGCTCGAGGCCTCCCGCGACGGCGACGTGATCGTCACCAGCGGCACCGCCTCCGGCAAGTCGCTCTCGTTCAACCTCCCGGTGCTCGACGCGATCGCCGCCGACCCGAAGACCCGGGCGCTCTACATCTATCCGACCAAGGCGCTGGCGCAGGACCAGGCGCGCAAGCTGTCCGAGCTCGCCCTGCCCGAGCTCCGGCACGCGATCTACGACGGCGACACGCCCGCGCGACGACCGACCCGCGATTCGCAGGCGCTCGAACCTGGTTCTCACCAACCCGGACATGCTGAACATGGCGCTGCTCGCCCACCACAAGGGCTGGGGCGACTTCCTCGCCAACCTCGGCTGGGTGGTGGTCGACGAGGCGCACACCTACCGCGGCGTCTTCGGCTCGCACGTCGCCAACGTCCTCCGCCGCCTGCGCCGGGTCGCGCGGGTCTACGGCTCCGAGCCGCGGTTCATCTGCGCCTCGGCGACGATCGCCAACCCGGTCGAGCTCGCCCGCGGGCTTGTCGGGACCGAGTTCGCGCTCGTCGACTCCGACGGAGCGCCGCGCGCCAAGCGCCGGATCGCGATCTGGAACCCGCCGGTGATCGACCAGAAGACGATGCATCGCCGCTCGGTGCTCTCGGAGGCCGCCGAGCTGCTCGCCGACCTGGTCGTGAACGGCTCGCGGACGATCTGCTTCCTCAAGAGCCGCCGTGGGATCGAGCTGATCCAGCGCTTCACCCGGATGCGCCTGCGAGGAGCTCGGCGAGCCCGGGCTCGCCTCGCGGATCGCGCCCTACCGCGCCGGCTACACGCCGCAGCAGCGGCGGGCGATCGAGGCCGACCTCGCGCGGGGCGAGCTGCTCGCGGTCGTCGCCACCGACGCGCTCGAGCTCGGAATCGACATCGGCGAGCTCGACGCCGCGATCTGCGTCACCTTCCCGGGCACGGTCGCCAGCCTGCGGCAGATGTGGGGCCGGGCGGGCCGGCGCAGCGAGGGGATCGCCCTCTACGTCGCCGGCGAGGACGCGCTCGACCAGTTCTTCTGCCGCCACCCGGACGAGTTCCTCGCGCGGCCGGTCGAGGCGGCGATCCTCGACCACACCAACGAGCGGATCCAGACCGCCCACCTGCTGGCCGCCGCCTACGAGGCGCCGCTCGGCGGCACCGACGGCCCAGCCCGGTGGCGCCGACGACGCGATCCTCGGCGACCGCTGGCGCGAGCGGGCCGACGCGCTGGTCGCCGCCGGCCAGCTCCGGCGCGGCCGCGACGGCCGCTACCTGCCCCGCGGACCGGGCTATCCCGGCGGGCGAGATCTCGCTGCGCTCCGCGTCGCTCGACTCGATCGCGGTCGTCGACCGCTCCTCGGGCGAGCTGATCGGGCAGGTCGAGGCCGAGCGTGCCTTCTACGACCATCCATCCCGGGCGCGATCTACCTCCATCTCGGGCGCTCCTACGAGGTCGCCGAGCTCGACATCGACGCCCGCCGGGCGATCGTCGACCCCTTCGACGGCGACTGGTACACGCAGCCGAAGAAGGAGACCGAGGTCTTCATCGAGTCGGTCGGCGAGCCGGCGCGAGATCGGCGCCGCGCGCCCCGGGCGCCGGTCGAGCTCTGCTTCGGCGAGGTCTCGGTGACCGAGCAGGTGATCGCCTACCAGCGCAAGAGCCTCGCCGACCACTCGGTGATCGACCTGATCGGGCTCGAGCTCCCGGAGCAGAACTTCCCCACCCAGGCGCTCTGGTACCTGCTCGGCGACGAGCTCGCGGGCCCGTCCGGCGCTGCCGCCGGAGGTCCTGCTCGGCGCGCTGCACGCGACCGAGCACAGCCAGATCGCGGTCCTGCCGCTGCTGGCGATGTGCGACCGCTGGGACATCGGCGGGCTCTCGACCAACATCCACTTCCAGACCGGGCTGCCGACGATCTTCATCTACGACGGCCACCCCGGCGGGGTCGGGATCTCCCGGCGCGGCTACGACGAGTTCGAGCGCCTGGTCGCCGACGCGGCCCGCCTGGTCGGCGAGTGCCCGTGCGAGGACGGCTGCCCGTCGTGCGTGCAGAGCCCCAAGTGCGGGAACCTGAACGAGCCGCTGCACAAGCGGCGGCGCGCTCGAGCTCATGGACTCGATCATCAACCTGATCGCCGCCGAGCGCCGGCCGGCGAAGGGCGCGTGACCAGGGCGCGCCAGATCGCCGTGATCGGCGCCGGGGTCGCCGACGAGGCGCTGGCCGGCGAACGCGGCCGAGGTCGGCAGGCGGCTCGCCGAGGCCGGGGCCGTGGTCGTCTGCGGCGGCCTCGGCGGGGTGATGGAGGCCGCGGCCCGAGGGCGCGAGCGAGGCAGGCGGGACCGTGATCGGGATCGTGCCCTCAGCGCCGCGCCGGCCGACGCGAACCCGCACTGCACCCACGTGGTCGCCGCGGCGACCGGGATCGCGCGCAACCTGGCCGTGGTCGCCTCGGCCGAGGCGGTGATCGCGATCGGCGGCGCCTGGGGCACGCTTTCGGAGATCGCCCACGCGCGCGCTCTTGGGCGCCCGGTGATCGCGCTCGGGTAGCTGGTCGCTGACGCCTGCCCGCCCGCCGGCGGCGACGCCGGGATCGCGGTCGCCGACGACCCGGAGGCGGCGGTGGCGCTGGCGCTCGGATGAGCGCCGACCTCGGACTTCGCTGGCGGCGGACGAAGGACGGCCGGGTGCGGATCTCGCGCGACGGCCGGGTGGTGACGACGCTCGCCGGCGCCCGCGCGGCGGATCTTCCTCGACCGCGTCGACGGCGCCGACCCCGCGGCCGCCCAGCAGCTGATGGCGCGCGCGACGGGCAACTACAGGCGCGGCAACGAGCGCTAGCCGGACCTCGTGCTCAGCCCGTGCCCGTGAGCAGCGCCGCCGCCGCAGGCAGCGGAGCCGCGAAGAAGGCCGGGGCGCCCTTGGAGAGAACCGTCCAGGCGGCGGCGGTGGAGGCGGGCCAGACGTGGTACTCGACCCCGAAGGCCTCGCTGGTGACGGTCCGGTCGGACTGCAGCGGGCCCTGCTTCTCATCCGCAGTGATCGCCGCCCAGCTGGCGATGCTCTTGTCGCTCGCGCTGGTGTCCTGTCCGAGCGCGGCCTCGGCGAGGCGGACCTCGCCGGCGCCCTCGGCCCAGAGCACGTCCGGGGCGTCGCGGCCGGCGTAGGGCGCGTAGCCCGAATACGGCCCGGCTGCGGAGTAGGTCATGTTGTAGGTGGCGGGCTCTCTCGAGAGGTCGACCGAACGGTCGCCGATCGCGAAGGTGCCCTGGGCGTAGGCGAGCACCTGGGCCGCGAGCTCGCGCCGGTCGGTCGCCTGCAGGTACATGGCGCCGAGCGCCTGCACGTCGAGCGCCTGCGTGTCGTCGTCGAAGCCCTGGCGGAAGTGGGTCCCCGACTTGTCGGAAACGAGCAGGTTGGCGTCGATCGCCGCCGAGATCGTGCTCGCGGCGGCCTCGTAACGCTCGGCGGCCTTGTCGTCACCGGCCTCCTTGAGCTCGCTGCTGAGCCGTCCGAGGAAGTCGAAGGCGATCAGGTTGTGCTGCGTCGAGACCCACTTGACGCCCGGACCGCCGGCGATCAACCCGCTGGCCGTCTGTAGCGAAAGCAGGTAGTCGGCGGCGCGGCGCTGGGTGTCGAGGTATCGGGCGGACCCGAAGGCCCGATCGTAGGTCGCCGCGGCGAGTCCGACCCAGGCGACCGTGCCGGAGCGAAATAGGCGGGCGTTCTCACCGGTGGAGGTGTCGAAGGCGATCTCGATCGAGCCATCGGCGCGCTGGAGGGCCGCGAGCTGATCGAGCAGCTGGGCAGAGTTCGGCTCGTCGCTGGTGGAGGCAAACGCCGCCGCGGCGACTGCGGAGTCATAGGTCCACGACCAATTGAGCAGGCGCTTGTAGGAGGGGTCGTCGGCCGGGATCTCGAACGAGCGGACGAGTTGTAGCGGGAGCTTCATTCCGCGTGGGATCGTGGCGCGGCCGGCGACGGGCGTCGCCGGGGAGGGCATGATCCTCGCGACCTGCCCGGGGGGTGAGCCCGGGTCGCCGCCCACGGTGCTGATTGCCGGCGGTCCGACCGCGGTTTTGGCCGGCGGGATGGCAATGGTTGTGCCGGTGGTTGGCGCAGGCCCTGGTCTTGGTAGCCCCCACCTGGCGCGCGAGCCACCGATTGACGCGGTTTCGTGGCGCGTGCCCGGTGGCGGGCCACGCGTCGTGGATCCTTCCGCCGACGCGCGGTCCGTGGTTGCCGTGGTTGCCGCGGTCCGTGGCTTGGGACGCCGCTTGCGCGGGAGAAACCGCGGCTGTGGCGCCGGCGACCCCCGCGATCTCAGCGATGCCGATGGTGGCCGACAGCAGCACGAACGCCGCGATCGCCTTGAAAGGGGTGTGGCTTGACTTCATGGAGTCCCATCGACGGCCCGGGTAGGCGCGGGCTGCCGGTCAGCTCAAGATCTCCTCTGTTTTGGTCGATGGAGCCTTCGATGACTCTCCGGCCACGCCCCGGTCGCGGGGTTCCTCAAGATCGTCGTGGTGGACGACGACCGCGAGGCCGCCGCCCTCACCGCGGCCGCGCTCGAGCAAGAAGCCTTCGAGGTCGCGGTCTGCCACGACGCCGAGAGCGGCCTTGAGCGGGCGCGCGCGCTGCCGGCCGACCTCGTCCTGCTTGACCTCTCGTCGCCGGGAATGGACGGGATCGAGGCCTGCAGGCGGCTGCGGACCTTCAGCGACGCCTACGTGATCATGCTCACCGGACAAGACACGGCGACGGACCGGCTGCTCGGTCTCTCGGTCGGCGCCGACGATCTGATGGGCAGGCCGCACTCGGACCGTGAGCTAGTTGCTCGGGTTCGCGCCCTGCAGCGGCGGCCGCGCTCTGCCGCCCCCGCCAGCGCGAAGCGACGCTTCGGCGCCCTGGAGATAGACCCCGGTACGCGCCAGGTGACGATCTCCGGCCGCGCCGTGGATCTGAGCCGAACCGAGTACGAGCTCCTCGACGTTCTCTCGGCGGAACCGCACCTGACGCTCGCCCGGCGGCAGCTGCTACAGCGGATCTGGGGGGACTCGTACTTCGGCGACGACCACGTGATCGACGTCCACATCTCGAATCTGCGCCGCAAGCTCGGCGACGATCCGAGCAGGCACCGCTACGTCGTCACGGTGCGTGGTTACGGGTACCGGGTGGGCACGGGCTGAGCCGGGGTCGGCGACCGCATCGCCGCTACGATTTCCCGCCGCGGCGAGGTAGCTCAGTTGGTAGAGCACACGACTGAAAATCGTGGTGTCGCCGGTTCGATTCCGGCCCTCG
>CAWJHV010000040.1:15000-461526 GCA_963842795.1 uncultured Solirubrobacterales bacterium | reverse complement strand
GAGCTGAGCGAGCCAGATCAGCGTCGCGCGTTCGTCGCAGACGATGAAGTCGAGCACCCCGACCGAGCCCATCTCGATCGGGGCCGTGTGGACCCAGTCGGGGGTGTGCTTGGGGGCGCGCTTCTCGAAGAAGCGCTGGCCCTCGACCCCGTCGGGGAACCGGACCCGGGTCAGGGGCCTTCCGGCGAGGTGGGGAAGGATCGTCTCGGCGATCCGGGCGTAGTAGTCGATCGCCTCGCCCTTGGTGAAGGCGGACCTGGAGCCCCCTCGACCTCCGCGGCGGGCCGGCCAGAGGACCTTGTCGAGGTTGGTGAGCGCGAGCTCGCGCCCATCGACCTCTACTTGGCGGCCTTTGCCTTGCTTCGCGATCGGCTGCCCGAGCCCTTGGACTTCGAGGTCGTCTTCGAGCGCGACTTGCTCGCCGCGGGCTTCGCCTTGGCCTCCTCGCCCTTGACCGCGGCGAGGCTCTCCTCGAGCGCGGCCATCAGGTCGGGCGCCTTGGTCGGCTCCGGCGCCTCGCCGGCGGGCGCGGCGATCTTCTCGCCCTTGGCCTTGCTCTCGATCAGCGCCAGGAGCTCCTCGCGGTACTCGTCGCGGTACTGGTCGGCGTCGAAGTCCGAGGTCAGCGAGTCGATCAGCGCCTTCGCCATCTCGAGCTCCTTCTTCTTCGGGCTCTCGACCTCCTCGCCGAGCACCTCCTCGAGCTCCTGCGGGTTCACCACCTCGTCGGCGAAGCGCATCGTCGCCATCGTGAGCATGCCCTCCATCGGGCGGATCGCGGCGAGGCTCTCGCGGTTGCGCAGCACGAAGCGGGCGATCGCCACCTTGTGGGCCTCGTCCATCGCCTTGACCAGCAGGGCGTAGGCGCGCTCGGCGCCCTTGTCGGGGCCGAGGTAGTACGGGTGGTCGAAGTAGATCGGGTCGATGTCGTCGAGGTCGACGAAGTCCTGGATCTCGATCGCGCGCGTCTTCTTCGGGTTCAGCTCGTCGAGCTCGTCCTTGGTGATCACCACGTACTGGTCCGAGGCGATCTCGTAGCCCTTGACGATGTCGTTGTAGTCGACCTCCTCGCCGTCGGCCTCCGCGACCCGCTTGTGGCGGACCCGCGAGCCGTCGGACTCGCGGAGCTCGCGGAAGCTGACCGACTTCTTGGAGACGGCCGAGTAGAGCTTCACGGGGACGTTGAGAAGCCCGAAGGAGATGGAGCCTGACCAGATAGCGCGCGCCATGGGTATCTACTTACCTCAGACTACCTGCGCACTCCTTTCTAATCGGTCGCCGGGGCGAATAGTTGCGCGGCCGGGAACCCACCGCGCACGCGCGCCGAGGACGTGGCGCGATTTATTCTGCGCGGGCCATGTCGCAGCACAACGTCGAGGCCGTTCGGCGCGTGGCGGACGCCTACAACCGTCGCGACGTGGGAGCGATGCTCGACGAACTCCACCCGGAGATCGAGTGGTACCCCTGGTTGCAGATCCAGCTCGGCGGGGGAGCGACCGTGTATCGGGGGCACCAGGGCGTCCGCGAGGGAATCCGAGACGGGGAAGACGCTTTCTCTGAGATCGAGGCAGAGCCATCGGAGGTCCGGGACCTCGGCGAGCGAGTCGTCGCCATCGGTCACCTCCGGGCACGCGGCAAGGAGAGCGGCGCGTTGACCGAATCGGCAATCGCGTGGATCGTGGACTTCAAGAGCGGCAAGGTGATCCGCGTCCGCGAGTATCTCGATCCCGAGGAAGCCCTCGAAGCCGCCGGGCTGCGCGAGTAGCGACTCAGGCACTTGCGACGGCGACGGCTCAGCTCTCGCGGACCACTTCGCGCGGATCCTTGTCGTCGCGCAGACCCTTGAACGCCGACTGGCGCAGGGTGCCCTCGTGGGTCCACTCGGTGAACTCGAACACGCCGACCAGCTCGGGCTCTACCCAGACGGGCCCGGCGCCGCGGCTGCGGGCGCGCTGGGCGTACTTGACCGCCGGGTCCTCGCCGAGCTCGAAGGGTGAGTCCGATCGGCGCAGGGGCTCGAGCAGCGCGGTGAGCCGGTCGAGCATCTCCTGCGTGTAGCCGGTGCCGACGCCGCCGGCGTAGACGAGGCGCTGTGGCCGCCCGAGGCGCTCCGCCTCCTCCGGGGTCGCATCCCAGTGGCCCACGAGCAGCGAGCCGACCCGGCCGCCGCGCGTGCCCTCGCCCGGCATCCAGCCGCCGATCACGAGCTCCTGCCCGCGCCGGTTGCGGACCTTGAGCCACTCGCGGCTGCGCTTGCCGGGGCGGTAGGGGCTCGCCAGCCGCTTGGCGACGATGCCCTCCAGGCCACGCTCCTGGATCGCCGTCCAGAGGCGCGCGCCGTCGCCGACGTGGTGCGCCGGGGCCTGCCAGCTCGGCCCGTTGAAGTCGAGCTCCGCGAGCAGCTCGCGCCGGCGCTCGTACGGCTCGGCCAGCAGCGAGTCGCCGTCGAGCCAGAGCAGGTCGAAGGCGACGTAGGTCGCCGGCGTCTCGGCGGCCCGCAGGCGGATCGTCGCCTCGGTCGTCAGGCCCATGCGCCGTTGGAGCAGCTGGAAGCTCGGCTTGCCGGACTCGTCGAAGGCGACGATCTCGCCGTCGACGATCGCCTCGCGTCCGGGCAGCGCGTCGGCGATCGCGGCGAGCTCGGGGTAGCGGGGGGTGTGGTCGGTGCCGCGCCGGGCCGCGAGGCGGACGCCGCCGTCCGCCACGTATGCGCGGGCCCGGATCCCGTCCCACTTGATCTCATAGCCCCAGCCCTCGCCGGTGGGCGGCGTGGGGGCCGGGATCGCCAGCATCGGCTCGAGGTTGCGGGGCATCGACTCGGATCCGGCCATCTGCCTCGATAATCGCAGCATGGCGGAGACGGCCTTCGAGCTCGTGCGCGTCGGTCTCTCGCGCGCCGGCAAGCCCGTGCTGCGCGAGCTCAGCGCCCGGCTTCCCGCCGGGGCGAGCTGCATCGCCGGCCCCTCGGGCTCGGGCAAGTCGACCGTGCTGCGATTGCTGGACCGGCTCTCGGACGCCGAGTCGGGAACCGTCCTCTACCGCGGCGCCGACGTCCGCGAGCGCGACCCGCTCGAGCTCCGCCGCGAGGTCGTGCTCGTGCCCCAGCTGCCTGCCCTGCTCGAGGGCACGGTCGCTGACAACCTGCGCTTCGCGGCCGCGCTCGCCGGGCGCGATCCGGACCTCGACCGCCTGCTCGATCTCGCCGGCCTCGACTCCGGCTACGCGGAGCGCGACGGCGCCAAGCTCTCCGTAGGCGAGCAGCAGCGGGCGATGCTCGCCCGCGCGCTGGCGCTCGAGCCGCAGGTGCTGCTGCTCGACGAGCCGACCTCGGCGCTCGACCACGAGACCAAGCGCGGGATCGAGGCGACCCTCGGCGACCTGCGCCGCCGCCTCGGGATCTCGCTCGTGCTCGTCACCCACGACCTGGACCAGGCCCGGCGGATGTCCGACTGGCTGGTGCGCATCGAGGCGGGGCGAGCCGTCGACCAGGGACCGACGTCGGACCTGCTCGGGGCGGTGGTGCCGAGATGACCGTCGGCATCGACGTCACCCTCGGCGAGGTCGCCGCCAGCCTCGTCCTGGTCGCGGTCGCGGTCGCGGTCTCGCTCTGGCGCCGGACCGGGCTCGAGCGGGACATCGGGATCGCGGTCGTCCGCTCGGCGATCCAGCTGATCGCGATCGGCTACGTGATCCAGGCGATCTTCGACACCGACAGCCTGGCGCTCGTCTTCGCGCTGATCGCGGTCATGGTCGTCTTCGGCGCGTTCACCGCGCGCCAGCGCGCGCGGCGGGTGCCGAATGCGTTCTGGCCGCTGCTGGTCGCGCTCGGGGTCGCCGGCGGCGCGACCCTCGGGCTGGTGGTGGCGCTCGGGGTGTTCGAGCCGACTCCGCGCTTCCTGGTCCCGGTGGGCGGGATGGTCGTCGGCAACTCGATGACCGCCGCCGCGGTGGCGCTCAACCGGCTCGGCGACGAGATGACCGACCGGGCCCGCCAGATCGAGGCGACGCTGGCGCTCGGCGCGACCGCGACCGTCGCCGCGATGCCGAGCGTCCGGCGCAGCCTGCGCTCGGGGACGATCGCGCTCATCGACTCGACCAAGACCACGGGCCTGATCTTCTTCCCCGGGACGATGGTCGGGATGCTGCTCGCCGGCGCCGACCCGATCGACGCCGTCCGCCTGCAGCTGATCCTGCTCTGGGTACTGCTCGGCGCCGTCGCCCTCTCGGCCCTGATCGCCACCACGCTCGCCTACCGGAACTTCTTCACGCCCGCCCAGCAGCTCCGCGAGCCGCCCGAGCCGTAGCGCGCCGCGCGCCCCGCGACGCGGCTAGGGGTCCGAACCGGCCGCGGTCAGCACGGCGTCGACGCAGTGTCCTAGGTCCATCTTCTCCCCGGTACCTGTGAGGGTCGGGGCCTCGGCCGGCGGCAGCGGCGGCGAGCTGCACGGGGGAGGGGGAGAGGTCGGGAGTTGCGCCCCGGCCGGATCGCGAAAGAGCCGTCGGCCCTCCCGATCGAGCGAGACCGAGTAGCCACCCTCGTGCACGAGACGGTGGTGGTGGCGGCAGAGCAGGACCAGGTTGCCGAGGCTCGTCGGCCCGCCCCGGGCCCAGTGGACGATGTGGTGGGCGTCGACGAAGCGGTGGCGCTCGCAGCCCGGGAACTGACAACGCTGGTCGCGCACCGCCAGCGCCCGGCGTACCGCGGGCGGGACGGACCGGGTTCTTCGCCCGACGTCGAGCGGCCCGCCCTCGAGCGGCCTGCCGTCGCGCTCGACCACGGCGACCACCGAGCTGTCGCACGCGAGGCGCCGCGCGGTCTCCGGCGAGATCCCGGGCCCGTCGGCAACCGCGCAGCTTCCCGAGCCGGTGGGCATGCCGGCGCCCGGGGAGTCGGTGGCCAGGGTGGAGGCGTCGACGTGCACCACGAGCTGGTTTCGCTCACCGCCGCCGAGCCCCGCCGGCGGGCGAGCGAGGGCGCATTCGGAGATCGCCGCAAGCGATTCCGCGTTGGTCGGGTGGCCGGCGCGGCGGTGGCGCGAGTCCCATGGAGAGAGCGGCTGCAGGGGCGGTTCCGCGGAACCGCTCGGCTCTGAGGCAGCAAGCGGTC
This sequence comes from uncultured Solirubrobacterales bacterium, assembly GCA_963842795.1. Classification (GTDB taxonomy): domain Bacteria; phylum Actinomycetota; class Thermoleophilia; order Solirubrobacterales; family 70-9; genus WHSW01. The sequence goes on along the minus strand of CAWJHV010000040.1, from coordinate 456,419 downwards.
CCGCGGAACCGTCCCGGTCGTCGTCGGACTCCTCGAGTTCGGCCAGCCGGCGCTCGTGAAGCGCGTCGCGCGCTGCGTCCAGCGCCCGCAGGAGGAGCGCCCCGTCCTCGGGCGGGAGCTTCGCGTCCAGGTGGAGACAGCCGTCGTCCTCGTCCCAGTACCAGCGCAGGTAGCTCTCGCGCTGCTGCTGGCCGGCCTGCGCCGCCGTCACGCGCCGCGCCGCCCGGACCATGCGCTCGAGCTGGGCGGCGGTGGCGTGCCGGGCGAGCTCGACCAGCTCCGCCTCGCTCTCGCCGTCCGCCACCCGGGTCAGCGCCCTCACCTTCGAGTAGCTCAGCGCCCCCGCCCCGAAGGCCTCGCGGATCAAGGGCAGCTCGCGCAGCGCCCGCGCCACCCGCACGTGCTCGCGCGCCGAGCGGGGGGTGAGCGCACAGCGCCACGCCACCCACTCGCAGGTCGAGCGGCAGCCGGTCCCGCCCCAGCCCTCGCGGCGGTCGAACTCGGCCACCAGCTCGAGCCAGCGCGCCGACCCGGCGGTGATGCGCGCCGCCAGCGACTCGATCTCGCGCTCGATCAGCTCGAGCGGGCGTTCGGCGAGGTCGTCAGTCGTCACGAACATATGTTCGATCAGACTACGCCCGCGTCCGGACGTAACCGCAGCCCTCAGTCCGCGGGCAGGACCCACCCCTCGACCCGGGGGAAGTGCGCGCGGCCGGTGTCGCCGGGGTCGAACTGCTCGGAGATCCGGCCGAAGGGAACGGGCGTGTGCGGCCGCTCGGCCTCGATCATCAGCCACTGGTCGGCGGCCGGCCAGCCCACGAGCACCCAGCGCCCGTCGGGCGACCACGTGGGACCGGTGAGGTCCCCCCGGGCCGAGAAGAGCGGGCGCGGACGTCCGCCGATCGGGCCCGAGAACAGCCGGCTCGAGGCGCCGACCCGCTCCAGTGTCGCCACCTCGTCGCCTGCCGGCGAGAGCGCGCGCCGGACGCCCTCGCGGTCCCCGGCCGCCGCGAGGCGCAGCCGGTCGAGCCGCGTCGTGGGCCGGCGCTCGCCCGTGTCGGCATCGACCGTGCGCACGTGGCCCGACCCGTCGACGTAGGTGAGCACATACGGGCCGAACGTCCCACTCTCGTCCGTCACGGGCCGCCAGGCGGGCGCCACGGGCGCGACGTCGCGGGCGATCAGGCGATCGGTGTCGCCGTTTCCGTCGCCGACGATCACGCGCAGGTCGTCGCCGCTCCGATACGCGATCCGGGTGTCGAGCGCGGTCCCGACCCAGCGCGGGTCGTGGACCTCGCCCGGCGCCGAATACGCCCAGCGGACGTCGCCGTCGGGCTCCAGCGCGACCAGCTCCCGGCCGGCGGCGGCGACGACGTAGAGCCCGTTCGGCGACCAGGCCCCCTCGCCGTACTCGCCCAGCAGCCGCTTCGAGCCGTCGTCGGAGACCACCCAGAGGCCGCTCGGCGCGGAGACCATCAGCTCCCCCTCCGCGGGCAGCGATCGCAGGGCCGGCTTCGCGTCGGGCTCGCCGATCCCGACCGCGTCGCCGACCAGGTCGGCGACCTTCGCCCCGGCCGGGCTGAGGCCGATGGCGAGCGCCACGGCGCCGCCGACGACCGCGAGCACCAGCCGCCGCGTGCGCCGGCTCGGCCGCGGCGGCACGCCGCGTTCGGCGTAGGCCGCGCGGACGAGCTCCCATGAGCGCTCCTCGCTCGCGGCCTCGTCCGGGGCGCGCAGGTCACGCAGCCGCTCCCCGAGCTCGCGGTCGCCCCGGCTCACGTGCCCTCCCTCTCGATTGCCGGGCGGAGCTGGTCGAGGCCGCGCCGCAGCCGCGAGTTGACCGTCCCGCGCGGCAGGCCGAGGAGCTCGCCGATCTCGCCGGGCGTGTACTCGAGCACGTAGCGGAGCACGACCACCGCGCGGTGCTCGGGGCTCAGCCGGGCGAGCGCCGCCAGCAGCTCGTCCGAGATCGCGTCGGGCTCGTCCGCGCTCGCCTCCGGGGCCTCCGGGAGAGCGCTCTCGCCGCGCAGCGCCCGCGCGCGGGCGAAGTCGATCGCGCGGTTGACCGCGATCCGGTGCAGCCAGGGCCCGAAGGGTCGGCTGCGGTCGAACCGGTCCAGCGCCCTGACCGCCGCCAGGAACGACTCCTGGGCGATGTCCTCGGCCGCGGCCGAGTCGCCGACGACCAAATAGGCGGCCCGGTGCGCGCGCCGCCAGTGGCGGCGGAAGAGCTCCTCGAGCGCCTCGGCGGAGCCGCTCTGCGCGTCGCGCACCAGGGCGCCGTCGCGCCGCTTGCGCGGCAGTCCCGCTCGCAGCAGGACGGGGAGTCGCTCTGAGGCCGGGTCGACGCTCATCGCCACCCGCGATTGTCCCGCCAGCGCGGGCGCCGCGGCCTCAGCCATCCGCTCCCTCCCAGAGTTCGGGCCGGCGCAGGAGCACGCGGGAGAGCTCGAAGATCGCCTGACCGTGCTGGTCGGCGCGCACAGGGCCGGCGCTCGGCAGCTCGACCACGAACGAGCTCGTGCCGGCGAAGCGGTGGTTCTGCCAGTTCGGCGCCGTGCCGTCGAGCCACGGCAGCGGCACGAAGGGCTCGCCCGAGAGTCGCGCGTAGACGCGGGCGACGGGGACACTCGGGCCCCAGGCGCGCACCAGGCGCTCGGACTGCTGGTGAAACCAGATCGTCACGTCGGGGCGCACGGCGCGGATCAGGCGGCGGGCGAGCCGCGACTCGGGCTCCGAGAACGGCGCCGGGCCGGAGTACTGCGGATCGCCCGGAGTTCCGATCGGCCGCCACCCCGAGGCGAAGTTGCGGTTCAGGTCGACCCCGCGGGCGTTCACCCGGACCCCGGCGGCGCGGCCGTCCGGGTTCAGGTCGTCGACGACCACGAGACCGCCGCCGTACGGCGGGCAGCCACGGTCGGCCAGCCGGGCCGCGCGGATGCCCGCGCACTCGTCGCCGTGGATGCAGCCGAAGACGAGGACCAGCGGCCCGTCGCCGTTGCCATCGGCGCCACGCGCGTCGCCGATCCCGTTGCGCGCGACGGCGCGGATCGGGCGTCCCCTGGCCGAACGGCCGATCGTCACTGTCTCCGAGCGCACGACCGCGCGGCGCGGCGCGATCGCGCCCTCGAGCCGGGCGACGGGGCCGCCGTCGAGGGCGTGCGCGGGCGGCGCTCCGGCTGACGGGCCCGGGCTCGCCCGCGGACCCGGGCTGCCTCCGCCAGCATCGGAGACCCCGAGCGCCGCGACGGCGACCGCGACCATGGCGAGCAGCGTCAGCGGACCGGCTCGCATTCGGCCTCCCGCTCGCTCTTGGCATCCGCGCCGTCGACGCGGACGAGCCGCACGAGCTCGTCCTCCCCGCCGGCCGGCCGCCGCCGGCGGCGGAACAGGATCAGCGAGCCGGCGGCGATCGTCAGCGCCCCCGCGCCGCCGATCACGGCCCAGGGCGGGCCGTCGCCGCCGCCCACCGCCGCGGGAGGCGGCGAGACCGCCACGGGAGGCGGTCGGCTGACCTCGAACGATCCGAGGTCGACCTCGGCCAACGCCCGCGGGCCGTTGCTGACCGTCAGCGCGCTTCCGTCGGGGCTCGGCTGCAGCCCGAGGCCGACGAAGTTCCTGTACTCGCCGAGCGCGTCGAGGTCGATGCAGACCGCGGTGCCGCGCTCGGTGTCGAGCGCGTGAATGAACGGCGGATGGTCGCGGTCGGCCGGCAGGTAGAGGGTGTACGCCCAGCGCCCGTCCGGGCTCAGTGCCCGAGTCTGCGGCCACCCCGCCATCTCCTCGCCGGACTCGTTCGGATCGACGATCGGCTCTGGTAGCAGCCGCTCGCTCGCGAGGTCGTAGGCGCGCACCTCGTAGGCGGTCGGGTCGCGCGGCTCCGGATACGAGATCAGGTACATCGTCCGTCCGTCCGGCGACAGGGCGTCGAAGCTGAAGTCGCCGTCGAGCGTCAACTCGTCGCGCAACCGCATGCGCTCGGCGTCGATGAGCGCGAACGTCGTCTGCTCGCGGGGGAAGCGGGCTCGGGGCTCGATCAGCACCAGAGTTCGCCCGTTCGCGGAGAGGCCGCTCGGGGTCGAGTCGTAGGCGACCAGCGGCACGGCGAAGTCGCCGCGCAGCCTGAGGCTGCGCTGGATCTCGCCGGTTCTGGTCGCGATTTGCAGCGCGGTCGTGCTCTCGCCGGCGCTCACCGCCGAGTAGCGGTAGTCACCGTCCTCGCTCGGAACGCCGACGTTGACCGCACCGTCGAACGGCACCGGTAGGCCGTCCCCGGAGGCCGGTGCGACCGCGACCGCGCACGCCGCCGCCACCAACCCGAGCCCGAGCACCGTCCTGCGCTTCCGAGACATCTCACTCCTCCTCACCGGATGGATCGACACCCGGGGTACGGCGGCCGGGCTGCGCGAGGTCCCTGCGAAACTCAGGGCGGTGACGCGCACCCAACGCCTGACCCTGATCGCGACCATCCTCGGCTCGACGATCGTCTTCCTCGACTCGACCGTGGTCAACGTCGCCCTGCCGACGATCCAGGAGGACCTCGACACGGGACTCGCCGGGCAGCAGTGGATCGTCGAGGCCTACATGCTGACCCTGGTCTCGCTGCTGTTGGTCGGCGGCTCGCTCGGGGACCTGTTCGGCCGCCGGCGGCTGTTCGTGATCGGGCTCATCGGGTTCGCGATCTGCTCGGTCCTGTGCGCGATCGCCCCGACCAGCGAGACCCTGATCGGGGCGCGGGCGCTGCAGGGGATCACCGGCGCACTGCTCGTCCCGGGCTCGCTGGCGATCCTCGCCGCGACGTTCGAGGGCGAGGCGCGCGGGCGCGCCGTCGGGCTGTGGACGGCGTGGGCCGGGATCTCGACCCTGATCGGGCCGGTCGGCGGCGGACTCCTGGTCGAGATCGACTGGCGGCTGATCTTCTGGGTCAACCTGCCGCTGATCGCGTTCACGATCTGGCTGGCGCTGCGCGCCGTGTCCGAGAGCTCCGACCCCGAGGCCGTCCACGGGATCGACTGGCTCGGGATCGGCCTGTCCGCGTTCGGGCTCGCGGGGCCCGTGTTCGCGCTGATCGAGCAGCCCACGTACGGGTTCTCCGACCCGATCGTCTGGGTCCCGCTCGTCGGCGGGATCGCGTGCCTCTTCCTCTTCGTCTGGTGGGAGTCGCGCACGTCGGCTCCGGTGCTGCCGCTGGAGCTGTTTCGCTCGCACAACTTCAGCACCGTCAACCTGGCGACGCTCTGCGTCTACGCGGCGCTCGGCGGGGCGTTCTTCTTCATCACCCTGTTCCTGCAGCAGGTCGCCGGCTACTCCGCGTTCCAGGCCGGCGCGGCGACCACACCCGTGACGCTGATGATGTTCGCCCTCTCCGGGCGCTTCGGGGCACTGGCCTCGCGGATCGGGCCGCGCATCCCGATGGGGGTCGGTCCGCTGATCGCCGCCGTCGGCCTGGGCCTGCTGACCATGCTCGACTCGGATCCGAACTACGTGACCCAGGTGCTGCCGGCGATGGTGCTGTTCGGGCTCGGCCTCGCGATGACCGTGGCGCCACTGACGACCACCGTGCTCGACTCGGTCGAGGAGCGACACGTCGGCGTCGCCTCAGGAGTCAACAACGCCTTCGCGAGGGTGGCGACGGTGCTGGCGATCGCCGCCCTCGGGGCCGTGGTCTCGGCCCAGTTCTCCTCCGCTCTCGACGAGCGGATCGCCGACCGGCAGCTGAGCGCCGAGGCGTCGGCGGCCGTCGACTCGGCCAAGGAGCAACCGCTCTCCGGTGGCGACGTCGGCAACGTCCCCGCGGGCGAGGCGGCGACGCTCGACACAGAGATCCTCGACTCCTCGGAGTCGGCTTTCCACCTGGGGATGCTGATCGCCACCGTCCTGATGGTGGTTGGCGGCGTGATCGCACTGCTCGGCGTCCGCAATCCGGAGCGTCCGCCCGATCGCGCTCCCGCCCCCGGCCCCGGGGCAGCCGCGACCGCGGGCGAGTGCGGGCGAACCGCCGACGGAGCGCCCCGGCGGCCCGAGGGCGAGGCCGAGCCGAGCCTCGCCCCCTCCTGACGCCGGGCCGCCGACCGCCGCCACTACATTCCCCCGCGTGAGGATCTTCAGCGGCATCCAGCCGACCGGGCGCAAGCACCTCGGCAACTACATCGGGGCGATCCGCCAGTACGTCGAGGGCCAGGATCGGGCCGGCGACGGCGAGGCGATCTACTGCATCGTCGACCTGCACGCGATCTCGGTGGCGTACGACCCGGCCGAGCTGCGCGAGCGCCTCTACGACACGACAGCGATCCTGGTCGCCGCCGGGCTCGACCCGGGCCGCTGCATCCTCTTCCGCCAGTCCGACGTCCGCGAGCACACCGAGCTCACCTGGCTGCTCTCGGCGGTCACCGCGCACGGCGACCTCAACCGCATGCACCAGTTCAAGGAGAAGACTGCGAAGCAGCGCGAGCTGGTCTCGGCGGCGCTCTTCCTCTACCCGGTCCTCATGGCCGCCGACGTGCTCCTCTACAAGGCCGGCGAGGTGCCGGTCGGCGACGACCAGCGCCAGCACGTCGAGCTGATGCGCGAGATCGCCCGCCGTTTCAACGAGCGCTTCGTGCCCGGCGCCCCAATCCTGGTCGTGCCGGAGGTGCGAATTCCGGAGGTCGGCGGGCGGGTGATGGACCTGCAGCAGCCGACGGCGAAGATGTCGACAACCGGCGGCTCCGAGCAGGGCACCGTCCTCGTCCTCGACCCGGCCGAGACGGTGCGCAAGAAAGTGATGAGCGCGGTCACCGACTCGGGCTCGGAGGTGGTCCGCGGGGAGGGCAAGGAGGGGATCGCGAACCTGATCGAGATCCTCTCGGTGATCCGCGACACCGATCCGGCGTCGATCGAGTCCGAGTTCGAGGGCTCGGGCTACGGCGACTTCAAGCGTGCGGTCGCCGACGCGGTCGTCGACTACCTGGCGCCGGTGCGCGAGCGCTACGACGAGCTGCGCGGCGACGAGAAAGAGCTCGAGGCGATTCTCGGCGCCGGAGCCGAGAAGGCGCGAACGATCGCCTCGGCCACGGTCGCCGAGGTGCGCGACGCGATGGGCATCGGGCCCGGTGGCTAGTGCACGTGCCCGCAAGTACGACCACGTGCACTAGTCGCCGTCCTCCTGGCGCACCTGCCCGTAGTTGATCGCCGCGACGATCATCACCCCTCCGGCGATGTTGCCGGCGGTGGTCACGGCGAGCCAGCCGAGCAGGTCCCCGAGCGCGAGAGGGCCCTCGAACAGGGCGCAGAAGGCCTCGACGGTGGTCGCGATGCAATGGTCGAAGCCGCCCAGCCCGACCACGAAGGTGATCGCCCAGATCACAGCGATCTGGCCTATCGCGTGCTCGGAGGCCTCGACCAGCCAGGCGACCAGCGCCAGCAGCCAGCCGGTGACGACGGCGCTCCAGAAGGTCGAGGTCAGCGGCCCCGAGGTGTCTCCGACGCCTTCGGCGACCAGCTTCGCCTGCGTCGGGTCGCCGAGGGCCCCGGTGAAGATCGCGAGCAGGGCGAACAGCAGGGCTCCCGCCAGATTGGTGGCGAACACGATCGCCCACAGCCGGCTCGAGGTGCGCAGGTACTCCGGCTTGCGCATCGAGACCATCACCGGGTAGAGCGTGTTCTCGGTGAAGAACTGCGCCCGGCCGATGATCACCGCGATGTAGCCGATCGGGTAGAGCAGGGCGGCGACGAACTTCGACGAGTCGGCGTCGGGCAGGGCGACCAGCGCGAGGGCGTAGGCGAGCGGCGCCAGGGCGACGGTGAAGCCGGCGAACAGGCCCGAGAACGCGAGGCTCGAGGGAGGGCGCTCGAGCTCCTCGATGGTGTCGTCGCAGACCCGCTCGTAGATGTCGACCGCGTGCGGACGCGGCTCGAGCTCCGAGCCGTCCCGTGGCTTCACGCGCTCCTCGTCGCCTCCCATGGCCCCGCAGCCTATGACCGCCGCTCGGCAGCCTAGTGTTGTGGATGTGAGAGCCGCAGAGCTCGACCTCGACCTGGACGTCTTCGCGGGGCCGTTCGACCTGCTGATGACGGTCGTCCTGCGCGAGGAGATCGCGCTCGCCGAGGTGGAGCTGGGGGAGATCGTGATCGCCTACCTCGAGCGGGTCGAGGAGCGGGGCGACCTGGACCTCGAGGCCGCGACCGAGTTCCTGGTCCTGATCGCCTCGCTGCTGGAGCTCAAGTCGCGGCTGCTGCTGCCGGCGCCCGAGGAGGAGGCGATCGCGCTCGAGCCCGAGGAGGCGGCCGAGGAGCTGCTCGCGCGGATGCTCGAGTACCGCCGGTACCGCGACGCGGCCGCCCATTTCGCCGAGCTGCACGCCGACGGCCGGCGCTACCTCTACCGCTCGGCGCCGCTGCCGCCGGAGCTGCGGCGCGTTGCCCTCGACGCCGCCCGGCCGAGCTACGACCCGGAGCTGCTCGCGGCCTCGATCGGGGACCTGCTCCGCCAGCCTCCGGAGCCCGACACGAGCCACATCCGCCCGACCGTCTCGCTCGAGCGGCGCCTGCGGCTGCTGCGCGAGCTGCTCGCCGGGGAGCGGTCGATCGACTTCGATGAAACCTTTGGCGACCAGGACAAGCTCACCCAGGCCGTGACCCTGTTCGCGCTGCTCGAGCTCCACAAGCAGGGCGAGGCGACCTGGGAGCAGGGAAACGTCTTCGGCCCGATAGACAATAAGTCCGGCCATGTCCTCCGCTTCGCGTCCGGGCGTGCCGGGTGGGGCTCGGCGACGACCTCGCTTGGAGACCATCGTCGAGGCGCTGCTCTTCCTCTCGCCCGAGCCGGTGAGCACGGCCGAGCTCGCCGAGGCCTGCGAGGCGACCGAGGCCGAGATCGATCGCGCCCTCGACCTGCTCGGCTCGGCGCTCGCCGGCCGGGGCGTGGTCCTGCGCGAGGTCGCCGGCGGCCACACGCTCGCCGCCCACCCCGACGCCGGCGACTCGGCGCGCCGGCTGCTGGCGCGGCCGAAGACGCCCCCGCTGACCCAGGCTCAGGCCGAGACGCTGTCGATCGTCGCCTACCTGCAGCCGGTCTCGCGGCCGGAGATCGCCAGGATCCGCGGCGTCTCGTCGGAGTCGGCCGTGCAGACGCTGACCGAGCGCGGGCTGATCGAGGAGTCCGGCCGGTCGCGCTTCGGCGCCGTGATCCACCGCACGACGCCGCTCTTCGAGCGCCTCTTCGGCCTGTCCGGCCTCGACGCGCTGCCCGACCCGGCGCGCTTCGACCCGACGCCGGAGGTCGAGGCCGAGCTGCGCGAGCGCCTCCTGAAGGCCGGCGAGCAGCGCGCGGAGTAGCCGTCGCCGGCGGCTAGCCTCGCCGCATGCGACTCGGCAAGTACCTCGCCCATTCGGGAGTCGCCTCGCGCCGCCGCGCCGAGGAGCTGATCGTCGCCGGGCACGTGACCGTGGCCGGGCGGGTGGTCCGCGATCCGGCGCGGGACGTGGACTACGAGAGCGGGGTGGAGGTCGACGGGCGGCCGGTCGGCCCGGAGCCCCGCGAGGTCTGGATGCTGAACAAGCCGGCCGGGGTGACCTCGACCGCGCGCGAGCCGGGCCGTCGGCGCGCGGTCACGGAGCTGATCGACTCCAACCGGCGCCTGTACCCGGTGGGGAGGCTCGATGCCGACTCGACCGGCCTGATCCTGATCACCAACGACGGCGAGCTCGCCAACCGGCTCACCCATCCCCGCTACCGGGTGCCGCGGACCTACCGTGCCCGGCTGCGCCGTCCGCCCACCGACGACGCCCTCGGCCGGCTCCGGCAGGGGGTCGAGCTCGGCGACGGGCGCACCGCACCGGCGCGGGTGCGCCGGATATCGCCGCGGGTGGTCGAGATCACGATCCGAGAGGGCCGCAATCGCCAGGTCCGGCGAATGGCGGAGGCGATCGGCAACGAGGTGCTCGAGCTCGAGCGGGTCGCCTTTGGTCCGCTGAAGCTCGAGGGCCTTGCGCTGGGGCAGTCGCGGAAGCTGCGCGCCGCCGAGCTGCGCCGGCTCTGGAAGGATCCTCGCCGATGACCGATCCCCAGCTACGCGTCTGGGCGGTGCGCGGCGCCGTGCAGGCGGACCGCAACGACGAGCCCTCGATCCTCAGCGCCACCGAGGAGCTGATGCGCGAGCTGATGGCCCGCAACTCGCTCGAGCCGGCGGACTTCGTCTCGGTGATCCTCACCTGCACCGACGACCTCGACGCGCAGTTCCCCGCTGTCGGCGCGCGCGCCGTGGGTCTCTCCTCGGTGCCGCTGCTCTGCAACCGCGAGATGGACGTGCCAGGGGCGATGGAACGGGTGATCCGCGTGCTCGCCCACTACCACGCCCCGATCGACCACGGTCCCGCCCACGTCTACATCGGCGAGACCCGCAAGCTGCGGGCGGACCTGCACAGCGCCCAGTAGCCGTGGCGGTCGAGTTCTCACGCAAGCTCGCCGCGATCCCGGGTTACGTCCCGGGCGCCCCGGCGGGCAAGGCGCCCGAGTCGATCGCCGGCGAGGGCATCGCCCAGCTCGCCTCGAACGAGTCGCCCTATGGGCCCCACCCGGCTGTCGCGGAGGCGATCGCGCGCGCGGCCACGGCCACCAACCGCTACCCGGACCCCAGCGCCGCGCTCCTGCGACGCCGGATCGCCGAGCGTTTCGAGGTCGACCCGGCGGAGATCGCGGTGGCCAACGGCTCCTGCGAGATCCTGCTGGCGGCGGCGATGGCACTGTGCGAGCCGGGTGCCGAGCTCGTCTTCGCCTGGCCATCGTTCTCGATGTATCCGTACCTGGCGCCGCTCTCCGGCGCGCGCGAGATCCGGGTCCCGCTCAACGACCGCGCCGAGCACGACCTCGAGGCGATCGCCGCCGAGGTCACCGTCGCAACCCAGCTGGTGGTCGTCTGCAATCCGAACAACCCCACCGGCACCCACCTGCCGGCGCAGCGGATCGGCGAGCTCTGCGAGCGACTGCCGGGTCACGTCACGGTGCTCGTCGACGAGGCCTACGCGGAGTTCCAGCTCGACGACCACCCCGACGCGGGCGCGGACCTGCGCCGCGAGTTCCCCAACCTGGTCACGCTGCGCACGTTCAGCAAGGTCTACGGGCTCGCGGGCCTGCGGGTCGGCTACGCCCTCGGCGCGCCGGCCTTCCGCGCCGCGATCGACGCGGTGCGCCAGCCGTTCAGCGTCAACGCGCTCGCGCAGGCCGCCGCGGCCGAGGCGATCACGCACGCCGACGACGTCAGCGAGCGGGTCGAGCGCAACATCGTCGAGCGGGTCATGGTCGAGGAGGGGGTGCGGGCGCTGGGACTCGAGACGCCCGACTCGCAGGCGAACTTCTCCTGGATCTCGCTCGGCGACGCCGACGAGGCCGAGGTCGTCGCCGCGCTCGCCGAGCGCGGCATCCTCGTGCGCGCGGGAACTCCGCTCGGCGGTCCGGGGCACATCAGGGTCACCTACGGGACCCCGGAGCAGAACCGCCGTTTCCTCGCCGCCCTGGAGGAGCTCGTCTAGCTGGAGCGGCCGGACCACTCGCGCGCCAGCAGCGAGTGCATGATCAGGTCGCGGTGCTCGTCGCTGAAGCGCTCGGCCTCGCGCATGATCCCCTCCTCCCGGAACCCGAGCCGCGCCGCCAGCGCCCGGCTGCGGTCGTTGCCGGGCGCGATCCGCAGCTCGATCCGGTGCAGGCGCCATTGCTCGAAGGCGTGGCCGACGAGCGCGGCCACCGCGTCCGTCATCAGCCCGCGGCCCTCGTGCGAGGCCGCGAGCCAGTAGCCGATCGAGGTCGAGGCGTTGGCGCGGTCGATGCGGTGATAGCCGGCGACGCCGGCGATCGCGCCGCCGTCGACGAGCACGGCTTGAAAGCCGTCGCCGGCGGCCTCCTGCTCGACCGCGGCGCGGATGAACTCGCGGGTGCCGTCGAGCGTCTGATCCGCCGCCCAGGGCATGTAGCGCGCCAGGCGGTCGCGATCGGCGGCGATCAGGGCGTTGAGCTCCGGCGCGTCGCGGGGCCCGACCGAGCGCAGGTCGAGGCCGGGGCGGGCGCGGATCAGCATCGGCGCTCAGCTCCCGTCGGACGAGAAGTGCTGGTAATCGCGATAGGGAAGCGAGCCGTCGCCGAGCCACTCCCAGCCGGCCTTGCGCGCGAACGCCCTCACCACGGCGTCGTGCGGATGGATCATCCCGGCGGCGTGGCGGGAGCGGTCGGCGTAGGGCTCGCCCGCGGGCGGGGAGACGTGCGAGCCCGAGACGTAGGGGTTCTCGATCGGGTTCAGGTCGATCGCCAGGCCGTAGGCGTGCATCGACCACCGCTGCGTGCCGGCGACGAAGCGGCAGTTGAAGGCCGAGGTGTTGTCGGCGGCCATCGAGCGGTGGTCGTCGGCGCCGAAGCGGTCGATCAGCTCCATGCGCCGGATCGGATAGCGGAGCCGGTAGAGCCGCTTGAACACGGCGACCGTCTCGGCGGCGAAGCGGCGGTTGACGATCAGGCGTCCGTGGTGGGCGCGCTCGTCGAAGCCCCAATGGGTGAGCTCGAGCAGCCGCAGCTTGCCGAGGCCGACCGGGCACCCCGGACGCCACGAGCTGCCCTCGACCCGCTCGCGCAGCTTGCCGTCGATGCGTTCGGCATGGCCTTCGAACCGGGGCTGGCCGCCACCCGCTGCGAGTGAGGCGGCGACCGCGAGGGCGGCGAGCTTGAGCATTGGGCCAAGTTACCCGCGGGCTCGCCGGCCGGTGCCGCCGGTTGCTCTTTGCGCAGCAAGGTGGTACAAAACCGGCAGTGGACCACGCCTCCTACACGGCTCTTGCGACCGGCCCGGCTCTGGGCTCCCAGTCGTGCGCGTGGTTTGCCTATTGGCGATTTAGCTAGGCGTCCGGCCGGCCGCGAGGCCCACCCACGAAGCGCAGGATCTTCACACCGGACGCCATAGGCCCCAGCTAGTCGTACGCACCACCGCTCAAGAAAGCCGCGGAGAACAAGATGATGATCGTGATGAAAGAGGGGGCCACGGAGGAGCAGATCGCTCACGTGGTCGAGCGAATCGAGGAGGTCGGCTGCTCGGCCCACCTCTCGAAGGGCGAGCTGCTGACCGTGATCGGGGCGATCGGCGACCGCGACCGCGTCGCCGCGCTCGGGCTCGAGGGCTCGCCCGGGGTCGACCACCTGGTGCCGATCCTGAAGCCCTACAAGCTCGCCTCGGCTCAGTTCAAGAAGGGCGGGCGGACGGTGATCGACGTCGACGGCCGCCGCATCGGCGGCGAGCACTTCGGCCTCATCGCCGGCCCGTGCACGGTCGAGAGCCGCGAGCAGACGCTCGAGGTCGCCCATGTTGTCGCCGACGCCGGGGCGACGATGCTCCGCGGCGGGGCCTACAAGCCGCGCACGTCGCCCTACAGCTTCCAGGGCCTCGGGGTCGAGGGCCTGCGCCTGCTGCAGGAGGCCAAGGAGGAGACCGGGCTGCCGGTGGTCACCGAGCTGATGGACGTCCGCGACATCGAGGACGTGGTCGAGGTCGCCGACGTGATCCAGATCGGCGCCCGCAACATGCAGAACTACAACCTGCTGACCGAGGCCGGGCGGACGACGAAGCCGGTGCTGCTCAAGCGCGGCCTCTCCTCGACGCTCGACGACCTGCTGATGGCCTCGGAGTACGTGCTCAAGGAGGGCAACCCGAACGTGATCCTGTGCGAGCGCGGGATCCGCACGTTCGAGACCGCCTACCGCTTCACCCTCGACCTGCTCGCGATCCCGGTCCTGCGCGACCTCACCCACCTGCCGATCGTGATCGACCCGAGCCACGCGCCCGGGCGCCGCGACTGGGTCCCGGCGATGTCGATGGCGGCCGCCGCGGCGGGCGCCGACGGGATCATCGTCGAGGTCCACAACGACCCCGAGCACGCGATCTGCGACGGCCCGCAGGCGCTGCCGACCTCCGGGTTCGCCGAGTACGCCGAGCAGGTCCGCCGGGTGGCCGAGGTGGCGGGCAAGCTGGTCAGCGTGTGAGCGTTTGAGGATCGCGGTCCTAGGCGTCGGGCTGATCGGCGGCTCGATCGGGCTCGCCGCGCGGCGACGCCTGGAAGCCGAGGTCGTCGGCTTCGACACGAGCGCGGCCAGGCTCGAGCAGGGGCTCGAGCTCGGGGCGCTCGACCGGGGCGCCGGCTCGGTCGCCGACGCGGTCGACGGCGCCCGGGTCGTCTTCTGTGCCGCGCCCGTCGCCGCACTCCCCGGGCTCGCCACCGAGGCGCTGGCGGCGAGCGGCGAGCGGACCGTGATCACCGACGTCGGCTCGACCAAGCGAGAGCTGATCGAGGGCCTGGTCGCCGAGCCCGGCTTCGACCGGTTCATCGGCGGGCATCCGCTCGCGGGCGCCGAGACCTCGGGGGTCGAGAACGCGCGGGCCGACCTGCTCGAGGACGCGCGCTGGTACCTGACCCCGACCGAGAGCTCGAGCGGCGTCCACTACGACCTCCTGCAGAGCACGGTCTCAGAGCTCGGCGCCCGTCCGCAGGCGATCGATGCCGAGACCCACGACCGGGTGATGGCCATGGTCAGCCATCTCCCGCACGTGCTCGCCAACGTGCTCGTGTCGGAGGCCGCCGGCGCGCTCGCGGACGAGTCCGAGCGCCTGCCGGAGGTCGGCACCAGCTTTCGCGACACGACCCGGGTCGCGGGCGCCAATCCCTCGATCTGGGCCGACATCTTCGCCAGCAACGCCGACGCGGTGGCCTCGGGCCTCGACTCGGTCGGCGAGCGCCTGCGCGAGGCCGCCCGGTTGATCCGCTCGGGCGACCGCGACGCGGTCCGCGGCTGGCACGCCGCCGCCGGCGAGGATCGCCGCCGGCTGCTCGAGGCGGGCGGTCCCGGCGGCGAGCGACGCGAGCTGTTGATCGCCGTCGCGAACCGGCCCGGGACCGTGGCCGAGGTCGCTCTGGCGCTCGGGCGCGAGCAGGTCAACATCGAGGACATGGCGCTGCAGGCCGCATCCGACATGCGCACCGGGGCGATCGCGATCTGGGTCGCGGGCGATGCCGAGGCCGAGCGCGCGGCCGAGATCGTGCGCGGGCTCGGGTACTCGGTCGCGCTCCTCCCCGGCGACCGATGACCCGCTTCGACCCGGGAGGCCCCCTGCGCGGGCTGCTCGTCCCCCCGCCCGACAAGTCGATCTCCCACCGGGCGGCGATCGTCGCCGCGATGGGGGAAGGGGAGACCGTCGTCCGCGGCTACCTCGATGCGGCCGACACACGCTCGACCCTCGCCGCGATCGAGGTGCTCGGCGCCGAGGTCGAGGCGTCCGAGGCCGCGACGGGCGCCTTTCGTCCTCAGGGAGGACGGAATGCGCCCGTCGGCGATCGGGGGCTGGGACTCCGGGTGCAGGGCGTCGGGCTGCGCGGTGCCGGGGCGGCGGAGATCGACGTCGGCAACGCGGGCACCCTGTTGCGGCTGCTGCCGGGGTGGCTCGCCGGGCAGCCGGGTGGCGAGTGGACCTTCGACGGCGACGAGTCGATCCGCAGGCGCCCGGTGGACCGGATCACCGCCCCGCTGCGGGAGATGGGCGCCGAGGTCGAGGCTCGCGACGACCGGCTGGTCCCGTTGGTGGTCCGCGGCGCGCGGTTGCGCGGGATCGAATACCGGCTCCCGGTCGCCAGCGCGCAGGTGAAGTCGTGCGTGCTGCTCGCCGGCCTGCTCGCCGAGGGCACGACGAGCGTGATCGAGTCGCGGCCCACCCGCGACCACACCGAGCGCATGCTGCGCGCCGCGGGCGCGCGGCTGACGGTCGAGAACGCGGGCACGCCGGTGACCATCCGCGGCGAGCTCCCCGCGCGGCGGATCGCGATCGAGCCGGCCGAGCGGCTCGTGCCCGGCTCGATCGCCGTGCCCGGCGACTTCTCCTCGGCCGCCTACTTCCTCGTCGCCGCCCTGCTCGTGCGCGGCAGCGAGGTGCGGCTGGAGGGGGTCGGGATCAACCCCGGGCGCATCGGCCTGCTCGGGATCCTGACCCGCATGGGGGCGGCGATCGAGGTCATCGAGACCGCGGCGGCGGGACAGGAGCCGGTGGCGACGATCGTCGGCCGCTCGGGGCCGCTGCAGGGAGCCCGCGTCGGCGGCGGCGAGGTACCGCTGGCGATCGACGAGCTGCCGCTGGTCGCGCTCGCCGCCTGCTTCGCCGACGGCGAGACCGTGGTCTCGGGAGCGGAGGAGCTGCGCCACAAGGAGTCGGACCGGATCGCCACCGTGGTCGAGGGCCTGCGCGGGCTCGGTGCGGAGATCGAGGCGACCGGCGACGGGTTCGCGGTCGCGGGCGCCGGCGGCCTGCGCGGCGGCGAGTTGGATGCCGCCGGCGACCACCGGCTGGCGATGCTCGGCGCGGTCGCCGGGCTCGGCTCCCGCGACGGGGTCGAGGTGCGGGGTTTCGAAGCGGCCGGGGTCAGCTACCCGGGGTTCGCGCAGGATCTGGAAGGGTTGCGGACGGGTGCCTGAGATGGGAGAGATGAAGCGGCGGATGCTGCGCGGCGAGCTCTATCGCCCCGACGCCGAGCTCGGGCGCGACCACGAGCGCGCCATCCTCCTGGTCGAACGCTTCAACGGCGCGCCGCCCGACGATCGGGAGGCGCTCGGTGCGATCCTCGCCGAGCTGCTCGGGAGCGTCGGCGAGGGCGTCGTCGTCAAGCAGCCGTTTCGCTGCGACTACGGGGCGCGGATCGCGATCGGTGCCGGGACCTTCGTCAACTTCGACTGCGCGATGCTCGACTGCGCGGAGATCACGGTCGGCCGCAACTGCCAGCTAGCCCCCCGCGTGCAGCTCCTGACCGCGACCCACCCGATCGACCCGAACGCACGCCGCGACGGCTGGGAGAGCGCCGCGCCGATCACGATCGGCGACAACGTCTGGCTCGGCGGCGGCGCGATCGTCTGTCCGGGGGTCGAGATCGGCGCCGACACGGTCGTCGGGGCCGGAGGCGTGGTCGTCCGCGACCTTCCCGCCGGCGTCGTCGCCGGGGGCGTTCCGGCGCGGGTGCTGCGCGAGATCGGCGAGGACGATCGGGTCGACGTCCCTGGTCCCTGAGCGAGATCGTCCCGCATCTCGCAGTAACTCTGCGGGGGAATACGGATTCGCAACCGCTGCCGATCGCTTAGCTTCGTGACGTCCCTGGGGTCGTCTGACGAACGGAGCATCCTCGTCCGCCACTTTTGCCGTGCCCTGCGCAAGCCCGCGGTGAATGCGGGGAGGGCGAAGGGCCTCTCGGCCTCGTTCTGCGCGCTGCTCGTGGTCGGGCTGCTGGTCCCCGCGCTCGCCGAAGCGGCATGGACCGAGCCGATCAACCTCTCCGCGCCCGGGCAGGACCCGGGCGACCCCGAGGTCGCGGTCGACGCCGACGGCGATGCGGTGTTCACCTGGTTGCGATCCGACGGGACGGATTACCGGATCCAGGCCCGGGCGCGCTCGGCCACCGGCACCCTGAGCGCCGTGCAGACCCTGTCCGCCCCCGGGCAGAGCGCGTCAAGACCCCAGGTCGCGGTCGACGCCGACGGCGACGCGGTGTTCACCTGGTTGCGCTTCGACGGGGCCAAGTACCGGATCCAGGCCCGGGCCCGCTCGGCCGGCGGCACCCTGAGCGCCGTGCAGACACTCTCGGCCGCCGGGCAGAACGCATTCAACCCCCAGGTCGCGGTCGACGCCGACGGCGACGCGGTATTCACCTGGTTGCGCTTCGATGGGGCACATCTCCGGGTCGAGGCCCGGGCGCGCTCGGCCGCCGGGACCCTGAGCGCCGTGCAGACTCTCTCCGGCGCCGGGCAGCACGCAAGCGAGCCCCAGGTCGCGGTCGACGGCGACGGCGACGCCGTGTTCACCTGGGAGCGCCTCGACGGGACCAAGGACCGGGTTCAGGCCGTAGCGCGCTCGGCCGCCGGGACCCTGAGCGCCGTGCAGACCCTCTCCGCCGCCGGAAAGACCGCGTTCAACCCCCAGGTCGCGGTCGACGCCGACGGCGACGCGGTGTTCACCTGGTTGCGGTCCGACGAGACGGATCCGGACAACTTCTGCTGCCACCGAGTGCAGCTCCGAACGCGCTCCACCGATGGCGCCCTGAGCGCCGTGAAGACCCTCTCCGCCGCCGGAAAGACCGCGTTCAACCCCCAGGTCGCGGTCGACGCCGACGGCGACGCCGTGTTCACCTGGGAGCTCTACGACGGGACGGAGCCCCGCGTCCAGGCGAAGGCGCGCTCGGCCACCGGCACCCTGAGCGCCGTCCAGACGCTCTCGGCCGCCGGGCAGAGCGCATTCAACCCCCAGGTCGCGGTCGACGCCGACGGCGACGCGGTGTTCACCTGGTTGCGATCCGACGGGGCGAGTCGCCGGGTCGAGGCCCGAACACGCTCCGCCGCAGGTGCCCTGAGCGCCGTGCAGCTCCTCTCCGGCCGCGTGCGTCAGCAAGCGTTCGATGCCCAGGTCGCGATGGACGTCGACGGCGACGCCATCGTCACCTGGCAGCGCTCGGACGGGACAAGCGACCGAGTCCAGGCCTCGGCCGGGCCCTAGCTCGCATGTCCGTGCGTGTCCGCCTGGTGGGAGGTCGGCTCAGCCGCCGGCGCTCGGGTGGCCGACCCCGGGCCAGGGGGAGAGGACGAGCAGCAGACGGGAGTCCGTCGTCGCCCGCACTTCCCGGCGCTCGTTCGGCTCGAAGGCGGCCAGCAGCCCCGGCCCCCCGCTGATCGTCTCGCCGGCGCCGCCGTCGATCTCGACCTCGCCGGCGGCGACCACGAGCCAGGCGCGCTCGTGCACCTGATGGTCCTGCAGGCTCTGGCCCGCGGGGAGGTTGATCGCGATCACGCGACCCTCGTCGTCGGAGGCGAGCACCGCCGGGTTGCGCGGCTGTACGTCGAGACGCGAGATGTCCCAGCTCTCCATCGGTTGCAGCCTATCCTCACCGCCGCAATGGTGATCGCGATCGACGGGCCCGCGGGGGCCGGTAAGTCAACCGTCGCCCGCGGCGTCGCCGCGGCGCTCGGCTTCACCTACCTCGATTCGGGCGCGATGTATCGCAGCGTCGCCCTCGCGGCTGCGCGGGCCGGGATCGACCCCGACGACCCGACAGCGCTCGCCGAGCTCGCCGACGGGCTCGAGATCGGGTTCGCCGACGGCGCGGTGACGCTCGCCGGCGAGGACGTGAGTGCCGCGATCCGCGAGCCGGAGATGAGCGTCGCCGCCTCCCGGGTCTCGGTGCATCCGGGGGTCCGGGCGGCGATGGTCGAGCGCCAGCGGGAGCTGATCGACGCCGGCCGCTACGTCGCCGAGGGGCGGGACATCGGCACCGTGGTCAGCCCGGACGCGCCGCTGAAGGTCTTCCTGGTCGCCGACGGCGCCGAGCGCGCCCGCAGGCGCGCGGCCGAGACCGGCGAGGAGGTGGCGACGGTGCTCGCCGCGCAGGCGGCCCGCGATGCGCGCGACCGCGGGCGCGCCTTCGGAGCGCTGCGCCCGGCCGACGACGCGGTCGAGGTCGACACCACCGGCCTGCCCGTCGACGAAGTGGTCGCGCGCGTGGTCGGGATGGCGCGCGAGCGCGGCCTGGCTGTCGGATGACCGCCGGATCCCGCCTGCCTCGGGTCGCCGTCGTCGGCTTTCCCAACGTCGGCAAGTCGACGCTCGTCAACCGCCTGGTCGGTGGGCGCGAGGCGGTCGTCCACAAGGAGGCCGGGGTCACCCGCGACCGCAAGGCGCTGGAGTGCGAGTGGAACGGGCTGCGCTTCGAGCTCATCGACACCGGCGGCGTCGACCTCGAGGCGGGCGACTCGCTCTCGCGCGCGGTCCAGTCGCAGGCGCGGGAGGCGATCGCCGACGCTGACGTGGTCGCGATCGTGCTCGACGCCCGCGCCGGCCTGCGCCAGGGCGACGCGGAGGTCGCCGAGATCCTCCGCCGCGCCGAGCTGCCGGTGGTCGTGGTCGCGAACAAGGTCGACGGGCCCACCGAGGAGCCGCTGGTCGCCGACCTCTACCGGCTCGGGCTCGGCGAGCCGTTCGGCGTCTCGGCGACCCACGGCCGCGGCACCGGGGATCTCCTCGACCGGATCACGGAGCTGCTCTCGGCCTCCGTCGCCGCGCGAGCGAACGGGTCGGAGGGCGATGAGGACGAGACCGTCCGGCTGGCGGTCATCGGGCGTCCCAACGTCGGCAAGTCCTCGCTGGTCAACGCCTTTCTCGGGACGGAACGGGTGATCGTCTCCGAGCTCGCCGGGACCACCCGCGACGCGATCGACACCCCGCTGGAGGTCGACGGCCGGCACGTGCTGCTGATCGACACCGCGGGGATCCGGCGCCGGACGAAGGTGGCGGGCACGGTCGACTACTACGCACAGCTGCGCTCCGAGCGCGCCGCCGAGCGGGCCGACGTCGCGCTGGTCGTCTGCGACGCCGCGGAGGGCGTCACCGCCGAGGACCTCCGGGTCGCGGACCTGGCGATGAAGAAGGGCTGCGCGACGGTGGTGGCGCTGAACAAGTGGGACGTCGGCGAGACGGATCTCGAGGACGCGAGCGCGCGGCTCGCGAAGCGGGTCCGCCAGCGCCCGCCGGTGATCGCCTGCTCGGCGCTCACGGGTCGGGGGGTGACGAGGCTGATCGAGCGTGCCATCGCGCTCGCGGACAAGCGCGCCGAGCGGATCCCGACACCCGAGCTGAACCGGTTCGTCGGCGACGCGGTCGCCCAGCGTTCGCCCCCTCAGAAGCGAGGCAAGCGGCTGCGCCTCTACTACACCGCCCAGGTCGGCACGCGTCCGCCGCGGTTCGCGATCCAGGTCAACGACCGGCGGCTGATCACCCGCGACTGGGCCTACTCGCTCGAGAACCGCATCCGGGAGCGCTACGGCCTCGAGGGCGTGCCGGTGATCATCGACTTCGTGCCCAAGCGCCCCCGGCGGTCCGACCGATGACCGGTAGCGCGTGGTCTGTCGTCGTCGGCTTCCTCCGCGACGTCGGGCGCTTGTTGATCCGCCTGCCGCGGGCGCTCGGGCGCGGGCTGGCCGGCTTCTGGGGCTCGCTGTCGATCATCGCCCGCCGGCGCCTGGTCGCCGCGCTCGGCGTCGCCGTGGTCGTGGTCCTGATCTTCGCCGTCGCGATCCCGAGCCTCCCGTGCTCGTTCCCCGGCGGTGACAGCTGCCCGCCGGCCGACGATGCCGCCGAGCTGGTGCCCGCCGACGCGCTCGCCTACGTGCACGCGAACCTCGACCCCGAGACCGACCAGTACGAGGCGGCGGCGAAGCTGGCCGCCCGCGCCCCCCTGTTCAGCGACCAGGTCACGGCGCTGGCCACGGACCTGATCGCCGGCCCCGCCGGCTCCGCGGTGGACTTCGACGCCGACCTCCGGCCGTGGATCGGCGGCGAGGCGGCGCTCGCGGTGCTGGCCGGGCCCGGCGGCGGGGCCGACCGCGTCGATCTGCTCGAGGTGGACGACTCAGGGGGCGCCGCCGCCTTCGCGAGCTCGCTCGCCGGATCGCGCGGGCGCACCGAGGACTACGAGGGCGTGGAGCTGACCACCGGAGCCCGCGGGATCTCGAGCGCCGAGGTCGACGGCTTCCTGGTGATCGGGTCGGGGGAGGGGGTGCGGGCGGTGATCGACACCGCCACCGGCGCGGAGGGCTCGGAGCCGCTCGCCGAGGACGACGCGGCGACCGAGATCCGCGACCAGCTTCCCGAGCACCGGCTCGCCGAGGCGTGGCTGTCGGCCGAGGGCGTGTCGGAGCTGATCGCTCCGAGCACGGGAACCCTCTCGACCCTGACCCCCCTGCTCGCGCCCGGCGCGACCGAGGGGGCCGCGGCCTCGCTGAGCGCCTCCGGCGACGCGCTCGAGCTCAACGTGCGCAGCGAGCTCGACCCCGAGCGCGAGCAGGCGTCGCCCAGCTTCTTCGCCGCCTTTCCCGCCTTCGAGCCCGAGCTCGACTCGCAGCTGCGCCCCGGCACGCTCGCCTACCTCGGGTTCGGCGATCCCGGGCGCACGGTGAGCGCGCTGCTCGCCCAGGCGACCGCGCAGGCGCCGGGGATCGCGGAGAGCTTCGCCGACCTCGTCGACAGCCTGCGCGGCGAGGGCGGGGTCGACATCGAGAGCCAGCTCGGCGGGGCGCTGGGGAACGAGGCGGCGATCGCGGTCGAGCCGCCGCCGCCGGCCGACGCCGCCGGCGAGGACGCCGCCGCCGTCGTGTCGGCGCCGCTTCCGTACCTGCTCTTCGTCGCCGCGGGCGTCGACGAGGACCGCACGCGCGAGGCGCTGGCCTCCCTCCAGGGCCCGCTCGCCGACGCCGTCAACCCCGGCAGCGGGCTGCAGGCGCCGGTGTTCGGACAGCAGGAGATCAACGGCGTCGAGGCTCACAGCCTCCGGATCTCGCCCGTGATCGAGCTCACGTACGCCGTCTTCGACGGCCTCGCCGCCGTCGCCACCGACGTGGAGGGGATCGCCGGCCTGGCGGAGGACGAGGGCGGCCTCGACGAGACCGGGCTGTACGAGAGCGCAACCGAGGGCTTTCCCGCCCGGCCCTCGCTGCTCGCCTTCCTCGATCTCGGCGCCCTGGTCGCGACGGGCGAGCGGACCGGGCTCGCCGAGGACCCGGCCTACGCGACCTTCGCGGGCGACTTCCGCAGCCTCGCCGCGCTCGGGCTCTCGGTCGGCGACGCCGACGGCGTGCTCGCGACGGACGCGCGGCTGCTGCTGCGCGAGGGAGAGCGCGGCGAGGAGCCTGGGGCGTCCGTGCCCGCCGACTGATTAACCTCTTCGCCCTATGACCTCCAAGCTTGGCGACAACGAGTATCTGTTCACCTCCGAATCGGTGACCGAGGGCCACCCCGACAAGGTCGCCGACCAGATCTCCGACGGGGTCCTGGACGCGGTCCTCGCCGGCGATCCGGCCGGCCGGGTGGCCTGCGAGACGCTGGTCAACACCGGGCTCGTGGTCGTCTCCGGCGAGATCTCGACCGAGATCTACGTCGACATCCCCGACATCGCCCGCGAGACGATTCGCAGGATCGGCTACACCGACGCCGACCTCGGCTTCTCGGCCGACTCCTGCGCGGTGATCAACGCGATCGACAAGCAGTCGCCCGACATCGCCCAGGGCGTCGACAACGCGCTCGAGTCGCGCACCGATCCCGCCGACGACGACGAGCTCGACGTCGCCGGGGCCGGCGACCAGGGGATGATGTTCGGCTACGCGAGTCGCGAGACCCCGGAGCTGATGCCGCTGCCGATCTCACTCGCGCACAAGCTCGCCCAGCGACTCGCCGAGATCCGCAAGGGCGAGGTGGTTCCGTACCTGCGCCCGGACGGCAAGACGCAGGTCACGGTCCGTTACGAGGACGGCGTTCCGATTCAGATCGAGAAGGTGCTGATCTCGACCCAGCACCGCGACGGTGTCGACTGCGACTCGCTGATCCGGCCCGACCTCTGGGAGCACGTCCTGCACCCGGTCCTCCCCGCGGAGCTCTACGACGAGAGACACCTCAACACGAAGGGGAACTTCCTCGTCAACCCGACCGGTCGCTTCGTCATCGGCGGGCCGGTGGGCGACGCCGGCCTCACCGGGCGCAAGATCATCGTCGACACCTACGGCGGCATGGCCCGCCACGGCGGCGGCGCCTTCTCCGGCAAGGACCCGTCGAAGGTCGACCGGTCGGCCGCCTACGCGGCGCGGTGGGTGGCCAAGAACGTGGTCGCCGCCGGGCTCGCGGACCGCTGCGAGGTCCAGGTCGCCTACGCGATCGGCGTCGCCCATCCGGTCAGCGTCATGATCGAGACCTTCGGCACCGAGAAGATCTCGCGCTCACGGATCCGCGACCTCGTCGACGAGCATTTCGACCTGCGCCCGGGCTCGTTCCGCGAGGAGCTGCGGCTGCACCGGCCGATCTACCAGAAGACCGCGGCTTACGGCCACTTCGGCCGGGACGACCACGACTTCACCTGGGAGCGCACCGACCGCGCCGACGCGCTGCGCGAGGCCGCCGGCCTCGAGCAGACCGCCGGAGTCGCGTAGGACCGCCTCAGGCGGACGGGGGCCGGGCCGGCGGCGCCGGCTCGCTGGAGGCCGCCCGGCTCGGCTGGTCGTCGAGCCCCTCGGTCGAAACGGCCCCGGTCGCCTGGTCGACCATGTGCACGACGTCGGCCGGGTCGCCGACACCTTCGAACGTGAAGTTGTAGTCGTCGCCGGCGGCGGTGTCGAAGTCGACGTCGCCGATCTGCAGCATCCGCTGGAGCACGCTCTGCTGGTAGTTGACGTTCTGGACCCGCTCCAGGCGCGTCTCCTGGATCGTCCGCGAGACGATCCCGCGCTTGATGTGCAGACGTCGGTTGGTGATCGTGTAGCTGGTCGCCACCCGCTTGACGAACCCGACCAGGATCGTCCCCGCGACCCCGACCAGGGCGATGATCGACACCAGGCCCTTGTCGGTCTCGTCGCCGATCGTGCCGGTGGCGAGCGCGACCAGCAGGCAGACCACCGCGGTCGCCAGGATCCCCTTGATGTAGAAGTCGAGGATCGCCCTCCAGGACGGATGGCCCTCGTAGAGGATCTGCTCGCCGGGATGCAGCTTCGGCGCCACTGGCGGCAGTCTATCCCCGCGTTGGCGCCGTCCGGCGCCCGCCGGCCGCCGCCGCTCCGCGTCCGCCGCCGGCCCTAGCCTGCGGCGCGATGCCGATCGCTCGGGTCGAGCCCCTGACCACCGCACGCGCTCTGCGCGGGCCGTACGACTACCGGCTGCCGGAGCGCCTCGGCAACGTCGGTGTCGGCACCCTGCTCGAGGTGCCCTTCGGGCACCAGCGGCTGCTCGGCGTCGTGGTCGAGATGGCCGAGCGCAGCGAGATCCCGGCGGCGCGGCTGGTCGAGCCGCTCGCGGCGCTGGAGGCGGGCGTTCCCGACGAGCTCGTCCGCCTCGCCCTCTGGGTCGCGCGCGAGTACTGCTCGACGCCCGCCCGCGGGCTCGAGCTCGTGCTCCCCCCGGGCACCACCGGCGCCGGCGGGCAGACCCGCGCGCGGACCGAGACGGTCGCGACCGCGACCGCGGCCGCGGCCGAGACGCTTGCCGACGGCCGCCTCGGGCCGGTCCAGCGGCGGGCCCTCGAGCTCCTGGTCGCGGCCGACGACCGGTCCCTGGACGCCTCCGAGCTCGCCGCCGACGGCGTCGGAACGGATGTCCTGCGCCGGCTGGAGCGCCGCGGCCTCGTGCGCCTGGGCAAGCGCGAGGTCCGCCGCCGGCCGGCGGCGGCGGCGATCGGCGCGCCGCCCGCCCGGGTCGAGCTCGACCCGGCCCAGCGGGCCGCGGTCGCGCGGGTGGTGGAGTCGCTGGACGGCGAGGGAAGCGAGCTCCTGCTCCACGGCGTCACCGGCTCGGGCAAGACCGAGGTCTACCTCACCGCCGCGGAGGCGGCGCTCGAGCGGGGGAGGGGGGCGATCGTGCTCGTGCCCGAGATCGCGATGACGCCGCAGGCCGTCTCGCGGTTCGTCGCCCGCTTCGGCGACCGGGTCGCGGTCCTGCACTCGCGGCTGCGCGCCGGCGAGCGTCGCGACGAGTGGCACCGGCTGCGATCCGGCGAGGCGCGGATCTGCGTCGGCCCGCGATCGGCGGTCTTCGCCCCGATCGCCGGCCTCGGGCTGATCGTCGTCGACGAGGAGCACGACGGTTCCTACAAGCAGGAGGGCGACCCGCGCTACGACGCGCGCGAGGTCGCTCGCAAGCGCGCCGCCGACTCGGGCGCGGCCCTCGTCCTCGGCTCGGCCACCCCGCGGCCGGAGAGCTGGAGCTCGCTGGAGCGAATCGAGCTCCCGAGGCGCGTCGACGGCCGCGCCCTGCCGGCGGTCGAGGTCGTCGACATGCGCGGACGCGACGGGCGCGCGGGGCCGCTGCACGCCCGTACCCGCGAGGCCCTCGCCGAGGTCGGCGAGCGCCGCGGCAAGGCGATCGTGCTCATCAACCGCCGCGGGTGGGCGCCGCACCTGTGCTGCCGCGGCTGCGGCTGGGTCGCCGACTGCCCGCAATGCGACGTCTCGCTCGTCGTTCACCGCGCGGGCGAGAATCTCCGCTGCCACCACTGCGGGCACGCCGAGTCGCTGCCCGCCGAATGTCCGGAGTGCGGCTCGGTGACCCTGGCGCGCGCCGGGGCCGGCAGCCAGCGGATCGAGACCGAGATCGCCGCCGCGGCCGGGCGCCTGCCGGTCTTCCGCCTCGACGCCGACAGTGCCACCGGCGCCGACGGCCACCTCGAGATCCTCGCCCGCTTCCATGAGGCCGACGCCGGAGTCCTGGTCGGCACCCAGATGGTGGCCAAGGGCCATGACTTCCCCGAGGTCGTGCTCGGGGTGGTGATCGACGCCGACTCCACCCTGCGTTTTCCCGACTTCCGCGCCGAGGAGAGGACCTTCGCCCTCGTCGCCCAGCTCGCCGGCCGCGCCGGGCGCGGCGCCGCCGGGGGGCGGGTGCTCGTGCAGACCCTGGCCCCGGACGCGGCCGCGATCCGCCACGCCGCCGAGCACGACGCCGCCGGCTTTCTCGCGGGCGAGCTCGCCCGGCGCCGCGAGCTCGGCTATCCGCCGTTCGCGCACCTGATCCGGATCGAGCTCGCGGGGGCCGACCCGAATCGGCTGCAGGCGGCGGCCGTGCGCCTGCGGGCGGCGCTCGACGCGGCGCTGCCGCCCGGCGCCGCCGCGCTGGGTCCGGCGCCGCGGTTTCGCCGGCGGGGTCTCGAGCGCCGGCAGCTGCTCGTCAAGGCGCCCGAGCGCGCCCCGGCCGTCGCGGCGATCCGTGAGCTGATCGGGGTCGAGGCGCGGGCGCGGCGGCTGCGGGAACTGCGGATCGCGGTCGACGTCGACGCCCAGTAGGCCGCGTGGCGGTGGGCGGTGCATAAACTCGAATCGATGAGCGAGGCCACCGAAGCACAGCTCGAGGCGACGTCCGAGGTCGAGGAGACCGCGGCCGGCGACGGGCTCACCGCCGCCGAGCGCGAGGCACGGGCACAGGCGCTCGCGGAGGTGCGCACCTTCGGCGACCCGGTGCTTCGCTCGCGCGCCTCGGACGTGACCGAGTTCGACCCCGAGCTCGCCCGCGAGGCCGAGCGGATGGTCGGCATCATGCGGGGCGCGATGGGCGTCGGCCTCGCGGCGACGCAACTCGGCGTCCTCCGCCGCCTGCTCGTCTTCCAGGCCGGGCCCGACGCGGAGGCGACCGCGGTCGTGAACCCGCAGCTCGAGTGGCTGTCCGAGGACCTGGCGACGGCCGAGGAGGGCTGCCTCAGCCTCCCCGGCATCGGTGTCGACGTCGAGCGCCCGCTGCACGCGCGGGTCCGCGGCCTCGACGTCCGCGGCCGGCCGCTGCTGCTCGAGGCCTCGGGGCTCGAGGCGCGGGTGCTCCAGCACGAGATCGACCATCTCGACGGCGTCCTGATCCTCGACCGCACCGAGCGCGCCCAGCGCAAGGCGGCGATGCGCGCACTGCGCGAGGGCACCACCTACAGCCCGGAGCCGGAGCCGGAGCCGGAGCCCGAGCCCGAGCCCGACGACGGGTGAGGCTCGTCTACCTGGGCACGTCGGCGTTCGCGGCCGCTGTCCTGCGCGAGCTCGCCGCCTCGGGGCACCGCCCCGAGCTCGTGGTCACCCCGCCCGACCGCCGGCAGGGGCGGGGTCGGCGGGTGACCCCGGTGCCGGCCGCGGCCGCGGCCGAGGAGCTCGGGATCGACGTCCTGCGCACGGAGGCGACCGAGGCGCCCGAGGCGCTGGAGGCGATCCGCGCCCGCGGGCCCGAGCTCGGGCTGGTGTGCGCGTTCGGCCAGCTGCTGCGCGAGCCGCTGCTGTCCGAGCTCGAGCTGCTCAACCTGCACCCGTCGCTGCTGCCGCGGTGGCGCGGCGCGGCCCCGATCGAGCGTGCGCTCATGGCCGGCGACCCGGAGACGGGTGTGAGCGTGATGCGGGTGACCGCCGGCCTCGACTCGGGCCCGGTGGCGCTCGCCGAGGCGGAGTCGATCGGCGCCGACGACGACTACGGCTCGCTCTCGGGCCGCCTCGAGCGCTCCGGGGCGCGGTTGCTCGCGCGCGCGCTCGAGCTGCGCGCCCGGGAGCGGCTCGAGCTCACCGACCAGGACGACGGCGCGGCCACCTACGCGGAGAAGATCGCGCCGGAGGAGCGCCGGCTCGATCCGAAGCTGGCGGCGATCGAGCTCGAGCGCCGGGTGCGGGCGCTCACGCCGCACATCGGCGCCTATCTCGAGCTCGAGGGCGGCGAGCGCCTGGGCGTGAGCCGGGCGCGGGCGGAGGCCGGCGAGCTCGAGCCGGGGACCTTCGACACGGCGGACGGACTGCGGGTCGGCTGCGGCGACGGCGTCCTGCGCCTGCTCGAGGTGCGCCCGCCGGCGGGGCGCCCGATGGACGCCGGCGCGTATCTGCACGGCCACGAGCCACCCCGCCTAGCGTGAGTAGCTCGGCGGTCACGCCCGCGCGCCGGGTCGCGTACGAGATCCTCCGGCGCACGTTCGAGGACGGAGCGTGGACCGACCGGGCGTTCACCGCGGCGGCGGCTCGGGCCGACCTCGACCCACGTGAGCTTGCCCAGGCCCGGCGCCTCTCCTACGGCTCGGTGCAGCGGCGCGGCACCTCCGACCACCTGGTCGCGATCCTCGCCGGCCGCCGCGGCGGCCGGATCGACGCGGCCGCGCTCGCCGCGTTGAGGCTGGGCCTGTACGAGATCCTCTACTCGCAGACCGCCGACCACGCCGCGGTCGACCAGGCCGTCGAGCTCGCCAAGCAGGGCATCCGGCGCGCCGGGGCGCCGCACGGGCGGGCGCGTGCCGCCTCGGGATTCGTGAACGCGCTCCTGCGTCGCGCCGCCGCCGAGCGCGAGGAGCTGCTCGCCACCCTCGACGACTCGACGCCCGCCGGTGCGGCGGTCGCCCACTCCTATCCGGAGTGGATGGCGCGGATGTGGTGGAAGCAGCTCGGCGCCACGGAGGCGCGGATGTTGATGGCGGCGATGAACGAGCCGGCCGAGGCGGCCTTCCGCGTCAACAGCCTGCGCGCGGCGCCGGCCGGGGTCGCCGGGGAGCTGCGCGAGGCCGGGGTCGAGGTCACCGGGCCGGGCTCGGGCGAGCTGCTCGATCCGGTCGATGGGATCGTCGTCGCGACGGCGGGCGAGAAGGTCGGCGCCCGGGTGGCGACCGGGGAGCTGGTGCCGCAGTCACGCGGCTCGCAGGCGGTCGTCGCGCTGCTCGACCCGCAGCCCGGGGAGCGCGTGCTCGACCTCTGCGCCGGGCCCGGGATCAAGACCACGGCGATCGCCGCCCGGCTCGCCGATCGCGGCGAGATCGTCTCGTTCGAGATCGACCCGCGGCGCGCGGTCGAGGTCGAGGAGCTCTGCGCTCGCGCGGGGGTCGGCTGCGCCCGGGTCGAGGTCGCCGACGCGTCCGAGGCCGACCTCGGCGCTGGCTACGATCGGGTCCTCTTGGACCCTCCGTGCTCCGACCTCGGCACGCTCGCATCCCGGCCCGACGCGCGCTGGCGCAAGTCGCCCGACGACCCCGAGCGACTCGCCTCGATCCAGCGCCGGATGCTGGTCCGCGCGGCGCGGGCGCTGGCGCCCGGCGGGACGCTCGTGTACTCGACCTGCACGATCGCGTCCGCCGAGAACGAGGGCGTCGCGGCGGCGCTCGCCGGGTACGTATCGGAGATCGAGCCCGACGATCTCAGCGCCGAGCACCGGCGGCTGGCCTCGCGCCGGGACCCGCGCTTCCTGCAGCTGCTCCCGCAGCGCGACCGGACGACCGGCTTCTTCTGCGCCCGTTTCAGGCGGCGCGGCTGATGGCCGACGAGCGCAGCATCCGCCGTCCCGGGTGCCCCGGCTGCGGCGAGCCGTGGCTGCGCCCGACCCAGCTCCCCGGTCGCTACCGGTGCGTCTACTGCCTGCGCCGCTTCGAGCTCGTCTCGGCCTGCCCGAACTGCGGCGAGCACCAGACGATGGTCCGCATGTCGGCCGACGAGGACCTGCTCTGCCAACAATGCGGACACTCGATGCTGCAGCCGTTGTGAGCCCGACCGAATCCCAAGCCGCGGTCTACTCGGTCCCCCGGGTCGCGCCGTCGATCCTCTCCGCGGACTTCTCCCGCCTGGGGGCTCAGGTCGCCGAGGTGATCGACGCGGGCGCGCGGCTGATCCACGTCGACGTCATGGACGGCCACTTCGTTCCCCCGATCACGATCGGCCCGCTGGTCGCCGGGGCGATCGCCGACCAGGTCCACGACGCGGGCGGGGCGATCGACGTCCACCTGATGATCGAGCGCCCCGAGCGGCAGATCGCCGCCTTCGCCGATGCCGGCGCGGACTCGATCACGGTCCACGCCGAGGCCACCGCACACGCGAACCGGACCCTGAACGCGATCCGCGAGGCCGGTTGCCTCGCCGGGCTGGCGCTCAACCCGGGCACCCCGACCGGCGCGGCGAGCGAGCTCGCCGGGGTCGCCGACCTCGTCCTCTGCATGAGCGTCAACCCGGGCTGGGGCGGGCAGCGGTTCATCGGCGGGTCGCCGGACAAGCTCCGGCGGCTCTCCCGGATGCTCCCCGAGGCGCTGCTCGAGGTCGACGGCGGCGTCGACGCCGAGACCGCCGGCCTGGTCGCCGACGCCGGCGCGACCCTGTTCGTGGCCGGGTCGGCGATCTTCGGTGCGGACGACCCGGCGGCCGCGTACCGCGAGATCGCGGAGGCGGCCGGGGCAGAGTAGGCGCCGGGCCCCGGGCGGCGGCGTCGAGTGCGGACTTTTGGTTCGCATACAGCCAAAATCGCTCATTCGACGAGAGAGGGGGCCAAGCCAGGACCACGTCTCTCGCCCGCGCGCCGGGGCACCGCGAATCGTCGCTAGCGCCCTAGCGTCCCACCCACTCCTAGGTGCCGCCGCCGAGAGCGGGCATCAGCGGTTTCCTGAGTCGGAGTGCGTCCGCGGCGGGGCCGGCACCTGCCCGGGCGGCGCCGCCGGGGCGCTCAACGCGCCGGCCAGCTCCTGCCACCACGCCCGCTCGGCCGAGGTGAGGCTCGGGCGGGCGACGCGGCGGGCGCACCACTCGGCGAGCCGCCGCCGGCCGCCGATGGCGAGCAGGTCGGCCCCGGTGGCCGCGTAGCGGCCGTCTGCGAGGGCGACGAGCGCTCCGTCGCCGTCGCGGCGGGTGCGCAGGTGGTGGGCGACCGGCACGCCCTCGATCGCCGCCGGGGCCGCCGGGTCGCCGTCGCGACGCGACCAGGGGCGGACCGAGAACACCTGGGTGCCGCGCGACGGCATCGCCGGGACCGGAGGCTCGCCGAGCGGCCCGTCGCGCCAGCGGCCGGTGAGCTCCGCGAGCTCGTCCGAGGCACCGAGGCGAGAGACGATGTGGAGCTCGTCGCCGGGCTCGATCTCGGTCGATCCCCGGGGCGGCAGCGCCTCGCCGTCGCGGACGATCAGGTTCACGAGCGCCTCGCGCGGCAGGCCGAGCTCCTTGACCATGTGGCCCGCTGCGGCGTCGCCGGGGCGCACGCGCCAGACCAGCGACTCGCCGCCGAGCTCGCGGATGATCCCGGTCTCGATCAGCGGCGGCGGCAGCGCGGGCTCGCTCGAGGTCACGCCGAGGCGGCGGGCCAGCGGCTCGAAGGTCGCGCCCTGGATCAGGGTGGAGGTGACGACGACGAAGAAGATCG
This sequence comes from uncultured Solirubrobacterales bacterium, assembly GCA_963842795.1. GTDB lineage: Bacteria > Actinomycetota > Thermoleophilia > Solirubrobacterales > 70-9 > WHSW01. The sequence goes on along the minus strand of CAWJHV010000040.1, from coordinate 424,749 downwards.
CGTTGAAGAGCAGCTCGCTTCCGCCGACCCCGGCGATCACCGGGAAGGTCGCGAGCCAGATCGGGATCGCCCCGCGCAGCCCGGCCCAGCCGAGCATCAACCGTTCTCGCGCGTTGAAGGGCGACAGGGCGCTGGCCACGAACGCCGCCAGCGGGCGGGCGACGAAGATCAGCGCCGCCGAGAGCAGCAGGCCCTCGCCCGCGATGTCTCCGAGCCCGCTCGGGAAGACGAGCAGGCCGAGGAGGGCGAACAGCGAGATCTGGGCGATCCACGAGAGGCCCTGATGGAAGGCGATCGTCGTCGGGCGCGCCGGGACGGGGCCGGTGCCGAGGATCAGCGCGGCGATATAGACCGAGAGAAAGCCCGATCCGTGGGCGAGCTCGGGCACCCCGTAGGCGAGGGCGGCGGTGGCGATCGAGGCCACCGGGTAGAGGCCCGGGCTGGGCAGGTCGAGGTTGCGGAAGACCCAGCGCGCCGCGAACCCGACGGCGATCCCGCCGGCGACCCCGATCGCCAGCTTCCCGGCGAGCGTCCCGGCCATTTCGACGATCCCGTAGTCCGGCATCTGGATCCAGTCGATGAACCCGGTCACGAGCAGCAGGGCGACCGGGTCGTTCATGCCCGACTCGCCCTCGAGCGCGTGCGCCAGGGGCCGGCGCAGGCGCGAGCCGCGCAGCACGGCGAAGATCGCGGCGCTGTCGGTGGCGGCCACCGCCGAGCCGACGATCAGCCCCTCGAGCGTGCTCAGGTCGAAGAGCCAGACCGCGGCCAGCCCGGTGATCACCGCGGTGATCACGGTGCCGAGCGTGGCCAGCGAGACCGCCGTGCCGAGCACCGGGCGGATCTGCGGCCATCCGGCGGTGAGCCCGCCCTCGAACAGGATCAGGACCAGGCCGATCGTCCCCAGGGTCCGGGTCAGCTCGGCGTCCTGAGCGCCGCCGAACTCGATTCCGCCGATCCCCTCGGAGCCGATCAGCATCCCGAGGCCGAGGAAGAGCAGCAGGCCGGGCACCCGGACGCGGTCCGCGAACTTGGCCGCCGCGAGCCCGACAGCGAGCAGGAGACCGGCGACGAGGATCAGCTCGGAGTCGGACACCGCGGCCCGACGGTACCGGGATGCCGCCGCCCGGCGCTCGCGCCCCCGGTTCGGTCTAGCTCGCTTCGTCCGCCAGCGCCAGCCTCGCCTCCAGCTCCTCGGCGGCGGTGAGCGGGGCGGCGTCGGGACGGCCGCGCCCGGAGGCGCCGTAGAGGCGCCACAGGGCGACGGAGAGCACCGCCGCGGCGCCGAGGAACCCGAGCTCGATCCGGCGGGCCGGATCGAGCGCCCCGGTCAGGCACCAGGCCATGAAGCCGATCGCGCAGACAGTCCAGCGGGCGGCCGCGCGACGCGCCTGGCCCTGGGCGAGCGCCGCCTGGTTGAGGGTCGTCGAGGCGAGGTAGAGCCCCATCGCCGCGGTCACGATCAGCAGCCCGGCGCGGTCATACTCGAACCGGTCCGAGAACGCGATCTGCATCAGCGCCGGGCCGGCGATTGCGACCACGAGCGCGACGACGGCGGTGAAGGCGGCGATCGCTCGCAGCGTGACCCCGACCGAGGCCTCGAACTCCGCCCCGGCGTCGGGGTCGCCGGCGCCGCGGGAGCGCAGCCGGGTGAGGTGGGGGAGGAGGCTGATCGCGATCCCCTGAAAGACCAGCAGCGGCGCCCGGGCGAGCATGAGCACGTTGAAGATGAAGCCCGCGGCCGCGGCGCCGTCGGTCGCGTGGAGCAGCAGCGGCCCGGCGTTGAGGAAGATCTGTTCGCTGAGCATGATCAGCAGCACCGCGGCGGCGAACGCCCCGCCCCGCGCGAGGTCGGGTTCGCCAACCGGCCTCCGGGCGGCCGGCGCCGGCTTCGTGCGCGCCGCCCGGCGCCCGAAGGCGAGCGGGACGACCGCGAGCGAGAACAGCGGCGCCGCGACGATCCCGGCTGCGATCGCGTCGCGGCCGGCGGCGACGCCGATCGCGACAGCGAGCGAGAACGCCATGCGCGAGAACGACTCCGAGGTCAGCAGCCCGGCGAGCAGCCCGAAGTGTCCCTCGCCGGCGAGGTATCCCCGGGCGAAGAAGCTGGCGGCGAAGGCGAGCACCGCACCGACGTAGATCCAATAGAGCGTCGCGCTGCCGGAGAGCAGGTCGTTCTGGAGCGGCTCGCGCAGGGCGAGTGCCGCAAGCGCGAAGCCGATCGCCACCAGGGCCTGGATCCGGGCCGCGGTCGCCAGCGCGGCGCCGATCGGCTGGCCGCGCTCGCGGCGCTCGGCGACGGTGCGCGAGATGAACTGCTCGACCGGCCGGTGGAGAACCGAGATCGTGACGAAGGTCGCCGACCAGAGCACCACCACCTCGCCGTAGGCGGTCGAGTCGAGGTTGTGCGAGGCGAGGGCGAAGTAGACGTAGGTGAGCAGGCCGGCGGCGCCGACCCCGGCCGAGAGCAATCCCGCCGAGCGCCCGAAGCTTCGCTCTGGGCCCCCGGCCGCCATCGGCGGCACGCTAGCGTGGAGCGGTAGACTTTCGGTTGACTGACCAGTCAATCAACGATGACTTCCGTCGCCACAGACGAGGATCGGGCCCGGCTTCGACGCGCGATCGAGCTCGCCGAGGGAGGCCGCGGACGGGTCAGTCCCAACCCCCTCGTCGGAGCGGTGATCGTCGCCGGTGGCGAGGTCGTCGGCGAGGGCCATCATGCCCGGGTCGGCGAGATGCACGCCGAGGTCGCAGCGCTCGCGGACTGCCGGCGGCGAGGACACGATCCGGCCGGAGCGACGATGTACGTCTCGCTCGAGCCCTGCGCCCACCAGGGGCGCCAGCCGCCGTGCACCGACGCGTTGCTTGCGGCGGGCATCGCCAGGGTCGTGATCGGCTCCGACGACCCGAGCGAGAAGGCCGCCGGCCGCGGTCCCGGGATCCTCCGCGACGGGGGTGTCGAGGTGAGCTTCGCCGACGGCGCCGAGGCCGCCGCCGCCAGGCTTCAGAACCAGGCCTTTCGCAAGCACGCTCGCACCAGGCGCCCGCTGGTGACGCTGAAGTCGGCCGTCAGCCTGGACGGCTTCACCGCGACACCGGGCGGCGACTCGCGCTGGATCTCCGGTCCGCAGAGCCGCGCGCTCGTCCACCGCTGGCGCGCCGACTCGGACGCGGTCGCGGTCGGGATCGGCACCGCGCTCGCCGACGACCCCCTGCTCACCGCCCGCGACCTCGAGGACGCCGAGCCGCGCCAGCCTGCGCGCGTGATCTTCGACTCCGCCGCGCGGCTGCCCCTGGGCTCGGCGCTCGTGCGCTCGATCGCCGAGGCGCCCCTCTACCTGCTGGTCGGCGCCGGCGCCGAGCGCGCGCGGCTCGAGGCGCTGCGCGCGGCCGGAGCCGAGGTGCTCGAGCTCGCCGGCGACCGCGACCGGCGCCTGGGCGAGGCGCTGGACGAGCTCGGAAGGCGTGGGATCACCTCGCTGCTGGTCGAGGGCGGAGCCGCGCTCGCGGGCTCGATCCTCGACGCCGGCGAGGCGGACGAGCTGCGCGTGTTCGTCGCCCCGCTGGTGCTCGGCGGCGGACGGCCGCTGGCGGCCGGAGAGGGACCGGCGCGGATCGCCGACGCGGCCATACCGCTCGCCTGCGACTGGGAGCGATCGGGGGCGGACATGCTCGCCCGCGCCCGGCTGAAGGAATGGTGATGAGGGGCTTTGCCCCGAAAGCAGCAGGTCAGGACGCCAACGGCGTCCGCAGGAGATTCTGGTGATGAGGGGCTTTGCCCCGAAAGCAGCAGGTCAGGACGCCAACGGCGTCCGCAGGAGATTCTGGTGATGAGGGGCTTTGCCCCGAAAGCAGCAGGTCAGGACGCCAACGGCGTCCGCAGGAGATGGTGATGTTCTGATGTTCACCGGGATCGTCCACGAGATCGGGGTCGTCGAGGGGATCGACGCGGGCGACGAGGGCGCCAGGATCGCGATCGGCGCCGGGTTCGCGGGCGGGCTCCGGGAGGGCGACTCGGTCGCCGTCGAGGGCGTCTGCCTCACGGCCGCCGCCGTGCGAGCCGATGGTTTCGATGCCGACGTGATGAACCAGACCCTTCGCCTGACCACCCTGGGCGAGCTCGACCGGGGCGACCGCGTGAACCTCGAGCCGGCGCTGCGCGCCGGCGAGCCGCTCGGCGGGCACATCGTCCAGGGCCACGTCGACGGCGTCGGCGAGGTCGTCTCGCTCGCCGACGACGGGTTCGCGCGCCGGGTCTCGGTCCGCGTCCCCGACGGTCTCGAGCGCTACCTGGTGGAGCACGGCTCGGTCGCGGTGGGCGGGGTGAGCCTCACGGTCGCCGAGCTCGACGGCGACCGCTTCGAGGTCTCCCTGATCCCGGAGACGCTCGAGCGCAGCACGCTGGGCTCCGTCGCCGAGGGCGGCCGGGTGAATCTGGAGCTCGACGTGGTCGCCCGCTACGTCGAGCGCCTTCTACGCTTCAGGGAGAGCGATGGCTGAGAATTCGACCGCGACCCAGGCTCCGTTCGCCACGATCGAGCAGGCGATCGACGAGATCCGCCGCGGGCGGATGGTCGTAGTCTGCGACGACGAGAACCGCGAGAACGAGGGCGACCTGACCCTCGCCGCGCAGTTCGCGACCCCGGAGGCGATCAACTTCATGGCCAAGGAGGGGCGCGGGCTGATCTGCCTGTCGCTCACCTCCGAGCGCTGCGACGAGCTCGGCCTCAACCTGATGGCGGCCAAGAACGAGGCGCCGCTGCAGACCGCGTTCACGGTCTCGGTCGAGGCCCGCGAGGGCGTCACCACCGGGATCTCGGCCGCCGATCGCGCGCACACGATCCAGGTCGCGATCGACGCCCGCTCGACCCCCCGTTCGCTGGTCCAGCCCGGTCACGTGTTCCCGCTGAAGGCCAAGGACGGCGGCGTGCTCGAGCGCGCCGGCCAGACCGAGGCGTCGGTCGACCTGGCACAGCTCGCCGGCCTCAACCCCGCCGGGGTGATCTGCGAGATCATGAACGACGACGGGACCATGGCCCGGGTGGGGGACCTGGTCCCCTACTGCGAGCGCCACGGGCTGGTGATGATCACCGTCGCCGACCTGATCGCCTACCGCCGCCGCACCGAGCGCCTGGTCGAGCGCGTGGTGGCGACGAAGTTGCCGACCGCCTTCGGGGAGTTCACCGCCGTCGGCTACCGCTCCCTGCTCGACGACAAGCACCACGTGGCGATGGTCAAGGGCAACGTCGCCGGCGCCGAGGACGTGCTCGTCCGGGTGCACTCGGAGTGCCTGACCGGCGACGTCTTCCACTCCCTGCGCTGCGACTGCGGCGAGCAGCTCGACGCGGCGATGGCGATGATCGAGCAGCAGGGCTGCGGGGTGCTCCTCTACCTCTCCCAGGAGGGCCGTGGAATCGGCCTGCTGAACAAGCTCCGCGCTTACAAGCTCCAGGAGGAGGGCCTGGATACGGTCGATGCCAACCTGAAGCTCGGGCTCCCGGCTGACCTGCGCGACTACGGGATCGGCGCCCAGATCCTGGTCGACCTCGGCCTCTCCAGCATCCGCATCCTCACCAACAACCCGAAGAAGATCCACGGGCTCGAGGGCTACGGGCTCTCGGTCAGCGAGCAGGTCCCGATCCAGTCGGTGCCCAACCCCCACAACCAGAGTTACCTCAACGCCAAGCGCGACAAGATGGGCCACGTGCTCCACCACCAGGGCCTGGCGCTCGACGCGGAACTGCTCCACGACGAGCACATCCGCGACGCGCGCGAGAAGCGGGAGAGCAGTGGCTGAGTACGCGATCTGCGTCGCGACCTTCTACGAGGAGCTCGCCGAACGGCTCGCCAACGGCGCCACCGAGGCCTTCGCCGAGCACGACGTCAGTCCCGCTTCGGTGCACTCGTTCGAGGTCCCGGGCGCCTTCGAGCTGCCGCTGGCGGCGAAGTGGTGTGCGGAATCGGGGCGCTTCGACGGGGTCGCCTGCCTCGGGGTCGTGATCCGCGGCGAGACCGACCACTACGACTTCGTCTGCGCCGAGGCCGCGCGCGGGATCGGCGAGGTCTCGCTGCGCACGGGGGTGCCGTGCTCGTTCGGCGTGATCACCGCCGACACCCGCGAACAGGCCGAGGCCCGCGCCGGCGGCGGCAAGCGCGACCAGGGCCGCAATGCTGCGCTCGCGGTGCTGCGGATGGCCGAGCTCAGGTCAGGGCTCGAATAAGCCGGCTCAACGGCGCCGGGGGTCGGCTTCGGCCTTCGGCCTGCGCCTCCCAGAGCTCGCTACCATCCTCGATCCGATGGCGAAGGTGTGTTTCAGCTGCGGCAAGGGTCCCGCGTTCGGCAACTCGCGAAGCCACTCGATGGTGGCCACGCGCCGGCGCTTCGACCCCAACCTGCAGAAGGTGCGCATCGACGACGCCGGCCGGCCCCGGCGCGTCTACGTCTGCACCCGCTGTCTGAAGAGCAACAAAGTCCAAAAACACGCCTAACGGCCCCCGGCGCGGCGGGACGGCCTGCGCTGCGCGTAGTCTCCCGGCTCGTGCCGGACTCATCCCTCGTTCGCTTTCGCCATGTGGTCGGTGTTGCGCTCGCCCATCTGGAGGAGCGACGCGAGGAGATCAACGATCTGAACGTGTTCCCGGTCGCCGACGGCGACACCGGCGACAACATGGCGCTCACGATGCGTCACGTGCTCGACGAGCTCGACCAGCTCGAGCTGCGGGCGAACGGCGAGGCGCGGCGGCCGGAGATCGTGCGCGAGGTGGCGCGCGCTGCGCTGATGGGCGCCCGCGGGAACTCGGGCGTGATCCTGAGCCAGATCGTCCGCGGCGCGGCCGAGAAGGTGGCGACGCCGCCCGGGCGGCTAATCGACCCGGAGCTGATCGAGGCCGCGCTCACCAACGCGGCGGATCGCGCCTACGCATCGGTGCGCGAGCCCGCCGAGGGGACGATGCTGACCGTGATCCGGGCGATGGCCGACGCGGTCGCCGAGCGGCGCGCCCAATGGGTGCGCGAGCGCCTCGATCCCGACGCGACCGACGCAGAGCAGAACGCGCTCCTCGCCGAGATGCTGGCGACAGCGCTGTTCGCGGGCGAGGAGGCGGTGCGCCACACGCCCGAGCAGCTCGACGTGCTCGCCGAGGCGGGGGTCGTCGACGCCGGTGCCCTCGGGCTGGTGGTGATCATCCGTGGGCTCGTCTCCGGGCTCGCCGGTGAGCTGGTCCAGCTGCCGGAGATCCCTCACTATGCCGCGGCCCGGCTCGACCAGGTCCACCACGCCGACTCCGAGTACCGCTGGTGCACCAACTTCATCGTCACCGGCGAGGGCCTCGACGGCGATGCCTTCGCCGGCCAGCTCGAGCGGCTCGGCGACTCGGTCCTCGTGGTCGGCGACTCGGCGACGCTCAAGGTGCACGTGCACACCGACGACCCCGAGGCGGCGATGGCGCTGTTCGCCGCCGCCGGCGAGGTTGCGCGCGAGGACGTCGCCGACATGCACGAGCAGGTCGCCGACCAGCGCGCCCGTCTCGGCCCCGCTCGGACGGGGGTCGTCGCCGTGACCAGCGGCGCCGGGATGAAGGCGATGTTCGAGGGGTTGGGAGCGCTGTGCGTCGACGGCGGGCCGACGCTCAACCCCTCGACCCAGGACCTGCTCGCGGCGATCGAGTCCTGCGCCACCGACGAGGTCCTCGTGCTGCCGAACTCCCGCAACGTGATCATGGCCGCCGAGGAGGCGGCGCGCCTGGCGGCGAAGTCGCGCCGGACCGTGATCGTCGTCCCGGCCGAGTTCCAGCAGGCCGGGCTCGCGGCGATGGTCGAGTTCGACCCCGGCGCCGGGGCGGAGGACAACGCCGAGCGCCTGCGCGACGGCCTGGCGGGCGTGCGGGTGGGTGCGGTCGCCCCGGCGGCGCGCGACGACGCCGAGGGGCGCTTCGTGCGCGGCGATTCGGTCGGGTTCGCGGGCGACGACATCGTCGCCTGGGGCGGGGCGGGGTCGACCCTTGTCGAGACCGTCGCCGCGCTCGCCGACGGCGCCGAGATCATCACGGTGATCGACGGGGCCGAGGCGCCGCCGGACCTCGCGGTCGAGGATCTGCTGCTGCCGCTCTCGAACGGCGCCGAGCTCGAGCTGCGGCGAGGCGGCACGCCGAAGTACTCGTGGCTGATCGCCGCTCAGTGAGGCGTAGCAAAGCGAAGCCGAGCCGCGCCGCTGTTGAGGCGCCTTGAGTGAGCCGGAGCGAAGCCGCGGGTGAGCCTGCTCGAAGAGGTCCTGGACGCGCACGGCGGTCGCGATCGCTGGGAGCGCGCGCGCCGGGTTCGAATCCGGATCCAGTCGGGCGGGTTCCTGCTGGCGACGAGGGCCAGGCAGCTGCGTGGCGGCGGGATCCTGGAGGTCGGCCTCGGCGAGCCCTGGGGCGCGGCGGTCGCCGACGCCGAGCCGGGTAGGCGCTCCGTCTTCGACCACGGCGAGGTGCGGATCGAGACAGTCGACGGCGAGGTGCTCGAATCGCGGCTCCAGCCGCGCGACGCATTCTTCGGGCGCTCGGGGCGGCGCCGCAACCTGCGCTGGGATGACCTCGACGCGACCTACTTCGCGGGCTACGCATGGTGGAACTACCTGAACGCGCCGTACCTGCTCGCGCGCGAGGGCGTCAGCGTGCGGGAGATCGAGCCCTGGACCGAGGGCGGCGAGAGCCGGCGGCGGCTCGAGGCTCATTTCCCGGAGGGGCTGGACACCCACTGCCGGCGCCAGGTCTTCTACTACGACCGCGACTTGCGGCTTCGCCGGCACGACTACACGGCGGAGGTGGTCGGCGGCTGGGCGCGCGCGGCGCACATGTGCGCCGACCACGTCGAGGCCGGTGGGCTGGTGTTTCCGACCCGGCGCTGGGTGCGCCCGAGGGGGCCGGGCAACCGTGCGATGCCATTCCCTACGCTGGTGGCCCTGCGCCTTTCCGAGATCGAGGTGGAATGAACGGATCGAAACCAATCCTCTGGCACATCCCCGTCTCGCACTACAGCGAGAAGGCGCGGTGGGCGCTCGCCTACAAGGGGGTCGAGCACGAGCGCCGGGCGCCGTTGCCCGGGGCGCATATGGCGATCGCCCTGTGGCTTACCCGCGGCGGAGAGAACACCTTTCCCGTGCTCCAGCTCGACGGGCGCAACATCGGCGACTCGACCGCGATCATCGAGGGGCTCGAGCGGCGCTGGCCCGACCCCCCGCTGTACCCCGAGGACCCGGCGGAGCGCCGGCGTGCGCTGGCGCTGGAGGAGTACTTCGATGAGGAGCTTGGCCCGCAGGTGCGGCTGCTCGGCTGGCACGAGCTCCGCAAGGACCAGGAGGCCATGGGCGAGGTGACGAGGACAATGGTCCCGAGCCCGATGAGAAAGCTCCCGGGGTGGGAGGGAGTCGCTCGGGGCTTCGGCACCGCCTTCACCCAGGTCCGGTACCGGGTCGCGGCCGACGAGGCCGCCGATGCGGCGCGACGCGACGTGCTCGCCGGTCTCGACCGCCTCGAGGCCGAGCTCGAATCCTCGGACGGCGAGTACCTGACCGGCGACCGGTTCTCCGTTGCCGACCTCACCGCGGCCGCCCTGCTCTATCCGATCGTCAACCCGCCCGAGGGCCCGCAGATCCTGCCCAGCAACCAGCCGGCGGGCTTTGCGGAGTTCGTCGACTCGGTCTCCGACCGTCCCGGCTACAGGTGGGTCGCCGAGACGTACCGCAAGCACCGCGAGCCGGGCCTGGTCGCCAGCCCGGCCTGACCCTCCGACCGAGCTATTCCGCCAGCCCGGCTGCGTGGACGGCGTCTGCGTAGTTGCCGGAGATGTCGACGCGCTCGACCTGTCCCTCCCGCATCCGGAAGCTGATCGCCCACATCACGTCCACGGGCACCCCGCTGGCCTTGCCACTGCCCCGAGAATGCATTCCCATGACAACACGATCGCCACCGGCCGCGATTTTCTCGATCGTCCCCCTCTTGACGTCGGCGTCGAAGGACCAGAGGAGCTCCTGACAGAAATCCACGATCGCCTTCGGGCCGACGATCACCCGCGGGCCGGGAAAGGCGGCCGTGTTGTGCCACTCGACGTCGCCGCGAAAACAGCGCTCCGCATCGGCGTAGTCGCCTGCACTGACCGCCTTCAACGCGCCCCGCGCCGTGTCCACGTTCGCTTGAGACATCCCTCACCCGAGTATCGCCGAAGTTCCATCGCTACCAGCCCTCGCTGCCGGGCTCTCCCTTGAACGGGCCCTCGATCTCGCCGGTGATCCAGCCGCCGTAGAACGTGCCGCCCTGCGGGCGCACCCGCTCGTCGTCGAGGTACGCCGCGTCGACGCGGCCGGCGTAGAAGGCGATATGGCCGCCGAGCTCGGCGAAGGCGTCACGCGGTTCGGGGTAGTGCCAGGCGGCGGCCGCCGAGCCCGCGTCACCGACCGCGAGGTCGAAGTAGTGGGCGCGGCCCTTCCACTCGCAGTGGGTGTGCTTGGCGGGGACCTCGGCGAGGAGCTCGGTGCGCACGTCCTCGGCGGGGATGTAGATCGTCGGTGGGCTCGCCGTCTCCAGCACCCGCAGCGCCCGCTCGGAGTCCGCGACCACTTCGCCCGCGTGCTCGACTCGTACGCGCCGTCTCACCGGCTCGACCCGCGGCGGCCGGGGATAGTCCCAGACCGACTCCTTCGGCGGGTCCGTCAGGAGATCTCGACGATCGCCTCGACCTCGACCGGGACGTCGAACGGCAGCTGGGCCGCCCCGATCGCCGAGCGCGCGTGACGGCCGGCCGGATCGCCCCAGACCTCGAGCACGAGGTCCGTGAACCCGTTGATGACCGCCGGCGGCTTGTCGAAGCCCGGCGCGCACTGGACCAGGCCGAGGGCCTTGACCCAGCTCGTCACCCGGTCGAGGTCGCCGAGCCCCTGCTCGAGCGAGGCGAAGATCGAGAGGCCCGTCAGGCGCGCGGCCGCGTAGCCCTGGTCAACCTCGAGGTCGCCGCCGACCCGGCCGGTCATCAGGACCTCCGAGCCGTCCACCGGCAGATGGCCGGATATGTAGGCCAGGCCGCCGCTCGTGTGCACGAGATCGAACGGGAACTCCACCCCCGGCGGAGGCGCGAACGGCTTCGGCAGCTCGAGCTCCAGCTCCGACAGTCTGTCTGCGATCCGTCCCATCCCAACCGGAATCTAGCCTGTGAGGCGAAGTGAGCACCAAGGCGCCTCAAAAGCGGCGCGGCTCGGCTACGCCTCGCATGCCCCGCGCGATCGGAACCGGCGTCGAGCAGGACCGCGCCGGGCTGCGTTCTGTGCCCCTGCGCTCGCTCCCGCGACCGAGCCGGCTCGACGCCCCGGTCGCCTCGCTCGACGGGGTCGGGCCGCGGCTGGCGGCGGCCGCGGCCGAGATCGGGATCGAGACGCTCTCCGACCTGCTCTGGCACGTCCCCCACGGACATCGCGACCGCGCAGGGGTCCGCGACGTCGCCGACCTGCGGATCGGCGAGCAGGCCACGGTGATGGTCAGCGTGCGCTCGGCGCGGGTGCGTCCCACGCGGCGGCGCAACCTGCGCCTGGTCGAGGCCGCGGTCGCCGACGACAGCGGGCCGATGAAGGCGGTCTGGTTCAACCAGACCTACCTCGCCGAGCGCCTGCAGCCGGGGACGCGGCTGCTGCTCAACGGCAAGCTCGACCGCTCGGGCTTCCGCGTCGCCACCCATGAGGTCGTCTCGGGCGGGCGCGCCGGAGCCGGCCCGGCCGGCATCCACACCACCGGGATCGTCCCGGTCCACAACGCGAGCGCCCGGCTCTCCGCGAACCGATTGCGCGAGTGGGCTTGGCAGGCGCTCGACCGGGCCGCCGACGCGATCGAGCCGCTGCCGGCCGAGCTGCGCGCCCGCCGCCGGCTCGCGGCCGAGGTCGACGCTCTTCGCTGCGCGCACTTCCCCGACTCGCCCGAGCAGGCGCGGGCCGCGCGCGACCGGCTCGCGTTCGAGGAGCTCTGCCTGCACCAGGCGGCGCTCGCGCTGCGCCGCGGCGCCCGCGACGACGGGCGCCCGGCGGTGGCGATCGAGCCGACCGGGGAGCTGGTCGACCGCTGGCTCGCGTCGCTTCCGTTCGCGCCCACCGACGGCCAGCGGGAGGCCTTCGCCGCGATCGACGCGGACCTGGCCGGGACGCGGCCGATGCAGCGCCTGCTCATGGGCGAGGTGGGGTCGGGCAAGACCGTGGTCGCCGTGTACGCGATGCTGCGGGCGCTCGCCGCCGGCCACCAGGCGGCGATGATGGCGCCGACCGAGACCCTCGCCGAGCAGCATGCGGCGACGCTGGGGACGCTGTTGGCGGGCGAGACGATTCCGTTCGCGCTGCTCACCGGGGCGACTCCGGCCGCGCGGAGGCGGGAGACGCTCGACCGGCTGCGGACCGGAGAGCTCGGCCTGGTGATCGGCACCCACGCGCTGCTCGAGGCCGACGTCGAGTTCGCCCGGCTGGCGCTCTGCGTGGTCGACGAGCAGCACCGCTTCGGCGTTCGCCAGCGCTCGGCGCTCGACCGCAAGGGCGCGGGCGCCACCGCCCCGCACACGCTCCACATGACCGCCACCCCGATCCCGCGCACGCTCTCGCTCACCGCCTACGGCGACCTCGACGCGACCGCGATCCGCGAGCTGCCCGCGGGGCGGCGGCCGGTGAAGACCTGGGTCGTCGGCGAGGAGAAGCGCGCCGGCGCCTACGGCTTCATCCGCGACCGCCTGCGCGAGGGCCGGCAGGCCTACGTCGTCTGCCCGCTGGTCTCCGACTCGGAGAAGCTGCGCGCGAAGGCGGCGAGCGCCGAGGCCGAGCGCCTGCGCGGCTCCGAGCTCGCCGACTTCCGCGTCGGCCTCCTGCACGGGCAGATGTCGTCGGCGGACAAGGCCGCCGCGATGGAGGGCTTCGTCGCGGGGCGGACGGACGTGCTCGTGGCGACCACGGTGATCGAGGTCGGCATCGACGTCCCCAACGCGACCGTGATGCTGATCGAGGGCGCGGAGCGCTTCGGGCTCTCGCAGCTGCATCAGCTCCGCGGACGCGTCGGCCGCGGCGCGCACGAGAGCCAGTGCATCCTCTTCGCCGACCTCGACTCGCAGCTCGCCAAGCGCCGGATGGAGGCGATCGAGGGCACCGCCGACGGCTTCAAGCTCGCCGAGATCGACCTCACCCTTCGCGGCGAGGGCGAGATCCTCGGCACGCTCCAGCACGGTCTGCCGCGCTATCGGGTCGCGGAGCTGCCCGAGGACGCCGAGATGCTCGCCGCCGCCCGGGCGGAGGTGGTCGAGATGCTCGAGCGCCACGGCGCCCTCGACGTGCCCGACCTCGGGCCGCTGGTCGACGCCGCGCGGGCACGCTTCGGCGACGAGCGCGAGGAGGGGATCGCAGCGTGAGAATCGTGGCCGGGCGATTGGGAGGGCGCAAGCTGATCTCGCCGCCGAGCCGGTCGCGCGACGTCCGCCCGACCTCCGATCGCGCGCGCGAGACGCTGTTCTCGATTCTCGGGGACGTCTCCGACCTCAGCGTGCTCGACCTCTTCTGCGGCACCGGGGCGCTCGCCCTCGAGGCGATCTCCCGCGGCGCGGACTCGGCGGTGCTGGTCGACCGCGCGCCCGCCCTGGCGGGCAAGAACGCCGAGGCGCTCGGGATCGCGAACCGGTGCGAGCTCGTGCGCTCGGACGCGATCCGCTACCTCGAGCGCACCGACGAGCGCTTCGGGCTGGTGTTCTGCGATCCGCCTTATAAACTCGCCGACCCGCTTGAGCCCGCGCTCGCCGAACACCTCCCGCCGCGCCTCGCCCGATACGCCCGACTCGTGCTCGAGAGCCCCGCGCGACGTCCGATCGAGATCGAGGCGCCGAAGCTTTCGCTCGAGTCCGAGCGGAGAATCGGCGAGGCGCTGATCAGGGTCTACCGCAGGAGCTAGACAACTATGGCCAACGACGCGCGAACCGTGATCTGCCCGGGCAGCTACGACCCGGTCACCAACGGCCACCTCGACATCCTCGGGCGCGCCTCGCGCGTCTTCGACCGGGTGATCGTCGGCGTCGTCGGCCAGGGGGTCCGCAAGTCGAAGACGATGTTCACCGCCGAGGAGCGGCGCGACTTCCTGGTCGAGGCGACCGGCGAGCTCCCCAACGTGGAGATCGAGATCTTCAGCAACCTGCTGGTCGAGTTCGCCGCCGATCGCGGCGCGCGGGTGATCCTCAAGGGGCTGCGAGCGATCTCGGACTTCGAGTACGAGCTCGAGATGAACCAGCTCAACCGCAAGCTCTCGCCGGAGATCGAGTCGATGTACGTCTTCGCCTCGCCCGCCTACAGCTTCCTCTCCTCGACCGGGGTGAAGGAGATGGCGACCTTCGGCGGCGACGTTTCCGACCTGGTCCCGCCGGCGGTCGCGGCCGCGCTGCGGGAGCGCGCGCCCCGCAGGTAGCCGCGGCGAGCGTGCTTCAAGCGTCGCCTGGGCAGGAGCTTGCAGGCGGGCGCAGAAACCCGCCTCGTACCGGCCCTTCCGTGTCCGGCCGCGTAAGCTTCCACGACCTCTTATGGACGTCCTGGTCCTGATAGACAAGCTCGACGACCTGATCCACAACGCGCGCCCGGTGCCGTTGACTGATCAGGTACGCGTCGATCGCGAGGAGATCTACGACCTCCTCGACCAGATGCGCGCGACGATCCCTGAGGAGATCAAGCAGGCGCGCTGGATCGTCAAGGAGCGCCAGGAGATGCTCGCCGAGGCCAAGCGCGAGGCCGAGCGCGTGGTCAAGGAGGCGCGCGACCAGCAGGAGCGTCTGATCTCCGGCGAGGAGGTCTACCGGCAGGCCGAGCGCGCCGCCGAGGAGATCATCGAGGACGCCCGCGAGACCGAGCGCCAGATCCGCCTCGGCGCCGAGGACTACGCCGACGAGATCCTCTCCACGCTCGAGGTCAACCTGGAGAAGTTCCTCTCCGCCGTGCAGCGCGGCCGCGACCGGCTCGCCGGCCGCGACGACGAGCCGGTAGAAGTCGGCTAAGCCGACTTCTACCGCCTCGAACGAACCACTCCGCCGGCTGCTCCGCTTCGCGTCCGCTGCCGGCGGGCTAGGGTCCTTGCCCTCTCTGTCGACCGGGAGGAGCATGCGATGACCGAGCGCGAGCGGTGGTTCTCTGATGACGAGCTGGCCGAGATGTCGCGGCCGACGATGGAGCGGGCGATCGAGGCGATCGACGCCGGCGACCTCGAGGGAGCGAAGCGGCTCTGCGAGGCGATGAAGTGGGAGTCGCAGTTCATGCACGACCTGCTCGTCGACGGGGTCGCGGGGCTGATCTCGTTCGTGAAGGACAAGCTCGGAGACGACGGTGTCGAGGAGGCCTGGGAGTACTCGCTCGAGCGCAGCTGGCGCAAGCCGGTGGAGACGATCGACGGCAGCGACCGGAAGACGATCGCGCAGGCTCTGGCGGCGACCTGGCGCGCGCACTCGACCAGCGGCGTGGGGCCGAGCCCCGGCGCCTTCGAGATCGACGAGGACGACGAGAAGCTCACCTTCACCATGAACCCCTGCGGCTCCGGCCAGCGGCTGTGGCGCAACCGCCGCTACGGGGCCGAGGGCTGGGGGGTCACGGACGAGGCCCACTCCTGGAGCTATGAGCGCGAGGGCTTCCCGCTCTACTGCACCCACTGCGCGTTCATGAACGAGACCCTGCCGATCCGCTGGATCGGACACCCGGTCTATCCCTCCGACCCGCCCGAGGACTTCGATCGCGATCCCTGCACCTGGTACTGGTACAAGGACCCGGCCGCGATCCCCGAGCGCCACTTCTCGCGCCACGGGCTCGAGCGCCCAAGTGGTGACCGCGACGGGGGCTGAGCCGCCCTCTCCGAGCGCCGTCCGCGAGCTGCTCGCGGAGGCCGGCGAGGACCCGGGCGAGCTGACGCTGAGCCCGATCGAGGGCGGAGCGTCGCGCCAGACCTTCGCGGTCGAGGTCGGCGCGGAGCCCCGTTACGTCCTCCGGCGCGAGCCGGCCGAAGGGATGTCGTTCGCGCCGCTCGAGCTCGAGCTGCGGGCGATCGGCGCCGCCGCGCGGGCCGGCGTCCCGGTCGCGCGCACCGTCGCTTCCGAGCCGGCCGGTGGGCGCCTGGGAGCGGGGGCGGGCTACCTGATGGAGTTCGTCGCCGGGACCTCGGTCGCGCCGCGGGTCCTGCGCCGCGACGAGCTGGCCGGCGCGCGCGAGCGGCTGCCCGGCCAGCTCGCGTCGGCGCTCGCGGGGATCCACTCGGTCGAGGCCGGGGCCGTGGCGGGGCTGGCGCGATCCGAGGATCCGGCGATCGGGGCGTGCGAGCTCTGGGAGGCGGCGCTCGATGAGGTCGGCGAGCCCCTGCCCGCGGTCGAGGCCGGGCTGCGCCGGCTGCGCCTCAACCCGCCGGCGCCGGCCGGGCCGACCCTGGTTCACGGCGACTTCCGGCTCGGCAACCTGATCGTCGACGAGCGCGGGCTGGCGGCCGTGATCGACTGGGAGCTGTGCCACGCGGGCGATCCGGCCGAGGACCTCGCCTGGCTTGCGATCCGCTCGTGGCGGTTCGGAAACGACGGGCTGCCGGTCGCCGGGATCGGGGAGATGGACCCGTTCCTCGATGCCTACGAGGCCGCCGGCGGCACCCGCCCCGATCCCGAGCGGCTGCGCTGGTGGGAGGCGATGGGGAACGTCAAATGGGCCGTGATCTGCGCCCGCCAGGCCCACGACCACCTCACCGGCGCCCGCCCGTCGGCGGAGCTCGCATCGCTCGGCCGCCGGATCTGCGAGCCGGAGTGGGACCTGCTGGAGCTCCTGGCCTGATGCAGGATCGACCGACCGCCCCGCAGCTCCTCGACGCGATGGCGGCGAAGCTGTTCGCCGAGGTCCGCGACTGGGTGCCGCGCGAGCGCCGCTTCCAGGTCCTGGTGTTGGCGAATATCTGCACGGTGATCGCCCGCGAGCTGCGCGCCGGCGCCGAGCCGACGCTGGCCGACGCGCGCCTGTTCCGCGAGCTGCTCCGGCTGCCGATCGAGCCCGCGATCGCACCGCAGGAGGCCGATGCGGTCGCCCGGGCGACCGCCTTCGAGCTCAGCGCCGCGATCCGTCGCGGCGAGCTCGACGACCGCCTCGACGAGGCGGTCGACCGCCTGCGCGAGCACGTGCAGCGCAAGCTCGAGATCGCCCGGCCGGGCTACGCAGGCGGCGGCTGACCGCCGGCCGAGGTGGCGGCGCGGACGGCTTGGCAATGAGGGGGTGAGCGTGGGTGGCGGTGCGGGCGCTCGTGCCTGGGCTCATGCGCGGTGCAACGCGATCGGCACGAAATCCGCACGCCCCGCCTCCCCCAACGGCGAGAGTGAAGTCGTGGACGGTATGCGTCCAAAACTCCACTCTCGATGAGCGCCGCCCGGCCCGGCTACGCGGAGGGGCCGTTGAGGTAGAGGTCGAAGGTCGGGGCGAGCCACTCCGCGATCTCGGCCGGCTCCATCGACGCCAACGGCTCCGAGCGGACGACGAAGCGCGCCAGAACCACACCGAGGAACTGGGTCGCGAGCAGGCTCGCCCGCACGTCGGGACGATCGCCGTCCATCTGCGCGGCGAACGCGGTCAGCTGCCCATCGATCATCTCGCGCACGGCATCCGCGGCCTCGGGCTCGCTGGACGCGGAGCGGATCCGGCCGAGCAGCGCCTGCCGGGCGCCCTCGTCGTCGAGCCAGCGCATCAGCAGGCGGGCCAGGCGCAGGCCGGCCTCGGCGGGGGGGCCGGGCTCGGACTGCTCGGACAGCTCGGCGAGGGTGACGGGCGAGACCGTCGCCGCTGCGAACAGCTGCTTCTTCGAGCCGAAGAACTGGACCACGAGCGCGGGGTCGACGCCCGCGTCGGCGGCGATGCTGCGGAAGGTCGCGCGCTCATATCCGCTCTCGGCAAACAGCCGGCGCGCCGCGCGCAGGATGTCGTCGCGGGTCGAGCTCGGGCCGGGGCGTCGTCCCGTCCGGGGCTTCCTGGGCTTCGTCGTCTGCTTGTCCATCCGCGGCAAGTCTACAGGTGTTGACATCTTGTGCACGATGCAGTAGGGTCATCGCAGATGTCAACAATCGTTGAGAAAGAGGTCGAGAGATGAGCACGCAAGCAGCGGCGATCGAATCCACGGAAGGCACGCGTGACCGCAGGGTCGCGAAGGCGTTCGGCCTCGAGGGGGAGAGCTGGTTGAAGCACGCAAACCCGGTGAGCGTCTGGACGCGGTTCAGCGTCCTCTCCCTGCTGGCGCTGGCGATCTGGAGCCGCGAATGGATCGGCATCTGGTGTCTGGTTCCGATCGCCGCCGCGATCGGCTGGATGTTCGTCAACCCGCTGCTCTTCCAGGCGCCGAAGTCGACTCGCAACTGGGCCTCCCGCAGCGTCCTGGGGGAGCGAATCTGGGTCGATCGCGACAAGATCGAGCTGCCCGAGCAATTTCGCTCGCGGACGGCGTCGCTGGTCGCCAACGGCTACTCGATGGTCGGCCTGGGGCTGCTCGCCTACGGTCTCGTCGACCTCAACCTCCTCGCGACGGTGACCGGCCTGCTGATTACGCACGGAGGCAAGGCCTGGTACCTCGACCGCATCTCCCTGCTGTACGCCGAGATGAAGGGTCGCAGCGCCGAGTACGCGGCCTGGGACTACTGAGCGATCAGCCGCGCTGCTCGCGCGTCAGCGAGAAGGTGTTGAGCCAGGCGCCGCCGTCGATGCCGATCTCCTGGCCGGTGACGTAGCCGGCGTCCTCGGAGGCGAGGTAGGCGACCAGGGCGGCGACCTCGCCCGTCTCGCCGATGCGGCCGGAGGGCATGAACGTCGACTCGAGCATCTCGTAGAGCTCGCGCGGCATCGCCGCCACCCGCTCGGAGGCGATCAGGCCGGGGAGGACCGAGTTCACCGTGATCCCGCGGCGGACGTTCTCGGCCGCGATCGTCTTCGCCATCCCCAGCAGACCGGCTTTCGAGGCCGCGTAGGCGACCTGGCCCGGGAGGCCGGCAGTCGCCGCGCTCGAGGAGACGACCACGATCCGCCCGTAGCCGCGCTCGCGCATCCCCGGCAGGCATGCCTGGATCACGCGGAAGGCGCCGCTGAGGTTGACCGCGAGGTCTCGCTTCCACTGCTCCGCGGTCATCAGATGGGCGGGGGCGATCGTGTCGGTGATCGCGGCGTTGGAGACGCAGGCGTCGATCTCGCCGAGGTCGGGGAGCTCGTCGGCGGCGACGTCGAAGCGAAGGTCGCACCCCTCGTCGCGGTCGGCGGTCACGACCTCGAACCCGTCCGCGCGCAGGCGTTCGGCGATCGCGGCGCCGATCCCGCGCGCCGCCCCGGTGACCAGCGCCCGCCTCGCCACGGCTCAGAGCTCCGTCGAGTGCTCGCCGGCGCGCCCGGCGTCGGTCTTCTCGTAGAAGCGGTTCAGCAGCGCCATCGTCTCCTCGGGGTCGGCGCAGGTGTAGGCGTTCCAGGCCTCGGTGCGCAGCTGGAAGTCGAGCGGCTGGCCGATCACGTCGAGGATCGTCTGCTTCGCCGAGCGCACGGCGCGCTGCGAGTTGCGGAGGACCTGGCGGGCGACGGTCTCGGCCTCGGCGAGCAGCTCGTCGTGGGGGACGACCTTGGTCACCAGCCCCCAGGCGAGCGCCTGCCGGGCGTCGACCGGCTCGGCGGTGAGCAGCATGTGCGACGCGACCCCGACCCCGCAGGCGTTCACCAGCCGCACGAGCCCTCCGTCGCCGTGGTGGTAGCCGCGGCGCGCCTCGAACGAGCCGAACATGGCGCGGTCGGAGGCGATCCGGATGTCGCAGGCGAGCGCCGTCTCCAGCCCGCCGGCCAGCGCCCAGCCGTTGACGGCGGCGACGATCGGCTTGGAGATCCGGTGCATGCCGCGGGTGAAGCCGTTGAGGCCGAGCTCGACGATCTCGCGGACCCGCGCCGGCGAGGCGCCCTCGATGATCGGCGGGATGTAGGTCTTCAGGTCGGCGCCGGCGCTGAACGCGTCGCCCGCGCCGGTGAGGACCGCGACGTCGACGGAGTCGTCGGCGGCGAAGTCCTCCCAGGTCTCGACCATCAGCCGGTGCACGTCGGGGTCGATCGCGTTGCGTGCCTCGGGGCGGTTGATCGTCACCCAGGCGATCCGGTCGCGCTTCTCGTACTCCACCTTGCTCATCGCACTCCTCTCATAAGGCGCCTCAACGGCGGCGCGGCTCGGCTTCGTTTCGCTCCGCCTCTCAGTCGTAGGTCGCCCGGATCACCGCCAGGTCGTCGGCCTCCCAGACCACCTCGCCACCGCACCACTCGGCCTGGTCGGGCGCCGGGGAGGGAAGGTCGAAGCCCTCGGTGAGCGAGGCGACCCGGCGCTCCGGCGCGACCTCGACCACGTCGCCGATCACCAGGGAGCGAGCCTCGCTGCGGACCCGGCGGAAGAGGTCGCGCTTGCCCGCGGCGTCGAGGTGGTGGACGGAGAGCACCGAGATCACGAGGTCCCAGGGGCCGTCGGGGAGCGGGTCCTCCATCCGCCCGAGCCGCATTTCGTCCCAGCCCAGCTCGCGGGCCTTGAAGACCATCTCCGGGGTCGAGTCGAGGCCGGTGATCCGCGTCTCCGGAAAGCGATCGAGCAGCCGCTGGGTGGTCTCCGCGGTGCCGAAGCCGAGCTCGAGCACCCGCGCCGGGGCGAACGGGATCGCGTCGATCGCGCGCTTTTGGAGCTCGTCGTAGCGCGGGATGTCGGCGCGGATCATCTCCGCGTAGGTGTCGGGGGTGAAGTGGAACTGGGCTGCGTGCTCGTCCGCTGGGGTCATCTGCCGTCGCTAATCTCGATCGGGAACTCGGATGGCGGCTTATACAACCATCGAGCTCGTCCGGCTCGCGCCCAGCCCGGGCGACGGCAAGCGCCTGGAGATCGAGCTCGACCCGGGGTCGGTCCGGCTGGCCGACGAGGAGTACACAGTCGAGCCCGGCTCGGTGCCGGCGCGGCTCGACGTCTCGCGGACCGCCACGGGTTACGCGCTGCGGCTCACGTTCGAGGGTGAGGTCACCGGCCCGTGCATGCGCTGCCTCGCAGAGGCGCGGGTTCCGGTGGAGGTCGAGGCGCGCGAGGTCGACCAGCCGGGGACCGACGACGAGGAGCTGCGCAGCCCCTACGTGGAGGAGGGGGAACTCGACCTCAGCGCCTGGGCGCACGACTCGCTCGTGCTGTCGGTACCGCAGCAATTGCTCTGCCGGCCCGACTGCCTCGGCCTCTGCCCGGTCTGCGGCGAGCGGCTCAACGACGCCGCGCCGGGCGCGCACGACCACCCGAGCGAGCCCGACCCGCGATGGGCGAAGCTCCGCGAGCTGAAGCTCGACTGAACGCCCGCGCGACCGCGACGGGCTACCATTCCGCGTCGCCATGGCCGTCCCGAAGAAACGACAGTCCTCGCAGCGGCGCGACAAGCGCCGCGCCACGCACACCGCGGCGAAGCCGCGCCTGAACGAGTGCCCACGCTGCCACAGCCCACGCCTGCCGCACCGCGTCTGCCCCGTATGCGGCACGTATGCCGGGCGCGAGGTGATCGTGCACGAGATCGGCGAGGGCGACTCGCCCGGCGCCGCGGAGTAGCCCTGTGACAACCGTTGCCCTCGACGGCCGGGGGGCCGAGCGGGGGCCGGACGTGATCGTCGCCGGGGCGCGGGCGGCCGCAGCGGACGGAATCGGAGTGCGGGTGTTCGGCGATCCCGAACGACTCGCCGCCCTCGCCGACGTGGACGGCGCCGAGGTGATCGCGGCCGCGGGGGAGATCACCAACGACGAGGACCCGGTCGGCGCCGTGCGCGAGGCGACCGACGCCTCCATCGTGCTCGCCGCCGCCGACGTCGCCGAGGGCGGCTCGCAGGCGCTGGTCAGCGCCGGCCCGACCGGCGCGACGATGACCGCCGCCCTGTTCGCGCTGCGGCGCGCGCGCGGAGTCCGCCGTCCGGCGCTCGCCGTCCAGCTCGCCGTCCCGGGGCGCGACCACCCGCCGACGTTGCTCCTCGACGCCGGCGCCAACGCCGAGGTGCGCACCGGCGACCTGGTCCAGTTCGCATACCTCGGCGCCGCCTTCAGCCGCACCGTGCTCGGCGTCGAGCGCCCGCGCGTGGCGTTGCTGTCGGTCGGCGAGGAGCCGAAGAAGGGCACCGCGGAGGTCGTCGACGCCCATGCCGAGCTCACCGGCGCGACCGAGCTCGACTTCCGCGGCAACATCGAGGGACGCGACCTGCTCGGCGGCGAGGCCGACGTCGTGGTCACCGACGGCTTCACCGGCAACGTCGCGCTGAAGACGATCGAGGGCACGGCGCTCGCGGTCGCCGGCGCCGTCAGCGCCGCCGCGCGCTCGAACCCGGTTGCGACCGTCGGCGGCCTGCTGCTGCGCCCGGCGCTCGGCGGCCTGCGGCGCGAGATGGACCCCGACGCCACCGGGGGCGCGATCCTGCTCGGCCTCCGCGGGGTCGCCGTTGTCGGCCACGGGAGCTCTGGCGCCGAGGGGATCGCGAACGCGGTCCGCCTCGCGGCCCGGGCGGTCGAGAGCCGGGCGGTCGAGCGGATGGCGGAGCTGCTTCAGAGCTCGGGGACGACCCGAGGAGCGATGCGTGATAGGAAGGAGGCCGGATGACGATGAGCCGTGACGAGGTGATGGAGAAGGTCCGCGAGCACCTGGCGGCCGAGCTCGAGGTCGACCCCGGCGAGATCGCCGCGTCGACTCGCTTCCGCGAGGACCTCGACGCGGACTCGCTCGACCTCTACGAGCTCGTGATGGAGCTCGAGGACTCCTACGGCGTCAAGGTCAGCAACGAGGAGACGGCGAGGATCGCGACCGTCGGCGACGCGGTCGACTTCGTCTTCGAGCGCCTGCCCGTCTGAGCGATGGCGCGCGGCATCCGCAGGCTCGCCCGGGGGAGCCGGAGCCGGCGTGCGGCCACGGCCACGGCCGCACCCACGGACGGCCCCGAGGCGCTGCGGGAGCTGCTCGACGGGCTGCCCCTGACCCTGCGGCGCCAGGCGCTGACCCACTCCTCCTGGGTCGAGCACCGGGCCGACTCGTACGGCAGGCTCGCCTTCCTCGGCGACAGCGTGCTCGGGCTGGCGCTGGCCGAGCATCTCTTCCGCCGCTATCCGCGGGCCGACATCGGCAGGCTGACGAAGATGCACGGCCAGGCCGTCAGCGGCCGGGCGTGCGCGGAGGTCGCCGGCGAGCTCGGGGTTCCCGAGCTGCTCACCGACGCGGCGCCGGGGCGGGTCGACGGCGGCATCGACGTCGAGGCGCTGCTCGCCTCCGAGCGCGCGCTGGCCTCGGTGTGCGAGGCGGTGATCGGCGCGTGCTACCTGCACCACGGCTTCGAGACCACCGCCGAGGCGACGGTGGCCGCGTTCGCGAACGAGATCGAGATCGCCTCCGAACGCCTGCTGGACTTCAAGTCGGCGCTCCAGGAGCGGCTCGCCCGCGCCGGCAGCCGGGTCAAGTACGAGGTCACGGGTGAGTCAGGCCCTCCGCACGATCGGGTGTTCGAGGTCGTCGCCAGCGTCAGCGGTGAGGTCCTCGGGCACGGTTCCGGACGGTCGAAGAAGGCGGCCGAGCAGGCGGCGGCCTCCGAAGCCCTCGACGGCTTCGAGTAGCCGCACGATGGCGTCCGGCCCGGTCGCGAGTCTTCCCGAAGCGCGCCGCAGACCATGCACCTGAGCTCGATCACGATCAAGGGCTTCAAGTCCTTCCCCGAGCGCACCACGCTCGTGTTCTCGCCCGGCGTCAGCGTGATCGTCGGCCCGAACGGATGCGGGAAGTCGAACGTCACCGACGCGGTGCTCTGGGCGCTCGGCGAGCAGAGCCCGCTCAGCGTCCGGGGGCAGACGATGCAGGACATGATCTACGCCGGCGGGGAGGGCATCGGCCCGAGCCGCTACGCCGAGGTCGAGGTGGTGCTCGACGCCGACGACGATGCGTCGTTCCGCGCTCCCGGCGCGTCCGCGGGCGAAGCCGAGGACGTGGCCGGCTTTTCCTCCGTTGCGATCCAGAGGCGGCTCGAGCGCGGGGGGGAGGGCTCGTACCGGATCAACGGCGCCCGGGCGCGGCTCGCCGACGTGATCGAGATCCTCTCCGACGCCAACCTCGGCCGTGAGATGCACTCGGTGATCAGCCAGGGCCGGGTGGAGGAGATCGTGCTCTCGGCGCCGCGCGATCGACGGCTGCTGGTCGAAGAGGCCGCCGGGCTCGGCAAGCATCGAAAGCGGCGCCGCCGCGCGCAGCTCAAGCTCGAGCGCACGCAGGACAACCTCGACCGGGCGCTCGACGTCGAGCGCGAGGCGCGCAAGTCGCTGCGGCCGCTCAAGCGCCAGGCCGAGGCCGCCGACATCCACGCGCGGCTCGAGCGCCAGGCGGCCGAGCTGCGCGCCCGGTTGCTCGCCTCCGAGCTCCGGGGCCACGAGGACGAGCTCGGGGCCGCCGAGGCGAGGGCGGGCACGGCACGCGAGGCGCGCGGTGAGCTCGACGGCAGTTTGGCCAAGGTCGCCGAGCGGCGGGCCGGGATCGAGGAGCAACTTTCCGGGCGCGAGAGCGAACGCACCGAGGCGTGGGGGCGGCTCACCGCGATCCGCGCCGCGCATGAGCGGATCAGCGTCCGCGCGGAGGCGCTCGCCAACCGGCGGGCGGAGCTCGCGCGGGGCCTGGAGCGCCGGCGGGCGACACTCGGCGCGCTGGCCGAGGAGCTCGCCGGGGCCGCCGGCGCCGGGGCCGGCGACGATCCCGCGGGTGCGGGGATCGAGCGCGTCGGCGAGGAACTCGACGTTGCCCTCGCGGCCCTCGCCGCCGCCCGCGAGGCGGACACCGACGCCGGGCGCGCCGCCGAGCTCGCCCGCGTGCGGCAGGCGGCCGAGCGCGCCGCGCAGACCGCGCGCCGGGTCGAGGACATGCTCGGCGGCGGCACCCAGGGCTCGCTGGCCGGCCGGCTCGAGCGCGAGGCGGCGCTGGTCGCCGCGCTCGCCGATCTCTGTGAGGCCGCCGCCGACGTCCGCGACGCCGTGGGCTCGCGGGCGGCGACGGTCGAGCGGCGGATGCTCGGCGAAAGCGGCGAGGACGCCCTCGCCGACCAGCTGCGCGCCTGCTCGCGCGAGGAGGCCGAGCTGCAGGCGCAGCTGCGATCGGCGGCCGAGGCGGTGACCGAGGCCGAGGTCCGGGTCGCCCACCTCGGCGAACGCCGCGGTGAGGCGGCGGCCGAGCTCGAACGCCTCGCGGCCACGGTCGGCCGGGCCCTCGACGCGCCCGCCGAGCCGCTCACAGAGGAGGAGCGAGCGGAGGTCGAGGCGAAGCTCCAGCGGGTCGCCCGCCGGCGCGAGGCGCTCGGCCCCGTCAACCCCCTGGCCGAGCGCGAGTACGAGCAGGCGCTCGCCCACGTCGAGAGCCTCGAGACCCAGCGCGCCGACCTCGAGTCCGCGCTCTCGGAGCTCCAGGGCCTGATCCGCGAGACCGACCGCAAGATCGCCGCCGCGTTCGAGCAGACGTTCGAGGCGACCGAGCGCAACTTCGAGGAGCTGGTCGAGCACCTGTTCCCGGGCGGCCGCGGGCGCCTGCGCCTGGTCGACGACCGGCGCGGGCCGAAGCCGGTGCTTGGCGGCGCCGAGCCGCAGCCCGATGCAGGCGAGCCGTCCGCCGAGGAGGGGGAGCCCGGTTCCGAGGAGGAGGAGGACGAGTTCTCATCCCAGGGGGTCGAGATCGAGGTCACGCCCGCGGGCAAGGCCACCCGGCGCCTGTCGCTGCTCTCCGGCGGCGAGAAGGCGCTGGTCGCGCTCGCCTTCGTCTTCGCCGTCTTCCTCGCCCGCCCCTCGCCCTTCTACATCCTCGACGAGGTCGAGGCGGCGCTCGACGACGCCAACATCGACCGCTTCCTGCAGCTCGTCGACCGTTTCTCGGACCGGGCCCAGTTCATCATCGTCACCCACCAGAAGCGCACCATGGACGCTGCCCACGTGCTCTACGGCGTCTCGATGGGCAAGGGCGGGGTGACCAAGGTCGTCTCGCGCAAGTTCGAATCCGAGCCCGAGCAGACCGCCCTCGACGAGGCGACCGAAGCGGCTTGAGCACCGGGCGCTGAGTACCCTCCCGCCCGCGATGGAGTGGGAGGAGCTGATCCCGAGCGCCGCCGGGCCGCCGCCCGACGTCGCCGCGGCCGCAGACGAGCCCGAGCGGGGCGGCCGATTCGCGCGCCTGCGCGAGCGGCTGTCGAAGAGCCGCCAGGCGTTGCGCGCCGAGCTCTCCGCGAGCCTCTTCGACCAGATCGACGAGGAGACCTGGGAGCGGCTGGAGGAGGCGCTGATCCTCGCCGACGTCGGCGCCAAGGCGACCGCCGACGTCGTCGGCAGGCTCGAGGCCGAGGTCGAATCAGGAGCGGTGAGCGGCCCGGAGGCGACCCGGGAGCGGCTGGTCGAGCTGCTGGCCGAGATCGCCTCGCCCGAGGCGCCGACGCTCGACCTCAGTGGCGGGCCGGCGGTGATCATGGTCGTCGGGGTCAACGGAACCGGGAAGACGACGACGATCGGCAAGCTCGCCTCGGTGCTCAAGGAGCGCTTCGGCCTGCAGGTGATCGTCGCCGCCGCCGACACCTACCGCGCGGCGGCGATCGAGCAGCTCGAGACCTGGGCCGAGCGCGCCGGGACAGAGATCGTGCGCGGCAACCCCGGCGGCGATCCGGGAGCCGTCGTCTTCGACGCGCTCGCCGCCGCCGAGGCGCGCGGCGCCGACGTGGTGATCGTCGACACGGCCGGCCGCCTGCACACGCACGGAAACCTGATGGACGAGCTCACCAAGGTGGGCCGGGTGGCGAGCAAGAGGCTCGAGGGCGCCCCGCACGAGACCCTGATCGTGATCGATGCGACCACCGGCCAGAACGGCCTCCGACAGGCGCGCGCCTTCGCCGACGCGGTCGACGTCAGCGGCGTCGTGCTGACCAAGCTCGACGGCACCGCCAAGGGCGGGATCGCGCTCGCGATCGCGGGCGAGCTCGGCATCCCGGTGAAGCTGATCGGCGTCGGCGAGTCGATCGAGGACCTGCGCCCCTTCGACGCGAAGGCCTTTGCGCACGCCTTGTTGGACGAGTAGTAGCCGGGCCGGTCTGGGCCCATCACACGAGTGAGGTTTCTTGGTCGCTATAGGCCCAAGATCACTCAGTCGATGGATCGGGCGCACGCGCTTCATCCAGGCCCTCCCTCACCAGCAAAGTAGGCGTTTCGAGCCTCAGCGCCGGCGCGGGTCCGGGCGCGATCGTAGGCAGTCCGGCCCCGGTCGCCTAAGCTGAGCGCCCGATGTTCGAGCAGCTCTCAGACCGCCTGCAGGAGACGCTCTCCGACGTCCGCAACCGCGGCAAGCTGACCGAGGGCGACGTCGACAAGGCGATGCGCGAGATCCGCCTCGCCCTGCTCGAGGCCGACGTCAACTTCAAGGTCGTCAAGCAGTTCACCTCGCAGGTCAAGGAGCGCTGCCTCGGAGCGGGGGTGCTCGAGTCGCTTCACCCCGGCCAGCAGGTGATCAAGATCGTCGACGAGGAGCTCGCCCAGCTGATGGGCGGTGCGAGCCGCGACCTCGCCTTCGCCTCGAGCGGCCCGACGGTGATCCTGATGGCCGGCCTCCAGGGCTCGGGCAAGACGACGGCCTGCGCGAAGCTCGCCAAGCAGCTCGGCGACGATCGCAAGAAGGTCGGGCTCGCGGCCTGCGACACCCAGCGCCCGGCGGCGGTCGAGCAGCTGGTGACGATGGGCAAGCGCTCCGGCGCCACCGTCTACGAGCGGGGCACCGATCCCGATCCGGTCGAGATCGCCAAGTGGGCGCTCGACCAGGCGCGCGCCGACGGGCTCGACGTGCTGATCGTCGACACCGCCGGGCGCCTGCACGTCGACGAGCAGCTGATGGAGGAGCTGGTCGCGATCCGCGCGGCGACCAAGCCGCACGACATCCTCCTGGTGCTGGACGCGATGACCGGCCAGGACGCGGTCAACGTCGCCGAGAGCTTCGCCGAGCGGGTCGACTTCGACGGGGTGCTGCTGACCAAGCTCGACGGCGACGCGCGCGGCGGCGCGGCGCTCTCGGTGCGCGCGGTGACCGGGAAGCCGATCATGTACGTGTCCACCGGCGAGCGGGTCGAGCAGCTCGAGCGCTTCCACCCCGAGCGCATGGCCTCGCGGATCCTCGGCATGGGCGACGTGCTCTCGCTGATCGAGAAGGCCGAGGAGGTCTCCGACGCCGACCAGGCGGCCGAGCTCGAGCGCAAGATCCGAAAGCAGCAGTTCACGCTCGAGGACTTCCTCACCCAGATGCGGCAGGTGCGCAAGATGGGCCCGCTGCAGAACGTGCTCGGGATGATGCCCGGCATGGGGGGCAAGGCGATGAAGCAGCTGCGCCAGGTGGACATGGACGATCGCGAGCTCGACCGTCTCGAGGCGATCATCCTCTCGATGACGCCCGCCGAGCGCGCGAACCCGACGATGATCGACGGCTCGCGGCGTAAGCGGATCGCCCAGGGCTCGGGGACGACGATCCAGGCGGTGAACCAGCTGGTCAAGCAGTTCGCCCAGATGCGCAAGATGATGTCGAAGCTGGCGAGCGGCAAGATGCCGGACCCGGCGCAGCTCATGAAGGGCATGCGTTAGCGCGGTCCGCCCGCTAACCTCCTGCGCCGCAATGGTGAGAATTCGTCTCAGACGTGTGGGTTCGAGAAAGAACCCGATCTGGCGCGTGGTCGTGGCCGACCGGCGCTCGCCGCGCGATGGGCGCACGATCGAAACGATCGGCCACTACAACCCCCAGACCGACCCCTCGGTGATCGTGATCGACGAGGAGCGTGCGCGTCACTGGCTCGATCACGGGGCGCAGCCCACCCGCACGGTGGCGACGCTCCTGCGCACCAAGGGGATCCAGGCCTCGGGCACCTAGCGGCGCGGATGCGGGAACTGGTCGAGTTCTGCGTCCGGGCACTGGTCGAGGACCCCGATGCGGTCCGCGTCACCGAGCTCGAGGGCGACGCCGGGACGGTGATCGAGGTCCACGTAGCCGACGACGACCTCGGCCGGGTGATCGGCCGCGACGGGCGCGTCGCGAACGCGATCCGCACGCTCGCCAAGGCCGCCGCGACCGCCGAGGACGCGGGCCGCGTGATGGTCGAGATCGTCGAGGATTAGAACGGGGCCGCGGCCGAGGCCGCTGAGCTCATGCGGATTGACGTCTTCACTCTTTTTCCCGAGTGGTTCGAGTGGTTCTCGGGGCAGCGGCATGTGCGGAATGCGGTCGAGTGCGGGTCCGAGCTGCGGTTCTTCAACTACCGCGACACGACCCCGCTCACCGGCCGCCAGGTCGACGACTCGCCCTACGGGGGCGGCGCCGGGATGGTGCTGCGGGTGGACGTGGTCGACGCCGCGCTGCGGGCGGCCTACGGCGACGGCTCGTCGCCGGCGCGGGTGATCGTGCTCTCCGCCGGCGGCCGGCCGCTCGACGACGCGCTGGCGGCCGAGCTCGCCGCCGAGCCGCATCTGGCGCTGCTGTGCGGTCGCTACGAGGGCGTCGACGAGCGGGTTCGCGAGCACCTCGCCGACGACGCGGTCTCGATCGGGCCGTACGTCGTCTCGGGCGGCGAGGTCGCCGCGATGGTGGTCGCCGACACCGCCCTGCGCAAGCTGCCCGGATCGCTCGGGCACGCGGAGAGCGCGATCGAGGAGTCGTTCTCCGCGGCGCTCGGCGGCGCGCCCGAGTATCCGCACTACACGCGGCCCTCCAGCTACCGCGGCTGGAAGGTGCCCGAGGTGCTCCTCTCCGGCGATCACGAGCGGGTGCGCGAGTGGCGCCGGGCCCAGAGCGCGAGCCGCTACGCGGGCGCCGAGGGGCCTTAGCCGCCGCTTACCAGGGAGTTGTCTACTATCTGACGCCGGCGCGGGGCAGCTGTCCCGCGCTTTTTCCGGCTCTCGGCGGGAAGGTCCTGCGGAGCCGACGCCACCATGAGCACGATCATCGAGAGCATCGAACAGCGCCAGCTGAAGAAGGTGCCGCGCTTTCAGGCGGGGGATCGCGTGCGCGTCCACTTCCAGGTGATCGAGGGCACGCGCCGGCGGACCCAGGTCTTCGAGGGGATCGTCATCGCCCGCCAGGGCAGCGGAGCGCGCGAGACCTTCACCGTCCGCAAGCAGTCGTTCGGGGTCGGCGTCGAGCGCACGTTCCCGGTGCACTCGCCGAAGATCGAGCGGCTCGAGGTCGTCGCCCGGGGCGACGTGCGGCGGGCGAAGCTCTACTACCTTCGCGGCAGGGTCGGCAAGCGCGCCCGCGTCGCCGAGCGCCGCTGGGGGATCGAGGACGACCTCGTGCTCGCGACGGCCGACGAAGCCGAGGCGGTCGACTCCGAGGGCGTGAGCCAGGAGGAGGCCGAGCCGGTGCCGTCCGAGGAGGGCGGCGAGGACGAAGCCGAGGGGGCGCCCGAGGCGGCGGCCGAGGCGGACGCCGAGCCGGCCGATGCGTCCGAGGAGCCCGCCGACAAGGGCGAGGGCTCCGAGGAATCCAGCTGATCCCGAAGCCGACAACCGGCCGGGGGGCGGTTCTCGAGCTCGTCGTGATCGTCGCGCTCGCGATCGGGCTCGCGCTCGGCATCCAGGCGTTCGTGGTCAAGCCGTACCAGATCCCCTCCGAGTCGATGGAGCCGACGCTCGACATCGGCCAGCGGGTGCTCGTCAACCGCGTCTTCACCCGGCTCGGCTCCGACCCAGATCCCGGCGACGTGGTCGTCTTCCACCCGCCGCAGGGGGCTCTCGACGGCGACAAGTGCGGGGCCCCGACACGGTCCGGCCAGCCGTGCAGCGAGCCGACCCCCGAGGAGGCCGACGAGAACTTCATCAAGCGCGTGGTCGCCGGCCCCGGCGACACGCTCTCGATCGAGAACGGGATCCCGATCGTCAACGGCGAGCCGTTCGAGGGCGATTGGGAGATCCGCCGGTGTCAGGGACCGAGCAGCTGCGACTTCCCCCACGAGATCACCATTCCACCCGATCATTACTTCATGATGGGCGACAACCGTGGGGCGAGTGACGACAGCCGCTACTGGGGTCCCGTCCCCCGAGACTGGATCATCGGCCAAGCCTTCTTCACCTACTGGCCGCCGGACCGGATCGGGATCCTCTGACGCGGCGGCTCGTCGCCGGCGTCGGCGCGCCGCGAAGCTGTTCCGCTTCGACCGCGAGCTCGGCTGCCGCTTCGTAGCCGGCGCCGACGAGGCCGGTCGCGGGTCGCTCGCCGGTCCGCTGGTCGCCGCCGGGGTGCTCCTCGACTACGAACGGCTCAGCCTGCGCGACCGCCGCGCGCTTGGCGACCTCGACGACTCCAAGCAGCGCACGCCCGAGCAGCGCGAGGCGCTCTACCCGATCGTCATCCGGGCGGCCGCGCGGGTTGCGGTCACGATCCGCTGCGTGCGCGGGATCGACGCCCGCGGTCTCCATGTCACCAATCTCGCGGCGCTGGCCCGCAGCCTCGAGCGCGTGGCCGTCCCCGGCGCCGCCTGCCTCACCGACGGCTTCCGGGTCCCGAGCTGCAAGGTCGAGCACCGGGCCGTGATCGACGGCGACGCCCGCAGCGCCGCGATCGCCGCGGCGTCGGTGATCGCCAAGGTGACCCGCGATCGCTACATGCACCGGATCGCCGCCGACTTCCCCGTCTACGAGTGGGCGGGCAACGTGGGCTACTCGACCCCGGAGCACCGCGCGGCGATCGTCGAGCACGGCCCATCACCCCTGCACCGCCGCTCGTTCGCCTCGATCGCCTATTCCCAGCTGCGCCTGGGCTGAGCGAGCGAATCGCGGAGCGGCGCACCGGACCGGACGGCTGCTGTAGGTTGCCCGCGATGGCGGGCCTGCCTTTGGCAGGGGGATTGCGACGGGGCGTGGCTCTGGTGGCAATCGCCTGCTCGCTCGCCGGCGCCGCCCAGGCCTCGGCCGCGAAAGAGCCGCGCATCGTCGGCGGGGTCGAGGCGGACATCTCCCTGTATCCGTGGCAGGTGGCGCTCGAGCTCAACGACGCCTACTGGCAGGGCACCGCGCGCGAGCGCTTCGCCTGCGGCGGAGTGCTGGTCGCGCCGCGGATCGTGCTCACCGCCGCCCACTGCGTCTACGACACACCGATCGCCGGGATCGGCTTCAACGAAGGCAACCAGTTCGAGGCGATCACCGGGAGCACGACGATCTCCGGCGCCGCCGGCGCCGCGATCGACGTCTCCGGCGTCCGCTACCTGGTCACGGGGGCCGGCGGGGCGCCGGTGCTCGAGGCGCGCTCGGGCCCCGACCAGGGGCCGCAGCTCTACAGCCCGACCGCCTACTCCTGGGATATCGCGGTGCTCACGCTGCAGTCGCCTTCGAGCGCGCGGCCGATCCAGATCGCCGGCCCGGACGAGGCCGCGGCCTGGTCGGGCGGGCGGCTGGCGGCGACCTCGGGCTGGGG
The DNA here is from genome assembly GCA_963842795.1 of uncultured Solirubrobacterales bacterium. Lineage (GTDB taxonomy): Bacteria > Actinomycetota > Thermoleophilia > Solirubrobacterales > 70-9 > WHSW01. Next base: position 392,273 of record CAWJHV010000040.1, on the reverse strand, counting down.
GAGCGTCAGCGCCACCGACCTGACCCAGCTCGCCAACCACCTCAAGGCCGTTGAGCTGCGCGTCGTCGGCGACGACCGCTGCGCGGCGACCTGGCCGGCCTACTTCTCGAACCTCGACCGGGTCTGCGCCGAGTCCCCGGCGGGTGCGCAGGGCACCTGCGTCGGCGACAGCGGCGGTGGCCTCGTGGTCCCGGTGGAGACCGGCAACACGCTCGGCTTCCGGCTCGCCGGGCTCACCAACTTCGGCCCGGTGCCCTGCGCCTCGGCTCCGACCATGTTCACCCGGGTCGCGGCCGACCCGATCCGCAAGGCGCTCGCCGCCGGGCTCCCCGCGGGCACGGTCGGCTTCGGTGCGCGCCCGCTGGAGCCGCCGCAGACGCGGATCGCCAAGCACCCGCGGCGCAAGTCGCACAGCCGCAGGGCGCGCTTCAAGTTCGAGGCCAGCGAGCCGGCGCTGTTTCGGTGCAAGCTCGACCACCACCGCGCCAAGCTCTGCAACCCCAAGATCTCCAAGCGGGTCGGCCGGGGCCGCCACCGGCTGCGGGTCTGGGCGATCGACTCGCTCGGCCAGCAGGACCCGAAGCCGGCCCACTTCCGCTGGAAGGTGCGCAGGCGCCACGGTCACTAGAACGCGCCGCGGACCTGGCGCCGCGCACATCGGAGGGTTACCCGGCCCGGAGGTCCAGGAAGTCTCCGATCTGCGGACCCCGGCCCTCCGGCTAGAACGCGCCGCGCAGGTGCTCGTACTCGGTCACCGCGCCGGCGGCGTCGAGGCGCAGGCCGACGACGTCGAAGCGCAGGTCGCGGTGGCGGGGGACGTCGTAGCCGCGGTCGCGTAACCAGGCGGCGGCGACCCGGCGCAGCTGTGCTCGCTTGCGGGGGCCGACCGCGGCCACCGGGCGCTCGGGGCCGCCGACGCTCCCGGCGAGCCGCGCCTTGACCTCGACGAAGACCAGGGCGCGGCCGTCGAGCGCGATCAGGTCGAGCTCGCCGCGGACCTCGGTCGGGCGCGCATTGCGGGCGACGATCCGCCAGCCCTCGCGCTCGAGGCGCTCGGCGACCAGGCGCTCCGCCTCGCGGCCGAGATGCTGGCGGGCGGCGGTCATCGAGCTCGAGGCTAGGTCGCCCGCGCGCGCCCGTTGTGCGGCGATCGGGTCGGATCCGTCACGGTTTGCGGGCCACACGCGCGCGCGGCGCCCGTAGGTTCGCGGCGTGCTCGCGGCCGCCCGCACGTTCTCGCTGATCGGCGTCGAGGCGCGCGAGGTCCGCGTCGAGGCCGACGTCCGCCAGGGCCTGCCGGCGTTCGCCCTCGTCGGCCTGCCCGACGCCGCGGTGCGCGAGTCGCGCGAGCGGGTGCGGGCGGCGCTCGCCAACTCCGGGTTCGAGTTCCCCCAGCGGCGGATCACCGCCAACCTCGCTCCGGCCGACCTGCGCAAGGCGGGGCCCGGTTTCGACCTCGCGATCGCGGCGGCGATTCTGGTCGCCACCGAGCAGCTCCCCGAGTCGGTGCTCGCCGACGTCGCCCTCGCCGGCGAGCTCGCCCTCGACGGCTCGATCCGGCCGGTCCCGGGTTCGATGGTGATGGCCGAGGCGGCGCGGCGCTCCGGCGCCCGGGCGATCGTCGTCGCCGCGGCCTGCGGCGCCGAGGCGGCGCTCGTCGACGGGGTCGGGGTGATCCCGGTCGAGCGGCTCGAGCAGCTGAGCCTGATCGGCGGCGAGGAGGAGCCGCCGCCGCCCAGCGGCGCGCGGCCGGCGCTCAACGGCGCGGGGCCCGACCTCGCCGACCTGCGCGGCCAGCCGGCGCTGCGCCGTGGCCTCGAGGTCGCCGCCGCCGGCGGCCACAGCCTGCTGATCAGCGGGCCGCCCGGGGCGGGCAAGTCGATGGCGGCGCGCCGCCTGCCCTCGATCCTGCCGCCGCTCGGGCCGGCGGAGGCGATCGAGGCGGCCCGGGTGGCGAGCGCCTGCGGGCGCCCGGTCGAGCCGGCGATCGCCGGCCGGCGCCCGTTCCGCGCTCCGCACCACACGATCTCGACCGCGGGCCTGATCGGCGGCGGCACCCCGCCGCGGCCGGGGGAGGTGACCCTCGCCCACCACGGGGTGCTGTTCGTCGACGAGCTCCCGGAGTTCGGCCGCGACACGCTCGAGGCCCTGCGCCAGCCGCTCGAGGACGGGCGGGTGCGGCTCGTCCGGGCGCGGTACTCGGTCGAGCTCCCGTGCCGGTTCCAGCTCGTCGCGGCGGCGAACCCGTGCCCCTGCGGCCGCGGGCCCAGATCGGGCAGCTGCACCTGCGATCCGGCCGCCGTGCGCGCCTACGAGGCGAAGCTCACCGGTGCGCTCGCCGACCGGATCGACATCACCCTCGCGGTCGAGCAGCCCGACCTGACCTCGTTCGCCGAGCCGGGTGAGCGCTCGGCCACCATGCGCGATCGGGTGCTGGCCGCTCGCGAGCGCCAGCACGCCAGGCTCGGCGACGACCGGGCAAACGCGGAGCTGCCCGCGAGCGAAATCGCGCTCTCCGCGGAGGTCGAGCGCCTGCTCACCAACGCCGCCCGCGCGACCGGGCTCAGCGGGCGCGGGCGCGAGCGGGCGATCCGGCTGGCGCGCACGATCGCGGATCTCGACCACGCCGAGGCGATCGGAGCCGATCACCTCGCCGAGGCGATCTCCCTTCGGCGTCGCGACCGATGAGCTCCGTGAGGGACATCTGGGTGATCGACCGCGGCTCCGACGACTACCCGGACTGTCTCTGCGACCTCGACCGCGACGAGCGCCCGCGGCTCCACGGGATCGGCCGCCGCGCGGCGATCTCCGAGCTCGATCACCTCGCCACGGTGACGATCGTCGGCACCCGGCGCCCGAGCGGCTACGGGCTCCGGGTCGCCGAGGAGCTGGCCGGCGACCTGGCCCTAGCCGGGGTGACCGTCGTCAGCGGCCTGGCCCGCGGGATCGACGCCGCCGCCCACCGCGGGGCGCTCGCCGGCGGCGGGACGACGATCGCCGTGCTCGCCAACGGCCCCGACGTCGTCTACCCGCCGGTCAACCGGCCGCTTTACGAGCGCATCATCGAGAGCGGCGCGGTGATCTCGGAGCACCCCGCCGGGGTCGGGGCGCGTCGCCACTTCTTCCCCGAGCGCAACCGGATCATGGCGGCGCTGGGCAGCGTGATCGCGATCATCGAGGCGGCGCAGCCCTCGGGGACGATGATCACCGTCGACCGGGCGCTGCGGCTCGGCCGCACCGTCGGCGCCGTTCCCGGCCAGCTCGGTGTCCGGGTGGCCGCCGGCACCAACGACCTGATCCGCGACGGCGCACACCTGCTCCGCGATGCCCGCGACGTCCTCGACCTCCTCTACGGAGTCGGGGCCGACACATCGCCACTGCTCGAGGCCCCGAAGCCGCGCCGCGGCCCGCCGCTGGAGCCGCCGCTGGACTCGATCCTCGACCGGGTTCGCTCCGGGGCGGCGACCGTCGACCGGATCGCGCTGGACGCGGCGCTCGAGCCCCGGGAGGCGGCCGTCGGCCTGGCCCGGCTGGAGCTGCTCGGCTACGTCTCCGCCGACGCGCTCGGCGGCTACTCGGCCACGAGCCTGGCCCCGCCGTGAATAACCTCAGAGCGTGGCCTCCGACCTCGCCTCAGATGTCCCTGCGCCGGATCGCCCCGTGCCCACCTGCCTCGCGATCGCCGGCTCGGATTCCGGCGGCGGCGCCGGCATCCAGGCCGACCTGAAGGCGTTCGCGCGCTGCGGCGTGCACGGGATGACCGCGATCACGGCGCTCACCGCCCAGAACACGGTCGGGGTCGAGATGGTGGCCGCGGTCGCGCCGGAGATGATCGTCGCCCAGATCGAAGCCGTGGCGGACGACATCGGCGTCGACGCGGTCAAGATCGGCATGCTCGGCGACGAGCCGACGATCGAGGCGGTCGTCGACGGGCTCGGCCTGCTCGCGGAAGCGCCAGTGGTCGTCGACCCGGTGATGGTCTCCGAGAGCGGCGCGACCCTCCTGGACCCGAACGCGAAGGCCGCGCTGATCGAGCGTGTGCTGCCGCGCGCGACCGTGGTGACCCCGAACCTGCCCGAGGCGCGGGCGCTGTCCGGGCTCGGTGAGGGCGCCTCGGCGCTGGAGCTGGGCGAGGCGCTGCTCGCCCTCGGGCCCGGTGCGGTGGTGGTCACCGGCGGCCACGCCGACGACGGCGCCGACCTGCTCGTCGAGGCCGGCGGCTCGCTGCGGATCGACGGCCCCCGCTACCCGGAGGGGGCCTCACACGGCTCCGGCTGCACCCACTCCTCGGCGCTCGCCGCCTTCCTCGCCCGCGGCGAGGAGCTCGCCGACGCCGCCCGCTGGGCGCGCGAGGTCGCATCCGAGGCCGTCGGCAACGGCCTTCGCGGGCTCGGTCGCGGGGCGGGCCCGGTGGACGTGTTCGGGATCGCCACGCGGCTCTCGAGTACCGCCGGGCCGGGTGCGCAGGCATAATCGCTCGGGTGAAGCTGGTGCGGATGAGGGCCGGGCACGGAGACGTGCTGCTCGCCGAGGGCGACCCCGAGCTCGCCGAGGACGACCGAGCGCCTGGTGGCGGAGTTCCGCCGCCAGCTCGACCTCGGGATGTGGGCCGCGGTTCCGACGGCCGAGCGCGGCCACCGCGAGGCGGTCATGGTCCGCGACTTCGACCAGGTCCCGCGCGACGCCGAGCGGGTGATCTTCTTCCCGCCCGCCGCCGGAGGATGAGCTCGGTGCCGGCGAGCGGGGCGGCCGCGGCGGAGCGGCGCGCCCGCGAGCTGATGCGGACGGTGATCCCGGCCGAGGACTGCAGCGCCTACGAGGAGCTCGGCTTCATCAGCGTCCCCGGGCGCGGCGACCCGGCGAGCGGCTACGCCTACCTCGTGTATCCCCACCGCCCGCTGGTCGCCTACGAGCCCGCGACCGGGCGGCTGCTGAGCGAGTACTGCGTCGGCTTCCGCGACGGCGGCGAGCGCCTCCCCGACGCCGACGACGTGCTCGCCAAATGGATCGCCGTCCACGGCACCGAGCGCGAGCTGATCTTCACCGCCAACCACAACCCGCCCGGGCATCAGATCGATCCCGACCACCTGCGGCGCGACCTCGCCCGGCTGGGCGCCTGGCGCCGGGCGAGGGCCACCGGATGAGCGACCTTCCCCGCCCGCGCTCGGCCGCGGTCTTCGACGGCCCCGACCGCGCCGCCGCGCGCGCCTACATGAAGGGAATCGGCTACGACGACGACGCCCTCTCGCGGCCGACGATCGGGATCGCCAACACCTGGACCGAGGCGATGCCGTGCAACTTCCACCTCCGGGCCCTTGCCGCGCCGATCAAGGACGGGGTGCGGGCCGCGGGCGGCACGCCGATGGAGTTCAACACGGTCGCGATCTCCGACGGGATCACGATGGGCACCAAGGGGATGAAGGCCTCGCTCGTGAGCCGCGAGGTGATCGCCGACTCGATCGAGCTGATGGCGCGCGGCTATCAGTTCGACGCCCTCGTGGCGCTCGCCGCCTGCGACAAGACGATCCCCGGAGCGGTGATGGCGCTGGCGCGGCTCGACATCCCGTCGGTGCTGCTCTACGGCGGCTCGATCGCTCCCGGGAAGTGGAACGGCAAGGACGTGACGATCGTCGACGTGTTCGAGGCGATGGGCGCCCACAACGCGGGCAACATGTCCGACGAGGAGCTGCGCTCGCTCGAGGACGTGGCGTCGCCCGGCGCCGGGGCGTGCGGGGGCCAGTTCACGGCCAACACGATGGCCTGCGCGTTCGAGGCGCTCGGGATCTCGCCCGGCGGCGCAGCAATGGTGCCCGCCGAGGACTCGGAGAAGAACACGGTCGCCGAGCAGGTGGGCGAGCTGGTGATGCGCGTGCTCGCCGAGGACCTGCGACCGAGCGCCGTGATCACCAAGGACGCGCTGGAGAACGCGATCGCCTGCGCCTGCGCCTCCGGGGGCTCGACCAACGTCGTCCTGCACCTGCTTGCGGTCGCGCGCGAGGCCGGGGTCGAGCTCGACATCGACGACTTCGAGCGCATCTCGCGCCGCACGCCGCTGCTCGCCGACCTGAAGCCCGGCGGGCGCTTCGTCGCCACCGACCTCTACCGGGCCGGGGGCGTGCCGCTGATCCTCAACCGGCTCGCCGAGCTCGGCCTCCTGCACGCCGACGCGCTCACGGTCACCGGTCGGACGATCGGCGAGGAGGCCGCCGCCGCGGTCGAGGCCGAGGGCCAGGAGGTCGTGCTGCCGGCGGACGCGCCGCTCAAGGCCCAGGGCGGGCTCGCGATCCTGCGTGGCAACCTCGCCCCCGAGGGCGCGGTGATCAAGGTCGCCGGAACCGAGCGCATGGGGCAGAGCGGTCCGGCGCGTGTGTTCGAGTCCGAGGAGGACTGCTTCGCCGCCGTCAAGGCGCAGGAGATCGAGCCCGGCGACGTGATCGTGATCCGCAACGAGGGCCCGGCGGGGGGCCCCGGGATGCGGGAGATGCTCCAGGTGACCGCGGCGCTGGTCGGCGAGGGCCTCGGGGAGGAGGTCGCGCTGCTCACCGACGGACGCTTCTCCGGCGCGACCCGCGGGCTGATGGTCGGCCACGTCGCCCCGGAGGCGGTCAAGGGCGGGCCGATCGCGGCGCTTCGCGACGGCGACCGGGTGACGATCGACGTCGAGACGCGCGAGCTCTCGGTCGAGCTCTCCGACGAGGAGATCGCCGAGCGGGTCGCCGCCTACGAGCCCCCGCCGCTGGAGCACGAGACCGGCGTGCTGGGCAAGTACGCACGCGGCGTTGGCTCGGCCAGCCAGGGCGCGATCACCGCCTGAGGCGGGCACGGCCGCCGATGATGCCCCGGACCCGCCCGCACCTGCCGCGGATCGCGCCCGCAATGCGCGAGTCCGAGCAGGTGACGCCGCTCGAGCTGTTCTTCGACCTCGTCTTCGTGCTCGCGCTGACCCAGTGCACGCAACTGATGTCGGACCACCCGACCTGGTCCGGGGTCGCCGAGGGCCTCCTGATCCTCGCCCTGGTGTGGTGGTCGTGGGTCGGCTACTCGTGGCTGACCAGCGTCATCGACCCGGAGGAGGACGCGGTCCGGATCGGGATCTTCGTCGCGATGGCCGGGTTGCTGCTGGTTGCGCTCTGCGTCCCCGAGGCGTTCGGCGACCTCGGGCTCGCCTTCGCGCTCTCCTACGCGATCGTCCGCGCCGCGCACGTCTGGCTCTTCCTGATCGCGAGCCGCGACGAGCCGGGCCTGCGCCGGTCGATCTGGGGCTTCTCGATCAGCACGGCCATCGGGGTCGCCCTGCTGGTCGCCGGATCGACCCTCGACGGTGCGGCCCAGGGAATCCTCTGGACGCTGGCGCTGCTGCTGGACATGGCCGGCCCCTACGTCTCGGGGGCCGAAGGTTGGAAGATCGTGCCCGGCCATTTCGCAGAGCGCCACGGCCTGATCATCATCATCGCCCTGGGCGAGTCGATCGTCGCGATCGGGGTGGGCGTCGGCGGAGCGCTCAGCGTCGGCCAGGGCGTCGCCGCCGTGGCGGGCGTGGGGCTGGCGGCGGCCATGTGGTGGATGTATTTCGACGTCGTCGCCCTGGTTGCGGCGCGGCGGCTGGAGCGCGCGGCCGTCGGGCGCGAGCAAAACGAGATGGCGCGCGACTCCTACTCGTACATGCACTTCCTGATGATCGCCGGGATCATCCTGGTCGCGCTCGGGATCAAGAAGACGCTCGAGCACGTCGACGATCCGCTGAAGACGATCCCCGCCGTCGCGCTGCTCGGCGGCATGGCCCTCTACCTGCTCGGTCACGTCGCCTTCCGCTACCGCCACGTCCACACGATCAACGTCCAGCGCACCGTCCTCGCGCTGCTCCTGGTGGCCGCGATCCCGCTGGCGCTCGAGGTCTCGGCGCTGGCGACGCTGATCGGGGTCACCGTGCTCAGCTGGGCGCTGATCGGCTTTGAGACCCGGGGGTACGGCGAGACCCGGTACCAGGTCCGCCATGAGGACTACGCCCACGAGCCCGAGGCGGCGGCAGGTTAGGACCCGTCGAGGAAACCTTCGAGCACTCGGTTGAACCGCACAGGGCGCTCGGCCATGGGCACGTGGCCGCAGCGCTCGAACACCTCGAGCCGCGCGCCCGCGATCCGGTTCGCGTAGCCCAGAGCGTCGGCCGGCGGCACGACGTGATCCTGCGCCCCCCAGACGATCAGGGTCGGCACCTCGATCTCGGAGAGGCGGTCGAGGAAGTCGTAGCCGGCGAGGCTCGAGAGGGCCTCGACGAATGACTCCGCGCGCTTCCCGCCGTCCCAGAACTCCCAGACCAGCTCCGGTCGCAGCGCGCCCGGATCGTCGAAGATCATGCGGAATGCCAGCCGCCGAGCGCGACGGCGGGCGAACGAGTGGGTCTGCGCCTGGAAGATGAGCGGCGCGCCGACGGCGAAGCCCCGAGCAAACACCGCGGTGGGCTCCCGGCGGAGCCGCGCGCTCGAGACCCCGGCGGCGGAGACGAGGACGAGCTTCTCGAAGCGGTCGGGCTGGGCGATCGTCGCCTCGGTGGCGATGAAGCCCCCCATCGAGTTGCCGACCACGACGCAGTCGCGGACGCCGACGACGTCGCAGAAGTCGAGCAGCAGCCGGCCGTAGGCCGAGATCGAGATCTCCCAGTCGGGCACGGGCGAGGACCCGAAGCCCGGCAGGTCGAGCGCCAGCACTCGGTGCCGTTGCGCGAAGTGGGGGATGTTCTCGAGCCAGTTCTGCCAACAGCCGCCGAGCCCGTGCACGAAGACGATCGCCAGCGGGTGCTGCTCGGCCTCGGGCGGTCCCATCTCGGCGTAGTGGACGCGCGATCCGCCGACCTCGACGTCGTTGAGGTGGTCCTGCCAGTCGACCTTCAGCCACTCCGGGTCCGGGTCGCCGTAGGGATCCGGTCCGTCTGCGGGGGTCGGCCCCGGACGTGGCCTGAAGGGCTGCCGGCGCCGGCTATCCGCCTGAACGGGCACGGCGGGCACCCTACAGGCGCCCAAACGGCTACTCGTCGTCGGCTGCTTCCTGCGCGTCGCGGATCTCGCCCTCGGCGACGCCGTACGCGTGACTCTCACCCGCGGCGTAGTCCGCGGCGCGCTCGTCCATCTCCTTGTGGGCTGCGTCTCGCTCAGCGTAGGCATCCTCTGCCTTGCCGGAGAGAGACTCTCGAAGTCCCTCGAGGACCTTCTTCAGTCCATCGAGCATTCAGCGCTCGTGGAGACCGTCGGGCCGGGCGGGGTCGCCGCACAGGATGACCTGCGGCTTCATCACGACCGACCCGCGGTAGAGCACGTAGGGCTGCTCGGTCATGACCATCTACTACCCGGGTGGCGAGCCGAGAAGCCCCTCTGGAGTACAGGGCTGAGTGGCGCGCAGAGTGGCGCAGGATCTGGCGGGGCGCGCACTTGACGCGGCTACGAGGAGGCGGGAGGGTTGGCTGACACCAACTGGAGGAGGCCAGGATGGCCCGCAAGGTTCTCGCCCACGTCCGCGACCAATGGATGGGGGCACTCGCCCTCTTCCTTGTCATCGCTGGGGGCACCGCATACGCCGCGGACACGATCGGCAGCGACGACATCATCAACGGCCAGGTGAAGACCGTCGACATCGGCAACCACCAGGTCCGCTCGGTCGACGTCCGTGACGACACGCTCCCCGGCGGCGGACTGACCGGGGTCGACATCGCTGATCAGAGCGGAGTTGATACCTGTACGCACGGCACCGCCCGCTTCGGCGAACTCTGCGTCCGAAACGACAATGTCCAGCGAAATTGGAGTGGGGCAGTCGCGCGATGCAACGAGCTCGGGTTGCGGCTGCCGAGCCTCGGAGAGGCAACCACACTCGGGTCAAACTTCGACATTCCGGACGTCGACAACTTCGAGGAGCTTTGGACCGATGCCCGTGACGCGTTCGGTGGACCGGAGCCCGTTATCTGGGTGGTCAACGAAGACGGAGGCATCTTCGCCAGCGTTGTCAGCAATCCCGAGGAGACCGTCTGCGTGACGACGCCGACCAACTGAGACGGGCCGGGCCAGGCGCGGGCGAGATGCTCGCACCAATCGGGCGCTAGCCGGTCGAGCGCGGTTTCGTAGCCGTCCCGGTGCCCCTGGGCGTTGATCCAATAGCACCGGAATTGCCTTACGCCGAAAACCGCTCTAGAAGCGCTCAGGCGTAGCCCATGCGCTCCAGGATGGGGATCTCGTGAATCTGGGGTGGCTGGAGATGGTCCCAGAGGATCCCGCGCGGGCGCTCGTAGGCTCGCTCGACCTCGATCACCGCCCGCGGCGTCGCGATCAGGTCGATCGGCAGATCGTGGGCGATCACCGGCAGGTTCTCGCGCAGGATCTGGATCGGGTGGCAGGTGGTGGCGACGACGGTGTGGTCGTCGATCTTGCCCGCCTCGATCAGCAGCCCGTACTCGATGTCGGAGAAGCCGCCGCCCTTGCCGATCCGCGCTCCCTTGAGGTTGACCGCGACCGAGCCGCAGAGCACGAGGTCGATGTCGGGCAGCTCGTCGTCGGCCACGACCAAGCCGTGGCGGAGCATCCCCTTGATCGTCGCCGCCTCGCGCACCTGCTCGGCCGTGAGCCGGCGCGGATCGAGCAGGCGAAACGGGTGCTGGTCGCGCAGCCGCGGGACGGCGACGACGATCGTCTTGCCGTCCTCGAGCGCTCGGCGGCGTGCGTGCGTCTGGGGCGAGTCGGGATTCGCCTTGATCACCCGGGCGCGCTTCCAGGTCCGGTGGCCGGCGAGCTTCGCGGCCGCGAGCTTGGCCCCGGCGAAGTTGGGAATCCTCCCCTCGGCCCCCGGAAAGCGCGAGACGCCCTCGCGGTCCATCGCCTTCCAGACCGCCCGCCTCGCCTGGTCCTTGGACCGCATCGGCGCGGATACTATGACCGACTTGGCCTCAGAGCGGACATCCCTCTCACACGCCCGGGAAGAGCTCGCCGCCGAGGGCGAGCGCACGGCCGAGGCGCAGCTTCCGGAGCGCCGTGGCGACGACGGGATGCGCGACCTGCTGCCCGCGATCGAGCCCGAGCGCATGCTCAACGACTGGGGAAGGTCCGAGCGGGTCGAGGGGGCGATGGACCGGACCCTGATCGAGTTCTTCTACCGCTACTGGTTCAGGGCGGAGGTCGAGGGGATCGAGAACGTGCCGGCCGAAGGCGGCGCCCTCCTGGTCTCCAACCACTCCGGGGCGTTGCCCCCGGACGCCGCGATGATCGCCAAGGCGATCCGCGAGGAGCACCCGAGCCCGCGCCCGCTCTACCTCACGGTCGAGCATTTCTTCAAGGGCTATCCGGGGTTCTCGATGCTGATCCCGAAGATCGGCGGGGTCGCCGCCCACCCGGCCAACGTCCACCGGCTGCTCTACGACGAGCGCCAGCTGGTGCTCGTGTTCCCCGAGGGCCGCAAGGGCACCGAGAAGCTCTACAAGGACCGCTACCGGCTGCGGCGGTTCGGCCGCGGCGGGTTCGTCGAGGCGGCGATCCGGGCCGAGGCGAAGCTGGTGCCCCTGTGTGTGGTCGGGGCCGAGGAGGCGGCGCCGATCTTCGCCCACGTGCCCGCCCTGCAGAAGCTCACCGGGCTGATCTACTTCCCGCTCACCCCGACCTTTCCCTGGCTCGGGCCGCTGGGGATGCTCGGCTACCTGCCGGCGAAGTTCAAGATCCGCTTCCTCGAGCCGATCGACACGGTCGAGCTCGGCGGCGCCGAGGCCGTCCACGACAAGGCTCTGGTGCAGACCGTCTCGCAGGAGATCCGCGCCCGGATCCAGGAGAACCTGCACCAGATGCTGGCGAAGCGCAAGTCGGTGTGGTTCGGATGAGCCGGGAGCTGGTCGGGCCCGTGGAGAGCAGGCGCGTCCTGCTAACCGGGCTCGCGACGTACTGGGGCGGGCGGCTGGCACAGGCGCTCGAGGGCTTCGAGCAGATCGAGACGATCGTCGCGGTCGACTCGCGCGAGCCGACGCTCGAGCTCGAGCGGACCGAGTTCGTCAAGGTCTCCAACCAGCACTCGCTGCTGCAGCGGATCGTCCGGGCGGCCGAGATCGACACGGTGATCGACACGCGGATGATCGTCAACTCGCTCGCCGCCCCGGTGCGCGAGACGCACGAGAACAACGTCATCGGGACGATGAACATCCTCGCGGCCTGCAGCGGCTCGGACTCGCCGGTGCGCAAGTTCATCTTCAAGAGCTCCTCGCACTACTACGGCTGCGAGCAGGACGACCCGGCGTTCTTCACCGAGGCGATGCGCCGCCCGCACGCTCCCGGGACGCTGCTCGAGCGCGACATCGTCGAGGCCGAGCTGGCCGTGGCCGAGTTCGCGCTCAAGCGCCCCGAGGTGACCGTGACCATGCTGCGCTGCGCGAACGTCCTCGGCCCGGACGTGGACACGGGCTTCACCCGGATGCTCGGCCTGCCAATGGTGCCGATGGTGCTCGGCTTCGACCCGCGGCTGCAGTTCGTGCACGAGGACGACGTCGTCCACGCGCTCGAGCACGCGGCGCTCAACCGGTTGCCGGGGACCTTCAACGTCGCCGCCGACGGAGTGCTCGCGCTCTCCGAGGTGATCTCCCTCATCGGCCGCCGGGCGCTGCCCGTCCTGCCGCCGTTCGGCTCCCATCTACTCGCCCGGCCGCTGCGCCGGCTCGGGTTCCGGATCCCCGACGAGATGGCGAACCTGCTTCGGTTCGGGCGCGGGGTCGACAACCGGCTCTACAAGGCGACCGGATTCGACTACGGCTTCACCTCGCGAGAGGCTGTGATCCGGCTCGGCGAGCACATGCGCCTCGAGCCGATCCTGCGCGGCCGCGCCGGCGACGAGGGCTACGTCTACGAGCGTGAGGTCGAGGAGTTCCTGCGCTGGAGCCCGCACGTGCGCCGCGAGCGCGGGGGCGAGGGCGTGGCCGCGGACCGCGAGCCCTTGGGGATCTGAGCACCCCGGCGAGGGGCCGATCTGAAGCTCAGATTGCATCGGCCCGGATCCGGCGGAAACCGCAGGCGCGCTCCCTACACTTCTACTCGCCTTGGCACGGAAGCTTCAGATAGCCGTCGTCTTCCTGGTCGCGATCCTTCTCATGGGCGCGGTCGGAGCCTACGCGTGGGACTCCTCGCGGTCGGACCAGATCGCCGACGGGGTGACGATCGGCGGCATCGACGTCGGCGGGATGAACGCCGAGGAGGCGACCGAGGCCGTGACCGCGAAGCTGGTGAGGCCGCTGCGCAAGAAGATCACGGTCACCTACGAGGGCGTCCGCTACCAGCTCAACGCCGAGAAGCTCGAGATCGACTCCGACGTCGACGGGATGGTCGATCGGGCGCTGGAGGCGAGTCAGGAGGGCGGCTTGCCGACCCGGGTCTGGCGCTACGCCACCGGCGGCGAGGTCGATGTCGCGATCGCGCCCCAGGTGAGCTACTCGAACCAGGCGATCGACGACTTCATCGCCAAGGTCAGCTCCGCGGTCAACCGCGACGCCGTCAACGCGACGATCGAGCCGACGACGGTGTCGCTCGAGGGCGTCGCCGGTCACGACGGGGTCACGGTCGACGAGTCCGCGTTGCGAAGGCGGGTCGAGTCGGTGGTCCAGCGCCCCGATCACCGCACGGTCGCGGTCCCGGTCGACATCACCCACCCGGACGTGACCAAGGCCGATCTGGCCGCGCAGTACCCCACCTACCTGACCGTCGACCAGGGGAGCTTCACCGTGACCCTGTGGAAGGACCTCAAGGTCGCGAAGCAATACACCGTCGCGGTCGGCCAGCCGGCCTACCCGACGCCGACGGGGCTCTACTCGATCGAGAGCAAGCAGGTCGACCCGGTCTGGAGCGTTCCGAACTCACCCTGGGCCGGGGAGCTCGGGGGCAGCACGGTCGCCGGCGGATCGGCGGAGAATCCGCTCAAGGCGCGCTGGATGGGGATCACCGACGGCGCCGGTTTCCACGGCACCGACGACGTCGCCTCGCTCGGCACCGCGGCCTCCCACGGCTGCGTGCGGATGGCGGTTGCGGACGTCATCGAGCTCTATGACCAGGTCCCCGTCGGCACCCCCGTCTACATCGGCTGAGCCGGCTGCAAACCTTCGCATCTCGGGGTTATCGGGCGAGGACCTCGCTCACGGATTTCGCACGTACGCTCGCTTCGCCCCTCGCCCTGCTTCCCCCGACCTGCTCGGTTTTCGCCGCCTCCCAGGCTCGGGCCGATCCGTTGCGCCGGCAGGCGTGGCGGGGGCGAGGGAGAAGCTAGGCCCATGGGAGAGAGCAGCGCGCTGCCGGCGCCGGCGGCATCCGAGCTTCGGGCGAGCCCCGCGTGGGAGGCGGCGCTGGCCTCCTACGCGCGCGAGCTGACCACGCGGGGGGCATCGCGGGCGACCCTGCGGGCCTACGGCCGCGACCTGCTCGAGCTCGGCGCCTGGGCGACCGCGCGCGGCACCGAGCCCGGCGCGCTCGCCTACCGCGACCTGCGCGTCTACGCGGCGGTGCTTTCGGAGCGGCGGTTGGCCAAGTCGACGATCAGCCGCAAGCTCGCCGCCGTCCGAGGCCTGCACGCACACCTGGTCGCCACCGGCACGGCGACCAGTAACCCGGCCGACCTGCTGCCGGCGCAGAAGCGGGGCTCGCGCCTGCCGCGGGTCCTCGGCCGCGACGAGGTCGCGGCGCTGCTCGACCGGATCCCGGCGACCAACCCGCTCGAGGTCCGTGATCGGGCGCTGTTCGAGCTCGCCTACTCGTCCGGGCTGCGCGCCGACGAGATCGTCTCCCTCGACCTCGGCGACGTCGAGTTCGAGTCCGAGACCGTGCGCACCACAGGCAAGGGGCGCAAGACGCGCCTGGTGCCGATCGGCGAGCCGGCACAGCGGGCGCTACGGCGCTATCTGGAGTCCGCGCGCCACGCGCTGGGGCCGATTCGCACCGAGCCCGCGCTGTTCGTCTCCCGGCGCGGACGACGCCTGTCGGCCTCCGACGTGCGCCGCCGACTGGACAAGTGGGTGCGCGAGGCGGCGGTCGCCGGGCGGCTCTCGCCGCACACGCTTCGCCACTCATTCGCCACGCATCTGCTCGAGGGCGGAGCCGACCTGCGCTCGATTCAGGAGCTCCTGGGACACTCCAGTGTGTCAACGACCCAGATCTACACGCGGGTCGAGCCTTCGCGTCTACGTCGGGAGTACGCAAAGTCTCACCCGCGCGCCTAGCGGCGCGCCGATAGCCTTCCCCACCCGGCGAAAGTTCCGAACAGCCAAATGGAGACCAACGTCAAGGCAGTCGAGCTCCGCGAGCTCTGGCGCCGCTACAAGACCGAGGGGGACGAGAAGGCACGAGAGCGCCTCGTCGTCGCGTACTCGCCCCTGGTCAAGTTCATCGCCGGCCGGATGGCATCGGGGCTGCCGTCGCACGTCGAGGAGTCCGACCTGATCTCCTACGGCCTGCTCGGCCTGATCGGCGCGATCGAGCGCTTCGACACCGAACGCGAGATCAAGTTCGAGACCTTCGCCGTCGCCCGCATCAAGGGCGCGATCATCGACGAGCTGCGCTCGCTCGACTGGGTCCCGCGCTCGGTCCGCGCCCGTGCCCGCGAGGTCGAGAAGGCCCACCAGAAGCTCGAGGCCAAGCTTCAGCGCGCCCCGACCGACGAGGAGATGGCCGACGCGCTCGAGATCTCGGTCGAGGACTTCCAGGACGTGCTGCTGCAGATCGCGAACTCATCGGTGCTCGCCCTCGACGACCTGTGGACGTTCGCCGACCCGGAGGGCGGGAGCCAGATCTCGATCCTCGACACGATCCAGGATCCCGGCGCGGTCGACCCGGAGTCCGAGGCGCAGGCGTCGGAGCTCAAGGACCGGCTCGCGGATGCGATCGAGGGCCTGCCCGAGCGCGAGCGGCTCGTCATCGCCCTCTACTACTACGAGAACCTGACCCTGCGGGAGATCGGCGAAGTCCTCGGGGTGACCGAGTCGCGCGTCTCGCAGCTTCACACCAAGGCCGTGATCGGCCTGCGCTCTCGGTTTACGCCTTAGGACGCCGTCCTCGAGAGACACCGCGCACGCCCGGACGCGGAAGCAGGAAAAAATGCCCGCGGCGTAGCCGCGGGCCAGGTGTTCGAGCGAGAGCGGAGGACGTGGCGCGAGGTATTCCCGAGCCTGCGGCGCTCGATAGGGTTCGCCGCTGTGCCCCACAAGCCCCCCGATCGCATCCGCAACGTAGCCCTGGTCGGCCACCGCGGCAGCGGCAAGACGAGCCTCGCCGAGGCGATCCTCTTCGAGTCCGGGGTCATCAACCGGCTCGGCCGCGTCGAGGACGGGACCACCGTGTGCGACTTCGAGCCCGACGAGCAGGAGCGCGAGATGTCGATCGGGGCCGCCGTGACCTCTTTCGAGCACGACGGCCGCAAGGTGAACATGATCGACACGCCGGGCGAGTCGAGCTTCGTCGCCGACACGCTCGCCGCGCTGCGGGTCGTCGACGCGGCCGTCTTCGTCGTGAACGGGGTCATGGGGGTCGAGGTCCACACCGAGCGGCTCTGGCGTCGCGCCGACGAGGAGGGCCTCGCGCGGCTCCTGTTCGTGAACATGCTCGACCGCGAGCGCGCCGACTTCTTCCGCTGTCTCGAGTCGCTGAAGGCGGCCTTCGGCCAGCACGTGGTCGCGACCGAGATCCCGATCGGCTCCGAGCACGAGGTCCGCGGCGTGATCGACCTGATCGACATGACCGCGTTCGAGTACCAGGGCGATGATCGTGGCAATGCGAAGCAGATCGAGATCCCGGACGAGCTCCGCGCCCAGGCCGAGGAGTACCGCGAGAAGCTCATGGACGAGGTCGCCGAGAACTCCGACGCGTTGATGGAGCGGTATCTCGAGGGCGAGGAGGTCTCTCACTCCGAGATCGTCGCCGCGCTCAAACAGGGGGTGAGCGAGGGCCATCTCTTCCCGGTCACCTGCGGCGTGGCGACCCAGAACCTGGGCACCAACCGCCTGCTCGAGGCGCTGGTGGAGGACCTGCCCTCGCCGGCGATGCGCGGCGCGATCGCGGCCACCGACGGCGACGGCGAGCCGATCGAGATCGAGCCCGACGAGGCCGGCGACCTGCTCGCCTTCGTCTTCAAGACCACCGCCGACCCGTACACGGGCCGGATCAACATGCTCCGCGTCTACTCCGGGGTCCTCTCCTCGGACTCCCATGCGCAGAACGTGAGCCAGCGCGAGAAGGAGCGGATCGGCCAGCTCGCGGCGCCGGAGGGCAAGGAGATGGCGCCGATCGACGAGCTCGGGCCGGGCGACATCGGCGCGGTTGCGAAGCTGCGCGAGACCCGGGCCGGCGACATCCTCGCCGCGAAGGACGTCTCGGCGCGCTTCCCGCCGCTCGACCTGCCGGCTCCGGTGATGGCGTTCGCCTACGAGGCGAAGTCCAAGGGCGACGAGGAGAAGGCGGCGACCGCGATCCGCCGGCTCTCCGAGGAGGACCCGACGCTGGACGTCCACCGCGACCCGGAGACCGGCGAGCAGATCATCGCCGGGCTGAGCCAGATCCACGTGGAGGTGATCGTCGACCGGATCAAGAACCGGTTCGGCGCCGAGATCGAGCTGCATCAGCCGCAGGTGCCATACATCGAGACGATCCGCAAGGCGGCCAAGGCACACGGCCGGTACAAGAAGCAGACCGGCGGCCGGGGCCAGTTCGGCGACTGCCACATCGAGATCGAGCCGAACGAGCACGGCGAGGGGTTCGAGTTCGTGAACGCGATCAAGGGCGGCGTGATCCCTGGCGGCTTCATCCCCGCGGTCGAGAAGGGGATCGTCGAGGCGATGTCCGGCGGGGTGCTCGCCGGCTATCCGATGAAGGACGTCAGGGTGCGCCTCTACGACGGCCAGGCCCATTCCGTCGACTCGTCGGAGATGGCGTTCAAGATCGCCGGCTCGATGGCCTTCAAGCAGGCGGTGGCCGAGGCCGACGCCTACCTGCTCGAGCCGATCATGCAGATGACGATCGCGGTCCCCGAGGACGTGGTCGGTGACGTGATCGGCGACCTCAACTCACGGCGCGGACGCCCGCTGGGGATGGAGCCGAAGGGTTCGGCGACCGAGATCAAGGCGGAGGTGCCGATGGCCGAGGTGCTGGACTACGCCCCCGACCTGCGCGCGATCACCGGTGGCCGCGGGGACTACACGATGGAGTTCCTGCGCTACGAGGAGGTCCCGGGCCATCTCGCCCAGAAGGTCGTCGCCGAGGCCAAGGCCGGGGCCGAGGAGAGCGTCGGCGCCTAGACTGAGCCCGATGAGTGGCTCGAACGGCGAGTGGGACGAGTGCGCCGTTTGCGGGCGCACGATCCTCCGCGGCGAACGCGCCTCGGTGTACGTGGACGACGAGGGCATCAAGGCCGAGGTCTGCCCGCTGTGCAAGCCGCGCGCCGAGGCCTCCGGCTGGCTGCCGGAGGCGTTCGCCGCCTCGCGCCCGCAGGCCCAGGTCCGCCGGCGCGGAGCGACGGCGCTGCGGGAGCGGATCGCGCGCACGGTCGCGACGGTCACCGACAGCGACGTCGCGCCGCCCGAGCCCGGGCCACCGCCGGCGCCCCCGACGCCGCTCGAGGTCTTCAACGCCAGCCCCGAGGTGCGCAAGGTCGCCGGGCTGGCGAAATCGCTTGGCGCGCCGCGCGTGTGCGTGCGCCCGGGCGGCCGGGGCGAGGGCGAGCTGATCACGGTCGCCTGGGACCTCTCCTGGTATCGCTGGAGCGTCCAGGGCCAGAGCGTGAAGCAGCTCGCGAAGGGCAACGAGATCTCCGAGCTGCCGGCCGAGGACCGGGGCTGGAACGCGACCGCGGCCGAGGACGGCACCCTGAGCCGTGAGCCCTGAGCGCCTGGTCGTCAACGTCGACGGCGGCGCCCGCGGGAACCCAGGCCCGGCGGCGATCGCCGCGGTCGTCGCCACTCCCGACGGCGAGGTGGTCGAGAGCGCGGGGGAGGCGATCGGGCGGGCGACCAACAACGTCGCCGAATACCGGGCCCTGCTGCTGGGGATCGAGCGCGCGCGAGAGCTGGGGGCGCGCGAGGTGGATCTGGTCGGGGATTCGGAGCTGGTGGTAAAGCAGGTGAAGGGCGAGTACCGGGTCAAGGACGCCGGGCTGCGCCCGCTGCACCGCCAGGTTCACGCGGCGCTCGAGGCGTTCGACCGCTGGTCGATCCGCCACGTCCGCCGCAAGCACAACGCAGCCGCCGACCGCCTCGTCAACGAAACGCTCGACGAGGCGGCCGGCTGACGCGTTGACCGGTTACTCGGTCGCGGCCTGGAGCAGGTTGACGCGACCGAAGCCGAAGCTCGAGTCGCGCCCGGGGGCGCCGAGGTCATCGACCGCCCCGTCCAGCTTGGCGACGATCTGGGCCGCGGTCGCCGACGGGTAGCGCGCCCGGATCAGCGCCGTGACGCCGGCGGCGTGCGGGGTCGCCATCGAGGTGCCCGAGATCGTGTTGTAGCCGCCGTCGTTCCAAGTCGAGGTGACGTCGACGCCCGGCGCCGCTACCTCGACGTCCGCGTTCGCGTTCGAGAAGCTCGCCCGCGCGTCGGTGGCGTCGGTCGCGGCGACCGAGACCACGTTCGGGTAGGCGGCCGGGTAGTTGAGCGTCGCGTCGCCGTCGTTGCCCGCGGCGGCGACCAGCACGCTGCCGCTCGCGCCGCCGTTGGCCCAGGCGTAGTCGACGGCGCTCTTCAGCGTCGTCGAGGCGCCGCCCCCGAGGCTCATCGAGATCACCTTCGCGCCCTTGTCATGGGCCCAGGTGATGCAGTTGGCGACGTCCGCGGTCGAGCCGCTTCCGAGCGGCCCGCCGAGCGCCTTGCAGATCGACAGCGGCGAGTTGAAGGAGACGCCGGTGACGCCGACCCCGTTGTTCGCGTTCGCCGTGATCGTGCCCGCGACATGGGTCCCGTGACCGTTGTCGTCGGCGCAGGTGCCCTCCTCGATCGAGCCCGAGAAGATCGGCAGCAGGCCCATCGACTTGGCGCAGTCGGCGACCTTGCCGGCGAGATCCGGATGGTTGGCCTGGATGCCGGTGTCGACGATCCCGACCTTGACCCCGCCCGTCGACGGGAAGGAGCCGAGCCCGGCGGCGTCCCAGCCCTCGGGGGCGTCGATGTCGGCGTCGGCGGTGCCGCCCGTCTGGCCGGTGTTGTTGAGCCCGTACAGGTCCCCGAACAGCGGGTCATTGGGGACCGCGGCGGTGCGAAGCGTGCGGTTGGGCTCGGCGTAGACGACGAGCGGCGAACGCTCGAGGCGCGCCGCGACCGCGGCCGGCTTGCCGGCGACGGCGACCACGTCGGCACCCAGGCGCCGGACCGTGCCGAGCTGCCGCCCGAGGCCGGCCGCGTCGGCGAGGCTGCCGATCTGCGAGGCGCCGGCCGCCGAGCGGTACTTGACGATCACCGACCTGGCGTCGGTGGAGGAAGCTGCGGCGCTCGCCGGTACGGCGACGCAAAGCGCCACGACCAAGCCGAGCAGGCCGAGCCGAGTGATATGTGACATGAAATTGAACCCTTTCCCTGTAACCCCCGGTTTGCGCCTGATTGACTACCCCGAACGTGGCCGCAGCCAAACCCGAGAGTGCGATCGACCCGGGCGTCGACGTCGGGCATGTCCACCTCAAGGTCGCCGACCTCGACCGGGCGCTCGACTTCTACTGCGGGGTGCTCGGCTTCGAGCTCCAGCAGCGGATCGGCGACGAGGCCGCGTTCGTCTCCGCCGGGGGCTATCACCACCACATCGGGCTCAACACCTGGGAGTCGCGCGGCGGGTCGCCGCCGCCCCCCGGGACCACGGGCCTCTTTCACGCCGCCATCCGCTATCCGAGCCGCCGCGCGCTGGCCGACGCGCTGGTCCGGGTCCGCGACGCGGGCGTCCCCCTCGACGGCGCCTCCGACCACGGGGTGAGCGAGGCGCTCTATCTCCGCGACCCGGACGAGAACGGGGTGGAGCTCTACTGGGACCGGCCACGCGAGGCGTGGCCGCAGGATCCGGCCGCCCCGGACCGGATCGGGATGTTCACCGCGCCCCTCGACGTCCAAAGCCTGCTCGCCGAGCTCGATCCCTAGACTCAACCCCCTTGCGGCTGTAGCTCAGTTGGCTAGAGCGTCTGCTTGCCATGCAGAAGGTCGTGGGTTCGAATCCCATCAGCCGCTTTTTTCAGCGCCCGGGCTAGCCCACATGGTCCAGGTCACCCGACGGCAGGGCCAGATGCTGCTGGCGTATGTAGTTGCCGATCCGTGCGCTCATCATCGGCCGGTCGGTCCCGCGTTGAAGACCGGCGGCTGCGGCGCGGCCGTGACGCTGACGCTCGCTGCGGCGCTGGCGCCTCCGCCATTCGTGGCCGTCGCCGTGATCTCGTGAACGCCCGGCAGGAGCGTCGCCGCGATCGCCGTCCCGCGGCCGAGCTCTCCCTGGATCGAGGAACGCCAGACGACGGCGTTGCCCGGGAATGGCGTCTCCTGGGGGTCGCGAACGTCGGCAACGAATTGCGCGGCGTCGCCGGCCGCTATCGCGGTCCCAGGCGCCGGTGTTACGAGTGAGATGCGCGGCGGCTTCACGGCGACCTGGAACGGCCGCGACGTATCGGTCCCGGTCCGGACCCCATCGTTCGCGATCACCTTGAAGCGGGCGCGCTCGCCGCCGGGGAGGTCGGCGAGGTCGACGCGGAAGGCCCGCTTGCGCAGCCCGGCGGCGATCGGCACGTAGTTCGCACCGGTGTGGCTGTAGAGCAGTGTGTAGGTCCGCCTGCCACCATCGGCATCCTTGGCGCGCCAGCGAACCTCGACCGACCCGTCGGGCCCTGCACCGGACGCGCCTGAGCGCAGGTGCACCGTCGGCGCGTGATCGGAAACCTTCGCCGACGCGAGCGTCCTCTTGCGCTTGGTGATCGCGATTCGCTCTGCCGAGACCTTGAATCGGACGACCTCGTCGATCCTCATCGCCCCGGGATCCTCATCCACAACCTTCGGCTCGAAGGGGTAGCGAGCGAGCACCGCGACCGCCGGCGCCCCGAAGGACAATCGCGTAAGCGCTCTTTCGGGGTCGATCCGTGAGGGCCGCGCCTCGAAGCGCTGCCAGGGGGCCGAGCCGTGCCCGGCCGCCTTTCGGCGCCAGCGTGCCGCTGACGGAGAGCCGCAGGCCTCCTCCCCGCTTCTTGGCCGGGGGCGGGGCGCCTGAGCCGGCATCAGGCGGGCTCGCTCCCCGCCTGCCGAGGATCGTGTGCGCCTCGAGCGCCTCGTGGTCCGGACAGTTGGGAAGATCTCCGCCGCACAGGGTTCTGAGCACCTTGAGGTAGGTGTAATCGGACATCCACTGTGTGCCGCAGTAGCTCATGATGTCCGCGACGCCGCCCTCCCACCGGTTGAGTTCGAGTGAGAGCGAGAGGGCGGCGTCGCCGGCATCGAGTCCCTGCGCGTCCCCGAGCGCCGGACTGCCGATCAGGCCGCCCGCGTGCGGGAAGCTGGAATCGGTGTCTATCGGGTCGTCGCACCCGGCCACGTGCTTGCGGCCGTACATGTGGCCGAGCTCGTGTCCCGCGGTCTCCTCAGCGCCGCTGAACCCCCATCCGAGCTGCCCCGGGCGTTCGGCGCAGCCGCCGACCGGGTGGCCGTCGCCATCCGTGACCACGAGCGTGCCGTTGGGGTCGTGGAGCATGCCGTAGTAGCGCGTGCGCTCATGCGCTCCCGGAGCCGGCGCCCAGAACCCCAACCGAATCAACGCCTGACGGCAGGTCCCGGGCGGCGCGGGATATGTGGGGAGGCTCGCCTGAGTGATCTGGAGCGCGGCGGCCGGATAGGTTCGGCGCAAGAAGGAGACGATCCCGTCGATCTCGGCCTGCGGGGTCGTCACGGGTGGTTGCCCGGGAGCCGGCGTGTAGGGCATGTCCACCAGGTAGATGCGCAGGGGCGGCGTCGCGTAGAAGCGAACGAGAGCGGGAGCTTGCGGCGCACCCGGCAGCGCGTTGTCACAGCCGTCGCACGGCAGCATCGAGCGGACGCCGTCGATCTCGAGGCGCTCGAGCTGGAGATGCAGCTCTCCCGCGGCGAGCCACTCCGGCGGCAGCTCGAAGTTGAGGCTGCCCGACAGGCTCTTTCGGGCGTCGCCCAAGGTGGCCCCGGCGGCGATGTCGGACGCGTTTAGGGACGGGATGCTCACCGGCCCGCCGGGTAGTGAACCGTCCGGGCGCACGGCGGTCAACCGGCCGGTCACATTCGTCACCTCCTGCGGTCCGCCGCCGACACCCAGATAGACGCGGGCGAACGTGCGCTTGACGCTGTCGCCCGGCGAGGCGATGAGCGGGACGCCGTTGTTCAGGGTCTGCACGGATTGAGTCACCTCGACCGGGCCGAGCTGGCGAAATCGCGTACCCGGCGGGAGCGGTTCATAGGCGACGTTGCCGACGTTGCTCGTAGTCGTGCCGCGGCAATTGGTGGCGGTGAGCGTGATCTCGTTGTCGCCGACGGTGAGGATGCCGTTGACGCGGACTGGACCGATCCGTTCGACCCCGTTTTCATCGGGCTCTGCATCGACCAGGGACGGAAAGATGGACGTCGTCCGGGTGCCCGAATCGGAGCGCGCGATGAGCGACGCGCCGGTGATCGGGAACCCGTCGTGGATCCGGGCGCTGAGAAGGAACTCGTTCTGGTGCACCACGGGCTTGCGCGATGGCGCCGGCGGGAACGGCAGTGGCAGGTACAGGGTCAGAGCCGGCGGGCCGGAGGGGAGACACGGCGGGGGCGGCCCGGCGGCCGAGAACTCGACGTCGTCGACGGCGAGACCGGCCGTGCTCGGGTCTGCAGAGCTCACGGACACCTCGAGCCGCCTGATCGTGGCGCTCGCCGCCTCGACCTCGAGCTGTCTCTGGATCGGCGTCGGGCTCGAGCTCACCGGCAGGGTGGCGTTGGCGGTGCCGACAACGGCTCCCCCGCTAGTCGCGTTGTAGGCGGTCAACCGGACACCGAGCGGTGCGTCGAGCGGACTCGAGTACCCGACCCAGACGCCGACACGCCGCTGCGCGGAGGTGAACGTCGCCCGCACCGGCTCGGCACACAGCTCGGCGCCGACGCAGGGCTCGACGGCGACATTGCCGGAATGGGCGAAGCCCGGAATCGCACCCGGTCCCTCGGAGTAGTCGAATGCCTGCGGGTCGTTGAACGTGACGCCCTGGCTGGCGTAGTCGTCGTTGACCACGAGGCCGAGGCCTCCAGGCCCCGGTGGGTCGAGGTTGTCGAAATTGATGACCGCGGCGGATGCTTCGGCGGATCGAAACCCACAGATCAGCAGCGCGGCCAGCGCCGCGAGGGCGACGGTGCCGAGACGACTGATGGTCCTGGCCCGTGTCACGTCTTCCCCGGCTCCACTGCTCACTGATCGACGCTCTTCGACTTGACGCTGTTGCTCCTTCGCCTTCACCATGCGGAGGTGGCCGTGGATGCGTCTTGAGAGCATTCGCTTCTCCTTGATCTCGCGGTGGTGAATTCGTTCAGTAGCTGAAGACCGTGGCGCCATCGTCGATCCACTCCCAAAGCGGTGTCGCCCCGGCAAGCCTCGCATTCGCCACCAGGCTGTCCTCGTCGAGGCCGCGGCTGTTGAAGCAGATCGGGCAGGTGAGCAGCTCCCCGCCGGCCTCGCCGTACTGGTCGAACAGGTTGCCAAGCGGTGGGGCGCCAGCCGACTCGACCGCTGCGGCATAGCCCGGGAGCCCGACACGAACCGCTTCCTTGGTCAGGAACATCACCACCGAGCGACCGGCGGACTGGGCCGCCGTCGCGACCAGGAATGCGACCGTGAGCCCGTCGGCGTCCTCGTGGCCGCTGGTGAGGTTGATAACGACCCTTCCCGTTTGCATTCGTCCGTCCTCTCGGTGCTCGAAGTCGCGACGAACGTACGCCGGCCCGAGGGCGGGCACATCGGGAAGGTGTCCCTAGATTGGGCCCGAGGCCTCCCCATCTTCGGCCGCGAGGATTCCGAGCTCGTGGGCAGCTCGCGCGGCCTCCCTCCGTGAGGGCACGTCGAGCTTCGAGAGCACGGCCGAGACGTGGTGATCGACCGTCTTCGGTGAGATCACCAACGTCTCCGCGATCTCGGCGTTGGTCGCGCCCGTCGCGAGCAGGCGCAGAACCTCGAACTGGCGGGCCGTGAGGCCCGCGGGCAGCGCGCGAGTGGCCGGCCGCGGGCCGCGCGGCACGGCTCGCACACCGCGCTCGCGCAGTTGCCGACGGAGCCGGTCGGCAGCGGGCCGTGCCCCGAGCTGATCGAAGGCGGCGAGCGCGCGCAACAGGGCATCATCGTCGTCGGTGAGACTCAGCGCCTCGGCCGCCTCGTATGGTCGCCCGATCGCCTCCCAGGCCGCCGCGGCGCCGAGGGCGTCGCCGGAGATCGCAAGTCGGTACGGGGCGGCGACCCGCGCTGGGGCCCGCTCGGTCCCCCCGGCCCTCCAGCGCAGAAACGAGAGCTTGCCAAGCGTCCACGGGTCGACGCTGTCGCCCGCGTCACCGGCGGCACGCGCCTCCTCTACGACCCGGATGAGGTCGCCTTCGAGCCACGCGTGCTCGGCGCGGGCCGCGGCCGCGGGAGCGATCCGCTGGAGCTCGCCCGATTCGACGGCGACCTCGCGGGCCTGGGCTAGCGTCGCGGCAGCGCCTGCGTCGCCGCGTCGTGCCTGAACCGACCCCAGGGTGACCAGCGCAGGCGAGATGCTTATCCCACGCTGCTCGCCGTAGTCCAACGACGCGCGAGCGTCGACCTCCGCCATCTCCCACTCGCCGCGCTCCAGATGGAGGCAGGCCCGCAGTCCGAGCAGGTACTGGAGGTAGTTGTCGAGCTCGGATTCGCGCGCGTATCCGAGCGCACGCTCGACGAGGTCCCCGGCTTCGGCCCGGCCGAGGATGAGCGCGGCGTAGGCATGATTGACCAGGGCCCGCCCGGCGTGGTCGTGATAGCCACCCGCGACGCTGCGGCGAAATGCCTCGGCCAGCATCGCGCTTGCGCCGTCGTAATCGCTCGGCGCGCGAGCCGAACCGACGTTTGTGAGCGCATGCACCAGGGTCTCCTCATCCTCGAGCTCGGTCGCGATTGCGATCGCCTGCGACCCGACCTCGATCGCCTGCTCGTAACGCCCGGCGAGCATGTGAAGCTGAGAGACGGCGCTGTAGGCCATGCCGAGCGCCGGGCTGGGGCCGAGGGGCTCGAGGAGCGCAAGCGCGTCCGCGGCGGCAGCCTGCGCTGCATCCCCTTCTCCGGCCCACCACAACAGACGGGCAAGCCAGCGAGTGCTCTCGCCCTCCTTCGCCCGGTCTCCCGCCGCCCGGTGGGTCTCGAGAGCCTCACGCCGTGCATCGAGCGCCAGCTCGGTGCGCCCGCAGAGATACGCCTCGAACGACACCCGCTCCAAGAGCTCGGCCCGCTGGCCGTGATCCACGCCAGTCGCCGCGGCGAGGGCCGCCTCGGCGTGAGCGAGTGCCTCGCGATGCGCCCCTACCGTGCTCGCAGCAAGCGCGGCGACGGGCGCGTGTTGGAGCACCGCTTCCATCTCACCCGCCCGCCGCGCGTGATGGACGAGACGCGCGGGATCGACGGCGGATCGAGTGCCGAGGCCGACCAGCACCCGGCGGTCGAGCTCGATCTGACGCGCTGGGCTGAGCCCGGCTGCGACCGCCAGCCGTGCGAGCTCATGCCGGAACGCGATGCCGTCGTCGGTCCGGACCAGGATCCCCGCGGTCAGGCACTCGTCCAACGCCGCGCGCCGGGGTCCGAGCGTCTCCTGCAGCAGCCAAGACTCGGTGCGTCCAGGCACCACGGCGGCGAGCTCGGCCGCGTCGCGCGCCGGCGCTGAGATCTGCGCGAGGCGCTGGATCATCGACTCGCGCACCGAGGCGGGGACGTCCGCAGAGTCGTTTGTCAGAACCTCATTGACGAGGAACGGATTCCCGGTCGTCATCCCGTACAGATCCTCGGCGTCATCGCGACCGGCGGTCTGTGCCATCTCCTCAACGGCGGCACGAGACAGCGGGCTGAGCTCGATCCGGCGCGCCACATGGCTCGGGACGGCGCCGAGCACCGCTCGCACGTTCGGTCGCAGGCGCACCTCGTCACTTCGGTAGGTGACGATCAGCGTTCCGGTCGTCCGCTCGACCCGGCGCCCGATGAAGGCGACGGCGTCGAGGCTCGACTCGTCGGCCCAGTGAAGATCCTCGAAGACGATCACCGTCGGCGGGCGCTCCTGGAGCAGATCGAGGAGCGCCCCGAAGATCGGCTCCCGTGGGGCTTCGGAGGCGAGCGCGCGCTCGAGCGCGCCGCCCGCCACGCGGCCGACGTCGTGGATCGGTCCGAGCGGACGCGGCGTCAGGAGCGGATCGCAGGCTCCCCACAGGAATCTGGCGCGCGGACCCGACTCGCGATCCCCCTGCTCGACCAGTGACGTCTTTCCGATCCCCGCTTCCCCCTCCACCAAGACCACGCGTCCGCGTCCGGCACGCGCGTCGGCCAGCGCTTCCGCGAGCATCGCTCGCGCTGCGGCGCGCTCGAGCAGCTCGTCCATCGTCAGTCCGTGCCTGGCCGACCGATACGGGTCACCTCCACCTCCTCGGCCTCGGTCACATGATCGAGGACTTCGAGAAAGCCGGCGTGGCTTCTGTGTCGGCTAAGCGCTCCATAGCGAGGAGGTTCTCAGATACCGCTCGAGTGATCGAACGGTAGGACACGGGCGCGAGCTGCTACCAGTCGCGGCGCCCCTTCAGGCGCCGGAACCGGTAGCACCGGTGGTAGCTGCCCGCCCACGCATCGTATGAACAAGCCAAATGGCGGGGATTACGCTCACATCAGCCGCTCTTTTCAGGTCGTCCGAGGCGAGCGCTCAGCAGTGTCGCTCGTGACACCCCTCTTTCGCGGAGCGGAAGCGAGAGTCTTGGGGCGGCTATCGAGGCGTCGACCTCGGACGCCGTTATGCCGTGGCGTCCGCCCCCGCCGTCGGCACCGTCGACCGTTGTGGTTGCCCCACGTGCGCGGTTCCGCTCGGTGGCTCCATTGCCAGGAAGCGCTCGATCTCGGCGACGACGCCCTCCGGATCGTCGATCCACGGGATGTGGCCTACCCCGGCAATCCGAACGAGGCGAAGGTTGGGATTCATTGTGACGATGGACTCAGCGTTCTCTAGCGATCCGAAGGCGTCGTGCTCGGGCCAGACAAGAACCGTCGGCGTCGTCAACGCTCGCCAGCGCTCGCCGAGGATCAGTTCACGTCGGTACCCAAGGCGCCGCCAATCAGCGATACACGCAATCAAGCTGAGCATGCTCTCGACGTTTCGTCGTGTGTGCGCGACGTCGACGTCGAGGAGTAGATCGTCGACTCGCTCGGGATGCTCGACCATGAGCTGGCCCCAGAACTTCCGGTTCCCGTCGCGCGTCGCATTCGAGAACACATACCTGCCAAGCCTCGGCCCGATGAGGGGGAGTCCGAACGGAAGCATCGGGAGGGGAGGCCTTCGCGTGGCGCCGAAAGGCGCGCCGACGAGGGCAAGGCGCGACACGCGACCGGAACCATCGAGCGCGAAGGCGACGGACCAGAGCGCACCCATCGAGTTGGCGACCACGTCGACGGTCGCCAACTCGAGCGCATCCAGGACGTCGCCCAGGAACGTCCGCGCGTGCTCGAGGAGATCGACGCCGCGGTAGTCGAAGGGGTCGGCCAGGCCGTGACCCGGCCGATCGACCGCGAGGACGCGGTGGTTCTCCGCGAGCGCCGCGAGGATTGGGACGACTTCGAAGGCACCGCCGAGCCCACCGTGGACGTACAGCAGCGGCGGACCGGTGCCGAGCTCGAAGAGCTGCGTCTCGCCCTGCGACCAGCGGATTCGGCGGACTCGTGTGTCTGGCGCGAACCGGGCAAGCAGCGCGACCTGCGCCTTCTCGAGCTCCCGATCCGGCTCCGTCTTCATTGAGCCCTCGCTTCCTACGAGCAGAGCGTCCATTCGAAGTACCTCCTTCGCCCTCTCCCATTTGGACTCGTCGCTTGTCCAGCAGGGCGAAACTACGAGCGACCGGCCGTGTGGGCAATCGGGAGTTCTCCCCATGCGGCGAGCCCGTGCTCCATTGCGAACAGTGCCGCCGCCGCCCGGGTCGAGACGCCGATCTTCGCGTAAGCGTTCTGGATGTGGCGATCGGCGGTCTTGACGGAAATGCCCAGCGCCCGGGCGACTTGCTTGGTCTGCAGCCCCCGCGCAAGGAGACCAATCACCTCGGCCTCACGCTCGGTCAGCCCGCATGGCCGCTCAATCCTGGGTGCCGCTTGCCCTGCCGCCTCGAGCACCGCGGCGACGGCGTCGGGGTCAAGCCGCCCCTGGCGGGCCTCCTCGCCGAGTGCCTCCGCGGCGCGCTCCGGCGCGAGCGGTTCGCGGTGCGGCCTGGGTTCGGTCATCGCGTGGTAGGCGTCCGCGACGGCTAGCAGGCGGGCCCCCGGAGTGAGCACCGCTCCGGTCGTCCCGCGGTGATAGCCGGAGCCATCCAGACGCTCGTGGTGGGCGCCGGCGATCGGAGCGAGCGCGGCGAGGAAGCGCGAACGCGAGAGAACCCGCTCGGTGTGGTACGGGTGAAGCCTCACCTGCTCCCATTCGTCCGCCGACAGCGGACCCGGTCGATTCCAGACGCGAGCGGGGACCGCGACCCGCCCGAGGTCATGCACAAGGGCCGCGCGGCGGATTACGTCACGTTCGGGGACCCCCAGGCGGCACCGCGCCGCCGAGGCCTCGGACAGATCCGCGACACCCGCCGAGTGGCCGACGAAGGAGGGCGAGACGAGATCGGCGAATGCGCCCATCGCTGCGAGCGCACGATCGATCTCCTTCCCCTGCAGGGTCAGCCACGGGTGGGGCTCGCACGCAAGCGTCTCCTCCCAAGCCGAGCCCTCGCGATCGCGGGTCAGGAGCTCCGCGGCATTGTCGGCGAGGCAGCCAGCGATCTGCGGGTCGAACGCGCCTCCGGCGCGCTCGCGGATAACGGCGGCCGCGTGGTCCACTCCGCCGAACAGGTACTGGACGGCGGCGTCTCCAGCCACGTTCGCGATCCTGACGGCAATCGGGATCTCGTCCCGCCTGGCGCGTTCGAGCGGGCCCTTGCCATCCCAGCGATCTGTGAGAGTGAAGAAGAGGCCTCGCATAGAGTTCGGGAGGCCGAGTCGCTCGGCGAGCATCTCTCCCACCTCACACTGGGCGACCATGTGGCGCTTGCTGCTACTTGCCGCTTTCGGCAACCGGCGAGCGATCTGGATCGCTCGCACCGGCGCGGAGTTCTTTGGATCCGGAAGCGCGCGCACGACGGCGGCCAGCATCTCGCGCTGCGAGCCGTAGAAGAACGGCACGAAGTCTGCCGCCAGATCACCGCCGTAGATCTCGGAGGCGATCTCTGCATCCGCGGTGCAGCCGCAATAGGAGAGCAGGCAGGCGTAGTAGGTCTCCGACGCCGTCTTGGCGTCGATTTCCAGGCGCTCGCCGAGCCGTGCCGCGATCTGCGTTGCGTGCAGACCATGCTCGAACGGAAAGCCCATGGCCAGGTCCGTTGCCAGACACAACGCCGCCACCACTTCCGCCGTGCGCACGCGCTCCGGGCCAGCGGATGCCTCGCTCGTCACGTGCCAAAGTATCCAAGCCCGCCGCAGCCACGGCCAGCGGCACTCCCCCGAAGCGCCTCTGGCAGCCTCACAGCCCGTGCCGCTGCATCAGATGAGGCACGCGATCTGGGCCCCCGCTGCTACCAGCCTCGTCGTCGGCGGCTTGTCGACAACTGGTAGCAGGACGGGTAGCAACCAATCCCTAGGCCGCATGAACAAGCCAAATGGCGGGGATTTCGCTCACATCAGCCGCTCTTTTCTGGACCTCCGTCAGATCGCGATAGGCGTCGTTCGACCCGGGTCGTGGGCTGAAATCAATGCAACTAGGGGCTCAGCTGGTACCGCGGCCGCCCAAGCCTGGGCTGGCTACGTGGCTTCTGCGTTTCGCGCGAACCAGGAGTGCGGGCGGGGGCCTGTCCCGTAGCCAGTGCGGTGACCGCCAGCGCCGGGCGTTGACACGCCGGCTGTCATCAGGGAGTCGATCAGCCAGCGGGCTTCGGGCACGCGGGCTGGGTCGAGCATCGACTGGATCGCAAACCGTCGCGGAGCCGGTGCTCTGGGCTCAGGCGGCAGACCGCGGCCGTGTTGAGCCGTTCCGCGCCGGCACTTGCGCCCCCGCCGGCCTCTCGAGGACCCGTTCGACCAGGGCCGTGTCGCAGTACTCGACAACTTCCGTCAGCCGGCCTTCCCTCACGCGGAACACGAAGCAATAGGTCTGGTTGTAGGGGTCGCCCCGCCTGGTGGTCGCGGTGCTGTGCGCTTGGACGACGACGCGGTCCCCTCCGGGCACCACTAGGTCGGCCTCGCTGCGGTAGCTCTCGAACTGGGCCATGAGCGGCCGCAGGAGCTCGTCGAGGACCACCCGCTTCGGCTCCCAGACGCCAGCCCAGGACCAATCACCGGGGAAGACCCAGCGAAAGTCGTCCGCCATCGCGTCGCTCATCGCGCTGACGTTCCCGGCCGCCATCTGGTGGAAGACGTCCTCTAGCAGCTTCTTGTTCTCAGTTTCGTTCATGACTGGCACGCTAGGCCAGGCTCACTCATGCGTCAAACAATGAACTCACAAATCTGCCATCGTAATTTCGCATGGCAGACCTTTCGGTCGTCGGGCTGCGGGTGGTGCGGGAGGTGGCGCGGGCCGGCTCGTTCACCGCTGCCGCGGAACGACTCGGATACACCCAATCAGCGGTGTCGCGCCAAGTCGCGTTGATGGAGACCGCCGCCGGGCGCCCGTTGTTCGAGCGCCACGCACGTGGGGTGCGGCTCACGACTGCTGGTGAGATCGTTGTCGGGCGGGCGGGCGCGGTGCTGGCGACGCTTGAGGCCACACGCAACGACCTCGAAGACCTCGGCACTCGTTCCCGTACTCGCCTGCGCGTGGGAGGCTTCTCCACCGCGCTGGCCGCCCTCGTGCCCCGCGCGATAGGCGCGTTCTCCGCGCGGATCCCAAGAACGGAGATCGTCATCCGCGAAGGCACGAGTCCGGGCTTGGCAGCAAGGGCGGCCGACGGCCGGCTCGACCTGGCCGTCGTCACCTCATCCCCCGAGCTGCCCGAAGGACTCGACGTCACCCCACTGCTCGAGGACCCACTCCTCGTTGCACTGAGCCGGGGCCATGTCCTCGCGGGGCGGACAAGCGTC
This sequence comes from uncultured Solirubrobacterales bacterium, assembly GCA_963842795.1. GTDB lineage: Bacteria > Actinomycetota > Thermoleophilia > Solirubrobacterales > 70-9 > WHSW01. The sequence continues at coordinate 360,008 of CAWJHV010000040.1, read as the reverse complement.
CCCGTCGACGCCCTGCGAACCGAGCGATGGATCGCCGCGGCGGCGGATCCGCACTCCACCCTCTTGGGTGCGTGGACCGGTTCCCGGTGGAAGCCGGACATCGCCTACATCGCGCGCGACTGGACCGCAAAGCTCGGGCTCGTCGCCGCGGGCTTGGGGATCACCATCGTCCCTGGGCTCGCCCTACCCGCTCTGCCACAGGATCTGGCTGTCGTTCGCCTCGACCATCCGGCGGCGATCCGCGCAACCGCGGCCGTGGCGCAGACCACGCCGCCCAGCTCGCACCGCGACGCGCTTATAGAAGCATTGCGAGACGTCAGCGCGGAGATCGCAGCGGAGGTCCGCCGCCAGTTGCGGGCATGAGGAGTCGCCTGGGACGCCTGCTCTCGCGTGCGAGCAGCAGCGGAGTTGCGCAGTCGCATCAATCCGGCCGGGAACCCGCGGGATGGCGAGTTGCTACCAGTCCCATTGGCCGCCGACGCACCAGAAACTAGTCGCTCAACTGGTAGCAGCGTGCCCGCAGGCCGCATGAACGAGCCGGTTGGCGGGGATCTCGCTCAGATCAGCCGCTCTTTTCTGGACTCAGCGCCGCGGCGGTCGGGGCGCGTTCATCGCGACGCTGGGATGCCCGAAGCTTCGGCCTCCGTCGCGCTCCACGGCCTGCACCACACCGACAAGTGACGATCGGCACATCGATCCGCCGGCCCCTATACTGACATCAGTCTTACGTCGGGTCACCGGCCTGGGGGCTGTTCGAAATCGGGCCGCGGCCCGGGGGTATCACCAATCACCACCACCCATCGGCGATCGAAGCGGGCAGGCTCGCTTCTGAGGGCTTGCCTTGCGCCGTCCGGATTGCTCGCCGTTGCACTGGCGATTCCCGCGAGTGCCGGGGCAGGCGGGCGCGATCCGGACGCGAACGTGATCGACGACAGCTACATAGTCGTCTATGAGAAGTCGGTGAAGGGCGCTGGTGCGGCGACGAGCGCCCGCGAGCGCGAACTCGGCTTTCGCAGCAAGTATCGCTACGCCTCGGCGATCGAGGGCTTTGCGGCGAGGCTGAGCGGCGAGCAGGTCGAGGCGCTCGAGAGCGATCCCGCGGTCGACTTCGTGAGCGAGGATCGGCGGATGTCGACGGCTGCATGGGTGCCGTCCGCGGGCGGTGGCCTCGCGCCGACCGGCGTCCGGCGCATCTGGGCTGCCCGAGGCAGGAGCTTCGTCCGGGAGGCGAGCCAGGTCAACGTCGCCGTGATCGATACCGGCGTCATGGCGGAGCACCCCGACCTCAACGTGGCGAACGGCAAGAACTGCGTTGATCCCATGACGCCGCAGGTCGACGGCAACGGCCACGGTACCCATGTCGCCGGCACGATCGCGGCCAAGAACAATGGCAATCCCGCGAACGTGGTCGGCGTCGCGCCCGGCACGCTGATCTACGGGGTCAAGGTCCTCAACGACAGCGGCTACGGCAGCACCGCGGCGGTTATCTGCGGGGTCAACTGGGTCAGTAATAACGCGGCGCGCAAGGGCATCGGTGTCGTCAACATGAGCCTCAGCGGGCAGGCCCCGCCGGTGCTGTCATGCGAGGAGACGACCGACGCCCTGCACCTGGCGATCTGCAACGCGACGCAGACGCAGGGAATTAACTACGTTGCGGCAGCCGGCAACGGCAACGAAAAGTTCGACAAACGTTACGGTCCGCTCGTTCCGGCGGCCTACCCACAGGTACTGACGGTGACCGCGATCGCCGATGGCGACGGCAGGCCCGGGGGTGAAGGTCCAGGCACGGCCTGCTGGCCTACGCAGGTCGACGACACTGCCGCCCTGTTCTCGAACTGGGTCGGAGACGACGTCTATACGAACGCGTCCGCGCACACGATCGCGGCGCCGGGCTTTTGCATCACGTCGACTTGGATCGGCAGCCCGGCCTACAACACGATCTCGGGTACGAGCATGGCTGCACCGCATGTGGCGGGGATGGTCGCGCTTTGCCTCGGCGAGGTTGGGCACGTGGCCGGGCCCTGTGCGGGCCGGACGACGCAGAGCGTGATCAAGCTGATGCGCAACAGGGCGCAGAATGTCAACACGAGCAACCCGAGCTACGGGTTCGTGAGTGATCCTCTGCATTCGCCACCCGCCGATAGGTATTACGGGTTCCTGGCCAAGACCTTGCCGCCGCTCCCCGTCGCTCCGTAAGTAACAGTCGATGTTCACGATGGTCGATTTCAGCGGCCGGGTCTCAAGCGTCCGATCTCAAAGGCCCTGCCTGGCGGCGATCGCTCGTGAGAGCATTTCTGCTGATGGGATCTCGCGAGACGCCGCTCGAGGCCGCCCGCTTCGCTCTCTCCAGGGGGGACTGGGCGGGGGCTCAGCAAGCTTTCGAGGTCCTGGCCGCGGAGCGGGAAACCGCGGAGGCGCTCGACGGCCTCGGCGCCGCGCGTTGGTGGCTCGGCGACATCGACGGGTTGCGGACGACACCTCCCAGGACGAGGGTTTCATCACCCGCCAGTTCAAGCTCGAGTACACGACCCGCGCGCGGGCGAGCACGACGTTCGCATCGCCCGAGTTCGAGGTCGCGGAGGGAGAGTCGATCAACGTGTTCGTCAGGCGAAACGCAGACGGCTCCGCCGCCGCGCCGGCCACGGTCGTGGTCACGAGCGCACCGAACACCGCGGGCGCCGGCGACTTCACCCCGGTCTCGCAAACGGTCCAGTTCGGACCCAACGAGTTGCAGAAGCGGTGATTCGCCTCGCTACCGTCGCCGGAACGCCGCTCGAAACGGTCCCACGGGCCCCGGCACCTCGGCGACCCTGACCAAGGACGAGGACCAGGTGCTTCGGCTGATCGCTCTGGGCACGTCGAACGCCGAGATTGGCTTTCTGGACTCCGTCAGATCGCCCGCGCCGTCGGCCGCTGGCCCCGGCGGCGCACTTTCCACTTGAAGGTGGCCGCGGTTTCGTCCTTGTTTCCGGCCGCGTCGCTTGCTGCGACCTCGAAGCGATGCTTTCCTGGTTTGACCTTCTTCGTGAACGGTGAGGTGCACGCGGAGGTCCTACGGTCCAGCGTGCAGGTGAAGCTCGACCCGGCCTCGGTCGACGTGAACTCGAACTTGGCCTTGCGCTTTGTCGTCTTCTTCTTCGGGGATTTGGTGATCTGAGTATCAGGGGGTGACGGCGTCGGTGTCGGCGTGGGTGTCGGCGGCGGTCTCGGCGTCGGTTCGCAGTCGGTCAGCGAATCGAGCGCGTCGAAGGTGCCGGGGTCGGTACCCGTCGAGCAGTCGACGATGTCCGCCTCGCCCTCGTCCGCGGCGAAGGAGTCGTCGCCCGCGCCGAGCAGCATCGTGTCGCTGCCAGCGCCGCCGACGACCACGTCGTCCTGCGTCCCGCCGCTGAGCAGGTCGGCGCCGCCGGCACCACTCACGCTGTCCCTGCCTGCGCCGCCGTCCAGGACGTTGGCTGCGCCGTTGCCGATGAGGCCGTCGTCGCCCGGGCCACCCTCGAATCCCGTGATCGAGTTGGGCGGGAGCGCGCCGGTGAGCGTGTCGTCGCCGCTCGTGCCGCGGACGTTCTCGATCGAGCTGAATGCGGTCACGCCGGGCAGCACGCCGGTGCCAGCGTCGATCGCGAGCCCCCCGGTGCGGTCCTCGTAGGAGACCGTGTCGCTCCCGCTGCCGCCGGTCACCTGGTCGGTGACGCCGGCGCCGCCGATCAGCACGTCGTCGTTCTCGTCGCCGGTGAGGTTCGCGTCGTCGCCTCCGCCGCCGTCGAGCACGTCGTTCCCGATGAACCCGTCCAGGGAGTCGGCTCCGCCGAGGCCGTCGATGTCGTTTGGCCCGGCGTCGCCGACGATCGTGTCGCCGAACTGCGTCCCGGTGACGTCCTCGAACCCCTCGTCGTCCTCGCCGCCGTCGACGGGGGTGCCGCCCACGCCGAGGTTGAACGCCACCGGGTTGGGGCGACCGTCGTCGAAGGAGATCCGGTCGCGGCCTGGCCCGCCCTTCGGGACGTCGAGACCGGCGCCCGGTTCGATGAAGTCGTCGCCCGGCCCGCCGGTGAGCGAATCCGCGCCGTCCTCGCCGAACAAATCGACGCCGACGGGCACCGTCGAGCCGACCGACACCGAGTCGCCGAGCGGGCCGGCAAGGACCTCCATCCGCATCGGGCGGCCGGCGACAAGGCGCGGGCAGCTGACCGACGTCGCCGACGGCTTGCTGCAACCGACGCCTATCGCCCCGGCGGTGAGCGTGATGTCGCCGCCCACGACGCTGAAGAACTCGAGGGTGTCGGCGCCAATGCCCTTGTCGAGGAAGACGTCGTTCTGCGTGCTCGACGTGTCGGTGAGCCGGTAGGCGACGACATTCCCGGATCCGTTGAAGACGCGGTCGACCGTTGGGGCGGCGATCGCGTCGCTGGTGACACTGCAAGTGGCGAGCAGCGTCATCCAGATAGCCACAGCAGGTCGTGCCACTACGACGAGCCTATCTCGCAGCGGGCCGTAGCGAGCGGGATCACGTGCCGCTCCCGCGGCGCCGGTCGTCCGTCCCCATCCGGCTCATCCTTAAACGAGCAGGGCGTCCATTTGGCCCACGGCCTGTTGCAACCCCTCGAGCGTGGCCGTGCCCACCCACTTGTCCATGTCCTCGCGGGATTCGAACTTCACACGCATCTCCATCCGCGTGCCGCTCTCGCGATCGACGAGCCGGACCCTGATCGTGCTGACCGGCAGGTCCGCGATCGGCGTCCCGTCCGTTTCGGCGAACGCGTCGGTGAACTCCAGCGAGGTCGCTGGATGGACCGCCGTGACCCTCCACACGCCGTGGTGCGTCTCGCCCTCCGGGCCGGTCATCAGGTACTTGACCTGGCCGCCCGGAGTGAGGTCGTGCGTCTTGACGGTCGCCGGAAAGCCCGGCGGTCCCCACCAGCGCTCGAGCTTGCGCGGATCCGACCACAGCTCCCATATCTGGTCGATCGAGGCGTCGAATTCGGCGACCAGGGTGACGGTCATGTTGTCGTAGTCCCTATCGACGCTGGTGACGCTCAATTGGTTTCCTTCATCGAAGTAGGTCCGACATCCGGTCGACTCGCCCGCGCCAGGTCGACTCGAGCTCGTCGAGGGCCCGCCGCGCGCGGCCGACCGCGCCGGCATCGGTGCGCACGAGCTGCTCGCGCCCGCGGCGTTCCTTGGTGACCAGGCCGGCCCGCTCCATCACCGCGACGTGTTTCTGGACCGCCGCGAAGCTCATCGGGTAAGCCTGGGCGAGTTGCGAGACCGAGGGCTCGTCGGCGGCGCAGCGGCGAAGGATGTCGCGCCGGGTCGGGTCGGCCAGGGCGCGGAACAGCTCGTCGACCGCCTCGTCGGTCGGGTCACCTACAACCATCAGGTTGTAGATTAACCGTCTTCGACCAAGAGCGAAAGGAGCAGCGATGAAACTGACGACCATCACGCATGTCACCGTCGATGGAGTGCTGCAGGGACTCGGCGCGGCGGATGAGGACCGCAGGGGCGGATTCGAGCGCGGTGGATGGGCCATACCGCTTTTCGGCGGCGAGGCGGCGACGTTTCTCGACGAGGCCTTCCAGCGCGCCGACGCGTTCTTGTTCGGCCGCCGGACCTACGAGATCTTCGCCCTCTCCTGGGGAACCGGCTCCTGGGGGGAAAATCAGGGCGACAACCCGATCTCGGTGGCGTTGAACACCAAGCCCAAGTACGTGGCGTCGAGCACGCTCACCGAGCCCGAGTGGGACGGCACGACGGTGCTGTCCGAGGACCTCGCGGCGGCGATCGGCGAGCTGAAGGCCAAGCCGGGAGGCGAGCTGCAGGTGCACGGCAGCGGCGCCCTGATCCGGTGGCTCATGGACCGCGATCTGGTCGACGAGATCAACCTGTTCACCTATCCGGTGGTCGTCGGCCAGGGCACGCGGCTGTTCCCCGACGCCGGCCCGGACGCAGCACTCGAGCTGGTCGAATCGCGGCCCACCCCCGGTGGGGTGGTCATCCAGGTCTACCGGCCCACCGGACGCCCGCAGTATGCAACCGACTGAGGCTGCGGCGCAGGTCGTGCGGTCTTCCAGTTCCGGGAAGGCCCGCCGTGGTCTCCAGTCTGTATCCACCCACCCGATCAACCTCACTCGAGGAGAGCATCATGACCGCTACCTACACCTTCGACGTCTTTTCCGGTCTCGACGGCTTCGGCGCCCACAACGGCAACTGGGGCGGCTACTGGGGCAAGCAGGGCCCCGAGCTGCTCGAGCACCGCTTCGCCTTGTACGGCGAGGAGCAGCGGATGGTCTTCGGGGCCAACACGTATCGGGCGCACGCGCAGATGCTGGCCTCGAGCACCGAGGAGTCCGAGGTCCGTGACCCATGGGTCACCCGGATGAGGAACCTGCCGGCAACGGTGGTGTCGACCACACTGGAAGGACCCCTCGACTGGCCGGACGCGACCGTCGTGAGCGGCGACGCCGTCGACATCGTCGCCCGGCTCAAGGAGTCGTCCGAGGTGCCGTTGCGCTCGCACGGCAGCTTGTCGCTGAACCGGGCGCTGATGGCCGCCGGTCTGGTCGACCGCGTCCAGGTGACGCTCTTCCCTGTGATCACCGGTCAGACCGGAGTGGACCCGATCTTCCAGGGTGGGGCCGACTTCGACCTCGAGCTGATCGAGAGCCGGACGCTCGACGGCCACACCCAAGAGCTCATCTACCGGCCCACCCTGCATGACTGAGTTCGTCCATGCACCCCCACCCGGCGCGGATCAGGGCGGCCAGGTGGGGTGCGTTCCGAGGCCGGTCGTCGAGGCTCTTCCAGCGGTAACGACATCGGGGGCCTTCTACACGTCAGCGGCTCTGCTTACGCAGCCGGGTTCAGCGGTTGCGCAGGATGGTTACCGACTGGCCGTTGACCCTTGCCACCGCGAGGTCGGGATCGGCATCGCCATCGAGGTCGGCGGCTGAGACCCAGGTGGGGGTGTCGGCAACCAGCACTGGACTCGAGCCCGGCTCGCCGAAGTTGCCCGTGCCCGCGTTGCGAAGGATCGTCACGGTGTCGTCGGCGTTCGCGACCGCGAGGTCGACGTCGCCGTCGCCCTCGAAGTCGGCGGTCGCCAGCGAGCGCGCGGACTCGCCGACGGGCTCCGGGCTGGAGGGTGCTTCGACGAAGTTGCCGCTTCCCGTGCTCTTCAGGATCGTCACGTCGTTGCCGGCCCCGTTCGCAACCGCCAGGTCCTGGTCGCCGTCGCCGTCGAGGTCGGCGGCGACGATCGAGCGGGGGCCGTCGCCCGCCTGCTCGGGGCTCGAACTGGGCTGGTTGAAGTTGCCCGCGCCCGTGTTCTTGAGGATCGTCACCAGGCCGGGAGACGCGACGTTCGCGACCGCGAGGTCCTGGTCGCCGTCGCCGTCGAGGTCGGCGGCGACGACGGCGCTCGGCCCGCCGCTGGCCGCCTCCGGGCTCGAGCCGGGCTCGAAGAAGTTCCCCAAGCCGCTGTTCTTGAGGATGGTCACGTCGTTGGAGCCGGAGTTCCCCACGGCCAGGTCCTGGTCGCCGTCGCCGTCGAGATCGGCGGCCGTGAGGGAGGTTGGGTTGTTGCCCGCCTGCTCGGGGCTCGAACTGGGCTGGTTGAAGTTGCCCGCGCCGGTGTTCTTCAGGATCGTCACGCCACCGCCGAAGCCACCATTGGCGACCGCCAGGTCCTGATCGTCGTCGCCGTCGAGATCCGCCGCGACGATCGCGACCGGGAAGTCGCCGACCTGCTCGGGGCTTGAACTGGGCTGGTTGAAGTTGCCCGCGCCGGTGTTCTTCAGGATCGTCACGTCGTCATCCCCCTGGTTGGCGACCGCCAGGTCCCGGTCGCCGTCTCCGTCGAGATCGGCGACGGCGATCGAGCGCGGCTCGACGCCGGTCGCCTCCGGGCTGGTCCCGGGCTCGACGAACCTCGTCGACGCTGCCAGGGCCACGGCCGCGAGCGCCGTAAACAGGACGAGCGCCGCGCCGGCGACAAGCCGCGCCCGTGCCGGACGCTTTTTGCGCAACTGTCGCTTTCGGCGATCGGCCATCGTCCTTCAGCCCCGACTGACCCTATCTGCGATGGGCCTGCCGGCGGTCACCGCATACACTCGCTGCGGCAATGACCGTCGCTCGACCCCCCGTCGTCTCCCAGGCCGAATGGGAAGAGGCGCTGGCCTCTTTGGCCGAGCGCGAGGCGGCGGTCGGCGCCGCGATGCACGATCTCGGCGCCGCCCGTAAGCGAATGCCGATGGTGCGTGTGGAGCGCGACTACCGCTTCGATGGGCCGGACGGAAATCTGTCGCTGCTCGACCTTTTCGACGGGCGCACTCAGCTCATCCTGTACCGGTTTTACTTCGAGGAAGGTGTCCCGGGCTGGCCGGACGCCGGCTGCGTCGGCTGTTCGTCCATTGCCGACGGCATCCCCCAGCTCGGCCTCCTGCACTCCCGCGATATCACCTTCGCGATGGTCTCGCCGGCGCCACAGGAAAATTTGCGCGGCTACGCCGAGCGGATGGGTTGGACCCACATCCCCTGGTACACGATCTGCACCGAGCGCTTCTCCGCCGACTTCGGTGTCGACGAGTGGTTCGCCTTCAACGTCTTCCTTCGCGACGGTGATGACGTCTATCGCACCTACTTCCTTCAGAACGGACGGATGGTCCAGCAGATCGGCAGCATCTGGACGCTGTTCAACCTCACGCCCTACGGTGGGCAATCCGAAGACGAGGACGCGCCCGAGGGCTGGCCGCAGGCGCCGGATTCATTCTGGTTTCGTCGTCACGACGAGTTCGACGAACCGCCGCCGTCGGCCGACGCCGGCGAGTCGTCCCCGAGACGCGGGGGGTAGTCCTCGGAAAAGCGCCTGGCGTCGCTCAGGCCAGCCGCTCTCAGGAAGAACCCCCCGGGGCGGGCGTTCGCGGTCAGTGAGCGCCCGCGCGAGCCAGGACGGCAGGGGGCACGCCGGCGCGGCTCCCGATCACATCGTTGTCCTGGAATGAGACGTTGACCGGGGGGTAGGGCGGATAGCAGTCGTAGGTCTCGGCCGGGTACTGCCACCAGTTGCCGACCCAGGCGATATCGCCGTAGGGCCGGCAACCGCCCCAATCGTGCCCGTAGGGCTGACCGTCGGGTCCGTCCAGGCCGAGAGGGTTGTCGAACGCGGCGTTGCCGCGCAGCGTGATGTAGCGGCTGCCGCCATCGGTGTAGAGGGCGTTGCCACCGTGGCTCGGCGCCTTGCCAGAGACGACGTTGCCGGCGATTAGCTCGCCGTTGCTCTGGGAGGTGCCCTGCTGACCGAGCGAATAGATGCCGCCGCCGTCGTAGGCGACCTTCAGGTAGTCGGAAATCTTGTTGTAGAGGATCTTGTTGCCCCTGCTGGTGGTCGGCGTCGTATAGACCTGCCAGTCCTCGAACGGGCAGCCGTTGCACCCCGGGAACCGGCCCGGGTCGGTCATCCCCCAGCCCCAGCCGATCGTGATTCCCGTGTAGGGCAGATTGGAGAGAGAGTTGTGGATGATCGTGGTGCGCGTCGTGTAGCCGGCGAAGATCGCAGCCGCATCGAAGAACTCCTGGGCCGGTTTGGTGATCGTGTTGTTGGCGATCCGGTTGTCCCGCGTGACTTCTCCCGCGACGCTCGGGTGGTGGTCGATCGCATCCACCCCGCCGAGCTGGATTGCGGCAGCGGAGATGTCTCTGAAGCCGTTGGCCGCGATCGTGTTGTGCTGACTCCCGGTTCCGAAGTCGACCCCCACGGCGCCCAGGTGCCGGAACCGGTTGCCGCGGATCGTCACGTGATGGGCGTAGGCGAAGCGCAGGTTCCCGGGAGTCCGCGTGGTGAACTCCGCGTGCTCGAATGTCTGCGGCTGGTCGGGCCCGGTCACGCGGAAGCCGGTCTGGTCGTCTGCGTAGCCCTGGGGTCCGCTGACACCCATCCACGTGGCGTAGGCGAAGGTCAGACCCTTGAAGCGCAGGTCGGTCACCGGATGCGCCGCGGTCCCGCGGGCGTTCACCAGCACCTGCGTGGCGGCGGCCTCGATGTCCTCGTCGGGCCAGGTCCTCGCCGCGCGCGGGCTTGTAGTAGATCCATCCGGCGCGCCGGTCCAGGTACCACTCGTGCGGTTGGTCGAGCAGCTCGTACGCGTTTTCAATCCGCGTGGGCAGGCCCATCGCGGCGGGTCCGACGAACACGTTCGCGTTGTGCCAGCACGGCTGGGCCATCGTGATCTGCGGCCCGACGATCGAGGCAACGGGGCAACGGAAGCTCTTCCAGCGCCAGTTCGACAGGACCTCGATGTCACTTTGGTTGCGCCACCCGGCCATCGCCGCATTGGTCGTCGAGTAGCCCGTGTCTGTCTTGGTGAACCCGGACGGGTCAGGCTCGCTCTGCGCGCGCACCGCGCGCCGGCCGTCGACGTATAGCTGGCGGGTGTTCAGCCCCGGTGCACGCGCGCGATAGATGCCACGGGCCCGGTCGAACACGGTCCAGCCCGTGATCCGCCGCCCGCCGCTGATCGTCGGGTGCGCGCCCGGCGCGGCCTTGTAGACGACGTCGTAGCCGTTCCCGCCCGAGTCGCGGGCGCGCAGCGTGAGCGCGTGCTTGAGGCGGTGGGTGCCGCCGAGCAGGCGCAAGAGGATGTCCCCGTGCAGCGGACGTTGGACGCCGCGGGCAGCGTTGCGGGCGCGGTCGAGCGTACGAAACGGCTGCGCCCGCGTCCCCGGGTCGCGGTCGTTCCCTTGGGGGGAGACGTAGTACGACGTTGTCGCGGCTTGCGCGACCGATGATTCCCCGAGGGTGAGGAGGCAAGCGAGGAGGCAAGTCGCGCTCGCGACGGCGGCGGTCCTGCTCATCACCGTCCCCATCGGCATGGCGCGCGGCGGGCTTGAGCATGCCGCTGCGCCCGTCCTACGTTGCGTACTCCGGGCGCCCGACGGGCTGGTAGACCTGGATGATCACCCCGCCCGGCGTGGTCTGCGATTCGATCAGCTCGAGCGCTGAATCCGGGCCGGTGTCGGGGAAGAGCCGTGTGCCCTGGCCGACGACCACGGGATAGGTGAACAGGTTGATCTCGTCGACCAGGTCGTTTTCGAGCAGCCACCGGGTCAGGGCGCCGCTGCCGTGTACCTGCAGCTCGCCTCCGGCCTTCGCCTTCAGCTCGGCGATCGCGGCCGCGAGGTCATCGGAGAGCACCGTGGTGCCGTCCCACTCGGGCTCGGTGAGCGTGCTCGAGGCCACGTACTTGGGCTTCGTGTTCAACGCGACCGAGATCGGGTTGTTGCCCTCGTTTGCCCCCCACGAGCCGGTTCCCCAGGAGTCGGCGAAGATCTCGTAGGTCTTCCGGCCGAGCAGGAACGCGTCGGCGCGCCCGAATGCCTCGACCAGAACCGCCTCGGCCTCGTCGTTGAAGAGCGGAATCGCCCATCCGCCGCGCTCGAAGCCGTCGCTGCGGTCCTCGTCCGCGCCGCCGAGTCCCTGCATCACTCCGTCGAGGGTGACGTGCGTGACGGTGGTCAGCTTCATGGTCGGTCCCTTCTCCTCGCTTCCATAGTCGTGAGTTGAGACCGCGCCGCACCACGAAACTCATCGTCGGTCTCCCGGTGCGGCGCCGTGGCCGCACGGCCGGGGCCTTCGCGTTCCTGGGTCAGCCGATGCGGGTTCGGATCTGCTCGACGATGGTCGCCGCGTTCACCGTGCGGATCCTGATCGTGAGCTCACCCGAGACCCCGGCCGCCTCGGCTGCGTCCATCCGGCTGTAGTCAACGCGAAGCACGATCGCGTCGGCCCCCTCGAGCTCGATGTCGACGGCGGTAAACCGGGGACTGTCGAACGGCGAGTCGACGATCTCGCTGCTCGCCCAACCGCCATAGATCACCAGCCGGCGCTCGCTGATCCCGATCGCGAGCCGCAGGGGAACGATCTTGCCGTGAAAGCGCTTCCCCGGCGCCTTGAAGTGCGTGTAACGGATGCTGCCCTTGAGTTTCTCCTCGATCAGCACCAGGCCCTCGGCCTCTAGCTCGGCCTTGCGCTTCGGCTTCAGCTCACCGCCGCCCAAGAGCAGAGAGAGCAGTCCCACGAAACGCACTCTATGGGCCATCCGCCCAAGCCCGGTTGCGCATGGTCGGTTCGGCAGTGCGGCCTGCGGGACCCCCCGGCCGCTCTCAGCTCGCGAGGGTCACGGCCTCGGCCTGAGTGACCAGCGTCGGGCCGTGTGTTCTTCGAGCCGGTCGAGCACACCCGAGGCGAGCAGCCGCTCGCGAGCCTCGAGCGCCTTCTCCTCCCACATGGATCCAGCTGAGCGTCATGCGTGGCTGGACGCCCGCCTGTGAACCGCGGCTGTCGCGGATCGTGGCGAGAGCCCGAAGGCGGCAGCAGTGCAGCCGTACCACCCTTCGGCCTCACGTCTCAGGCCGACGACAACCGGCATCCGTCGAGAAGGATGTCGAACGCACGCATCAGCCTGCCTTCCAACTCGGGTCCAGCGATGACTTTCAGGCCCATCGCCTGTCCTAGTTGGTACACACGGGTAAACGACCGAGGAGATCACCATGCCGGACCACGAGATCGGAAGCCGCGAGGAATGGCAGGAGGCCCGGGACGCGCTCGCGAAGCTCGAGGCGCAGCACGCGGAGCTCAACGAGGAGATCAAGAAGCAGCGCCTGGCGCTCCCATGGGTCCCGGTCGAGAAGGATTACGAGTTCGACACCGCGGAGGGGAAGAAGACCCTGCCCGAGCTCTTCGACGGCCGCTCGCAGCTCCTCGCCTACAACATCATGTACGGGCCGGATTACCAGGTCGGGGCATGCCCCGGCTGCACGAGCCTCGGAGATGAGTTCAGCGGCTCACTGATCCACCTCAACCAGCGCGACGTCACCTTCCTGTGTTTCTCGCGCGCGCCGATCGACCGGCTCAGCGCCTACAGGGAACGGATGGGCTGGGAGTTTCCCTACGTCTCGACCTATGAGACCGACTTCCCGTTCGACTTCGGGCTCGCGATGACCGAGGAGCAGGCGGAGCAGATCCCAGAGGTCAAAGAGATCATCGAGAACCCGCCGGACTTCCTCCAGACGTGGTCCGAGCAGATTGGGGCCGAGCTCAAGGACGGCCTCCGGGAGGCTCCGGGCTACATCGCGTTCGCGCGGGACAACGGGACCGTCTACCACACCTACACGGTGACGGCCCCCGACCCGTTCGTCGCTCCCCACTTCAACATGCTGCTCGAGCGGACCCCGAAGCCCCAGCCGGACGAGCCCCGCGACTGGCGCAAAGACGAGTACCCGGACTGAGGCGGCCGGACGGTGGAGGCGACCAGGGTAGGTCCTCGCTCGGGGACGGCTCGGCTGGATCGCGCCCAACTCGTCCTGCTCGGGGCGCTGCTGGCCCTTGCCCTCGTGGCCTGGCTGGTCACGGACGAGCGGATGGGAGGGATGGAGTCGATGCCGGGCATGGACCTCGGGGTCCTCGGCTTCTTCGTCACCGTCTGGGTGGTGATGATGGTGGCGATGATGTTCCCGGCGGTCGCTCCCACGGTGCTCACGTACGAGCGTCTTCGTGAGGGTCGTCGGGCTCGTGGAGAAGGGACAGCGGCCGACGCGACGCCCCTGTTCGTCGTCGGCTATCTGGTCGTGTGGGCGCTGGCCGGCCTGGCCGCCTATGCCCTGTACGAGCTGGTCCGCGCGATCGATCCCGCCTTCCTGGCCTGGGATGACGCGGGCCGGTATGTGGCCGGAGGCGTGATCGTCGCCGCGGCCGTCTATCAGATGACGCCGCTCAAGCAGGCCTGTTTGGCCAGGTGCCGCACGCCGATGATGACCCTCGCCGAGCGCTGGCGCGACGGCCCGGCGGGCGGACTGGGGCTGGGAATCCGGTACGGGGCCTGGTGCCTCGGGTGCTGCTGGGCGCTGATGGCAGCGCTGTTCGCCCTGGGCGTCATGAGCCTCGGCTGGATGGCGCTGATCACGATCTGCATCGTGGCCGAGCGGCTGCTGCCGTGGCCAACCGCCACGCGGGGGGCTGTGGCCCTGTCGCTGCTGGCGCTCGGGCTGGGCGTGGCGTTCTTCCCCGCGGACGTTCCGGGGTTCGCCGAGCCGGCCGGCGGCGGCATGCACGGGGGCGACCGTGACGCGATGCAGATGATGCCCTGAATCGGTATTAGCGCTAGTAGCATGGCGCCGCCGACGCGAAAGGAGCCTCACAATGCCGATCGATCCGAAGCGCACCGCCGTGGTCCTGATCGAGTACCAGAACGACTTCACGTCGGAGGGCGGGGCCCTGCACGAGGCGGTCCAGACCGTGATGGACGACACCGGGATGCTCGAGAACACCCGCTCGCTGGTCGAGGCGGCCCGAGCCGCCGGGGCGACGATCGTCCACGCCCCGATCACCTTCGCACCCGGTTACGGCGAGATCGCGGAGCAGCCCTACGGCATCCTCAAGGGTGTCGTCGACTCGACCGCGTTCGTCAAGGGCGAGTGGGGAGCCGAGATCGTCGACTCGCTCGCGCCGCAGGAGGGCGATGTGGTGGTCGAGGGCAAGCGCGGCCTCGACACGTTCGCGACCACGAACCTCGATTTCATCCTCCGCGCGCGCGGGATCGACACGATCGCCCTCGGCGGGTTTCTCACGAACTGCTGCGTCGAGTCGACGATGCGCACCGGGTACGAGAAGGGCTACGCGGTGATCACGCTCGCCGACTGCGTCGCCGCGACGTCGCCCGAGGAGCACGCGAACGCGATCCAGTTCGATTACCCGATGTTCTCGACCGTGATGTCGGCGTCTGCGTTCAGCGAGGAGCTTGGCGGCGTCCCGAGTGCTGTCGACTGAGCCGCCGCCGCGGTAGGCGCACCGAACCAGGTGGTCAGCGCGTCGGCGAGCCCCGGCTCGGTCAGGTCTCCCACCCAGGCCACATATCCGTCCGGCCGAATCAAGGCGGCGGCTGGAGCTGTGACCTCCCCGAGTGCCGGAAGCTCCCACGTACCGTCGTATTCGGCGTCGATCGAGCTGAACGCGATCCGCCCATGGCGTGATGTCGAAGCCGGCCGGGCTCACCGAGATTGAGCAGCACCGGCCGAGCGTCCTGCAACAGGGTGAAGACGCGCAGCGGGCCGTCGTCGGTGACCAGGTCGAGATCGGGCATGCGGCGTCCGAGCAGCGGGTGTCCCTCGCCGAGGTCGTAATGGATGTCCAGACCGGACATCCTCGCCGCCAATCGCCTGCGAGGCTCATCGCTCCCGAGGAGCTCGGCGATGGTCTCGCTCAAGGCCTTCGTGCGTTCGTCCGGGCGGCGAAGCGCGACATGCGCCATCGTCGTGCGCAGCACGCGGGCGGCGATTGGGTGACGCTCGGCGTGGTAGGTGTCCAGGAGGCCCTCCGGTGACGTCCCGTTCACCACCTGCGCCAGCTTCCAGCCCAGATTGACCGCATCCTGCACGCCGGTGTTGAGTCCCTGTCCACCGTCCGGGGCGTGCACGTGTGCGGCGTCGCCGGCCAACAGGACCCGTCCCTGGCGGTAGGTCGCGGCCTGCCGGGTCATGTCGGTGAACCTGGAGATCGAGGTGGGGCTGTGGGCCCCGTAGTCGGTCCCGTACACGGCGATGAGCCCCTCGCTGACATCGCGCAGGGTTGGCTCGCCCGTGGCGCCGACTTCCGGCTCGGTCAGCATGACCCCCACCGGCCCGCTGTCCGCGTAGACCACCTCGCCGTCGACGATCTCGTACTCCGCCCTGCCGAGGCCGTGGGTGCCGAGGGCGTCGTGGCGTATGCCCAGTTCCGGCTCTTCGGTCATCTCCACCTCGGCGATCAGGTTGCTCGTCGTCGGATCCCAGCCGGGGAACTCGATGCCGGCCGCCTTGCGGACGAGGCTGCGTCCTCCATCACAGCCGACGAGGTATTTCGCCCGCAGCGACTGGCCGTCGGACACCTCGACGTCGACGCGGGTGTCGTCCTGCGCGAACCCCGTCACCTCACGTCCGCGATAGAACGTCACCTGAAGCTCGTCGACCCAGCCGGCCAGGATGCGCTCGATGTGCTTCTGCCAGAGCCCGAGGGAGTAGGGATGGCGCGTGGGAAAGTCGCTGATGTCCAAACGGACTCCGGAGAACCCGTGGACCTGGGCCACCTGTCCCTCCGAGAGGAACCGATCGGCGATTCCGCGCTGATCCATGATCTCGATGCTGCGTGAGTGCAGGCCGCCCGCGCGCGAGCCCGGGAGATCCTGGCTGGCGCGCCGCTCGACGATCGCGACGTCCACGCCCGCCAACGCCAACTCGCCCGCCAGCATCAGCCCCGTCGGCCCACCTCCGGCGATCACCACCGCATGCTCGGTCTTCTCATGCATTTTCGTGCCTCCAACTCCATTGCGTTCGCGTTCGGCCGGCGTTTATACGGCACCGGCCGGGGCTTCATGAGGGCCTCGAGAGCGGTATAAATTAGGAATGGGAAGGGGCGGGGGCTCGTTCTTCCGGCTGGCGTCCGCGGCGATCGGACAACCGGCGTGAGCAGTTCGTCATCATCCGCTCGGTGGTGGGGTCGGTCGTCCAAAGCGCGGTCACGGCTGCTGTCGCCGTAGCGACCGAACTGGGGCTTCGGGTAGCCGACGCCGTCCCGGTCGGGACCGGCAGCAATGTGATCGTTCATCTGCGGCCGAACCCGATCGCGGCCCGGGTCATGACCGGCACCGTCGTTCTGCATCCCGACCCGCGGGAATGGTTGACGCGGGAGATCGATGTCGGGGCGTTTCTCGCCGAACGTGGGACCCCGGTCATCGCGCCCACGACGATGGTCGATCCGGGTCCCTATCTCAGCGGGAACCTGTGGCTGTCGTTCTGGGAGTACGTCGAGATTCATCAGACGCCACTCGAGGCGACGGAAATCGGGCGGGCGTTGCGGTCCTTGCACGACGGGCTCGCGGACTATCCGGGGTCTTTGCCACCGAGGTCGGCTGTTCTGGACGAGATGGACTGGATGTTGGACGCGCTCGCGGGTGAGGACGATGCGACCGCGCTCTCCGCCGAGAGGGACCGACTGGCGGAGGTCATTCTCGAGCCTGTCGCGGACCCACAGCCACTCCACGGGGACGCTTCGTTTTCGAACCTCCTGGTGACCAGCAGCGGGCCGTGCTGGAACGACTTCGAGGACGTGTGCCTAGGCCCGGTTGCCTGGGATGTCGCGGGCGTGCTGTCCGACGCTCGGGCCGCGCAAGGCGATGCGTTCGGCGCTGAGGTGCTCAAGGCGTACGGTCGCGAATTCGACCCGGCTGCTCTGGAGCGCCTCGATCAGGTGCACACGCTGTACGGAACCCTGTGGCGTCGATATCGACGCCACATCGCCGGTCGAGGCTGAGAACTCATGCGATCGCGTCGAGGAGGCCGGCGCATGCCTGCTCGCAGCGCCGGCAGGTGTCAGCGCAGATCCGGCAATGCTCGTGATGCTCAGCGTGGCGCTCGCACTCCTCGGCGCATGCCGAGCACGATCGCCGGCAGCTTTCGACCTGAGCTCTCGAGGTTTCCGGCTCGAAGTGGGTCTGACGGCTGACCACACGTCCCGTCGCGTAGCAGACGTCGGCGCAGTCGAGGCAGAGGCGCATGCATCTCCGCATCTCGGATACGGCCTCCTCGGCGAGGTCGGCGTCCGCGCACGTCGTGCAGCTGCGAGCGCAGTCGAAGCACTCTGCGATGCAGCGGGCGAGGGTCTCGCGGTCGACCCCGCTCGGCGCCGGGTGGGTTGCGAGTAGCCGGGCGACGTCAGTTTCGGTGGTCATGGACTCCTCCTCGGGCCGGTTTCGGTCTATTGCAGCTTGCGTCCGCTGATCACAGACCCGGGCTCCTCTGCCGTTACGTCGGACCCCGGTCGCGCATCGTCGTCCTTGCGCTTGATCAGCAGCCACTGGGCCTTTGCCCCACCGCGGGTGCGTTGGAGTGCGAAGCCGCCCCTCAGCTTCTCGCCGTGGAGGACGAAGACCGCATGGCCGCGGTCGAGGGCCTCGGGCCACGCAACGCGACCGCCCTGCTCGTAGGCGCCGCGATCCCAGACGATCACCGAGCCTTCGCCGAGCGCACCCTCGAAGTCGTTGTGCTCCTTCCCATGATCGGAGACCTGGATCGCCATCCGCTTGACGGCGGGGTCCATCGAAGGGCCCTTCGGGACGGCCCAGGAGCGCATGACCCCGTCGACCTCGAGCCGGAGGTCGAAGTGGTGCGTGCTCGCCTGATGCTCCTGGACGACGAACGCCCCGGCGCTGACGCCGCGGAGCGCGAACTGCTCGTGGCCCTCGGCCTTCACCTCCTCGACCTCGACGCTCGTCACCTCGGTGCCGGCAGGGCCTTCGCGGAGGAACGTCACCAGCTCCTCGACGGCGGACGCCGGGCCTTCGGCGTGTGTGAGCACCGAACCGTCCTCGGCCTCGCGGACCCAACCGAGCACCCCGAGCTCGCCCGCCCGCCGCACTACCGCGCCGGTGATGCCGGTGCCGGCGAGCGCACCCGCGGAACAGCTCGCACTGCTCGCTCCGGGCTCGGTGTGCTCACACTGTCAACCTACGCCGTCTCGGTCTCCTTCAGGAACGTCCACCCCCGCCTTGTCAGCTACCAAGCCTCCGGAGTGAGCCGGCGCCAGCGCGCAATCGTCTTCGCGCAGGCGGCGGCCGTGTTCTTGATCGGCCTCGATTCGACGGCGACGTTCGTCCTCGTCACGCCGCTCGAAGACGGCCTCGAGATCGACGTCACGACCGTCCAGTGGGTGATCGCGGTCTACATGCTCAGCCTCGCCGCGGTCGTCGTCGCCGCCGGGCGCCTGGCCGACATGCTCGGCCGCAGGCGGGTCCTGCTGGCCGGCCTCGCCGCGTTCGGGGTCGCGTCGCTTCTGAGCGCGCTCGCGCCCAACGCCGCCTGGCTGATCGCGGCGCGAGCGATGCAGGGCGTCGGTGCCGGAATGATCATGCCGGCGGCGATGGGGATCGCGAACGCGGCGGTCCCCGCGGACCGGCGTGCGACCGCGATCGGGGTCGTCGTCGGAGCGATCGCGGTTGGCGACGCGATCGGCCCCGGCCTCTCGGGCGGGCTCAACGACCTCGCCAGCTGGCGGCTCGTCTTCCTCGTCGGCGTCCCGGTGACCGGGGCGGTGGCATGGCTGAATCTCCGCGTCGTCGACGCGGACGAGCCGGCCGGAACCGACCAGCGCATCGACGTTCGCGGGGCCCTCCTGATCGCGGTCGCGGTCGCCGTGTTCCTCTATGGCGTCGATCGCGCTACCGAATGGGGCTGGGCTTCGATCGAGATGCTCGGCGTGCTCGCGATCTCGGCCGGGCTCGCAGCGCTGTTCGTGGTCAGCGAACGCCGGGCGCGAGATCCGCTGGTGCCCGCAGAGATCGCTCGCAATCGCCAGTTCATCGTCGTCACGTGCATCGGCAGCGCCGCGCTGACGGTCCTGATCAGCGTGCTCTTCTTCCTGCCCCAGTTCTTCGACAAGTTCTTCCAATACACCGCGCTCGAGGCGGGACTCGCGCTGGTGCCGCTGACGCTCGCCTACGGCGTCGCGTCGCCGATCGCAGGCCGCTTTTACGATCGAGCCGGCCCCAGGGTCGTGATCTGCGCCGGCCTCCTGCTTCAAGCCGGCGGCTGCATCGGGCTCACCGTTATCGACCCCGGCGACGGGTACCTCGCCGCGGTGCCGTGGCTGCTCGTCTTCGGGGTCGGCGCGGGGGCCTCGCTCGCGTCGACCTCGGCCGGGGTCATCGGGGCCGTCGACGAGGCGCTCGCGTCGGCCGCCTCAGGGCTGTTCGTGATGCTGCGGACCGCGGCGGCGGCGGTGGGGCTAGGGGTCGCCACGACGATCTACGTGACCCGCGGAGTCGACGTGCTGACCGAGGAAGCCGCTGACGTCTCAACGGCGCTGACGGTCGATCAGGCGGTCGAGCTGCAGGGCGTGCTCTCGGGGACGGAGTCGGCCGCCGACGCGGTCGCGAAGCTCCCGGACGCCACCGCCGCGGACGTCACCGTCGCCATCGATCCCGCCTACCTCGGCGGCCACGATGCCGCGATGCTCTTCACGGCCGGTCTCGCGTTGGCTGCCGCCGCGGCGACTGTGGCGTTCGTCCGGCGCCCGGCCCGCGGCGCCTGAGCGCCGGCGGCCGCCGGGCGGGGGATGCCGCGAGCGGTGTACCCGTCGCCCTTCAGCGTCTCGGCCGAAGCGAGGACCGCCGAGGGGACCGTCGTCGGCGCGATGAAGTCCCGGTCGCCGTAGGTCCGCAGGCGGTCGACCTCTCCGACCATCATCGACAGCACCCGCTGGAGCGGGATCCGGGTCTCGAGGTAGTCGTGGAAGCTCCTGCGGTGCGCGCCGATCGTCGTCACCCGCGCCGGCCAGTTCTTGCGCGCCGTCGCGATCGCGCGGCGCTCGCAATACGGCTTGGTGACGATCACCGCGCTGTCGATGGCCAGCTCGCGCTCGGCGAAGAGCTGGTCGGTGAAGCGGAAGTTCTCACCGCTGTTCGTGGCGCGGTTCTCGAGCAGCGCCATCTCCGGCGGCACTCCGCCCGCGATCAGGACCTCCGCCAGCTCCTCGGCCTCGGAGGCCTGGACGGCTCCCCGCTCCAACATGCTCGGCGGGTTCACGATTCCGCCGGAGACCGCGACGACCGGAGCGACGCCCTGGCGATACAGCCTCGCCGCGTGCTGGGCGACGCTCTTGTCGTGGCCGCCCATCACGAAGATGCAGTCCGCCGCCTCCGGGGGGGCGTCGAGGCAGAGGTAGTCCCAGAGCACGAGCGCCGACCGAAGGGCCCTCTGGCTGACTTTGAGGACGCCGCTCGGAGCTGCTCCGACCAAGGGGTACAGCCCGTCTATCTCGCGCACGAAATCCCCGAGGTAGAACGGTCGTCCGTCCTCGGCTGCTTGGCAGTCGGTTCGGGGGCGCGGGCTTACGGCGAGGCTGTTGGCGGCTCGAGAGCTATCCACTGACCTTTCGCTCGACACATCCAGAGCAGGCCTTTAGCTCCCCACTGTGTGGTCAGTGGGCCATGAGCTCTACCGCTCTGCTCCGAACCAGGTGGTCAGCGCGTCAGCGAGTCCCGGCTGGGTCAGGTCTCCCACCCAGGCCACGTATCCGTCGGGTCGAATCAGCACGGCGCCGGGAGCGGTGACCGCCCCGAGTGCCGGAAGCTCCCACGTACCGTCGTAGGTGGCGTCGATCAGCTGAACCCGATCCGCCCATGGGGCGATGTCGAAGCCGCCGGGCTCACGGAGGTTGAGCAGCACCGGGCGGGCGTCGTGCAGCAGGGTGTAGACCCGCAGCGGGGCGTCGTCGGTGACCAGGTCGAGATCGGGCATGCGGCGTCCGAGCAGCGGGTGTCCCTCGCCGAGGTCGTACCGGATGTCCAGGCCGAACATCATCGCCGCGAAGGCGTTACGAGCCTCGTCCGCCGTGAGGAGCTCGGCGATGGTGTCGCCCAAGGCCTTCGTGCGTTCGTCCTGGCGGCGAAGCGCCACGTGCGCCATCGTCGTGCGCAGCACGCGGGCAGCGACCGGGTGGCGCTCGGCGTGGTAGGTGTCCAGGAGGCTTTCCTGGGATGTCCCGTTGACCACCTGCGCCAGCTTCCATCCCAGGTTCACCGCATCGTGGACGCCGATCTGGAGGCCCTGTGCACCATCGGGGGAATGCACGTGTGCGGCGTCGCCGGCCAGCACGACCCGTCCGTCGCGGTAGGCCGCGGCCTGCCGGGTCATATCGGTGAACCTGGAGATCGACGTGGGACTGTGGATCCCGTAGTCGGTCCCGTAGACGGTGATGAGCGCCTCGCTGAGATCGCGCAGCGTGGGTTCGCTCGTGGCTCCGACGTGCTCCTCGGTCACCATGACCCGCACCGGCCCGCTGTCCGCGTAGACGATCTCGCCGTCGACGATCTCGTATTCCACCCTGCCGAGGCCATGGATGCCGATGGCGTCGTGGCGGACGCCCCATTCCTCCGGCGGCTCGGCCATTTCGACCTCGGCGATGAGGGCGCTCGTCGTCGGATCCCAACCCGGGAACTCGATGCCGGCTGCCTTGCGCACCAGGCTGCGTCCTCCGTCGCACCCGACGAGGTACTGCGCCCGCAGCGGCCGGCCGCCGGACAGCTCGACGTCGACGCCGGTGCCGTCCTGCGCGAACCCCGTCACCTCCCGCTCGCGATAGACCGGCACCTGGAGCTCTTCGACCCAGCCCGCCAGGATGCGCTCGATGTGGTTCTGCCAGAGCCCGAGCGAGTAGGGATGCCGGGTGGGAAAGTCGCTGATGTCCAAACCGACCCCGGCGAACTGCCCGATATTGGCCACCTGTCCCTCAGAGAGGAACCGATCGGCGATGCCGCGCTGATCCATGATCTCGATGCTGCGTGAGTGCAGACCGCCTGCGCGCGAGCCCGGAAGGTCCTGGCCGGCGCGCCGCTCGACGATCGCTACGTCCACGCCCGCCAACGCCAACTCGCCCGCCAGCATCAGCCCCGTCGGACCGCCTCCGGCGATGACCACCGCATGCTCGGTCTTCTCATGCATTTCGTGCCTCCAACTCCGTTGCTTCGCGTTCGGCCGGCGTTTATACGGCACCGGTCGGGGCTTCATGAGGGCCTCGAAAGCGGTATAAATTAGGAAGGGGAAGGGGCGGGGGCTCGATCGTTCGGTTGCCGTCCGCGGCGGTCGGATGTCAGATGTCTACGGCGTCTCGGCCTGCCGGCCGGTCTTTGCGAGCCACTGGCCAAGCTCGGCGCGTGAGCCGATCGCGAGCTTGCGATAGGCGCGGGTGAGATTGGCTTCGACGGTCTTCGGGCTGATGAAGAGCTTCGCTGCAACCTCGCGGTTGGTGAGCCCCCCGGCCGCAAGCTCGGCGACGCGCTGCTCGGAGGGCGTCAGCTCGCCAGGGTCGCGCGAGCGCCGCGGCGCGAGGCGGCCGAGCTCCGATTCGCAGCGCGCCACCCAAGACGAGGCTCCGAGCCGATCGAAGCTCCCGCGCGCCGCCTCGAGCGACTCCCGTGCCGCACGCCAGCGCCGCAGGCGGCGCTGGATCGGGCCCATGACCAGGAGGCTGCGGGCCCGGTCGTAGGGGATCGGCTGGCGCTCGTGGGCGGCGAGCGCCTCGGCCAGTGCGGCCTCGGCCGCCTCGACGTCGCCCTCCCCCGCCAGCAGCAACCCGCGGCAACGCGCCGCCCAAGCGGAGACCTGGGGCCGGTCGAGTGCCGCAGCGCGCCCGTCGAGCCAATCGACCAACGGGATTGCCTCGTCGCGGCGTCCAAGTGCCACCAGCGCCTCGACCGCGTCGGGCAGGAACGGCGGCGCCGACGGCTCGCCCCAGCCCATCGCGACGAGGGCGTCGAGGACCGGACCGAGCAGGTCGGCGACCGGCTCGTGCCGGGCCACCGAAAGCTCGAGACGGCTCAGCGCGAGCATGGCCCAGAACGCCTCCCCGAGCTCGCCGATCGACTCGAACAGCGACAGCGACTCGTGCGCCAGCCGACGCCCTCGCTCGGTATCGCCCGTCCAGCCGGTCAGGGTGGCTTCGACGCTGAGGGCGATCGCGCGCGCCGCCGGCGTGCCGAGCTGGAGCCCCCGTTCGGCCGCGTCGGCGACCAGCTCGCAAACGCGGTCGAGGTCGCCCGCCTCGCAGATGGTCGTGGCCATGCTGGTGCTCATGAATCCGAGCTCGGTCTCGGCACCGTGGTCCAGGCACCGCCGGCGACTGCGTTCGAGCTCCGTGCGGCTGCGCTCGGCATCGCCCGTCCAGCCCCAAATGCGCCCGGCGACCAACGAAGGCGTGAGCATGATCGGCGTCGGTCGCCCGGAGTCCTCGAGCTCCAGCGCCCGCGTAAGCGCCGGCTCGTCGACTCCCTCGCCCGCCAGAAAGCCGATCATCGCCCGAATGGCTACCGCCTCCGCCAGGAGCCCGTCTTCGGCCAGCGCCTCCGCCTCCACCACGGCCGCGGAGGCGCAGGACATGGCCTCGCGCAGACGCTCCGTATTGGCGAGGACGTAGACGAGCGAGGTTCGGAGCATCACCCTGGTCGCGCCGGGGCCGGCTTCGGCGACCGCCTGCTCGAGCAACGCGGAGGCCTCGGCATGGCTCGAGTCGCGCTGGCGGATCCGGCCGAGCAGGCCGAGCGCACGTGCTCGCTCCGGGCCTGGCTCGAGCGCGGCGATCACGCGACCGCAATAGGCCTCGGCCTGCGGGAGGTCGCCGGCCGCGAACTGGCATTCGGCGGCGGCGATCAGCCGGGTCTGCTCGACGGCACCGAGCCCGAACGCGAGGTCCAGGAGCTCGGCGGCGTCACCGGGAGCGCCGCGCGCCAGGGCCTCCCGAGCGGCGTCGTCGAGCGCCGCGATCACCTCAGGATCGGCGTCCGTGGCGGCGAGCGCGAGGTGCCGAGCGCGTTCCTCGATGCCGTCTACGACGGCGGCGAGGCGCCGGTGCGCAGCTCGGCGCTCGGGGGCGGTCGCATTCGCGTAGATGCCACTCGCGAGGACGGGATGCGTGAAGGCGAGCTCGGAGCCCGAGATCGCGACGACCTCCGCCACCTCGGCCTGGCCGAGCAGGCTCACGGCGTCGCCGCGCCCGAGCGCACGCTGGATCGTGACCACGCGTGGCCGCGAGAGCGCCGCGGCGAGGAGCAGCGCCGTCAGCACATCGTCGTCGAGCGCCGCGAGCCGCGCCGCGACCAGCTCGCGGAGGCTCTCGGGGAAGGTCGCCGTTCGGCTGTGGCCATGCGATCCGAGCACACGCGCCACCTCGAGCGCAACGAACGGATTGCCGGCGGCGACGCCCTCGATCCGCGCCAGGGTCGGCGGCGGGAACGTCTGCCCCGTGCGTTCGCGCAGGAGGCGGTGGACCTGCTCACGCGGCAACGGGCCGAGGCGCAGAACCCGCAGCCGCTCTCCCTCGCGCAGGCGAAGACCGTCCGCGGCCAAGGGTTCGGGCGGGTTGCGCCGCGCGGCGAGAAGGCCGATCGAGCCGCGAAGCCGGCGGACGCAGAAGCGCAGCGCCCCTGCCGAGGAGCGGTCCAGCCACTGAAGCTCGTCGATCGCGAGTACGACAGGCGTGACCTCGGCGAGGTGCTCGAGCAGCGTCAGGAAGCCGGTTGCGACGGCTCGTGGATCCGGCGGTGGGCCGGCGGCCGGCCCGGCGCGAAGGAGCGCCGCCCCGAGCGCCCGTCGCTGGGGCGCCGGAAGCTCGGCGATCGGTCCGTCGCCGACCTCCCCGAGCAGGTCGGTGAGCGACGCGTAGCCGAGCTTCACCTCGCTGCCGACACCGCGACAAGCGAGCACCCGCAGGCCCGCTTCCCGTGCCGCCTCGACGCCGGCGCCCCAGACGGTCGTCTTGCCGATCCCTGCCTCTCCCTCCAGCAGCAACGCGGCCGGGCCGGCTTCGAGGTCGCCGATGAGCCACTCGACGGCGCCCAACTCCTCCTCGCGGCCGATCACGGTGGGCCCCATCACCCCCAAGCATGCCACCGCGTCCCGGGGATGGTGAGTAGGGAAACACCCGATGCTAGGGCGGCCTCTCGCGACTAGGTTGGCGAAAGATCCCTGGAGGATCGAGCCATTTCCCCGGGAGGCCGAGATGGGGCCGCGAATCCGCAACCACATCCGCTCGAACGTCGTCGGTTACGTCGCCCTTTTCTTTGCCCTGAGCGGCGGGGCGGCCTACGCTCTCGACGGCTCGAACACGGTCTTCTCCGACGACATCGTCGACGACCAGGTCCGCAGCGTCGACGTCCGCGACGACTCGCTGCCCAGCGGCGGGCTGGCCCGGGCCGATCTTCGGACCGGCTCGGTCGGCACGTCGGAGGTCGCCAATAGCTCGCTGCGCGGCGGCGACCTCGTCGACGGTGCCGTCGACTCGGCCAAAGTCGCCGACGAATCGCTGACCGGGGATGACGTCGCCGAGTCGACGCTGGGCCAGGTGCCGTCCGCGGCGCTTGCGCCGCTCGGGGGCATGGGCGCTCGGCCGCGGGCGGCCAGTGCGATCCGGAAGAGCCGGCGTTCCTGACGTGCGCGTTCACCACCATCGTCCTTCCCTCCCCGACCCGCGTGCTGGTGATCGGAACGGTGAAGGCCCAACCCGAGCCGGGGGCAGACCTCGGCACCGGCCAGTGTCACATCGGTACGAATTTCGGAACCATCGCGGTGTCCGGATTGAACGCCGTTGGGCGGAACTACAACGACAAGTTCGTCACCCTGATCGGCACCGTCTTCGTGGGGTCCGGTCCCATGGATTTCGGAATCGAGTGCAACGAGCTGGACGGTTACCTCACCTTTTACGACGCCCGGGTCGTCGCTGTGGCGCTCTCGCCGAGTTGATCCGATCCGAGATGGGGCCGCGAATCCGCAACCACATCCGCTCGAACGTCGTCGGCTACGTCGCCCTTTTCTTTGCCCTGAGCGGCGGGGCGGCCTACGCTCTCGACGGCTCGAACACGGTCTTCTCCGACGACATCGTCGACGACCAGGTCCGCAGCGTCGACGTCCGCGACGACTCGCTCCCCGGCGGCGGGCTGGCTCCGGCCGATCTTCGGACCGGCTCGGTCGGCACGACGGAGGTCGCCAATGCCTCGCTGCGCGGCGGCGACCTCGTCGACGGCGCCGTCGACTCGGCCAAGGTCGCCGACGATAGCGTCACCGCGCCGAAGATCGCCCCCGGTGCGGTCGGCCCCGGCGAGCTTCAGTTCGACAGCGTCACGCCGGGGAAGATCGCAGATCGTGCAGTCGGCTTCCCGGAGCTGGGCGACATCATTCGCTTCCAGCAGTCCGTCTCGATCCCACCGAACGGGGGCGTGGGCGAGCTCCAACTCAACTGCCCCAGTGGGGACCTCATCAGCGGAGGCGCCTCCTTTCCCTTCCCCTCGGGTGACCTGTCCGCGAGCCATCCGGTGTTTGGCGCTTGGTTCGCCGAAGGCCAGAACAACGGCACCGTTGCCCAGGATCTGACCGTGTATGCAACCTGTCTCCAATTCGCGGGTTGACGCGGCGAAGCGCCTGGCGGAGCTCGACGTCTAACACTGCCCGGCCGCTGCGGCCGCGTTGACGACTCTGGCAAGCTCGGGTTGTGAGCAGGTCCGCCAGCCACCCGGCGGTTCGCGACCACTGCCTGGCGCCCGGTCGCGCCGGGGGCGGTCCGACCTACGGCGGCCGCTATCGCCGGGTGTTCGAAACCTTGTCGCCGCTCGAGGCCGACCAAGCCCGGCTGCACGCGCTCGGGGTCGTCGGCGGACCTTGCGACGGCGGCCCGCTCGAGGCGAGCGGCGGTGACGACGCCTCGATCGAGGCCGGATGGCCGTTCTTCGGCCAGTTCATCGCTCACGACATCACCGCCGATCGCTCGCCGCTCGTCGACCGGGCCGATCCCGACGCGCTGCGCAACTACCGCACCCCGCGGGCGAACCTCGAGTCCGTCTACGGCGGCGGGCCGGTCGGCTCGCCCTATCTCTACGAGCGCGAGGACCCCGCCCGGTTGCTGCTCGGCCCGGGCGGGGTCGACGTGCCCCGCAACGCCGAAGGCGTTGCGCTGGTCGGCGACCCGCGCAACGACACCCACCTGTTCGTGAACCAGCTCCAGGTCGCCTTCCTGCGCGTTCACAATCTGCTCGTCGACCGACTGCGCGCCGACGGCGAGCCCGAGGCGTCGGTGTTCGACGAGGCGCGGTTCTCGCTCACTTGGCACTACCAGTGGGTGCTCCTGCACGACTTCCTCCCGACCCTCGTCGGAGCCGAGCTCGCCGCGCGCCTGCTCGACCGCGGCGGCGAGCGCTACCCGGTCGACGGTGACCCGTTCATCCCGTTCGAGTTCGCCGACGCCGCATACCGCTACGGCCACTCGCAGATCCGCCACCGTTACCGGATCAACGATCGGCAGGGCGAGCTGCCGCTGTTCCCGGACCTGATCGGATTCGCCCTCGTGGGCTCGGAGATGGCGGTTGACTGGTCCCTGCTCTTCGACGTCCCCGGGCGCCCGGCGGCGCAGCGGTCGAAGCGCATCGACGGGCGCCTGCCCGCATCGCTGATCAACCTGCCCCAGGCGATCACCGGCGAGGTCGACGACGACGCTTACCGGTCGCTTGCCGCGCGCGACCTGCAGCGCGGCTTGGCCACCGGGCTGCCCTCCGGCGAGGCGGTCGCCCGCGAGCTCGGGGTTGAGCCGCTGTCGGCCGCCGAGTGCGGGCTCGCCGAGCAGGGCTGGGACGGCGAGACGCCACTCTGGTTCTACATCCTGCGCGAGGCAGGCGCCCGCCATGACGGCGACCGCCTCGGGGAAGTGGGCGGGCGGATCGTCGGAGAGGTGCTGGTCGGGATCATCGACGCCGACCCGGAGAGCTTTCGCGCGGCCGAGGCGGACTGGCGGCCGACGCTGCCGAGCGCCGAGCCCGGCCGCTTCGGGCTCATCGACCTCCTGCGGGCGCCGGAGCTTGCGGCCGCCTGAGCGCCGATGGATGGCGCGAAACGGTGTCAACGCCCCGCGTGAGGTGCTGCCCGACGGCGCCGCCGCGGGGGCATGGGCGGCCGTCCTCAGCGGAGCCCCTTCCACGGCCGAGGCGCTGCTACGCGGCGGCGACCCGCTGGAAGCGTCCGCGGCAGCCGGCTCGATCCTCCTCCCGGCGGAGACCCGGCGCAGACGCCTGCTGCTCGCGGCCGTACCGGTCCATCTGGCGCTCTCGTTCGGCTGGGCCTGGGGCATCGCGCTCGTAGCGCCTCGCGGTCGCGAGGTTCCGTTCGGCGCCGCCGCCGGTCTCGCGATCGCCGGGCTCGACCTCGGCGTGATCGGCCGCAGGTTCCCCCGCATGCGCGCCCTGCGCCCCGTGCCTCAGGTGGCCGACCACCTGGCGTTCGGCCTCGTCGTGGGGTGGGTGCTGACGCGGCGACGGGCCCAGCGGTGATCGGGCCGCCGAAGCTAGGCGGCGATGCGCTCGGGCCGGCCGCGCGCGGGGCGGCGGCTCGAGGGCGGTGTGCTCGCTCGGTGCGACGATCTCGTTCGACGGGCGCCGGCGGTCGGGCGCGGACGAGCCGGACGGCTGAACAGCCAGCCGGCGTCCTGGAGCAGGCCCGCCAGATATGCCTCTTCGACGAGGCGGTCGCGAGTTGCCATCCGATCCATGGCGCTAGGCCGCCGCGCGGTCGACGGAGGCCTGCGGACTGCCGACGACGGCGAGAGGAGCGGGTTGCACGGCGCGACGGCGCCGCGGAACCGAGATCGCGAAGCCGAGCGCCGCGACCAAAGCCACCAGGCACATCGCGAAGGCGAGCGTGAAGCCGTGATTGGTGGGGAGGCCGCCGGCACCGAGGCTGCCGGCGAGCAGGGTGGCGGCAAGCTGGCCGCCGAAGGCGCCGCCGAGGGTTCGCGTGACCGCGTTCATCCCCGTCGCGACCCCCGTCTGCTCCTGGCGCACGTTCTCGACGATCAGGTTCGCCATCGCCGAGAACGAGAGCCCGATGCCGATTCCGAGCAGCCCTGCGGCGATGTAGATGTCGATCTCGGCGCCGCGGCTGATCACCAACAGGGCGTAGGCCGCGAGCGCGAACGCCGCGCCGCCGATGAGGGCGCCGCGTGAGCCGATGAGCCGCTCGAGCCTGCCCGCCAGCTGGCCGACCACGGTGATTGCGATCGTGGCCGGCAGCAGGAACAGCCCGGCGACGGTCGCGGACGCTCCGAAGCCGTAGCCGGTGCTCGCCGGCATCTGGACGAACGCGGGGATCAGCACGAAGGACGAGTACATCCCGACCCCGATCAGGAAGGCCACCGTGTTCGTCGTCCAGACGCCGCGGATCGCCATCATCCGCATGTCGACGAGCGGCTCGCGCGAGCGCAGCTCCTCGCGGATCCAGGCGCCGATCACGAGCAGGCCGGCGGCCAGGAGCCCGAGCGTCTTCGGCGAGCCCCAGCCCCAGGTGCTGGTTTCGGTGATCGCCAGCAGCGTCGCCGAGATGCCGAGCGTCATCAGGCCGGCGGCCCGGTAGTTGATGTGGGCCGGGGTCTTGACCGGGGACTCGGGGATGTAGCGCCAGGTGAGGAGCGCCGTCAGCGCGATCATCCCGAGGGGAAACCAGAACAGCCAGTGATAGGAGAGGTTCTCCGTGACGACGCCGGCGAAGACGACGCCGGCGCCACCACCGATCCCGAGCAGGGAGGAAACCAGCCCGATGCCGCCGGCGACGCGCTCGCGAGGCAGCTCGTCGCGGATGATCGAGAACGCGAGCGGGAAGATGCCGCCGCCGACTCCCTGGATCACGCGGCCGACGAGCATCAGCGGAAGCGACGAAGCGACGGCCGAGATCAGGGTGCCGATGGCGAGCAGGACGAGCACCAGAATCAGCATCCGTTCCTTGCCGTACATGTCGCCGAGGCGGCCGACGATCGGGGTCGTCACCGAGGCGCTGAGCAGGAAGGCGGTCAGCACCCAGCCGACCTCGCTCTCGGACGTGTGCAGCGATTCCTGGATCTGCGGGAGCGCCGGCACGACCAGGGACTGAAGGAGGGCGTAGGCGATCCCGCCGAGGGAGAGGACGGCGAGGATCACACGGGCGCTGGAGGTCTGGTTGCGGTGCATTGATCGATGACTCTAGCAGATGATTAGTTGACACAAAGTATTTACGTCTGGTAACTTTTGACGCATGACAACCGAAGTCGAGACAGCGCCGGCGGGCATCACCCAGCGGTGGCCGACGCTGCTGTTCATCAAGCTCGGGCGCATCACGATGCACCGCTTCACGGAAGCGCTCGCTCCGTACGACCTGCGCCCGCGCCACCTCGCGGCGCTGATCGAGCTTCGCGACCACGGTGAGCTGAGCCAGCAGGCGTTGTGCGGGCGCCTGCACGTCGATCCGACCAACCTGGTCGAGATCCTCAACGAGCTCGAGGACAACGGCTTCGCGTCACGGCGACGGGACCCCGAGGACCGGCGCCGCCACCGCG
The DNA here is from genome assembly GCA_963842795.1 of uncultured Solirubrobacterales bacterium. Taxonomy (GTDB): domain Bacteria; phylum Actinomycetota; class Thermoleophilia; order Solirubrobacterales; family 70-9; genus WHSW01. The sequence continues at coordinate 329,092 of CAWJHV010000040.1, read as the reverse complement.
TCGAGGTCTCGAAGAAGGGCCTGGCCGTGATCGAGAAGGTGGGCACGGCGATGGACGGAGTCGAGGCAGAGCTCCTCGCGGACTTCGAGGGCGACGACCGCGCCGAGCTCGAGCGACTGCTGCGGTCGATCTGGGAACGGGCCGGCGGCTACGAGGCCTACTCGAAGGCGGCCGAGGCGGACGGGAAGCCGGCCTAGTCGCGGACGGCGCTCAGCGCTTGAGTCAGGGGGCCGGCGGTCGGATCGGCGTGGCTGACAACCAGGCATCGATGCGGTCGGCCGCTCGCTCCCAACCCTGGTCGAGCATCATGTCGTGGCCCATGGCCGGGAAGACCTCTGCCTCGGTGCGGTAGGCGCGCGCGGTTCGGCGGACCTCGCCGACGGTGAAGAACCCGTCGCGCTCGGCCCCCAGGACGAGGACCGGCACCTCGACTCGCCGTGGCCGCGGGCGGGCGAGAAACACCACCATGTCGAGGAACGCGAGGTACGACTCGTCCTGCAGCCGCGCCTGGCAGCGGTCGACGATCGCCTGCGGCGTGTCGGCGGAGAAGAACAGGTCGCGCACGAGCGCCGAGGTGCTGACCAACGGCCCCAGGCGAAGGAGGACGCTCGCCTTCGCGAACGCGACCGGATGGCGGGCGGTGAGTCGAGCGACCGCGCCGAAGATCCCGCTGGAGGGACAAATCGAAGCCATCAGCACCGCCGCCGGCGCAGGGTTTCGCTCCAGGTACTTCTGCGTCACGATGCCGCCCATCGAGTGTCCAACCGGGATCGGCGGCTCGTCGAACTCGGCAGCCGCGCGCTCCACGTCCTCGACGTAGTCGCGTATGCGGTGCCACATGCGACCCGACTGTCCGTCGTGACCTCGCAGTCGCGCGGCTCGCACCTCGTGGCCGCCCCCGCGCAAGCGGTCGGCGAAGGCCTCCCAGCACCATGGCCCGTGCCAGGCTCCGTGGATCAGCAGCACGCTGGCCATCGACCGGCCAAGTATCAGCCATACGCAGGGTTGGCGCCGCAGCTTCCGTGTGATAGGCAAGCAGCGATGCGTTGTGCGAGCACATGGGCACAGGATCCGCGTGCGGGCCGCGTCAGGGGCCCTCAACTTGCACTTGGGCTATTTGCCGTAACGATCGTGGTGCTTGCGGGAGAAGCGCCTGCCCACGGGGCGGCCTGCACGATCACCGGGACCGACGCCGACAACGTGCTGGTCGGCACCGCGGGCAACGACGTCATCTGCGGCCGGGGTGGCAACGACCTGATCCGGGGCGAGGGCGGGAACGACCGGCTCTATGGCGACGACGGTGCGGACTCCCTGGACGGTGGGATCGGCAACGACACCCTGTTCGCCGGTCCCGGCGCCGACACGTTCGCGGGCGGCGACGGGACCGCCGACACCGTCACCTACGCCGCGCGGAAGGTCGCCGTCACCCTCACGCTCGGTGACGGTATGGCCAACGACGGCGAGCCCGGCGAGGGTGACAACATCGATGCGGATGTCGAGCAGGCCATCGGCGGCAAACGCAACGACGTCCTGACCGGCAGCGCCGCCGACAACACGTTGACCGGCGCAAACGGCAACGACGCTCTCGATGGAGCAGGCGGCAACGACGCCCTCGACGGGGGCGTCGGGGCCGACTCGCTGAACGGCGGCGGCGGAACGGACACCGTCAGCTACGCCGCGCGGACCGCGGACGTCGCCCTCAGCCTTGGCGACGGAACCGCCAACGACGGCGAGGTGGGCGAGAACGACAACGTTGCCTCGGACGTCGAGAACGCCACGACCGGCGCGGGCAATGACACGATCACCGGGAACGGCGCGGTCAACGTCGAGCTGGGTGGCGCCGGCGCCGATCTCCTGGACGGCGGCGGTGGGGCAGACTCGGTGGACGGCGGCGCCGGAGACGACATGCTCCGAGCGGTTGACGGCACCGTTGACCGCGTGACCTGCGGCAAGGGCACCGACGGCTTCCAAAGCGACGCGGCGGACATCAGGAAGGCCTGCGAATCCCGTCTGGTCTCGATTGGGAGCTTCAACAAGCCGCTCGATCTCACCTCTCCGCCGGGAGACACCAGGCGCCAGCTCGTCGTGGAGCAGGCCGGCCGCATGTGGATGCTGGTCGATGGCTCCCTGCAGGCGACGCCGTTCCTCGAACGCGGTCTGACGACGCTCAGCGTCGCTTTTGCGCCTGACTATGCGACCAGCGGCCTGTTCTACGTGGCCTCGGTGCGCTTCAACCAGCAAACGAGGGACTCGACCGTTTTGCTTGACGAGTACCGGCGCTCGGCCAGCAACCCGAATGTCGTCGACCCGATGTCGCGGCGCGAGATCCTGGCTGTGCAGGAGCCCACTCAGCATCACAACGGCGGTCAGGTGCGCTTCGGTCCCGACGGGCTGCTCTATATGTCGTTCGGCGACGGCGGGCCGTTCGGGGAGCCGAACCTCAGGGCCCAGGACCTCAACTTCCTCAACGGCAAGATCATCCGGATCGACCCGCGCGCAACCGACGGCGCGCCATACGCCATCCCCGCCTCCAACCCGTTTGTGGGGGCGCCGGGCCGCGATGAGATCTGGGCCTACGGCCTGCGCAACCCGCATCGTTTTTCCTTCGACCACGCAACGGGCGACCTGTTCATCGGCGATCCGGGCGAAAATCGCATGGAAGAGGTCGACTACATGGCTGATGGAGCGGGAGCCGGAGCGAACTACGGCTGGCCGTGCTTCGAGGGAACGCTGCCCTACGACACGGCGCAGAGTTGTCCGAACGCTGTCCCGCCGGTCATGACGTATTCGAGCGCCGCCACCGGCGATTGCGCTGTCATCGGCGGGAACGTCTCACATGACGCCGGCACGCCGGCGCTGAGCGGGCGGTATCTGTACGGCGACTACTGCAGCGGCCGGGTGCGCGCATTCCGCATCAGCGGTGGCGCCCCCGTCGAGTCCCAGTTGGTCGGACTCCAAGTCCCATCGATCAGCGCGTTTGGAGAGGACGCGAGCGGCCGGCAATACGTGCTCTCGCTCGATGGCCCCGTGTACCGCATCGCGCCGCCCTAATCACCGGGCGCGGGACTCCCACGCGCTCCAGCGCGCGGGGTTGAATAGAGTTCCGCTGCTCGTCCGCGTCCGACACCGGAGGTCCCCTTGATTTCGCTCCGAACCCGCCGCCTCTTGATTGGCGGCTGTCTCGTCGTTGCCCTCTCGTTCGGTCTCGCCGCCTGCGGAGGCGATGATGACGAGGGGGGTGGCGCTACCACGTCGGCCGAGGGCGGTGAGGCGTCCGGCGGTGAGGTGACGATCTACACGAGCCTGCCGCTTCAGGGGTCCTCGCGGCCGACCGGGATCGCCCTCCAGAACGGGATCGAACTGGCGCTCGAGCAGGCCGGCAACGAGGCCGGCGGCGTGACCATCAACTTCGAGCCGCTCGACGACTCGACCGCCCAGGCCGGCGCCTGGACGCCGGAGGCGGAGTCGGCCAACGCCAAGCGCGCCGCCCAGGACGACTCGGCGGTCGCGTATCTCGGCACCTTCAACTCCGGCGCCGCGGCGATCTCGATTCCGATCCTCAACGAGGCCAACCTGGCGATGCTCTCGCCGGGGAACACGGCCGTCGGCCTCACCTCCGACGAGCCCGGGGCCGACACCGACATCGGCGAGCCGGACATCTACTACCCGGCCGGTACCCGTAACTACGCCCGGATCGTGCCCAAGGACACCGTCCAGGGCGCGGCGCTGGCCAGCCTGATGGACGAGGACGGTTGCACGACGGTCGGCGTTCTGCACGACAACGAGGTCTTCGGCGAGGGCTTGGCGACGAACGTCGAGCTGGCCGCCGAGGAGTTCGACTACGAGCTCATCAACGCCGGCGGCATCGACACCAAGGCCGCCAACTACCGAGCAGAGGCGGAGGACCTGGGGAGCCAGGGCATCGACTGCTTCTTCTTCGGCGGCATCACGGCCTCCAACGCGGTGCAGCTGTACAAGGACATCGCCGCCGCGGTCCCCGACGTGAAGCTCTACGGCGACGACGGTGTCGCCGACTCGGACTTCTCCGGCGGCCTGCCCGATGAGATCGCGGCCAACACCAAGGTCACCGTCGCCACCCTCTCCGAGGAGGACTACGGGGCCGAAGGCGCCGACTTCTACGACGCCTATGAGGCCGAGTACGGCAAGGCCGAGCCGTACGCGATCTACGGCTATGAGGCCGGCCAGCTGATCCTCGATGTGCTCGAGCGCGCCGAGGATCCGACCGACCGTGCCTCGGTGATCGAGGCGATGTTTGCGACCGAGGATCGCGACTCGATCCTCGGCACCTACTCGATCGACGAGAACGGCGACACGACCCTGACCGATTACGGGGTCTTCACGATCGACGGCGGCGAGCTCGTCTTCGATCAGAAGATCTCGACCGAGTAGCGAACGTGAGGCGACGGCGATCCGGCGACGGGGGCACGCTCCCCGGCGCGGGGTCCGTCGCTGCTGAACCTTGAACCGCCTGCCGGTTCTCTCCCCGGAGCTCGACCGCCGGCTCGCCACGGTGCGGGAGCGATTGTCACTGGGCCCGCGGGGCTCGGCCATCGCGCTGATCGCGCTGTTGCTGGCGATGCCCGTCGCGTTCGGCATCCACGACCTGACCGCCGACGGCAACCTCACCCGGCTCGGCAACAACCTCGTCGACGGCGTCTCCAACGGCGCGATCTGGGCGTTGATCGCGCTGGGGTACACGATGGTCTACGGGATCGTCGAGCTCATCAACTTCGCCCACGGCGAGGTGTTCATGATCGGCTCCCTGGTCGCGTTCGCATTCTGGACCGCGCTCGGACTCGGGGTCGCCACCGCCGCGCCCGTCCTGATCGGCGGCCTGCTCCTGGTGCTGCTCGTCTCGGCCATGGCCAGCGGCAGCCTGAATCTCATGATCGAGCGCGCCGGCTACCGGCCGCTGCGAGACGCGCCGAAACTGGCGCCGCTGATCACCGCCGTCGGCTTCTCGTTCATCCTCCAGAACGTCGGCCTGCTGTGGATCGGCGGATCCCAGAAGAGCGTGCCGGACCTGATCAACTCGCAGGACAGGCTGTTTTCGATCGGCGGGATCGAGGTCACCAACGGCGACGCGCTCGCGGTCCTGGCCACGGCGCCACTGGTGATCGCGCTCGTGTGGTTCATCTCCCGCACGCGCCTTGGCCGGGCGATGCGGGCGACCGCTCAAGATCCCGACGCCGCGCGTCTCATGGGGATCAATGTCGACACGACGATCTCGCTCACGTTTCTGCTTGGCGGGCTGCTCGCGGGCGCGGCCGGCCTGATCTACGCGCTGTACCAGACCACGATCTGGTTCTTCCAGGGGTTCACCGCGGGCCTGATCGCGTTCACGGCCGCGGTGATGGGCGGCATCGGCAACCTGCGCGGGGCCGTGCTCGGCGGCCTCGTGATCGGCTGCATCCAGCAGATGGCAGACAACCGCATCGGCTCGGAGTGGACGCCTGCGGTGGTATTCGCCTACCTCGTACTGATCATGGTGGTGCGCCCGCGCGGCCTGCTCGGCGAGGAGACGAGGGAGGCCGGGTGAAGTGAGCCGAAGGCGAAACCGCGGCGCCGTTGAGCCGCCTGATTCGAGTCGCCTGAGCACGATCTCCGTGAGCCGCGACCGCGCGATCGCGATCGTTGTGGTGATCGGCGCGATTGCGCTGCCGTTCTTCTTCGAGAGCGGCAGCCCGTTCATCGACGACGCCGTGCTGGCCCTGTCCTACGTCGTGATGGCGCTTGGGCTCAACATCATCGTCGGCTTCGCGGGCCTGCTCGACCTGGGCTACGTCGCCTTCTTCGCCATCGGCGCCTACACGATGGGCTGGCTGGGCTCGAACTTCTTCTTCGGCGTCAACGACGGCGACGGCCTGCACATCTTCGTCACCGGCCCCGCGGCCGAGCTGCCGGGCGTGCACGTGAACTTCCTCCTGGTGATCGTTGTCGCGGTGGTCCTCACGACGATCGCGGGGATGGCGATCGGCTTGCCCACCCTGCGCCTGCGCGGCGACTACATCGCGGTCGTCACGCTCGCGTTCGGCGAGATCATCGGCCGGGTCGCGGCCAACGGCGACCAGATCCGCATCGGCGGGATCTGGGACGCGACTTTCGGCAAGGTCCCCGGGGTGGCCGAGCTCGGCAGCGAAGCGGTGCTCACCCGCGGCAAACAGGGGATCACGCCGGTCGACAAGATCGACCTGCCGTTCGTCGAGCAATTCACGTCGCTCGACCTGCGCTCGTGGTACTTCGTCGCCCTCGGGCTGGCGCTGATCGTGCTGTTCGTGAACTTCCGCCTGCGCGACTCGCGCCTGGGGCGGGCGTGGATCGCGCTGCGCGAGGACGAGGTCGCCGCCTCCAGCATGGGGATCCCGATCGTCCGCACCAAGCTCGCGGCCTACGGCACCGGCGCGGCGTTCGGCGGGATCTCCGGCGCCTTTCTCGGCTCCTATCTGAACACGGTCAACGCCGACCAGTTCCAGTTCTCGTTCTCGATCTTCATCCTCGCCATGGTCATCCTCGGCGGGCTCGGATCGATCTGGGGCGTCGTGCTTGGCGCGGTGGCGCTGTCATTCATCAACAGCTACCTGATCCCCGACGTGCTCAACGGGATCCCGCGCGACATCGGCCTCGACTTCGACCTCACCCAGCTCAGCTACGGGATCTTCGGCTTCCTGCTGGTGATCATGATGGTGCTGCGCCCCGAGGGCCTGTTGCCGGAGCGAAGACGAAAGCTCGAGATGCACGGGGTCGGCGCGGGGGAGACTGCCGGCGCCGGCACCGATGTCGAGCTGCAGGAGGAGGCGCCGCGATGAGGCGGAGTCCGAAAGGACGAAGCCGAATTGCGCCGCTGTTGAGGCGCCTGTCGTGAGCGCGCTGTTGGCCACCGAGTCGGTGAGCAAGCGCTTCGGCGGCCTGGTCGCCGTCGACGGGCTCGACTTCGAGCTCACACGGGGACAGATCGCCTCGGTGATCGGGCCCAACGGCGCGGGCAAGACGACGTTCTTCAACATGCTCACCGGGCTGTACCGGCCAACGACCGGGTCGATCAGCTACGAGGGGCGCGAGATCTCGCGCGCGCGGCCCGATCGCATCACGGCGATGGGCATCGCGCGCACGTTCCAGAACATCCGGCTGTTCCCGACGATGTCGGCGCTCGAGAACGTGATGATCGGCCAGCACGCCCGCATGCGTGCGGGGATCTTCGGGTCGATCTTCCGCCCGCCGCGGGTCCGCGCCGAGGAGCGTCGGGTGCGCGAGACGGCGCGCGAGATGCTCGGCTACGCCGGCCTCGACGAGCGGTTGTTCGAGCAGACGGCGGCCAACCTCTCCTACGGCGATCAGCGCCGAGTCGAGATCGCCCGGGCGCTTGCGTCCGAGCCCGGCGTGCTGCTGCTCGACGAGCCCACCGCGGGCATGAACCCGGCCGAGTCCAATGCGCTCACCGCGTTCATCCGCAAGGCTCGCGGCGAGCGCGACCTGACGATCCTGCTGATCGAGCACGACATGAAGGTGGTCATGGGCGTGTCCGAGCGGATCACGGTGCTCGACCACGGGGTGAAGATCGCCGAGGGCACGCCCGAAGCCGTGCGAAACGACCAACGCGTGATCGAGGCCTACCTCGGCACCGGGGCGGGGGAGGGCTGAGCCGTGGCGCTGCTGGAAGTCGACGCCATCCACACCTACTACGGCTCGATCGAGGCGCTGCGCGGCGTCTCGCTGGAGGTCGGTGCGGGCGAGGTGGTGACGATGATCGGCTCCAACGGGGCGGGCAAGTCCACGACGCTGCGCTCGATCTCGGGCCTGAGCCCGGCGCGCAGGGGCACGATCCGCTTCGACGGGCGCGACATCACGACGATGTCGCCCAGCCGGATCGTGAAGCTCGGGATCTCGCAGGTGCCCGAGGGCAGGCGGTGCTTTCCGCGGATGAGCGTGCGCGAGAACCTCGAGCTCGGTGCCTACCTGCGCCCGGGCGCCGATCTCTCCGAGGACCTCGAGCGGGTGTTCGCGCTGTTCCCGGTGCTCGCGGAGCGCCACGCCCAGAAGGCGGGGACGATGTCGGGCGGTGAACAGCAGATGCTGGCGATCGGACGGGCGCTGATGGCGCGCCCGCGGCTGCTGTTGCTCGACGAGCCCTCGATGGGGATCGCCCCGCTCCTGGTCGAGCGGATCTACCGGACGATCGCCGAGATCAGCAGCACCGGGACGACGATCCTGCTGGTCGAGCAGAACGCGAACTACGCGCTCGGGGTCTCCCAGCGTGGCTATGTGCTCGAGACCGGCGAGGTCGCGCTCTCGGGTGAGTCCGACTCGCTGCGCGAGAATCCCGATGTGCAGAGGGCGTATCTGGGCACATGACCGTGATCGCGCTGCTCGGCGCCAAGGCCCTCTGGCTCACCTACCTCTGGCTTGCGTCGGCGATCGTGGCCGCCTGGATCTCCGAGCGCAAGGGGTACGCCGAGCGGGCCGGGCTGGCCGCCGGGCTGCTGCTGAGCGTGGTCGGCGTGGTGGTGTGGCTGGCGTGGCCGGCGCGCGCCGATTCGCGTTGGAAGCGCGACGGACCGTTGCCGCGACGGCCCCGGTGAGCCGAGCGGCAATATCCTGAGCCAATGCACGGGAGGTGCCATGACGGCTGATGAGCTGAGGGCGCTGGCGCGGGAAATTTGGGAGAGGTTCAACGCGCACGACGTCTCGGACTACGACGAGCGGATCGCGGCGGACTTCGTCAATCACAACGCCGCGCCGGGCACTCCCAACGGCCCCGAAGGTCAGCGCCAGGTGGCGGCGCGGCTGTACGAGGCGTTCCCCGACTTGCGATTCGAGATCGAGGAGATCTTCGTCGCCGATGACCGAGTCGCAGTGCTCGGCTGGATGACCGGAACGCAGAAGGGCCAGTTCGGTCCGTTTCCCCCGACCGGCAAGACCTACCGCACTCGGCACGTGCACACGTTTCGCTTCGACGATCGGCGCAAGCTCACAGAACACCTGGCCGTCCGCGACGACGTCTCGATGCTGCAGCAGCTCGGTCATCTTCCCGGGCCTGGCTGAGGCAGCTCGTCGTCGGGCTCTCCGGGGAAGGGAGGTGGGAGCATGGCGCCGTGGACCTCGGCGTACACCTGCCGCTGATGCAATTCGGCCAGGAGCCGCTTTCGCTCGGGCGGCTCCGAACGGTCGTCGACACCGCCAGGGAATGCGGCTTTGCCGCGGTCTCGAGCAACGACCACTTCCTCTTCCAGGCGCCGTGGCTCGACGGGCCGACGGCGCTCGCGAGCGTGATCGAGCGTTCCGGGCAGCTGACGCTCGCGACGACGGTGGCGCTGCCCGTCCTCCGGGGGCCCGTTGCGCTCGCGAAGGCGCTCGCCGCGATCGACCTGCTCTCGGAGGGCCGGCTGATCGCAGCCGTTGGTCCCGGCTCGTCGCAGCGGGACTACGAGGCCGTCGGCATCCCCTTCGACGAGCGCTGGGGGCGATTCGACGATTCGCTCGTCGCCCTGCGCTCGTTGCTCACGCGAGCTCCGCCGGCCCGCGATTCGCGCTATTACGACCTGCCGTCAGAGGTCGAGCTCCTGCCGGAGCCCGTCCAGCGGGGCGGGGTGCCGCTGTGGGTCGCGAGCTGGGGATCTGCGGCCGGGCTCGCGCGGGTCGCGAAGGCCGGCGACGGCTGGCTTGCATCCGCGTACAACACGACGCCGGAGGATTTCGCCACGGCCCGCGAGACGCTGTCGCGCGAGCTCGTCGCTCGGGGCCGGGACGCGGAGGGGTTGCCCAACGCGGTGGCGACGATGTGGACCTGGGTCGCAAGGGATCGAGCCGAGGGCGATCGGATGCTGGACGAGGTCCTTGCTCCGCTTTTGAATCGAGATCCCGGCGAGCTCAGCGGACAGGTGTGCGTCGGCTCCGTGGAGCACTGCGCGGAGCTCCTCGCCAGCTACGCCGAAGCGGGGTGCGAGCGCGTCTACCTGTGGCCCCTGGGCGATGAGCGGCGACAGCTCGAGCTGGTTGCGAGCGAGGTCGCTCCGATGATCGGGCCGAGCTGAGCCGGGGACTGGAGGTGGACGTGCGCCGCGCTGACGCCGTCAGCCCTCGCCGTCGAGGGTGAGCGCGAAGGCCTCCGACGCTTGGCGGAGGCTGTCGATCATCGCGGTGACCGCACGGCCGTGGTAGGCGTCGCTCGTGCGGGCGGCGGAGATCCGACGCACCGGTGCGCCCGATTGGAGAGCGCGCACCTCGACCCCCGTCCGCGGGTGCACCAGCGCCAAGCCCGGAATGACGGAGACGCCGAGCCCCGCGGCCACGAGCGCCTGGACCGCGATCGAGTCGTCCGAGGCAAAGCCGGCCTGCGGCGTGAAGCCCTCCCGCCTGCAGGCCTCGGTGACGATCCGGTACCAGGCGCTGGTCGGTGAGCCGCCGATCCAGGGCTCGTCGCGAAGGTCGCCGAGCTCGAGCCGGCGGCGACGGCCGAGGCGATGCCCGGCGGGCAGGACCGCCTGGAAGCGGTCGTCCAGCAGCGGTATCCGCTCGAGGTCGCTCGCCGCGATGTCGGGTAGCGCTTCGTCGTCGTAGATCAGCGCCAGGTCGAGCTCGCCGGCCTCGAGCCGCGGGACCAGGCGCTGCAGGTGATCGTCGACGACGGTCAGCGTCACCTCCGGATGCCGTCGCCGAAACGCGACGAAGGCCCCCGGTAGGAGAGTGGCCAGCGCCGTCGGGAAGGTTCCGAAGCGCAACCGGCCGTGGCGCCGGCCCGCGATCTCACCCAGCTCCTGCTCGGCGTCGTCGAGGCGCGCGAAGATCCCGCTTGCGTGCCGAACCAGCGCCTGGCCCGCCTCGGTGAGCTCGAGCGGGCGCGTGCCGCGGGCGACGAGCGTCAGCCCGACCTCCCGCTCGAGCGCGGCGACGTGCTGACTCACGGCCGATTGCGTGAGCGTCATCGCCTCCGCAGCGGCGGAGAACGATCCGCAGTTCGCGACCTCCGCCAGCACCCTGAGCCTGCGTACGTCGAGCATCAGTGGGACTTATAGAGGGGCACATATTGGAATTGCAACTGATGCGAAGCACCGGGACGATCGCTTGCCAGGCCACCAAATGAGAATGGGGATCCAGATGAAGGCAAGAGTCCGAAACCACCTCCGCGGCAATGTCGTCGGCTACGTCGCCGTCTTTCTCGCGCTGAGCGGCACTGCCACGGCCCTTGGAGGCTCCGACACGGTCTTCTCCGACGACATCGTCAACGGCGAGGTGAAGACCCCGGACCTTGCCAACAACGCGGTCACCACCGGCAAGATCCGAAACGGCCACGTGCTCAACGACGACCTGGCTGCGAACGCGGTCACCGGCGGCAAGGTCGAAGACGCCACGCTCGGCGGCTCGGACGTGATCGATGGTTCTCTGTCAGGCGGCGATCTTGCAAGCGACACGGTTTCCGGCGATGACATCGCCGAGTCGACGCTGGGACAGGTGCCCTCGGCGCTGCTCGGGGGATTCGGGCGCACCGGCACCGTGGGGAGCTGCGACCCCGAGAGCACCACCTTCATCACCTGCGCCACGACCGGGGTCATCAACGTGCCGCCGGGGGCGCGGGCGCTGGTCCTGGGTCGCGTACGGGCGCGCGCCGAGATCGATGCCGACTCCGGGCGCGGCAACTGCCGGCTCGGCACCAGCTCGATCGGCGCCGTCCCGAACGGCAAGTTCTTCATCTCGGTCGGGGATGACGCGGGCACGAGCGACTCCGTGAGCCTGGCCGGCATCACGCCGCCGCTGCCTGCCGGCTCGACTCTGTTCGGGCTCGACTGCAATCAGGAGCAGATAAGCGGCGCGATCCAATACGACGAGGCCTCGGCAACCGTGCTCCTGATCTCGGGGAGCTGATCGGCGCTCATGCGCTCCGGTGGTTACCGCGCGCCCAGATGCGACGGGCCGTAGGGAGCCCTCCGTACGGGATCCGACCTGCCTTCGGTCGCTGCGGCGCGGTGACCCCGCCGAGACGCGGGTCGAACGCGCCGCACGAGCCGCACCAGCGATCGAAGCAGCAGATATGCCGCTGCGAACAGCGCTGCCACCACCCCCAAGGGCAGCAATGGCAGCGCCAGCGCTGCGAGCAGGACCACCGTCGGCAGCACGAGAGGGAACAGGCCGAACGTGAGCACGCCCCCGGCCGTCAACACCGCCATCGTGCCGACCGCGGTCTCCAGCGTCTCGTCGCGTTTGCGTTCCATCAGCTCCGGCCTCCTTCTCAGATCGTTTCCCCTACCTCTATGACGCGGGACACCGGCCCGATGTGACAGCGGCGTCTACCGCGGCGTCGCGAGACGCCCCCTGGGCCCCTGGGGGGTATGGTCGAGCCAGTGCGGGATCGCCCGACCAAGCACAGGACACGATGTTTGGCAGTGCTCGGTGGTGGCGTGATCGCCCTCGCCGTCGTCGCCTCGCCCGCAGCCTCCGCAACCGGCTCTGAGCTCGGACACGTCGATGCGCAGCGCGTCGACGGCGCCGCACCGGCCTACCTGCCCGACGCCGGCTGTGCCCCGACAGACGCGCCGCTGGATGACGCCGCGGACGCATATCAGCCCCCCGAGGCACACGTGGTCAAGGTCATCTACGCACACGCGTCCGACGCGCCGAACCAGCTTGCGCAGGTGTATTCGAGCCTGGGACAGGGCGTGCGCGACATCGTCGAATACGTATACGCGGAGTCCGGCGAGCGTAAATCGATTCGCTTCGACCTCGGCACCCCTGCCGGGCTCGACTGCGTGGACGTACAACGGATCAGCCTTCCTCACCCCGCCTCCTACTACGACCCGGACAACGTCTCAGCGGCCCGGCAGAAGGTCGTCGCCGACCTTCAGCCGGGCCTCGGAGCGCAGCCCGGGCAGCGCAACTACCTCGTCTTCGTCGATGGCGTGGCCAACAACTTCCGGTCCGCGAACACGGCCCCGTCACCCGCCGACGACTCTCCGGCCGGCCCCTCCTGGCAGGTCGGCGGCTATTACTCGGTGATCTTCGACAACCCGTTCACGTTCGGCCTCTCTCAGGCGTTCGGCAAGGTCGGGGTCCACGAGCTGTTTCACACCTTCGGCGCGGTCCAGGCGAGCGCGCCTCATTACGGCGGCGGCGGACACTGCATCGAGCAGCAGGATCTGATGTGCGATCCGGGGTTCGGCGGCCCCGCGCTCTGTGACTTTCGCGACTATCCCACGATCAGCTGGGAGACCAGCCAGGGCCGGCTCGATTGCGGCGGCGACGACTACTTCAGTCCTGCTCCAGGCCCGGGTTCGTATCTGGCGACGCACTGGAACACCTACAACTCGCCGTTTCTCTGTCCGGTCGGCACATGCGTCCCCGACAACGTCGCGCCGGAAACGAAGATCAAGGGGCCGAAGCGCACCTCCGACCGGACGCCGAGGTTCAGGCTGCGCTCCGACGAGGACGGTGTCGAGTTCGCCTGCCGACTCGATCGCGGGCGGCTCCGCGCCTGCAGGTCGCGCTACTCCCCGTCCCGGCTGGCCACCGGACGCCACAAGCTGAGGGCGACCGCGATCGACGCAGCCGGCAACAAGGATCAGACCGCCGCGGTGAAGCGCTTCAAGGTGAGCCGGCGCGCCCGCCTCCATTGAGTGAGCCCTCGCCCGTGCAGGGCGTCGAAGGCAGCGGGGCACGGTCGGTCCAGCGGCTCGGGGGCGGGTATATATTCAACTCACGTCGACGTTCTCCGGGAGGAGGTCCCAATGTCCGAGGGCACGGATCCGACTTTCTATCGGTCGCCCGCCGCCGCAATCGAGGCGCCGCCAGAGAAGCTCGCCTACGTCGCCGCGTTCGATCCGGCCGGTCAGCAGCGCGACGCCATGACGGTGATCGACTGCGACCCCGGGTCGGACAGCTTCGGCGACGTCGTGGGTTGGACCGAGCTTCCGACCGCCGGCAACGAGCTGCATCATTTCGGCTGGAACGCGTGCTCGAGCGCCCTGTGTCACGAGGGCCACGATGGCGTGCTCGAGCGCCGCTACCTGATCGTGCCGGGTCTGCGCTCGTCGCGAACCTACGTGCTCGACACCGGGCCCGACCCGCGCCAGCCGGAGATCGTGCGCACGATCGAGCCCGAGGAGCTCGCCGAGAAGGCCGGCTACTCGCGCCCGCACACCGTGCACTGCGGACCGGGCGGCATCTTCATGTCCAACCTGGGCGCCGCCGACGGCGACGGACCCGGCGGGGTGGCCCTGATCGACCACGACACCTTCGAGGTCACCGGCGCCTGGGAGACCGACCGGGGCGAGCAGTTCTTCGCATACGACATCTGGTGGCACCTGAACGAGGACGTCGCGATCACCTCGGAGTGGGCCACCCCGTCGATGATCGAGGGCGGGTTGAACCCAGAGGACCTGCTGGGAAAGCGCTTCGGCCACCACCTCGACTTCTGGAGCCTCTCCGAGGGCAAGCTCACTCAGCGGATCGACCTCGGCGACGAGCACCAGATGGTCCTCGAGCTGAGACCCGCTCACGATCCCCGGAAGACCTGGGGTTTCGTCGGAGTGGTGATCAGCGTGGAGGATCTGTCCGCGTCGGTGTGGCTGTGGAACCGCGAGGACGGCCGCTGGACCGCAAACAAGGTGATCACGATCCCCGCCGAGCCGGCGGAGACGGACCAGCTCCCGCCGGCGCTTCAGCCGTTCGGCGCGGTTCCACCGCTCGTCACCGACATCGACCTCTCGGTCGACGATCGCTGGCTGTACGTGTCGTGCTGGGGAACGGGGGAGCTCAAGCAGTACGACGTCAGCGATCCGCAGAACCCGAGGGAGGCGGGCTCGGTCCGCTTGGGCGGCATCGTCGGCCGCACCCCCCATCCGGCGGCGCCTGACCTCGAACTGCGAGGCGCGCCTCAGATGGTGGAGGTGAGCCGGGACGGGCGCCGCGTCTACGCCACGAACTCGCTCTACGCGTCGTGGGACGAGGTCTTCTATCCGGACGGCGTGGGTGCCTGGATGGCTCGCATCGATGCGGACATCGAGTCGGGCGGCATGAGCCTCGACCCGCGGTTCTTCCCCAATGGCGACGACTTCCGCGGGCTGCGAGTCCATCAGACCCGCCTCCAGGCCGGGGATGCCTCGAGCGATTCGTACTGCTTCGTGGAGTAGCAACCCGAGGAGGGACATCTGACCGTCGTGGCGCATCTGGGCCCGCTTCCCGTCGAGGAGCTCCTCGCCGGTTGCGCGGTTGCCTTCGCCATACGGCTCCCCACGATGCGAGCGCTGGCGAAGGCGAGAGTGCACCAGCTGGTTCGAGCCGTCGCGCTGAGGCTCCACGCTCAGCGGCTCCGCTAGGAACCCGGTTCCGCGATCGCGCGACCCGCAGCGCCGACGGCTCGCTCGGTTGGCTCGAGATTGCGCAGGTCCGGGCCCTCGAGCCGCGCCGCGGTGCGCCGCGCGGTCTCCCGCGCCCAACCCGTGGTCGTCAGGTAGCCGAGCGCCGCCACGGCGAGCCCGAGAGCGGCCACGATCCACCAGCCGGGCCGTGTGGCGTGGGCAAACCCTCGCCCGATCGCGCCACCCAGATCGCCCACCGCCACGGCGCCGAGCACGGCCACGCCCAGCGTCATCCCCACCTGGCGGCTGGTCGTCGCCACCGCCGCGGCCACGCCCGCCTGCGCCGGAGGCATCCCGGACACCGCCGTGTGGGCGACCGGCGGGCTGACCAGCGCGAAGCCGAAGCCGAACATCGCGTAGGCGCTGAGCAGAAACGGCACCGAGGTGCCCGGGGCGAGGCCGGTCAGCATCAGGCCGCTGGCCAGCACCGCCAAGCCGCCGGCCAGCATCGACGGGCGGGCGCCGAAGCGCCCGACCATGCGCCCGGAGAGGGGTGCGAAGACGATCATCATCATCGCCGTGGGCAGCATGTAGAGGCCGGCCTGCTGCGGCGAGAGCCCGCGCACGTCCTGCAGGTAGAGCGTGTTCATGAACAAGAAGCCGCCGAGGGCCGCGGTCAGGCACACGGCGATCGCGCTGGCGCCGGCGAACGGGGCGCTGGTGAAGAAGCGCAACTCCAGCAGCGGCTCGCGACGGCGAAGCTCGTAGAGCACAAGCGCGGCGAGGCACCCCAGCGCGAGAGCGAGCAGGGTCACGATGCCGACTGCGCCGAAGCCGACCCGCCCACCCTCGATGATCGCGTAGGTGAGCGCGGCCAGAGCCGCGATCACGAGGATCTGGCCCACCGGGTCGATGCGCCGGGGCCGCGGCGCTCGAGACTCGGGCACGAACAGCGCTGTGAGCGCGATCGCCGCCACCGCGACCGGCAGGTTGACCAGGAAGATGGCCCGCCAGGAGCTCGCGGAGACGAGAAACCCACCGAGCACCGGGCCCAGGGCCATCGAGATGCCGAACATCGCCGCGAAGACACCGATCGCCTGCGCGCGCTCGCGAGGATCGGCGAACACGTTGCGCACGATCGACATCGCCACCGGGCTGAGCATCGCGCCGCCGATCGCCTGCACCACGCGACAGGCGACCAGGAGCTCGAGGCTGGGAGCCAGCGCGCACAGCAGCGACCCAAGCGAGAAGACCACCAGCCCGGCCACGAACACGCGGCGGCGCCCGAGGCGGTCGGCCGTCGAGCCCGCCAGCATCAGCAGGCTCGCCAGCACCAGCGTGTAGGCGTCGACGGTCCACTGCAAACTGGACAGCGCGGAGTCAAACGAGCGCTGGATCGCCGGCAGCGCGACGTTGACGATCGTCGCGTCCAAGCCGACGATGAGCAGGCTCATCGAGCAGATGACGAGGACGAGCAGGCGCCGGCGCCTGCTCGGTCCGGGGTTAATGGCGTTGTCGGCGATGTCAGCCACTGCCATCACGATAGCAACGTGATGACAGTCGCTGTCGTCATCTACAATCCGGCCCATGAGCCGGTGGGAGCCCGATCCGCGCGGCCGCCTGATGCAGGCGGCTCTGGAGCTCTACGCCGAGCGTGGCTTCGACCAGACCACGGTGGCGGAGATCGCCGAACGCGCCGGGCTCACCGAGAGGACGTTCTTCCGGCACTTCGCCGACAAGCGCGAGGTCCTGTTCTCGGGCGAGGTGGACGACCTCGTGCTGAACGCCCTCGCCGACGCGCCTCCTTCGGCCACTCCGATGGAGGCCGTGGCCGGCGCCCTCGAGGCCGCCGGCGGCCTACTCGAGGAGCGCCGCGACCTCGTCCGGCAGCGTCAGGCAGTGATCGCCGCCAGCCCGGGCCTGCGGGAACGGGAGTTGATCAAGTTCGCGAGGCTCGCCTCGGCGATGACCGACGCCCTGCGCCGGCGGGGCGTCGACGAATCGGCCGCGATCCTGACGGCCGACGCCGGGATCGCCGTCTTGAAGCGCGCGTTCGAACGCTGGATCGACGAGGACAACCGCCGAGACTTTCGCCGGCTTGTCCGCGAGTCGCTCGACGAGTTGAAGGCCGTGACCGCCGGCCGCGTGTAGCCGTCCTTCGAACGGGTAATGCCCTGCCGGAGTCTCGCTTTCCGCCAATCGTGTCCCGTTCGGGTGCGACAAGGGAGAGAGGTTGAAGCTGAGAAGACGGGAGGACTATGCGGTCCAGACTTAGCGCCGTCGTGGCCGGCTTGGCCGCGCTTGCGATCGCCCTTGCACTCGCACCGGCGGCTGCCGGGCAGGAGCGCCCGATGTTGGAGGAGTACACCATCAAGGGCGACGCCGCCACGATCGCGAAGGCGGTCGGCGGCGTGGAGCTCGCCGGCGTGCAACAGACGCGATCGGGCATCAAGGCCGGTGCGGTCCTGACCGCCGGCCAGCGCGCGAAGCTCGCCGCGTCCGGCGTCCAGGTCGAGTTGACGCGCAACAAGCAGGGGCTGAAGGTCACCGAGCAGGCGGCGCGTCAGGCCGCCGGCGGCTACCGCGTCTACCGCTCCTGGGATGAGCAGGGCGGAATCCGCGACGAGCTCTTCCGGGTTGCCCGCAACAACCCGCAGCTCGTGAAGCTGGAGATCCTGGGGAGGACCCACGAGGGTCGGCCGCTGATCGCGATGAAGCTCACGCAGGGCGCCCGCCGCGAACACGACGGAGCGCGCCCCGCGGTCCTCTACTCGGCCAACCAGCATGCGCGCGAGTGGATCAGCCTCGAGGTGAACCGCCGCCTGATGCACTACTTCCTCCGCCGCTGGCGGGCGAACGACAGGCCGACCAGGAGGCTGCTCAAGCAGACGGAGCTGTGGTTCGTGATCTCCGCGAACCCCGACGGATACCAGTACACCTTCGATCACGAGCGGCTGTGGCGCAAGAACCTGCGCGACAACGACGGCAATGGGCAGATTACGATCAGCGACGGGGTCGATCCCAATCGCAACTTCGCCGAGCACTGGGGCTTCGACAACGAGGGCTCGTCGCCGGACCCCGCGAGCGAGACCTATCGCGGTCCCAGCGTCGCCTCGGAGCCGGAGACCAGGGCGATGCAGAGGCTGATCGACCGCATCAAGCCGAAGTTCCAGTCGAACTTCCACTCGCACGGCAAGTGGCTGTTGTATCCGCAGGGTTGGCAGGTCGGCACGCTCGACGCCGATTACCCGATCTACGTGGCCACCGCGGGCACCGATGACGCGGCCACCGGCGGCGCCGATGGCAACTCCGCCATCCCGGGGTTCAATCCCGGCCAGTCGGCCGACACGCTCTACGTCACGAACGGCGAGACGACCGACTACGCCGACGTCAACGCGGGCACGGTCGCCTTCACCCCCGAGCTCAGCGAGGGCAGGCCGGGGTCGGGCTTCGTCTTCCCCGACAACGAGCGGCTGATCCAGGCGGAGTTCGAGAACACGCTCGACTTCGACCTCGGGCTGGCCCGGTCCGCCGCACATCCCGCGGATCCGGCCTCCCCGGTCGGCATCGAGGTCGAGCCGTTCTATCTCGACCCCGACGACATCGATCCGCAGAACGGTCAGACCTCGCTGTTCGACTTCAAGTTCAACAAGTCCTACGGCGATCCGCAGGAAGTGCGGGTGCTGGCCGCTCGCAACCTCGGCGACGTCACCGTGCGCTACCGGATCAACAACGGTCCCGTTCAGAGCGCGGACACGAGCCAGTGGCAGGGTGGCGAGCGCTACGGGGTCGGCAAGGGCACCTACTACCACGTCGTCCGCGGCGAGGTCACCGGCACCGACCCGGGCGACAACGTGAGGGTGTGGTTCCAGGGCGGCGGCGCGCGTAGCGACTCGTTCCGATACGACGCCGTCTCCGACACCGGCAAGCGCGTGTTGGTGCTCTCGGCCGAGGACTACACGGGGGCCTCGCCCGACCAGCCGCCCGGCGGCCCGTTCCACCTGTCGTACTACGCCGATGCGCTGGCGGCTAACGGCGTCGACTTCGACGTCTACGACGTCGACGCCAACGCTCGTACGGCGCCTGACAATCTCGGCGTGCTCAGCCACTACGACGCTGTCGTCTGGTACACGGGCGACGACGTGGTGACGCGCGAGAAGGGCTGGGGCCCCGGGAACGCGTCGCGCCTGGCGATGCAGGAGCTGCTCGAGGTGCGCGACTACGTGAACGAGGGCGGGCGCGTGCTCTATACGGGCCAGAGGGCAGGCCAGCAGTACACGACCGCTCTCGGCACCCAGCTCTACGACCCGTTCAACAACGTCCAGTGCCAGACCGCGAGTCCGGACGTGTTGGGAGGCTGCCTGCCCCTGTCGGGGTCCGGCGACTCCCAGGGCGACCCGATCGAGTACGTCTTCGGCGCTGCGATCAGCACCCCCGGCGGCGGCAGCGATCCAGACACCGGGGACCCGTTCCGCATCTCCGGTATCGACGAGCCGCTCGAGGGCATCGCGTGGGGCTTGAACGGTGCCGACAGCGCTCAGAACCAGGCCTCGAATTCGTCGTTCATCGCGACCGGCGACTACCTGGAGGTGACCGACCCGGCGGACAGCTTCCCGCAGTTCGAGAGCTGGCCGGCGGCCGAGTACCTGAGCGGACTCTCGGGCCCGTTCGATCCGCACACAGGGGACTCGTTCATGTGGTCGGACCGTGCCGACGAGGCCTACAAGCGCCTGACGCGGACCATCACGGTCCCCGCGGGCGGCGCGACGATGTCGTTCTGGACGAGCTACAACCTCGAGCTCGACTTCGACTACATGATCGTCGAGGCGCACACCGTCGGCCAGGACGACTGGACGACGCTGCCCGATCTGAACGGCCATACGACGGACGATCTGAGCGCCGATGAGTCCTGCACGGGCGGCTGGAGCAATCCCGCCGATGCAGCGAACGTGCTGCACCCGTTCCTGCAGCACTACCAGACGTTCGATCCGGCGACGGGCGATTGCAGCTCGACGGGCTCGACCACGCCGCCTGGCGACTGGAACGCCGCGAACGGCAGCTCCAACGGCTGGCAGCAGTTCGAGGTGGATCTAGCGGACTACGCGGGCGACCAGGTCGAGGTCTCGATCACCGCGCTGAGCGACTGGGGCTTCCAGCAGTTCCCGGGCGTGTTCATCGACGACATCGACGTCTCGACCGGTGAGGGCACCACGTCGTTCGAGGACGACGGCAATCAGATGGACGGCTGGGCCGTCCCGGGTGCGCCCCAGGACGCCGGGGGAGTCGAGGGACCCAACCTCAACGACTGGATCGCCCGCGAGGGCCTCGGCATCAAGGAAGGCGCGGCCGTGGCGACCGACGACACCCTCTACATGGGCTTCGGCTTCGAGGGCATCACAGATACGGCGGCCGAGAGGCGCGAGAGGATCATGGATCGCGCCATCGACTACCTGCTTCGCTGACGAGCGCTTGAGGGGCGGATAGGCTCAGCCCATGTCGACCGCCTTCGGGGCGGGGTCGTATGAATGCCGGCTCATCGCCGACGGCGGCGGGCCTCTGCGAGAAGCCTCAGGGCTTTAAAACGGCCCGGCGCCGGGGTGGGTGAACAGGATCGCCTGCCCGTTGGCCAGGCTCGCGGCGTTCAGGGAGAACTGCAACGCGTCCGTCCCGGCGGCGTTCTCGATCCCGACGGTGGCCGAGTTGCCCCGGTCGCGGTCGGTGTCGAGCCTGCGGTACTGGAACAGGATCCGCCCGGACTCGTACAGGATCGCCTCGAAGTCCCACCGCTCGGTGCCGCTGTACGGGTGAACGTTCTCCCACTCGATCACGAACTTCCGGTTCGGCGCGGCGCCCTTGGTGGCCGTGTAGACACCCGCGCCGCTGGCGTCGATGTGGAGGTCATCCCACTGCGGGTAGACCGCCGCGTTCGGCGCCGCCGCGTTCGGGATCGCGGTGTTGGTGAACACGGTGCTGGCGGCGGCGAAGCTCAGATGCCCGTTGGTGGACACGTTCGCCGTCGCGTAGTTCGTGCCGTAGTGCGAGAAGGAGAACGGCAGCGCCACGGCGGCCGAGGCGTCGTCGCCGCTCAGCACCAGGGTGCTGCCGGCGACCCAGTCGGTCGGCTGGAGATCACATCGGTGTCCGTACGTGTCGAGCCGGGGGCTAAGCGCGAAATTGAAGGTCTCGGGACCGTTCACGTTCCGCGCGACCGAGGCGGGGGTGGCGCAGCCCGCGTAGGAGACCTCGAATGTGTAGCTGCCCCGGGGCACCGCCGGGAACGAGTAGTGGCCGGCGGCGTCGGTGGTCACCGGGGCGATCGGCGCGCCGGCAATCGCCACCTTCGCCCCTTGGACCGGCGGGCCCCCGGCCCTCACCGTCCCGCTCACCGCGTGCGTCGGCCGCGGGATAAGGCGGAACGGGAGATTCGCCGTCGTCCCGTCGGTGATCGTCACCGGGCGGGTCTTCGTCGCGTACCCGAAGGCGGCGGCGGTGACGTTGTAGGTCCCCACCGGCAGGTTGTTGATTCCGTAGTGGCCGGTGTGGACCGTCGTCGTGCTGCGCGGGTTGGCGCCGATGGTGGTGCTCACCGTGGCGCCGCCGATCCCGTCGTTGGTGCCGTCGTCGCGCACGAAGCCCGCCACGTCGCCGTTCGCGCCGATCGGCGAGGCGGTGACCGCGGCCAGCGCATCGAGCCGCCCCTCGCCGAAGACGTTGTTGTCGGCGGCGGTGCCGCCGCAGGTCAGGTTGGAGGTGTCAATTGCCGTCTGCTCGAGGATCTGCCGGGTCTGCGGAATGTCGCCGACGAGCGTCGGCGCGGCGGACCACATCAGGGCGACGGCCCCCGACAGGTGCGGCGCCGCCATCGAGGTGCCGTTGGAGAGGCCGTAGCTGCCGCCGTTGATGCTCGAGCGGATGTCGACGCCGGGAGCGGAGATGCTGGGCCGAAGGGCGCCGGACTCGCCCGGGCCCCTGGACGAGAAGGCGGCGATTGCGTTGTTGATGTCGTAGGCGCCCACGCTGAACGACTCGAGGTTGTCGGCGGGCGATCCGGTCGTATCGCATGCCGGTCCGGCGTTGCCGTTCGAGAAGGTGCCGAACTGCCCCGCGGCCTGCCAGGCGGTGAGCGTGGCGCGATACCAGCCGTCGACCGCCGACCCGTTGTCGCCGCCCCAGGAGTTGTTGATCACGTTCGGGCGCAGGTCGGGTCGCGGGTTGGTGCCCGCGAGGCTGGTCGGAGCGAGCATCCACTGTCCCGAGGCCAGCAGCGCCGCGTCGGAGCACGAGCTGCTCTCGCAGCCCTTGGCCGCGATCCACTCGGCTCCGGGAGCGACCCCGATCTGGTTCGCCCCGCCGTCGTCGCCGACCATCGTCCCCATCGTGTGGCTGCCATGGTTGTTGTTGTCGCACGGAGCGGGCGAGCCGCAGATGCTCGATGGGTCGAACCAGTTGTAGTTGTGGTCGAAGCTCCCGCCGCCCAGGCTGCCCCGGTACTCGTTGACGAGCGCCGGGTGGTCGAAATCCACGCCGGTGTCGATGTTGCCGACCACGATTCCCTCGCCTCTGACGCCGAACGTGCTCCAGACGTCGTCGGCGTTGATGTTCGCGATGCCCCACTCGACGGCGTCGACGTGCGCGCGGTCGGAGCCCTTGATCGGTTCGGGCAGCTCGTAGGTGCGGGTGGCACGGATCTTCCGCACTTCGGGGTCCGAGCGGGCGAGATCGAGGGTCGCCTGATCGCCGCCGCGGACGAGCACCTGGTTGGAGATCCAGAAGGATTGATGGTCGACCCGGCTCGAGCGCAACTCGGCCAGGAGGTCGGCCTGGCTCTTCTTCGCGGTCGCGGTGAGGCGGTCGTAGACGTACTGGCCGCGGTCCTCCCAGTCACCGATCTCGTCGGCGCCGCTGAGGTCCGCCCGGTCGCCGAACATGACCCAGAAGTCGGACTCTCCGTCGGCGGCGATCGCGTCGGCGACCTGCGGCTGCACCGGTGCCTGGGGCGCCGGCGAGTTGTTCTCCGCGGCTGACCCGTTCACGGCAAGCACGCCGAACGCCGTCACGGCCACGAGAACGGCCACGAACCGCCCACGGACACCAATCATCTGAGACACGGTTACCCCCCGAGCTTGGGATTGGACGAGTAGGTGCCACCCTAAATCCCCGCCGGCCCCGAGTCAATGACTTTCATCACAAGCAATCGACGTCGGTACCGTCCCGGGCGAGCAGCGATTTGGTCGCAGGGCTGACCGCGGCAGCAACGCCTTGGAGAGCGCCTCAGGCGGTGGTAAGTTCGGCTGGAACGGAGGTTCCTGGATGGAATTCCGCGTCCTCGGTCCTTTCGAGGTTCTGGTCGATGGGGGACCGGTTCCCCTTGGCGGAACCCGGCAGCGCGCGGTGCTCGCGATCCTGCTGCTTCATCGGGGCGAGGTCGTCTCGGTCGACCGGGTCGTCGACGAGCTCTGGGGCGAGCGCTCGCCCGAGACCGCGACCAAGACCGTGCAGGTCTACGTCTCCCACCTGCGCAAGGAGCTCGGCGAGGGCGTGCTCGTCACCCGTGGCGGGGGCTACGCGCTCGAGGCCGACGCCAACCAGGTCGATGCCGATCGGTTTGAGCGCCTCGCCGCTGCGGGGCGCGAGGCAATCGAGGGCGGTGATCACCGCGGCGCCGCGGAGACCCTGAGGGAGGCGCTGGGTCTCTGGCGTGGGCCGCCGCTGGCGGACTTCGCCTACGAGCCCTTCGCCCAGAACGAGATCGGCCGGCTCGAGGAGCTGCGCCTGGACGCGCTCGAAAACCGAGTCGAGGCCGACCTGGCGCTCGGCCGCCATGGCGCCCTGGTCGGTGAGCTCGACGTCCTGGTCGCAGAGCATCCGACACGCGAGCGGCTGCGCGGTCAGCTGATGCTCGCCCTCTACCGTTCCGGCCGCCAGTCCGAGGCCCTCGAGAGTTACCGGGATGCCCGCCGCACCCTCGACGAGGAGCTCGGGCTCGAGCCCGGCCCCGAGCTCCAGCAGCTCGAGCAGTCGATCCTCAACCAGGATCCGGCCCTCGAGGCCCCGTCGCGCCCAGGCCCGGTGGCCGCCCTGCGCCAGCGGCGGCGCGGCGGGATCCTGCTCGCGTTCGGCGGCGGCCTGCTGCTCGCCGCCGCGCTGGCGGCGATCGTCGCCGGCGGGGACGAGCCGAAGCTCGCCGATGCCAACTCGCTGGCGGTGATCGACCCCGAGTCCAATGAGGTCGTCGACACCGTCCCCACCGGGATAACCCCCGCCGACGTCTCGGCCGACGCCGACCATGTCTGGGTCGCAAATCGCGGCGACGACACGGTGACGGAGGTCGATCCCGGAGACGAAGGCGGTCCTCGGCACGAGCCCGGCCCATACGGGCCTCGCCGGGGGGATGGCCGCCGGCGCGGGCGGCGTCTGGATCGGCGACAGCCGAGCCGAGAAGCTCGTCCGGCTCGACCCCGCCTACCCGTCGACATCGCGATCGATCGAGCTGGGCCGGTCCCGCGGCTACTTCACGATCGTCAACCCGGTCGCGGTCGGTCACGGCGCGGTCTGGGTGATGGGCGCCAACGGCGAGATCGCGCGCGTCGATCCCAGGCGTCGCCGGGTAGCCGACACCATTCCCGTCGGCAACAGCCCGGCCTCAATCGCCACGGGCGCCGGTGGCGTATGGGTCGCCGACGACAACGACAATTCGGTCACCAGGATCGACCCTGCCGGCGCCAACGCGGTCATGGCGCCGATCGCAGTCGGGCAAGGCCCGTCCGCAATTGCCGTCGGCGAGGGCGCGGTGTGGGTCGCGAACACGCAGGATGACACGGTCTCTCGCATCGATCCCGGCACGGCGGCCGTGACCGAGACGATCCCGGTGGGAGCCAGGCCGACCGGCATCGCCGCCGCCGGAGGCGCCGTGTGGGTCGCGAACGGCCTCGGAGGCACGGTCTCGCGCATCGACCCCGAGGCAAACCGGGTCGAGGCGACGATCGAGGTCGGGGAGGCTCCACATGGCCTAACCGTCGCCCACGATCTGGTCTGGGTCACCGTCCAGGCGGGCGCGGAGGCGCCCAAGGCGCCCTCGCTCGGGCGCGGCGAGGACGTCGCGCGGGTGGTGGTCAACGAACCCGTTGGGTACGCCGACCCCGCGGACGGCAGCGCCGGTACCGAGGTTGGCTTCGCGACCTGCGCGCCCCTCTACAACTACCCCGACCTCCCCTTCCCCGAGGGCTCGCGGCTGGTGCCCGACGTGGCGGCGGGGGAACCGCTCGTCTCGGATGACGGCAGGACCTACCGATTCCGAATCCGCCCGGGGTTCCGCTTCTCACCGCCCTCGAACGAGCCGGTGACCGCGGCGGCGTTCCAGCGCACGCTGGAACGCCGCCTCAGCCCGGTGATCAGTAGCGGTGACGACTTTGGCCTTGGCGACATCGTCGGCGCCGACGACTACATAGCCGGCCGCGCCCGCACCCTCAAAGGAGTGGACGCGCACGACCGGACCCTGGTCATTCGGCTGGCCAAACCGGTGCCGAACCTGCCCGCACGGCTCGAAGGCCCGCAGTGGGGATTCTGCGCGGTCCCCCCAGGCACGCCGCGCAATGAAGTGGTGGTCAACGACCCCGTCTCCTCGGCCGGCCCATACTACGTCGACTCGTACGTCCCGTTCCGAAGCCTGGTGCTGCGCCGCAACCCCAATTACGGCGGCGACCGCCCGCAGGGGCTGGAGGAGATCCGAGTCGACTACGGCATCTCCGTCGAGCGCGGAGTCGAGGAGGTCGAGGAGGGGCGCGCCGACCATATCGCCCTCCAACCGGGCTTCGGGACACTGCCGGCGTCGACTCAAGTCGCGGACCGGCTCGAGCGACTCTACGGCCCCGACAGCGAGGCCGCGGCGGAGCCGGCCGCCAGCAGCTGTTCACGCAGAGGTGGCCGGCCGTGGATTCCTACGTCTTCAACACCGACCGCGGCCCGTTCGCGGACCCGCGTCTGCGCAGGGCGGTGAACTACGCGATCAATCGCCCCGAACTGTCGGAGGACACGGGGTTCGGCACCGCGGGCCAGCCGACCGACCAGTACATCCCGCCAGGTTTCCCGGGGTTCGCCGACGCGGAGATCTACCCCCTGAACGGACCGGATCTAGCCACCGCGCGACGGCTCGCGGGGGACGGGCGGCGCCACGTCGTGCTCTACACGTGCAACCGGCCCGGCTGCATCTTCGACGCCCAGATCCTGCAGGCGAATCTGGACGCGATCGGGATCGATCTCGAGGTGCGCGAGCTCCCCGTCGAGGAGTGGGCCCGCTCGGCCCTTAGCTCGGACCCGCAATGGGATCTCACGTATTGGGGCTGGATCTTCGACTACTCCGATCCGTACAGCTTCATCAACAACCAGTTCGGCCCCGGCGCCGAGCACCCTGGCGACTTCCGCGATCCCGACCTGTGGCGGCGGATGGAGGCCGCCGCCCGCCTGACCGGCGAGGAGCGGCTCCGCGCCTACGCGAGGCTCGATCGTGACCTCGCCCGGCGCGCGGCTCCTGCTGTGCCCTACGCGAGCGGCATCGTCACCCATTTCCTCTCCGCCCGCATGGGCTGCCAGGTGCTGCACCCGCTCTACGGCCTCGACCTGGCGGCGCTCTGCGTCAGGGACGAGAAGGAGTGAACACGGGTCCCCCTGTCAACGAGTTCCGACTTCTCGGCTCGCTCGAGGTCCTCGTCGAAGGACGGTCGCTGTCGCTCGGGGGCGCACGACAGCGGGCCGTGCTCGCGATTCTGCTGCTTCATCGAGGCGAGGTCGTCTCGGCCGACCGGATCGCCGACGAGCTCTGGGGCGAGAAACCGCCCGAGACCGCGACCAAGACCGTGCAGGTCTACGTCTCTCGCCTGCGCAAGGAGCTCGGCGAGGGCGTGCTCGTCACCCGTGGCGGGGGCTACGCTCTCGACGTCGACGCCGACCAGGTCGATGCCGATCGGTTCGAGCGCCTCGCCGCAGAGGGGCGCGAGGCACTCGAGCGCGGTGATCACCGTGGCGCCGCGGAGACCCTGAGCGAGGCGCTCGGTCTCTGGCGCGGGCCGCCGCTGGCCGACTTCGCCTACGAGCCCTTCGCCCACAACGAGATCGCCCGGCTCGAGGAGCTGCGCCTGGACGTCCTCGAAAACCGCGTCGAGACCGACCTGGCGCTCGGCCGCCATGCGGCGCTGGTCTCCGAGCTCGAGACCCTGGTCGCGGAGCATCCGACGCGGGAGCGGCTCCGCGGCCAGCTGATGCTCGCGCTCTACCGTGCCGGCCGCCAGGCCGAGGCCCTGGAGAGCTACCGGGATGCCCGCCGCGCCCTCGACGAGGAGCTCGGCCTCGAGCCCGGCCCCGAACTCCAGCAGCTCGAGCAGTCGATCCTCAACCAGGATCCGGCCCTCGAGGCGCCGCGGCGCGAAGGGCCGCTGACGGCTCTGCGCCAGCGCCGACGTGGCGGGATCCTGCTCGCGTTCGGCGGCGGCTTGCTGCTCGCCGCCGCCGTGGCGGCGATTCTCGCCGGCGGCGAGGACTCGAAGCTCGCCGAGCCCAACTCGCTGGCCGTGATCGACCCCGAGTCCAATCAGGTCGTCGACACCGTCCCCACCGGCATCGATCCCGCCGTCGTCTCGGCCGACGCCGACCATGTCTGGGTCGCCAATCGCGGCGACGACACCGTGACCCAGGTCGATCCCGAGACGAAGGCGGTCCTCGGCACGAGCCCGGCCCATACGGGCGGCGCCGGGGGGATGGCGGCGGGCGCCGGCGGCGTCTGGATCGGCGACAGCCGAGGCGAGAGGCTCGTCCGGCTCGACCCCGCCTACCCGTCGACATGGCGATCGATCGAGCTGGGCCGATCCCGCGGCTACTTCACGACCGTCAACCCGGTCGCGGTCGGTCACGGCGCGATCTGGGTGCGAGCCGCCAATGGCGAGATCGCGCGTGTCGATCCCAGGCGTCGCCGGGTCGCCGACACCGTTCCCGTTGGCAACAGCCCGGTTTCAATCGCCACGGGCGCCGGTGGCGTATGGGTCGCCGACGCGATCGACAACTCGGTCATCAGGATCGACCCTGCCGGCGCCAACGCGGTCACGTCGCCGACCCCGGTTGGGCAGGGGCCATCTGCGATCGCCGTCGGCGAGGGCGCGGTGTGGGTCGCGAACACGCAGGACGACACCGTCTCGCGCATCGATCCGCGCTCGGCGGCGGTAACCCAGACGATCGCGGTGGGGGCCAGGCCGACCGGCATCGTCGCCGCTGGAGGCGCGGTGTGGGTCGCAAACAGCCTCGGAGGCACGGTCTCGCGCATCGACCCCGAGGCAAACCTGGTCGAGGCGACGATCGAGGTCGGGGAGGCTCCGCAGAGCCTTACCGTCGCGCACGATCTGGTCTGGGTCACCGTCCCGCCGAGTGCGGAGGCGCCCGACGCGCCCTCGCTCGGACGTGGCGAGGACGTCGCGCGGGTGTTCCTGGCCGGCGTGCCCTCGTACGGCAGCGGCGGTGTCGAGGTTGCCTTCGCCACCTGCGCGCTCCTCTACAGCTACCCCGACCGCCCCTTCCCCGCGGGGTCTAGCCTGGTTCCGGAGGTGGCGGCCGGCGAGCCACTCATTTCGGATGACGGCAGGACCTACCGCTTCAGGATTCGGCCGGGGTTTCGCTTCTCACCCCCCTCAGGCCAGCCGGTGACCGCGGCGGCGTACGAACGCAGCATCGAACGCGCCCTCGCCCCGAAGGTCGGTGGCTACTCTGGCCTTGGCGATATCGTCGGCGCCGACGACTACATAGCCGGCCGCGCCCGCACCCTGGAAGGAGTGGACGCGCGCAACCGGACCCTGGTCATTCGGCTGAAGAGACCGGTGCCGGACCTGCCCGCAAGACTCTCAAGCCAGAGTTTCTGCGCGGTCCCCCCAGGCACGCCGCGCGGTGAATTGCTGGTCGCCCCCATCTCCTCGGCCGGTCCTTACTACATCTACTCGTACGTCCCGGAGCGAAGCCTGGTGCTGCGCCGCAACCCGAATTACGGCGGCGATAGGCGACAGGGGCTGGAGGAGATTCGGGTCGACTACGGCATCCCCGTCGAGCGCGGAGTCGAGGAGGTCGAGGAGGGACGCGCCGACTATGTCGCCCTCCAACCGGGCGAAGGGGCGCTGCCGGCGTCGACTGAAGTCGCGGACCGACTCGAGAGGAGCTACGGCCCCGACAGCGAGGCCGCGCAAGCCGGCCGCCAGCAGCTGTTCACGCAGAGGCTGCCGTCGGTGGAGTCGTACGTGTTCAACACCGACCGCGGCCCGTTCGCGGACCCGCGCCTGCGCCGGGCGGTGAACTACGCGATCAATCGCCCGGAAATGTCGGACGACACGGGGGCCGGCTTTTCGGGCCAGCCGACCGACCAGTACATCCCGCCGGTGATCCCCGGATTCAAGGACGCCGCGATCTACCCGTTGGACGGCCCAGACGTCGCCACGGCGCGACGGCTCGCGGGGGACGGGCGCCACCACGCCGTGCTCTACACGTGCAAGCGGCCCGGCTGCGTTCGCAACGACCGGATCCTGCAGTCGAACCTGGACGCGATCGGGATCGATCTCGAGGTGCGCGAGCTCTCCACCGAGCCGTTCTTCCGCTCGGTCCTTGGCTCGGACGAACAATGGGATCTCGCGCGCTGGGGCTGGACGGTCGACAACGCCGATCCTTTCGACTACATCAACACCCTGTACGGTCCCGACCGGCCGCCGGACGAGACCCCCAGCGACTTCCGCGATCCCGGCCTGTGGCGGCGGATGGCCGCTGCCGCCCGCCTGACCGGCGAGGAGCGGCTCCGGGCCTACGCGAGGCTCGATCGTGACCTCGCCCGGCGCGCGGCTCCTGCTGTGCCCTACGCGAGCGGCATCGTCACCCATTTCCTCTCCGCCCGCATGGGCTGCCAGGTGCTGCACCCGCTCTACGGCCTCGACCTGGCGGCGCTCTGCGTCAGGGACGACGTCGAGGACGAGTGAGCAGGCGACGGGGGCGGCCGGTCAGGTGGGCGGCTGCCGCAGCGCCTCGGGAGCGCAGATGACGATGACTCGGTAGGCGACCCCGAGTGGCAGGTTCGCTTCGGCGGTCACGGTCACGTAGACCCGTAACGCTCCGCTGTTCTGGGGATCCTCGCCCAGCGCGGCGCTCACCTCGAAGATCTGGAGCGCGCCGCCCGCGCTCTGGATCCACGCACTCTGTACCGCCGCGCTCGCTTGGACCTGGGCGCCTGCGGCCGCTGCGGGCTCATACCTGTGGCTGTCCGGGAGCCATACGGGGGACGTGATCTCGGCAAGGGCACCCTGTCGGGGCCGGCCCATCTCCGGTCGTCCGCCGTACCAGATGGTGCCCGCGTAGTCGGTCCGAAGCCGCCGCTCGCCGCTGACCGAATCCGCGACGACGGTGTCGATGCGCTGGGCCGGCACCGGGGCGATCGTGTCGCGGGCGCCCTGCGCTTCGGCGATCTCCTCCTTCATGTCGTCGAGCCAGCCGATTGGGTCCTCCTCTCGTCGGCGCCGTTCACTCGCCGACGACTCTAGACGGCCGTCGACGCCACATGCCAGGTAGGTTCGCCGCGCGTGGAAGCCGAGGGGACCCGGGCGAATGCGAAGGCCGCGCTGGTGGCAGGGGCGCTGGGCGTCGTCTTCGGCGACATCGGGACGAGCCCGATCTACACGATCCAGACCGTCTTCAGCCCCGACGACCCGCATCCGGTCCAGTCCTCGATCGAGAGCGTCTACGGGATCGTCTCGCTCATCTTCTGGTCGGTGACGATCGTCGTCACCTGCAAGTACGTGCTCCTGGTGATGCGGGCCGACAACCAGGGCGAGGGCGGGATCATGGCGCTGATCTCGCAGGTCCGCCAGGTCGGCGACCGGGTCAGCGCCGGACGCAAGTTCGCTGCTTGCCGGAGCTCGGAGTCTTCGGCGCGGCGCTGTTCTTCGGCGACAGCATGATCACACCGGCGATCTCGGTGCTCTCGGCGGTCGAGGGGATGAAAGTGATCGAGCCGTCGCTCGACAGCCTCGTCGTCCCGATCACGGCTGACGATCATCGCCGTCCTCTTCGCTGCGCAGCGGCTGGGCACCGGTGCGGTGGGGCGGCTGTTCGGCCCGATCATGGTCGTCTGGTTCACGACGATCGCGGTCCTCGGCATCCACGGCATCACCCTGCATCCGGAGGTGCTGAAGGCGCTCTCGCCGACTTATGCCGCTCGACTTCCTCTTCGGCAGCGGCTCGACCGGCTTCTTCTCGCTGGCAGCCGTGGTCCTGGCGATCACCGGCGTCGAGGCTCTGTACGCCGACCCGGGCCACTTCGGCCGGCCGGCGATCGCCCGCGCCTGGCTGCTGCTCGTCTTCCCCGCGTGCATCCTCAGCTATCTGGGCCAGGGCGGGCTGATCCTCGACGACCCGAGCGCGATCAGCGCGCCGTTCTTCATGCTGATGCCGCACGCCGGCCTGATCCCGCTCGTGATCCTGGCCACCGCGGCCACCGTGATCGCGTCGCAGGCGGTGATCTCCGGAGCCTTCTCGATCGCCCATCAGGCTGCGCAGCTCGGCTATCTGCCGCAGCTGCGGGTGATCCACACGTCAGAGAAGGAGATCGGGCAGGTCTACGTGCCGTTCGTCAACTGGCTGCTGCTGGCGGCGGTGCTGGTCCTCGTGCTCAGCTTTCAGACCTCGGCGGCGCTGGCGTTTGCCTTCGGGATGGCGGTGACCGCCACGATCACGATCACGACGATCCTCTTCTTCTTCATCGTCCGCCACCGGTGGGGGAAGCCGCTGTGGCTGGCCGTGCTGGGAGCGGGCGGTTTCCTGACCGTCGACCTCGCCTTTCTTGCCGCCAACCTGACCAAGATCACGCACGGGGCGTGGTTGCCGCTGACGATCGGCATCGTCCTGTTCACGGTGATGGTCACCTGGTTCCGCGGGCGCCGGCTGGTCACCGAGGAGCGTCTGCGCGTCGAGGGCCCGCTGCGGGCGTTCGTCGACGAGCTGCGGGCGAAGGAACCGCCGGTGATGCGGGCCCCGGGCACGGCGGTGTTCCTGAATCGCGGCAAGGAAACGGCGCCGCTGTCCATGCGGCCGAGCGTCGACACACCTGCACTCCCTCCACGAGCACGTGCTGATCCTCTCGCTCGAAACCGCTGCCCATACCGCGCGTCGCGGATTCGGAGCGGCTCGAGATCGACGAGCTCGGCTACAGGGACGACGGGATCACGTTCGTGCGCGCCAGCTACGGCTATTTCGAGGAGTTCGACGTCCCGGCCCTGGTCACGCTGGTCGCCGAGGCCGGGGTCGAGAGCCCGCTCGAGGCCGAGGATGCGTCCTACTTCCTCTCGAAGATCGAGCTCGAGGCCGGGGTCGCGGCCGATGCCGACGGCGACGCGGTCGCCACCTGGTCGCGCAGCGATGGTGTCGACACTCGGGTCCAGGCCGCGGCCGGGCCGTAGCCGGCCCTCACCCGCGGTTGCGCTCCCGCGCAGGGTGGACTACCGCGGCCCTCAGCCTGCCTTGAGGTCGCCGATCACGCCGATCCGGAAGCCGAGCCACGGATACGTGCGCTTGAAGAAGCGGTTGTCCTGGGGCTGGGGGCCGATTGCGGAGAGCCACAGCTGGTACGCGGCGGCGTTGGGGACGCCTCCGTGCAGCCGCCGCCAGACCCGCCCGCCACTGCGGCCCGACGGGGGCGGAGTGATCGTGTCGGTCCACTCGACGGCGTTGCCACCCTGGTCCAGGGTGCCCCACGGCGAGCGCGTCTGCGCTTGGCCAACCGTACCCAGGCTGCCCTTGTAGGCCGCGGCGTAGGTCGTCGCGTCGAGGCCGAACGGATTGGCGCTCGAGCACGTGTCCGGCGAGAAGGCGGCCGGGCACCAGCTGGGTGCCGCGACGCCGGCGTAGTAGGTCGCCACCGGCTGGGTCGCGGCGTTCGTGACGTCGCCGGTTGTCGGGTCAAGAGTCGTCTGGGTGGGTGCGTCCGTGACGCCGTCACCGAAGACGCCCGCGTTGGTCGGATACTTCCAGTAGGAGTAGGTGCCGCCGCCGCTGGGGTCGTAGTAGGCCGCCTTGATCCACTCGTCCTGGCTCGGAATGACGAAGCCTCGCTTGTGGGCCCGGGTCGCGCCCGTGCGCTTGTGGCGGTCCAGGTCGTACATCCCGCGGGTCGTCTCGCGCGAGAGGCGCACCCTGTAGGTGACGAGACCCGATGGGTCAGCGCTCTTGGAGAGCAAGCGCCCGTTGTAGAGCGAGTTGACGAAGCGCGCCGCACGGGGGAAGTTCGCGAACCCGTACGGCTTGTCGGCCCACTCGGGATAGGCCACCGAGTAGTGCTGACCCTTTCGGGCCTTACCCGACTTGTTGATCTGGCCGTACTTCGGCCACGCGGACGAGCTCTCGGTCGCGTCGTAGAGGTCGTGCCGGTCGGTGGCGCCCGGATCGGCGGTGTTCAGGAACGCCACGTACTGCTTCACGGTGGTCTCCAGCTGACTGATGCGGTACGGGTACTCGACCCCGCCGACCGACTGGCAGGCGGGCGTGCTGCCTTGGGCGTCGGCGCACGACTGGTAGACGGCGTCCGTGAAGGGGACGATCCCCACCGACGGGTTTCCGGGGGCGCCGACCTCGACCGTCTGCACGGTGACCACCGCGCGCTTGGCGGATGCGGCCATCGCCGGCGAGCCGGAAGCCATGATCGCCGCGATCGGGAGGACGAGGAGCCCGAGCGTCAGGCGACTGCGTGTTCGGCCGGTCATTTCAGATGCCGGCGTTCAGCTATCGAGATCCGGTTGTGCCCAATCGTTCGCGAGACGGACACGCTGGCCCGTATCTAGGACCTGGAACATAGCATTACGCCAAATCGGGGATAGCGGCTATGCTCTGAAACGACCTACGAGCCCGGCCGCCCGTGGTGAAACCGCCCGGCGCCATGCGCTCGACCCTCCTCAAGCCCTCTTCTGCCTCCATGGCCATGGCGCCATTGGCGCTGATCGTGGCCGCTGCGCTCGCAGCCCCGGCCGGCGCGCTCGGCGCCGAGGCAAAGCCGAGCGGCAGCGCCCCGGGTTCGGCGGTCGGAAAGCTCGTGCAGTTGCGCGGGCCGAGTGGGTGCGTGGTCGACCGCTCCGAGGCCAACCGTCGTTGCACGTCCGTTCGCGCGCTGCGCGGTCCCGCGCCCTTCCTGGGCTCGAACGCGGTCGCGATCAGCCCCGACGGCAAGAACGTCTACGTCGCCTCCTCGCAGAGTGACGCGATCGCGATCTTCAAGCGCAAGCCGAAGACCGGCGAGCTGAGCCAGCGCCGCGGGACCGCCGGGTGCATCTCCGCCAAGGGCGGCGGCTGCGCGACCGCGGTCGGGCTCGAGCACCCCAACTCGGTCGCGGTCAGCGCCGACGGCGACAACGTCTACGCAACCTCTCTGATCAGCAACGCGGTCACGACCTTCAGCCGCGATCCGTCGACCGGCGCGCTCTCCCAGGCCGGCGACGGCAGCGGCTGCATCGCAAACGCCGCCATCGCCGGCTGCACCACCGGCCGGGCGCTCGACGGACCGGACGTGGTCGTCGTCAGCCCGGACGGCAACAACGTGTACGTGGGCGCCTTCTTCGGCAACGCGGTTGCCGTCTTCGCCCGCGACCCGTCCACGGGCGCACTCACGCAGGCCGCCGACGCGACCGGCTGTCTCGTCAACGCCCCGACCGACGGCTGCACGACCGCGCTCGCGCTCGCGGCTCCGGAGGGGATGGCGATCAGCGCCGACGGCGACAACGTCTACGTCGCAACCGCGGTCAGCAACGCGGTCTTGGTGCTCACCCGGGACGCAACCACCGGCGCGTTGACCCAGGCGACCGACGGCACCGGGTGCATCGTCAACGCCCCGCTCGCCGGCTGTGAGACCGGCATCCAGCTCAGCGGCGCGAACGCCGTCGCGGTCAGTCCCGACGACATGGACGTCTACGTGACCTCGCTGCTCAGCAACAGCGTGACCAGCTTCAGCCGCACGACGACGACCGGGCAGCTCACCCAGAAGTCCGGAACCTCGGGGTGCGCGATCTACCTGCTCGCGGTCGGCTGCTCGCTCGGCCGGGCCCTCAGCGCCCCCGAGGGCATCGCGGCCTCACCGGACGGCGCCACCGTCTACGCGGCCGCCTTCGGCTCCGGCGCCGTCGATGTCTTCAATCGCGACGCGAGCTCCGGCGGGCTGATCCAGAAGTCTCGCCGCGCCGGCTGCGTGACCGCGAGCAGGACGCCGGACTGCAGCCGCGCTCGGGCGCTGGTCGAGACCGGGTCGCTCGCCGTCAGCCCCAACGGCAAGCAGGTCTACGCGGGGGCGTTCGGAAGCGACGCGGTCGCGATCTTCAGGCGGGCCGGGGTGGGCCGATGACCCGCGACAGGAGAGGAGCCGGGATGCAGAGACCCGAGGACGGCGCCGACAACCGGGGCCTGACCCGCGGCGAGCTGCTGAAGGCCGCCGCGGTCGCCACGCCCGGACTGCTGCTCGGTGGCGGCGCCACGGCCGCAGCGAAGGTGCGCCGCGCGGCGCCGGACCGCCAGGTGGCGGGAATGAACGTGCTCGTCTTCCTGACCGACCAGCAGCGCGCGATCCAGCACTTCCCGCCCGGTTGGGCGAAGCGCAACATGCCCGGGCTCAACCGCCTGCGCAAGCACGGGCTCGAGTTCCCGAACGCGTTCACCAACGCCTGCATGTGCTCGCCGGCGCGCTCGACGCTGATGTCCGGCTACTTCCCCGCCCAGCACCAGGTCAAGTACACGCTCGAGACCGACATGCCCTCGCCCCAGTACCCGTACCAGGTGGAGCTCGCGACGAGCTTCAAGAACCCGGCGACCGTGGTCGCGGCCGCCGGCTACACCCCGGTGTACAAGGGCAAGTTCCACTGCGTCAAGCCCGCGAACGGCTCGACCTACGTGCCCGAGGACGTCAACCAGTACGGCTTCACCCGCTGGAACCCGCAGGACGCCGGCGCCAACCAGGACACCACCGAGGAGGGGGGCGGGATCTACGACAACGACGGCCGCTTCATGAACTCCCAGGGCACGCCCGAGGACGGGACCGAGGGGATCCTCCAGTACCTGAGCTCGGTCGCGGCCCAGCAGCAGCCGTTCTTCTGCGTCGCCTCGCTGGTGAATCCACACGACGTCCTCTTCTACCCGTCGACCTACGCCACCGGCGGGTACGACGACTCGTGGCTGCAGGGCGAGATCCAGCCGCCGGCGACCGCCAACGAGGACCTCTCGACGAAGCCGCGTGTGCAGCGGCAGTTCAGGCGGATCTTCAGCCTCACGGGGCCGATCCCGAGCCGGCGGATGAAGAGCGACTACGTGAACTTCTACGGCAACCTGATGAAGGCCTCCGACGCCTATCTGGTGAAGATCCTCGACACGCTCGAGAAGGCCGGCCTGCTCGAGAACACGCTCGTGATCGCGACCGCCGATCACGGTGAGATGGGCACCTCCCACGGTGGGATGCGGCAGAAGAACTTCAACTTCTACGAGGAAGCGATCCGCGTCCCTCTGGTGTACTCGAACCCGCGTCTGTTCGAGAAGCCCGA
Organism: uncultured Solirubrobacterales bacterium; assembly: GCA_963842795.1. Taxonomy (GTDB): domain Bacteria; phylum Actinomycetota; class Thermoleophilia; order Solirubrobacterales; family 70-9; genus WHSW01. Next base: position 292,212 of record CAWJHV010000040.1, on the reverse strand, counting down.
GAAGCGCCGCGCCCTCGTCTCCCACGTCGACTTCCTCCCGACGCTCGCGAGTCTCGTCGGCGCGCCCGCCGATGCCCGCGACGACGGCTGGGAGGGGGTCGACTACTCCGACCAGATCCTGAGCCGCTCGCCGCCGCCGCCGCCTCAGGACTACACCGTGTTCACCTACGACGACTTCCAGTCCGGCCAGTCGCGGGGCCCGTATCCGAGGCCGCCGAACCACATCGCCAGCATCCGCGAGCGCCGCTGGAAGCTCGCCCGCTATTACGACGTCAACGGCAAGCGCCGTGACGAGTGGGAGATGTACGACCTGAAGACCGACCCGCTCGAGCGCACGAACCTCGCCTACAAGCACTACAAGCGCACCCCCGCGCAGGAGCTCCAGTACAGGCGGCTGCAGCGCAAGCTCGCGCGGGTCGAGCAGACCCGCCTCCAGCCGCTTTCCTGAGGGCGTGACCCCCGCCCGCAACCGCGTCACGCCGATGGGCGAGATCGAGGCTTTCCCGCTTCGGGGCGCCTGGACGGGCAACCGCGGCATCCTTCACCGCGGCCGGGAGATCGTCCGCTTGCACGCGAGCGATCTCTGGATCACCTGCGCGCTCGAGTTCAGCGGCCGCTGGCACGAGCAATGGCGCCCGCACCACTTCACCTGGCTGTTCTTCCACGACGAGGCCGTCTCCTTTGCTGCAGGACATCGTCCGTGCGCCGAGTGCCGGCGCCAGAGCTACGACGCGTACCGGGCCGCCTGGGTCGAGGGGCTCGGGGTCGAGATGCCCTCGGCGAAGGAGATCAACCGGCGCCTGCACGGTGAGCGGATCTTCCGCGGCACCCACCGGCGGCGCATCCACGAGCTGCCCTGGGGCGGGCTGCCCGACGGCGCCTTCGTCCTGCTCGACGAGACCCCCGCCGTCGTCGTCGGCGACGAGCTGCGCGAGTGGACGCGGGAGGGCTACCGCGGCCGCCGGCCAAGGCCGGCGCGGGGGGACGCTCGCGTGATCACACCGCCGTCCACCGTCGCCTCGCTCCGCGCCGGCTACCCGGTGCAGATCGACGTCCGCTAGCCGGCTCCCGCGGGCGACCTCTCACCGGCGGCCCGGAGCCGAGAGCACCGGCTTGACGTCCAGGATCGGCGTGCCGTCGACGGCCTCGAGCGGGCGCACGCGAACCCGCGCTCCCTCGATCGCGACGATCTCCACCTCGTGCAGGCCGATCGGGTTCGGGCGGTCGGCGGAGCGGGTGCCGAACACCCCGCGCTGCGGCCTCGTGACGTCGTCGCGCGGGTGAACCCGCAACACGTCGCGGCGCGCGCGGTCGAGCCAGGTGAGGACGATGACCCGGTCGCCGGCGGCGATCCCCTCGAGACCTGCGAGCACGCCCGGCTCGAACACCAGCCAGGCGTCGGGCGCTCCCTCGTCGCCCTGCATGGGAGCCGATGCCGGGTCAACCAGCGGCGACTCGACCCGGCCGATCGGCGTCAGCGCCAGGCTGGTGTCCGCCATCGCCTCATCCGTTTGAATGTCCGCACGCGATCGGGCGAACGTAACAGCCTCGAGACGGAGGGCTCCTCATGGACCAGGTCATTCAGGTAATCGGGTCACTGCTGATCCTCGCCGCGTTCGCCGCCGCCCAGCGCGGATGGATGTCCACGACGTCGCGGTGGTATCTGCTGCTGAACCTCGTCGGCTCGGCGGTGCTCGCGGTGCTGGCCGCGCACGAACGCCAGGCCGGCTTCTTGCTGCTCGAGGTGTGTTGGGCGGCGATCTCCGCCTGGGGCCTCGCCCAGCTGCTCCGTGGACGCCCGCCGGCAGCGTCCGGGCACTGAGTTCGCCGATCGTTTCAACGCCCGAGGCGCGGGGTAGGCACGGGTCGGCACGCCGCGCGTCCGCGGCGGAAGGGAAGGAGACCGATGGCGGACCCGATCTGGAGGGGGGTTCGAGGCGCGGCGGTGTGGCTGTTGCTGCTGGTCGCGGCGCTCGTCTGCGCTCTGGCGCCCGCGGCCGGTGCTCGCCCGCAGGCTCCCGGCGCTCCGGGCGACCGGCACACATGGGCCCCGGCCGACAAGCACGGGTTCGGGACCGCGACCGAGCTCGCCAGCAACGTGTGGTTCACGCTGCGCGAGGCCGAGCTGAGCGAGGTCTACTACCCGGACCTGGGGACGCCGAGCCTGCGCGGGCTCGAGTTCGCGGTCACCGACGGACGCACCTTCCTCGATCGCGAGACCGATGCCGGCGTCGAGTCGAAGGTGAAGCCGATCGCCGGGTCGCTCGCCTTCAGCCAGATCACCGAGACCCCCCGCTGGCGACTGAAGAAGACCTGGATCACCGACCCGGGCGGTGACAGCGTGCTCGCCGACGTGCGCTTCGAGTCGCGCACCGGCCGGGCGCTGGCGCTCTACGCGCTTGCCGACCCGGCCCCTGGCGACGACGGCAACGACGACCGGGCCCGCAGCCGCGGCGAGGGCCTGCTCGCGCGTGACGCCACGGTTGTGAGCCTGATCGCCGCCCGCCCGGCGCTCGCCGAGCAGACCAGCGGCTACGCCGGCTCGGCGAGCGACCCCTGGCGCGACCTGAGCGCCGACAAGGACCTCGACGGCTCCTTCGCCGCGCGGGAGCCGGGCAACGTGGTCCAGGCGGCGCGCACGAAGCTGACCGGGCTTCGCGGCGGCCGCCGGTTGACGCTGGCGATCGGCTTCGGGACCTCGCCGCGGACGGCAGACGAGACCGCGAGCGCGTCGCTGGCCGGCGGCTTCGATCGTGCGGCGAGGCGCTACGCCTCCGGCTGGCAGGGATACCTCGACTCGGTCAGCGAACCGCCTGAGAGCGTCGCCGGCGACCGCCGGATGCGGCGCCTCTACGAGCAGTCGCTGATGGTCCTCGACGCCTCCGAGGACAAGCTCCACCGCGGGGCCGGGGTCGCCTCCCCGACCATGCCCTGGGTGTGGGGAACGCTGACGCTCGAGGACCGCGAGGACTCGGGCCCCTACCACCTCGTCTGGCCGCGCGACCTCTACCACGTCGCGATCGCCCAGCAGGCCGCCGGCGACGACCAGGCGCCCCTGCGACAGCTCGACTACCTGTGGCGGGTGCAGAAGCCCGACGGATCGTGGTGGCAGAACACCGAGGTCGACGGGAACGTCCGCTGGGACAACACCCAGCTCGACGAGGTCTCGCTGCCGATTGTGCTCGCCTGGCAGCTCGGGCGGACCGGGGCGGAGGACTGGGCGCACGTGCGGGCGGCGGCCGACTACGTGGTGGCCAACGGCCCCGACACACCGCAGGAGCGCTGGGAGAACCAGAGCGGCTGGTCTCCGAACACGATCGCGACCGAGATCGCCGGCCTGATCTGCGCCGCGGACATCGCGCGCCAGAACGGCGACACGGCGCGCGCCGCGAGCTACGAGGCGACCGCGGACCGCTGGCAGCACCGGGTCGAGGCCTGGACGGCGACCGACAACAGCCCGTACTACGGACCGCGGCCGTACTACCTGCGGATCACCAAGGACGGCGATCCCAACGACGGCAGCACCTACGAGATCGGCGACAACTTCCCGCGCCCCGTGGACGAGCGCGAGATCGTCGATCAGAGCTTCCTCGGGCTGGTCCTGTTCGGCGTCAAGCCCTACGACGACCCGACCGTGCTCAACTCGCTCGCCGTCGGCGACCGGGTGCTCGAGGTCGAGACTCCGAACGGGCCGGTGTGGCACCGGTTCACCTTCGATGGCTACGGCGAGCAGCGCGACGGCGGCCAGTGGGACATCTTCGACCAGGCCGAGCGCCAGACGCTCGGGAGGGCCTGGCCCCTGCTCTCGGGAGAGCGCGGCGAGTACGAGCTGCTCGCCGGCGGCGATGCCGGCGACCACCTGGCGACGATCGCCGCGACCTCCAACGACGGGCTGATGCTGCCCGAGCAGGTCTGGGACGGCCGGCCGCCGACCGGCACCGCCGGCAACGAGTTCGGGGAGGGCACCCGGTCGGCGACGCCGCTCGCCTGGACCCACGCCCAGTTCATCCGCCTCGCCTGGTCGATCGACGCCGGCGAGCCGGTCGAGCGCCCGGCGATCGTCGCCTGCCGGTACACGGGCGAGAGTTGCTGAAGCGCCTGGCATAGGCTCTGCGCCCGTGCCCGAGCTCGATGACGCCGTGAAGCTGGTGACCGATCCCGCGAACGTCTCGCGGATGGGCGCGATCGGGCCGCAGGAGCGGTTCGCGGTCAGGTCGAACCGGGTGCTCCGCGCCCTGCGCGACGAGGGCGCCGGCAAGGCGGAAGCGCGTGACCTCGCCCTGGCGGCGCTCGCGGAGGTGGGCGGCGGAGCCGAGGTCGCGACCAGCAGGGGAACTCAGCGCGGGGCGCGGGGCGAGCGCGAGATCGAGAGCTGGTGGGTGCCGGCGGACGCGGTTCGGTTCTGACGCCCCGCCGGCCCGGCCGCGCGGCGAGTCGCACCTTTGCCGCCTCTAGGGCGGTCAATGTGCGGCTCGGCGTCTGAGCCACGCGACCGCGCCGATCCGGTAGCGCTTGCGCAACACGCGCGTGCGCGTCGAGGCACCAACCCCGGGGTCTCCACACGCCTCGCGAGGTGCCGTCGCCGGTCTCTCGCCCGCGGTGGTTCAGAATCCCGCCGTGCGCCTGATCCTCAACGTCATCTGGCTCGTCCTCTGCGGCTTCTGGATGGCGATCGCCTACCTGCTCGCCGCGCTCGTGATGTTCATCCTCATCATCACGATCCCGTTCGCCCTCCAGGCGGTGAAGATGGCGAGCTTCGCGTTCTGGCCCTTCGGGCGGACGCTGGTCAAGCGATCCGACGCGGGAGCGCCCTCGGCGATCGGCAACGTGATCTGGATCATCCTCGCCGGCTGGTGGCTGGCGCTCGGCCACCTGATCACCGGCGTGCTGCTCTGCGTGACGATCATCGGCATCCCGCTGGGGATCGCGAACTTCAAGTTGATCCCCGTCTCGTTGACCCCGTTCGGCCGCGAGATCGTGCCGGTCGACGAGGCGGTCGAGGGCGCGGTCACCGTCCCGAGCCGGCGCTGAGCGGGTCCGTCAGCGTGCGCGCGACGCCGGTTCCCGGCTGACCGGCGTGCGCGGCGGCGGCGTTCGCGGCGGTCCGGGCAGGAGTGCGTCGTAGTCCTCTGAGAGCTGCACCCGCACGTAGTCGAGCCCTCCGGCGACCGTCTCACCGAGCGCCGCCAGCACCGCCTGGGCGCGATCCTCGATCCCTGTCTCCGAGTCGCCGCTCTCGCGCGCGCGCATGCGGGTCAAGAACTCCTCCGCCGGGAAGCGCTCCGGCCCGGACGGGGCCTCGAGCAGGCACTCGCCCAGCTCCGGGGGAAGCTGGCGGGCCAGCTCACGGCGCTCGCGGACGTCGATCCGCTCGCCGAGGGTGCTGAGCGCGGCCGCGCTCGCGCGCTGCGCGAGCCCGAGCGGGATCCCGGCGTGGCGCGCGACGCGCTCGGCGAAGGCCTCGGACGAGGGCGACCGGGTCCGCCGCCCGGGCCACCAGGCGCGCTCGCCGAAGAGCGACGTCAGCGCCGGGACGAGCAGCGGGCGAACGATGAAGGTGTCGATCAGCACCCCGACCGCCATCACGAACGCGAACTCCTGGAACGAGCCGAGGGGGACGATCGCGAGCAGGGCAAAGCTCGCGGCGAGCGCGATTCCGGCGACGGTGATCGCCTTCGCCGCCGAGGGAGCGGCGACGGCGATCGCTTCGGACAGCCTGCGCCCGCGCGCCTCGCTCCAGATCCGCCCGGCGATGAAGACGTTGTAGTCCGAGCCCAGGGCGACGAGCAGCACGGCCGCCGCGAACGGGACGTAGTAGGTGAGTTCGTCCCGCCCGAGCAGGTCCTGGAAGACGAAGGTCGTGAGCCCGAGCGTCGCCGCGAGCCCGAGCACGCTCGCGGCGACCAGGTACAGCGGCGCGATCAGCGCACGCAGGAAGATGACCAGGAGCAGCAGGTTGGCGATCAGGGCGACGACGCCGACACGCTTCAGGTCGTCGACCACCGCGTCGACCGTCTCCCGGGCGAGCGCCGTCTGGCCACCGAACGCCACCGCGGGCGCCGGGTCCAGCCCCGCCTGCGCGAGCAGCGCCGGCATCCGCTTCTCGAGCGCCCCGAGGAGGTCGATCGCGGGCGCCCCCAACGGGTCCTCGTCGAAGACGACGGCGAGGCGAGCGCCGTCGCCGTCGTCGGAGACCATCACCTGGGGAACCGGGGCCGGAGGTTGCTCGCGCGGTCCGAGCACCGCCTCGACGCCCGGCTCCTGCGCGATCAGGGTCTCGAGCCGCCCGAGCTCGGCGCGGCGATCCGCGATCCCGGGCCCGGTGAGGTCGATCTCGGTCGGCGCCAGCACCCCCGGGGCGAACCCGGCAGAGGCGGCGTCGGCGGCCTGCTTGGTCTCGTTGTCGTCCGGCAGGCCGCTGATGAAGGTGAGCCCGAGCTCGGTCGACCGCAGGCCGGAGGCGGCGGCGAGCAGCACCGCAACGGTGACGATTCCGATCGCGATCGCCACCGGGCGCGCGGAGGCGAACCGGGCGAGGAGCACTCGCCACGACTTCGTCTGCGCGGCGTCGCCGAGACGCGGTACCCGCCGGATTGCCAGCAAGGGCCGCGCCAGCGCCCGGCGGGCGCGCGCGATCGGCCCCGGGCGCTCGCCATCGGGCTCGGGCTGGTCGAGCTTCAAATCGCGCCGGACTTCGATCGCCTCGGCCCCCCGCGCCGGCGCACGGCCCTCGTCCCCCGAGGCGATCCCCTCGCGCATTCGGCGCCCGAAGAGACGGGCTCCGAACAGGCCGATCATGGCCGGCACCAGCGTGCCCGCCACGAGCACGCTGATCAGGGTCGTGATCGCGAGGCCGGGTCCGAAGGCGCGGAAGAAGTCAAGCTCCCCGACGAGCAGGGCCGCGGTTCCGCCGGTCACGATCAGGCCCGCCGCGAACACGAGCGGGGCGGTCTCGGCGACCGAGCCGCGCGCCGCGGCGAGCTTCGCGTCACCCGTCTGCAGCCGCCGCCGCATGCCGGCGAGGAAGAAGACCGAGTAGTCGGTGACGAGGCCGAGCAGGAGGACAACGAGAACGGGCTCGACCTCGGGCGGGATGTCAAGCCCGAGCCGCTCCCCCGCCCACGGCACGACCCGAACCATGAGCAGGTAGGCGATCGCGCCGGTGAACAACGTCACCAACGGGGCGCCGAGCGAGCGGAACGCGAGCCCGACGATCAGCAGCACCGCGAGCACGCTCGCGCCCTCGATCAGGGGCAGGGAATCGCTGATCGCCTCGGTCTGGGCCTGTCGCGCGGGGGCCGGGCCGGTGACGCCCACGACGTCGCCGGCCTCACCGCCAAGCGCCTCGCTCGCGTAGCGCTCGGCCAGAGTGGACCGCTCGGCGACACCGACCCCGGGGACGAAGATCAGATAGGTGAGCGCCGTCGTCGGGCGTTCCCCGATCCCGAGGGCCCCGCCCGGGGAATTGCTGATCGGCACCGCGGCGCGCAGCTCCCCCGGCGCGATGCCGCGGCCCTCGTTCGTCTCGACCGCGGCGCGCAGCTGCCCGCGCTGCTGCTCGCGCGAAAGCCCTTCCGGGTTCTCCTGGACGACGACGGTGTCGGCGACCAGGGGGAACCCGAACCTTTCCGCCGCACGCCCTGCCGCCTGCACGGCTTCGCTGTCGGCGGGGACCAGGTCCTCGATCGGACCCCCGGCTTCGGACCCGAGCTGCGGCAGAGCGACACTCGCCGCGACCGCGGCCGCGATCCATGCCAGGGGGATCAGGTGGCGCAGGCCGACGACGACCGCGGCGTAGCCCCGGCCCAGGATCCCGCCCGCGGTGTCCCTTCGCTTGCTCGAGTCGGGCATCCGATCCCTTCCTTCGACCACGCATCCGTACCCGGGCCGGGGCCGGGCTAATCGATCGGCCCGCTCCCGACCGGGCTCAGCGCGGCGGGATCGGCTGCGGCCCGCGGAGCTCTGCGTGGTTCGGCTCCCCGTAGGCGGGTAGCCGCTTTCGTGTCCAACGAAGGGAATCGAAGATGAGCACCGTCGCAATCGTCCTGATCGTGATCGCCGTCCTGGTCGTGATCGCCCTGATCGCCATGGCTTCCCGCAGGCGCAACGAGCGTGTCCGCGAGGACCGGCGTCAGGTGGCGGGAGCCCACCGCGAGGAGGCGTCCTCCCGTCGGCTCACGGCCGAGAAGGAGTCGGCCGCCGCCGAGGAGCAGGCGGCACGCGCCCGCCGCGAGGCCGCCGAGGCGGAGGAGCGCGCCGCGGCCGCCGACCGCGAGCGCGAGACCGCCGCGGCCCACGAGGAGCACGCGGACCAGGTCGACCCCGACCCCCACCGCACCGAGGAGGCCGAGCGCACCGACGACGCGGAGCGCGCCCGCACCGACGCACGCTGATCGCTCAGGAGGACTTCGACGAGGCGACGAAGCCGCGCACGTCGGCCGCCGGCTCGGAGTACGCCTCGCCGAGGGCCTCCTCCACCGCGGCCATGTACTCCTCCGCCCAGGCGGGGAAGTCGTAGTCGATCGCGCGCAGGAACTCGAGCGTCGCCGCGAGGCGGATGTCGGCGATCGAGGGCGCGTCGCCGCCGATGAAGGTCCTGCCGTCGAGGAAGAAGGCGTGGTAGGCCTCGAGCGGGTCGGCGATCGCGGCCTCGGCGTCACGCTGCGCCTGGGCCTTCAACTCGTCGTCGGCGTCGGAGGTCGCGACCTCGCCCGGGTACTGGGGGAAGCCGAGCGCGGGGTAGGTGGCCCGCGCGACGAGCGGATACAGCGTCCCGATCAGGTAGAACATCGCGCTGTCGTTCATCGCCCGCTCGGCCGGGTCGGTGGGGTAGAGGCGGTCGAGGCCGTGCTTGTTGCAGAGGTACTGCATGATCGCGCAGCTCTCCCACAGCGATCCCCGCGGCAGGCCGTCCTCCTCGAGCAGCGGCGTCAGGTGCGCCGGGTCCTTGGCGAGGAACTCGGGGGTGGTGGTCTGGCCCCAGACGTCGACCTCCTCGAACTCGAGCCCGGCGGCGCGGACGAAGACGCGGGCGGTGAGGTTGTTGACGCTCGGCGTCAGGATGTTGAGCGTGTTGGCGGCCATCTAGTCCTCCTGGCTGTAGGGGTCCTTGGGGGAGCGGTCGTCGGAAAGCGACTCGCGTGAGTCCTCCGTGAGCTTCTCGATCGCGTCCGCGAGGTGGATCTCGGCGATGTTGTAGTCGTCGCGCTCGATGCGGATCTTGTGCGCCTCGAGCAGCACCTCGGCGTGCGTGAAGCCGTGTGGCGGCACGAACCGGTACGAGGCGAGCTCGATCAGCAGCCCGAGCGGGTCCTCGAAGTAGATCGAGTCCATGAAGCCGCGGTCCTTGATCCCGCTGTGGCTGATCCCGCGCTCGTCGAGGCGCTCCACCGTCTGCTTGAAGGTCGCCGCGGAGACGGCGAAGGCGAGGTGGTGGACGCAGCCGGGATCGGTGGGGGTGCGCTCCGGGTCGGCCGCACGATCCTCGTTGGTGAAGATCGTGATCAGGCGGCCGTCGCCGGGATCGAAGTACAGGTGGCTCTCGGACTCGTTGTCGAGGTTGGGCTGCTCGAACACGAACGGCATCCCGAGCACGCCCTCCCAGAAGTCGATCGACGTCCGCCGGTCGGCTCCGACGATCGTGATGTGGTGGACACCCTGGGCCTGGATCTTCCGCATCGGCTCTCCTTCCTCGCTAGCGCTCGACCAGTTTCGACTTGTACTCGCTGCGCTGCAGGCTCTTCCACGGCACGAGCTCGATCTCGGTCTGCACCACGAGCGCCTCCCGCAGTCTTTCGCGGATCGACTCCGCGAGCGCGGCGCCGGCCGTCGCCCCCGGGGCGAGCTCCACGCTCACCGGCAGCGGCGGGTCCTGCTTGACGCCGGACGTCCGGGGCCGGACCAGGATCTGGCCGCTGACCTCGGGGGAGAAGCCGTTGACCACCTCGCGCACCGCCGAGGGGAAGACGTTGACCCCGCGCACGATCAGCATGTCGTCGGTGCGCCCGATGCAGCGCAGGCGCGGGCCGGTGCGACCGCAGGCGCACGCGTCGGTGCGGACCTCGACGTGGTCGCGGGTGCGGAAGCGCAGCAGCGGCGCCGCGTGGTGCCGGAGGTGGGTGAGCACCAGCTCGCCCTCGGCGCCGTCGGCGAGCTCGACCGCCTCGCCGGAGGCGGGGTCGATCAGCTCCGGATGGACGAACCCGCGCGCTCCCAGGTGCATCCCCCGCTGCTCCTCGCACTCGCCCCACAGCGAGACGCCGATGTCGCCGATCCCCATCGCCTCGGTCACGCGCGCGCCCCAGCCCTCCTCGAGCTGGGCGCGGAACGCCGGCTCGCCGCCGCCGGGCTCGCCCGCGACCATCACCCGCTCGACGCTCGACCGGCGCAGGTCGATCTCGCGCTCGGCCGCCCACTCGACCAGGTAGGCGGCGTACGACGGGGTCAGCGCGGCGGCCTCGGGGCGCAGCAGCTCGACCGCCCGCATCAGGCGCTCGGTGTTCCCGGTGCCCACCGGGATCTGGGCGAGCCCGATGCGATCGAAGGCGCCCAGCGCCGCCCCGGCGACGAACGGCCCGGCGTTGTAGCTGCAGACGAGCCGCTGGCCGGCGCCGACCCCGGAGGCGGCGTAGCTGCGCGCGGAGCCGGTCACCCAGTTGTCGAGGTCGCCGGTGGTGAGCGGGATGTAGCTCGGGGTCCCGGTCGTGCCGCTGGTCGAGTAGATGCGCACGATCTCGGCGGGCTCGACGCACAGGTGCGAGCCGATCGGGTTCTCCGGGGTGCAGGTCGCCCGCAGCTCCTGCTTCTCGGTCAGCGGCAGGCGCGCGATCTCGGCGAGCCCGCCGGCGTCCTCGGCTGAGGCGAGGCCCGCCCCGGCGAGCTTCTCGCGGTAGAAGGCCGAGCGGTCGAACAGGTAGGCGATCTGGGCGCGGTAGAGCTCGTCGTCGAGCGCGAGCTGCTCCGCCCAGGGTCGGGCCTCGACGTCGGGGTCGAGCATCATCCGGGCGGATCGCCCGGGGCCTCGTACTCGACCGCGTCCTCGGCGGCCTTCGCCATCGCGAAGCCGACCGGCTCGGTGCGCTCCTCGGCGAGGTGGGCGAGCAGCCCCGCCGTGCGCGCGAGGATCGGCACGGACTTGACTGCCGCGGGAGCGAAGCCGAGGTCGAGCATCACGGCCGCGATCGGCATCGAGACGTTCATCGTCAGCGGCTTGCCCCAGGCGCCCTCCGCGGCGTCGCGAAAGCGGCGCGCGAGCTCGACGTGCGCGCCGCTCACCCCGTGTTCGTCGGCAAGCTCGAGCAATCGCTCGGCGCGCGGGTCGAGCGGGCGGTGGACCGGGTGGCCGAAGCCGGGCAAGCGCTCGCCGGCGTCGTGGATCGCGCGCGCCATCCGCTCGGCGACCGCGTCCGGCCCGTCGCCCGCCGCCACCTGCGCCTGCGCCTGCTCCAGCAGCGCGGCGCACGCCTCGGCGGTGCCGAGGATCACCGGCCCGGCTCCGAGGATCCCCGCGGCGACCGCCCCGTGGAGCGACCCGGGATCGGCGGCGAGGGTCATCCGCGAGGCGACGTTGGTGGGCATCATCCCGTGCTCGGCGATCGCGACCAGCAGCAGGTCGAGGAAGAAGCGCTGCTCGGCGGTCGGCTCGCGGCCGGTGAGCAGAAGGTGGAAGTACTCGGTGAAGCTCAGCCGCCCCATCAGATCGCCGCAGAGGTCGCGACCGCGCACCTCGACCCGGTCGGGATAGGCCTGGCTGATGTGGGTGACGGCGCTCCCGGCCCGCGACGACATTCCGGCGACGCTATGCACCGGACCGGCGACTGTCAAGAGGCGTACCGTGGCGGCATGGAAGGCCGAGCGATCGACCCCGATGCCTTCAATGCGTTCGAGGCGGCGGCCTGGGAGGAGCAGGCGCCGGGATACGACGGGTTCCTCGGGCAGATCACCGGGCGCCTGGTCGAGCCGCTGCTCGACGCCGCCGGGGTCGGGTCAGGGACGCGCGTGCTCGACCTGGCGACGGGCCCCGGCTATGCGGCCGGCCGCGCCGCCGAGAGAGGCGCCTCGGTGGTCGGGATCGACATCGCACCCGCGATGATCGAGCTCGCCGGGCGGCTCCATCCAGGGCTCGAGCTCCGCCAGGCCGACGCGCACGCGCTTCCGTTCGAGGATGCCTCATTCGACGCCGTCGTCGGCAACTTCCTCATCCTCCACCTCGGGCGCCCCGAACAGGCGACCGCGGAGTTCGCCCGCGTGCTCCGCCCCGGCGGCAGGCTCGCGCTGACGGCGTGGGACCTCGCCGAGCGCGCCAGGCTCTTCGAGCTGTTCCTCCAGGCGGTCGCCGAGGGCGGGGCGGTCCCGCCCCCCGATCTACCCCAGGGCCCGGACTTCTTCCGCTTCTCCGACGAAGCGGAGTTCGACGCGTTGCTGGGCGGTGGCGGGCTCGAGGACCGCTCGGTGACGACGATCGCCTTCGCGCATCGCGCCGCCACGGCCGAGGAGGTCTGGGACGGGATGCTCGCCGGAACCGTTCGGACGGCGGCGATGGTGAGCCGCCAGTCGCCGGAGACGCAACGGCGGATCCGGGCGGCGTTCGACCGGCTCGTGGAGGACTACCGCGACGGTGAGGGGATCGAGCTGCCGATCTCGGTCAAGCTCGCGGCCGGTCGCAAGCCGGCGGCGTAGATGGATCTCCGGGTCGCTCAACGCTCGCTCGCACTCGGGATCGCGGTCTCGGCGGCCGCCGTCGCGGTGGTCACGATCGCGATCTTCGGGTTGCGCGAGGTGATGCCGGTGGCCGGGGCCGGTGTCCTCTACCTGCTCCCCGTCCTGCTCGCCTCGACCGGCTGGGGCATGTGGCTCGGGGTCTCGACCGCGATCGCCAGCGCCGCGGCCTTCAACTGGTTCCACATTCCGCCGACCGGCAAGTTCACGATCACCGACGAGCAGAACTGGGTCGCCCTCGGCGCCTTCCTCGTCGTCGCCGTGGTCACCAGCGGACTCGCCGACGCCGCACGGACGCGGGCGGAGGAGGCCGAGCGCCGCCGCCGCGAGGCCGACCTGACCGCCGAGATGGCCCGGGTCCTGCTCGGCGGTTCAGACCTCGGCGACTCGCTGCGGACCGTCGGCCAGCGGATCGCGCGCGCGTTCGACCTCCCCGCCGTCGAGGTGACCACCGAGTGGAAGGACAGCGATCAGCGTTCGCGCGCCCTGCCGATGGTTGTCGAGGGTGACCGCGCCGGGACGATCCTGGTCCCGCGGAGCACCGGTGCCGAGCTGATCGAGGCGATCGAGGAACGGGTGATCACTGGCCTCGAGACCCTGCTGACCGCGGCGCGCCGGCGCGAGGAGCTCGAGGCGCAGGTGATCGAGACCCGTGCGCTGCGGCGCTCGAACGTGGTCAAGACCGCGCTGCTGCGCTCGGTCTCTCACGACCTGCGCTCGCCGCTGACGGCGATCACGGCGGCCGCGGGAGGCCTGGCCTCGCCCACCCTCGACGACGCGGCCCGTGCCGAGCTGATCTCGGTGATCTCGATCGAGTCCGAGCGTCTCACCCGGCTGGTCGCCAACCTGCTCGACCTCTCCCGAATCCAATCCGGGGAGATCGAGGCGCGCACGGAGCTGAGCACCGCCGAGGAGCTGATCGGCGCGGTGCTGGACGGGATCGACGCCCCTCCGACGGCGTTCGACCTCGCCCTCGACCGCGACCTGCCGCCGATCGCCGCGGACGAGGCCCAGCTCGAGCGCGCGCTCGCGAACGTGATCGAAAACTCGCTCCGCTACGCCGGTGAGATCCCGATCGCGATTAGGGCGCACCGGGTCGGCGACCGCGTGGCGATCCAGATCACCGATCGGGGGCCCGGGATCGCGCGGTCAGAGCTCGAGCGAGTCTTCGAGCCGTTCTACCGAGGCGCCGGCGATGGCGCCGGGGGCTCAGGCCTGGGGCTCGCGATCGCGCGCGGCTTCGCCGAGGCCAACGGCGGCAGCCTGCGAGTGCGATCGGCACCCGGCGAGGGGGCGACGTTCACGTTCCAGTTCCCGACGGCAGAGGCGCCGGTCGTGGCGGGTGGCGGATGAGCGGCCGCACCCGGGTCCTGATCTGCGACGACGAGGCACAGATCCTGCGGGCGCTGCGCGTGATCCTCGGCGACGCCGGGTTCGAAGTGATCCCGGCGCTGACCGCGCAGGAGGCGCTCGATGCCGCCGCGGTCCGTCGCCCGGAGGCGGCGATCATCGACCTCGTGCTCCCCGACGGTGACGGAGTCGACGTCTGCCGGTCGATCCGCGAGTGGAGCGAGATGCCGATTCTCGTCCTCTCCGCGGTCGGCGACGAGCGCGAGAAGGTGCGGGCGCTCGAGGCCGGAGCCGACGACTACGTGACCAAGCCCTTCGGCCCGGATGAGCTCGTGGCACGGCTGCGCGCGGCACTGCGGCGGGTCTCGCCGGCCCAGGACGCCGAGCCGGTGCTGAGCGTGGGGGAGATCGAGATCGATCTCCCCGGCCGTCGCGTGACCAGGGACGGACAGGACGTTCACCTGACGCCGACCGAGTTCGAGCTCCTGCGGCTGCTGGTCCGAAACCGCGGCCGCCTGCTCACCCACCGCGCCCTGCTCAAGGACGTCTGGGGGCCCGGGTTCCAGGACGACACCCAGGTGCTGCGCGTCCACATCGCCAACCTGCGGCGAAAGATCGAGCCGGAGCCTGGCAAGCCGAGCCTGATCCGCACCGATCCCGGCGTCGGCTACCGCTTCACCGCCTAGCGAGCCGCCGAGTACGCCGCGGACGCAACGTCTCCTCGCGACCTCCCGAATTGTGCGTCCCGGGGATGTCTTTTTCGGGAGGTCCCGCCGAGGAGGCGACGACGGAGATCCGGCGACGGCATCCCCTGCGTGATCCATCCAGCGTTCTTCACGCGCTCTTTATCCCGCCGCGGCAAATCTTTGCGTTCGCTTGACGCGAACCGAGGCACGCTGGAGCGGTGGACTTGATCTCGATCGCCATCGCCGTCGTCTTCTTCGTCGCCATGCTGGCGCTGATCGAAGGGCTCGATCGCGTATGAGCTTCGCCGAGATCGCCGGGCTGCTGGTCTCGGTGCTGCTGGCCGCGTACCTGATCTACGCCCTGCTCCGGGGCGAGAGGTTCTGAGCTCCGATGACCGTCGAGGGGTGGCTGCAGATCGCGATCTTCGTCGGCGTGCTGACCGCGCTCACGCCGCCGCTCGGCGCCTACATGGCCCGGGTCTACACGGGCGAGCGCGTCTTCCTCAGCCGGATCCTCGGGCCGCTCGAGCGCGGGCTGTACCGCCTCCTGCGGGTCGACCCCGGGCGCGGGCAGGACTGGAAGGCCTACGGGCGATCGACGCTGCTGTTCAGCGTCCTCTCGTTCGCCGCCCTCTATCTCATCCTGCGCACGCAGGACATCCAGCCGTTCAACCCCGAGGGCTTCGGCTCGGCGCCCTGGGACGTCACCTTCAACACCACGTCGTCGTTCGTCAGCAACACCAACTGGCAGTTCTACGGCGGCGAGACGACGCTCAGCTACTTCGCTCAGATGGCCGGGCTCACGGTCCAGAACTTCGCCTCCGCGGCGGTCGGGATGGCGGTGCTCGCCGCGGTCATCCGCGGATTCGCCAGTCGCGGGGTCAAGGAGCTCGGCAACTTCTGGCAGGACCTCGTCCGGACCCTGCTCTACATCCTGCTCCCGCTCTCCTTCCTCGGCGCCCTGATCCTGGTCTCCCAGGGCGTGATCCAGACGCTGAGCGGATCCGAGACGGTGACCACGCTGACCGGGGGCACGCAGACGCTCGCCCTCGGCCCGGCCGCATCGCAGATCGCGATCAAGCAGCTGGGCACCAACGGCGGCGGCTTCTTCAGCGTCAACTCGGCTTTCCCGTTCGAGAACCCGACCGCGTTCTCCAACTTCGTCGAGCTGCTCTTCATCCTCCTGATCCCGGCCGCGCTGACGGCGACCTTCGGGCGCATGATCGGCAACCGGCGCCAGGGGTGGGCTCTTTACGGGGCGATGGCGGTGATGCTCGTCGCCACGATCGGAGTCGGCTATGCGGCCGAGCAGAACGGCTCGCCGGCGCAGAAGGCGGCGGGGATCGAGCGGCTCGCCTCCGGCGAGGGGACCACGGGCGGCAACCTGGAGGGCAAGGAGCAGCGCAACGGGATCGCCGCGAGCACCGAGTGGGCGGCGGTCACGACCGCGGCGTCCAACGGCTCGGTCAACTCGGCCCACGAGTCGTTCACGGGGATCGGCGGCGCCGTGCCGCTGGCCAACATGATGACCGGGGAGGTGATCTTCGGCGGGGTCGGGTCGGGCCTCTACGGGGTGCTGCTGTTCGCGATCCTGACCGTGTTCATCGCCGGGTTGATGGTGGGCCGAACGCCCGAGTACCTGGGGAAGAAGATCGAGGCGCGGGACGTGAAGCTCGTCGTGATCGGGACGATCGCCGTGCCGATGCTGGTCCTGGTCGCGACCGGGCTGGCGATCGCCCTCAAGTGGGGCGACCCCTCGATCTACAACAAGCTCAGCCCCCAGGGCTTCTCCGAGACGCTCTACGCCTACACCTCGCAGGGCAACAACAACGGCTCCGCCTTCGCCGGCTACACCGGCTTCGTGCAGCCGAACGCGCCGGGCAACGTCGGCGCCTACGGGATCACGTTCGCCGACCTGCTCGGCGGGGTCTCGATGCTGATCGGGCGCTTCGTGCCCCTGCTCGCCGCGCTCGCGGTCGCCGGCTCGCTGGCCACCAAGCGGATCTCGCCCGCCGGAGCGGGGACCTTCCGCACCGACTCTCCGACCTTCGTCGTCCTGCTGATCGGGGTGATCGTGATCGTCGCCGCGCTCACCTTCTTCCCAGCCCTGCTCCTCGGCCCGGTCGTCCAGGGACTTTCGACCCAGTTGTTCTGAGATGCGCCGGGATCTGAAGAAGGACGCCATCACCGCGACGATCGCGATCGTCGTCCTGACGCTGATCTTCGGGTTCGCCTACCCGCTGGTCACCACCGGCGTCTCCCAGCTCGTGTTCCCGAGCCAGTCCGACGGCTCGCTCATCGAGGTCGACGGCCGGGTCGTCGGCTCGGAGCTGATCGGCCAGCCGTTCAAGCGCGACGCGGCCCGCGGTCCCGGGCTCGAGCGGGATCCCGCCTACTTCCAGCCACGCCCATCGGCCACGGGCTATTCGGGCGACGTGACCTTCTTCAACAACCTCGGCCCGAACAGCCTCGCGCTCAGCCGCTTCTTCGCCAACAAGGCCGAGGCCTACGTAGCCCGCGAGGCCCGTTACAGCCCCGGCCTCACGGTCGCCGACGTGCCCGTCGACGCGGTCACCACCTCCGGCTCCGGGGTCGACCCGCAGATCTCGGAGGCAAACGCGCGGATCCAGGCCAACCGGGTCGCGGCCGTGCGCAAGCTGCCGCTCGATCGCGTCCTCGAGCTGATCGACGAGCACACCGACGGCCGCGGCCTCGGGGTGCTCGGCGAGCCCGGCGTGAACGTGCTCGAGCTCAACATCGACCTCGACCAGGAGCAGGGAGCCGGCCAATGAGGACCATCGACCCGGCGGTCTGGCGCACGGCGCTCGTCGCCAGCCTCGCGAAGCTCGACCCCAGGCACCAGATCCGCAACCCGGTGATGTTCGTGGTCGAGGTCGGCGCCGTGATCACCGCGCTCGGCTGGCTCAACCAGGCGTTCGGCGGCGAGCCGCTCGGCGGCGGCGACGAGCCGGCGTGGTTCACGTTCACGGTCGCGGCCTGGCTCTGGCTCACCGTCGTCTTCGCCAACCTCGCCGAGGCGCTTGCGGAGGGCCGCGGCAAGGCGCAGGCCGACGCCCTGCGGGCGATGCGCACTGACACCGTCGCCCGGCTGCGCGACGGCGGCGAGGTGCCCGCGACCGATCTGCGGCCCGGCGACGTGGTCGTGGTCGAGGCGGGCGAGGTGATCCCGGGCGACGGGACCGTGATCGAGGGCATCGCCTCGGTCGACGAGTCGGCGATCACCGGCGAGTCGGCCCCGGTGATCCGCGAGTCGGGCGGGGACCGCAGCGCCGTGACCGGCGGGACCCGGGTGCTCTCGGACCGGATCGTGGTCGAGATCACCCAGGAGCCCGGGAAGAGCTTCCTCGATCGGATGATCGGCCTGGTCGAGGGCGCGGAGCGCCGCAAGACCCCGAACGAGATCGCGCTCAACATCCTGCTCGCGGGGCTGACGCTGGTCTTCCTCGTGGTCGTGGTCGCGCTGCGCCCGTTCGCCGACTTCGCCGCCACCCAGGTCTCGGTCGCGACCCTGATCGCCTTGCTGGTCGCGCTGATCCCGACCACGATCGGGGCGCTGCTGTCGGCGATCGGGATCGCCGGCATGGACCGGCTCGTGCGCCGCAACGTGCTCGCGCTGTCCGGCCGCGCGGTCGAGGCCTCCGGCGACGTCGACGTGCTGCTGCTCGACAAGACCGGGACGATCACCCTCGGCAACCGCGAGGCGACCGAGTTCGTCCCGATGCCGGGCACCAGCGAGGCCGAGCTCGCCGAGGTCGCGCAGATCGCCTCGCTCGCCGACGAGACCCCGGAGGGGCGGTCGATCGTCGTGCTCGCCAAGCAGTACGGGATCCGCGAGCACGAGTTCGCCGACGACCAGGCGCAGTTCGTCCCCTTTACGGCCGAGACCCGGATGAGCGGCGTGGACCTGGACGGGCATCGGCTGCGCAAGGGCGCCGGCGACGCGATCCTGGACTTCGTCGAGCAGCAGGGCGGCCAGGCGCCGGCCGAGCTTCGGGGCGTGATCGACCGGATCGCGCGCGAGGGCGGCACCCCGCTCGCCGTGTCTCGCGACGCGGAGGTGCTCGGAGTCGTCTACCTCAAGGACGTGGTCAAGGAGGGGATGCGCCAGCGCTTCGACCAGCTGCGCGCGATGGGGATCCGGACGGTGATGGTCACCGGCGACAACCGCCTCACCGCGGCAAAGATCGCCGAGGAGGCCGGGGTCGACGACTTCCTCGCCGAGGCGACGCCGGAGGCGAAGCTGGAGCTGATCCGCGGTCAGCAGCACGACGGGCGGATGGTGGCGATGGCCGGCGACGGGACCAACGACGCTCCGGCGCTGGCGCAGGCGGACGTGGGCGTGACGATGAACACCGGCACCCAGGCCGCGCGCGAGGCGGGCAACATGATCGACCTCGATTCGAACCCGACGAAGCTGATCGAGGTGGTCGAGGTCGGCAAGCAGCTGCTGATCACCCGCGGCGCGCTGACGACCTTCTCGATCGCCAACGACGTCGCCAAGTACTTCGCGATCCTGCCGGCGATCTTTGCCGCGACCTACGCGGCGGCGGCGGCGAACGGGCTCCCGGGCAGCTTCGGGAGCGGGCCGCTGGACAAGCTCAACATCATGGACCTGGGCACGCCCGAGTCGGCGATCATCTCGGCGATCGTCTTCAACGCGCTGATCATCCCGCTGCTGGTGCCGCTGGCGCTGCGGGGGGTCCGCTACCGGGCCGTCGGCGCGGCGAGGCTGCTGCGGCGCAACGTGCTCATCTACGGCCTCGGCGGCCTGGTCGCGCCCTTCATCGGGATCAAGATGATCGACCTCCTCGTCCACAACCTGCTCGGGGCATGAGGGACAATTCGGTCGCATGGCGCGCACCGGCCGGGGCCATTTCAAGATCTTCCTCGGCATGGCGGCGGGGGTGGGGAAGACCTACCGGATGCTCCAGGAGGGCCGGGCCGAGGCCGAGGCGGGGCGGGACGTCGTGATCGGTTATCTCGAACCTCACGGACGGGCCGAGACCGTGGCGCAGGGGGACGGGCTCGAGCAACTCGCCCGCCGGCGGGTCGAGTACCGGGGATCGGCGCTCGAGGAGATGGACCTGCCGGGGATCTTCCGCCGTGCGCCCGACCTCTGCCTGATCGACGAGCTCGCGCACACCAACACCCCCGGGGTCGAGCATGCAAAGCGCTACGAGGACATCGCCGACGTCCTCGACGCCGGCATCGACGTCTTCTCGACCGTCAACGTGCAGCACCTGGAGACCCTCAACGACCAGGTCGCGGAGATGACGGGAGTCCGGGTGCGCGAGACCTTCCCCGACTCGGTGCTCGCCTCGGCCGACGAGGTCGTGCTCATCGACCTCACCCCCGAGGCGCTGATCGAGCGACTGCGGGCCGGCAAGATCTACCCGCCGGAGCGGATCGAGGCCTCGCTCAACAACTTCTTTCGGATCGAGAGCCTGGCCACCCTGCGCGAGCTCGCGCTGCGCCAGGTGGCCCAGGAGGTCGAGGCGAAGCAGCGCGCGGCCAGGCCCGAGGAGGCGGTCGGCACCCGCGAGCGGGTGATCGAGTCGGCGCCGGCGGCGGTCGGCGAGCGGGCGCTGGCGCTGGTGACTCCGCACGCGAGCTCGCAACGACTGGTGCGGCGGGCATGGCGCTCGGCCCAGCGTCTCGGCGCCGAGCTCGATCTGCTCTATGTCCAGGAGCCGGGCAGGGCGGCGAGCGCCGAGGAGCGCGAGCAGCTGCAGGCGCTCGGCAAGCTCGCCTCGGTGCTCGGGGCGCGGATGCTGATCGAGGAGGGCGACGACATCGCCGAGGTCGCCGCGGCGGTCGCCGCCGAGCGCGGGACCACCTACCTGCTGATCGGACAGCCGCCGCCGCGGACCGGCCTCGCCCGCCTGCGCGAATCGCTGCCCGAGCGCCTGATCCGCAGGATGCCCGGGGTCGACGTGCGGATCGTCGCCGACCGGGCGAAGCTTCAGGGGAGCGAGTGATGGCTCCCGCGATCGCCCGCGCGACCCGCGAGCCCCGGCCGAGCCCGGCTCCCGCGGCCACCCGCCGGATCCTGTTCCCGTTCCTGGGCTCGGTGCTCTCCGAGCGCAGCCTCGAGGCGACCCTGCGGCTCGCCCAGGCACAGGACGCGGTGCTGATGCCGGCCTATCTGGCGATCGTCCCGTTCTCGCTCTCGGTCGAAGCGCCGCTGGGCAGCGAATGCGAGAGCGCGCTGGCGCTGCTGGAGCTGATCGAGCAGCGCGCCGCCCGGGCCGGCGTCCCGGTCGACTCGCGAATCGAGCGGGGGCGCACCCCGCGCCACGCGCTCGCCTCGCTGCTGGCCGAGCAGGACTACGACGCGGTTGTCGTCCCGGCGCGCACGAGCGCCAGCGACGGCTTCGATCCCTCCGACGTCGCCTGGCTGCTCGAGTCGGCGCCCGGCGACGTGCTGATCGTCCGCCCCGGGCCCGAGAGCACGCAATCGGTGCGCTCGTGATCTGAGAGACTCGCGGCCTAGCGATGTCGTTTCGAGGCCGCCATCTCCACGCGCTCGTGCTCCTCGCGATCGGCTTTGCGATCGGGGCGATCACCGTCGGCGGCGCGGTCGCGGCCCGCTACATCACCGACGGCGACACCGAGGTCACCTCGATCAAGCTCACCGGCGGCGGGCTTCCCGACCTCGGCGGCGAGTCCACCTACGGCGTCGCCGAGCTGCCGAGCACGATCCGCAGCTATCACGACTCCGGCGCCTACGACCAGGAGATCGCCACGGTCGACGCCAAGGCCAAGCAGTCGCTCACCAACCAGCTGCGGCGACTGCGCGAGTCGAGCGGTCCGGGCCGCTACTCGGAGTGCAACCGCCGCGGGCGCAAGTGCCACGAGGTCAAGCCGGCGCTCGTGCTCGACATCGACGAGACGTCGCTCTCCAACTACGAGGGCCTCAACGCCGCCGGCTTCAGCCAGGCCGGCCTCGTCACGGGCGCCGTCTCCGGAAACGACCCGGCGATCGCGCCGACGCTCGACCTGTACCGCCTCGCCCGCAAGAAGGGCGTCGAGGCATTCTTCATCACCGGCCGCCCGGACGTGGTCCGCTCGCCGACCGAGACCAACCTGCAGAGCGTCGGCTACGACCAGGGCTACACGCTGACGACCAAGCCCGCGGAGGCGCACTCGACGATCGAGTACAAGAGCGGCGAGCGGGCGCTGATCGAGGAGGAGCTCGGCTTCACGATCCTGGTCAACGTCGGCGACCAGGACTCCGACCTCGCCGGCGGCCACGCGCGGCGGGCGTTCAAGCTCCCGAACCCGATGTACTTCATCCCGTAGTCGGGGGACCCCTAGCGGGGGGCTACTCGGTCTGTGCGGCGGCCCAGTCGCGCAACCGGTCCGAGAGCTCGACCGTCGCGGGGCCGACCTCGACCACCGCATCCGCCGGGATGTTCGCCCGCCGGGCCGCCATCAGGATCTCGTCCGGAGACGGGGCCTCGTAGAGGCAGTAGGTCCGGCGCCGGTCGGCGCTCAGGAACGAGAAAAGCCAGCGGACGTTCTCGTCGGAGTTGATCTCCTCGATCAGCTGGACGTCGTCGCTCGAGAGCTCGAGTTGGTCGGCGAAGGTCCGCTCGATCATGTAGAGCGGCATGGCCCGCTGATCCTAGCGCGACGCTAGCTCTCGGCCTCGGTGAGCCCGTGCCGGTGCGCGTAGGACGCGGCCTCGGTGCGGTTCGCGCAGCTGGTCTTGCGCAGGATGTTGCGGATGTGGTTGGCGGCGGTGTGCTCGCTGATGAACAGCGCGCTGCCGATCTCGCGGTTGCTGAGCCCGCGCGCGACCAGGGCCAGGATCTGCCCCTCGCGCGCGGTCAGCTCGTCGGGCAGGCCCGGGGGCTGAGGCCGAGCTCCCAGGGCCTGGATCCGCGCCTCGAGTCGCGCCCAAGCCGATCCGCGCGGCGAGCTCCGATGCCTCGGCGAGGAGCGCCGCGGCCCGCTCGTCGTCGGCGTCGGACGGCCGGAGCAGATGCCGGGCGTACTCGTAGGCCGTGTGGGCGAGCCAGGTCGAGGCGCCCATGCGGCGGTTGAGCTCCATCGCCTGCTCGAAGTGGCGGTCGGCACGCTCACGCTCGCCCAACGTCGAGGCGAGCATCCCCAGGTAGCGGTCGGCGGCCCCGTAGTAGGCGACCAGGTGGCCGATCATGACGTTCGAGCCCGCGAGCGGCTCGAGCTCGGGGTAGACGATCGCCGCCATCTCGCGATGGCCGAGCGCCGCGCACGCGTCGGTGAGATAGGTGAGCGAGGCGAGCCACAGCGACTCGCGGAAGCGGTCGAGCCCCTCGGCGGCGATCTGCGAGAGCTCGGCCTCGGCCTCCGCGTCCATCCCGAGCTCGACCAGCAGCGAGACGAGGCCCGGCCGCCACGGCCCTTGCTCGTGGCCCTCGGCGGCGAGCACCCTGATCACCGGCGCGAGCTCGGCCAGCCGCCCCTGCTCGCGCACGATGCTGAACATCTGGATCCCGTGAACGCCGGTGGCGTCGCGGCCGGTGAGCAGCCGGCTCCACTCGTTCGAGCGCCGCTGGCGCGCCTCGGCCTCGTCGAGGCGCCCGTCGCCCAGCGCGATCGCCGAGCCGTAGTGCTCGGCGACGTGGAGCATGAACGGCTGCGCCGTCTGCTCGGCGCTCTCGACCAGGACGGCGACCTCGCGACGCGCCGACTCGAGGTCGCCGAGGGCGACGAAGGCTGGCACCCGCCAGGCCATCGCCTCGGTGCGGATCTCGGTGTCGCCGAGCTCCTCGGCGAGGTCACAGGCCTCGGTCAGCCATCTCGAGGATGTCCTCGAGGGAGGCCGAACCGCGCGCCCAGTAGGAGCGCATCAGCACCGTGGCCAGGCCTGTCCGATCGCCGAGCTCGAGCGCCATCTCGATCGCAGCGCCGCGGACGATCGCGCCCCGGTCGTGCTCGCCGCGGAAGTCGAGCGCCCGGGCGAGCCCGCCGAGCAGCCCGACGCGCAGCTCCGAGCGCTCCTCGCCGAGGGCGATCGCCGCCTCCTCGAGCAGCTCCACCGCGCCCTCGTCGGCGATTCCCGGGCGCCAGCACGCCTCCTCGTAGCCGATCGCCGCCCGGGCGAGCAGCCGCGCGTCGCCGAGCTCGCGGGCGATCTCGGCGGCGGAGCGGAAGGCGCTCAGCGCGTCGCCGGCCTTGCCGGCCCGGTGGCCGGCGGTGCCGAGCTCGAGGAAGACCTCGGCGCGCTCGAGCCGGCTCGTCGATCCGCAGCTCGAGCGCCGTACGCAGCCGCGCCGCCGCCTCGTCGAACGCGAGCCCCGCGATCGCCGCCCGCGCCGCGAGCACGTTGTACTCGATCCCGCGCCGCGTGCCGCCGATCGGCCCGGTGGCGGCGAAGTGGTAGGCGAGGTCGGCGAGCGCCCGGCCCGAGCGGCCCGCGGCGTCCTCGAGCGCCTCGCCGACCCGCAGGTGAAGCTCCGCCCGGCGCAGGGCGCCGAGGCGGTCGTAGAGCGCTCGCCGGACCAGCTCGTGCGTGAACCGATAGGTCAGGCCCGGGGCCGGGCGCTCCTCGAGCATCCCGCTGCGCATCGCCTGGTCGAGCGCCGCGAGCAGCTCGCGCTCCTCGAGCGCGGCGGCTCGCCGGATCGTCTCGAGCTCGAACCCCGCCCCGGCGGTCGCGGCGAGCTCGAGCAGGTCGATCGTCCCGGGCTCGAGCCGCGAGAGCCGCTGGCTGACGACCTCGCGGACGCTCTCCGGCGTGCCGAGCTCGGTCGGCGTCCGGGTGAGCCGGATCGCTCCGCCCGCCGCCTGCACCGCATCGGTCTCGATCAGCGCCCGCCAGAGCTCGCAGACCAGGAACGGGTTGCCGCCCGTGAGGTCGCTGATCGTCCCGGCGAGCTCCGGCGGGCCGGAGCCGAGCTCGCCGCCGGCGGCGTCGCGGACGAACTCGGTCACCTCGGCGGCGGAGAGGCCGTCGAGGTGCAGGCGGACGACGTCGTCGGAGCGCCGCAGGTCGGCGAGCGTCTCCGCGAGCGCCTCGGGCACGTCGCCCTCGGTGTCGCGGAAGGTGGCGACGACCAGCAGGCGCGCGCCCGCGGCCGACGCGGGCGAGATGGCGGAGCAGGAGCAGGGTCGGCGCGTCGGCCCAGTGCCCGTCCTCGAGCACCAGCAGCAGCGGCCGCTCGGCGCCGATGTCGGCCAGCAGATCGGTGACCGCGGTGTGCAGGCGATGGCGCTCGGTGTCCGGGTCGCCCTCGGTCGGCGGGGGCAGCTCGCCGACCCGGGCCGGCAGGTTCGGGACCAGCCGGGTGAGCTCGCCGCCGCGGGTGCCGAGCGCGGCACGCAGCTCGTCCGGGCTCGGTGACCCGGGCGAGATGGTCGAGCGCCTCGACGAACGGGCCGTACGGGGTGCGCACCATCGCGTCGCAGGCTGCCCGAGAGCGACCAGGACGCCGTCGCCCGCGGCCTCGGCCGAGAACTCGCGCACCAGCCGGCTCTTGCCCGATCCCGGCTCGCCGCCGACGAGCGCCGACCCGGCGCCCTTCGCCCTCGGCCCGCGGCATCAGCGCCCGCAGGGTCTCGCAGCTCGGCCGCGCGTCCGACGAACGGCAGCGTCGACTCGAGGCCGAGCGCACCGGGGAGTTCCTGCATGGCGCCGTCGCGCACGACCATAGTCAGGTCTGATCATGCGCGCTCGCGGCCGGGCGCGCGTGGGCCGGGTCGAGAAATGGATCAACTCGGGTCATGACAGGGCCGCGCGCGGGCGCATAGGGTCGCTCGCAAGACGATCCTGGAATCCACTCGAGAAGGGGAAGCATGAGCACGGCGACCACACCCGCCGAGGCCGCAAGCCAGCGAGCTGAACGATTTCGCGGGCGAGCTGATCGGTCCCGACGACGCCGGCCTACGCCGAGGCCCGAGCCCCGTCTACAACGCGATGATCGACCGCCGCCCGGCGCTGATCGCCCGCTGCACGACGCCGGACGACGTCGCCAAGGCCGTCCGCTTCGCCACCGAGCACGACCTGCCGCTGGCGATCCGCGGCGGCGGCCACAACGGCGGCGGCCTCGGCACCGTCGACGACGGGGTCGTGATCGACCTCTCGCCGATGAAGACGATCGAGGTCGACCCGGAGGCCCGCACCGTCCGCGTCGGCGGCGGTGCGACCTGGGGCGAGGTCGACGCCGCCACGAACGAGCACGGCCTCGCGACCCCGAGCGGGATCATCTCGACCACCGGGCGTCGGCGGGCTGACGCTCGGCGGCGGCCTCGGGCACCTGACCCGCAAGTGCGGGCTCTCGATCGACAACCTGCTCGCGGCGGAGATGGTGCTCGCAAGCGGCGAGCGCGTCCGCGCGAGCGCCGACGAGAACCCGGACCTCCACTGGGCGATCCGCGGCGGCGGCGGCAACTTCGGCGTCGTCACCGAGTTCACGTTCCGCCTGCACGAGGTCGACACGGTGGTCGCCGGGCCGACGTTCTGGTCGGTCGAGCAGGGCCCCGAGGTGCTGCGCGTGTACCGCGACTTCATCACCGGCGCCCCGCGCGAGCTCAACGGCTTCTTCCTCTACGGATCGGTGCCCCCGGGCGACCCGTTCCCCGAGGAGCTGCACCTCCGCCAGGTGAGCGGGATCGTCTGGTGCTACGTCGGCGACGACGAGGAGGCGGCGGCGAAGGCGATGGCCCCGTTGCTCGACGCAACCGCCCGAGCCGCTGCTGCACGGGCCGCAGGCGATGCCGCACCCGGCGCTGCAGGGCGCCTTCGACGGCGTCTACCCGAAGGGCGACCAGTGGTACTGGCGCGCCGACTTCGTCAAGGAGATCCCCGACGAGGCGATCGACGTGCACGCCAAGTACGGCCCCGAGATGCCGACCTGGAAGTCGACGATGCACCTGTACCCGATCGACGGTGCCGCGCACGACCCGGATTCCTCCGACACGCCGTGGGGCTACCGCGACGCCAACTGGGGCTCGGTGTTCGCCGGCGTCGACCCGGATCCCGCGAACGTCGAGCGATCCGCAAGCTGGAGCGTCGACTACCAGGAGGCGCTGCACCCCTACTCGGCCGGCGGCGCCTACGTGAACATGATGATGGACGAGGGGCGCGACCGGGTCCGGGCGAGCTACGGCGACAACTACGACCGGCTCGCCCAGATCAAGGCGAACTACGACCCCGACAACCGCTTCCGGATCAATCAGAACATCGAGCCGGCGGCCGCCTGATCGGCCTCGGCGGATACGGGCGGGCTCGCCGCGAACCGGCGAGCCCGCCTTGCGGCCGGAACGATTCAGATCGCACGGTTCACCACCACTGGTGTTCGGAACCCGGCATGTGGGGTACCAACTCCACATGAGTGGCGGGTTTTGGAGTAAGGCGGTATCGGATCCTGCCCACGATCAGGTGAGGAGCCGGGCCGTGGGTGAGCGCCCTCCCGGGTACGCCGAGGCGGCGCCCCCGCAGGCACCGCCGTCCTTCGTCCGCAGCCTGCCGGGTGCCCCGGAGGCCACGGATGAGCTCAACTTCGACCGCACGCGGCTCAGCGCCGTGCGGCGGTTCGTCGGCGAGGCCGCGGAGCTGGCCGGGGTCAGCGGCGGGAGGCGGAGCGACGTCGTGCTCGCCGCGAGCGAGCTGGCGGCGAACAGCATCCTCCATGGCGGCGGCAGGGGCCGCGTGCGGGTGTGGGCGCGAGCCCGACGCGTTCGTCTGCGAGGTGGCAGACCGAGGGCACATCGACGACACGTCGATCGGTCGCCGGCGTCCGAGCCCCGACCAGATCAACGGGCGCGGCCTCTGGATCGTGAGCCAGGTCTGCGACCAGGTCCAGGTGCGAACCGGGGCCGACGGCAGCGTCGTCCGCGTGCGTATGAACCTCAACTAGCGGCGACTCGCCAGGAAGGCGGCGATCTCCTTGGCGCAGCGCTCGCGGTGCTCCTCGATCACGAAGTGCCCGGCGCCGTCGAGCACCACCAGCTTCGAGTCCGGGATCTCGCGCTCGAACCGATGCGCGGTGGCGAGCGGGGCGAACTCGTCGTTGCCGCCCCACAGCACGAGGGCCGGGACCCCGAGCTCGCCGAGCTTGCCCTGCCAGGGACCGAGCTTCTCGAAGTCCATCGAGCGATAGAAGTCGAGCGTCGCCCGCTGGCCGCGCCCGTCGGCGAACGGCCGCCAGTAGGCGTCGATGTCCTCGTCGGTGAACGCGTCCGCGCCCGAGGAGCGCAGCAGGGCGGCGAAGCCGTCGCGATCGATCCCGGCGACGATCTGATCGCCCTCGGGCGACCGGATCGCCTCCGCCATCCCGTGCCACTTCCCGTCCGCGAAGAAGCCGGCGGCCGAGATCACCAGGCCGGTGACATCGTCGGGGTGGTCGCACGCCCAGGCGAGGCCGAGGAATCCGCCCCAGTCGTGCACGCAGACGGCGACCTCGCCGAAGTCGAGGCCGTCCATGAACTCGGTGAAGGCCTCGAGGTTGGCCTCGAAGGTCTGCGGGCCGGACGACTCGGAGTCGCCGAGCCCGAAGAGGTCCGGCGCGACCACGCGCCGGCCGGCGGCCTCGAGCGCCTCCATGACCGCGATCCACATCCGCGAGCTCTCCGGGAATCCGTGCAGGCAGACCACCGGCGGGCCCTGCTCGTCGCGGTCCGGGACGATCTCCCGGTAGGCGATCGGCCCGGCCCTGCGCTCTTGGATTTCCGCCATGCGTTCCGACCCTAACGCGTGCGGGAGAGTATGGGGTCCAGCAACGAAGGGAGAGAGCCCGATGCTCCGCAACGTCCTTGCCCACCTGCGCGCTCAGTGGATGGGAGCGCTCGCCCTGGTCGTGGTGATCACCGGCGGCACCGCCTACGCCGCCGACACGATCTTCAGCTCCGACATCGTCGATGGCGAGGTGAAGACCGCGGACCTCGGCCAAAGCGCGGTGCGGTCGTCCAAGATCGCCACCGGTCAGGTGCAGACTGTCGATCTGGGCGACGGCGCGGTGACCGAGGCCAAGCTCTCGCCGGCGGCACAGCTGATCGTTCCGGACCTGCTGGCATGCACCAGCCCCAGCGGCCTGGGCAATTGGACTTCGGACGACGTCGGATATCTGAGGGATCGAGACGGGATCGTCCATTTGCAAGGGTCGGTGGCCTGCATCAGGAACGGGACCCCGAGACCGATGGATTCGAAGAGCCCGATCTTCAAACTGCCACCCGGCTACCGCGGCGCGGCCACCGGGCTCAACGCGTTCGTCGCGCGGTCCGACACCCTCGCCACCCCCCGGTTCGTGAACACGATCGCCGTCACCAACCTCGGCTTCGTCGCGGCCGATACCGCCGCCCACCGCGTCTACCTCGACGGGATCAGTTTCCGCTGCAGGCCGTCCGGCAGCGACGGGTGCCCCTAGGGCCCCCGCGGTTCATTCTCAGCCTACGAAGGGAGGAGTCCCCTCATGCGTCGCACCGTCCTCGCTCACCTGCGCGCCCAGTGGATCGGCGTGCTCGCGCTACTGATCGCGCTCGGCACCGGCAGCGCCTACGCGGCCAACACCGTCTTCAGCTCCGACATCGTCAACGGCCAAGTCAAGTCCGTCGACGTGCGCGACGACACGCTCCCGAACGGCGGGTTGACCGGCAAAGACATCGCCAACCAGAGCGGAGTCGATACCTGCACCCACGGCACCATCCGGATCGGTGAGCTCTGTGTTCGCAACACGAACTCCAACAGCCAATGGCTGGGCGCGCACCAACTCTGCGATTCGATGGAGCTGCGCGTGCCGACGCTGGGAGAGGCCCTGGTGGCCGCAAACCACACGATCCCCAACCTCGACCCGGACGAGCGGTTTTGGACCGAGGAGTTCTACACGGCGGCCGGCACCGGCACGGGTTTCTTCGCCTTGGCGGTGACGGCCATCGGCCCAGCGACCGAAGTGTCGTCCACGGGCACCGCGGAGGTGGTCTGCGTAACGACTCCGACTAACTGAGCCCAGTTGGCTCGGCGCGGGTCAGGTGCTCGCGCCAGTCGGGCGCTAGCCGATCGAGCGCAAAGGTACGCCCGAGCCGCGGACGGCGCGCCGGTACGCTTGCGCCCTTCCGCGGCGCCTTGGCGGAGTGGTTACGCAGCGGCCTGCAAAGCCGTTTACGCCGGTTCGATTCCGGCAGGCGCCTTCACTCGAGCGTGAGTGACGTCCGCGCAGGCGCGGTCAACGGACGTCGCTGGCGCATAGATTGGCGCACCACTCGGATGCCACAGGCACGGGGGTAGGGGCCAAGAGTTCTCCTTTGCATGGGGCGTAGACCTTTTGGGTGGGCCCTCGCTGGGCGGGCGAGTGGAGAGCGCGGCGTCCACGGTGACGCGAACCCGCAGCCTGATGCACCGGGAGCCCGGCTCGGCGGCCGGGCTCCCAGACGCCTGACTTACGCGACGCGCTCGTCCTCGCCGAAGACCACGATGCCGTGGACAACGAACACGCAGAGCGCGAACACGCAAAGCGACCACCAGGGGTTCGCCCCGCCGACCGAGAACAGCGCGCCGATTGCGCCGAGGCTGCCGGCGGTGATACCGATGACCCGTCCATACGTCCGCCCGCTCATCAGCGAGAAGCCGGCGGTCAGCTCGAGCACACCCAGGAGGATGAGCACCCACCCGAGGGTGTTGAGGTCGTCGAGCACGAACCGGGTGTCGCCGGCGAAGTAGTTGGCATCGTCGAGGGCGCCGATCCCATAGACGATGTTGAGCGTGCCGACGATCAAAAGGAGGATCGCCGCGAACATCATGCGACCCGCACCTCTCATTGTCGATTCCTTTCTCTTGTCGAGGGACGCGTTTACGGCGCCGCTCGGTCGTCTGAGTGTCCGGCGAATCCCATCATTGGCCGACCCGGAGCACACCGCCCAGATTGGATGAAATTCCCAGACCTACGCGGGAGCGGCCAGAACCCGGTCCGGGAACTCGCGGGTCACCTGGCGCCGCAGCACCTCGGTCCCCAGAACCGCAAATGCGATCAGCAGCAGCGGCGGCACGAGCCGGTGGGTCGCGATCACGGGATCCCACCAGAAGACCAGCGCCAGGACCGCCGCGAGGCCGCCGTAGGCGTAGCTCGGCTCGCGCAGATACGGGGTGACCGTGTGACGGGCCGAGGTCGCCCAGCGGCTGGGGCCCGCGAGCCAGGTGGCGAGCACGATCACGATCCCGTAGGCGACGATCGAGTGGCCGGTCTCGAGCATCAGCGAGGTCCCGATGTCGAACGTCGCCCTGACCGCGGCGTCCGGAGTCAACCACGAGGTTGCCGCCGGCACCGCGGGCGAAGAGGACGACCGCGCCGACCACGATGAAGCCGAAGCCGACTGCACGCAGGGTTGCGCGGCGGCGGTCGCCGGCGAGGAAGATGGCGAGGGCGTAGAGGAGCAGGACGAGCGCGGTCAGCGCATAACCCAAGGTCGGTAGGACGTTGAGGCCCGTCTGCGCGGCGTCGAGCTCGCTCGATTTCATGATCTCGATCGAGCTCGCCTTGGCCGGGAGCTTGGCGACGAGCTCCGACCCGATCCCGAGTTGCTCGGCCACGGCCTCGAGCAACGACCTGAGATCGAGGCTCACCACACCGCCGGTCGTGGCGACGAACTCGCCCTCGTCGTCGATCAGCGCGATCAGCTTGCTCTGCGCGGCGGCGCTCGCCTGCACCCAGAGCGCCTGGACTTCCGGTTGCTCGAGCGCCTCGTGGGCGACGTCGTCGGCCGCGCTGCGCAGCGCTCCGGCCGCTGGGCCTGCAAGCGGTGCGAGCTGCGCGGGCAGGCGGTCGGCGAGCTCGGCCTCGACGTCGACGTGTCGAAGATAGCGGTAACGATGAAAGTTGAGAGCGCGTCCTGAATCTCGGGCTGCTGGGTAGCTCCTCGCTGGTGGTGCTCTAGGTCTCGGTCTCCAGCAGTTGGCGCTTGGCCCAGAAGGCGAACACGGAGACGATCCCGACGATCGTCGCGAGGACGACGAGGGTGATCGGCAGCGCGCGGCGGCCGCTTTTCACCTTTCCCTCGCTCACGTTTTAACCCTTTCGGTGCCCATGAAGGCGACCGTAGTCACGTGCCTGCCGCACGTCCCCATACCGATCGGGTGAAATCGAGCACTGGCGAGCGCCCGGCCGTCTCGAACGCTGGCATAGCATCTGGATCGCGATGGCCGCCGCGGAAGTCCCCTTCGATCTCGCGGAGGTCAAGCTCGCGGCGCCCCAGGCGCGGACCGGTACCGTGGCGAAGGCCGAGGTGATTACGCGGCTCCGCGAATCGCAAGCCCCGCTCGTGACCGTGATCGCGCCCGTCGGGTATGGCAAGACGAGCCTGCTCGCGGAATGGGCTGAGGCTGATCCGCGTCCATTCGCTTGGGTGGCGTTGGATCGCCGGGACACGGACCCCGTGGTCCTCCTGCGATATGTCGCGAGTGCGATCCATCGGGTCGAACCGGTCCCGAGCGCGGTGTTCGACGCGCTCTCCGGCCCAGGGGGATCCACCTGGTCGAAGCGTGTGCCGCGGCTGGGGCGCGCCCTGGCGGAGGTCGACCGGCCGCTGGTGCTGGCGCTCGACGATCTGCACGCCGTGGCCAACCCGTCGTGCATGGACGTACTCGCCGAGCTGTTCGACTATGTGCCCTCCGGCTCTCAGTTCGCGATCGCCAGCAGAGAGGAGCCGGCGCTCCCGATCGGCCGCTGGAGGGCGCAGGGATTGGTCGAGGAGATCCGCACCGCCGAGCTGCGACTGGACGAACAGGAGGCTCAGTCGTTGCTGGAGGCCGCCGGGGTCGAACTCGATGCAAGTGAGCTCTCAGAGTTGATCGAGCGCACCGAAGGCTGGCCCGCCGGGCTTTATCTGGCGGCGCTTTCGATGCGGGCCGGGGCGCCGAGCGAGGCAAGCGCGGCGGCCTTTTCCGGCGCCGACCGCTTCGTCGCCGATTACTTCCGCGATGAGCTGCTCTCTCGCCTGCCCCCGGACGAGGCGCGCTTTCTCACCCAGACGTCGGTGCTCGACCGGCTGTGTGGTGGTCTCTGCGACTCCGTTCTCCAGACGACGCGGTCGGCACAGACGCTCGAAGGCCTCGAGCGCAGAAACGGCTTTGTCATTCCGCTCGACCGACGGGGTGAGTGGTACCGATACCACCACCTGTTCGCGGCGTTGCTGCGAGCTGAGCTCGAGCGCGGCGAGCCCGATCTTCCGCCGGCGCTCAACCGTCGGGCGATGGAGTGGTGCATCGCCAACGGCCTGACGGAGGCAGCGGTCGTCTACGGACACGCCGCGGGTGAGACCGACACCGTCGCGGGTCTGGTCGACACCCTGGCGCTCGGCCTCTACTACGACGGCCGCATCGGGACCGTCGAGGAGTACCTGAGCTGGTTCAGCGACGACGAGCTGAGGAGGTACCCCGCGCTTGCGGTCCAGGGAGCCTGGATACGCGCGCTGACCGGGCGACCGGCGGAGGCCGAGCAGTGGCTCGCGCTCGCGGAGGGGACGAGCTCGACGATCGCGCTCTCCGACGGCAGCGCCACGATCGAACCCTGGGTTGCCAGCCTGCGTGCGTGCATGATGCGAGACGGGGTCGAACCGGCGCTTGCCGACACCGAGCTGGCCCTGGACCTGCTCTCGCCGGAGAGCGGTTGGAGGTCGGCCGCGATCGCGATCCGCGGTATCGCGCACGCCTTGGGCGGCACGTTTGATCGAGCGACGGAGGACCTCACGGCCGCGGTCGAGATGGGGCTCGCGAGTGGCGGGACGGACGTCGTCTTCGTCGCTCAGTCACAACTTGCCCTCCTGGCCGCGGGGCAGGGATCCTGGGCGGGCGCGGCTGAGCACGCCCGAGCAGGGCAGGCGCTGATCGAGGAAATGGGCCTGAGCGACTACTCGACCAGCGCTCTGGTGCACGTGGCGACGGCGCGGGTCGCCCTCCACGAGTCGCGGCAGGACGATGCGCGCACCGCGATCGCCAGCGCTCATCGTCTGCGGCCGATGCTCGACCACGGCCTGCCATGGCTGACGATCCAGGTCGGGCTCGAACTCACCCGCGCTCATCTCGCCCTTGCGGAGGCCGGCCCGGCCCGCACGATCCTCGCCGAGACCGAGCAGGTTCTCGAGCGCCGGCCGCACATGGGGCGTTTGGTCGACGATGCGCGTGAGCTGCACGAACGTGTCGCGGCGACCTCCGGCCCGGACGGTGCCTGGGCGATGAGCCTTACCGGCGCGGAGCTTCGGCTGCTCCCATACCTGGCCACCCACCTCACGTTCCCGGAGATTGCAAGCAGGCTGTTCATCTCGCGCAATACCGTCAAGAGCGAGGCGGTTGGGATCTACCGCAAGTTCGGCGCCTCCTCACGCAGTGAGGCGGTTGAGCGCGCGGTCGGCTTCGGACTCCTGGAGAGCTCGATCTACCCACCCCGTGAAGATCTCATCCCGAATGGATGATGCGCCGGCCGGCCTCATCCGGTCAGATACGTCAGGCCAATGGAGGAGTACAAGCAGCACCTGCGTCGGCTCGCCGTGCACGACGATGCCCTTCTCAAGGGGGTCGCGGTTGACGGGAGCTCGTTCGCGACGTCCGTCATTGACGCACGGACGGCGGCGCTCGTTCGGGTCGCGGCGGCAGTTGCCGTGGATGCGCCCCCGACTTCATTCCAGCACGCGGTCGAGCGCGCCCTGGCTGCGGGGGCGACGAAGGACGAGGTGGTCGCCAGCCTCGAGGCCGTGACCCCGGTGACGGGCGCCGCGCGAGTCGTCGGGTGCGTGGCGAAGGTCGCCCTCGCGCTCGGCTACGACGTTGAGGCCGCGCTCGAACGACCTGAACCGGACGAGCTCAGTCGCCGCGATCGGTCATCGCGTCGACGCAGACAGTGATCGCGAGGGTCAGCCCCGCGTCGTCGTTTTGCATGGAAGCGCAACTCCCGGTTGAGCCAGGATGCCGCGCGGGTTCGATGGGCAGCCCGGCCTAGTCGCGCATGAACCAGGCCCGGACCTGAGCCTCGTGGTCGATGTATGGCTCGCCGGACACGTCGACGACGACCTTGTCGATCGTGCCGCCGGTGAACCGGAACGGGGCCGTGTAGTCCGGGGTGACCGGAGAGGCGCTGTCGCGCCCGACGCAGATCCCGTCGCCGACCAGGCAGAAGACCCCGGGCTGGGTGACGATCTCGCCGCTGCCGACCTGCTCGTCGTCCATGTAGAGGTCGAGCGTGCCGGCGAAGCCCGGCATCGCGGGATCCTCGCTCTTGCCCTTCATCGAGAACTCGGCCGTGTAGATGTGCGCGCCCGGGCGGATATCGCGATCGGCGACGATGTCCTGGATGTGGGTCCCGACCCAGTTGAACGCGTACCGCAGGCGGCCGTCCTTGACGTAGAGGCTGTGGCCGCCGGCCACGCCCCCGTGGGCGAAGATGACGCCCTGCGGCGTCGGCCGAATCGATCTCGACGCCGGCCGCGATCGTGTAGGAGCGGCCGGTGATCCGCACGCCGCCCTCCTCGGGGACATCGGCGCAGTCGGGGAAGTACTCGTACTGCTCGCGGTCCTTGCCGGCGTGCGGCCGCTCGGCGAGCACCTGTTCGAGCGCGGTCCGGTCGTCGAGCGGGAGCCCGTTGTAGATCCCGGCGTAGTAGAACCACAGGCTCTTCAGCTCGTCGAGGCGCACGGGCTCCTGCGCGGCGAGGTCATTCGACTGCGCTCGATCCTCCTCGAGGTTGTAGAGCTCCCAGACGTCCTGATCGAACTTGCCCCATCCGCTGAGCGGCGGGTGGACGGTGCAGGCGAGCCAGCCCTGGTGATAGATCGAACGCTGGCCGAGCATCGCGTAGAACTGCGTCTCCTTGCCCGGGGCGTCAGCGTCGGTCGAGCGACGCGGCGAAGCTCTCTCCCTCGATCGGGCTCTGCGGATAGCCCTTGATCACCTCGGGCGGCTCGATGCCGAGCAGCTCGTAGATCGTCGGCGCGATGTCGACCGCGTGGATGTACTGGTGCGCGGCTGAGTCCTGGGGCTTCGATCCTCGCCGGCCAGGCGATGAAGCACATGTCGGCGACTCCGCCCTCGTAGCCGGCCCAGCGCTTCCAGTAGGGGAACGGCGTGTCGAAGGCCCATGCCCAACCGGTCGTGTAGTGGTTGTAGGAGGCGGGGCTGCCGAGCTCGTCCATGTGGGGAATGGTCAGCTCGGTCGAGTCGGCGATCCCGTTGAAGAAGCGCCACTCGTTGAAGGAGCCGTTGGGCCCGCCCTCGCCGCTGCCGCCGTTGTCGGAGACGACGACGATCAGCGTGTTGTCGAGCTGGTCCGACTCCTCGAGGTAGTCGAGGACCCGCCCGAGCTCGTCGTCGGTGTAGGAGATGTAGCCGGCGAAGACCTCGGCCATGCGCGAGAACAGGCGCTGCTCGTCGGCGCTCAGCGAATCCCAGGGCCGCACCGTGTCCAGCACCGGCCAGGGCTGTCCGTCGGGCCCGGTGCGCGTCCGGCTCGCCGTGCGGGTTGATGGCCGAGAGCTCGGTTTCCTCGGGCAGCAGCCCGAGCTCCTTCTGGCGCTGCGAGGATCTCGGCGCGGATCGCCTCGTAGCCCTGGTCGAACTTGCCCTTGTACTTGTCCGCCCACTCCGTCGGCACGTGGTGCGGCGCGTGGCCGGCCTGGGAGGCGAGATACATGAAGAACGGCTTGTCGGGGTCGACGGCCTTGGCGTCGCGGATGAACTCGATCGCCTTGTCGGAGAGGTCCTTGGAGAGGTGGTAGCCCTCCTCGGGCGTGCCGGGGCGTCGATCTGGTGGTTGTCGTAGACGAGGTCGGGATACCAGCTGTTCGACTCGCCGCCGAGGAACCCGTAGAAGCGCTCGAACCCGCGGCCGAGCGGCCAGCGGCCCTTGAACGAGGCGAGCGTGGTCTCGTCGCCCGGCGTGAGGTGCCACTTGCCGACGCAGTAGGTGTTGTAGCCCTGCTCGGCCAGCACCTCGGAGATCAAGCCGTTCTCGAACGGGATCCGGGTGGAGATCCCGGGGAAGCCGGAGCCGAACTCGGCGATCGTCGCCATCCCGTTCGAGGTCGCGTTGCGTCCGTTCAGCAGCGAGGCTCGGGTCGGCGAGCACAGCGCCGTGGTGTGGAAGTTCGAGTAGCGCACCCCCATCTCGGCGATCCGGCGCATGTTCGGCGTCTCGACCGGGCCGCCGAAGACGTCCATCGTGCCGTAGCCGATGTCGTCCCACGCGAGCAGCAGGACGTTCGGCGCGCCCTCCGGTGCCTTGGGCGGCAGGAACGGCTCCCAGTCGGCCTCCGAGTCGCGGATATCGAGGGAGATCTTTCCCTTGAAGCTTTGTGCCATTGATGCTCGGGGCCTTTCTGGTTGGTCAGAGGGGACGCGGCGGTCACCCAAGCTCTCAGATCGCGCCTGGGGAGTCGTCACCCAGATCGGATGGAATGTGGCCGAACGGCGAAATATCGGTTTGGGCGACGAGTGGAACAGGTCAGGAGTCTTCGTCTGACTCACGGATCACGCCCATCTCCTTGAGGGTGGCCATGATCTCGTCGGCGTTCGCTGGTCGTCATCCGGATCCACCTCGACGGACGCGGCCGAGATATCTGCGCCGCCCGCGCTAGCCAGGGCAGATCAACTTCTGACTTAGCCTCTCGCGCGGCGCTGATCGCTGCAATCAGTGCTCAGCCGCCTCGCGCGGGAGCGCTTCGGGCGACCGGACCTCCTGCTTCGCGGATCCCGATTTCAGGATGACCCGAACGCGGACCTTCGGTGGCTCGAGAGACACCGCTCGAGCCCTCATCGAGAAAGTCTCGCTCCTCGTCCGTGGCGGCCTGAACTGGCCGTCGCGGCTCGGGATCTCGCTCCTTATTGCCCGCTCGCCACCGGCGCCCAGGGTTTCGCGACGGGCTCCATGCGAAGCGCAATTGTTCCGAAGCGTCGACGCCCAGCGGCTCGCTCAACTGGCGTCACTGGCGCATGGACTGGCGCACAGCCCCCGAATCCGGCTTGAACAAGCCAAATCCGACCCCCCATGCGCGGCCTGCAAAGCCGTTTACGCCGGTTCGATTCTGGCAGGCGTCTTCGGCTCTAGCACGCGAATCCGGCTTTGGAGCCGTTTGCGTGTTGAACCGCTCAAAGCCGCCTAAAGGGGCAGTCAAGGGGGTGCCACTGGCGCACAGACTGCCGCATGGATTTCGGGCAACGGATCACGATGTCCGGACGGGAACGTCACATGCCCAAGGCGGCACGTGGGCGCCGATTGTCGGCCTCGCTTCGCCGCGCTGGTCTCGCTGGTCTCGCTCGACCGGCTCGACGCCTGGATCGCGATGGTGATCATCGCCCGAGAGCTCGCGGTCACCGGTCTGCGCGGGGTCGCCGCCTAGCAGGGCGTCGTGATCGCCGCGAGTTGGCTCGGCAAGGCGAAGACCCTGCTCCAGGTCGCCGCGATCATCTGCCTGATCGCCTTCGACCTCCCCCGGATCTGGGCCGACCTGCTGCTCTACGCCGCCGTCGCGATGACGGTGACCTCGGGGGTCGACTACTTCCTCGGGTTTCGAAAGCGAATCGAGGAGCACGGGGCGAAGCCGGCGACACGGCAGTCGCCCGGGCCGGCTAGCCCGTGAGTTCGAACGGAGGCGTCCGCGACGCGTCGCCACCGGCAAGGGGGCTGTCTTCGAACCCCAGTGGCAGCTGCTCGCTTCGCCCCAGATCGAAGCTCACCTTGGTGCCTCCGCGCGGTCGCGACTCGGCACGGATCTTGCCGCCGTGAGCGGCAACGATCCTGCGGCAGATCGCGAGTCCGAGCGCGGCATCCGGCTGTCCCTCCGATCGCCGACCGAACGCCCGCTCGGCAACCTCGGGGGCGATGCCGGTCCCGTTGTCCGCGACCTCGAACCGCCATCGTCGCCCCTGCGGCGTCGCGCTGATGCGGATCCGAGGTGCGCGTAGCGGATCCCGGAACTTGAGTGAGTTCGCCAGCAGGTTCTGGAACAGACGCGTGAGCTGGTTTGCGTCGCCGGAGACCCACGGGAGCGGCTCGGCGACTACAGCAGCGCCGGTCGACACGACCCGGGCCTCGACGCTCGAGATCGCCTCGCGCAGGATGAGGTTGACGTCCACCGGGTCGTCCCGCCTGGGTCCGGGCGGGGCGCTGACGCCCTCGAGCGTCCCATCGATCAGCGACCACATGCGCGCGATGCCCGCCTTGATCCCGTCGAGGTCGCGGGCCGCGTCGGAATCGACCTCGTCCGCGAGGTGCACCGCGAGTGCGTCGGCGAATAGCGCGATCGTCCCCAGTCCCTCGGCGAGATCGTGCGCGATCACGTGGGCGAACGCCTTGAGTTCGGCGTTCTCACGCTCAAGCTCCAACGCGTAGCCCCTGCGCTGGGCGACGGTCACGGTCGGCGCCCCGCCAGTTCGGTGCAGACCGTCAGGCCGCGCAAAGCACCGCGCGCCCGGTTGCCATTCCCTGGCTCTGAGCTGGTTTCCTTCATCGCGCGTCCTCCGCGCCACCAGACTGTAGAGCCGTTGGCCGCACGATGCAACAATGCATCAAGGCCGTGAACATCCGGGTGCTGATCGTCGACGACTTCTCGCTCGTTCGCGAGGGGATTGCGAATGCACTCGCCGAGCATCCGGAGATCGAGGTGGTCGGTCGCGCGGCCGACGGGCGCGAGGCTCTCGAGCGCGGTCACGAGTTGCACCCAGACGTCGTTCTCCTCGACCTGGGGATGCCTGAGCACGGGGGCATGGAAGCCCTTTACGCCTATCGCCGGGAGCTTCCCGAGGCCCGGGTCCTCGTCCTTACCGCCAACGAGAACCCGGAGGTCCTGCTGGACGCGGTCACCGCCGGGGCCGTCGGTTATTTGACCAAGCGAGCCACCGTGGAGGAGCTCTGCGAGGCTGTGGTCGCCGTGCATCACGGGGGCTCGGTGGTCACCCCATGCCTCGCGGCGCATCTGATGCGCGAGTACGCCGCAGCGTCACGCGGGGAGGCCTCGCCGCTGCGGCCGAGGCTGACCGGGCGAGAGCGCACCATCGTGCATCTGGTGAGCCGGGGTCTGACCGACAAGGAGATCGCCGAACAGCTCTTCGTTTCGCCGCGGACGGTCGGGTACCACCTGACGAAGATCAGACAGAAGACAGGGGTATCGCGCCGATCGCAGATCGCTCGCTGGGCGGTCACGCACTCTTTGGGCTGAACTCAGCGGCGACGAGCCTCTGTCAGGGTTACGGGGTACCGATCGCTCGGGAGCCGCACGCATCGATCTCAGCGTCCTCATCGTCGATGACTTCCCGCTTTCCCGGCAGGGGCTCGCGCTCGCCCTGGAGGCCGACCCGGGGATCCGCGTGGTTGGTGAGGCCGGCAATGCGAGCGAGGCGATCGAGCTCGCGCGCGAGCTCCGCCCCGACGTGGTTCTGCTCGACCTGCGGCTGCCCGATGGCAACGGCATCGGCCTGATCGAGCGGCTACGCGCGGAGGTCGAGGGACTCTCGGTCCTCGTCGTGACGGCGGTGGAGAAGACGGACAGCATGCTCGAGGCCGCCAGCGCCGGAGCCGCCGGATACTTGACCAAGCGGGTAGGCGCGCGGGAGCTGCGAAGTGCGGTCGTCACCGTGTACGGAGGCGGGACCGTGTACGGAGGCGGCACCGTGTTCGAGTCCTCGACCGCGACCGACTTCGCCCGCGACTACCCGGAGATCTCGCCGGGCAAGTTGGGGGCCGTCCGCGGGCTGCTGACGGGCCGCGAGAAGCAGGTTCTTGCGCTCGTTGCCGAGGGTCAAACCGATAAGGAGATCGCCACACAGCTGTCGCTCTCGGTGCGCACGGTGCAGAACCATCTTTCCGCAATACGCGGTAAGACCGGCGTCCATAGGCGCCCAGAGCTCGCGAGCTGGGCCGCCAGGCACTTGCTCGACTGAGCCGATCGCTACGAGTTCTCGCGGAGCACCGGCCGTGGTGCCTCGGGCACCTTGTAGTCGGCGAGGACCATCCTCATCGTCGTCCCTCCTCCGACTCGCGGAGCGGCGTTCGCAAACCCCCCATGCGCCTCGGCGATCGCCTTGACCATCGCCAGGCCGAGGCCCGTGCCGTTCCTGGCTCCGTTCCCCGACGGGTGGCCGTGCCAGAAGCGATCGAAGACGCAGTTGAGATCCTCCGGGGAAATGCCGACTCCGGTGTCGGACACCTCGAGAATGGCGGTTCGTCCGGTGGGGCGGAGCTCAAGGGTGATCCGGTTGCCGTCCTCGGTGGCCTTGACGGCGTTCTCGATCAGCGCGTCGAGGGCTGCCTCGATCCGCTCGCGGTCGCCGACCAGGGTGCGGTCGCCCCGTACTTGGACCTCCCAGTCGCGATCCTCGGCGGCAGCCCAGCGCCGCGCTGTCTCCTCGACCAGTCGCTTCAGATCCACTGGCCCGGGGGCCAGAAAGTTGCCGTGGTCGGCCATCGCGAGGATCAGCATCCGGTCCGAGATCCGTGCAAGCCGGGCCAGCTCCTCCAGGATCACGTTCGTGTCATCGGTGACCTGGGGGTCCGAGGTGTGGAGCTGGATCAGCTCGGCGTGCCCCCGCGCGAGGCTGATTGGGGTCCGCAGCTGGTGCGACGCGTCGCGGGCGAAGTCGTGCTCGCGCATCGCCGAGCGATGGAGCTTGTCGACCGCCGCCTGGCGGCGTTGCGCGTGCCAGACCACGGCCAGGAACATCGCCGCCATCATCGGCACCTCGGCCAGCTCGTCGAAGTGCCCATCCGTGACCGCGAGGTTGTAGGCGAGGGCGCCGCCGGCGACCAGGCAGACCGCTGCCAGCGCCCCGAGCGCGGCGCGCAACCCCCAGAGCCGGTAGCAGTAGACGAACGTAAGGCTCACCCAGATGAAGTGGAAGGGGATCGTCTCGCCCTCGAGCAGCAACACCATCACCGCCACGTTCGCGGCGGCGAACAGCCCCCAGCCGATCTCGGGCCAGTGGCTCGTTACGACCTCGGGCAGGTGGCGCCTAGACACAGAGCGCATAGCCGACGTTGCGCACGGTTTCGATCGTGAAGGCGCCCAGCTTCGATCGCAGCCGACCGATGTAGACGTCGACGACATTCGTGCCCGGGTCGAACGAGAACCCCCAGACCTCGGTGAGAATCTCCTCACGGGTGCAAACCTTGCCCGGGTGGCTCATCAGGTACCTGAGGAGAAGGAACTCGCGGTTTGACATCTGCCGCGGCCCTTCCCCGGCGTCGGCGACCCTCCGCTGCACGTCGAGGCGGATGCGCCCCGCAGAGAGCGTCCCGGCCGCAGCGGACCCAGTCCCGTTTCCGTTCGCGGCCAGAGTCGCCTTCATACGCGCCTTCACCCTCGCGCGGAGCTCGGCAAGGGCGAACGGCTTGGCCAGGTAGTCGACCGCACCGAGCGTGAAGCATCGCACCTTCGTCTCCGCGTCGGAGAGGGCGGAGAGGACGAGCACCGGCTGGCCGGGACGCTCGGCCAGGGTTCGTTCGAGCACCGTCGTCCCGTCGATGCCGGGCATCAGCAGGTCGAGGATGATCAGATCGAACCTCCCCGACAGCGCCAGCTTCAAGCCGCTGTCCCCCTCCGTCGCCCCCTCGGTTGAGTGCCCGTCCGCATCCAGCGCCCTGCGGACCATGCTGACCATCCTCGGCTCGTCGTCAACGACGAGCACGGTGCTCATACACCGCAATTTGGGCCGAACCAACCGTTTTCGCATGAGTAGATCGCGCCAATCTGCTGTGCGAAACCGCGCAAGGAATGCTCGCCCACCAGTTGTCGCCCGCGGTCCCGGGCGGGGATGAACGCGCGGTGACGATTGGGTGACAAGTCCGTCACGAATCGCGGCAGCAGCCAGGGGTGGGCTAGTTTCGCCGCAGTCCCGATCAGCGCCAACTCGGAGAGCAAGAAGCACCTTTGAAGACAGCAAGGAAGCAGAACGACATCGCCTTGACGAGGTCCGGGGCAGAATCTCATCGCCACCGGCTTCTGGTTCGCGCTCTCGCCCTGATCGTGCCGATTCTCGCCGGCATCTCCCTCGTGGCCGATCCGGCGGCGGCCGATGCGGCGACGATCACCGTCCAGCCCTACGACCTGGCGACCGACGCCGACCTGACGCAGTTCAAGTACCTGGTCAACGAGGACAACGCCCACGACCCGGCCGATCCCGACCCGATGCAGCGGCCGAGCATCGCCCCAACGGAGAGCAACAGCCCCGTGGTCGCCGTCGGGGACGAGGCTCATCCGAGCGTCGACCTGGCGGACGGGAAGTACCTGGTCTCGGTCGAGTCCGGCGGCCACAAGATGTGGGGCAAGCACATCCAGCTGCCCCAGGACGCCGGCGAGGTGCGGATCGGGATGCGGGCGACGCCGAACCCGCTCGGCAAGATCAGGGTCTTCGTCTTCGGCGACACCAACTGGACCAACAGCGCGCCGGACGAGGGCGAGACGGGGCTGGGCGGGTTCCACGTCACGATCGAGGACCAGATCCGTGACCAGGTCACGGTCGACTACTTCAACGATCCGCTCTGCGGGGGCGATTGCGTCACCGAGCCCGACGGCTTCCTCGAGATCAACAACCTGGCCCCAGGCACCTACTACATCAGGGTCACCCCACCCGACGGCTCGGACTACATCCAGACCTCCACCTTCGAGGGCGGATTCGAGGTCCGCGCCGGCGTCGAGGAGGGAAGCGACGGCTCCGGCGCCCCCGGGGAGGGGCTCTGGGAGCCGCTTGACAGGCGAACCGGCTTCTTCTTCGGCTTCGTCCAGCCGAAGGACTTCGACTCGCCCGGCACCGGCACGATCAGCGGCGTCGCCCGCAACTGGGTCGGCTGGCCGCCGTTCGACAACCTGCTCATGGGCGACCCCGTGGCCGACCCCTACATCGCCCTCAGCGACACCTCGAACGACGCGCAGGTCTACACGGCGCGCGGTGACGGCGACGGCAACTTCACGATCCAAAACGTCCCGGCCGGCACCTACACGCTCGCGATCTGGGACGAGCAGCTGACCCACATCATCCGCTTCCTCAACGTCATCGTCGGGCCGGGCGAGAACGTCGACCTCGGCGACGTCGGCGTCTCGCGCTGGTTCGGCTGGGTCTCGGGTGACGTCTACACCGACGACGACGGCGACGGCATCGAAGAGCCCACGGACGGCAACGGCGTCCGTGACCCGGGCGAGCCCGGGATCGGCAACACCGACCTCGACATGCGCTGGCGCGACGGCTCGATCAAGGAGGCGACGTTCACCGATCCCACCGGCCACTACGAGTTCCCGACCGCCGAGGGCGGGTCGTTGGGCAAGTTTTACATCGGCGAGGTCGGCTTCGGGCGCTTCTCGACCACAGGTCCCTCGCTGCACGAC
Organism: uncultured Solirubrobacterales bacterium; assembly: GCA_963842795.1. Taxonomy (GTDB): domain Bacteria; phylum Actinomycetota; class Thermoleophilia; order Solirubrobacterales; family 70-9; genus WHSW01. The sequence goes on along the minus strand of CAWJHV010000040.1, from coordinate 248,163 downwards.
GAGTACGACCCCTCGCAGGTCGCGCCGGTGCCCCAGGAGCTGGGCGGCGGGCTGCTGACGAACCAGAAGTCCGTCGAGGGACACCGCTCGGAGGTCGACTGGGGCAAGAGGCCCTATGCCGACGGCGAGGTCGGGCAGATAACCGGGATCGTCTTCCACGCGACGACCCGAAACGAGCTCGACCCGCGCCTCGCCGCTGCCGAGAACTACGAACCGGGGATCCCCGATGTCACCGTGCGGCTCGAGGGCCTCGGCCCGGACGGCGATCCGAACACCCCTGACGATCCGATTCTCAACGAGTACGCCGGGACCGACCACTACTCGGCGCCGACCGACTGCGCCGTCACCGACTCGGCGGGGAACCCGCTCGTCTTCCCGGACGTCAACCCGCTGATCGGCCCCAACTGCCTCGAGGTGCCGACGACCGGCGCCGAGACCAAGGACGGCGCCTTCGACGGCGGCTACGCGTTCGCCGACATGTGCCCGCTCAACCCCGACGGATCGAGCACCTTCCCCTGCGCCGAGGAGGACCTGGTGCCGCTCGAGGCCGGCGACTACATCACCCACGTGCTGATGCCCGAGAACGCCAGCGGCGATCCGATGTACCAGATCGTGCGCGAGGAGGACGTCAACGTCGACAACGGCGAGGACTTCGTCCCGGCGATCCCGCCGCCGGAGTGCGTCGGCGACCCGCACTTCGTCGACCCGGCTCTCGTCGTCGAGCGCAGCCCCTACGGCGGTCAGACCCGCCCGCTTTGCGACAAGCGCCTGGTCAGGCTCCAGGACCAGCAGAACCCGGGCTCGGACTTCTTCCTCTTCCCGAGGAACGGAATGGAGACCGGCGGCCGGCTGATCGGCCTGGTCAGCGACGACATCTACTTCGAACGCGACCCGCAGTCGATCTGGTACGGCGAGGCGCGCCCGCTCGCCGACATCCCGATCGGCATCCGCGACTACAACGACCGCCTGATCACGACCACGAAGACCGACACCAACGGTGCCTACGAGGTCATGCTGCCCTCGACCGACACGATCAACTGCCCGACCCCGCAGGGCATCTGCCCCGGGATGTACCGGGTCGTCGTCAACGACCCGGGCGACAAGAGCGCCCCGAACCCCAACTACAGCCCTGACCACCTCACGGCGACGCTTGCCTGGGAGGTCTGGCCCGGCCAGACGACGCAGCTCGACACGCCGCTGGACCCGATCTCGGGCACCGGGTGCGAGCTGCCGCTCAACATGCCCGAGCTGCTCGAGGTCTCGAGACCGTACATGGGCGCGAACGCCACCGGTAACGCCCGCCGGATCGTGATCAGGGGCGACTGGTTCGGCACTCCGGCCGGTCAGGTGACGCTCGCGCGCAGCGGGCAGCCGACGGCTACCCTGACGACCGGCAACGGCGGGATCGTCAGCTGGACCGATCGCCGGATCGTGATCAACGTCCCGACGACGGGCGCCGGGTTCCCGGCCGGCCCGAAGCAGCTCGAGATCACGACGGCCGCGGGCAATACGACCAGCAACGGGCTCACGCTCCACGTCTTCGGCTCGGGCTACGGGCGGCCGATCGTCAACGTGCAGGCGCCGACCGCCAACCCACACGCGATCCAGGACGCGATCGACGCGGCGGCGCCGGGGAGCATCCTCGTCCTGCAACCGGGCGTCTACCAGGAGAACGTGATCCTGCACAAGCGGCTCACGCTCCAGGGCCTCGGCCCCGGCGGCATCGTCGGCAGCCCCGAGATCGGCGGCCGGGACCCCGATGACCCCCGCTTCAACATCCAGGGCACCTCCATCGACGGCCGCTTCATCGCCGACAACGAGGCCTACTGGAGCGCGAAGCTCGCCTCGCTGAGCTTCGACGGCAACCAGGCCGTGCCGATCGGCGGCGACATCACCGTCGTCGCGAGCAACGGTGAGTTCCTGGCCGGTTTCAATGCCCCGCGGATCGACGGCATCGGTTTGGCGACCGGCCACGGAGCCGGCGCGGGCGGCGTCCAGGTCAATGCCTTCGGGCGCAATCTGGAGATCACCAACAACGTGCTCGAGAGCAACGGTGGCGGGACCGCCGGGGCGATCGGGCTCGGCAGCCCCTACGTCGGCGACAACCAGAACGACAACGTCAAGATCAGCCAGAACCGCGTCATGGGTAACGGCGGGCTCGTGCGGGCCGGCGGGATCGGGATCTACAACGGCGCCAATCGGTACTCGATCGACAACAACATCATCTGCTCGAACTTCGCCAACGAGTACGGCGGCGGGATCTCGCACTGGGGCCTGAGCCCGAACGGCACGATCACGCGCAACCAGGTCTACTACAACGCCTCGGTCGACTCCGGCGGCGGGATCGCGCTGGCCCAGGAGCTTCCGCAGCCGGCCCCGGGCCCCACCGACCCGCCCGGGCCAGGGACGGGCAGCGTCAACGTCACCCGCAACCTGCTCCAGATGAACTACTCCGGTGACGACGGGGGCGGGATCTTCGTCCTCGACGCGCATACCACCCGCGTCGGCATCGTCAACAACATGATCGTCGACAACGGCGCGGCCGAGATCGGCGGCGCGATCACGCTCGACGACTCGACCAACGTGACGATCGTCAACGACACGATCGCCAACAACGTCTCCACCGCCTCGGGGGAGGGCTCCGACGGCACGCCGCACTCGGCGGGGCTCGCGGCCGAGGCGAACAGCGACAGCTTCCAGAACTCGCTCACGGGCCCCAACCAGCCCGACTTCTCGAGGCCGCGGGCACTGTTCAACAACATCTTCTGGGAGAACGAGGCGTTCACGATCGACGGCACCACGGTGCCGCCCAGCCTCGTCTCGCAGGGGTTCATCGACTTCGAGGTCTTCGGGACGACCGTGCCGAGAACCTTCACCCCGCGCTACTCGCTGCTGACCGCCCCCCACGGGCCCCCGAACCAGGGCAACATCGTCGGCCAGGACCCGCTGTTCGTGAACCCGTTCACGCTCGAGCTCGTGGTGTCCGGCTCACGGCTCGACCCGCAGACCCGGGCGGTGACGATCGTCGGCCAGGACCCGCCGGTCGGGCTTCAGGGCGACTACCACCTGCAGGGCACCTCTCCCGCGATCGACGAGGGCGCGCCCTTCTCCAACTTCCCCTTCCCACCGGTCGCCACCAGCCCGAGCCCGAGCTCGATCCTGGCGCCCAGCGACGACTACGACGGCCAGGCGCGCCCGCAGGGCAGCGGCCTGACCCCGTTCGACATCGGGGCCGACGAGGTCCCCGCACCATGAGCGCGACCCGGCGAGAGTTCCTGCAGGCGACCGGGGTCGGCGCGGCCGGGGTCGTGGCGACGGGCGGCTTCCTCGCCGCCGGCCCGCTCGCCGGTGCCCAGGGCCCGCCCGCCGACCAGCAGGGCCCGCCCGCCGACCAGGTCGGGCTGGTGGCCACCGACGGCCACATCACCCTGCCCAACCGCCCCGGCGTCCCGCCGCGCCCGCTCTACATCTTCGGCTTCACGCCGGTGCCGTTCGGTGACTCGGTCTCGAGCCTGATCAACAACTACAAGGGCGAGGCCCAGACACCGGCGCCGATCCTCGACTTCGAGGCCGAGGTCGACGTCAATATCAAGTTGACCAACCTCGGCCTCGTCGCGCGGCCCGACCTCGCCGACTCGCACACGATCCACTGGCACGGCTTCCGCACCCCCGCGGCGCTCATGGACGGCGTGCCCGAGGTCTCGATCGCGGTCCCCCCCAGCGCCAGTTCACCTACTTCTATCGCCCCCACGACCCGGGCACCTACATGTATCACTGCCACTTCGAGGACGTCGAGCACGTGCAGATGGGGATGACCGGGATCGTCTTCGTGCACCCGGCCGGCAATCCCAACCAGGCCTATGACGACCCCTCCACCGCCTTCGACCGCCAGTTCGCGCTGCTCCTAAACGAGATCTGGTCGGTTCCCCACGACAACCTCGAGGACATCCAGGAGTCGCTGTGGACCGACTATGACCCCAACTACTGGACGATCAACGCGCGCGTCTATCCGCAGACGATCCTGCCCAAGGACGATCCCTCGATCCCCTCCCAGCCGATCTCCTCGCTGGTTCAGTGCAACGGCGGCGACCGGGTGCTGCTGCGACTCGCCAACCTCGGCTACCAGCAGCACTCGATGCAGCTCTCGGGCATCCGCCTGCGGGTGATCGGCGAGGACGCGACCCTGCTGCAAGCCTCCGGCGGCGCCGATCTCTCCTACCTCACCAACACGCTTTACATCGGCCCCGGCGAGGCCCGCGACGTGCTCTTTACCGCGCCCGACTTCAGCGCCCTGAACGCGACCGCCAACGACCCCACCCTGGGCGACTACAACACCTACCTGTTCCGCAACCGCGACGCCTCGCGGCTGACCAACAACGGAGCATCCGGCCTTGGCGGGATGGCGACCGAGGTCCGCGTCTATGCGGACGCGCTCCCGCTGCAATCTCAGCCGAACGAGACATATGGCTGAGCACGGAACACCCCCCATCCGTCACGCGGTCCGGCTGTTCGGCGCCCTCGTCGCCGCGCTCGCCGCCGCGGTGGTGCTGGTCGCCCCGGGCGCGGCGGGGGCGGCGCCGATCGGGATGGTCTGCACCAACGGGCCGAGCTTCAACCTGACCGCCAAGGACGGCTACGTCCTGACCCCCGACGGCAACAGCATCTACATGTGGGGCTACACCCGCTCGGGCGGCGGCGCCGTCTTTCAGATGCCCGGGCCGACGCTGTGCGTCAACGAGGGCGACACGGTGACCGTGCGCCTGCGAAACAACCTCTCCGAGCCCGTCTCGGCCGTCTTCCCCGGCCAGGAGGCTGTCAGCGCCAGCGGCGGCAGCGCGGGGCTGTTTACCCGCGAGGCGGCTTCGACCGGGCGCGTCACCTACACCTTCACCGCCTCCGAGCCGGGCACCTACCTCTATGAGAGCGGCACCGATCCCTCCAAGCAGGTCGAGATGGGCCTCTACGGGGCGCTGGTCGTGCGCCCGGCCGGCAATCCCGACTGGGCCTATAACGACGTGCGCACCGCCTTTGACCCCGAGCGCGAGTACCTGCAGGTGTTCAGCGAGATCGACCCCGAGCTCCACCACGCGGTCGAGACCGACCAGCCCTACGACGTCAACCAGCTCCACAACCGCTACTTCGAAATCAACGGGCGCGAGTTCCCCGACACGATCCAGGACAACAAGGTCTCCTGGCTGCCGCACCAGCCCTACGGCGCCCTGGTCAAGGTGCAGCCCTACGACGCGGTCGAGAACCCGCTCCCGGCGCTGGTCCGGGTGGTAAACGCCGGCCTGCTCAACCATCCCTTCCATCCGCACGGCAACCACTCCAGGGTGATCGCCCACGACGGGCGCCTGGTCCTGACCTCGGGCGGAGCCGACGCCTCGACCGAGCACTTCGCCGAGACCGTCCCCTCGGGGTCGACCCAGGACCTGCTCTTTAAGTGGAACGACCAGGACTCCTTCTCACCCCAGTCGCCGATCCCGGTCACCGTGCCCAACTATCGCAACCTGGCGTTCAAGGACGGCGACACCTACTACAGCGGCAGCCCCTACCTCGGCTACAGGGGCACCCTGCCGACGACGGTGGCCTCGCAGAACATCTGCGGCGAGTTCTACTTCCCCTGGCACAGCCACGCGCTGATGGAGTTCGCCAACTTCGATGAGGGCTTCGGCGGCATGGCCACGCTGCTGCGCCTGGACCCGCTCGGCGGCTGTTTCGCCGCCCCTACAGCGACGACGATCCAGTTCGGCTCGCTGAGGTCCGGAACCTTCGCCAACCTGGCCGCCGACGACGCCGCCACCTACCAGGTCAACTCGACCGCCTCAGCGCCGCGACGCACGAGCTGGTGGGGAACCTTCTCCAAGGTCCCGGCGGGATGGCAGAACCCGAAGATCACCTACAAAGGCGGCAACTCGCTCAGCTGCACGCAGCGGGTCTCGATCTACAGGTGGACGACGAGCTCCTGGGTCCTGCTCAACACCCGCAGCGTTGGCCCGAGCGAGGTCTCGATTCCGAATCTCGTTCCGCCCGGTCTCGCGTCGAAGTACGTCGGCACCGGATCGAACGCCGGGCGGGTCCGCGTCCGCGTCTTCTGCGACGGCCCCGCCTCTGACTTCTTCTCGAGCGGAAACCTTCTCAAGCTCGTCTACGACGCACCATGAGGTCAGGAGAGCCGATGCCCGCGATCACACAGATGCGAACCCGGCGGCTACTGGCCTGCGCCGCCGCGGTCGCGGCCCTGGCCGCGTTGGTCGCCCTGCGCACGGTCGCCCCGTCCTCGGCGCAGGTGACCCCGGACGTGACAATCGACCTCTGCGCGAAGCCGGGCACGGTCGACCTCCCCGGCACTCCCTCCGTGCCGATCTGGGGCTTTGCCAACAAGCCGTCGGGTGTTCCCTGCACCGACCCGGCGGTTGAGGCCGGGCTTCCCGGGACCGGTGCTCGAGGCCACCGACGGCCAGGTGGTCGAGGTCAACCTCACCAACGAGCTCTCGAATCCGGTGTCGGTCGACTTCCCCGGGATCGACCTCGACCCGGGGCCGACCGAGGCCGCGCCGGGCGGCGCCGTGACCTACACCTTCACCGCCGCGCCCGGGACCTACGTCTATGAGAGCGGCGCCGACGCGGGGCGGCAGGCCGCGATGGGCCTCTACGGCGCGCTGGTGGTCCGGCCGGTTACGCCCGGTCAGGCCTACGACGATCCGTCGACGGCCTATGACAGCGAGACGGTCGCGGTCCTGAGCGAGATCGATCCCGACTTCAACGCCAACCCCGCCGGCTTTGACCTGCTCGACTGGAAGCCGAAGTACTGGCTGATCAACGGCGAGGCGTATCCGGACACGAACACGATCAACGCCGCGGCCGGTGACCGCGTTTTGCTGCGTTACGTCAACCCGGGGCCTGAGAACGTGACGATGACGATGCTGGGCCTGCGCGCACGCCTGCTCGCCTCCGACGCCTTCGAGTCCAGCTCCCCGTTTGAGTTCGTCGCCCAGACGTTCGCGGCTGGCCAGACCGTCGACGCGCTGGCCACCGTGCCGGCGTCGGCCGCGGCGGGAGATCGCTTCCCGCTCTACAACCGCCAGCTTCACCTGACCAACGGCTCGCCCGGAAATCCCCAGTACTACGCGCCGGACGGCGGCGGCGGCATGCTGACCTTCATCGAGGTCCAGTGATGTCCATAGAGGCCCAGGCGAGCGGTCAGTGACCGGTGGCATCGCGCTGCGCAGACCTCGCGAGGTCCGAGCGCTCGGCCTGCTGACCGGTGTTGCACTCGCGCTGACGCCGCTGTTGGTGCTCGCAGCGCGCTCCGAGCCGTCGTCCACGAGCGAAGCCGCCCATCCGCTTCCCGAGGTGGTCTCCGCAGCCGGCCTGATGGAGCGCAGCGGGGTGCGCATCGAGCACCTTGCCGCGACCGGCGGCGGCGGCCTGCTCGACCTGCGCTACCAGGTGGCCGACCCGGGGAAGGCGGCCGCGATCCACGATCCCGAGACCCCGCCGGCCATCGTCCACGAGCCGACCGGCATCGTGATTGACGGTCTGTTCATGGGCCACAACATGGCCGGCCAGACCAAGGCCGGGGTGATCTACCCCCTGATCTTCTCCAACCCGGGCACGCTCGTCCGGCCGGGCGACCGCGTGTCGGTCGTCCTCGGGGACGCGCGCGTCGCTCACCTCCGCGTGCGTTGAGGCCATGAGGCGCAGCGGCGTCCTGGTCGCTTCGGTCGCGCTGCTCGCCTCGGCCGCGCTCGCGCCCTCGGCATGGGGCCACGCCGACCTCGTGCGCTCCGAGCCGGTGGTGGGATCGACGCTGGCGAACCCGCCGCCAGCTCTTCGCCTGGAGTTCAACGAGGATGTCTCGCAGGCTCAGGTCCAGCTGCTCGACGGAAGCGGCCTGGTGGTCGGGGGGACGCACCTCGCGACCTCCGAGGGGAGCGCGCTCGTGCTCGAGGTTCCCCACCTGCCGCGAGACAGCTACCAGCTGGTCTGGCACGTGCTCTCGGCTGACGACGGGCACGTCAGCAACGGGATGCTCTCGTTCGGAGTGCGCACCGCTCCCGAGGCGACCGGGGGATCGCGCTCTGCGGGGGACGCGGGGTCGCCGCTCGAGGCGACGCTGCGCTGGCTCGACTTCCTGATGCTGGCCGGAATGGTGGGTGGGGTCGCAATCGCGGCGGTGCTCTCCGCAGCGGCGGCTGCCAAGCGGGCTCCGGCCGACGTCGTCGCCGCCGCCCGGCACAGGGTGCTGAGGCTCGCCGCCGCCTGCGCGGGTCTCGCCCTTGCCCTCGGGGGCCTGCTCTTCGTTTGGGAGGCGGTGGATCTGCGGTCCACGCTCGCCGCGGATGAGTCGCTCATGGGAGGGGCTGCGACGCTTCTCTCGGAAAGATGGGGCGCGCTCTGGGTGGCGCGCGAGTTGCTTCTCGCCGCGCTCGCGTCCGGGCTGCTGCTGGCGCGGCGCCGGTCGGCGTCGGGAGCGCGCGGGCGCGCCGGCGCATGGCTGGCGGCCGGTCTGTTGCTGGCGGTCTCCGTGGTGCGCGCGGCCGCGGGCCACGCAGCGGCGGCTGGGGACGATGGCCTCGCGATCGGCTCGGACGCGCTGCATCAGCTCGCCGCCGGCGCTTGGATCGGAGGCGTTTTCGCCTTCGTGGTCGCGGTCTGGTCCGTAAACGGGTTGCCTGGCACCTCTGCGACCCAGCTCGCGCGCGCCTGCTGGGGTCCGTTCGCCGTGCTCGTCGGGCTAAGTGTCGTCGTCGTCGGGATCACGGGCCTGCACGCGGCCGGCGTCGAGGTGGCGTCGGTGGACGGGCTGTTGACAACCTTCTACGGTGGCACGCTGATCGCCAAGACGGCGCTCGTCGCGCTGGTCGCGGTATTCGGCGTCGTCAGCGCGCTGCTGCTTCGCAGGATGGCGCGCGGCCGCGCGGCTGTGGGCCTGCTGCGCCTGCTGCTCGCAGAGGCCGCGATCGGGGTGATGGTCCTCGTCGGCGCCGCCCTGATGACCTCGTCCTCGCCTCCGCGCGGGCCGGAGTTCTCCGCGCCGCGCGCGGCGCCGACCCCGACGCTCTCGGCGCCGGTCGGCGACCTCCTGGTCTCGGCGACGGCGCGCCCGAACCGACCCGGGACCAACATCCTCACCGTGCTCGCGGCGAGCTCGCGGCGGCCGCCTCCAGCTCCGATCGATCGGATCACGGCGCGCCTGCGGCCGGCGGGGCCGGGGGCCGGCGATCGAGTGGTACCCCTGACCAAGTTCGCTCCCAACCGCTTCTCCGGCGGCACCCGCCTCGCGCGGCAGGGCCGGTGGCGGATGACCGTGGTCGTTCACCGGTCCGGCGAGCGGCTCGTCTCGCACTTCGGCTGGGCCCTCGCGCCCCCGGATCCAGCTCGCCCGATCGAGGTCTCCGCGAAGCCGCTCGCGCCCGTGCTCGACCGCGTGGCGCTGTTCGGCCTGATCGGGCTCGCGGCGCTGGGTCTGTCGCTCATCGTCGTCCGCCGACTGCGGCGGAGGGCCAAACCCCAGGTCGACTCGGGCATCGCGCGCGCCGACCGGGCGGCGACGGCCCGATGAGGGGCGCGACGCGAGCGCGAGCGGGCCGAACGCCGGCGAGGCTGCTCGGCGCGACCCTGCTCGTTATCGCCGCGCTGACCGGGTCGGCCGATGCGCGCGCCGGACCGAGCACCGACCGCCCGCCGGGCGCGTCCGCGGCTCGCTTGTCTGCAGAGCTCGACCGCACCTTGGCGTCGCTACCCCGAGGTGAGCGGCTGACGGTGATCGTCACCATGCGCCCACAGCGCGCCCCGGGGCGGCGGTCGGCGCTTTCGCGCAGCCGACGTGTGCGCCGCGCGGTCGCCCGGCTGCACCGCGAGGCGGCCCGCACGCAGCGCGCGATCCGGCGGCAACTCGCTAACGGTGTCGCGCAGGGCGGCGTGCGTCGCTTCGAGTCGCTGTGGATCTTCAACGGCCTGATCATCAGGGCGGACGAGAGCACGATCCGCGAGCTGGCGGCTCGCCCCGACGTCGCGGCTGTCGATGAGAACGCGAGGCTCGCGGCGCCGGCCGCAGAGCCCGGGAGCTCGGCGCCGGAGCCCAACATCGGGCTCACCCGAGCGCCGGTGCTGTGGGAGCAGGGGATCACAGGCGAGGGGGTCGTCGTCGCCAGTCTCGACACCGGCGTGGACGTGGCCCACCCGGATCTGTCCGCGCGTTGGCGCGGAGGCACGAACAGCTGGTTCGATCCCAGTGGGGAGCATCCGACCACTCCGGTCGACGTCAGCGGTCACGGGACCTCGACGATGGGCGTGATCGTCGGAGGCGACGCCGGCGGGACGGCGATCGGTGTGGCGCCCGGGGCGAAGTGGATCGCTGCCAAGATCTTCAACGATCGTGGCGTCGCGACCAGCGCCGGGATCCATCAGGCCTTCCAATGGGTCCTGGACCCGGATGGCGATCCGGCGACGGCGGACGCGCCGAACGTCCTCAACAACTCCTGGCTGCTGGGAGCTCCCGGCTGCGACCTGAGCTTCGAGCTCGATCTCGAGAACCTGCGAGCCGCGGGCATCCTGCCCGTGTTCGCCGCCGGCAACTCCGGCCCGGGAGCGTCGACGAGCGTCAGCCCCGCCAACAACCCGGCCGCGTTCGCCGTCGGAGCGATCGACAACGAAGGTGCGATCGCCCCGTCGAGCAGCCGCGGCCCGTCCGCGTGCGGCGAGCCCTCGACGACCTCTCCCGAGCTGGTCGCGCCGGGGGTGGGGATCAGAAGCTCCGACCTGTTCGGGGGTTGGCACACCGACAGCGGGACGTCGCTGGCCGCCCCGCACGTCGTCGGGGCGCTGGCGCTACTCGCGGAGGTCCAACCCGGCCTGAGCGCGAATCGGCAGACAGCGGCGCTCGAGGGCGGCGTGGTCGATCTCGGGGAGCCCGGCGCCGATAACGATTTTGGCTGGGGCGCGCTCGACGTCTCCGGCTCCTATGAGTGGCTCGCCGCGCCCCCCGACTTCGAGCTGTCGGCCTCGCCTGCGTGGGCTCGCGCCTGGCCCGGGGGGAGCGCGGAGTACACGGTGTCAGCCGATGCGCTGCACGGCTTTGACCACGACGTCAGCCTGTCGCTCAGCGGCCTGGATATCTCGGAGGCGAGCTGGGGGTTCTCGCCCGCGACGATCGCCGGCGGCGACGGCAGCTCCCAGCTCGTCGTCAGCCCGGCGCCGACCATCGCGCCCGGCCGGTACCGGCTCGGCATCAGTGGCAGCGACGGCGAGTTGATCCGCGGCGCGGAGGTGATTCTCAGGGTGCCCGCGCCCCGGGACTTCTCGCTTTCGGTGGCTCCGAGCGACGCGAGCGTGGCCCGCGGCGAGTCGGCCTCCTTCCAGGTGACCGTCATCGGCCTGGGACCGTTCCCGGGGCGCGTCAGGCTCTCGGCCTCGGGGGTGCCGCCGCTTGCGAGGGCCACCTTCTCGCCCAGGCGGTTGCGGGCGGGAGAGTCGAGCACGCTGACCGTGAGGACGAGGCGGAGGACGCCGACCGGCTCCTACGTGGTGGAGATCACGGGCACGACGCCGGGCGTGGCCCACCGACAGGAGGTCACGCTGACCGTCCGTTGAACCGGACGGCTCAGCGGGGCTACGCGCAGGGCTCCTCGAGCCACTCCCGTGTGGTCGTGTGGTGTCGCGAGTGCTCGCCGGTCTCGAGCTCGGCGACGATCTCGGTCAGCATCCCGGAGCGCTCCGCGACCACCGAATGGCGGTACGCCGGTTCGATTCCGGCAGGCGCCTTCGGCCTTAGCGGCGCAACAGCCTTGCTAGAGCCGTTTCTGCCCGATTCGCGGCCGCTCGGCGACCCGTTTCAGGTCGTCACCTCGTACTTGAGGTGGGTGACGCCGGGCGCCTCCACGGCCCGGACCTGCTCGAGCTGCACCTGCTCGGGGTCCCCGAGGTTGTCGAGGAGGCGAGCACCGTCACCGAGCACCAGTGGAACGACGTGCAGCTCCAGTACGTCCAGTAGTCCCGCTGCCAGGTACTCGTTCACGACCTGGGCGCCGCCCCAAAGCGCCACGTCTTTGCCGCCTGCGGCCTCCCTTGCCTGTTCGAGCGCGGACTCGATTCCATCGGTGACGAAGTGGAACGTGGTCCCGCCCTCCATCTCCACGGGATCGCGCGGGTGGTGGGTGAGGATGAACACGGGGGTAGTGGTAGGGAGGGTTGTCGCCCCACCAGCCCTTCCATTGCTCGTCCCAGGCGCCACCGGCGGGCGGGCCGAACATGTTTCGGCCCATCACGGCGGCCCCGATGTTCTCGCGCACTTCCTCCACTACGCGTGTGCTCGCGTTCACCTCGCCGCCCTCGCCGAGCGGATTCTCCTCGCTCTGGTTCGGGCCGGCGACGAAGCCGTCCAGCGAGATCGAGATGTGACACCTGAGCTTGCTCATCGGTCCTCCTCAATGGGCGGCCGGTGCCGCCGTAGTTCTCAAGGCCTATGACGGGTCCCGGCCGGGAAACTAATCGCAGCTGCGCGGCCAGCGCATGGTCGAACGCCCGATCCCTGGGATCGAGTAGAACACCTGGCGTGACGATCGGCAGAGCGGTGCCGAACATCAGGTCGGACCGTCCCGACGAGACGCGCGACTTCTTCGTGGGCTTCCTCGGCTTCGAGGTCGCGATGGACTTGGGCTGGATCGTCACCGTGGCCTCGCCGACGAACCCGTCGGCCCAGCTATCCATCATGGCCAACGACGACCCCTCCGCGCCCGGCATCTCGGTCGGGGTGGACGATGTCGACGCGGTCCACGCCAGGGCAGTGGAGCGGGGCCTCGAGATCGCCTATCCGCTGCGCGACGAGGAGTGGAGAGTCCGACGCTTCATGCTGCGCGAGCCGAGCGGCACGATCGTCAACGTCGTCTCCCACCGCTCGGATTGACCTGCGGCTCAGGCCCGAGCCGGTGCGACGGAGACTTCGTGGTTGGCGCGGATGATCCCGTCGGGATCCCAGCGGCGCTTCACCGCGGACAGCCGCGCGCAGGTCTCCGCCGGAAGGATCTCCTCCAGCGGCGCAGGTCGCTCGGCCTGGTTGAGGAAACCGCCGGGAGCGGCCCAGGGCTGCATCGCTTCGTGGAGGAGATCGTGGTGCGCCGCGATCGCCTCGGCTGACTCGGGCGAGGTCGGCATTCCGAAGGCGAGCATCGAGAAGCCGGCATCGAGCTTGGCCAGCGCGCCGGCCCCCTGTGGCTCCCGGGCCAACGCCCCGCCCGCCTGGCGGATCATGGCCGTCAGCAATGGCGAGCCCGACTGCGGGCCCGCCGCGCCGACGAACGCGTCGATCGCCTCGTCCGGCAGCTCGCGAAGCACGGTGTGGTGCCCCAGGCCCGGTACCGGCTGGGCCGGATCCATGTGAAAACCGGTGAGGCGCGCGGCCGGGACCTGGTCGAAGGTGTCGACGATCGACTCGCCGATCTCGCGCAGCGGCGCGATCGTCCTCTCGCCCTCCTCGCGGTCGCCGATGCGCGCGGCGCCGATCGTCAGTAGCGGCCGGTCGCGAAGCGCCTCGGGAACCTCGGGGCGCGCAGGGGGGCGGAGGAAGCGGACCGTCGACGTCACCTCGTCGGGGACGGTTGCGGCCCAGTCGCGGTAAGCGCGGATGCCCTTGGCGCCGACCTGCGCCGGGAAGACGAGCAGGCCGGCGTAGAGCTCGGAGAGCGGAACGAGGCCGACGTCCAGAGCGGTGACGATGGCGTATCCACCGCCGCCCCCGCGAAGCGCCCAGAAGAGGTCCGGGTCGTGGTCGTGGTCGACGCGGCGCGCCTCGCCGTCGGCGGTCACCAGCTCGATCGCGTCGACGGTGTTGCAGGCGAACCCGTACCGTCGCCCGAGCCAGCTCCGTGCCGATCCCGAGGGTGGCACGATCGTGTGGCCCAACGACGCGGACGTCGCGCCCGAGACGCTCTACGAGCACGCCAAGCGGCACGCTGCGGCCACGGCCTCGACGCCCCCGAAGGCAAGCTCAACACCACCGACCCCGACGCCCGGCGGATGAAGTTCGGGCGCAACTTCATGCCCGCCTACAACGCCCAGGCCGTGACCACCGAGGGCCAGATCATCGTCGCCGCCGAGATGACCACCAAGGGCGGCGACTTCGAGGAGCTCGACCCGATGATCGCCGCCGCGGAGCGCGAGCTGGCAACCGCCGGCGTCGGCGGCAGCCCGGGCGTCGTGTTGGCCGATGCGGGCTACTGGTCAAACGAGCACATCGACTCGCTGCGAGAGCGCGGCATGGTCCCGATCGTCGCCGCCGACACGACCCGCAACCGACCGCGAAAGAACAGACTCGGCGGCCCCTATGACTTCATGCGAAGAGTCATGGCCACCGACGCCGGTCGCGAGCTCTATGCCAAACGCCAGTGCATGGTCGAGCCGGTCTTCGCGCAGATCAAGACGAACCGACGGATCGATCGCTTCAAACGGCGAGGCCGGGCGGCCGCCCGTTCGGAATGGCGCCTGATCGCGGCCACTCACAACCTCCTGAAGCTCCACCGGCACCAGTTGGCGGCCGCAACGGGCCTGATCGGGGGCCGAAAGGCCCTGCCATTTTCAGATCCGGCGCGTTTCGCCGCCGAGAGCGCGGATCGGCAGCGTTTACGCGACAGCCTCTCGTGTGAGCATGAGCATGAGCATGAGCGAATCCAGCCCCTGCGATCACGTGCGCTAACGGCGCAGAGAGCGGTGCCGAGGCTGCTCCCGTTGGCCGGAAATATTGGCTGGCTCAACCGACGTCACTGGCGCATGGACTGGCGCACAGATCCCGAAAACCGCTTGAACAAGCCAAATCCGGCCCCCATGCGCGGCCTGCGAAGCCGTTTACGCCGGTTCGATTCTGGCAGGCGCCTTTACTCGAGCCTGAGTGACGTCCGCGCAGGCGCGGTCAACGGACGTCGCTGGCGCGCCGATCGGCGGGAAAGCGAGGTGAATCAATCGAGCAGGGCGACGCATCCATGCGAGCCTTCCGCTTCTCGGGTAAGGGAGCAGTGCCAAACCCTGATCCCAAGTGCCCTCCGCATGGCTGATTAAGCTCGGGCCGTGGATCGGCTTGCCCGCCTTTCGCCGCTCTCCGGCGTGATCGCCGCGGTCCTGTTCGCGGCGGGAAGCGCGCTCTGGGGCTTCGACCAACCAGCCCAGGACGCTGGGAGCGAGGAGATCGTCTCGTTCTACGAGGAAACCTCGAGCGAGATCATGATCGGCGGGACGGTCAGCATCATCTCCCTGGTGTTCGTGGTCTGGTTTGGGGCGGTACTGCGCGAGCGTCTTGCCGCCGCCGAGGGCTCGAATGGCAGCGGGCTGCCGCTCGTGGCCTTTGCCGGCATCGTCCTTATCGCCGCGGTCGGTCTCGGAGCCGAGACGATCAATATGGCCGGAGCGTTCAGCGCCGACGACGGCCAGCTCACTTCTGACACTGCGCAGATCTACTTCGACGTGTCCTGGGCGTTCGGGGCACCGGCCGCAGGCGTCGCGATCGCCATGGTCGGGTTGCCTATCGGCCTGATCGCGCTGCGAACCGGCCTCGTGCTCCGGCAGTGGTCGGCGTGGTTGGTGATAGTCCTCGCGTTGGTGACGCTGACGCCTTTGATGTGGACGGCTGCGTTTCAGTATCCGTTCTCGCTCGCCGTTCTGCTCCTAGCGGCGCTCAGCGTCCGTCTCTATCAGCAGGGCTCGCAGACCAGCAGCGAACGAGTGGCTCGAGAGTCCTCCGGCTAGCTCAACCGAACGGCTCGTCACGCTGCCGAAGGCCCGAAGCGGAACGCCGACTCCTTGTCGCGCGAAGCGAGAGCGGCCGGTCGGGGCGGAAACGCGTGCTCCCATGGAAGGCGATACCTCTCGCGTCAGGAGATACTCCGCGAGCGATGTCGCAGGAGAACGTGGAAAGGCTTCGAGCGTTCTGTGAGCGCTTGGACGGCCGCGCCATAGACCTCTCGCTTCTCGACCCTGATGTCGTGTTCGAAGACAACGTTTTGCCCGACCACGCTCAGGAGGCCTATCGTGGCCACGAAGGCGTGATTCGGGCAACCCGGGTGTGGCTGGAGGCCTACGAGGAGTTCGCGATTGAGCTTGAGCGGATAGCCGGGACCGGCGACCGCCTGGTCTCGGTTCATCGCTTCCGAGGAACAGGGCGACACAGCGGCATCGAAGAGGAGATGCGCTACGCATATCTCTGGAGCTTCCGAAATGCGAGGGTCATTCACTTCGTCACGTTTCGAGACCCAGCGAAGGCCCTCGAAGCCATCGGATTGCGGGAATAGGGCGATGTCGCAGGAGAACGTGGAGATCGTGCGTTGGGCCTTCGCCTATGAGATGTACGGTCACGGGGACCGCGCTGAGGCGGCGACCTACTTTGCGTCGGACTTCGTGATGAACCCGATCGAGGAGGGCCCGTCTTACGGCTTGGATTCGATCCGAGACAACTTCGAGCAGTGGGCGAGTGCCTGGGAGGACCTCGAAGTCACGGCCGAGGAGTTTCTTGACGCCGGGGACCGCGTCGTCGTGACCGCCCGCCACCGGGGGCGTGGCCGAGGAAGCGGCGTCACGGTGGATGCCCGCTTCTATGAGGTCTACACGCTGCGCGACGGCAAGGTCATCCGCGCCGACGAGTACGCGGAGCGAACCGAAGCCCTCAGGGCCGCAGGGCTGTCGAAATAGCCCCTTGGACGAGGAGTGCAACTGGTAGAGGCACCGCTTCCGATCGATGACGCGCCGGTTAGTCCGCGAACTCGCCTGGTGAGCAACCAATCCAGCACGCTGGAAGAGGTCCCTCCCGAGCTGCTCCGAGCCTGCGCTGACGAGTTCGCCGGAATGCTCCGCGAACGGCTGCCACTGACCTTCCCGGTTGAGATCTCATGGAAGCTCGTCGCGACCGGCCTCCTCAGCCGCATTCGGCGTGACTGTGCTTGACGCCGCCGACCTCAAGCGGTTCGCGGGATCACCCAATCCCCGCGGACTTGCGGAACGGGCCGAAGCGATCGACGGCTACTGGCCCACCACATCGCCGCTTTCCGTGTACATCCCGCTGAAGGCCCGATGGAGATCCGGAGCTTCCGCGGGATCTACGCGTCGATCTTCCGCAAGACGAGCAGCCTCACGCACGCAACCGAGGCGGGACTCGGCCGACATACCCGCGTCCGCCTGGGCCACGTCCTCGCGACGCTCGAAGAGCACCCGCTGAAGAGCGACATTCCCGGTGTCGCCGGGGCGCTCACTGCCTTCGCATTACTCGTCTACCGCCAGCATTTCGGATGGCCGGACGAGGCCCGGGCTACACAGATGGTCGATTTGCTTCGGTCCTGAGGGCCCCGGCGCGGACGCCTTCCAGGATGTGCTGCTCGTCGTCCTAAGTGCTACTCCCGCAGGCCGACGGCTTCTAGCGCTTCGTTGGGGTCGAGATAGGTCCGGACTCGGACTGCCTTGCCGTTCCTGACGTCGCTTATCACCGCGAATGGGGACTCAGTCGAGATCCCGCTGGCCCCTCCCCGGGTACGGAGCCGGCCGATGCCGATGATCTGGTCGCCAAGGTCGCGGATCTCGGAGTACTCGACGTGGATCTCGTCGAGTACGTCATAGAAGGCGCGAAACATATCGCGGACGCCATCGTGGCCTCGATAGACCTGCGTCTCGCCACCGAGCAGGACCGGAAACGCAGGGCTCCATTCGATCTCGGGGTCGAGAAGCTCCAGTTGAGTTTCGATGTCTCGTCGGTTGGAGGCCTCGACTCCGCGCTTGAAGTTCTCGACGTTCTCCTGCGACATCAGCGCCCCTGAGTATCCCGAGAAATATCGCTTCCCATGCGGAGTGCAATGTTTCGGCGGGTTGACGGCAGCCCTGTCGCCCTAGACCTGACCGCGACTATCTGTCAGAAGCAGCGTTGGACGACGGGCGGGGGTCCCGCATAGCGCCAGCGATCGCGCCCGGACCCCAGCGTGGCGGCAGTACTCGGACGGCCCGGGCCACTCCGGGAACGAGTTGAGGATGCCGTCGGGAGCAAACGAGTCGAGCGCCGCTTCGACTCCGCCGCGCGAACGCCACAAAGGCGGAGGATCCGCCTTCTTTCGCCCGCGATCTGGACGCGCAGGGCCGTCGGGAGTAGCCTCCGCCCGGGACGACAGGTCCATTGGTGGCCTGGCGTCTCCCCTCTCAGAGGACGGCGCACACGGGGGATGTGAGCCGACTCCCCAAGGTCCGACCGAAGGGAGAGTCTCATGGCAGTTTCTACGAGCGGTGTCGGTCGAACGATCACCGAGGGGCCGCTCAAGATCGAGCTCGGCCCCGAGCTGGAGATCTGCCTGGTCTGTGTCTCCGGGGAACTCGACTGCATCAATGCGCCGGTCCTCGACGCCCAGCTCCATCGGCTCTTGACCTCGACTGAACTTCGGAGCGTGATCCTCGACCTCTCTGAGCTCGAGTTCATCGATTCGATCGGCGTCGAATGCCTGCTCAAGGCGACACAGCGCTCGCGCGAGAATGGCGATCGCCTGCGGATCATCGCGGTCCACCCGCGTATCGATCGCGCTTTGGACCTCACCGGGATGCGCGAGGTGCTCCCGTTACTCGGCAGCGATCAGCGAGGCGCCTCGGAAGGACCCTTTTATCGCTAACGACCCTCCGCCCCCTGCTGCGGCCCTGCATCTGCACGCAGTGGACCGCGCGGATAACATGCTCGTCGAAGTCGAGGGCGAGCTGCATGGTCCTGCCAGCCAGCGTTGGTCCGGACTAATGCGCGGTCTACTCAAACAGCGGACCGCAGGCATTGTCGTTGACCTGCGGGGTTGTCGAGGTATCGACGCGGACTGCCTTGACGCCCTGGTCGCGGCTGCGGCGACGATGAAGGCTCGCGGTGGCTCCGGTGCGGCCCTCGTGATGCTGCCCGGATCCGAGCTTACGAAGCGCCTTGGTCGCCTGGTCGGTGAGGAGCTTCCGATCCACTCCAGCGTTGGGGCTGCGCTACGTGCCCTCGGGGACCGCACCATGTCTGTCCCGTCCCTAGTGCGCCTAGAGCGGAACGGTCAGGTCGCGATCCTCGCTGTTGAGGGGGAGTTCGATCTCGCGAGCAAGGATGAGTTCGAAGAGCAGCTCGACAAGGCCATCGCTCTGGAGGCCCCGCTGGTCGTCGACCTCGAGCATTGCCGATTCATCGACTCCAGCGGCATCGCCGAGCTCATGCGTTCCTTCGAGCTCGCCTCTGATCGCGGCTTTGCCTTGGCGGCGTCGGGCCCGCAAGTCCATCGCGTCCTGGATTTGGTTGGGATACCCCGGCACATGCCGACGTTCGACACTCGCGAGGACGCGCTGAGAGCGCTCGCCGCATAGAAAGCAGTTCGTAACCAGAGCTCTCGCCGGGCCGCGCACACGCTGGGGTCCGCCGGCGACTTACGCCCTCATTAGCTCCGACACGCTTCATGCGGAGTGCAACTTTTCGCAGCGTTTACGGCAGCCGTGTCGCCGGCCGACAAGGCAGATCGACTCGACGCCCAGATCCGCTCGCTCAACTGGTCGAGGCTCACGACGGTGACGAGGTTCTGCGCCGTCGCGAGTGACGACGTCGCGAGCGCGCTAAAGACGTGGCACTAGCCGCGCGATAGGACGCGCGTGACCCGGCGAGCGGCGCGCAGGGCCACCGTGCCGAGGTGGCCGCGGGCCGTGCTGTGGTCGAGGGATGGGCGCACGGTGAGATCGTCAACGGTCAGCTCCAAGCCAAAGAAGTCCCCTAGGCGGCTTGCCACGGTGCCCGGAGAGCTCAGGTAGTCCTCGAAGCGGATCTGGAGGTGCGGGATCCCGAGTCGGGCGACCTCCTTGCGCGCCTGCTGCTGATGGTGGCGTACGCGCGTCAAGGCCTCGTTGCGGGCGAGCGAATCGTTGTAGCCCACTCGCCGGAAGCTGCGACGCACAGCCTCGGGGTCCCGCTCGATAAGGAGGACGCGTGTGGTCTCCGAATCCACGAGCGGCCACCAGTAGCCGAGCGTGTAGCACAGCCGGGGGTCCTTCCACATCCACGGTGTGTGGTTGTCGAACTCCGCGACTAGGGCTCTGTCGCCGTCGAGGGCCCGGAGCTCAGGAATCGCTGCGGTCGCCTCTTCCGAGATGGACTCGAACGTCCAGGTGTTGTGGTGCGGAAACCCCGCCCGCCCGAGGATGCCGGCGTTGGCCTCGATCAGGCTTTCCGCCTCGAAGTAGCCGAGCGGGTTGTGCCTGTCTCCTTGGCGCAGGTCCCGGCCGGCGTCTGGCGCGACGAAGTAGCCGCTCCGGGCGAAGACCTGCGCGGTCAGGCTGGTGCCCGAACGGGGCGCTCCGACGATCAGGGCGTTATAGGGCGTGGCCCACCCCGGCGGGGTCTTTGCCGCTGATCACGCTCACCAGCGCGCATTGTCACCCCGGTCCCGAGCCCGCCCCAGGACTCGGAGGCGTGGGGAAATGGGGCCAGGTCGGCGCTGCCAAAGCGTTGGCGAGACGGACACGCGCGCGGAGAGCGCCTCGATCAGCGGCACCCACCTCAGCGAGCTCTCGGGGATCCGTGGACGAGCAGCAACGGATCGCCGGCACCCTACAGACGCTCGCGGTGAGGGCGAACTCTTGTGTGAACCCTGAGGTCACAGGAGCGACCCAACCCCTCGAGCGCAGCCCAGCCGACGACGATCTCGAGCACGACGCCCGCGAGGAGGACCACAATCCCGGCGACAGCGACGGCGAAGCTCCGCTCCTCGAACAGGTCGATGAGACTCCCGAGCGTCTTGTCGCCATCGCTCCGCAGCCAGCCATCCAGCTCGTCGCTGAGCCTCATCGCGCCCGTCGTACCGCTCCGCTCGCCGAGTGAGCCGGGCCCGACTGCTTCGCTCGGCCCGGCCATCCGGCTCACCCGAACGTGAACGAGTATGCCTCGGCGATTTCCATGTCAGTCCTCCGACTCTGGGCGGCCCTACAACTCGGCGGGGCCGAGCGGCTCGGAGTTGAGCCACCCGGTTGCCCCGCCGAGTGAGGGCATGTGCAGCCGTTCGAACCCGATCCGCCTAGCGGAGCTTCCGGAACCCGGTGCGGACCTCTTCTGACAGGAGCTCGGGCTGCTCCCAGGCGGCGAAGTGCCCGCCCTTGTCGAGCTTGTTGTAGTGAATGAGCTCGGGGTAGGCCTCCTCCGCCCAACTCCGCGACGGCGTGTAGATCTCGTCAGGGAAGACGCTCACGGCCACCGGGATTTCCACGATCGCCCGGTCGTCGGCGGTCGGCCAGCCCTTCGGGTCGAAGAAGTTGGCCCTGTCTTCCCAATAGAGGCGTGCCGCAGAGACCCCCGTGTTCGTCAACCAGTAGTGGGTGATGTTGTCGAGCACGTCGTCTCGGGTCAGGCCTTCCTGGGCCTCGTCGACAAAGACGCGAGAGATCAGCGCCATGCTGGTCGCGTCGTGGTCGATCATCCAGGCGGCGAGGCCGATGGGTGAGTCCGCAATCCCGTACAGCGCCTGCGGGTGGGTCGCGCTCTCGAGCGCATAGCCCGCGTCCGTCGAGAAGAAGAGCAGCAGCTCGTCGAAGATGCGGGTTTCCTCGTCATCGAGACCGGTGGGGTCGCCGGCCTGGACGGCCGCTGAGACGTTGGGTCGAACAGCACCAGCGAAATTGGTGTGGATGCCGAGCAACCCCGGCGGCGCCTGCACACCCATCCGCTCAACGACTTCCGCGCCCCAATCGCCGCCCGTGGCGACGTAGCGGTCGTATCCCAGGCGCTTCATCAGCTCGGCGTAGGCACGAGCGATGCGCTCAGGGCCCCAGCCGGTCTCGGTCGGCTTGCCTGAGAACCCGTAGCCCGGCATCGAGGGGATCACCAGATGAAACGCGTCCGATGCGCTCGCGCCGTGCGCGGTCGGATCGGTAAGTGGATCGATGATCTTCAGCTGCTCGATGACCGATCCGGGCCATCCGTGCGTGACGACGAGCGGCAGCGCATCTTCATGCTCCGAGCGAACGTGAATGAAGTGGATGTCCAAGCCATCGATCTCGGTGATGAAGTGCTGTACGGCCTTCAGCTTCTCCTCGCACTTGCGCCAGTCGTACTCCTCCGCCCAGTAGCGCGCGAGCGCCTGCATCATCCCGAGCTGTGGGCCCTGCGAGATGTCGTCGACGGTCTCCTTCTCTGGGAAGCGAGTGGCGACGATGCGCGCACGCAGGTCGTCGAGATCCGACTCGGGGGTCTCGATCGTGAACGGCCTGATCGCCGTGGCGTCCGCTGACTTTTCGGCCATGACAGACATGTGGGTCCTCCTTGTGGGGACGTGAGTGGTGACGGCCCCAGCCTGATCGCGCTGCCGGCACGTCGCGCCCGTCGAAGGCCCTGGTTCTGCTACCTGGGTTGCCCCCCTGATGCTTCCGATCAGGCCGGGACCAGGTGAGAGTCGGAGCCAGGCAGTGCGTCAGCCAGCTCTCGGCGGGAGTGGATGTCGAGCTTGGTGAACACGTTGCGCAGATGCCACTCAACAGTCCGCGGGCTGAGAAACAGCCGCGCACCGATCTCCCGATTCGTAAGCCCATCGCGCGCCAGGCCCGCGATCTGGCGCTCTTGCGCCGTCAGGTCGTCGCGCGTCTCGACCGTCCGCTTGCGTACCTTCTCGCCCGTAGCCAGCAGCTCGTTACGTGCGCGCTCGGCAAACGCCTCCATCCCGATCGTGACGAGCATTTCGTGGGCGGTGCGTAGCTGCTCGCGCGCATCGACACGGCGATTCTCGCGGCGCAACCACTCCCCGTAGAGCAGATGAGCCCGGGCGAGCTCGGTACGCAGCCGGGTGCGGCTCAACCGCTCGATCGCCTCGCGATGCAGGCGCTCGGCACTCTCACCCTCGCTCACGAGTGCCCGGCAGCGCGCTTGGATTCCCAGGCTCCAGTCGGTGTTGCAGGGCGCGGTGGCCGACACCACGCGCTCGAGCGCACCGGACGCGACCTCGGGCCTCGAGGAGCGGACCGCCGCCTCGACCAGCTCGGTCGATGCCCAGGGGGAGAACTGGAGCTCCGGTGTCTCGTCGGCCGCTCGTTGGGCCGAGGCGAGCGCTCGGTCGTAGCGGCGCCAGCCCGTTGAAAAGGATCGCGCTCACCCACTCGGCCCACTGGACGCCGAGTTCCTGACCACTAGTCCCGGCGTCACGGATCGTGGACTCGATCAGTGGCAAGGCGTCCGTTTGGCCTCGAAACGCGGCGAGCAATAGCTGGGCATACGGCGCAATGTGGCTCCCGGTCGCCTTCGTGATCGCCTCGAGCTCGGCGATCGCGTCGGCGGCCGCGCGAAAGTCCCCACACCACGTGGCGAAGAAGGCCCAGTCGGTCAGGTCGATCGGCAGGCGGGCCAGCGCGCCCGCGTCGCGGCCCTCCCTGAGAAACCGCGCGCTGACGGCATGCCAGCTGTCCTCATCCCAGACGAGCTTGGCCGAGATCGTCGTCAGCCAGCCCCAGCGAAAGTTCTCCTGGCCCGGTGACGCTTCGTCCAAAAACGCGGCCGTTGCCCGCTTCAGCAGTGGTGCGGCCGCCGCGCGTCCTTCCGTGCCGAGGGTGCTGAGGCCATCGAGCATCAGATCGGATGGGCGGAGTGGGACGGTCGACCGCAGAGCCGATTTGGCAGCACGGGATACCTCGACCAGGTTGCCGGCGGTGGCCATGCGACCGGCGAAGAACGCAGCTCCCCACGCGTCGAGGTAGGTGTCGCGCGCAAGCTCAGGGTCGAGCCGCTCGAGGCGTTGGGCAGCTTTCAAGAGCAGTGGGGGCGCAGTGGGCCCCATGTTCGACGCGAACGCGATCTGGCCACGGAGCAGCTCCACGTGCGCCGCCTGAAGCTCGTCGGGTGTCGAGGCCTCGGCCGACGCCAGAAGCTCGAGCGCGCCATCGAACATGCCGGCATCCAAGCTCGCTTGGGCAGCAGCAAGCGCGCGCCGCACCCGCTGCTCGGGATCGCCCGATAGAACGACAGAGCGACGCAGGAATGCGGCTGCCGCGGCCAGGCCGCCGCGCGCCTGCGCTCGTCTGGCGGACTGCTCGAGCTCCGCGGCGACCGCCTCGTCAGGCCCCGGAGCGGCTATCGCCAGATGCCACGCACGACGGTCGGGGTCGACGGTACGGTCGGTCGCCTCTGCCAGGGCCAGATGAACCTCCCGGCGTTGCTCTCTGGTCGCCGTTCGGTAGACGGCGGAGCGCACCAGCGGATGACGGAAGGTCACTCGCTCTCCGAGCGCGAGCAGCGCGTCCGTCTCCGCGTCCGTGTCGGAGAGCGCGATCCCGAGTCGCTCGGATGCAGCCAGCAGCAGCAGCGGATCGCCGACCGGCTCAGCCGCCGCGATCAGCAGCAGACATCGCGCGTCGTCGGAGAGCGTCTCAACCCGACGAACGAAACTTTCCTCGATTTGCCCTGCGAGCCCCTGCGCCTCGACCAGGCCGAAGCCGCCCGCGAGCTGCTTCGCCGTCAGGCCCCGCGGCAGCTCCAGCAACGCCAGCGGATTACCGCGTGTCTCGGCGATGATCCGGTCTCGGACCCGCTCATCCAGTTTGAATCGCACGGCCGAAGTCAGCAGCGCGCGGGCGTCGCCGTTGAGCACGCCCCTCACCTCCACCTCGGAGAGGTTCCGCAGCTCCTCGCCCGGTTCGCGCGCGGCGAAAACCAGCCCTACCGGCTCCGCAAGCAGGCGACGTGCAACAAACGCCAAGGTCAGCGCCGAGGCCCGATCCAGCCACTGCGCGTCATCGACGACACACAGCAGCGGACGCTTCTCCGTCGCCTCCGTGAATAGGCTCAACACCGCCAGCCCGACGAGAAACCGATCCGGGGGTTCACCGGCGCTCAGCCCGAACACGATCTCCATGGCGTGCCGTTGCGGTGCCGGGAGTGTCTCGAGCGTGTCGAGCAGCGGCCCGCACAGCTGATGCAGACTGGCGAAGGCCAGCTCCATGTCCGACTGCACGCCCACCGCCCGTACGACGGTCAGGTCGGATGCCGACGCAATCAGATACTCCAACAGCGCCGTCTTCCCGATCCCAGCCTCGCCTTTCAGCACAAGCGATCGGCTCTCGCCGCGGCTCACCGCCGCGACCAAGTCGTCCAGCAGCGCGCACTCGCTGCCCCGGCCGCGCAGGCCGGCATGCCTGCCCGGGCCAGGGACGCGGCTTTCCATGGGACTTACCGATCGTAACCGACCCCCAGCCCGCAGACAGAGAAGTTTGCTCAGGCAATGTCGCAGCCGGCGCAGGTCGAGGTCGAGAACGTCCGCCGCTGCTCGTCGAGCGCGCCTTGCGCTAACCACGCCCGCGGTCCATACTCGGCCGATGCGAGCCACGCGGGCCGCTGAGGTGCTCGAACGTGACCACGAGCTCGCCGCGCTCAATGAGCTGATCGAAACCGCGAGTAGCGGTGCCGGGCGGCTCGCGATCGTCCACGGCCCAGCGGGGATCGGCAAGACCGAGTTGCTCCGGGCCACCATCGAGCGACCTCGAGACCCGGGCGTGACGGTCCTCAACTGTTCAGGCGACCCGCTCGAGCGCGATTTCCCGTTCGGTGTCGTGCGGGCGCTCTTCGAACCGGTCTTGACCGGCGCCTCGACGGCGCGACGCCGCGAGCTGCTTGCCGGCCCCGCCGGGGCGGCGGCCACCGCGCTCGGGCTCGAGCGAGCCGGCGAGTTTCCTGCTGACAGCAACGCGAGCACGTTGGCTGCGCTCCACGGCCTCTACTGGCTGACCGCGAATCTCGCCGCCGAGACGCCGCTGCTGATTGTCGTCGACGATGCGCAGTGGGCCGATCCGGCCTCGCTTCGCTGGCTCGCCTACCTCGGCCGGCGACTTGCGGATCTTCCTGTGCTGCTCGCACTCGGTGTTCGCTCCGGGGAGCCGGAATCCGCTACGAACCTGATGGCGGCGATCCTGGCTCAGCCCCTCGCGCGACTGATCCAGCCGGCGCCGCTGACGGAGGCGGCCACCAGCCAGCTGGTCGGCGCGGCGCTTGGCGCTGAGCCGGAGGAGGCCTTCGCTGCGAGCTGCCAGCGTGCGACAGGCGGCAATCCGTTTCTCGTCGGACAACTCGCGACCGCGCTCGCCGCGGATGGGGTCAGTCCGACTGCGGGCGAGGCGGAGCGGGTCATGGCCCTCGGTCCGGAGACGGTCGCGCGGGCCCTGGTCTTGCGGCTCGGACACCTACCCGCGGCGTCCACGGCCGTTGCCCAGGCCCTCGCCGTGCTCGGTCACGGCTCGGACCTGCGCCTCGTGGCGGAGCTGGCCGGCTGCGATCTCGACGAGGCCGCCGATGGGGCGGACGCCCTTGCCCGCATCGCGATCATCGACGATGCACGTCCGCTCCGCTTCGTCCATCCGATCGTCCAGGCGGCCATCCATGAGGACATCGGTGCCGGTCGTCGTGCCCGGCTTCACGGTGAGGCTGCTCGTCTGCTCGCCGCGGCGGGGGCGGAACCCGCGCGGATCGCCTCTCACCTCGTAGCGGCGGAGCCCGCTGCCGATTCCTGGGTCGTTGAGACCCTGCGCCAAGCCGCGCAGGATGCCCGCCACCGTGGCGCTCCCGACGCTGCCGTCGCCTACCTGCGGCGAGCCCTCCGTGAGCCGGTTGCAGCCGACCAACGGACGCCAGTCCTGATTGAGCTCGGCCTGTCCGAGGGACTCATGAACGCGCCCAGCGCCGCCGAGCATCTGTCTGAGGCGTACGACCGGAGCACGGATCCGGTCGAGCGCGGCATGCTCGCCGGCCGGCTCGCGCGTGCGCTGCTCAACACCGGCGCGCCGGCCCGGGGCGCCGCGATCGCTCGCTCGGCGGCCGCCGAGTTGCCGCCCGGGTTCGACGACCTGCGCCGGGCGCTCGAGGCCTTCGATCTGATCGCGATCCTCTTTGGAAGCGGCAGCCCGGACGAGCAGCTGCTGCGCCTCGAGTCGCAGGTGCAGCCTGGCGGGGCCGAGGGCGTCGGTGCCAGGATGCTCACAGCGATCGCCGCGCTCGTCAGCGCCTACGCCGCCCGACCCGCCGAGGATTGCGTCGAGCTCGCGCTCGAGGCGCGTGCCGGGGGGCACGAGGTCTCAGCCGACAACCCTGTGCTCTCGATCATCGCGATCATCCCGTTGGCGCTCGCGGATCGCGACGAGGCAATCGCCGCGTGGGGTGAGGCGCTCGCGGATACCCACCGCCGGGGCTCCCTCTACTCCCTGTCCACGATCCACCTCTGGCATGGCTTCACGCTCCAGAGCCGCGGTGAGGTCGCGGAAGCCGAGCAGATGTTGCGCAGCGGTCTCGAGGGCGCCGAGCTTTACGGCTTCGACCCTGTGGTGATCGTCTACTACAGCGCCTTCCTCACTGCGACCCTGCTCGCCCGCGGCGACCTCGAGGGGGCACGGGCGGCACTCGAGCGAGGCGAGGACGCTCCGGAGGAAAGCGACGGCAAGCGCTGGTGGCTGGCCAGCCGTGCGGAGCTGTTGCTGGCTGACGGCAGGACCGAGGAGGCGTTGGCGGTGGCCGAAGAGCTCGAGGCCGCCTGCGGGTGGGTCGCGAACCCGGCCGTGGCCCCGTGGCGCTCACTCAAGGCCCAGGCACTCGACCGTCTCGAGCGGGACGGAGCCATCGCGCTCGCCGAGGAGGAGCTCGCCCTGGCACGGGGTTTCGGCGCACCGGGAGCCGTAGGGCGGTCATTACGGATCTTGGGGATGCTCGAGCGCGAAGACGGGCTCGATCACCTGCGTGAGGCGGTTGAGGTACTCAGCGGTTCGCCCGCTCGGCTCGAACACGCGGAGGCGCTGACAACGCTCGGAGCGGCACTGCGCCGCGGTCGCCGGCGCCGGGAGGCGCGCGACGTCCTGCGCACGGCGGCTGACCTGGCGCACCGCTGCGGTGCCGGCGCCCTGGCGCAACGGGCCCGCGACGAGCTGCTGGCGGCCGGCGCACGCCCACGGCGGCTCGAGCTGAGCGGCCCCGAGTCGCTGACGGCGAGCGAACATCGGGTCGCCCGAATGGCGGCGGCAGGGATGAGCAACCGCGAGATCGCCCAATCCCTGTTCGTGTCGGTGAGGACGGTCGAGACCCATCTTGGCCACGTCTATCGAAAGCTCGATCTGGGCTCGCGCGCTGGGCTCGCCGCCGCGCTCGACCCGACCGGTGATGGCGATGCGCGGCAGGCTGCGCTCGCTGGAGAACCGGCGCCGTCGACCAAAGATACGTAGTCACCTCCGACGCGGTGAGCTCGACGAGCCGCGAGAGTCACAGGCATGAACCGGCACCGCCATGTCGAGCTAGAGCTCGAGCTCGACGCCGAGCCAATCGCGGGCCGCGTGCGGCTCGACGGTGACGCCTCTCGGCGCTTCGACGGATGGCTCGAGCTGGCGGTCGCGCTCGAGCGCGCGCTGAGAGGCGGCCGGCAGACGCTCCAGGGCGCCTGGCCGGTTCCGGTGGAGGGCCGGCAAGCCAAAGATACGTAGAGGCCCCCGATGCGGAGTGGAACCCGCGCAATGAGACTCGCAAGGGATGTCGGTCGCGCCTAGAAAGGAATGCAAATGAAGGCCTCAAGAGAGAAAACGCGGCTGCGCCTACGTTTGAGCCAGGTGAAGCTCGTCGCCGCCCTCGGCGTCGCCCTCAGCGTCGGGTTCGTTGCGGCGGTGTACGCAGCCGACCCACGGCTCGAGCAGGCGGACGGCGCGCTGGAGAAGGCGGAGGCCCTCGTGCTCGCCTCACAGACCGACGTTGGCACTCCGCCGCGGGTCCAGGAGCGGTTCGACCTACGCCGCGCGCGCGCGGTCGAACTGATCAATCGTGCGCGGGCACAAGTGGCAGCGGCGCAGGACATCGTCGATCAGGCGACCGGCCCCGACTCCTCCGCGGCGTCTGCGGCCGCCTTCGGACCGCACGTGAAGCCGATCGAGATGCGCGGCGGCGGGTGGGTCGCGGGGAACGACGGCACGCGGGCCCACGTGCGGGCGCTCCTGCCGTGTCCGGGCGAGGACGGCGGCTTCAACCCGCAGCCTGATCCGCCCGCCGGCCTCGCGATCCGGGCTGGGCGCGATCGCTACGTGCTCGACGAGATCACCACCTCGAGCTGCGCGATCGGCAGGGGCGCGGCCCGCCGCGGAGGAATCCACCAGGGCTCCGGCCTCGCCACCTGCGGCGGCGAGCGCGGATACATCATCGACTGGCGCCTCACCGACGGCGGGGTCGATCCGAACAACCCGAACATCCCGACCGACACCGCCGAGGTTGGGATCGACGGCCCGGGCGAGACCGCGGCATGCACGAACAACCTCCACATCGGCGGCTCCGTCCGGGGCAATCTGGTCATGCGCCGCGCCCGCACGTCCCAGGCGCGCTGATGGCCGACCCCGCGTGAGCGGCGCCGGCATGCGCTGGGGCAAGACGATTGGTCCCGCGGGGGTCGGCGTCCTCGCCACGCTTGTGCTCGCGGGGGCGGCGGCGCCGGCGTCTGCGCAGGCCCCACCGCGCCACCGGCTGTCGGTGCTCGTCGCGGGGCCGGGAACCGTCGTCGGTCAGGGCATCGAGTGCGGCACTGACTGCACCGAGGTCTATCCGGCCGGTACGCGCGTCGATCTCTCCGCGGTGCCCCAGCCGGGGTACGAGCCCGCGGGTTGGGGCGGCGACTGCTCAGGTGCCGGGCCATGCTCGGTGACCATGTCCGCGGACCGGCGAGTCACGGCGCAGTTTCGTCCCGCCACTCCGCCACCGGGCAGCCAACGCCTCGAGGTGAGTGTGTACGGGGGCGGCGTCGTCACGAGCGCGCCCGCCGGGATCGACTGCGGCAGCGACTGCAGCGAGACCTTGGGGGTTGGAACGCAGATCACGCTCACAGGCACCCCGCACCCGGGGTTTCGCTTCGCCGGCTGGCGAGGGGGGTGCAGCGGGGCGGCGCCCAGTTGCGCCTTGACGCTCGACGCCGACGCGCAAGTGGAGGCGGGGTTCGTGCCAGACGGTCCCGCGAGCGCTCCGCTGCACCGGCCCGGCCTGATCGTCGGCACGGAAGGCAACGACGTGCTCGAGGTCAGCGGCCGGGAGGACGCCGTGGTCTACGGGTTGGGTGGCGACGACAGGCTGATCGGTGGTGGGCGGAGCGACGTCCTCATCGGCGGGATCGGCGAGGACCGCATCGTTGGCGGCAACGGGCGGGATGTGCTCCTCGGAGACTCGGGCGACGACGCTCTTGCCGGGAGTGTCGACAGGGACACGCTCGTCGGAGGAATCGGCCACGACCGACTGGGAGGCGGTCGTGGCGGGGACAGGCTCGTTCCCGGTTCGTCTGCCGAAGCTGTCGCCGGCGGTGCGGGCATCGACACCCTCGTGGTGAGGAAGAAGCCTTCGCCCAGGAAGCTGCGCGAGGCAAGCTTGGCGCAGGCGATCCCGTACGGCCCGCCGATCGCCTATGCGCACGGGCCATTCTCGGCCGGCAACGAGTCGGTGTGGCGCCTCGAGATCGGCGCCCCCGGCGATCTGCCCGCTGAAAACGAGAAGGTCACCCCGTTCGGCGGACGCCATCCGTCGTGGTCCCCGACCGGACTGCAACTCGCCTACCAGGTCTTCGAGAGCGGAGGCGTCGACTACGACATCGCCAAGATCGGCCACACCGGAAACGGCTACAAGAATCTGACCCAAGGCAACGGGGCCGACGACGTCGAGCCCGCCTGGTCGCCCGATGGCAAGCGGATCGCGTTCGTGCGCGACGGAATCCTGCACACGATGAAGGCCAACGGCTCCGAGGTTCAGCAGCTGACCCCTTCCCCGTACGACGCCAACCCCGCCTGGGCACCCGACGGACAGAGCATCTATTTCGCCCGGACCATCGACCTCGGCGACCTCGAGCTCTGCTCGATCAAACCCGACGGGTCGGGATTTGTTCAGCTCACGGGCAACGAGGTCCACGACGACCATCCGGAGCTATCCCCGGACGGGGAGTTTCTGGCCTGGGACGCCGGGGTGGGGGGCGGCCCGGGCGAGCCGGACCAGCAGGCCGAGATCATCCTCCAGCACCTGGAGTTCCCCTTCCCACTCCAGCCGGCGCCCCACCCGGAGCCCGACGTCGAGCCGACGTGGTCACCGAACAGCAAGCGGATTCTCTTCCACAGCCTGCGCGGCGGATACGACCTCTGGGTCGTCAACCTCAACGGAACCGGGTTGCAGGACGTCACGAGCCCGGGATACGCCGTGCCCGGTCACGACATCGACCCGGACTGGGGACCATTTTGAACGCCGGCCAGCTCCTCAGCAGGGTCCGCGGGCGCGCGGAGCGCGTCACCCGGGTGGACGCCTTCGACCCGTACATCAAGGCTGTTCGAGATTGCGGCACGGACCAGCGACGGCTGCCGACGGCCCCGGAGCTGGCCGGCTATCTGCTCGAACCGGGCGTCAAGAGCAACGGAATCGAACTGACCGGCGATCTCTTCGAGGATCGTGATCAGCAGCTGCACGTCCTCACGGTTTTCGACGGTCCCGCAGACGTCATCACGGTCGGCGATCGGAGGGCGCGCTCGGACCTGGCGGAGGAGATGACACAGCTGATCTACCGCTGTGTCGCGGTGCCGTCGAATTGATTTCCGCCAACGAGCGGTGGCGCGGCCGGTAGCTGCACCGTGACGCGGAGCCCCCCAGCGGCCCGGGGGGTGAGGGTGAGAGTTCCGTTGTGGGCCTGGGTGATGCTCTTGACAATTGCCAGGCCGAGGCCGATACCCGCGTGGTCGGTGCGTATGCGTTCGGTGCCGCGCTGAAACGGCTCGACAAGCGTGGCAACCAATTGTGGGGGGAGCTCTGTGCCGGTGTTTTCGACCGCGAGCGTCACCGTCTCGGGGTGAACGCTGGTCGTGACCCACACGGCGCCCTGCTCAGGCAGGTTGTGGACGATCGCGTTGTGCACCAGGTTCGTGGCCATCTGCAAGAGAAGCGAGTGTGAGCCGACGGTGGGCGCCACGTCGCCGGACGTCTCGATGGTGAGGCCGCGTTCTTCAGCGAGGGCGAGGAGCGTTTCGGTGGCTTCCTCCGCTATGAGCGACAGGTCGACGTCGTCTCGGGCGAAGGACCGCTGGTCGGCGCGGCTGAGCAGGAGCAGTGCTTCGGTGAGGTCGATCGCTCGGGTGTTGACGACGCTGAGGCGTGCGACGAGCTCGCCGCTGTCGCGATTCGGATCGCTGCGGGCCACGTCGAGGAGCGTCTGGGTGACCGCCAGCGGGGTGCGCAGTTCGTGGGAAGCATTGGCTGCGAACCTCTGCTGTTCGGCGACCTGTGCTTCGAGGCGCGCGAGCATGGTGTCGAAGGCGTCGGCGAGTTCGCGGAACTCGTCTTGACGGCCTTCCAACTGGATCCGGTGGGAGAGCGACCCGGTCGCGGCCAGGCGCGTGGCGTTCGTGATGCGAGTCAGGGGGGCGAGCATGTGGCCGGCGAGAAGCCACCCGCCCAGGAGGGCGAAAACGAGCAGGAAGGCCAGCATGATGGCCGCCTTCGGAACGAAAGCGTCCAGGAGGTCGGAGCGGTCGGGACCGACGGGGCCGGGTCCCATCAGGACCTCGGGTACGTAGCGCAGGAGGAACACCCAGACGACGGCGAGCAGCAGGGCACCGGCGAGCATGACGAGGCCGGCGTAGCTGAGGGTGAGCTTGAGGCGAACGCTCATGCCAGGCGCTCTATCCACGGCCTTCATCCCCACGCCCGCTGTCTGGCCGAGTGTCGATGCGGTAGCCGGCGCCGGCCACGGTGGCGATGATCCAGGGCTCGCCGAGCCGTTTGCGCAATGCCGAGACCGTGATGCGCACGGCGTTGGTGAACGGGTCTGCGTTCTCATCCCATGCTCGCTCGAGTAGCCCTTCGGCGCTGACGACACCGCCTTCGGCGGCCATGAGGACTTCGAGTACCGCGAACTGCTTGCGCGTCAGCGCGACGTAGCGGCCGTCGCGGTAGACCTCGCGGCGAAACGGATCCAGCCGCAGACCCGCGATCTCTCGCACGGGTGGCCTGTTGTGGGCGCGCCTGCGGTCGAGCGCTCTGAGACGGAGCACGAGCTCTTTGAGTTCGAACGGCTTCGTGAGGTAGTCGTCGGCGCCGAGCTCGAACCCGGTGGTCTTGTCGTCCAGACGGTCGGCTGCCGTGAGCATGAGGATCGGCATGCCGCTGTCGGAGGCGACGATCCGTGTGGCGACCTCGTCGCCGGTAGGTCCGGGGATGTCTCGGTCGAGGACAGCGATGTCGTAGGCGTTGACGCTCAGCAACTCCAGGGCGGTGTCGCCGTCGCCCGCGATGTCGGCCGCGATCGCCTCGAGGCGTAGGCCATCGCGGATGGCTTCCGCCATGAAGGGTTCGTCCTCAACGATCAACACGCGCATGGTCCGAGGCTACGAGCTGGCGCATATCGCCGGCGTATCGAAAACCGCATACGCGCTGGCAACGCCGGGCCGCCTTGACTGGCGGCATGAGCTACAAGACCTACCGCCAACCAGCACGGATTCCCGGGATCTTCCTGGCCGGCCTCTTAGTCGTGGCGATCGCGCTCGGCTACCAGTCGTTGGCCTCGTCCTCCAACGCGTCAGGCCCAGGTGACGCCGCTCGCAGCGAGCACCATGGTCCGCGTCGGGCCATAGCAAACCTGGAACCAGCGCTACTGGGTGCCCTACGCCAAGCCGAGACGGACGCTGCCGGCGATGGGGTTGAGTTCTCGGTCAACACTGGCTGGCGTTCCTCGGAGCGTCAGGAAAAACTGCTCGAGGACGCGATCTCGAAGTACGGCTCAGAGGAGGAGGCCGCCCGGTGGGTGGCCACCCCGGAGACGTCTCCTCACGTGTCGGGGGACGCGATCGACGTCGGGCCCTCCGATGCCACGGCGTGGCTGTCCGCACACGGCGCCGAGTACGGGCTCTGTCAGATCTACGGCAACGAGCCCTGGCACTTCGAACTGCGCCCGGAAGCGATCGATCACGGCTGCCCACCCACCTATCCCGACCCCACCTACGACCCAAGGATGCAGCGATGAACAACCCGAGTAGGAAGCTACGGCCGCCGCTGGCCGCCGTTCGGCGAGGCGGTTGACCTCGAGTTCTGCTCGGCCCACCCGAGGGCGTGGTCGGCGACCTCCTCCCAGCCCGGTTCGCCGACGATGTAATGACTGCGGCTCGGGTACTCCTTGAGTTCCGTCTTCGCCTTTGACTTGCTCTGCAGCTTGAACGCCGCCTTCGACGTCGACTCCGGAATGATGTGGTCCTTGCCGGGTGCGATGAGAAGGAGCGGCGCCCGATCATCGTTCCTGTAGTTCACCTTGGTGACGGAGTGAGGGTTGACGTTCGCGAACGCTGCCTGGAACAGGGTCCGGGCCGGGCCGGGAATCGGCAGATGCTCGTAGACGTCCCAGGCCTCGTGGGTGTTGAGCGTGTTGGTGAATGCGTAGTTGAACTGCTTCGGCGTGAGCATCACCGTCTTGCTCTTTCCGAACGGGTTCTTCAGGCCCCCGGCCATCGCTACCCGCACCGTTGAGTACGGGAGCCCGAGGATCCCGCGGAACGGCGAGGCGGCGATGCCGACTCCGGCAGACCCCAAGCCGCGATCGAGCAGGATCTGTGTGACCAGCCCGCCGAAGGAGTGACCCATGATGATCGGGGGCTCGTCGAGGCCGCGGACGATCGCGTCGTAGTGATCAGCGATCTCACCGATGCCCAGGTCCTCCAGCGCGGAGGGGTCTTGACGGATCTCCTCCACGTTGCGGTCGTCGACCCCGGGCCAACCCGGCGCGAGCACTGCGTGACCCCGGCTCTCGAACCGCTCCTTCCAGCCTTGCCAGCTCAGCGGGGTCATCCAGAGGCCGTGGATCAGGACGACGGTGGACATTGACCCTCGGGCGATCATCGATCACCAGCCTCCGGCACGTTTGCCGTGTCGGTCTGGGTGGCCACGGCAAGGCGCTCGATCTCGTAGTGAAGGTTGAGGAATCGCTGTCCGGCCAGGTAGAAGCTGTGGTCTGTCTTCAGCTCGCCTTCGGCGACGTAGACGAAGATGTTCTCCTGGAAATAGAGCAGCTTGAGAACGGTCAATGCGTCTCTCTCGCTGTCGACGGAGCTCAGGTAGTGGCCCGTAAATGGAAGCTCGGTTCGCGACGTCAGTTCGAAGTCGTGCTCACCGGCGTTCTGGGGGAGCAGGGTGGCGGTGAAGTTGGCGCTCGGGATCGGGAAACCGACGCTCACATAGCCGCGGCCCTCGTGCCTGAAGCTCGTGTAGATGCCGACGTAGATCGGCTTGCCCGAGTCCGCGTAGGTCCGGATCCAGCCCCGGATGTCGATGGCCTCGTTGCCGTCCCAGGCAATCGTGTCGATCGTGCTGACCATTCCGCGCTGGGCCTCTTCGATGTTCGACGGGATCGCGGCCTGCCCGAGCGGCTGCGCGACCAGCAACTTGAAGACCTCGTACCCGGGCTTCATCCAGCGCCGCCACTCGGGAATGATCGAGAGCTTGAAACGGCTGGTGTGCTCGTAGAACTCGCGGATCAGCGGGTGCACCCGGTCCGCGTCGAAGGTAGGCCCGTTCAAGCCGTCGAGCGAGGCGAGAATTCCGACGTCGGGCGGATTGCGGCGGAAGGTGCCGCCCCGGATCTTCGCGAGCTGCTCGACGTAATCGGCGCCGACGTACCGCGAGCGCGCCTCGAAGGGCACGACATACCGCAGCTCCTCCGCCGGTACCTCCTCGGCCATCACGCGGACCAGGGGACGACCGCGGTAGGCGATTGCGGCGGCCACGCGATAGACGATCGCCACTGCCGCTGCCACGAGCGCAGATTCGAGGCCGGCGTCGAGAGCTTGGAACAGGACTCCCAGAGCGACTCCGATCAGGAGCCCGAGGGCCGCCTTCCCCGGGCGTAGACCGAGCAGACCGAGGAGTGCACCGGTGATGATCGCGGTGAGCAGGACCTCGTCGGGGCCGTAGATCAGCCCCAGCAACCAGCCGAACAGCGCCATCAGCAGAGCGCTGGCGAAGATGCGCTGCCAGAGCGGCTTGATCTCGCCGGCGTGCCTGTTCATCGTGGTGATCACCTCGGCGGGCGCGTACACGGCGGCACCGATCAGGGCGCCAACGCCGGCCCCAATCCCGTCGATTGCAGCGCCCAGGACGGCGCCGGACCCAGCGCCCAGTGCTACTCCCCAGATCGCAGCGTCGCGCAGCTGGCCGGAACGGCTCCGCCTGCGTCCGTCCGGATCAGCCATCCCCGGGAGTATCCCCGCATCGTCAGCGCCGGCTGTCGATCTCATAGGATCGGCTCGATGGAGGAACGGGACCTGGCGGTCACCCTGGCGCGCGGACGGATCGCCTTTGGCGTCGTGTCGCTCCTTGCTCCGGGCCTCTTGGCACGCGCGATGATCGGCGCTGACGAGTCCGAGGGCGGGACTCGCCTCTTCGTACGCATGATCGGCGCCCGCGACCTCGGAGTCGGCCTCGGGCTCCACATCGCCCTGGACCGCGATGCCCCCACGCGCGGCTGGCTCGAAGCGTCTGCGGTGATCGACGGCATCGACGCGGCCGCGAGCCTGCTCGCCCGCGATCACCTGCGCCCCGGCGTCTTCCCCGGCACCTTCGGCCTAGCAGCTGCCGGAACGCTGCTCAGCGCCTGGCTGGCGCGGCAAACCCGTAACTGACCGGGCTGGCCCGGACCTGCCTAACTGGGCACACAAGCGAAGGGCCCGGGCACGTTGCCCAGGCCGTCGCGAGCTCCTTGGATCGTTTGCGACTAGTAGCTAAAGCCTGCGGTCGAGGTCGATGCGCTGGTCACCGCGTCGCCCGCCGGGGACACGGCATACCAAAGGCCACCGAAGTTCGTCAGCCCCTGGCCGTTCGCATCACCCGGGTTCTGGTCGCCCGTGAACGTGTAGAGCGGGTGGCCGTTGTACGTGATCTCCGGCGCACCGTCCGAGCGCTTCGTAGTTCCGACCCGAGAGGCGGTTGCGCCGCTGCCCACCATTCGGTCGCCGCTCGCTCGCAGCGGCGGCCAAACGCTGGCGCAAGCTGCGTTGCAGGCGCTTGTGGTGCCCGAGTCCTTCTCGAATAGGTACAGGGTCCGTCCGTTTGCGTCGACCAGAACATCGCCGAGGTCGGTGTTGCTGCTGACGCCGAGCGTCCCCGCTTGGCCGCCGGCGGTCGTCGGCGGAACGCTCGTCGCAGTCGCGGCGTCGTTGCCGCCGCCGCAGCCGGCGGAGACGATCAAGGTGAGGGGAATCAGCGCCGCGGCCAGGAACGTGAAGTGTCTGTTCGGAGTCATGTATTCCTTCGGGGTCGGGAGTTCGTGTAACCCCAAGGTCGCGCGTTGGCCGGCCCGTCGCGTCTGTTGGGCCCGCGTCGGCCCCCTAGTCCTCCGAACGAAGTCCCTAGGGCGAGCGACCCCGCGTGAGTCCGTTAGACCGGCTGCGTTTTCGAACTCTGTGCCGGGAGCACCCGCTCGAGCTCGCTGCGGGATCTGATCTCGAGCTTCCCGAACACCTTGTGGAGGTGGTACTCGACGGTTCGCGGGCTGATGAACAGCTGCGCGCCAATCTCGGGGTTCGAGCGGCCCTCTCGAGCAAGCTCGGCGATGTGCGTCTCCTGCGGTGTGAGATCGTCGCGTGTCTCTGCTGTGCGCTTGCGCGCCGTCTCGCCGGTGGCAAGCAGCTCGCGGGCAGCGCGCTCGGCGAAAGCATCAGCGCCCATCGTCACGAACAGCTCGTGGGCTGTGCGAAGTGGCCCGCGGGCATCGGCGCGACGGTTCTCCCGCCGCAGCCACTCGCCATAGATCAGATGGGTGCGGGCCAGGTGCACCTTGATGCGGCAGCGGTCCAGCCGCTCGATCGCCTCCGTGTAGAGGTCTTCTGCGCCCTGGCCCTGCTCGAGGAGAGCACGCGAGCGAGCCTCTATGCCGAACGCCCAGTCGGTGTCGCTCAGGCCGGTTCGTTCAGTGAGCAGCTCGAGCGCTTCCGCGGCGAGCTTCGGCTCCTTGCTTCGCGCGGCCGCCTCTACGAGCTCGATCAACGCCCAGCCGAATAAACCGAGGTCGTCGTACTCGCAGGCGCGCTGGGCCGCAGCGAGCGCCTCTTGGTAGCGACCGAGACCGTTGTAGAGCACCGCGGTCGCATACTCGGCAAGGGCGATCGCCCTGCCCTCGCCCCTGCGGGTCGCGTCTTCACGGCTCGCCTTGATCAGCTCCAGCGCCCGCGCTTCCTGGCCGCGCCAGGCGGCGAGCACAAGTGAGGTGTAGGTGAGGGGCGCGTTGCTGGTCGTCCTCTGTGATCGCATCCGCCTCCTCGACCAGCGCCGCAGCGGCGGCGAACTCCCCCGCATGCACGTGCACGCCGGCGCGATAGGTGGCCGCGAGCGGCAGCACGCTGAGCGCACCCTCATCGCGAGCATGCTGAAGCTGGCGCGTGGTCAGCTCATGCCACGTCTCGTCGTCCCACAGATCGGGGGCGATGCGGCATGCCAGCCAGAGCCAGTGGAGCTCGTCGTCGGTGTGCCCACTGTCGCGGGACACGGCGTCCAGCGCTTGTCTCAGCGGGGCCGCCCCGGCCTTGTAGCCGTCGGTGAAGCGAGTTGCGAGAGCGTCCAGGAAGAGGTCGATTACTCGTTCGGGCTGCGGAGCGGTGGGCGCGGCGCGGGTTTCCATTGCCACTTCAAGCACGCCACAACCGCTGCTGAGGCGACCGGCGAATATCGCGGCTACGAGCGCTTCGAGATACGTCTCGCGCGCGAGCTCGACGTTCAACGGTTCAAGGCGTTTCGCCGCAGCGAGCAGAGCCGGCGGAGCGTCGCTCCCACGTTTCGAGGCGAAGACGAGCCGCGCGCGCAATCGCTCGAGGCGGGCGCGCTGCAGGTCGTCGAGCGGTCCCTGATCGGCAGTCGTCAGCAGCTTGAGAGCATCGTGCGGCGCACCAGCCTCGAGCTTGGCCTGGGCCGCAGTCAGCTCACGCCGGGCGCGGTGCGCAGGATCCGGGGTCAGCCCCGCCGCTCGCTCTAAGAATGCGGCTGTGGCGGCCAGACCGCCGCGTGCCTGCGCGCGATCGGCAGAGCGCTCCAGCTCGGCGGCTACGTCCTCGTCCGGTGCAAGCGCGGCCTGAGCACGATGCCACGCGCGGCGATCAGGATCGATCTCGGGGTCCGTGGCTGCCGCCAGAGCCTGGTGTGCATTTCGCCGCTCTTCGGCCGACGCCTCGCGGTAAATCGCAGAGCGGAGGAGGGGGTGGCGAAAGGTCACCCGGGCACCGAGCGTCAGGAGGCCCGCCGCTTCCGCAGGCCCCACGTCCTCAGGGCGAAGATCGAGTTGCTCGGCCGCCCGCCACAACAGCGCCGGGTCGCCGATCGGCTCGGCCGCGGCGACGAGCAGCAGCCGCTGGCTCTCGGTGGGCAGGCGTTCCACCCTCTGACGGAAGCTCTCCTCGATCCGGCCGGGCAGCGGCAGAAATGCGGCCGGCAGCGCGAAGCCTCCTGCCAGCTCCGGTGACGACAGACCGTGCGGCAGCTCCAACAGCGCGAGCGGATTCCCATGCGTCTCGGCGATGATTCGCTCGCCAACGCCCGCGTCCAGCGGCCCGCCTACCACCCACTCGAGCAGGTCGCGCGCGTGAGCGTCCGTGAGCCCGTCGAGCCGTAACTCAGGCAACCCGGCCAGTGCGTCGAGCTCACCAGCGTCACGCTCGGCGAACACGAAGACGATCGACTCCGCCTCGAGGCGCCTGGCCACGAACGCGAGGACCTGTGACGACGACTGATCGAGCCACTGCGCGTCGTCGATCAAACAGACCAGCGGGTCGCGGTCGGCAGCGTCAGAGAGAAGACTGAGAAACGCGAGCCCGACGAGAAAGCGATCGGGTCGGGCGCCCGAGGTCAGGCCGAACGCTGTCCCGAGCGCATCACGCTGGGGCGCCGGCAGCCGCTCGAGACCAGTGAGCAGCGGCGCGCACAGCTGGTGAAGACCGGCGAACGGAAGCTCCATCTCCGACTCGATCCCCACCGCGCGAACGACCCGGCAGCCTTCGGCGCGCTCCGCCGCGTACTCCAAGAGCGCCGTCTTCCCGATCCCCGCGTCGCCGCGCAGCACGACCACGCCGCTCAGTCCGGAGTGCATCGCCTCCAGCAGCCGCTCGAGCTCCGCACATTCAGCGCGGCGGCCGCGCAGCATGGATCAGAGACACCTGGGCAACTGGAAACCGTCCGCCGACCAGCATAAGAGCTGTAACCGAGCAGTGCCG
This sequence comes from uncultured Solirubrobacterales bacterium, assembly GCA_963842795.1. Taxonomy (GTDB): domain Bacteria; phylum Actinomycetota; class Thermoleophilia; order Solirubrobacterales; family 70-9; genus WHSW01. Next base: position 207,963 of record CAWJHV010000040.1, on the reverse strand, counting down.
CTGTCTCGCTGAGAAGTACTCGCCCTTGGATCAGCAGCGGTTGCCGGTCTCCGTCTCGGCGAGCGTTTCGGGTCGCCCGGATAGCGCAATAGCCGACCTGGTCGTAGTAGTGCTGCGGTGTGACCGATCCATCCGCCCCAAAGACGACCTCACCGAGCCCAGACCAAGCCGTGGCCCCCAGGCACATCGAGCAGGGCTCAAGCGTCGAATACAAAGTGCACTCGGGTAGATGGAATCGCCCCAGCTTCTTGGCGGCGGCCCGTATCGCATTCATCTCGGCGTGAGATGTGGGATCGCAGTCAGGGCCGACGAGACTGTGCCCCTCGGAGACAAGCGCGCCTTCGGCATCGATGATGACGGCACCGATTGAGGCTCCGCCCTTCTCGGCGCCACGCCGGGCGGCTTGGATAGCCCACCGCATGTGCTGTTCGTGTCGCTCGACCTTCCAACGCGAATGTCCCGCGGCTTGCGCCATGCAGCGAGTGTCCTGCCGCCCAGACGCGCTCGCATCTGGGGGTCCCCAGCCTGCGCCCTAGTCGCCGTCCCCGCCTAGGGATCGACTAGGGCGCACACGGATGCGACCGCCCAAGTCCGGCCATAGCGTCGGCTGTGCCAACCGAAAACCCGAGAAGGAGAACCTCATGCCACGTCTCACAGTCGGAACCCAGAACGAAGCTCCCATCGAGATCCACTACGAGGATCACGGCGACGGGCAGCCAGTGGTATTGGTCCACGGCTACCCGCTCGACGGCACCTCTTGGGAGCGCCAGGAGCGAGAACTGCTGGCCGCCGGCCACCGCGTGATCACGTACGACCGCCGCGGTTTCGGTCGGTCCAGTCAGCCAACCGTCGGCTACGACTACGACACCCTCGCAGCCGACCTAAATGCACTGATCGAGAAACTCGACCTGGACGACGTTGTCCTGGGCGGCTTCTCGATGGGCACCGGAGAGGTCGTCCGTTACCTGGGCACCTACGGCTCGGCCCGCGTAAGCAAGGCGGTCTTGTTCGGCACGATTCCGCCATTCCTCCTGAAGACGGAGGACAACCCCGAAGGAGTCGACGGGGAGGTGTTCGAGGGAATCAAGGCCGCGATCGTCAAGGATCGCTACGCCTATCTCAAGTATTTCCTCGACAACTTCTACAACGTCGACGAGCTGGCCCCTGACCGCATCAGCGATCAGGCGTGGCAGGCCAGCTTCAACGTCGCTGCAGGCGCCTCACCGTATGCCACATACGCCTGCGTGGACACCTGGCTCACGGACTTCCGTGACGATCTGCCGAGGATCGACGTGCCGACCCTGGTCGTGCACGGGACGGAGGACCGGATCCTGCCGATCACCGCGACGGCAGACCGCCTGCCCGACCTGATCGAGGACGTTCGTCTCATGAGGGTCGAGAACGGGCCACACAACATCGGTTGGACTCATCCCGATGAGGTCAACGCCGCGCTGCTCGGATTCATTGCCACCGGCGAGCCCCAGGGCGTCGGCGAGGCAGCCGCAGTCGCAGCCTGAGCCATCCCAGCGGCCGGACCCGCGCGTCGATCGTGCGGGTCCGGCCGGCCGTCTGAGCCGTTGCATCTCAGGCCGTAATGACGATCTTCCCCCGAGAGTGTCCTTCCCCCTGATAACGCAGGGCTTCAGGGACGTCACGCAAGGAGTAGCGCCTGTCGATGACGGGCGTGACCTTTCCGGCCTCAACGAGCTCCTTGAGCACAGCCAGGTCCGCTCGGTTGTGCCTGACGATGAACACGCGCACTCTCTGGCGCACGAACGGTGACAGCGAGAGCGCCTTGACCTGGCGAGCGAGACCGAACCAGCGGCCCATCTCCGACACGCCGACCAGGACATAGGTCCCCTGGCGATCTACCGCCCCCATGCAGTCCGAAAGCGAACGGTTCCCGACCAGGTCGAGCATCACGTCGTAGCGCTGGTCCGCTTGAGCGAAATCTTCCTTCGTGTAGTCGATGACTCGGTTCGCGCCAACCGATCGGACCATCTCCACGTTCTTCGTGCTGCACACCCCCGTCACGTCCGCCCCGAACGATTTCGCGATCTGGACGGCGAACGTGCCAACGCCTCCCGACGCGCCGTTGATGACCACCCTCTGTCCCGACTGGACCTTGCCCTGATCCCGAACCGCATTGAGGGCCGTGAACGCCGAGTCTCCGACCGCCGCCGCCTGCTCCAGCGTGAGGTTGGACGGCTTTGCCAGCAGATTGTTCTCCTCGGCGCACGCGTATTCGGCAAACGCGCCGTTGCACCAGCCGAACACCTCATCACCCGGTTGGAACTGCTCAACGCTGCCGCCGACCGCTTCCACCTGCCCGGCCAGATCGAGTCCCGGTATCTCGTGCTTCGGCTTGAACAGCCCGACCGCCGGACGCATCGCATAGGGGATGCCCCTGAGAAGGTGCCAGTTGCCGATATTGACGGCCGCGGCGCGAACCCGCACCACCACCTCGTTGTCTTCTGGGACCGGCTTGTCGATGTCCTTGAGCCTCAGGACATCGGGTGAGCCGTACCTGTCTTGGACGATCGCCTTGATGACGTCCTCCTGAGCCATCGGCCCGGTTTCATGTGTTCGAGGCCGGGCGGATTCTCGTTTCCGTCGGCGCGTCGGGGGTCGCGGGAGAATACGACGGCTGGCGTCGCCGGCGCAGCCGAACGCCCTGCCACGCCGGCGCGTCCCGCCGGGTGCGGCGGGACGCGCAATTCGCGGTGCTCATGCCCAGAGGGCGAGCCGTTGGGCGTCGGGTGCGCATCTGCGATGCGCGGACAGGGCGCCCGCCCGCCTCTGGGTCCCCTAGAGGTAGATCACTCCGTTGGCCAAGCACTCGCTGCGGGTCACCCACCGGTAGGACTCGATGTTGTTCCACCAGTTCCTGGGCAGCGGGCCGAAGTCGCCGAACTGGATGCAGTCCCGCGGGCCTGTCCAGGACCGCCCACCGTAGATGAGGACGTCGTAGTGGTCCTCACCCCCACCGATGTAGCCGTTGTTGTAGGCGTTGCGCGCGGTGTTGCCGACGATCTCGAACTCGTCCTCCTCCTCGTAGAAGTTGTCGTTGAGGTTCGAGTCCGAGCCGGCGTTGCGGTAGATGCCACCGTTGGCGTCCTCGTTGAAGTACAGGCAGAAGTTGCCGCCTGGGCACTCGTGCATCGCCGCCGACGCGGGCGCCGGCGAACCGGACAGCGCCGCCCCGCCGCCGAGCAGTGCCGCGGCGGCGGCTACTGCGACGATGCGGCGCGAGCTCCTGAGCGCGTGGATCATGTTGGTCTCCTGTCTCGCTCGTTTGCCCCGAGCACTTGTCCTTCTCGGGGGTCACCCCAGTCTCGGCCCGGCGCGCCTCTCCCCACAGCAGTTCAAGAAAGATTCAAATCCCGCCGACCACTCGCGCTGTCGCATGGACCGGCTTGTGCAGCCGTGGCTCCGGTTACGACGATCGACTCAGGCGAACCGCTTGACGAAGTCGAGGGCCGTCTGGGCGACCTCGCGCCAGCCGCTGTCGATCGTCAGGGAATGGCCGCGGTTCGGAACCTTTGCGATCTCGGTGATCGCCTCGTTGCGGCTCTGACGCTTGTAGGAGGCGTTGGCGATCGCCCACGGCACCGTGTGGTCCTTCTCGCCGTCGAGGATCAGCAGCGGCCCGCGCTCGGGGTTCCTGGGATCGAGCTTCGCCTCGGTGAAGGGGTTGACGTTGGCGTTGGCCATCTGCATCAGCGTCCCGCCGGGCCCGGCCACGTGGTAGGTCTCGTAAAGCCGCTTGGCCTCGTCCTCGTCCAGCGCGTTCGTCCAGCCGTACTTGAACTCGTCGAAGGTGAGGGTGACCGCGCGGCCGCGGTTGAGCGGGTTCTTCAGCACCGGCAGCGCCGAGCGCAGCGCCGAGATCGGCAGCGGCAGCACACCGCGGAACGGCCCCGGGTCGATCGCGACCGTCGCCGTCGACAGGCCGCGATCGGCGATCAGCTGCGCCAGCAGCCCGCCGGTCGAATGACCCATCACCACCGGCTTCTTGTCGAGCTTGCCGATCACCTCGGCCGTGTGGTCGGCGATGGCGCCGAGCGTGTTCCTGGCGAGAGCGTCGGGGTTTGCGCGCGCCTCCTCCACCGTCTCGGGGTCGCCGGGCCAGTCGGGCGTAAGGCCGGCGAATCCCGCCTCCTCGAAGAGCCCGACCCAGTTGTCCCAGCTGCTCGGCAGCAGCCAGAGCCCATGGATGAAGACGACGGGCGTCCGCCCGCTCGCGTTGGCCTGTTGAATCTGGCGCTCTTCACGGTCAGTGATCCGATCCGCGCCGTTGGTTGTGTGCTTGGTCATGGCAACTCCTTACTTGGCTGCGGATTCGGCGAGCCAGTCGTTGAACCGGATCCCGCCGAGGTGCGCCGGGTTGTCGGGCACCAGAGAGCGCTCATCCAGTACCGCACCGAAGTAGCGGGCCTCGGGGTCGGCGACGACGGTCCGCGGATCGCCCATCGCCGCGAGACCGTCGCGGATGAAATCGTCGAACCGGAGCTGCCCCGGACCGCCAACCTCGACGATCCCGTCGGCCGCCGGCCTCTGGCTGACCCCGCAGACCGCGGCCGCGACGTCGTCTGCCGCGATCGGCTGGAACAGCACGTGCGGGAGCCGGACGACGTGACAGGGCCACGTAGTGCCGAACGCCCGCCGCGCCCGCAGCCGCCAGCAGGTTGGTGGTGGCGGTGGTGAAGAACTCCAGCACCGCCTCGTCCTCGAACGACGGCGAGTTCGAGACGTCGATCACCCCCTCGGCACCCTCGAGCGCCTCGGCAAGCCCCTCGCGGGTGAGTGTGTTGACGCCGGAATCCGGTGACGCCGCTACGGCCTCGTGGTCGTCCTCGTTGAGACAGGCCACGACCTTCGAGCCGATCAGGCCGGTTCCGCCGACGACAACGATCTTCATGATCTTCCTTTCCGCTTGGTTGTTCTCGGTAGACGGCGAGGAGCCGGTCGACCTCAGCGAGGGCACTCCTCAGGCTGCAACGCCGTCCGTGCGGGTTCGATTCCGGCAGGCGACAGGACGCGACACCCGTAGCGCCTGAATACTGACGGCATGCTGGGCGCCCTCCTGGAGCGACTCCGGGTGGACCTGCCCATCGTTCAGGCCGGCATGGGCGGCGGCCTGTCCGCGCATCGGCTCGCTGTAGCGGTCTCCGCGGCCGGTGGCCTTGGCACGATCGGCTTCGTCGGCGCGGACGACCTGCGTCGCGAGATCGCCGCCGCTCGCCGGCTGAGTGACCGGTCCGTTGGCCGTCAACCTGCTGCTGCCGTTCGCGCGCCGTGCCCACTTCGACGCTGCTTCCGAGGCCGACGTGGTCGTCACGTTCTGGGGAAGCCCGAAGCGCCGGACCTCCAAGATCTGGTTGCACCAGTGCGGGTCAGTCGCGGAGGCGCGGGCGGCTCGCGCGGCCGGGGCCGACGCGGTGATCGCCCAGGGCGTCGAGGCCGGTGGCCACGTTCGCGGGACCCTGCCGGCGGCGGCGCTGCTTGCCCGGGTCCGCGACGCGATGCCCGACGGCTATCCGGTCCTCTCTGCCGGAGGCATCGTCGACGCCGCCGACGTCAGGTCCCGCCTCGACGCCGGGGCCGACGCCGTGGCCTGTGGCACGCGCTTCCTGATGAGCGAGGAGAGCGGCGCCCACCCTGCCTACAAGGCGCGGCTGGTCGAAGCGCAGGAGACGATCCTGACCGAGCTCTTTGGCGCCGGCTGGCCGGCCCCGCACCGCGTCGTCGCGAATCAGGCCACCGCGCGCTGGCTGAGGCGAGGGCCGCGAGGCCCTGGCTGGCTGCGCGCGTTGCACGCGGCAACCGCGCCGGCCGTCTCCAGGCTGCCGGTGCCGGCGCAGGTCCGCCTCGCCGCGATGCAGAGGCCGAGCCGGCCGATGTTCGGCCCCGCCGCAGCGACGGTCGGCGGCCCCCCGAACCTGATCGAGGCGGGACCCCTCTACGCGGGGGAATGCATCGGCCGCATCGGCGCCATCCGCCCCGCGGGCGAGCTCGTCCGCGAGCTGGCCCCTTAGAACGAGGTCCTCGCAGCCGGCCCGCCCGCGCGGCCTGGGATGGTCTTGCCCCCGCAGGCCGGAGGGGGGAGACTGGGGGCATGTCGCAGGATGACTACCTGCTGGCCGACCAACCGTCGGAGTTGGAGCGCCTGCAGTTGCAGTCGCGCGTGTGGGAGCCCGTCGGGCGGCAGCTCCTGTCGAAGATCGATGGCGGATCCGGTGGACGCGCGCTGGATATCGGCTGCGGAGCGTTGGGCTGGCTTCGGATCCTCAGCGAGTGGGTCGGCCCGTCCGGGCGCGTCGTGGGTTTCGACATCGACGAGGGCCTGCTCAATGCAGCCGGCTCGTTTCTGGAGGCTGAGGGGATCTCCAACGTGGAGGTCGTCGTCGACGATCTGTTCGACAGCAAGCAGGAGCGCCAGTCCTTCGATCTCGTCCATGCCCGCTACGTGATCGCTCCGCTCGGACGTGGCCGGGAGCAGGTGGCGGCGCACCGGCGTTTGGTCAAGCCCGGTGGCTCACTGGTCTTGGAGGAGTGGGACCTCGGCTCGTGGCACTTCAATCCCGCGGCGCCCGCGGCCGAGCGACTGATCGGATTGCTCTCCGAGATCTTTGCCACGCTGGGCGGCGAAGCCGGCCGCGAACTTCCCGAACTGCTGCGGGAGATCGGCATCGACGAGCCGGAGATCGACGCGCAGGTGGTTGCGCTCCAACCGGGCCATCCCTATTTGCGTCTGCCGCTTCAGTTCAGCGTCGCGCTCGAATCGCGCCTGCTCGAGACCTTGAGCGAGGACGAGCTCGCCTCGCTACGCCGCGAGGCCGAGGCCGAGCTGGCCGAGCCGGGCAGATGGGGCACGACCTTCACCCTGATCCAGAGTTGGGGCAGGCTCGAAGGCTGAGAGGTAGCGGCGTTACAGCGAGAAGACGTAGCCCTTGCGGGGGTCCGCGCTGCCGTCGACGAAAGTGTCGTAGGTCCGCCCGAGCGCTTCGGCGCCGCTGTGGGACTCGATCTCCAGCAGCTCCGGAACGCGGTCCGCGAACGCCGTCCACGCTGCGCCCAGGCGCTGCTGAAACGCGCTCGGCCCGAGCTCGGCGGCGCGCTGCTCGATGCGCGCGGGCGCGAAGAAGAGCTCCGGGGTCGGGCCCGGGAGCTCCTCGGCGGCAAGCGAGGCGGTCTCCCAGTGAGTCGCCCCGACCATGATCGACGCGCGCAGCGCATCTCCCGCGTGTTCGTGGACGGCGAGACGGAGCTCCGGCGTGCCGGCCATGTCGACGAGGACGATGCCGCCGGAGATCGGCAGCGCCGACACCTCGTCGTAGGTCAGCACACGCTGATAGCACCCGAGGCCCTCGGTGAACGCACGGTTGGCCGCCGAGGTGAGACCGATGACCGCGGGACGGTCGTCGCGCCGGGCGAGCTCGAAAGCGGTCGCGAAGGCCGTCTTGCTCGACGCGCTGGTGAGCACGATCGTCTCGGCGCCGTGCCAGCCCGCCTGCTCGAGCTGGTCGGCGATCAGCCATCCCGTTCCGAACAGCGGTCGCATGATCGCGTTCGCATCGTCGTGCGCCGGCACGAAGCCGAACTCCGGCGTCGCGCGCATGTAGCGGTTGTAGAACGCCGGTAGGGCGGCGCGCGCATCCGAGCACTCGACGAAGCCCGCGGGATCGGCCTCTGCCCGCATCGTCACCTCGCTCGACATCGGGAAGTAGCCGTAGAAGCGATCGCCGGCGACGATTCCTTCGACGCCGGACGCCGCGACATCGCCGAATCCCCAGACCGGGATCCGCCCCCAGCCGTCGGGGGCGGCGAAGAACTGCCAATAGCCCAGCTGATCGCCGAACGCACCGTATGTGACGTTGTTCGAGGTCAGGCCGAATCGCTCGACGCGGAGCTGCACCTCACCCTTTTCGGGTGCCTCCAAGCTGTCGCTCTCAGCGGCCTCCCAGACGCGCAGATCGTCGCGCCGCACCAGGAAGTCGGTCATGTCGCGAAGCTACCAGCAGCGCATCGACGGCGGCATCGACCGGCGCGAGCGCGTCGATGGCGTCGGCGACGCCGCCGGCCGCGCGCCGGTAGCCGGGATCCGCGAGCACCCGTTCGATCGCGCCGGGCAATGCGGCCAAGGTCTCCGGGTCAGGTCCGTCGAGCATCCGGCGTCCCGGCCGCCGATCACCTTCGAGTGCGACGCCGGCCCCGATCTCGGCTACGCGTCGCGCGTTCGCCCACTGGTCGTCTCCGAAGAGCGGAAGCGCGACCAGCGGCACCCCGTGCGCAAGCGCGCCGAGGACCGAGCCGTACCCGCCGTGACACACCACGGCGTCGGAGTTCGGGATCACCGTTTCCTGGGCGATCCATGGTTCGACGTGGACGTTCGGCGGCAGTGCGCCGAGCGCGGCCGGGTCGGCGGCGCCTCCGACCGTCACCAGCACGCGCGCGCGCAGGCCGGCGAGCGAGTCGATCGCAGCCCGGTAGACGCCGGGGAAGAGACCGAGCGACCCCGCGACCGAGCCGAAGCTCAGATAGACGAGGGGGTCGTTGCCGCTCTCCCACCAGTCCGGGAACGGCCGTGCCTCGTTGCGAGCGTCGCGGAAGCGATGTGTGTCGCGCGGCGCTGGAGCGCCCGGGCGCTCGAGCAGACCGGGCATGAGCGTGAAGTACGGGGACTCGCGCAGCTTGCGGGCGTCCGGATCGCCGTCGAGCCCGAGCTCGCGACGCAGCTCGTCCACCGTGGCCGCAACGATCGAGAGGGTCTCATCCTCGTGCGAGGCGAGTCCGAGGGCCACGCGGACGTGGGGTATCCCGTGGCGCTCGGCCGCCAGCGCTCCGGCGTACTCCTGGCTCTCGCGGACGACGACATCCGGCTGCCAGTCGGACACCACCTCCAGGACGTCCGCGAGCACGGCTCGGGTGGCGATGCTCGCGAAGCCCTCCGACATCATCCGCGCGTGGCCCTCGCGCTGATCGAGCTCCGAGACGACGGAAACCATCCGCCTGACGTCGTCCTCGGCAGGATCCGAGCATGCCCGGTGCTCGAGGCCCGCCCCCTTGATCAGAGGGGCGCTCGAACGCGGGGCCGCGACGCACACGTCGCGGCCGGCCTGAACCGAGGCGCGCGCAAACGGCACCAGCGGAAGGAAGTGACCGGGGTACCCGGTCGTCGTCATCAGCACTCGCATCTTCAGCCCGGGAAGGTGCCGGGAGGCCCGAGCACCTCGATGTCGGCGCGCGCGGCCGCCGTGGCCAGATCCGCCGGAGCGGGGAGGACCTCTGCGGGCGCATACCCGTCGCCTTCAGCGGGGACCGACACCTCGGCCACAAAGGCCGCGAACCCGCCGGAGGTCGTGGCCACGATCCAGCGAGCGCCCTCCTCGGACTCGACCCGATAGGTGTGAGGGACGTCGCGCGGCGCGAAGGTCGCCTCTCCGGCTGCGAGGTCGATGCGTGAGCCGGGCAGGTGGATGCTCACCTGGCCGCTCATCACGTAGAAGACCTCGTCGTGACCGTGATGGACGTGCAGCGGCGGCATGTCGCCCTGCCGGGCTTCCTCCTCGATCAGCGAACAGGTGTCCTCGCCGACCAGGATCCGCGCGCGCGTGGTGGTGAACCAGACGGTCTCGGCTTTGGACGCGACAGCTTGCATGCATTCCTCCTGGGGGTAAACTCCGATTCGGAGCTACAGCATAAGCTCTGAATCGGAGCTATGTCGAGCGACGCCCTCACACTGATCTCCTACACCGTGCTCGTGCTGATCGGGCGGCACGGCGCCAGCCCCCACGACCTCGTCCGGATGGTGCGCGACGGCCGCGTGTACCACGCCGCGGCACCCAGCCAGTACTACGCAGAGCCCAAGCGCCTCGAGCGCCTCGGCCTGCTCACCTCCTCCAAGGAACCGGGGCGCACACGCGAACGCACCGTCTACCGGCTGACCGACGCCGGGCTCGCGGCGCTCAAGGAGTGGGCCGCCCGCCCGTCGCCCTTCCCCCTGCTGGCCGGGGAGCCACCCGTCCGAATCATCTCCGCCGATCTCACCGGCGAAGCGGCGGTCAGGGAGAGCCTGCTCGCAATGCGAGCCGAGATGGCCGAGCTTCGCGCCAACGCCGAAGAGCTGGAACAGCGGGCGAGCACGATCCCCCACCGTGAGAAGTACCTGGTGCTAAACGCTCGGCTTGCCAAGCATGTACTCGACGCCTACGACCGCTGGCTCGACGAGGTCGACGAGCAGCTCGAGCCCGAGCACGGGTCGGCTGCTCGTCAGTCCGCCTGAGGCATCGGCTCGTCGTCTGTCGCCCGCGCGTCTGCGGCCGCTTGCTTCCGCGCGACCTTCCTGGCCTGCTTCTCCTGCCGACGCTCGAGGAGCTTACGCTCACGGTTGAGCTTCGCCATCGTGGTCTTCCGCTTGCTGCTTGAGGCCATGCCTCTTCTCCTTAAAGCGCCCGCTATCTCGATCCCCTCGAGGACAAGAGAGCTGTCGATGGGTGGAGGGGAACGAGAAAGGACCCGAGGACAGACGCCCACCAAGGGTACTCGGCGGACCCGTCGTGCCCCCGGGAGCGCCGAGGCCGTCAGACGCGCCCGGCGGGCAGGCTGATCCCGACCGCGGCGTTCTCCTCCGGTGTCGCGTTCCAGTAGCCGTAGCGCTCGGCCACCGCGAGGAAGCGAGCGAGCTGCTCCTCGGACGGGGTCGCGTCGCCGGCGCTTCGGCCTCCCACCTCGGTGAAGAAGCGGCCGATCCTGGCCTCGGTGACGATCAGCGACGACGCCGGCTTGCCCGCCGGGTTTCGCCATGCGTGGGGGGCGCCGCCGGGGACGTGGAAGACGTCGCCCTCGCCGAAGCGGACCCACTCCGCGTCGGCCGCGGAGAGCGAGAGGCCCTCCACCTCGCCGGAGAGCGCGATGAACGTCTCCGGCTCCGGGTGGCTGTGAAGCGGCACCACGCCTCCGGGCGGGATCGTCCCGCGGATCGCGCATGGCGCCCCGTCGCCCGTGTCCAGCGGGGTGAGGATCTCGACCACCGGGCCGAGCACTCCGAACCGCTTGATCTCGTCCTCGCCAACCAGGTGGGCGAGGGGGTCGGTCGCGCTCAACAGAAGTACCTCCTGTCGTTGCCCGGGCCGCCCTGGCACTTGTCGGGCATATCGCGATCGACCGGCGGGATCCGATCCGCGCCGGTCCCGCCGATGATTCCCTGCCCGACGACGGTCGCCGGCTTCCCGAAGCAGGTCGCTCCCGCTCGGCCGTCGGCCGTCGCGGCTTGCGAGCTCACCGCAAGGGCCGCGACTCCGGCGGCGAGGACGACCGGCCAGAGCTTGCGAAGCTGAGTCATTCCGCGGTCTCCTTCGTGATCGATTGCACGGCGGAGACAGTGTCGAAGCGGCGAGGCTGTGGAAAGACCGCAGATGGGGGGACCTGAGCGGCGGGCGCACCCCATTCGAGAGGGTTTCTCCAGGGCGCGTTTAGACTCGGCGCGTCCACCGGAGAGCAGCCCAAGGAGGGGTCTATGAGTCGGGTCAGCAACCATGTGCGCTCCAACGTCATCGGCTACGTCGCCGTGTTCATCGCCTTGAGCGGCACCGCCTATGCGGTCGACGGACCGCTGCCTGGCCAGGATCAGGTCGGGTCCGAGGACATCATCGACGGTGAGGTCTTCGGCGCGGATGTCCGCGCCAACCAGATCTTCTCGAGCGACGTCCGCGACGACACGTTGCCGAATGGAGGGCTCACCGGCACCGACATCGCGGATGAGTCCCTCTCGGGGGCCGACATCGGGTTCGGCGCCATCGAGAGCGCCGACATCTTCGACGACTCGATCGATGCCGCCGATATCGCCACGGACGCCGTCGGCCAGGCTGAGATCGCCACGGACGCCGTCGGCCAGGGTGAGATCGCCTCGTTCGGCGTCGGCGCGGCCGAGATCACGACGGACGCCGTCGGCACCAGCGAGATCCAGACTTCAGGAGTTGGCCAAAACGAGATCCAGACGAACGGGGTGGCAGGCGCCGAGATCGTCGACCAGTCGGTTCGCAGCGCAGACCTCAATGTCAACGCAGTCGGCGCCGCGGACCTCGCCGCGATCGTCACGCGCACGAATACGGTGAACTCATTCGGTGACGGGGCTCTGATCAGCGTGACCGCCACCTGCAACCCTGGCGAGCGCCTGATCAGCGGCGGCGCCGACTGGACTCCCACTCGTTTCGACACGCACCTGATCGAGTCGAGGCGGAGCACGGCCAATTCCGGCAACGCCTGGTTTGTCGCGGGCGCGGTCGGGACGTCCGGCCCCGGGTTCGCCGAGGATCCGGCAGACCTCACGGCCCAGGCGTACTGCCTGCCTCCCGGCACGTAGTTCGCCGGGCCGTGATCAACCAGGAACGCGAATCGAGGACCACGCCGCGCTCGTCGCCGTAGTGCGCCGCGAGCATCTCGCGCAGCCGTTCGACGGCACGAGCCGCATCGCGGTCGCTCAGGCTTGCGAGGGCCGCGCTCGTGTCCTGAAAGCCCCGGACGAAGGCGAGCGCGGCGTCGAGGTCGTGCCCGTACAGGACCGGCTCGTGAACGTCCTCGAAGCGCACCTCGTCGAAGCCGGCGCCCTCGAGGATGCCCGCGGTGGCTTCGGCATCGCCGAGCGAGAAAGGGTCCGCGCCCGGCTGCGGTGGCTGCGCCGCGTCGCCCAGCGCGGCATCGATCGCCTGCGCCCACTCGTTGTGCTCGTGTCGCTGCCAGACGAGCAGCACCAGACGCGCCTCGGGTCGAAGGGCGGCGGCGATGTTGGCGAACGCGGCGGCCGGATCGGAGAAGAACATCGTTCCGAAGCGGCTGATCGCCACGTCGAAGCGGCCCGTGTCGAGGGGATGCACCTGGGCGTCGCCGAGCTCGTAACGGACGTTGTCGAGCCCTTCGGCCGCCGTCGCCTGACGGGCGCGCTCGAGCATGCGCTCGGACACGTCGACGCCGACAACGCGGCCCGGCGCCGCAGCGCGCGCCGCCTCGCGAGTCGTCAGCCCGGTTCCGCACCCGATGTCGACGACCTCGTCACCGGGGCTGATCGCGTAGGCGGCGCGCAGGTGCTTATGGTGAGCGCGCAGTTCGACGTCGTAGAAGTCCAGGCTGTTCGGCGAGGACACCGAAGCGATGCTAATCGGCCTCCTTATCGTCGTCACCTAGGCCGCTGCGAGCCACTCCTCGAAGCTGGGGCCGGCGAGCTTCGCGCCCGGGTTGGGCAGCACGCCGCCCTCCGCGTAGGCCGCGGCGTCGGGGTCGTCGGCCTCGGCCAGCGGACCGGCACCGCCCTCGCGGATCTCGAACGAGTCGCCTCGGCTGGCGAAGAGCGCAGCCGCCACATCGGCGAGACGCTCCTCCCGCGGGCCGGCGACTTCGGTGATCCGGCCGTTCTCGATCTCCGGCTCCTCGGCCGCGTCGGCGAGGGTCTCGGCGACCACGCGGGCGGCCACCGGCTGCGTTCGCATCTCGGGCACATGGGCGACGCCGTCCTGCATCGTCCACCCGATCAGCGGCTCGACGAACTCGTGGAACTGGCCCGCGCGAACGATCCGGACCGGAAGCGGGCCTTCGAGCAGGGTCTGCTCCTGCGCCGCCTTCGCCGCGTTGTAGCCGCCCTGGAAGTTGTCGATCCCGATGATCGAGACGACGACGATGCGCTTCGCCCCGGCTGCGGCGCCGGCTCGCTGGATATTCCGTGCCGAAGTGCTGAAGAACTCCGTCGCGGCTTCCTGGTCGGGCGTGGGCCCGGTCGCCGTGTCGACGATGGTTTCGACCCCGGCGAGCGCCTCGTCGAGACCCTCGCCGGTAATCACGTCGACGCCCGTCGAGCGCGCGATCGGGACCACATCGTGTCCGCGCTGCTCGAGGATCTCGACGAGGTGCGATCCGACCCGGCCGGTGGCTCCCGTGACTGCAATCTTCATGCTTCTTCCTTTCCAGCCGGCGGCTCGACGCCGGCAAAGTCGATCTGTAACTCATCGACACCCGCCGGCCCGGGGATGTGACCGATCGCGGTCTAGACGCTCATGCGTCGACGCCGCGTACACGGAACCGGCGCCACCGCGCCTTCATGCCCTGCCCGTCGAGCGAGCGACTGCGACCGTCCCGGATCGGCAGCATCGTCCAGATCCCGAACCCGATCTGGGCGCGTTCGGGGATCAAGGTGTTGACCTCGTACACCGTGCGGCCGTCGACGCGCCAGGCCGCGGTCGAATTGCTCCGGTCGAGCGTGATCTCGCAGGCGCGCAGGCGGGTGAAATCGTCGTCGAAGTCCTCGTACGGCGACTCGACCACGTGGTAGAACGGCTCGCCCGCCCCGCCGCCGCCCAACCCCAGCTGCTCGTGGAGCGCCAACACGCGAGTGGAGGTGCCGCAGACGGCGAACACCCGCTTGCTCACGTCGAAGTCGAAGACGTGGAAGGCGGCCATTCCCCGGCGGTAGTCATCCGGTTCCCCGCCGATGTTCTCGACCTCGAGGTCGACCGCGAAGGTCGCGGACCGATCCGGCGGAACCTCGAATCGGCGAGTCGCGAAGGTGAGGTACTTGGGGCTGTCGACGAACTGAAACGTGTCGTGTGCGAGCGAGAAGCGCGGAATCGTCACCCTCACCTCGCCCTCGCCGACTGCAAGCTCCGCGTTGGGGTCCAGCGGGATGTGCTCGCCGCCCGTCGGGAGCGGCAGGCGCGCCGGGCCCCAGCGTGCAGCGTCCAGATCGGGTCCCGCGAGATCGTCGTAGGTGGCGAAGCCGTCGCCGACGATGGGCGGGGGGTGCGTCTCGGAAGCTGGGCTGGGCGCGTTCATCGCGGCTCCTTTCCCCGCTGTTCGTCCGCAGGCGGCCGAGCCGCGGCGGGTGGATTGCGTTTGGTCCCAAGACCCGCGGGCTGAGACCTTTGTGACCGCCGCCCGGCGGTCAGTCGTCGAGGATCGACAGGTCCAGCTCGCGGAGGCGGTCGGGGTCGGCGAACCAGTCCATCTCGACGATTCTTCCGCGTCGGACCGTGAACCCCCCGACCGAGAAGGGCTGGCCGTCGCGCGTCGTGACCAGTCCCACGGCGCCGTTGACGAGCGCAGGCTTCATGTCGAGCCCGAGCTGCGAATAGAACTTGGCCTGGCCGATGACCGCGGTCGCTCCCCGGACTTCGCGCGATCCGGCTGGGCCGAAGTCGGCTCTGAGGACGACATCGGGGTCTAGAACTGCGACCAATCGGTCGAAGTCACCGTCGCGTGAGGCCGCGAGGAAGGCATCGACGACCTCTCGCTGAGAGTCCAGGTCGGCGTCGGGCACCGTGTTCTCAGCCCGCACGCGGCGGCGGGCGCGACTCGCCAGCTGGCGGGCCGCCTCGGGGGAGCGGTCGACGATCGGCGCGATCTCGTCGAAGGGCACGGCAAAGATGTCGTGCAGGACGAACGCCAGCCGCTCGGCGGGGCTCAGCGTCTCGAGCACCACGAACAGCGCGAGACCGACGGAGTCGGCCACCAGCGCCTCGTGCTCGGGGTCAGTCCCGTCGGCGCGGTCGACGATCGGCTCGGGTAGGTGCACGGCGAACGGGTCCTCGCGCCGCGACTTACGTGAGCGCAGCATGTTCAGCGACACGCGTCCGACCACCGTCGTCAGCCAGCCGCCGAGGTTCTCGATCTCGTCGGCATCCGAACGGCTGAGCCGCAGCCAGGCCTCCTGGACGGCGTCGTCCGCCTCGCTCAGCGAGCCGAGCATCCGGTAGGCCACCCCGCGCAGCCGGGCCCGGTGCTCCTCGAAGCGCTCCGCCAACCAATCACGTTCATCCATCGTCACGTTCCTCCGTTGCATTGGGTCATAGCACTAGACCCCCGAAAACGAGTCGATGTGACCGAAAGGAGACATCATGCGAGCCCTAGTTGCAGGAGCCAGCGGGGCAATCGGAACCAGGCTCGTCCCGCAGTTGATCGATCGAGGCCACGAGGTGATCGGCGGCGTGCGCTCGCCCGAGAACGCCGAACGCGTCAGGGCGCTCGGAGCGAAGCCGATCCTGCTCGACCTGCTCGATGCGGGTGCCGTTCGTAAGACCGTGGCCGCTTCCGAGCCCGAGGCGATCGTCCATCAGGCGACCGCGCTGGCGGACGCGCGCTTCACCCGGAGCCTCGACCGCAGCTTCGCGCAGACCAACCGGCTTCGTACCGACGGCACCGACAACCTCCTCGCCGCCGCGCGCGAGACCGGCGTACGCCGCTTCGTCGCCCAGAGTGTCGCGACCTATGGCAGGTATGCGCGTGAGGGTGGACCGGTCAAGACCGAGGACGATCCGCTCGACACCACCTCGGTGGCGGGCATGCAGGAGACCGCCGCCGCGCTGCACCACCTCGATGAGGCCGTTATCGACGCCGGCGGGATCGCCCTTCGCTACGGCGCCTTCTACGGCGCTTCCAACGACGGGCTGGTCGAGCCCGTGCGCAAGCGGCAGTTCCCGATCGTCGGCGACGGTGGCGGCGTGTGGTCGTGGACCCACCTCGACGACGCCGCCCTGGCGACGGCGCTCGCGCTCGAGCACGACGGTCCCGGCGTCTACAACATCGTCGACGACGAACCCGCCCGCGTGCGCGAGTGGCTGCCTGTGCTCGCCGATGTGCTGGGCGCCAAGCCGCCCCGACACTTTCCCCGGTGGCTGGCGCGGCTGTTCGCGGGCGAACCGGCGGTGATGATGGGAACCGAGGCCCGCGGCGCTTCGAACGCGAAGGCCAAGCGGGAGCTGGGCTGGGAGCTGCGCTACCCGAGCTGGCGCCAGGGCTTCGCGGCCGCCTACGCGGCGACCGCGCCGTCGGCTGGTGGCCGGCAGGCGCATCGCGCAGCCACAACCAGCCACGTACAGGCCTGAGCGCCTTAGGCCTGGTGACGCTCGAGCAGGGCGAGGGCGTCGGACCAGCCCCCGGTGTGGCTGGCGCGGGACTCCTCGTCGGGGAGGCCGACCTGGTGGATCTCGACCATCGTCGAACCGGTCTTCAGGGGCTCGAAGGTGACGGTGACGACGGAGTCCCGGTGGCCGGTCGCGGGTGAGGACCAGGTGAACACGAGCCGGCTGGGCCTGTCGATCTCCCGGTAGGTCCCCCGGTGGAGGAGGTCGCTTCCGTCGCTGACCATGACGATGCGGAAATCGCCGCCCACGCGCGGATCGGTCTCGGCCCGGGTCTCGCTGACCGTCCGCGGCCGCATCCAGGTGCCGAGCTGCTCGGCATCGAGCCAGGCGTCGTACAGCGTCTCGGCCGGGGCGGCGATCTCGCGCCGCACCGTCACGGTGAACTCGCCGGTGTCGTTCACTTCGACTCCTTCCCGGCCTCGCGCGTGGTGACGAAACGGTCGAGCGAGGCGAGCTGGTCGGTCCAGAAGCGGCGGTAGTGCTCGATCCATTCGGCTGCTTCCGCGAGCGGCTCAGCCTCGAGGCTGAGGATGTGCTCGCGCCCATGGACCTCGCGGTGCACCAGGCCCGCGCCCTCGAGCACGCGGATGTGCTTCGAGGTCGAGTTGAGCGAGATCGGGAAGTCGCCGGCGAGGTCCGTGACCCGGGCGTTCGAATCCGCGAGCCGCGCGAGGATCGCGCGGCGCGTCGGATCGGAGACCGCGGAGAACACGCGGTCCAGTGTCGCGGTTGTCACGCCGGCCCGCCCCGGCGCCCTCGCAGGCGCAGCGACACCCAGGTGCGGGCGACGAGGAGCGCGCCACCGGCCCCGACGGCCGTGAGCGCGAGCTCCTCGACCGGGACGCCGGCGACGTGCGCGATAAGGATCACGCCCCGATCCCCGCGGCGCTGCGCGCCCGGTCGTCGGCGGCGATCAGCGTCTCGTCGTCCGCCGGCAGCGACGGCGGGTTGGACTCGTACTCGTCGTGGCGGCGCCACCACGAACCGTTTCCCTCCTGCGGGTAGCCCTCGGGAGAGTCCTGCCACTCCTCCTGGCGGCCGAGCGGCGCGACGTCCAGGTAGCTGAACGTGCTGCCGAGGGCCTCGTCGCCGCGCCCGTCCACAATGTAGGTGCGGTAGATCCGGTCCCCGACCCGCAGGAAGACGTTGGTCGCGTGCCACTCGCCGACGCCGAAGTCCTTGTCGAAGTCGTCGGTGATCGTGAACCAGGGGATGTGCTCCCAGCCCATCTTCTCCTTGAGCCGCTGGATGTCCGCCTGCGGCGCGCGCGAGATGTTCGCGACCGTGGTGTCGCGCGCGTTCACGTGCGCTGGATGAGCGCGCTGGTCGGCGATCATCGAGCAGCCGGGGCAGCCCTTATCCGGCCATCCGCTCACGCCGGGCTCGTAGAAGAAGCGGTAGAGGATCAGCTGGCGGCGGCCCTCGAACAGGTCGAGCAGGCTCAGCCGCCCGTCGGGGCCCTCGAACTCGTAGTCCCCCTCGACCAGCACCCGCGGCATCCGGCGACGTTCGGCCGCCAGCGCGTCGCGCGCGTGGGTGAACTCCTTCTCCTTCACCAGCAGCGCGTCACGCGCGTCCTGCCACTCCTGTTCACTGACGATCGGCGTTAGTTTCATGGCTCCTCCTCGAGCTCTTTCAGGATATTCACCCAACGGGATGAATATAGCAAGGACGGTCCCGTTCGGGTCAGGAGGTAGGGGTCGGGGCGCGGGATACTGCCTGGGCGATGTCGGAGGAGAACGTGGAGATCGTGCGGGCTGCCTTCGAGGCGTTCCTGGGAGGGGATGCGGAAAAGTCAGCACAGCTGGTCGACCCCGAGGTCGAGCTCCGCGGCACGGTCGGTGGGCTCCAAGAGCGCGAGGTAGCCCACGGTCAGTCGCAGATCGACGAGACGTTGGCCGAGGATCTGGAGGCGTGGGAAGAGCGCCGCCTGGATGCGGAGGAGTTCATCGATGCCGGCGACGACGTCGTCGTGCTGTTGCACGAGTACCGGCGTGGTCGAGGCAGCGGGGTGGAGCTGGAAACCAAGACGGCAGTTGTCGTTGCCGTGAGTGGAGGGCGCGTCGTTCGCATCCAGGGCTATCTGGATCGGGACGCGGCCCTCGCGGCCGTCGGCCTGTTGGAATAGCGCTCTCGTCCTCCGCAGTCGCGCGCTCCGCGCAGCGGGCGCGATACTGCGTTGACCATGACGCAGGAGATGGTTGACACGCTTCGCGCAGCGTATGAGCCGTTTGCGCGTGGAGACTTCGGCGCTTACGCGGATCTACCCGACGACTTTGAGCTCGTTCTTGCCCCGGAGATGCCCGATGCGGGCACCTACCACGGCGCGGCGGCCCGCCGCTGGCTGACCGCGTGGGTGGAGTCTTTCGATCGGCTCACGTTCGAGGCGATCGATTTCGTCGACGCCGGTGACCGGGTGGTGGTCGAGTTCATCCAACGAGGGTCGCCCAGAGGCAGCGATGCTGCCGTGGAGGTGCGTTCGTGGGCGACGGTCACGGGTCACGACGGTGTCCTGGCGCGAATGGAGTTGTTCCTTGCCCGCCGGGCCGCCCTCGCGGCCGCCGGGCTGCGGGAGTAGCCCAGAATTACCGCGACGGGCGAGAAGCGCTACTCAGGATGCGTCCTCAGGCGAGCAGCCGACGCTGCCTACCCGCCACCCTTTCGCGCTTCCCCGGGACTCTTCTACGCCCTGTCGTACTTGAAGGAGACTCCGAGACGCACGCGGAATCCGGACACCTTGCCGTCCTCGATCGTCACGTCCTGGCGCACGACCTCGGCAATCCGCAGGTCCCGCACGGACTGAGCGACGGTCTCGACGGCGTTCGTCGCCGCCTGCTCCCATGAATCCGAACTGACGCCGACAACCTCGGTGACGCGATAAACGCTTTCAGCCATCTGCCTGTTCCTCCTCGGGTTGGGACTCCGGCCCCTACCTTCGCATGGCGCGCCCGACCCGGGTAATGAGGGCCGCCGGAGCTAGCCGAGCAGCTTCGCCTTCTGCGCGGCGAACTCCTCCTCCGTCAGCACGCCGTTGTCGCGTAGCTCACCGAGCTTGGTCAGCTGCTCGATCGGATCGGCGGCCGGCGGCGGGGCCTGGGGTGGAGCCTCCTCGTAGGCCGGAGCCTGCTGCGGCTCCTGCTCGGCCCAGCGATTCGCCTGGCGGCGGGAGACGCGGTTGCTGACGGCGGTTGCGGTTCCGGAGACGACAGCAACTCTGGCGACGCCTCGGAGCAATCCTGGCATGAGCTTGTCCTTTCCTTGGTCAGGAGGTGGCGGAGTCGGATTCCTCGGATGCGTCAAGCGCGGCGAGGATGGCCTGGACCGGGATGCGGCCGTTTGCGACGAGCTGAGCGCCCGAGCGGCGCAGCGCCACGGCGAAGGGCGCGGCCCAGCGGTTTTCGTACACGAGGATCCCGGCCGCCGACCCCGGCTCGAGCGCAGTGGCGGCCTCCTCGGCGTCCTCGTCGGAGAGCAGTCCCGACGACGCGCCCTCGAGCTCCTTCAGCGACTCGAACCGCTCGGCCAGCGCGGCGAGGTCCAGCCGGGTCACCGAGCCGTCCTCGCCTTTGGAGACGAAGGCGATGTCGATGACGCGGATCAGGCCCCGATCGACCAGGTCGACCAGGAGGGGCGCGGCCTCGCCGCTCGGCTGGCCGTCGGGCCACTCCATGATCAGGTAGTCGATCGGCCCCATCTCTTCAAGCTCGTCTGCGCTCACGCTCAGTCCCTTTCCGGTTCGTCGTTATGTTCCACGGTCCCCGCGTTCCCTCCGCCGTGCCTCGGACAATATCCCGGATGCCCATAGGCTCCCATGATGTCGCCCGCGAGCTCGATGCTGATCGTCGTCGGACGGGTGGGGGCGCGGCCGGACAAGCGCCGTGAGCTGATCGAGCTGCTGCGATGGATGCAGGGGGAGTCCCGGCGCGAGCCGGGTTGCATCAACTACGGCTTCTACGAGTCGGTCGAAGCCGAGAACGAGTTCATCGCGGTCGAGGAATGGGAATCGGTCGAGGCGCTTCGGGCTCACTTCGGCGCTCCGAGCGTGGCCGGCTTCGCCGCCGGGATCGGCGAGCTGATCGCCGGCGTCCCCGAGGTCCGCATCCACGGCGTTGGCGCGACGAGCGACTTTCCCGACCTGACTCCGTTCGAGCGTCGCCCCGGCGGCTGAGCCGTCGCCGGAGCGCGACCCTCGGCGCGCTACCTACCCGCGATCCGCGTGCAGATCCAGGGAGCCCAGCCGCTCGCTCGCAGCGTCGCCGCGAGCTCGTCACGCAGCGAGGCCTGGGCCGGGGTCGGCGCCACCGGCACGGTCACGCCGTTGGTCCCCGGCACCTTGCCGCTCTCCGTGGGCGCTCCGGGGACGTAGTGCCCACCCTTCCAGCGCAGGATGTCGATGCCACGCAGGTAGTCGATCGAGTAGAGGACATCGTCCTTGCCGGCCCATTTCGGCGACGACGACGAGCTGCCCAGCGAGAGGAAGTAGCCCTGCTCGACGATCGACCCGTCCCGCTTGATCTGCAGGAAGCGCACCCCGTCCTCGTACTCGGAGATCGCGACGAGGCCGCCGTTTCGGAAGGTCGGGTGCTCCTGGAACCAGTGGACCGAGCAGCCCAGGGCGCCGGCTACCGGCTTGCCGTCGGCGTAATAGCCGTTGCCCGCCGGCGGGACCTGGTCGAGCGGGCCGTCGAAGGTCGCCGAGTCGCCGCGGAGCACGTCCCCGGCGCTGTACGTCGAGAACTCGCTGTTGTTGAGCTCACAACGCCCGGTGAAGTTCTCCTCGCCCCCGGTGAGCACCAACTGGTCTCTGCCGCTCCGCGGCCACCGGGCGGAATGGACGAACTTGGCGGCCTCTCCCGTGTAGAGCACCTTCGGATGCTTCGGCGAGCCGCCGTCCTTCGGGAGGAGCGAGATCACGGCGAACGGGCGGCAGGCGGTCAGCAGGACTCCCGGTCGGATCTCGCGGATGTGGTGGCAACTCGCCTCGTCGATGCCCTGGTCGCCAAGCTCCTCGATCCAGTTGCCGACCACCGTCGGCGGGGTGCCGTTGAGGATCCCCCGCGCGTCGATGATCGTGCCCGCCTTGCCGTAGAAGTAGCGGCAGTCGAGCGCGCACTCCGCCGTGTGGTTGGCGACCGGGATGGTGCCGACCTGCTTGATGTGCGCCGGATCGCGGACGTCGAAGAACTGCACGCAGCCGTCGGGCGCCAGCGCCGCGAGGCACTCGGGCACCACGGAGTAGAAGTCGCTGGCGACCGCCAGCACCCGGCCGTTTGTCGGGACCTCCTCGTTCTCCCAGGCGATGTTCGTGAACAGCTGTCCGAGAGCCTGCGGCGACGCGGGGTTGGAGATGTCGTAGATCGAGATGTTCTTGCCCGAGGTGACGAACATCCTGTCGCCGACGACCTTCGCGCCGGTGGTCAGGCCGACGTCCTGCTTGATCGACCCGAGGTACTCGACGTTGGGCGACATGACCGCGTCGGGCAGCGGCGGCGCCGGCGGCTCCGCCGCGGCGGGTGCGGCAGCCACCAGACAGGCGACCAGGGCGGCCACCCCGCTCGTCCACATCGAGACCCTTAGCGTCACAACTCCCAAACCCCGTCACTCCCCCACGACAGTCGAGCGAAAGTAACACGTTCCCCCGGGGCCGGCGCCGGTTCGACCACGGTTACCCGAGCGCGCCGAGAGGGAGGTACTCCCCCGCGCCGTCGTACCGGACCAGCGCAACAAGCCGGAGCGGCTCGTGTTCTGCGATCCATGGTCCGCGTCACCTACATGTCGCCGGCGCACCCGGAGTGGCCGGCGTTCATCGAGCGGCTCGCCGGGCCGGGCGCCTGCCGTCTCGACGAGGACGGCCGGTGGAGGTGCCACCGCGACACCCGGGCTACCGAGGCGATCCTGCGCGAGCACCATCCCGACTGCGATCTGCGCGAGAGCCTGCGGTTCTTCGCCAGCCAGGGCGGTCACTGCGATTGCGAGGTCATCCTCAACGTCCGCCCACCCGGCGGAGAGGGCTATGACTGGCTGATCGCGCGGGCGCGCGAGCTGCGCGGCGACCTCGTGCGAATCCTCGCGGTCCGGCCTCCCACCGGCAGCTCGGTCGCGTTCGAGCAGGAGTTCCAGAGCGCGTGTCTGGATCTCGTCGACGCGTTGCTGCCGGCGGGCGCGGAGGTCAAGCACTACCTCGGCACGCACCACCCGGACGAAGCCGACGCCCAGGCGGTCGAGGACCTCAGCCGGGCCTCGCTCACCCGAGGATCAGAGCGACGCTCTCGCGATGGATCGCCTCATACGGGGCAAACCACGTAGGCAGCCTCCGGGCCGGCGGCGATAGGCTCGGAGGATCGCCCGGATGAAGCCCCCGCCGCTGCTCCACGAGCATCCGCCCTGGTTGCAGATCTTCCTGGCCCTGATCGTTCCCTCGGCCTATGGCGCCGTCACCGGTTACTTCCTCGGCGTCTCGGAGGGCACCTATCTCGTGCTCTCAGTGCTCGCGGTCCTCGGGGGGATCGGAGCCGGCTTCGACCACGTCGGAGCCGGTGCCGGCGCACGGAGGGGGCTGCTGGGAGGCACGTTGTTCGGCGCCGCCGTACTGATCGCCCACGAGATTCACGGCGCGACCGCGGAAGCCGATCTGCCCGAGCCGGCGATCCTCCTGGTCGTCGCCACCGCCCTGCTCGGGGTCCTGTTCGGCGCGCTCGGCGGCTACCTGCGCGCCCGCACGGCAACCGCCGGTCAGGGCGCCTAGCGGGAGCCCGACCGGCGGCGGTCCGTTCGACTCGCGTCGAGGTCAGCGCCGCCGGCGGCGCTGGCGATCGCGCGGAGGGCGCTGTCTCGATGCCTCGTTCGACGGCCGTGACGGCCGCGACGGCCGCGACGGCCGCTCGCGGTCGAACTCGGCGACTCGGTCGACACGCTTCGCGATCGCCCGCATCTCGTCGTTCTGATCGGGGAGCACGTAGCTGATCCCGGTCCCGTCGCGGCCGGCGCGGCCCGTGCGACCGACGCGATGGACGTAGGCGTCGTGATCTCCGGGAGGATCGAAGTTGATCACCCGGGCGATCCGCTCGACGTCGATCCCGCGGGCTGCGACGTCGGTCGCGACCAGGGTCGCGTCATCGTCGCGCTCGAAGCTCGCCAGGGCGCGCTCGCGCTGGCCCTGGGACTTGTTGCCGTGCATGGCGACGGCCTTGACGCCGCGCTGTCCGAGGCGCTTGACCAGCCGGTCGGCGCCGCGCTTGGTGCGGACGAAGACGAGCGTGCGACCGGCTTCGCCGCGCAGCTCGGCGACGAGCGCGTCGAGCTTGTCGCTGTGCTCGAGGTGGACGAAGCGGTGCGCCACGGTGCCGCTCTCGGTCTCGACCGGCTGGTGGACGTGGCGGCGGGCATCGCGGGTGTATGACCGTGCGACCTGCCCCGGCGCCGACTCGAGCGTCGCGGAGAAGAAGAGGGTCTGGCGGTCCCGAGGGGTCTTGGCGACGATCCGGTCGACGGCGGGCTTGAAGCCCATGTCGAGCATCCGGTCGGCCTCGTCGATGACCAGCACCTGGATCCGGTCGAGGGTGAACGCGCGACGGTTGAGCAGGTCCTCGAGCCGCCCGGGCGTGGCGACGACGATATGGGCCCGCGCGGCCCGCTTGGCCTGCTTCTCGAGCCCGACGCCGCCGTAGACGGGGGCGATCGAGAGGGCGCGGGCGGCCGCGACGTCGTGCAGCTCGTCCACGATCTGAAGCGCGAGCTCGCGGGTCGGCGCGAGGCAGAGCGCCGCCGGGCGCCGGGACTCGGCCGCGATCAGGTCGACGAGCGGCACCCCGAAGGCGAGGGTCTTGCCCGAGCCGGTCGGAGACTGGACGAGCACGTCGTGCCCGTCGAGCACGTCGGCGATCACCAGTTCCTGTATGGCGAACGGCGCGGTGATCCCGCGTTTGGATAGGGCGCTCGCGACAGGGCGCGAGACGCCGAGGTCGGCGAAACGTGACATTGGGTGCACTCCTTATGAGCGGTGGGAATCCTGAGACCCGGACGCACTCACGAGTGCACGGAAGAAACGGAACTCCTCGGCGGCCAGGGTGGCCACCGACGCCGATGAAGGTAGCAGGTGGCTCGCCGAACCCCGCAATTTGCCGGTCAATCGCGGCCGCGGACGATTGCCCAGCTACACTCGGCTCCCGCCGGTTGGGCCGCCACCTCTTCCTCAGCCCTACTGCAGAACCCGGCCTCACGCGAGGGAAAGAAAGGGTCTGCGATGAGCGATCCCAGTACTGCACCGGCGGAAAGCCGATCCCAAACCCGGGACGACGTAGCCAAGGAGATCGGACGTTCGCTGAGTTCGATCTGGCAACGCCGCGACGGCGCTCGACCGGTGACGATCGAGACGGAGTACGTCGGCGATGTCGTCCGCTGTGTCGTGGAGCAGGGAGAGGCCCCGCCACCCGAGGACGGCGAGGAGCCCGTGGAGAGCTCGACGGATTCGAAGGGCTACGGCCGCGAGGCGCAGGCGACGGTCGCCAGGCTGACCAAGCGTTCGGTCTCCGCGTACATCGCCAAGCGCAACGCGAAGACCGGCCAGGCGACGAACACTTTCATCCTCGAGCGGATCCGGACCAAGCACTGATCTGACGGCGAACCCGCCCCCGTCATCGGGGTGGCGCGGTACGGTGTAGGCAGCCCGTCGGGATCTCTTCGTCTCCCTCTGCCCCTCGAGCCACGTCAAAGAGGGATGCGAGAGAGGCAACGTGGGCGATCCGGAGGACTTGCGGCTCGAGGCCGAGGCCAGATACGCGCGTGAGCGACTCGATCTCTATCGAGCGAAGACCTATGGGCCGAGGGCGACCAGCCCGACGCGTTTGCGCGACCTCGAGCGCGAGGCAGCCAGGACTGCCACCCGCCTGCGGCGGATCCGGACGGTGCCCGAGAGCAACTGAATGTCGAGCGCGTCGGCCACCGAGATCACGCTCACGGGCCTGGACCTGGTGGTCGTCGACGGATCGATCGAGCAGGTCGAGAAGGCGCTCTCCGACGCGGCTCGGTCAGGCCAATCGCGGCTCGCGTGGTTCAAGGAGCGCGGCACCGGCGAGCCGGTCGCGCTCAACCCCGCCCACGTGATCATCCTCCGACCCTCGGCGCCCGCCGGCGAGCAGGATTCGGATGCCGGGCGCCCGTAGCTTCGCGCGCCTGCGCGCCTGGGCCCGGGCGCATCCGGGCATCGTGACGACCGTCGGGGCGACGATCGTGGTCGTGGCGCTTGCGATCGGGCTCTGGAGCAAACGCGGGGACTTCGCCGAGGCCGCCGGCAGCGCCTCGCTCGTGATCCTCGGCGCCGCGGTCGTGCTTCAGATCTGCTGGTTGCTGTTGCGAAGCGAGGCCTGGCACGTTTGCGTCCACGCGGCCGGCGGCCGGGTCAACCGCTCGCGCCTCTATCGCGCCTCCAGCCTCGGCTACCTCGGCAACGTCTTCAACGCCAACTTCGGCCTCGCGCTTCGGATCGCCGCGCTCAGGCGGGCGGCGCCGACCGACAGCCCGCGCCCGTCGGTTCTCGTCGGCGCCGAGGTGCCGATCCTCGTCATCGAAGCCGCGCTCGCGGCGCTGATGTCGTTCACGCTCATCGGCCCGCTCGGACTTCCCTGGTGGATCCCGCTCGCCTGCCTCGCCGGCGCCGCGGCCCTGATCGCAGGCCTGGCGAAGCTCGGGCGTGTTCGCAAGGAGGCGTTCTGGAAGGGACTGGC
This sequence comes from uncultured Solirubrobacterales bacterium, assembly GCA_963842795.1. Lineage (GTDB taxonomy): Bacteria > Actinomycetota > Thermoleophilia > Solirubrobacterales > 70-9 > WHSW01. The sequence continues at coordinate 181,334 of CAWJHV010000040.1, read as the reverse complement.
CGTGATGCAGGGCCTGCGGAGCCGCAACGTCATCGTCACCCTGGTGGTCCTCGCCGTGAGCGCCCAGGTGGCGCGCAACTGGCTGGTTCTCACCGGGCTCGGCGTCGACATCTCTGTCTCCGACGCGGTCGCGCTGCTGATCGCGACGGCCGCCCTGGGCGTCCTCCCGGCCGGCCCGGGGCTCGGCGCCGCCGCCGCGGTCCTGATCCTGGGCTCCAACGGGACCGCCGTGGTCGCGGCGGCCGGAGCTCTGCTCACGGCGACCAGCGTCCTCGGGGCGCTCTGTTTCGCCGCCTGGGGGCTCACCGACCGCTGGTGGCGCTCACCGACACCGGAGCCCACGCCCGCGCCCGTGCCCGCGCCCGCGCCCCTGCCCGCTGCCGCGCCGGCGGCCTAGGAACTCGAGCTCATTCGTCCTCGCGGCGCTCGCGCCCCAGAGAGGCGACGGCGAAAGCGAACAGCAACGCGTCGACTCCGCGAAGCGCCTCCCATCCGGTCCGCCCCCCGAACCAGGCGAAGATCAGCGAGAAGCCGAGCAACACCGAGCCGGTTGCGACGATGCCCGTGCCGGGCGGACCCCTGCGAACCACGGGCGCAGCATCAGGTAGGGGCGAGGACGCCGTTGACTCGACCTACTGAGGGCGGGTCTCGCCTCAGACGCCGATCGCGACCCGGTTGCGACCGGCGCGTTTGGCTTCGTAGAGCGTCGCGTCGGCGCGGTTCAGAGCGTCCGCGAAGGACTCGTCGGCCCCGACCTCGGCTACCCCGATCGAGCAGGTCTGACCGGGCGGCATCATCGTCCGCAGGCGGTCCAGGGCCACGCTCGCCTCGCCCTTGCCGCACCCCGAGAGGACGACGACGAACTCGTCGCCGCCGACCCGCGCGAGCAGGTCCTCCCGTCGCAGGATCACCCGCCAGGTATCCGCGACCGCCTTCAACAGCTCGTCGCCCTCGGCATGCCCGAGGGTGTCGTTGTGCTGCTTGAAGCCGTCGATGTCGATCATCGCGACGGTCACCGTGTGGCCGTTGCGCCGGGCCGCGCTGATCTCGCGGGCGCTGTCGCGCTCCAAACGCCTGCGATTGCTGAGCCCCGTGAGGTGATCGGTGTCGGCGAGATCCTGAAGCTGGCGCTCGAGCTGCTCGCGCTTGGCGACCTCGACCTCGAGCGCCTGCATGCTGCGCCGGCGGCTGGCGACCAACCAGGAGACCGTCACGCAGGCGACGCTGAGAACGAACGCGGTGCTCAGAAAGCGCGTGATCGACGAGAAGCCGGCCGAGTTGTCGAGCGCGGCGAGCACGATCCCGTAGGTGAGGAGGATCCAGCCCAGATGGGCGTACGCCTTCCACCCGGGAAAGAAGCATGCGTTGAAGAGGAGGATCCAGAGGAACATGCCCGGGTAGATGCCGGCGGCGACGCCGGCGAAGACCACGCAGAGGCTCGTGCAGGCGGTGGCCAGGACGCCGGTGAGGTGCAGAAGCGGCAGCGGGACGTGTGCGGCGAACACGAGCAGGCCCGTCCCGGTAACCGCCGCGACGCCCACCAGGACGAGCAGCGCGGTGGTGTTGGCCGACTCGGGATGGACGAGCAGGATCGAGAGCCCGACCAGCAGCGCGCCGCAGAGATAGAGCACCCCGGCGACGCGGGCCATCAGCGCGCTGTCCCAGTCGGACGGGCCCGTACGCACCACGGATCGCGCGTTCATCGGGGAATCAATCGGACCGACGCCCGCGCTGCTTGAGCTCGGTCGCCCTGTCTGGACGCCTGCGCAGGGCCGGTTGCAGTGACCGTCAGAACCCGATCGACTCGAATGCGTCCTCGCGCTTGGGGTCCTCGTCGTAGCGAAACCGGTCGGGGCTGACGCCGCGAGTCTCGGCGAGGTCGAGGGCGATTCGCTGAACCACGGTCGTGAGCGCGAAGACCGAGAGCGGCTCGCCGAGCTCGCGATCGGCGAATCTGAGCACCTCGGCGCCTCCCACCTCGACCGCGGAGGCGATCGCCTCGACCCGCTCGGCGGCCGGGCCTCCGCCGTCGAGCACCACCAGCGTGTCGCGCCCGTCGAGGGCGACGCTGGGGCCGTGGAAGAACTGCTCGGCCGAGAGGCCCTCGGCGGCGACGTAGGAGGCCTCGCGAACCTTGAGCGCGCCCTCCTGGGCGGTCCAGCCGTTGGGCCCGGCGCCGATGAGCTCGAGCAGGCGACCGGGCTCGGTCACCAGCGGTGCCGGGCGGGCGAGCACTCCTTCGACCCGATCCGGCACCGCATCGAGGTCGCCGAGCTCGGCGCCGAGCTCGGTCGCTATCTGGCCCAGGCGCAGCATCGCGGCCGTATGGCTGGCGGTGTAGGCGTACGAGCGCTCCGGATCGACCGTCTCCAGGTCGCCGCCGGCGCCGACCGCCGAGACGTTCACCGTCGCCGCCCCGGCGTCGCGCGCGCGGCGAAGCATCTCCGCCGTGTATCGCGTCGAGCCCGTGTGGCTGAGGATGATCACGCCCTCGCTCTCGTCGAAGGCGGCTTCGTAGGGCGCGAGATCGGCGGCGTGCGCCGCGGTCGCCCGGACCCCGGCCTCGCCCAGCAGCCAGGCGCCGTGATGGGCCGCGTGCCAGCTCGTCCCGACACCGACGAGCCTGACGTTGCGCCCCCGCAGGCGCTCGGCGGCGCCGCGGGCGGGCGCCGCGTCGGCCAGCAGCCGGCGAAGCTCCTCGGGCTGCGACCAGATCGCAGCGCGCATCGCCGAGTCGCCCATCGGCTCAGTCGTCGATCGCGATCATCACGTCCGAGGCCTTGACCACGGCGACCACCTCGCTGCCCTCGGCGAGGCCGAGGTCGTTGACGGCCTCGACCGTGATCGAGGAGACGATCCGCTGCCCGTTGGCGTCGAGCTCGACATTGGCGATCGCCTCGCCCTGGGTGATGCGGACGACCTTCGCCGGGACGCGGTTGCGGGCGCTGAGCTTCATCGGAGGACTCCTTCGCAGCCGGGTTGGTTTCGCGGTCAGCGTACCCGCGGGCCACGGGCCGCCGATCCGACCGCGAGCCTATAGTCGGCGCGATGGAGCGGACGATCGAGGTGCCGGAGCGAATCGCGGGAGACCGCGTCCTGCTGCGGCCGCTCGAGCTCCGGGACGTTGCCCCCTGGGTGGCGGCGTTCGTCGACGACCCGGAGCTCGGCCCGGCGTGGGGCGTCGAGGAGGACCCGGGCGAGGACGAGCTCCGCGACCGCGTCGAGCGGGCGGCCGAGTGGCCCCGCGAGGGGCGGGGGATCGAGCTCGCGATCGCCGACCGCGCGTCCGGCGATCTGCTCGGGACCGTGATCCTGCACTCGATCGACTGGCGCCACGAGCGCGGGGAGGTCGGGTTCTGGCTCGCCGCGGGCGAGCGCGGGCGCGGCGCCGCGAGCGAGGGCGTCGGCTTGATCGTCGAGTGGGCGTTCACCGAGCTCGGGCTGCACCGGATCGAGATGATCACGCTGCCGGCGCTGCCGAACTTCGAGCGCGTGCTGGCGCTCGCGAAGCGCCTCGGCTTCCGCCAGGAGGGGGTGATGCGCGAGCGCAACCTCGAACGCGGCCGCCGCTTCGACACGATGATGCTCGCGATCCTGCGTGAAGCCTGAGCACGCCACGAGCGTCGCGCTGCGAGCGGACGCGCTCGACCTCGTCGTCCGCCTGCTGCTCGAGCTCGGCGACGACGCCGCCGACTCCCATCCGTTCCACGACCGCATCTGCGAGGCCGTCTGCGAGCTCACCTCGCTCGAGCGCGCGGTGCTCTTCCTCTACGACCCCGCCCGGCGCCTGGTCGTCCCGGCGGGAAGCCACGGGGTCGAGCCCGAGCTCCTCGCCCACGCCTACGGGAGCATCGAGGAGACGCCGATCGCGAGGCTCTCCCTGGTCGAGGACGAGGTGATCGTCGTCGACGCGCTCGCCGGCCACGTGCCGGAGCGCTACGCCGACCTTCCCGGGATCGCGGGGATCTCGTGCACGCCCGTTGCCGCGGGCGGCCGCTGGCTCGGGGTGATCTTCGCCGAACGCCACGGGGCGCCCCTGGATCTCGACCTCGACGAGCGGCGGACGCTGCACGCGCTCGGCCGCACCGCAGCGCTGGCGACGACCGTGCGCCAGGCGGCGAGTGCGCACGAGCGCGACGCGCTGCTGCTGGAGCGGATCGAGCTGGCCCGCGAGGTGCACGAGAGCGTCATGCAGCGGCTCTTCGGAGTCTCGATGGTGCTCGGCTCGGGCCGCGAGCTCAGCGCCGCCGACGCGAAGCGGTCCGCCGAGGAGATCGCGGCCGCGCTCGGCGAGCTCCGCGACGCCCTCGACCGCTCGCTCGAGCCGACCTCCGAGCCCTCGCGGACAACCCTGCGCGCGGAGCTCCAGCGGCTCGGGCGCCAGTACAAGTCGGTGCCCCTGAGCGTCTGGTGGGAGGAGGGCGCGGAGGTCCCGAAGGGGCTCGAGCCGCTCGCCGTCTCGGTACTCGGCGAGGCGCTTCGCAACGCCGAGAAGCACGCGCGCCCGACCGAGGTCCGGGTGGCGATCACGAACGTCGACGGCGCCTTTGCGCTCGAGGTCAGAAACGACGGCTTGACGAGCCGGCCGGGCCCGAGTGCCGGCCTCGGCCTGCGCCTGGCGTCCTACGAATCGCTCCAGCGCGGCGGGATGCTCGAGTTCGGGCTCGACGGCGAGCAGTGGCGGGTGCGCCTGGTGCTCCCGGCGAGCGACGTCGCCAGCGTCGTCGGCGAGGGGACCTGAGTGGCCGAGCGGCCGCTGAGGGTGCTGATCGTCGACGACCACGCCGTCGTCCAGTGGGGCTTCAAGATCCTGCTCGGGCAACAGCGGTGGGTCGAGCGCTGTGTCGTCGCCTCCGATCCCGACGAGGGGCTCGAGGCGGCGCAGCGGATGAAGCCGGACGTCGCCCTGGTCGACCTCTTCCTCGGCGAGCGTTCGGGCGCGGAGCTCTGCGAGGCGATCCGCGGCGTCTCGCCCGAGACCAGGGTGCTGCTGATCTCCGGCGTGGGCTGGATCTCGCCCCAGGCGGCGAAGACCGCGGGTGCCTCGGGCTTCGTCTCCAAGGACTGGAGCGCCGACGAGGTGGCGATGGCGGTCCGCATGGTCGGCCGCGGGATGACCGTGTTCGGCCGCCAGGAGGAGGGCCCGGCGACGCCGCTGAGCCCGCGTGAGCGCGAGGTGCTGGCGCTGATCAGCTCCGGGGCGACCAACCGGGAGATCGCCGAGCGCCTCTACCTCTCCCCGCACACGGTCAAGGAGCACGCCAGCTCGCTCTACCGCAAGCTCGGGGTCAAGAACCGCGCCGAGGCGGCGCGGCGGGCCGAGCGTCTCGGGCTCACCCGCTGAGCGGGCCCGCGACACCCCCCAAAGCCTCGACTTCGCACCCCCCGGTTGGGGGGTTGAGGGCCGTTATGCCTTAACTACTGCCTCGCTTCGGGGAAGTATCGAGGCGATGCCCACGGCAATCCTCTTCCCCGGACAAGGCAGCCACACCGACGGCATGCGCGAGCTCGTCGAGCGCCACGAGCCCGAGCTCGCCGAGATCGCGCTGGCCGAGGTCGGCGCCGACCCGTTCGCGCTCGCCGACGAGGGCACCGCCTACGCCCAGCCGGCGATCCTCTGCGCCAGCCTCGCCTCCTGGACCCGCGCCGGCCGGCCCCAGGCCGCGTTCCTGGCCGGGCACTCGCTGGGCGAGCTCAGCGCCCTGGCCGCCGCGGGCGCGATCGACCCGGCCGACGCGGTGCGGATGGCGGCGCTTCGGGGCCGGCTGATGCAGGAGGCGGCGGGCCGCGAGCCCGGCGGGATGCTCGCCGTGCTCGGCGACGCCGAGCGTGCGCGCGCGGTCGCAGAATCCGGCGGGGTCGTGGTCGCCAACGACAACGGCCCGACCCAGCTGGTGGTCGCCGGCCCGCCCGACGCGCTCGCCGCGACGGTGGCCGCCGCCAAGGACGACGGGCTGCGCACGATCCCGCTCGCGGTCCGCGGCGCCTTTCACACCGAAGCTATGGAACCCGCCGTGGAGCCGTTCCGCGCCGGGCTCGCCGGGGTCGCGATCGAGCCGCCGGAGGGCCCGGTCTTCTCCAGCGTCTACGCGACCCTCTTCGGCTCCACCGCCGACCGGATCCGCGACCAGCTCGCGGCCGCGCTGATCAGCCCGGTGCGCTGGCGCGAGACGCTCGAGGCCCTGCACCGGATCGGCGTCCGCCGATTCGTCGACTCGGGTCCCGGCAAGACCCTGGCCGGGATGGTGCGCCGCGCCTTTGACGACGTCGACGCCGACGTGCTCGGCAAGCGGGAGGCCGCCCATGCCTGAGCTCACGTCGGCTCGCATCGGAATGGCGCCGGTCGGTCCCCCGCGCACGCCGCGCGGCGCCGCGGTCAGCGGGATCGGCGTCGCGGTGCCGGAAACCGTGGTCGGCAACGACCAGATCGCCGCCCGCGCCGGGGTGACGGAGGACTGGATCGTGACTCGCACCGGCGTCCACGAGCGCAGGGTGGCCGCAGCCGGCGAGGTCTTGGTCGATTACGCGGCGGAGGCCGCGTCCCGCAGCGTCGCCGCCGCCGGGATCGAGCCGATCGAGGTGGACCTGGTGCTCGTCGCCACGATGAGCCACGAGGAGCTCAGCCCCAGCGCGGCCGCGCTGGTCGCCTCGCGGATCGGCGCCGTCGGCGCCGGCGCGATGGACGTCAACGCGGCGTGCTCGGGCTTCGTCAGCGCGCTCACCCTCGCCGCCGGCCAGGTCGAGGCCGGCCGCGCCCGCACCGTGCTCGTCGTCGGCGCCGACCTGATGACGCGGCTCACGGACCCGACCGATCGCGGTACGGCGGCTCTCTTCGGTGACGGCGCCGGCGCCGTCCTCGTCAGCGCCTGCGACGCGCCCGGCGGCGTCGGCCCGGCCGTGCTCGGAGCCGACGGCACCCGGGGCCATCTGGTGGCCGCCTCGCGCGAGGAGGCGATCCTGCGCATGAACGGCCACGACACCTTCCGTCAGGCGGTCGACCGGCTCAGCGAGTCGACGCTCGCCGCCGCCTCCGCCGCCGGCAGGTCGCTGGACGAGATCGACGTCTTCGCCTTCCACCAGGCAAACGGCCGCATCCTCAGCGCGGTCGGCGACCGGCTCGAACTCGACCGCGAGCGCGTGATCGACTGCATCGACCGCTACGGCAACACCTCCGCCGCGACGATCCCGCTGGCGCTGGCGGACGCACACGCCGCGGGCCGGCTGGAGGCCGGATCGACCGTGCTCCTCGCGGCCTTCGGCGGTGGGCTCACCTGGGCGGCCACCGTGATCGAGTGGGAGGCGCCCGGGCGGGAGGGGATCACCGATGCGTGAGGGCTGCGCAATCGTCACCGGGTCGGCCCGCGGAATCGGCGCCGCCACCGCGACCGCGCTCGCCGGCGAGGGCTGGCCGGTGGTCGTCAACTACCGCTCCGACGCCGACAGCGCCGAGGCGCTCGCTTCGGCGATCGGCGACGACGGCGGTCGCGCGCTCGCGGTCGCCGCCGACGTCACCGAGCCGGAGGAGGTCGACTCGCTGTTCGAGCGCGCCGAGCGCGAGCTCGGCCCGGTGCTGGTGCTGGTCAACAACGCCGGCATGCGGGCCGACGGACTCGCCCCGCAGCTGAAGGCCGAGGAGTGGCAGAGCGTGCTCGAGACCAACCTCTCCGCGGCCTTCCACACAACCCGCCGGGCGCTGCGTCCGATGCTCAAGGCGCGCTACGGCCGGATCGTCAACGTCGCCTCGATCGTCGGCCCGCGCGCGAACGCGGGCCAGTCCAACTACGCGGCGTCGAAGGCGGGCCTGATCGGGCTGACGAAGACGGTCGCGGTCGAGGTTGCGCGCCGCGGGATCACGGTCAACGCCGTCGCCCCCGGGCTGGTCGAGACCAAGCTCACCGAGGGGGTCAACGGCTTCGCCGACGAGATCCCCGCCCGGCGCCCGGGGACTCCGGAGGAGGTCGCCGCCTGCGTGCGCTTCCTCGCCTCCGACGATGCCGCCTACGTGACCGGCTCCGTGCTCACGGTCGACGGCGGCCTCAGCGCTTGACCTGCCAACCAGCAACAAAAGGAGAACCCGAATGCCAACCCAAGTGACGAACGACTCGGTCGAGAAGGTGATTTTCGACGGCCTGAACGAGATCGGCGCCGAGGGCGACGTCTCGCGCGAGGCGACCTTCGAGAGCCTCGACATCGACTCACTCGATCTGGTCGAGCTGGCGCAGATCGTCGAGGACGAGTTCGGGGTCGAGCTCGACGGCGACTCGGTCAAGGACGTGAAGACGGTCGGCGACGTGATCGACCTGGTGGTGGCGCGAGCATCGTGACCCGCCGAATCGTGATCACCGGCGTCGGCGCGGTGACGCCCCTGGGCGTCGGCGCGACGGCGCTGATCGAGCGCTGGGCCGCCGGTGAGTGCGGGATCAGCGACGGCGTCGGGCGCTGCTCGGAGTTCGAGCCGACCGACTTCCTCTCCCGCAAGGAGGCACGGCGCTCGGATCGCTTCACCCAGCTCGCGATCGCGGCCGCCGACGAGGCGATCGAGGGCGCGGGATGGGCCGACGAGCTGCCCTACGAGCCCGAGCGCGTCGGCTGCGTGATCGGGACCGGGATCGGCGGCCTCGGGTCGCTCGAGCAGCAGCAGGACGTGCTCCGCGACCGCGGGGCGAAGGCCGTCTCGCCGCTGGCGGTGCCGATGCTGATGGGCAACGCCGCCGCCGCCGCGGTGGCGATGCGGCGCGGGATCCGCGGCGGCTCCTTCGGCGTGATGTCCGCCTGCGCGGCGGGCGCGCACGCGATCGGCCAGGCGCAGCGGATGATCGCCGCCGGCGAGGCCGACGCTGTGGTCACCGGCGGCGCCGAGGCGGCGCTGACCGATGTCGCGACCGCCGCGTTCGCGGCCATGGGCGCGACCTCGAAGAGCGGTCGCTCGCTGCCCTTCGACGCCCGCCGCGACGGATTCGTGATGGGCGAGGGCGCCGGCATCCTCGTGCTCGAGGACGCCGAGCACGCGGAGCAGCGCGGGGCCGAGGTGCTCGGCGAGATCCTCGGCTACGCCGCGAGCTCCGATGCCCACCATCTGACCGCGCCGGAGCCGAGCGGCCGCGACGCGGGCCGGGCGATCGAGCTCGCGCTCGCCGACGCCGGCCGCAGCGCCGACCAGGTCGACTACGTGAACGCACACGGGACCTCGACCCCGCTCAACGACCGCACCGAGACCGAGGCGCTGAAGCTGGCGCTCGGGGAGCGCGCCGGCGAGGTGCCGGTTTCGTCGACCAAGTCGGCGATCGGCCACCTGCTCGGCGCCGCCGGGGCGGTGGAGGCGATCGCGACGATCGAGTCCCTGCGGCGCGAGCTCGCCCCGCCGACCGTCGGCTGGTCCGAGCGCGACCCCGATCTCGACCTCGACTACGTCCCCGGAGAGGCGCGGGCGCTCGAGCGCCGCGCGAACGGCTCCGGGCCCGAGCCCCTGGTCGCGATCTCGAACTCGTTCGGGTTCGGTGGCCACAACGCCGTCCTCTGCCTGGCGGCATGAGCCCGGTCGCGGTCAAGGAGGGTCCCCGGACGATGTCCCCGGTCGAGCGGCTCGAGTCGCTGTGCGACCCGGGCAGCTTCGCCGCCGTGCGCACCGCCGTCCGCTCGGCCCGGCTCGGCGACCGCTCCGGACCGGGCGACGGGGTCGTCGCCGGCGCCGGACGGGTCGGTGGCAGGCCGATCTTCTGCTACGCCCAGGACGCCGCGGTCATGGGCGGGTCGCTCGGCGCCGCGCACGCCGACTCGATCGTCCGCGTGCTCGAGCTCGCCGGCCAGTCGGGCGTTCCCGTGGTCGGCTTCGTCGAATCCGGCGGCGCCAGGCTGCAGGAGGGCCACGCGGCGCTGGCCGGGTACGGCCGCATCTTCAGGGCCAGCGTCGAGCTCTCGGCGAAGGTCCCGCAGGTGACCGTGGTCGGCGGGGTCGCCGCCGGCGGCGGCGCCTACTCGCCGGCGCTCACCGACTTCGTCGTCATGACCGAGTCGGCGCGCATGTTCCTGACCGGGCCGAAGATCGTCGAGGCGGCGCTGGGAGAGCAGGTCTCGATGGAGGACCTGGGCGGGCCTCCGGTCCACTCGACCAACGGCGTCTGCCAGCTGGTCGCCGCCGACGACCGCGACGCGGCGCGGCTGGCGCGCCGGCTGCTCGCCCTGCTGCCGTCGCGCTTCGGCGGCCAGGCGCCGATCGCGCCCGCGGGTGCGCCCGGCGCCGAGGACCCGTCGCTTGTGGTCCCGGCCGAGGCGCGCAAGGTCTACGACGTGCGCGAGGTCGCGGAGGCGGTCGCCGACGAGGACAGCCTCCTGGAGCTCTCCCCGGCCTGGGCGCGGAACATGGTCACCGCGCTGGCGCGGATCGAGGGCCGGCCCGTCGCCTTCATCGCGAACCAGCCGCGCCGGTTCGGCGGCGTGATCGACACCGCGGCGGCGGAGAAGGCCGCGCTGTTCGTCGACGCGTGCAACCGGTTCGGCATCCCCCTGGTCGTGCTCGTCGACACGCCGGGCTTCATGCCCGGCTCCGGACAGGAGCGCGCCGGCGTGATCCGCCACGGCGCCTCGCTGCTGCGCGTCGTTCGCCGGGGCGACGGTGCCGAAGGTGACCGTCGTCCTGCGCAAGGCCTACGGCGGCGCCGTGATCACGATGAACTCCCGCGACCTGGGCGCCGACATGGTCTTCGCCTGGCCCTCCGCCGAGGTCGGGATCATGGCCGCCCGCCAGGCGGTGGGCATCGTCCACCGGCGGCGGCTGGCCGAGGCGAACGGCGGCGCCGGCGATCTGCTGACCGAGCTCGAGTCCGCCTACGCGGCCGAGCACCTGAACGCCGACGCGGCCGCCGCGGCGGGGTTCGTCGACGAGGTCATCGAGCCGACGGAGACGCGGGAGCGCCTGGCGTGGGCGCTGCGCGCCCTGGAGGCACGGTGAGCCGGGACCCCTTCGCACTGATCGCCGAGACGATCACGAGCCAGCAGCGCCGGCCGGAGGCGCGCGGGGCGCAGCTGTCGCTGTACGCCGCCCTCGGCGACAGCTTCACCGCCGGCACCGGCTGCCGGCCCGGCGAGGCATGGCCGGAGCGGCTCGCGGCCGGACTTCGCGTGCACAACCCGACGCTCGCCTTCCGCAACCTCGCGGTCGAGGGCGCGACCAGCGAGCAGGTGCTCGAGCAGCTGCCCGAGGCGATCGAGCTCGAGCCCGACCTGATCACCGTGGTCTGCGGGGCCAACGACGTCCTCCGCACCACCCGGCCCGACGCGGGCACCTACGCGCGGCGCCTGGCCGCGATCTTCGGCCGCCTGCAGCGCGCGAACCCGGCGGTGCGCCTGGTCACCGCCACCTCGCCCGAGCGCTGGGACTTCCTCGAGCTCGGCCCGCGGACGCGCGACCGGGTCGAGCGCGGAATCGCGCGCGCCAACCGCGCCACCCGGATCGTCGCCGATGCCTACGCGGTCCCCTACCTCGAGGTCGCGGGACACCCGGGGCTGTGCGAGCCGGAGAACTTCAGCGCCGACGGCCTGCACCCGTCGCCGCTCGGCCATCGGCGTGCCGCGCGCGGGTTCGCGGAGCTGATCCGCGACCGCTTCCGGATCCCGATCTCGATCGAAGGAGGAACGAGATGACCGACACGACCGAGCTCCGACCCGACGTCGGCGCCGAGCTGACCACCCGAGGGCGGACGATCACCGAGGCCGACCTGGTCTCGTTCTCCGCCCTCACCGGCGACTGGCATCCGCAGCACGCCGACGCCGAGTGGGCGGCCGGCGGGCGCTTCGGCGAGCGGGTCGCCCACGGGATGCTGGTGATCTCCTACGCGATCGGGCTGATGCCGTTCGACCCCGAGCGGGTCGTCGCCCTGCGCGGGCTCGACTCGGTGAGCTTCAAGCGCCCGGTGCGGATCGGCGACACGATCCGCGTGCGCTCGCGGGTCGAGCGGGTGCGGCCGCTCGACGACGAGCACGCGCTCGTCGCCCTGGCCTGGAGGGTGCAGAACCAGGACGACCGGACGGTGGCCCGCGCCCGGGTCGAGGCCCTGTGGCGGACGGCCGCGGAGCCGGCGCCCGGCCTCAACGGCGCGCGGCGAGGACGCAGAGCTCTACGACGACGAGCGGGTGCTGCTGTGATCCTCGCCGAGAAGCGGATCGTCGTCACCGGGGTCGTCAACCGCCACTCGATCGCCTATGCGATCGCCGAGCGCGCCCAGCAGCAGGGCGCCGAGGTCGTGCTGACCAGCTTCGGCCGCGTCCGCCGGATGACCGAGCGTGCCGCGAAGAAGCTCCCCGAGCCCGTCGACGTGCTCGAGCTCGACGTCAACAACGACGAGGACCTGAGCGCGCTCACCGAGGAGCTCGGCGAGCGCTGGGGCCGCGTCGACGGCGCCGTGCACGCGATCGCGCACGCGCCTCCCGACGCGCTCGGCGGTGAGTTCCTCTCGGCGCCGCGCGCCAGCGCCGGGGCCGCGTTCGAGACCAGCGCCTACTCGCTGAAGGCGCTCGCCGGCGCGATCGCGCCGCTGATGCGATCCGCCAACGGCGTCGGGGCCGAGCGGCGGGAGCATCGTCGGTCTCGACTTCGACGCCTCGGTCGCCTGGCCGGCCTACGACTGGATGGGCGTCGCCAAGGCGGCGCTGGAGTCGGTCTCGCGGTATCTCGCCCGTGACCTGGGCCCGTCGGGAGTCCGGGTCAACCTGGTCTCGGCCGGCCCGATCTCGACCCCGGCGGCGTCCGGCATTCCCGGCTTCGAGACGCTCGCGGGTGCCTGGTCGGCAGGGCGCCCCGCTGGGCTGGGACAGCTCCGACGCCGGCGCGGTCGCCGACGTCGCGCTCTTCCTGCTCTCCGATCTCGGGTCGCGCGATCAGCGGCGAGATCGTCCACGCCGACGGCGGCTTTCACGCGATCGGGGCCGCCGGGGCGGTCGCGCCCGCGCTCAGTGGATCACCCACTTGAGCGCCGCGAGCATCAGGCCGAGGCTGCCGGCGGCGAGCCCGGCGCGCAGCGCGATCCACGTGGTCCCGCCGGCGATCCTGCGGACGACGGCGCCCCAGACGAACAGCAGCGCGACGTTGACCCCCGTCGCGATCCAGAGCGCGGTGCCGATCTCATAGACGTCGACGAGCGCGAGGGCGACCACCGCCGAGGCGGGCAGCGCGGCCTCGACCATCGGCCACTCGTGCTTGATCCCCTCGGCCACGGCGGCGCGGGTCGACGGGCACGCGGTCCGCGGCGCTGCGCGCGAGCACGTGCGCCCACGCGTGGGCGAGGGCGAAGACGAGCGCCGTCACGAGCAGCGCCGCGATCACGATCGCGGGGCGCTCGGCGCCCGGCAGCGTGGCGATGACCGACGTGGCGAGCACCGTGCCGTAGAGCGTCGCGGCGAGGTTCTCCCGCGGGAGGAGGGTCCGCAGCCGACCGGCGCGCACGGACGTGCCTAGGAGCGGTCGGGGATCTCTTGCACCGACCAGGCGTTGCCGTCCGGGTCGCTGAAGAACACGAACCGGCCCCAGGGGAAGTCCTGCACCTCGCCGACGTCGACCCCTCGCTCGACCAGCTCGGCGCGGGCGGCGTCGATGTCGTCGACGACCAGCTGCATGCCCTTCACCGAGCCCGGCTCCGCGTCGGTGACCCCGGTGCCGATCGTGATCGAGCAGGCAGAGCCCGGCGGGGTGAGCTGCACGAAGCGCAGCTCGTCGGAGACCTGGTGATCGTGGTCGGCCACGAAGCCGGCCTGCTCGGTGTAGAAGTCCTTCGCCCGGTCGACGTCGGTGACCGGGATCGCGACGAGTTCCAGGCGCCAGTCCATCGGTGCGGATCCTACCGGTGGCGTCCTTCATCATTCGGTGCCGTGCTGCTAGCGCTCGCGATCGCCGGTCTGTTCGTGCTCCCCGATCCGTGGCGGATCGTCGCCGTCGTGGTCGCGGCGCTGATCGAGGTCGGCGAGATCTACCTCTGGATCCGATTCCTGCGCCGCTACAAGGTGACCACCGGCGTGGAGGCGATGATCGGCGAGCGTGCCGAGGTGATCGGCCCCGGCCGGGTGCGGGTGCGAGGCGAGATCTGGAGGGCGCGCGGGGCGACGGAGGGGAGCGCCACGGTGCGGATCGCCGCCGTCGACGGCCTGACGCTCGAGGTCGAGCCCGACGGGCGGCCGTAACCGGGCTGCAACACCGCGGCCGCCGGGCGGAGTAGGGTCGCGGCAGGCATGGGCAGGTTCGGGATCGCGCTCGGGATTGCGGCGCTCGCCGCGGGGGCGGTGGCGGGCATCGCCGTGGCCGCCGCCGAGCACGGCTCGGACCATGCCGACCGGATCGTGGGCACCAAGGGCGGCGACGTGCTCAAGGGGCTGAGCGGCCACGACCTGCTCAGCGGTGGCGCCGGTAGCGACGTGCTGATCGGCGGCCGCGGGCCCGACACGCTCCGGGGCGGGCCCGGCCGCGACAGCTTCAACATGCGCAAGGGCGTCCAGCTCGCCGCCCGCGGCCGCGACATCGATCCACGCCCGCGACGGCGGCAACGACGAGATCAACTGCGGCGCCGGCAACGACGTCGCGATCGTCGACCCGACCGAGGACGGCGTCTACGACTGCGAGGTCGTCCGGGAGCCGGCGCCGTGACCGGCCGCCCGCGCGACCACAGCTCGAGGCTCGCCCGCGGCGAGCTCGCCGATCCCGAGCTCGCGGAGCGGCTCGAGAGCGAGGATCGCGACTCGCTGCTGCGCCGCCGCGAGTTCCTCGGCCGCACCGCCGCGGTCGCCGGGCTCGCCGGCTTGGCGAGCGTGCTTCCCGCGGAGACGCTCGTCGCCGAGGCGGCCAAGCACGCCGCGCGCAAGCCGTTCCCGAAGCCGCGCGACCTGCCGATCGACACCTTCGTCGTGCTGATGATGGAGAACCGGTCCTTCGACCACTACTTCGGCTGGCACCCGAAGGCCGACGGCAAGAACGCCGGGACTCTCGTACCCCAACCTCGACGACTCGCAGACGTTCCCGACGCACCGCCTGACCCCCGACTTCCAGGGCTGTGACTTCCGCGACCCGAACCACGGCTGGGACGGAGGGCGCTTCCAGTACAACGGCGGCGCCCTCGACGGCTTCTACAGCGGCAATGCCGAGGGCACGGGAAGCGACGAGTACGCGCTCGGCTACTACCTCAAGGAGGACCTGCCGTTCATCCCCCACGTGGCGGAGGCCTTCCAGCTCTACGACCGCTACTTCTGCTCGATCATGGCCTCGACCTACCCCAACCGCCACTACCAGCTCGCGGCGCAGAACGGGGGGCAGAAGTCGAACACCTTTCCCACCGATCCGAACGGCTTCCAATGGGAGACGATCTTCGACCGGGCGCTCGCCCGCGGGCTGCGGGTGGGCTACTACGTCTCCGACCTCCCGGTCCCGGCGCTGTACGGAACGCGCGGGCTGAGCTGGGTGCGGCCGGTCTCGCAGTACTACGCCGACGCGGCCGCCGGCAACCTGCCGCCGCTCACCTTCGTGGACCCGCCGTTCAAGGACGGCGGCGGCGGTGACGGGATCTCGGCCGACGAGCACCCGCACGGCGACGTCCGCCTGGGCCAGGCGTTCATGTCCGACGTCGCGCACGCGTTCATCTCCTCGCCCCAATACCGACGCGGGGCGATGTTCATCAACTACGACGAGTGGGGCGGGTTCTTCGACCACGTCAAGCCGCCCCACGTCCCCGACGACCGCGGCAACCTCGCCGACCCCGCCAACGACTGGTCGCTGGCCGGCTTCCGCACTCCCGCGGTCGCGATCTCGCCCTACACCCGCGCCAAGCGCCGCAAGGGCGGGAGGGTGAGCCACATGACCTGCACCCACGAGTCGATCCTGAAGCTGATCTCCTACCGCTACGGGCTCGGCACGCTCAACAAGCGCCACCGCTATGCCTCGAACATCGGCCGCAGCTTCGACTTCTCCAAGCGCCGATTCGATCCGCCCGCCCTCCCCGACCCGGCAGCGATCGCGGCGACGCCGTGCTCGCTCGGCGGCAGCAAGGAGAGGCCGAAGCAGCACGACCTGGTCTCGCTCGAGACCTCCGGACTCCTCGACCGGCTCGGCTACGAGGTGCCGAAGGTGACCTACGACTCGCTGTTTCGCTACCCCGACCGCGTGAGGCGCGCGTTCGAGGCCGGGAACGCGCGCAGCCGGTAGCGGCACCGGAGAACGGAAAAGGGCCCCGTGACGGGGCCCTTTGTTCCGAAAGGACGTACCACCAGCGAATCCCGCCGCTGGCTCGTCGGTCCTTCAGCTTTCAAGCCTTATCGACGATGCCTGCGCCTACCTTAACACTCGTTTTCACCTCTGGTTACGGTTCCCGATCGGCGGCGGATCATGCGGGTTAGCGGCAGTTTTGCCATCCCGTACAAGCGACGGTTCGGTGCTTGTACGCGTCTCGAAGACCGACCCCCCGATTCTCTCGCCTCGTTGCGTACGGCGCATCCGTAGTTCACCGCGATCTTTCGGCCCCGGGGCGTTCTGGCGGCCCGTCGGACGCCCGTTGGACGGCCCTGGTGGACGATCGTCGCATGATCGCCTCCCGCCTCCGCCACCTGTTGCCGCTCGCGCTCCTGGCGCTGGTTGCCCTGCCGGCCTCCGCCGGCGCCGCGACCACGTTCGGGGCAAATCTCGACCGCCCGCCGGACAACCCGTACACCTGTCCGACCGTCCCGGGCCAGTTCTTCCCGTCTCCGACGTGCTCGGCGGAGTCGATCCAGCTCGTCACCGGCGAGTCCGGTCTCCCGCCCGCCGGGGACGGCGTCGTCAGCCGCGTCCGGGTCCGCGTCGGGCCCGTGACCGGCCCGATGCAGATCGTCCAGGAGCAGGCCCTGCGCCAGGACAACCCCGGCGATCCCGGGCACCCGATCTACGCCTGCTGCAAGGCCGTCGACGCGAGCCCGGTCTTCACCCCGGCGGCGAACGCGGTGACCACGGTCAACGTCAATTTTCAGGTCAAGCAGTCCGTGACGCCCGAGCCGAGCGGCTACTACGTCGACGACCATCTGGCGCTCTCGGTACTCGACCCGAACGTGCCGATCCCGGCGAACGTCGATCCGAACGCAAGCGTCGGCCTCTGGTTCCCCGCGTGGCAGGTCGGCGAGGAGCGTGCCGGGTCATTCGGCACCTCCGGCGCGGTCATTCTCTTCAACGCCGACTGGGACCCCGCCGGTGCCGGCGGGGGCGGGGGCGGGGGAGGGGCCGGCGGCGCCGCGCCGGTCGCCCTCGGCGGCGACGCGGCGAGGGTCCGTAACGGCCGCGCCCTGCTCGACCTGATCTGCAACCTCGGCGTGCCGTGCACGGGGGATCTGTTGCTCCAGAACCAGCAGGCCGCCCAGGCCCGACCGTACGTGGCAAAGCAGAAGCCGAAGGGCCGGGTGACCTACGCGAAGTCGAGCTTCGACATCCCCGCCGGCAAGACGAAGCAGGTGAAAGCGAAGCTCAAGCGGGCCGGCAAGCAGCTGCTCGAGAAGCGCAAGAAGGCGAAGGTATGGGCGAACGTGAAGCTCGACGGTTCGGCCGCGATCGTCCCTCCCGTGCGGATCAAGCTCAAGCGCTGAGTGTCCTCGCGCTCGTCATCAGCCCCCTTCACCTGCTTGCGAAGCCGCTCGACCTGGCGCTGCAACCGCTCGACGGTCGCCGCGAGCGATGCCGTGGACGCCGAGGGCGCGGGCGCCGTCCCGAGCTTGCCGTTTGAGTTGATGACCACCGGCTGGGCCGTTCCGCCGACGCCCGTGCCCCTGATCCCCGCGATGAACGTGGCAGTGTGCGCGCTCCCGCCGATCCGGATCGTCCCGGCCTCCCCGGCCTTGCCCGCGTTGCCGATGTCGAGGTTGTCCGAGCCGGTGGTCAGGTTCTGACCGGCGCCCGAGCCGAGGGCGACGTTGCGCGACCCGGTGGCACTGACCAGGGCGTTGATACCGGTGGCGACGTTGCTGTTACCGGTCTCGTTGGAGTTGAGCGCGTCTGCGCCGGTCGCGATGTTGGAGCCGCCGGTCGTGTTGAAGAACAGCGTGTTGGCCCCGGTCGCGACGTTGGCCGCGCCGGTCGTGTTGGCACCCAGCGCGCCCAGGCCCGTTGCGGTGTTGTTGCTGGCATCGCCGCCGGTGTTGGCGGACAGGGCCTGCTCGCCGACGGCGGTGTTCTGTGAACCGTCGGTGAGGTTGGGCATCACCGAGCGGCCGAGACCCACGTTGCCAAAGCCGTCGAAGGTGCCGTTGAAGAGGGTCTCGCCGGCGGCGGCGTTGTTGCTGAGGTCGAAGTAGACGCTGCCGACGGCGGCCTGGCTCGGCGAGGCGCCGGCGCCGAGGCCGATCAGCGCGCTGAGCGCGAGGGCGCTCGCCGTGATTCGGAACCGGTGCCCGAGCGTTGTTGGTTGACAGGGACGGGAACGGTGCTTGGTGGTCATCGTGACCTCCCCTTCTTTTTGGATTTGGACGAGGCCGAGGCGACGCGGCTGGGCTGTTCCAGCGGGTGTTGGCGTCGAGGCACCGCCTCCGTGCGGACCCGAGCCCATGCCCGAGCGACCGAGGCTCCAAGGCCGCTGCGCTTTCCGGGGCCAACGAGGCCCGTGGGGCGAGGCTGGCGAGGGGTTCGGATCGGGCGCTCGCGACGGGCGCGATACTGCGAGGCGATGTCGCAAGAGAACGTCGAATCCTTCACGCGCGCGTTTGACGCGATCAACCGGCGAGATGCCGAAGCGCTCGTGGCGGAACTCGACCCCGACGTCGAGTGGCATGGGGCGATTCTGATAGCGATGGGCGGGGAAGAGACGGTGCACCGGGGACACGCGGGTGTTCGCGAGTGGCTCCGAGACCTGCACGCGACTCTGTCTGAGTTTCAAGCCGAGTACCCGGACATCCGGGACCTTGGCGACCGAACCGTCGCACTCGGCCGTGTACGCGCGCGTGGCTCGGCGAGCGAGGTCGCGATCGAATCGCCTCACGCCACGGTGGCTGAGTTCAAGAACGGCAAGGGAGTCCGCATTCGGACCTACCTCGATCCCAACGAAGCCCTCGAAGCCGCCGGGCTGTCGGAGTAGCTCAGCGAGCACTAATGGGCACCAGCGCCACGAATCAGCCCGGACAGCAAGCAGATCGAGACCATTCGCAGGACTCCGGAACGCCCCCTGCCAAGCGCTAGACTCGCCCGCCCCGGGGCGCTTAGCTCAGTTGGGAGAGCGCCAGCTCGACAAGCTGGAGGTCACTGGTTCGAGCCCAGTAGCGCCCATCGCCCTGAACCGCTCTGCCATATTGCGACCGTGCCGTTCACGCGCAGGAACTTCAAGGAGGACCTGGAGGATCTCGGGTCCAACTTCGACGGTGCGCCGGACCTCGAGTTCCGCTTGGCGACCATGGCGCTCGAGCTCGAGCAATCCGGCCTGGGCTACCAGCGCATCCCGCCCGGCTATCGCTTTCCGTACGGCCACACGCACAAGACGCAGGAGGAGGTGTACGTGGTCCTGCGCGGGAGCGGGCGGATGAAGCTCGATGACGAGATCGTCGAGCTCAAGGAGTGGGACGCGGTGCGCATCCCGCCCGGTACGTGGCGAGGCTACGAGGCCGGGCCCGAGGGCCTCGAGATCATCGTCATTGGAGCGCCCAATCTCGGCGAGGCTCCGCGCGAAGACGTCGAGGGCCAGCGCGACTGGTGGTCTGACTAGCGCCAGGTAGAGGGACGCTCTGGTGTCGTGTACTTCCGCGACGGCCTCCCGAGTTGGACATCCCAGGGTCGCCCAACTCGGGAGGTCGCACCGGAGCAACCAGAGCTCGCGCTAGCCGGTGTTCTCGGATGAGCAGCCGGCGCGCGAGTCGGCGCGAAGGAGCTCCCACGGCCTGGAATACGATTGCGCGGTGGCGCTTGAGCCCGGAGAGGAGCGCCGGCGAAACATCAAGGCGCTCGCGGTCGTCTTGGTCGTCTTGGTCGTCTTGGGCGCTTTCGCATATCGACCGGCGACGGTGATCGGCATCGACGGCGATGCGCTCGCGCACTCGATTGGAGGCGGCCAACTCGTCGCAGACTCGACATGCCGCGAAATCGCAGACAGCCGCTGGCGTTGTCAGATCAGCTCGGGAAGCGACAGCACCACCTACTCGGTGACGACGAAGGCGTTCGGATGCTGGGAGGCCGCGCGGCTGGAGCGAACCGGCGAGGACGACGTGTCCGTGCAGCGATCCGGCTGCATCAACGCGATCGACGTCGTTAGTCCGTTCTAGCGTCGTATCTGGTCAAATGCGATCGGGATCGCGCGGCCGACGCCCGTGGACAAGACAACCAGCTCGGGTCAGGCGGTCGGGCCACCCCGCGGCGAACAACCCGAAGGGGTATCGATGAGCGAATACGCAGTCGCCCGCCTGGAGGACATCGACGAGATCACGGACGGCCGTGAGCCGTGGCGTCCGGTGCGCCACCACTTTGACATCACGTCGTTCGGGATCAACGCCTGGACGGGTAAGGACACGGGAGACAGGATCATCAACGAGCACGACGAGGAGGGAGAGGATGAGGAGCTCTACTTCGTCCAGAGCGGCCGAGCCAGGTTCGAATTCGACGGAGAACCCGTGGATGCCCCGGCCGGCACATTCGCCTTCGCGCGGCCGGGCGTGAAGCGGACGGCGTTCGCCGAGGAGCCCGGTACGACCCTTCTCGCGGTGGGGGCCAGGCCGGGGCAGGTCTACACGCCGACCGGCTGGGAGCTCTGGGCCCCGGCTGGCCGGCTCTACAACGAGGGGCGGTACGACGAAGCGGCCGACCTGGCTCGGGACGTGGCCGCGGCACACCCGCAGTACCCCGCCCTCCTCTACAACCTCGCCTGCTGCGAGAGCCTCGCCGGGCGGAAGGCCGACGCGATCGAGCATCTGCGGCTCGCGCTGGAAAAGTCGGACAGCGTCAGGTCCTACCTGGCGGAGGACACAGACCTCGACCCTCTCCGCGAGGAGCCGGAGTTCCAGGCGCTCCTCGCCGGCTGAGGCTCAGAGCGGGCGCAGCTGCCCGGGGCACGCGGCCGGCGCACCTCCGCCAGTCCGGGCGGCGATGCAAGCCTTGACCTCGGGTAGGGCCGTCGTGGATACTGGCGCCGATGTTCTCGACGGTGGCGGTTGGAACCGACGGATCGGCGACGGCGGGCGAGGCTGTCAAGGAGGCGACCGAGATCGCTCGGCGCTACGACGCCAAGCTCGTGTTGCTGAGCGCGATCGAGGACTCCGCCGCCGCGGCGGACGAGGACATTGAGCTGCAGTGGGCGACGAACTCGTCGGCGCGGGTGAAGTCGATCCTGGAGCGGCTCGAGCGGGAGCTGTCCGACGAGGGGATCGAGTGTGAGACCCGGGCCGACGCGGGCGATCCCGCCGAGGTCCTGGTCCGGCTCGCGGCCGAGGCCGGCGCCGACCTGCTGGTGATCGGCAACAAGGGGATGCAGCGACGCGTGCTCGGCAGCGTCCCGAACACGGTTACGCACAAGGCCGCCTGCTCGGTCCTGGTCGTCAAGACGACCTGAGCGCGGCCGCCCACGCCCGGGGGCTCGGATCAGCCGTCGGGCGCCCCGCGAGTGACCGACGAACGGGAGCCGCCCGGAGGCGGCTCCCGTAGCGCGACTTGATGCCGGTCGCGCAGCTTGTCGTCCGAACGCGGTCAGCCGAGCGTGGCGGTGCGGCTGCTGACCGAGCGCCGGTGGGTGAGCGCGACGGCGCCACCGCCGGCGAGCAGGGCCAGCCCGGCGACCACCGCGGCGCCGATCCCGGCGTCGCCCCAGTCGAAGCCCGTGGCCGGCGAGTTCTCGACGACGGGGTTTGGCTCGGCGGCCGGGAGCGGCTGGACGGGGACGGTGTAGCCGTCCGGTGCGCCAATGGTGGGATCGTCGATCGGCCGGGCGCCGGCGGGCGAGGCGCCGATCGCGCAGACGGCGAGGATCAGGGCGAGCAGTCCGGTGCGGCGTGCGGTGGTGTTCATCGTGAGCCTCCGTGTGGTGGCCGGTCGCCTCTCGACCGGATCGGAGGGGACCCTCGCGGGGCCCGGCTTAAGGCCGGTTGAAAGTGGTTGTAGGCTGGCTAAATCCCTGCATTTACCGCATTTTCTTGTGGCGTGATCGATGTAGGGCGATGAATCCGGGCCGCCCGTCCAGTCTCATCCAAGAGACCAAGAAAGGAACCCAGAATGACGCCCCACGACCGTATCCAGGCCGTCCGCGACGTCTACGGCGCCTACGAGACCGGCGACCGCAGCGTCGTCGAAGCGCTGCTCACCGACGACTTCGTCTTCTACAGCCCGCCGGATCCCGGAATCGACCGCGCGGCCTACTTCGAGCGCTGCTGGCCGAACGCGGAGACGACAGCGGCATTCGAGTTCAAGCGGCTGGTCGAGAGCGGCGATGAGGTGATCGTCACCTACGAGAGCACGAAGACGGATGGGCGCCGGTTTCGCAACACGGAGGTGCTCGCCTTCGACGGCGACCGGATCTGCCGCGCGGAGGTCTACTTCGGCTGGGACCTCGAGTGATGCCGGCCGGGGGAGGGTCGCGGCCGTGAGCTCCAGGCGAACACTTGTTCGATAGGCTGGCGACGTGCCGTGCGACTTCTGCCGCAGCCCCCGGGTCAGATGGCGATACCCGTCGGCCGATCGCGAGTGGCGCGCGTGTGAGCGTTGCCACGTGGCGATCGCCCGCGACGACCGTGAGGCGCTGCTGGAGCGGGTGCTGTTCGCGCCGATCCCGCGCAGCGTCTCGGACCGCTACACGCCCCTGATCCGCAAGCGCGCTCGAGAACTGCACGAGTCGTTCTGGGAGACCCGCCACGGCCCGCCGTCGCCCGCCTGAGCGCCGTTTGCGCTCAACCACCGCGGGTACGTGCTCGGATCGAAGGCCGCTGGATAAGGCCCGAAAGGAGGACGAGACATGTATATCGGCATTGGAACGCTGATCGTCATCATCCTGCTGGTAATCCTGCTCACGTAGCAGGACGACGCGCGAATCCGCCGGGCTACGCGTCCGAGCCGCGGCTCGGACCGAGGATCCTCAGGTGCGCGCGCTGGCGGGCCAGCTTGCGCTCGTGCGACAGCGCCGCCGTCGGGGTGTGGTGCAGGTGATGGTGCTCGGGCTCGGTGGACATTCGCGGCGTGGCGCCGAGGCAACCATAGTTCGCCCCTCGCGGTTGCGCCGCTACGGCCGCATCTATGCTCGCCGCCGATGTCAGGGCTCCTCGGCACCTACGGCGCCTTCCTGCTCTGCCTCGGCGCCGCGGCGCTCGTCGGCGCCGCGATCCTGGTCGCCTGCGGTCGACGGCGATGGTCGCGGCTCGCGCCGGCGGTCGGGCTGGCGGCGCTCTGCCCGCTGGCCTGGTGGTCGGTGCGACTGCCAGGGGAGGGCACGACGGCGATCGTCGTGCTCGGGCTGGTCGCCGCGGTCGCAGCGGCCTACGCGCTGCCCCGGGTCGAGGACCTGCGTGGCGCCCTGCGGCGCGGCGTGCCGCTCGAGCTCGCCGCCGTCGCGCTCGCCTCGCTGCCGTTCGTCGTCGAGCGGCGCTTCGGGATCATCGGCACCGGGCTCAACCCGGACATGTCCCAGCACCTGTTCGCGGTCGACCGGCTCGCTTCCGGCGGCAGCGAGCGCCTGATCGAGGCCGGCTATCCGCTCGGGCCGCACTCGATCGTCGCCGCGATCTCCTCCATCGGACCGAGCACCGTCCAGGCGTTCGACGGGCTCGCGATCGCGATCGCGGTGGCGACCTGCCTCGTCGCCCTCGGCCCGCTCGAATCGCTCGTCGCCTGGCGGCGGATCGCCGGAGCGCTGCTCGTCGGGTTCGCCTACCTGCTCGCCTCCAACTTCGTCCAGGGCGCGTTCAAGGAGGCGATCGAGGCGCTGTTCGTGCTCGCCTTCGCCGTCGCGCTCGCAGAGCTGGTCGCCGAGTGGTCGCTGGCCCGGCGTCCGGGGCCGCGGATCCTGCGCGCGATCCCGCTCGCGGTGCTTGCTACCGGCGCGCTCTACGCCTACAGCTTCCCCGGCATCCTCTGGCTCGTTGCCGTGCTCGGAGGCTGGGCGGCGATCGAGCTCCTGCGTCTCGCGGGGACCGGTGGCCTCGCGCGGGCGTGGGCGGCGGCGCGGCTCGCCGTCCCGGCTGTTCTCGTCGCCGTCGGTCTGCTCGCCGTCCTCGCCGCACCCGAGCTCTCGAGGATGGTCGACTTCGCCAGCTTCGAGACCTTCGATCCGGCGGGTTCGGGCCTCGGCAACCTCTTCAACCGGCTCTCCCCGCTGGAGGCCCTCGGGATCTGGCCCTCGGGCGATTTCCGAGTCGAGCCAGGCGACGGCGCGGTGCCGGCGATCGTCTTCTACCTCGGCGCGGCGCTGGCCGCCGGGGCGCTCGGCTTCGGGCTGCGCTGGTGGTGGCGCGAGCGCGAGCGCGCGGTGCCGGCGGCGGCTGCCGCGGCCGCGATCCTGTGGCTGTACTCGCTGCTCGGCGGGACCCCGTACCAGGAGGCGAAGGCACTGGTCATCCTCGCGCCGCTGGTGATGCTGATCTCCGTCCGCGCCCTGCTCGAGCGGGCCCCGACCCTCGCCGAGGCGCGGCGGATCGTCGGCAGGCAAGCGGTCGCCTACGCCTTCCCCGGCCGGGCGCGGGTCGCGAAGCTGCGCCTCGCGGGTGGCGCGGCGGCCGTCGCGTTCCTGGTCGGCGCCGGAGGCTCGAGCCTGCTCGCGCTGGCCAACGGCCCGGTCGGGCCCAGCGGCTACTCGCCGGCGCTGGCCGAGCTGCGCACCGAGCTCCCGCCGGGCTCGACCGTGGTCGTGGCGCCGGCGCAGCTGCTCGACTCGGAGCACGGCCGCGACTACCTCGCCTGGGAGCTGCGCGGGAACCGGATCTGCGTCGTCGCCGAGGGCGAGGAGCTGCCGCCGGGCGCTTCTACCGTGCTCGCGGTGAGCGTCGCCGACGATGGCGCGGTCGAGCCGCAGGCCACCTACGAGAACCTGGGAGCGAGCGGACCGGGCCCGTGCGACCTGATCCCGGACGCCGCCCGCGCCGATCCCAGCGCGGACGGCTGACCGGGAAGAATGGCTAGCCCGCGCCCTGCTCGACCAGCCCGAGCTGGCCGCGGACCGCGCCGTCGGGGTACGCCTCGGTGTGGATGTTGGCGTAGTACTTCTCCGGCTTCGCCGCGATCTTCTTCAGCAGCTTCTTCTTGACCTCCTTGACGCAGCCCTCGTAGCTGCCGTCGCCGGAGAGGCCCTCCGTGTCCTGGAACAGCGGCACCTTCACCGGGCCGGCGTCGTCGGGCCCGCCCTTGTGGATGTGGCCCTCGATCAGCGGGTCGAGCTTCGAGACCTCGAAGTCGTAACAGAGCTTGTGCTGCGTGGGCTTGACGAACACGTGGATCTCGCCCTTGCCCTTCTGTGAGCCCGGTCCCGGGACCTCGTTCTTGCCCTTCAGCTTCGCCTCGAGCTCGGTCGTGTTGCGCCCCGCGAGCGAGGTCGCGGGGATCGCGAGCGCGACGATCGCGAGTACGGCGAGCGCCGGGCCCAGTGTTGGCTTGCGCATTCCCTACCTACCTTCCGTCGTAGCATGGCCGCCTTGGCGGCGATCACGGTAACTCTGCCGGACGGGACGGCGCTGGAGCTCGCCGAGGGCTCGAGCGGCGCCGACGCGGCTGCGGCGATCGGTCCGCGGCTGGCCAAGGACGCGCTCGGGATCAAGGTCGACGGCGAGCTCCGTGACCTCGGGGCCGAGCTCCCCGACGGGGCCGACATCCGGATCGTGACCGCGCGCAGCGAAGGCGAGGACGCAGACGACGCGCTCTGGCTCGTCCGCCACGATGCCGCGCACGTGATGGCGACCGCGGTGCTCGAGCTGTGGCCCGGTGCGAAGGTCTCGATCGGGCCGCCGATCGACGGCGGCTTCTACTACGACTTCGAGTTCCCCGACGGCGAGCGGCCCACCGAGGCCGACCTGGAACGGATCGAGGCCGCCATGCGCGAGCACATCGCCGCCGACGAGCCGTTCGAGCGCAGCGAGCTGCCGGCCGCCGAGGCCATCGAGCGTTTTCGCTCCGAGGATCAGCCCTACAAGGTCGAGCTGATCGAGGACCTGGTCCGCGATCAGGGGGTGGAGACCGTGTCGCTCTATCGCAACGGCCCGTTCACCGATCTCTGCCTCGGCCCGCACGCGCCCTCGACCGGGCGGATCAAGGCGTTCAAGCTCAACTCGCTCGCCGGCGCCTACTGGCGCGGGGACGAGAACCGCCAGATGCTGACCCGCATCTATGGCACCGCGTTTCACACGCAGAAGGACCTCGACCGCCAGCTCGAGCTGCTCGAGCGCGCACGCGAGAACGACCACCGGCGGCTCGGCCCGGAGCTCGACCTCTTCCGCCTGCGCGAGGAGTCGCCGGGGATGCCGTTCTGGCTTCCGAACGGGACCGTGCTCCTGCGGCTGATCGAGGGCGAGGTGCGCGCACAGCTCGCCAACGGGGACTACGACGAGATCAAGACCCCGCGGGTGCTCGACGAGGAGCTCTGGCACCGCTCCGGGCACTGGGACAACTACCGCGAGAACATGTACTTCGTCGAACCCTCGCAGCGAGAGGGCGACCAGCGTCGCTACGCGCTCAAGCCGATGAACTGCCCCGGCGCCTGCCTCGTGTTCGGCTCCCAGCGCCACTCCTACCGCGAGCTGCCGATGCGCCTGGCCGAGTTCGGCGACGTCTCGCGCTACGAGCGCGAGGGCGTCCTGCACGGGCTGCTTCGGGTGCGAGCTTTCACCCAGGACGACGGACACGTCTTCTGCACGCTCGATCAGGTCTCGGGCGAGGTCGACTCGATCTGCGCCGCGATCGACGCGCTCTACGCGCGCTTCGGCTTCGACCAGGTCAGGGTCGAGCTCTCGACCAGGCCGGAGAAGTCGGTCGGCACCGACGAGGAGTGGGAGCGCGCCACCGCCAGTCTGCGCGACGCGCTCGAGCGCCAGGGCCGCGAGTACGACGTCAGCCCGGGGGAGGGCACCTTCTACGGGCCGAAGATCGACTTCCACGTCACCGACGCGCTCGGGCGCTCGTGGCAGCTCGGCACCTGCCAGCTCGACTTCCAGATGCCCGGGCGCTTCGACCTCACCTACCAGGGCGAGGACAACGCCGATCACACGCCGGTGATGATCCACCGCGCCCTGCTGGGCTCGATGGAGCGCTTCGCCGGGATCCTGATCGAGCACTACGGCGGCCGCTTCCCGGCCTGGCTGGCGCCGGTGCAGGCGGCGGTGCTGCCGGTCTCCGACGCCCACCTCGACTACGCCCGGCGGGTCGCCGGCGAGCTCGAGGCCGCCGGGCTGCGGGTCCGCGTCGACGAGCGCTCGGAGTCGGTGGGGCGCAAGATCCGCGACGCCGAGCTCGCGAAGCTCCCCTACATGGTGATCGTCGGCGAGCGCGAGCAGGCTGACTCCAGCGGCTCGGTGCGGTCGCACGAGCGCGGCGAGCTCGGCGCCGTGCCGATCGCCGAGATCCCGGCGCTGATCGCCTGAGCGCCGCGCGAGCGGATGACGGCACGGGGAGACGCAGCCAGGACCCTGGGGTGATGGGCCGAGCTGCGGAGCTCCCCTATCGACCTCCATGTCTGGCTCGCGGAACGGATGCACGATGTTCCGCGCGCTCGGCCAGACTCTATAGATGCGTTAATCGGCCTGGGGTATCGGAGCTCTTTAGTCCTCCGGTCCGGCGATAGGGCTCTATACTGCGCCGCAATGGAAGGCACTCAGAACCGGCCACGGCGATAGCACCGTTGCGTCCGCGCCCTTCCCATCGTTTTTTCTCCGCTTTCGACCGCAGGTATCGCAGGTAGCTTGACGCTTCCCGCCAGCCCGAATCAGTAGTGCCGGTCCCGAGGCGGTTCGACCGGCAGCCCCCGGAGCGCGACCAGACGCGGATCAACGAGCGGATCCGTGTCTCGGAGGTGCGCCTCGTCGACGAGGACGGCAGCCAGATCGGCGTGGTCAAGACCGACCAGGCGCTGGCGATGGCGGCCGAGCGCGACCTCGACCTGGTCGAGGTGGCGCCGGACTCGCGCCCGCCGGTCGCCCGGCTGCTCGACTACTCGAAGTACAAGTACGAGCAGGAGCAGAAGGCGAAGGCCGCCCGCAAGCACCAGCAGCAGGTCAACATCCGCGAGATCAAGCTGCGGCCGAAGATCGCCGACCACGACTACGAGACGAAGAAGGGCCACGTCGAGCGCTTCCTCCGCCACCAGGACAAGGTCAAGGTGACGATCATGTTCCGCGGGCGCGAGCAGGCGCACCCCGAGCGCGGTCGTGCCCTGCTCGAGCGACTGTTCGAGGACGTCGGCGACCTGGCGACGATCGAGCAGCACCCCCAGCAGGAGGGGCGGAACATGCACATGATGCTCGCCCCCTCGCGCCAGATCGCCGCCAAGGCCCGGGAGGAGCGCGCCCACGCCGCCGACGGCGAGGCCGCCCCGAGCGAGGCCCCGGCCGCAGCCGCGGAGCCCGCGCCGCCCGCGGAGGGACCCCCGCCCGTAGCCGCTCCGGCGGAGGCCACTCCGCCCGCGTCCGAGCCGGCCCCCGCCTCCGGGGCCCAGCCCGGGGACGAGCCGGCCGCCGCCGCCTGAGCGCCGGCCACGCTCGCCTGGGTCTGCTTCAATAGTCGGCTCCGATGCCGAAGATGAAGACCCATTCGGGCGCCAAGAAGCGCTTTCGCAAGACCGCGACGGGCAAGCTTCGCGGCAAGCGCGCGTACTCGAGCCACATCCTCGAGAAGAAGTCGCCGAAGCGCAAGCGGCGGATGGCGAAGCCGGTCGAGATCGCCGATGCCGACGCGAAGCGGGTCCGGAAGCTGCTCGGGGGCGGCAAGTGAGCCGCGCCACGAACGCCGTCGCGCGCAAGCGGCGCAAGAAGAAGGTCCTGCGCCAGGCGAAGGGCTACTGGGGCCGCAAGCATTCGAGCTATCGCCTCGCCAACGAGCAGGTGATGCGCTCGGGCAACTACGCCTATCGCGACCGCCGCCGGCGCAAGCGCGACATGCGCCGGCTGTGGATCGTCCGCATCAACGCCGCCGCGCGCCGCGAGGGGATGAGCTACTCCGAGTTCATCCACGGGCTCGACGTCGCGGGCGTCGAGGTCAACCGCAAGATGCTCGCGGACATCGCCGTCCGCGATCCCGAGACGTTCCGCCGATTTGCCGAGCAAGCCCGGGAGGCCGCGGCGGCCTGAGCACGAGACCGCCGAGCAAGGTTCACCGGGCGCCCAAGAGGGCGCCCGTTTTGTTTTCAGAGAGCGAATGACTTGATCACCAGCAAGGACAACGAGAAGCTGAAGCTCGTCCGCAAGCTCGCCGAGCCGAAGCATCGCCGGCGCACGGGCCTCTTCCTCGCCGAGGGCGAGGACCTGATCGCGGCCGCGGCGGCGGCGGGCCGGGAGGCGGAGTTCGTCCTGCGCGCCGGCATCGACGTCGAGCCGGAGCTGCTGGATGCCGTCTCGACCCTTGGCTCCGGAACCCGGGCGATCGGCGTGTACCCGCAGGTCGTTCTCGGCGGGGACGACGGCTTCTACGTGTACCTGCACGGGGTCGGCGACCCCGGCAACGTCGGCGCGATCATTCGCACGGCGCACGCGCTGGCGGCGGCGCCGGTGATCTGCGGGCCCGGGTGCGCGGATCCGTTCTCACCCAAGGCCGTCCGCGCGAGCATGGGGTCCATCTTCACCAGCCCGCCGATGGGCGGGTCGCACGCATCTCTGGTCCCGCCGGTGGTCGGGCTGGTCGCCCACGGTGGCGAGCCGCCGGACGACGAGCCGGTCGGAGGGTTGATGCTGGGCGCTGAGCGCGAGGGCTTGCCAGACGAGCTCGCCCGTGACTGCGAGCGGTTATGGACGATCCCGCTCGTCGACGGAGTCGAGTCGCTGAACGTCGCGGCCACGGCGGCGGTCGCGCTCGGACGGATATCGTCGGCCGCCGCATGATCGAGCGGATCGAAACCCTGCGCGGCGAGGCCTCAGCGGCGATCGCGGCCGCCGCCGACACCGGCGAGCTCGAGGCGCTGCGGGTTCGCTACCTCGGGCGCAAGTCCGAGCTGACCTCGATCCTGCGCGGAATCGCCGACCTCGAGCCGTCGGAGCGGGGGGCGGTCGGCGCTGGCGCAAACCAGGCCCGCAAGGCGCTCGAGGCCGAGCTCGAGGCCCGCGAGGCCGACCTCGAGGCGAGCGAGCTCGAGAGCTCGCTGGCAGCGGGGGCGATCGACGTCACCATGCCCGGCGCGCCGCCGGTCCCGAGCGCCGCGCAGAACCTGCTCGTGCGCACCCAGCGCGAGATCGAGGACGTCTTCGTCGGCCTCGGCTACCGGGTGATGGAGGGGCCCGAGGTCGAGCTCGACTACTACAACTTCACCGCGCTCAACCACCCGCCGGGCCATCCGGCCCGCATGGCCCAGGACACCTTCTACGTCGACCCGGAGACGCTGTCACCCGATCTGCAGATCGACGGATTGGCGCCCGGGCCCGAGGACGTCGTGCTGCGCACCCACACCTCGCCCATGCAGGTGCGCTCGATGGAGAGCCAGCGTCCCCCGATCCAGATCGTCTGCCCGGGTCGCTGCTACCGCTCCGACCCCTTCGACGCCACCCACAGCCCCGTCTTCCACCAGGTCGAGGGGTTGGCGATCGGCGAGCGGATCACGCTCGCCGACCTCAAGGGGACCCTGGACGCGTGCGCCCGCGCCGTCTTCGGGCCCGAGCGCGAGACGCGCTTCCGGCCCGGCTTCTTCCCCTTCACCGAGCCGAGCGTGGAGGTGGACGTCTCCTGCTTCCGCTGCGGGGGCACGGGGAAGCTCGCCGACGGCTCTCGCGACCCGTTGTGCAAGGGCGTGGGTTGGATCGAGATCCTGGGCGCCGGGATGGTCGATCCGAACGTGTTCGGGTTCGTCACCGAGATGGGCTACGACCCCGAGCGGGTGCAGGGGTTCGCGTTCGGGCTGGGAGTGGAGCGGGTCGCACAGCTCAAGCACGCGGTCCCCGACCTGCGCAAGTACTTCGAGAACGACGTCCGCGTGCTGAGGCAGTTCCATTGAGCGCGGAGCCACGAAAAAGGAGGGTCGTGTGAGGCGAAGCGCGATCAATTGCCTGTGAAGGTGCCGCTGAGCTGGCTGAGCGAGTACTGCGCCCCCGGGCTGTCGGCCGAGGAGATCGGTGAGACGCTGGCGATGCACAGCATCGAGCTGGAGCGCATCTCCCATGTCGGGGCGCCGACCGACGAGGGTTTCCTCGTCGGCGAGGTCGTCTCCGCCGAGCAGCACCCGAACGCCGACCGGCTGCGCGTATGCGAGGTGGAGACCGGCGACGGCAGGCGGACGATCGTCTGCGGGGCCCCGAATGTCGCCGCCGGCCAGACGGTCGCGGTGGCCCTGCCCGGGGCGGTGATGCCGGACGGGACCGAGCTCGGGAAGGCGAAGCTGCGCGGGATCGAGTCGAACGGGATGATCCTCTCCGAGCGGGAGCTCGGGCTCGGCGACGATCACGAGGGCATTCTCGAGCTGGCCGCAGGCCCGAAGGCCGGCGAGGCTCTGAGCTCGGTGTTCGCGGTCTCCGAGCCGGTGCTCGAGCTCGAGCCGACCTCGAACCGGGTCGACTGTTACGGGGTCTACGGGGTGGCCCGCGAGCTGCACGCGGTGACCGGCGCGGAGCTCTCCCCGGCGCCCTGGGACGGCGACGCCGAGCCGACCGGCGAGGGCGCGGTCGACGACTACGCCTCGGTCACCGTCGAGGTCCCGGATCTCTGCCCGCGGTTCAGCGCCCGCGTCTTCACCGAGGTCGAGATCGGGCCGTCGCCGCCGTGGCTGAAGGCGCGCCTGATGGCGGCAGGCATGCGACCGATCAACAACGTGGTCGACATCACCAACTACGTGATGCTGATGACCGCCCAGCCCCTGCACGCCTTCGACCTCGACAAGGTCCCGGGGGGCGAGATCATCGTCCGCGCGGCGCGCGAGGGCGAGACGATGACCACCCTGGACGCGGTCGAACGGCGCTTCGACACCGACGCGGTCCTGGTCTGCGACCGCGACGGGCCCACCGGTGTCGCCGGGATCATGGGCGGCCTGGTCTCCGAGGTCAGCGACTCGACCACCCGGGTGCTGCTCGAGGTCGCGACCTGGAACGGGGTCAACATCCTGCGCACCTCGCGCAAGCTCGGCCTGCGCTCGGACGCCTCGAACCGAAACGAGAAGCAGCTTCATCCGGAGATGGCGCTGCGCGCCCAGCGGGTCGCCGCGCGGCTGCTGGTCGAGCTCTGCGGCGCGCGGCTGGTCCCGGGGACGATCGACGCGGCGGGCGAGATCCCCGAGGCGCACCGGCTGCGCCTGCGAGGCGGGCGTGCCGAGCGCGTGCTCGGGGTCGCGATCTCATTCGAGCACCAGGTCGAGTACCTGCGCCGGCTCGAGTTCGAGGTTGCCGAGGACGGCGCGGACCTCGAGGCGACCGTGCCGTACCACCGCCACTACGACGTCACCCGCGAGATCGACCTGGTGGAGGAGGTCGGGCGGATCCACGGCTACGCGGAGCACCTGCCGCCGCGACTTCCTCCGGCGAGCGCGGAGGGCGGCCGATTGACCCTCGAGCAGTGGCTGCGGCGTCGGGTCGAGGACCTGACGCGCGACCTGGGCTTCGACGGGATCGTCACCCTGAGCCTCACCGATCCCGGGCAGGCCGGC
The DNA here is from genome assembly GCA_963842795.1 of uncultured Solirubrobacterales bacterium. GTDB lineage: Bacteria > Actinomycetota > Thermoleophilia > Solirubrobacterales > 70-9 > WHSW01. The sequence continues at coordinate 148,635 of CAWJHV010000040.1, read as the reverse complement.
CGGCTGCGGATCCCGCCCGACGACCCGCGCGCGCAGACGATCGCGATCTCCAATCCGCTCTCCGGCGACCACTCGGTGCTGCGCACGACGCTGCTCGGCGGGCTGCTCGACGTCGCTCGCTACAACCTCGCCCACGGCGCCCGCAGCGTGGCGCTGTACGAGTCCGGACGCGTCTACCTGCGCCACGGCGAGCCGCTCGGAGACGGCGTGCTCGGCGGCAGCTTCCCCGGCCTGAGAGCGGCGCCCGCGTTCGAGCCCTGGCGGCTCGCCTGCCTCGCGAGCGGACCGCGCCCGGGCGCGGGGTGGAGGGGCGACGAGGTCGCGCCCGACTTCTACGCGCTCAAGGGCGTGCTCGAGGGCGTCGCCGCCGGGCTCGGCTGCTCGCTCGAGGTCGAGGTCACGCAGGAGCCGTTCCTGAGCCCCGGCCTCGCCGGGCGGGTGCTCCTCGAGGGCGCGGCGATCGGCTGGGTCGGCGAGATCCACCCGCTGGTCTGCCGCGCCTGGGACCTCGACTCGGCGACCGGTTTCGAGCTCGACCTGGCGCCGCTGGTCGACGCATCGCCCGTCGGCGCCGAGCAGTACGAGGACGTGATCACCTATCCGGCCGTCGAACAGGACATCGCCGTCGTGGTCGACGAGGCGGTCGAGGCGGCGCGGATCCGGGCGGTCGTCGCCGAGGCCGGCGGCGAGCTGCTGCGGTCGATCGGGATCTTCGACCTCTACCGCGGCGAGCAGCTCGAGCCGGGGCAGAAGAGCCTCGCCCTGCGGCTCGAGTTCCGCGATCCCGAGCGGACCCTCACGGACGCCGAGGTCGGGGCCGTGCGCGAGCGGATCTCGGCGGCGCTGGCGGAGATCGGAGCGGCGCTCCGTGGCTGACGAGGCGACCCGGGTGATCGTCGCCGGCGCCTCGGGCTACGCCGGAGCGCTCGCCGCGGAGCTCTGCTGGCGCCACCCGCGCCTGGAGCTGGTCGCCGCGACCTCGCGCAGCGAGGCGGGCGAGCGCCTCGACCGCCTCTACCCGCGCTACCGGGTGCCGATCGAGCTCACCGAGCTCGACCTCCAGCTGCTCGAGGAGGGCGACGCCGCCCTCGTCGCCTACCCGCACGGCGCCGCGGCTGCGGTGGTCGCCGAGATGCGCGGGCTCGGGATCCAGGTGGTCGACCTGTCCGCGGACTTCCGGCTCGTCGACGCCGCGATCTACGAGCGCTGGTACGCGCCCCACGGTGAGCCGGAGCTGCTCGACAACGCGGTCTACGGGCTCACCGAGCTCGGCCGTGAGCGGATCCGCGGGGCCGAGCTGGTCGCCAACCCCGGCTGCTACCCGACCGCCGCGCTGCTCGCGCTGGCGCCGCTCGCCGAGCGCGGCGTGATCGCCTCGGTGACCGTCGACGCCAAGTCGGGCGCCTCGGGCGCGGGGCGGGGGGCGGGGGAGAGGCTCGCGCTCCCCAACCTGACCGAGAACGTGGTCCCCTACGGAGCCGAGGGCCACCGCCACCTGCCCGAGATCGAGCAGGAGCTCCGGCGCCTTGGAGCCGACGTGCCGGTCACGTTCATCCCGCACCTGCTGCCGATCGACCAGGGCCTGCTCGCCAGCTGCTACGTCGAGCTCGCCGAGCCGCTCGACGGGATCGCGGAGCTGTACTCCGAGCGCTACGCCGAGGAGCCCTTCGTCGAGGTCGTCGACGGCCCGCCCGGGGTGCGGGAGGTGCGCGACACGAACGTCTGCCGGGTCTGCGCCGTCTCGCTCGACGAGCGGCGCGCGGTCGTCTTCGCGGCGATCGACAACCTCTGGAAGGGGGCGGCCGGGCAGGCGATCCAGAACCTCAACCTGATGCTCGGCTTCGACGAGGCAGAGGGGCTTCTGTGAGGCGGAGCGAAGCGAAGCCGAGCCGCGCCGCTGTTGAGGCGCCTGCTGTGAGTTCCTTCGCCTCGCGCTGGGTCGAGCCCCCGCCCGGCGTCGAGGAGCTCGATCCGGCGACCCTGGCTCCGGGATTCCGGGCCGGTGCGGTCGCCTGCGGGCTCAAGGGCGGGGGGGAGACCGACCTCGCGCTGCTCGCCTGCGACGCGCCGGCGGTGGACTCGGCGCTGCTCTTGACGCGCAACGCCGCCGCCGCCGCTCCGGTGCGCGTCTGCCGCGACCATTGCGACGCGGGCGCGATCCGCGCCGCGGTCGTCAACTCAGGGAACGCGAACGCGGCGACAGGGGAGCGGGGCATCCGCGACGCGCTCGCGATGCGGGACGCCGCCGCGCGCGCGGTCGACGCCGAGCCGAGCGCCGTCGCGGTCGCCGAGACGGGCGTGATCGGGGTGCCGCTGGCGATCGACGACGTGCTCGGCGGGATCGAGGAGCTGGCCGCGGGCCTGTCGGCGGCCGGAGGGGCCGCGTTCGCGGAGGCGATCATGACCACCGACCGCGGCCCGAAGGCATGCACGGTGCGCGCGGGCGGCGCGACGGTCTCGGCCCAGGCCAAGGGCGCCGGGATGATGCAGCCGGGCTTCGCCACCATGCTCTGCTTCGTCCAGACCGACGCCGCGCTCGCCGACCCCGACGCTGAGCTGCGCGCCGCCACCGAGCGCTCGTTCGAGCGGATCACGGTCGACGGCCAGATGTCGACCAACGACACCGTCCTGCTGCAGGCGACCGGCGAGGCCGGCGTGCCGCTGCCCGAGGGGCTCCTGGACGCGGTCCTGCTCCAGCTTGCGCTCGAGATCGTCGCCGACGGCGAGGGAGCGACCCGGGTCGGCCGGATCGAGGCGCGCGGGGCCGCCGACGAGGGCGAAGCCGAGCGAGTCGCGCGGGCGATCGCCAACTCGCCGCTGGTGAAGACGGCCCTCTACGGCCGGGACCCGAACTGGGGCCGGATCGCCCAGGCGGCGGGGATGGCGCTCGCCGGCGAGCAGCTCGCGGAGCTCGGCCCGGAGTCGATCGACGCCGAAGCGCTGGCCGGCGACGACGCGGAAGCGGAGATCGAGGTCAGGCTGGGCCGCGGCGAAGCCTCCGCGCACGTGTACTTCTCCGACCTCACGCACGAGTACGTGCGCATCAACGCGGAGTACACGACATAGATATGCCGGCCACGTCCTCCGCTCCCGCATCGAATCCCTGGTCCGCGGCTACGCCGCGGACATCTGATGCTGCTCCCGCCTCCGGGCGTGCCGGGTGTACCTCATGACGGCGTCGGTCGAGACCCTCCTCGAGGCGCTGCCCTACATCCGCGACTTCCACGGGCGCACGATGGTGATCAAGTACGGCGGCGCGGCGATGACCGAGGAGGCGCTGCGCGACCACTTCGCCACCGACGTGGTGCTGCTCAAGTACGTCGGCCTGAAGCCGGTGATCGTCCACGGCGGCGGGCCCGACATCACCCGCTACATGGAGCGGCTCGGGATGGAGGTGAGGTTCGTCGAGGGCATGCGCGTCTCCGACGCCGAGACGGTCGAGGTCGCGAAGATGGTGCTGCTCGGCAAGGTCAACGCCGACATCGTCATGCGCCTCAACCGCCACGGCCAGCCGGCGGTCGGGCTCTCGGGCGAGGACGGGGCGCTGTTCGAGATTCAGCCCCACGCGCGCGCCGAGGAGGTCGGCTTCGTAGGCGAGATCGAGCGCGTCGACGTCAACGTCCTCAACCACATCGCCGCCGACTACATCCCGGTGATCGCCTCGGCCGGGGTCGACCGCGAGGGCCGCTCCTACAACGTCAACGCCGACACGGCGGCGGGCAAGGTCGCGGCCGCGCTCGGCGCGTCCAAGGCGATCTTCCTCACCGACGTCGCCGGCTGGCTCGCCGATGCCGACGACGAGTCCTCGCTCAACTCGAGGGTCACGGTGGGCGAGGTCGAGGCCGCGCTCGGCTCGGTCGCCGGCGGCATGCGCCCGAAGCTGGGCGCCTGCGTCGAGGCCGTCCGCGGCGGGGTCGGCTCGGCCCACATCATCGACGGCCGCCGCCCGCACTCGCTGCTGCTCGAGCTGTTCACCGACGCCGGCATCGGGACCATGGTGACCCCGTGAGCGTCGAGGAGCTGAAGGCCCTCGAGGGCCGCTACGCGATGGACACCTACGCCCGCGCGCCGGTCGAGTTCGTGCGCGGGGAGGGCGCGCGGCTCACCGACTCCGAGGGGCGGCAGTACCTCGACTTCTTCGCCGGGCTCTCGGTCCACAACGCCGGCCACTGCCACCCGCGGATCGTCGCGGCGATCTCCGAGCAGGCCGCGAGCTTCGCCGGGAGCTCGAACCTGTACTACTCCGAGCCCGCGATGCGGCTGAGCGAGCGGCTCGCCGATTCGAGCCTCGGCGGCCGCGTCTTTCTCTGCAACTCCGGCGCCGAGGCGAGCGAGTGCGCGATCAAGCTGGTCCGCAAGCGTGCCCACGAGCGCGGCATCTCCGAGCCCGAGATCGTCACCCTCGACGGCGCCTTTCACGGCCGCACCCTGGGCGCGCTGGCGGCGACCCCGCGGCTCGCCCGCGACGATCTCTTCGGTCCCCTGCCGCGGGGGTTCGTGGCCGTGCCCCGCGACGACCCGGACGCGATGCAGGCCGCCGTCGGCGAGCGCACGGCGGCGGTGATGATCGAGCCGATCCAGGGCGAGGCGGGCATCTTCCCGATCGCCGACGAGGTCCTGGTCGCCGCGCGCGAGGCGTGCGACGACGTCGGCGCGGCACTCGTCTTCGACGAGGTCCAGTGCGGGATGGGGAGGACGGGGACGCTCTGGGCCTACGAGCAGCTCCCGGTGGATCCCGACGTGCTGACCGCGGCGAAGGCGCTCGGCGGCGGGTTGCCGGTGGGAGCCGTCGTGACGAGCCCGGAGCTCGCGGAGGTGCTCACCCGCGGCGACCACGGCTCGACCTTCGCCGGCGCGCCGATCACGGCGGCGGCGGCGCTGGCGGCGCTCGACGTGATCGACGACCCGGCGCTGCTGGCGAGCGTCGTCGCGCTGGGCGAGCGGCTGCGGAGCGGGCTGGAGGCGCTCGACGGCGTCGAGGAGGTCCGCGGCCGCGGGCTGATGGTCGGGGTCACGCTAGCCGACGGCGTCGACGCGGCAGCGGCTCGCGACATCCGGCGCTCGAGCTCGGCCTGGTGATCAACGTGCCGGGCGAGCGCATGCTGCGCCTGCTGCCGCCGCTGGTGATCGACGAGGCCGAGGTCGACGCGGCGGTGGCGATCGTGCGCCAGGCCGCGGCGCGCGGCTGAGGCCGCGGTCAGGGCGCCGGCAGCGGATCGGCGACCGAGATCACGACCATCCACGACTGCCTGCGCAGCGCGGGCAGCTTGAACAACAGCCGGTCGGTCTTGTGCAGGGCGCCGAGCATCCGGTCGAAGACAGGCCGGTCCTTGAACGGGACCGCGGCCAGGGTCGAGAGGTGGAAGTGCTCGGTCTCGACCGAGCCGAAGAACCCCCGGGCGCGCTCGATGTCCGGCTCGAGCAGCGGGTGCTCGTCCTCGGTGCGGTGCTGCGGGGTGCGCCGGCGGAAGGCGTTGATGACCACGTTGTGGCCGAGCGGCTCGAAGAAGACGCCGTGGCCGCCCGCGCGCATCGTCCGACGCAGCTCCGAGTAGGCCTTGTCGAGGTCGAGGTGGTGCAGGATCGCGGTGCCGCAGATGAGGTCGAAGGAGTCATCGGCGAACTCGAGCTCCTCCGCGTTCATGACCCGGAAGTCGCATTTGTCCGAGACGCCCAGGCGCTCCGCCTTCTCGGTCGCCCGCTCGATCCCCACCGGCGAGATGTCGATCGCGGTGACGTGCGTCCCCTGCTTCGCGAGCTCGAACGCGTAGGACCCGGGCCCGCACCCGTACTCGAGCGCTTTGCCCCCTGCATACCGGTCGACCTGCTCCCGGTAGTAGGCCACGTCGTAGCGCTGGATCGCGTAGTACTTGGCCACCGGGGCCCGCGTGTAGTGGCCGAATGCCTCGTCGTGGAACTCCCGCTCCCGATCGAGTCGTGATGACATCGGTCGGGAGACTAGTCGAGGTCGATTCAGGGCAGGGGCTCGAACACGCCGACGTTGTCGATCCCGATCGAGCAGCGGTCGCCGACGCAGTGGTAGGCGGGGTCGTGGTAGATACCCATCCGCAGATGGGACGGGATCGAAACGCCCGCCGAGAGCCCGTCGGTGGCGGTCCCGGTCTGCTCCTGGCCCAGGGTCTGGAGGGCGAACCGGCGGCTGCGCTCGCCGCGGTCGAGCGCGTCGCCGTCACCGTCGACGTCGACGTAGACCCTCACCGAGCCGATGCTCGGATCGACCGAGTAGGTGACGTCGAAGGCGAATCGGACCCAGCTCCGCGCCTCGGCGGGAGCCGACCAGACCTGCTCCGGGCCGTCTCGGTGATCACCGGCGCCGGTGTGGTAGAGCCGCCACCGGTCGCGATAGGCGTGCAGAGCGAGGACCGGCGTGTCGAAGCCGGGGCCGTTCGCGGGCTCGGACTGCTTCATCTGCAGCACCACCTGCCACAGCCGCCGGTGAAGCGGGAACCCCTTGGGGAGCCTGATCGAGGCGAAGGTGAGCAGGCGCTCTCCCTCGTGATAGAGGGCCATAGGGCTGTAGCGCCAGTCGTTGCGGCCGAGCTCGCATCGCTCGCCGTAAAAGTTGTCGCCGTCGACGACGCGCAGGCGGCGAAACCCGTCCGACCCCTGCGGACGCAGGTCGGCGCGCGGCTGCGGGTCGCCGCCGCTGACCCGCCGCAGGACCCGGGTCGGTTGGGCGCAGTCGACGCTGCCCCAGAGCTGGGCCGAGCCGCCGGAGCCGTCGTCGAGGAAGCGCGGCGTGCCGACCTTCGGCCAACCCTTCGCGGTCAGGTTCTCGGGCGGCTTGGCGGGGGCAGTCTCGTTCTCGGCGCCGAGGGTCGCGCTGAGACCGTGGGCGAGCCCGATCGCCGCCACGATCGAGATCGGAATCAGTGCCCAGATGACCCGCCGCCCCCTTGCCATCGCCACATTGTTGCCGATCGGGACCCGCTGGTCCCCCGTTTACACTCGGGCGCGTGCACGAGGACCCCACCCGGCGCATGGACGTTCCCCCGCCCGGCGACGGGCGCGGCCCCACAGAACCGCCGCGCCAGGGGATGAGCACGGGGGTGAAGGCGACGATCGCGGTCCTCGTCGCCGCGGTCATCGGCCTCGGCGTGGCGCTCGCCGTGGTCAGCGCCGGCGACGACGACTCGACGACCAGCTCGAGCAGCAGCACCACGACCCCGTCGACGACCACCAGCAGCTCGACCTCGAGCTCGACGACGGCGACGACGACCGTCGCGCCGACGACGAGCACGACCACCGCGCCGACGACAACGACGACGCTCGAGTCGACGTCGACCACGGTGCCGACCACGACCACCACCGACCTCGGGACGATCACCGAGGGCAGTGGCGGCACCGAGTCCCCGTAGGCGCTCCACAACCGCCCGCCGCGTCGGTTTTGACGGTCATCCCTGGACGCCTGTACGAGGCGGACTCGCCTTGCTCGGGCAGCCGGCGCCATGGCCCGATCCGGGAAGCGATCGGAGATGGCTTCCCAAACCGAGAAGAAGCGGCCGGACCGCCCGCTCGCATCCGCCGGGGGCTCGTGCTCGTGGCGCTCGCCGGCGGGATCGCGCTCGTCGGCGCCGCGCCGTCGCAGGCCGCGGACCGGATCCAGACGGTCCAGCCGGTGCGGACGACGAAGAAGATGGTCGCCTTCAGGCTGACCGGGCTAGAGCCGATGCGGATCGTCGGCGCCCAGGCGAACTTCTACGCGAGCAAGCGCCGCAACAAGGAGATGCAGCGCCGGCTGCCTCTGACTCGGGTTCGCGCGGCGGCCCGCTCTCGCCGCGGGCTGCTCAAAATGCACACGCCGAGCGTGGCCCGCCGGGCCGACCTGCAGCTTACGCTCGCCGGCGATAATCCGGTTCCCGGGCTTCCCGGCGCCTGCGCCCCCGACCCGGTCGCGCTCAGCGGCCGGGGTGCCGGGTCGACTTCGAGGACACCGGCTCGGGCGGCGCGGCGTCGATCTGGGGAAGCATCGACTGCGAGTCCGAGAGCCGGGTGCAGACGCTCAACGGCGGCGACCCGGAGAAGACGGCGCTCGGCGGCGCCCAGGGCAGCGACGACTTCAGGCGGATGACCGCCTACGACGGCGACGACTTCTGGGGCGAGCGCTGCGAGCTCGGCCACAACGACAACCGCACCGGCCCGACCGCGGTCTATCACGAGGGCGACCACAAGCTCACCTTCGCCTCGATCCGGCTGCCGTCGAACCTACCGCTCGACACCAACCAGTGGCAGGTCGTCCTGCAGATGAAGCAGGCCCAGCCGGCGGCCAACGCCAGCGGCACTCCGGTGCTCGCCCTGCGCGCCTACAACGGTCGCTGGGCGCTGATGCAGAGCGACTCCAACGGGTCAAGCTCCGACAGCCACGAGATCTGGTCCGCCCCCGCGACCTCCGGGCAGTGGACCCGGTTCGCCTTCGACGTCCACTTCTCCCAGGACCCGAGCAACGGCTCGATCAGCGTCTACGTCGACCTCAACGGCGACGGGGACGCGGCCGACGCCGGTGAGCAGAGCTCGAAGATCAACACCTACACGCTGAAGTACGAGACCGCCGGCGGCAGCGTGATCGGCGCCGGGCGAGTCGATCCCGTCGCACCTGCGGGCCGGCCTCTACCACTCGCCCGGGATCGACTGCCCGAGCGGCTGCTCGGTCGACATCGACAACGTCCAGGTCCTGAACGCCGGCTGAGCCCGTAGGCCCGCACGGCTCGGGCGCGACGTAGTGAAGCTCCGAGGAGGTCGGCGCTCCGCCGCCGTTCGCGACCGGTTTCGCCTCCAGGTCCAGGCACTCGATTAGCTCGAAGCCCGCGCTCGCCGAGCTGCCGCGCCTGGTCGTCCCGGGAGATGTAGTAGTGCAGGATCGAGTAGTCGTGGGCCGAGTCGTTGACGATCGCGTACCCGGGCCGATCGCGCTCCAGGCGCCCCAGCCGCCGACGGTTCGCCATCCGCCGCGGCAGCCGGACGACCCCGGCCGCGACGCTGCGCAGGCGCCGCGCCCGCAGATGCTCGATCAGCTGCCGCCCGGGGCCGACGACGAACGGGGCGTGAGCGCGGTTGTGCGAGGACATGATCAGCAGCCCGTCCGGGGCGACGACCCGGCCGAAGCCCTCCAGCGCTCGCTCGCGATCGTCGTGGTCGAGGACGTCGAGCACGTTGAAAGGCGCCAGCAACGCATCGAACGATGCCGGCTCGTACTCGCTCAGATCGCGCAGGTCGCGGCGGACGATGATCGCCTCCGGACAGGCGGCCTGGGCGTGCTCGACCATCGCCTGCGAGACGTCGATCCCGTGCACCTCCGAGGCGATTGCGCACAGATGACGGGTGACCCTGCCGGCCCCGACCCCGAGCTCGAGCACGCGGCCCGAGAGCGCCTCGCGGTGGTCGTTCGAGGAGCACCGCCTCGACCGGCCTCAGGTCGGCGCCCGAGTAGGCGCGGACCAGGTCCGCCCCGGCCCAGAAGTCGGTGCTCAGCCCGGCCTCGGGCTTGTCCGATGAGAGCTGCCGGGCAGTGTCGGTCATCCCGCTAAGGGTACGTACGTCGCCCCACCGGCTGCGGTCGCTCGCCCAGCGCCGATTTTGGGGCCGCCTCCGCGGCGCTGAGGGCGAGCTCGCGGTCGAGCGCCCGGTCGAGCACCGCGTGGACGTAGTGCTGGGAGCGGATCGGCCGGAAGCTGTGGTCGGTTCCCGGCAGCAGCTCGAGCTGCATGTTCGGCCACTGGTCGAGCTGCGAGAGGCGCCCTTCGCGCTCGAGCTCCTCGTGCAGGGGCTCCTTGCCGCCGAACACCAGCAACACGCGCCGGCCTCGCTCGCGCAGGCTGATCAGCGCGCGATCGAGCTCCCGGCGTCGGTTGCGCCGAATGAGCGAGGCCGCCCGGGCGCGGAACGGCGCCACGACGACCTCGCGCAGGATCATCCGCATCCGGGCCGGCGAGACCTCGCCCCGCAGGACCTGGCGCCAGGAGGAGCCGCGGACCACCCCCCCGATCTTGCGGGCGTCGCGCTCGCGGTCGAGCGACTCGTCCCAGATCAGCGCCCGCGGGTTGAGCAGGAAGGTGGCCTCCACTCGCGGATCGCGCAGGGCCGTGTGGAAGGACCAGTAGGCACCGGCGCAGAGCCCGGCGAGCAGGAACCGCCGGCCGATCTCGCGGGCCTCGAGCTCGTCCATCGCCGCGATCACCTGGTCGACGAGGTCGAGCGTGTAGAGGGCGCCGGTATCTGCATAGCGGGTCGAGTCCCCGTCGGAATCACCGAGCCCTTCGAGGTCGATCCGCAGCGTCGGCACGCCGCGCGCCGCCCAGTCGCGCGCGAGCTCGACCCAGAGGCGGCCGGGACCGATCCGCCGCAGCGCCCCGGCGTTGAGCAGGATCGCGGCGAAGGGGGCGACCGGCGGGTCGCGTGGCTCGCAGAGCACTCCCCACAGCCGGCCGGAGGGCTGTTCGATCGAGATCGGCGTCTCGCGGATCCGGGTCTCGCCATGCCGCAGCTCGGCCGTCTCGACCTCGCCCGCGGGCCCCGGCGTCGGCGGAGACGCGGGCGCCGGGACCTCCGAGAGCCAGCGCGCGACGGTGGCGTACTCGCCCGGCGGCCGCGCCTGCTGGGGGTGGGCCATCATCGTCCCGTAGCCCGGGCCCGGCGCCACGATGACCTCGGCGCCCGAGCCCTCGAGGTGCTCGCGCAGCCGGCGGTCGACCTCGATCCCGTCGCGCTCGAGCATCAGCACCCGCCTCCCGGCGCGCTCCGGGAGCGGGAGCGTCGTCAGGTCGAGCGACTCCAGGGCGGTCACGGTCTCGGCGTCGAGCAGAAAGCCGCCGACCTCGAGCGAGCCGTCCGCCAGCGGCGGCGGCTCGGGCATCGCGGGCCGCGCGATCGCGTCGCTGGCGTCGACCTCGGTGGCGTTGAGGCGCGCGAACGCGCGCAGCTCCCGGAGCAGCGTTCGCCCGCGCGCCGGGACCGCCCAGAGGACGAGGTCGTCGATCGGCGCGCCCTCGGCGACGGCGCGGCAGGCGATCAGTCCCCCGAGGCCGATGCCGATCGTCGCGTTGCGGCGACAGCCGGTCGACTCCCCCAGCCAGGTGACCGCCCCGGCGATCGCCGTCGTCCACGCGTCCATCCGCCCGGGATCGTCGGGCTCGCCGCCGCTGTCGCCGGTGGCGGGGAGGTCGATCCGAAGCGCGGCGTAGCCCGCCTCCGCGAACGCCTGCGCCCAGGCCAGCCGGCTTCGATAGGAGCAGAAGTCCTCCCACCCGAACGGCGGGCAGATCAGGACCGAGACGTCCAGCGGCTCGCCCGCGGCCGGTGGAAGAGCCCGAAGGTCGGGGCGGGGGAGGTTGGGAGGTAGAGCCCGCGAACCGGCGGGGCGTTCATCGCTCGCCCTCCTCGGCCGCGGTGGCGCGCACCCGGCCCTCGAGGTTGAGCGCGGTCAGCCCGGCGCCGTCGATGGCGGCCCCGGGCTCGCGCGGGCGGAGCATCACCTCCCTCGTCGCGCCGGGCTCGATCGAGAACGCGTCGTCGGAGGCCGCGAACCCGGGCGCGTGGATGCGGACGCCGTAGGCGAGCCGGCGGCTGGTCGCCGTGAGCAGCGCGCTACCGTCCTCGCGCGGGGCGAGAGCGGCCTCGAGGCCGAGACGGGCAGCGGGCTCGGCGGCGATCGGGCGCCCCGCGGGGAAGCGGATCGACTGCGAGATCAGCTCCGCGGTCCCGTCGCGCTCCCGCTCGAGGCTGGCGACGATCAGGTCCTGGGCCGGCGGCCCGAAGCGGTACGCCCATGCCGCGTCGACGAAGCGCCCGAGGAGAGTCTCGACGTTGCGCTCGGCGGAGCCGTGGGGGAGCAGGTCGACGTCTCGCTCGCCTCGTCGAGCCGCTGCTCGAAGCCGCGGTAGAGGGCGACCCGCAGCCGCGCCCGCAGCGGCTCGGGCGGTCGTTGGCGACGTGGACGACGATCCCGCCGAGGCCCTCGTCGGTGGTCCACAGGGCGACCGGGGCGAGCGCTCGGCGCAGGTGGTGATAGGCGACCTTCGGCACGCCCCGATGGTCGAACAGCCCCCAGCCGGCGCCCGGGACGAGATCGCGCAGCCAGAGCACGATCCCGCCGCCGCAGGGAGAGCCCGCGCGGCGCCATTCGCCGAAGACCTCCGCCATCACCTCGCCGCTGACCGCGCGCGAGAGCTCGAGATAGCGGTGCGGCTCGACGCTGCGCAGCTCGGCCGGGTCGACGCCGAACAGCGCCTCGAGGTAGTGGTCGCGGACGTCGTCGAAGTCCCAGCCGCTGCCGACGTCGCGGGGCACGCCCGCCTTCCAGCGCGGTCCGCCCACCGCGGCGTCGGCCGGGGGCTCGCCGAGCAGCTCCTCCACCGCCCGCTCGTCGGGGACGTTGGCGAACGCCAGGCACTCGGAGGCGAACCTCACCCCGGCCAGCCGGGCGTCGTCGAGCGGACGCAGGTAGGCGCCGACGCCGAAGTAGTTGGCGACGCCCCGATCGGTGCGGAAGGGGAGCTCGCCGCCGCAGGGCGCCGAGGGGAGGTAGACGGCGTCGGCGCCGGCGGCGCGGGCCGCGGCGGGCAGGAGCTCGCCGAAGAGCTCGCCGCGCCCGAGCTCCGGATCGAGCCCGAGCATCGCCGCCTGCTGCTCGACCTCGCTGTTGCCGCAGAGCACGGCGAGGCTCGGGCGGCCGGCGAGCCGCTCGAGCAACTCGCTCGCCTCGCGCTCGACCGCGGCCCGGAAGCCGTCGTCGGCGATCGGGTAGTCGAGGTTGGCGAACATGAAGTCCTGCCAGACGAGCATCCCGAGCTCGTCGCAGAGGTCGTGGAACTCCTCGCTCTCATAGACCCCGGTGCCGGGGACGCGCAGCATGTTGATCCCGCCGTCGCGCGCCGCGGTGAGCGCCGACCGCAGCTCGGGCTCGCCGGGCGCGAGGCCGATCGCGTCGACGGGCGTCCAGACGGCCCGCGAGCGAAGAGGCCACCCCGTTTAGGTGGAGGTCGAGACCCGTCGCCGGGTCGGTGCCTCCGCCGAGCCCGGCGGCGATCGGCCGGAAGCCGACCCGGCCGGCGTCGACCGCGACGGCCGCCGTCGGGGTCGACAGCAGCGGGCCTCGTAGAGCGGCGGATCGCCGTGGGTGTGCGGCCACCAGGCCGGCGCGGCACCGCGACGTCCCGGCGGCCATCACGTCCGCCCGTCCTCGCCGAGTATGAGGGTCGCGGCGGCTCTGCACGACCCCGCCTACCTCGACCTCGACCGGCGGCGCCGCCCGTCGAGAGCCCGCAAGAGCGCTCGACCTCCATCCGCCCGTCGCCGGCGCGAGCGTGGGTCGCAGCCGCAGCTCCTCGACCGCGAGGCGGCGGTGGCGCTCCAGCGAGACCGGGCGCCAGGGCCGACCGGAGCGGCCGGGGGCGAAGACCGGCGCGCGGCCGAGCAGCGTCGTGCGGAAGCAGCGCAGGTTCTGGTTCGTGACCAACCGGGTGCGCCATCGCGCCGGGCGACGCCCCCAGCAGCGCAGCGAGGGCGGCAGCGGATCGCGAGCTCGTCGTCGGCGCGCACCAGCCCGCCGACGTCGACGGCGGGCGGCGGCATCGACCGCCTCCAGCACGAGCTCGCCGTTGAGGAAGACGTCGGCCACCGTGGCGATCCCGTCCAGGCGCAGGCATCTCCTCGCCGGCCGCGGCCGCCGGCCGAAGCGGTCCGATTCCACCACCGGCGTCGAGGTCGCGCCGGTCGGGTCCCGTGGAGCGTTGGCGAGCACCGCCGTCGCGGTTCCGGGCACCCGCGCCGGCTGCCAGTCGAGCCGTCGAGCTTCGCGGCGTTCGCCCCGGGCACGCGGCCGTCTGCCAGCCCAGGCCAGGTCGACCTTAGCGGCCCTCGACGCGCGCCCGCCCTGGGCCCCGTCGTTCAGGCGACGGCCGCGTCGAGCGCGGTCATCGCCTCGTCCCACGCCTTGGCCATCTCCGCGATATCGGCGCGGGTCGAACTCGCCGCGCCATGCGCGCCGCAGCGAGAGCACCTTCGACCCCTCGACGATCCGTCGGAGCGCCGCCGAGGCCGTCGTGCCCCCGGGGCGAGGACCAGTGGACGTGCGACGCGGCCACTCGAAGGTGGCGCCGCACAGGCGAATGGTGGCGAAGGCGTACGCGTGGTAGGCGGCTCTCGCCCTCGCGCAGGTCGGAGTCGTGCGCGAGCCGGGCGCCGAAGCGCTCGAACGGGTTCGTCGCCGGGCGGCGCTCGAGGTGCCCGCGCAGCAGCCGGCCTGCCGCCGCGCGCAGCTCGGCGCCGCGCAGCCGCGGCCGTCGTCGAACCGGACGAGCTCGGTGTAGGGGGCAGGACGTCGCGGAGAATTCGCGCCCGAGCCGGAAGACGCCGCGAAGTCCTCGCCCTCGAGCTGGTGCAGGCTGGTGTTGTGGAAGTAGCGAGCCGCTCGGCGTCCTGGTCGATCGCCTCGGCGATCACCGAGGTCTTGACGTGATCGCTCCGGTAGCTCGTCGACGCGGTGTCGGGCAGATACCAGGAGTCGAGCTCGACGATGATCGTCCGCCCGGCGCCGATCTGCTCGGCGATCTGCTGCGGCAGGGGCCGGTAGGGCTGCATCTCGTGGATGTCGATCCCGAACAGCCCCTCCAGGTCCTCGGGCGGCGGCTTGAAGAGGTCCACTGGTCGCCCTCGAAGTCCATCCGCACCGTGAAGCCCACACCGCCAGCGGCTCGTCGCCGCGGGCGTGGATCAGCTCGATCAGGATGTCGCTGTAGCAGTTGGTCTCGGTGTAGGTGCGGTCGCCCGGCGTGTGGATGGCGTGCGGGACGTAGGTGGCGGGATCGAGGCGAACAGGCTCACCATGCCGGTGGTCGCGGTGCTCATCGGGGCCAGAGCTCCTGGCGCATCTCGTCGGCCAGCTCTCGGGCTCGAGGCCGTGGGCCCGGAAGAGCGCCATCGTGACCCGCTCGATCCCGAACCCGAGGCACGCGGTCTGGGCGTGCCGCCGTCGGCGAGCTGATCCCGAAGGCGTCGGCGAAGTGGTCGGTGGTAGTTGAACGAGGCGACGGCGGTCGGCTCGGGACCGCCGATCGGCACCTCGACCTCGAACTCAGCGCCTGCTCGCGCTGGCTCGCGGCCATCATGCGCCCGCCGCGGCCGAAGAACGGATCGGCCGCGACGTCGAACTCGGCCGCGAGGCCCAGCCCGCGAGCAGCTCCACCGCGCGGTCGCGCCACATCTCGCGCCAGTCGGCGACCGCCTCGGGCTCGCCGATCCGCACGATCTCGCGCTGGTGGAACATCTGCAGGCGGGCCGGGTCGCCCGAGGCTCGCTGCGGAAGACGTAGGAGCCGCCGGCGTCGACGATCACGCCGCCGGGCGCGAGCGGGCCGCGGGCCGCGATCGCCGGGTACACCGGGTAGCAGGCGGCGGGGACGAGCACCAGCTCGCTCATCGTCTGGAACTGGCTCCAGTCCTCGTGGCGGCTGGCGCGGTCCTGCTGCTCGAGCGCCTCGGCCTCGCTGCCGTCGAAGTCGAAGATCGTCCCGGCGAGGTGGGGGAAGACTTCAGATAGCCGCTGTCCTCGAACTGGCCCCGCGGGACGATCGGGGGAAAGCGCAGCCGCTCGGCGCCGTCGTCGGCCCCGACGCGCGTGACCGCGTCGTCGAAGGCCCCGCGCACGTCCTCGAACGTGCTTGAGCGCCCGTACACGCCCGGGACCCCGCTCGCGATCAGCAGTCCGCGTCGAGCAGCTCGGCGAGGAACGCCTGCTGCTCGGCGGTCGCGGCCCGGAACTCTGCCACCCCCGGTCCCCCCCCCCCCCCCCCCCCCCCCCCCCCTCCTTCATTAACCTCCTTGGCGATCAGCAGCAGGCTGGCGTTCGTCTGGTGGATGCGCTCGTTGGCGACCATCAGGCAGGCGGACATCGTGTCGCGCAGGTGCCGGCCGACGCTGAACGGGGTGTCGTTCTTGAAGCCCATGATCCCGCAGACGCCGAGCGCGCCCTGGCAGACGCGGGGCGCCTGCTGGAGGCCGCGATCTTGAGGTTGTTGAACGCAGCGCCGCCGACATCGTCGCGAGCGCTCGCGACCCGGCTCCTCGGACGCCTCGCAGAACTCCCGCAGCGCGAGCCCGACCTCGGCCCGCAGCGGCGCCAGCTCGCTCATCAGCTCCGAGAGGCGGTGCGCCGAGGTGGGCGTCTCCCCGGGCTTGCGCTTGGCCGCCGCCTGGACGAAGGCGCGGCGCGATCGAAGGCGTCGGTGGCGATCCCCAGCCACAGGTGCGACCAGAGGATGTGGGACACGGGGACCATCGATCGGCCGCGACGCGCGAGAACGGGATCGTCAGCACCTGGTCGGCGGGGAACTGGCGCGGACGACGTAGCCCGGCGAGCAGGTGCCCGCATCCCGAGCGGGTCCCAGGTGCCGGTCTGCTCGAGCGTGTGCTGCTCGCTGCGGGTCAGCGCCAGGACCTGGTCGCCGGGCTCGGCCTCGGGGTGCGGCGCAGGGTGGTGAGCAGATCGTCGGCGTACTCGCCGTAGCTGACCGTCGGCGCCTGCTTCTCGAAGCTGGGTTGCCGTTGTCCGTCGGGGTCACCGCGGCGACCGAACGGCCCATGTCGCCGCCGGTGCCGACCTCGGACGTAACCGAGGCGACGAGCCGCTGCCGTCGGCGATCTCGCGCAGTAGCCCTCGAACCACTCGGCGCCCTCGAGGTGGCGGGCGATCGTCACCACCTGGATCTGGTGCATCGCGAAGACCATCGCGCTGGCGCCGCAGTGGCGGCCGAGCTGGAAGCACGCCGGGGCGATCGCCTCGAACGAGACCCCGCCGCCGCCGAGCTCCTCGGGGATGAAGGCCGAGAGCGCGCCCTCGGTGCGCAGCGCCTCGATCGACTCCGCGGGAACCGCGCCTCGCGGTCGACCTCGTCGGCGTTCGGGGCCGCGACCTCGGCGGCGATGCGGCTGACGGCGTCCAGGAACGCCTGGTCGCGGTCGACGGCGATGCTCATGCGGCCTCCTCGGCTTGCAGCTCGGTCAGCGCCGCGTCGATCGCGGCGACGCTCTCAAACACGTCGCGGCGCAGCATGCGGTCGGGGAACTCGACGTCGAACGCGTCCTCGAGCGCCAGCATCACGTTGACGCTCGCGTGCGAGGTCATCCCGGCCTGATACAGGTCGGCGTCCACCGCAAGCTCCTCGACGTCGACAGGCAGCCGCCCGTGCTCCTTGACGATCTTGCGTATCTCGTCAACCACCGGCCTCCCCTCGGCGTTCATCTCCGCCACCACGACCGCCGCCGCGAACTCGGCCTCGTGGGTGAGGCTGGCGCTCAGCTCGCCGACGCCTGCCTCGCGGCGAGCTCGGCGGCGCGGCCGCTGAGCTCGACCTCGACCGCGCCCGAGGCGTCGGGATGACGCACCTCGATCGTGTTCCACGGCACCGCGTCTGCTCGGCCGGGCGCAGCACCTTCATCGCCGCCTCCTTGACCGCGAAGCGGGCGGCGAGCCGCTCCGCGTCGAGCCCGGCCGGCGTCTGGCACTCGGCCAGCTCAGCGCGGTGTAGACGCGATCGAGGTAGTGCTCGGCGTGGCGCTGATCGAGTCCTGCACGCCGGCCACCGAAGTCAAGTCGATTCCCACTCTGATTGGCATTTACTCGTACTGTCGTATCGGCAGACGTGGTGCGAACTTAGGCTCGTCCGGCCCGCGGGCGGCCTGCCGGTCGCTGCGATCCCGCGTGCGCCGGAGTCGCGGCGCCCGTCTCAGGGGTCGTAACCGAGTTCCTCCAGCCGCGGTCGCGTGATCGCTGTGATCGTCTCGATCTCCTCGGCTCTCATGCCCTGCCGCCACTGGAGGTTCATGTCCTGGAGGGGGAAGCGCTCCTCCAGATACCGCTGAGGCCGGTCGGAGGGTTGGAGTCCGGCGAAGTCGATGATTTCGTCGAGGACCGCGGCCGCGTCGTCGACGAAATCCTCGTAGCGGACCTCGTGATAGCGCGCCTGGGGCAGCGCCTCCGCCTCCTCCCTCGCGGTGCGGAGGACGGCGCCCCACTCGATCGCCGCGAGGGCGGCGGGCGAGTGGTCGTAGCGCTCCCATTCGGCGAGCTCCGCCTCGTCGAGACCGCCCTCCCAGGCGGGCTGCGTGAGGCGGAATGTGTCGCGCCAGAAGCCGACTCGCAACAGCGAACGGACCACCGCGCGCGGATCGCGGAGGACGTGGACGAAACGCGCTCAGGAAACGCGGCGCTGAGGAATCCGATCCGCGCCGGTCCGGTGATCTTGGTCGCGAACCGTGGCTTGCCCTGGAGCCGGGCAACCCTCGTGACCGTCCGCCGCAGGCAGGCGGTTTCGGCCTCGGTCGGCTCCGTGTCGAGCAGATATCCGTAGGTGAACTTCGATCCGCAGCAGCGCTCGAACACGCCGTAGGCCTCGTCGGGTCCGACCTTGAGCTGCTCGAGGCGGCGAACGACCAGGTTTGAGCGTGGCTTCGCTCGCCGGAACGCGATTCCGAGGTCGGCCGTGCGCGAGAGCGCCGCGCTCGAGAGCCAGTTCGGCCACCTCCCGTGGAGTTGCGAGAGCCAGGCGAGGTCGGGATGCGCGGCGAACGCCTGGAAGATCACCGTGGTACCGCTGCGCGGCATGCCGACGAAGAACAGGGGCGAGTCGTGTGGACGACGCTCACGCCGCCGGTTTCCTTCGGCATCGGTGCGATCTTCGCCGAGGCGCGGCGCATGCGAGTCGCCACGGCTGTCCGCGGCCCTGAGCTCGGCCCGGGAGAACTCGCCTGAGGCCGAGGATCACCGCCGCGAACGCGAGGGGGGCGCAGATCGCCCCAGGATCCACGCCCCGAGGCTGAGGTCAGAGGTTCCGAGCGCCAGGAGGACCCCGGCCATCGCGAGCGCCGCGGCGGTCGAGCGGACGACCGTCGGGCCCAGGTGCCCGAGCCGCAACGGCAGGATCCGCTTGAACACCCAGAGATGCGCGGCGACGTAGACGCTGAAGGCGATGTCGGTGCCGATGGCCGCGCCGAGGATCCCGATCCTCGGCACCAGGATCAGGTCGATGACGAGATTGAGCAGGACTGTCGCGATCGCGATCGGTACCCGGCGGCGGGCCTCGCCGAGGTAGTTCACACCCACCGAGAGCAGCGGGGCGAAGCCGGAGACGAACACGTATGGAGCGAGCGCTCGCAGGACGCCGGCCGATCGGCGTACTCTGATCCGAGCAACACCGACGTGAGCGGATCGGCCCACACGACGATCGGCGGGATCATCGCCGCCTGGAGAATCAGCAGGTAGCGCAGCGAGCGCTCCAGCGAGCGCACGTCGGGGCCGTCGCCGCCAAACGAGAGCCGTGGGGCAACGCCGGCCGAGAGCGCGAGGCCCGGGTAGGCGAGCAGAGTCGTCAAGCGCGAGGGCGCCTGGAAGAAGGCGACATCCGCAGTCGTTAGGTAGGCGCCGATGACGATCACGTCGACCTGGGTGAAGGCTGTGAACGCGCCCTCGACCAGGAGCATCGCGCTCGCGTAGCTCGCGATCCGCCGCAGATGCCCGCCGCCGCCGCGGAGCGAGCGAGCCGCATGCCACCCCAGCAGCCTGGCGACGATGATCGCGGCCATGGCCGCACCGAAGGCGTAGCCGATCGTTCGGCCCCAGAGCGCGCCGGCGACGCCGCCGCCGAGGATGACGAGGGCGATGCTCGCCGAGAACTCCGTGAGGCTCTCGAGGACCACCACCCGCGCTCTGAGCGAGACCCGCTGAAGAGCCATGAACGGGGTGACGAAGAAGTTCATCATCCCCTGCGCGAGGACCGCGAACGCGATCACCCTCAGCGGCCAGAGCAAATCGGGTTCGCCGTAGGCGTTGGCGATCGGCCCAGCGAGCGCGTAGAGGGCGACGCTGACGGCGACCCCCGCGACCAACTTGAGTCGCAGCGCCGCCGAGAACACGTCCCGGACGGCGACTGGGTCGTCGCGGTGGTCCGCCATGAACCTCGCCATCGACTGTGAGATGCCGAAGTCCGACGGCTGGAGCGCGAGCAGGCCGGTGGCGAGCGCGAGGGCGAAGAGGCCATACTCGGCCGGGCTCAGCGCCGGACGAGGTAGAGGGTCAGGCCGGCCGTGCAGGCCGCCGTGGCCACCTGGGCGAGCAGCGCCGACCCGGTGTTCCGGGTGATCGTGTCGCCCTCGTGCGCCGGCCCTCCGCGCCCCGCCCGCCCGCTCATCCCGCGGGCTCGCCACGCGGATCAGCACCCGCTCGAGCACCGCGATCTGGTCCTCGCGCAGATGCTCGGCGGCGAACGCGCGGCCCGCGCGCGCGAGCTGGGCGCCGGTCTCGGGTTCGTCGCGGAGCCGCCGGATGGCCCCGGCGAGGGCTTCGGCGTCGCCCGGCGGCACGACCAGTGCGGCGTCGGCGGCGCCCGCCAGGCGCGGCGCCTCCCCGCGGGCGGCCAGGACGACCGGGCGCCCGACCGCGCAGCAGTCGAAGAGCTTCGACGGCACGAACTTCTCCAGCGCCGGCTGTGCGTCGAGCGACACCAGGAGTGCGTCAGCGGCCCGCATGCAGCGGGCGGCGAGCTCGGGCTCGACCAGGCCGCGAAAGACCACCGAGCCCGGCGCCAGCCCCGCGGCCCGCTCGTCAGCGCCGCGCGCTCGGGTCCGTCGCCCACCAGGACGAGCTGGAAGCCCTCGCCGAGCGCGGCCGCGGCATCCACCGCCGCCTCCAGCCCCTGGGCGATGCCCAGGTTGCCGGCGTAGAGCCAGACGAAGCGGTCCTGGGGAGCTCCACCTCGGCCCGGTCGACCTCCACCTGGCCGGCCGCCAGCCAGGTGCGGGTCGTGCCGTTGGGGATCAGGTCGATCTTCTACGGGTCGGCGACCCGGGCGGCGATCTCACGCGCGAACGGGGAGGTCACCGTGGTGATCGCCGCGGCTCGCTGATAGAGCCGCGCTCCAGGCGCTCCGCGAGGCGGATCACGCGCGGGTCGCTCAGCTCGCCGAGGATCACGGCCGCCTCCGGCCACAGGTCGCGGACGTCGAGCACAAACGGCGCCCGCCGCCCGGCGGCGACCGCCGCGGCGGCGGCGCCCGCGGGCAGGGGCGGGGAGGAGGCCAGCACCACATCGGGGCGGCGCAGGGCGAGGCCGGCGGCGGTCGCCGAGGCCGCGTACGTGCCGTAGAAGAGCACCCGGTTGACGAAGTTCTTCTCCGGCCGCGCGCGGACCCAGACGTAGTTGACCCGGAGCCGTCCAACCGGCCGCGCAAGCGCACGGCCCGGAACCCTCCGGACGATGCCCTCCGGATGGTTCGGCACCTCGCAGACGACCTCGACCTCGTGCCCCCGGGCCGCGAGGCCCTCGGCAAAGGCCTGCAGGCGTGCGCGTGCCGCGGTCACCTCAGGGGTGAAGTATTGGGTGAAGAGCAGTACCCGCATGCGAAACCGGCGGCAGGCTAGATGAAGCTCTACGCTTCGCCCCCGCGCAGCACCGCGCGGGACGCCGAGATGCACGAGTCAGGAGCCAAGCAGGCACTCCCGAACCGCGCCCGTCCACCCGGCGCGATCTCGGCGACCCCGGCCGCTTCAGCTCGGCGCGATCATTCGCACCACCGGTCGGCTCCTTCGTCCAGCCCGGTGTCCTCGGCGGCTACTACATCGACTTCACGGCGAAGGCCCCGAGCGAGCTGGCCACCCGCCTTGGCTCGGCGCCCGAGAAGCAGATCCACGTCGCCGAGGCGCAGTGGGGGCTCGGTTGCTACGAGCGCTTCCTGAAGGGCGAGGGCGACGCGTGGCTCGCGGCTGCCGCCGCGGCGGCCGACCATCTGATCGAGCAGCAGCAGCGCGGCGGGCCGCTGGACGGCGGGTGGTCGCACGGACCGCGATGCCGCACACGTACAGCCTCGACGCGCCGTGGCTCTCGGCGATGGCGCAGGGGGAGGGCGCGAGCCTGCTGATCCGCGTTCATCAGCGCAACGGCCACGAGCGCTACGCGGACGCCGCTCGCCGAGCCCTGCGGATCCTCGACCTGCCGACGGCCGAAGGTGGCGTGCGCGCGGCGCTCGGCGACGGTTTCTTCCTCGAGGAGTACCCGACCGACCCGCATCGTTCGTTCTGAACGGCGGCATCTTCGCCCTCTGGGGTTACTACGACGCCGCCGTCGCGCTCGGCGACCGAACACGCGGCGGAGCAATTCGAACTCGGGGTCGAGACGCTGGCGACGAACCTGTGGCGCTGGGATACCGGCCGCTGGTCGCTGTACGACCTCTTCCCGCATCCGGCGCCGAACATCGCCAGCTCCGCCTACCACCTGCTGCATACGACCCAGCTGCGGGCCATGCAACTGATCGCGCCGCGGCCGGAGTTCGAGCAGACCGCGGATCGGTTCGACGAGTACGCGAGTTCGCGGCTGCACCGGGCCGACGCGTTCGCGCGGAAGGTCGCCTTCCGGCTCGTTGTCCCGCGCAACAACCTGCTCGCCCACCGCATGCCGTTCGGGCCGCGGAGGGCGGCGACATAAGCGACGTGCTCACCCTCTGCTACCACGCCGTCGCCGAGCGCTGGCCGGCGGCGCTCTCGGTGACCCCCGAGGCCTTCGAGTCGCAGATTCGCCTGCTGGTCGATCGCGGCTATCGGGGCGCGACTTCTACGAGGCGGTCAACGTCCCCCGGCGGAGAAGACGCTCGTGGTCACGTTCGACGACGCCTACCGCTCGGTGATCGAGCGCGCCCTTCCGATCCTCTCCGAGTTCGGCCTGCCGGCGACCGTGTTCACGGTCACCAGCTTCGCCGAGCGCGACGAACCGATGACCTGGGCGGGGATCGACGGCTGGCTCGGCGGGCCGTACGAGGCCGAGCTCGCCCCGATGTCGTGGGACGAGCTCGGGCGCCTCGCCGAAGCGGGCTGGGAGGTCGGCTCGCACACCCACACACACCCCCGGCTGACGACCCTCGGCGACGCCGAGCTCGCCGAGGAGCTGACGCGCTCGCGCGAGCTCTGCAGCGAGCGCATGGGTACGGCGTGCCACACGCTGGCCTATCCCTACGGCGATCACGACGAGCGTGTGGTCGCCGCCGCGGCCGGCCGGCTACACGCGCGGCGGCAACGCTCAGCGCGCGCCTGCAGAGGCTCGAGCCGCTGCGCTGGCCTCGGGTTGGCGTCTACCACGTCGACGACATGCATCGCTTCCGCGCCAAGGTCTCCCCCTCGGTGCGCAGGCTGCGATCGATGCGAGCCTGGGCGCTTGTCGAGCCGGAGCACTCCTAGCGGCCGCCGGCGTCTGCGGGTCGTCGCGCTCGTCGACGGGCTCGGCGTCGCCGGCGGCGGCGAGCGGTTCGCGCGCCAGCTCACCCTGCACCTCGACCCCGACCGGTTCGAGCGCATCTACTGCGCGACGCGTTGGCGGGCGGACGAGGCCTACGACCCCGCGGCCGACCGGGCGGTCGAGGAGCTGCGGGATTCGGGCGTCCAGTTCCTTCGCCTGCAGCGGCGTTCGCGCTTCGCGCTCGCGGCCTGGCGCCCGCTGCTGCGCCTGCTGCGCGAGCGGCCGGCCGACGTCCTGCATTCGCACAAGTTCGGCTCCAACGTCTGGGGAGCGGTCCTCGACGCGCTCGTCCGCGCCGCCCGTGTTCGTCGCGCACGAGCAGACCTGGTCGTTTCAGGGGCAACCGGTGCGGCGACTCCTCGACCGCGAGCTGATCGCCCGTCGCGCGGACGCCTTCGTCGCGGTCTCGAGCGAGGACCGCCGGCGCATGATCGAGGTCGAGCGGATCGACCCGGCGAAGGTGCTCTTCATCCCGAACGCGGTCCCGAGCGCCGCACCGCGGGCCGGGCACGACGTCAGGGCGGAGCTCGCGATCGACTCCGGCGCACCCGTGGTCGGCGCGGTCGCGGTTCTGCGTCCGCAGAAGGCGCTCGAGGTGATGCTCGAGGCGTGTGCTCGCCTGCGCCCGCGGTTTCCCGGACCTCCGGGTGCTCGTCGCCGGCGACGGTCCCGAGCACGCACGGCTCGCCGCGCTCGCGACCTCGCTCGGCCTCGACGGCACCGTCGACTTCCTCGGCCGGCGCACGGACGTCCCGGACGTGCTCTCCGCCCTCGACGTCTCGGTCTCGTCCTCGGACTTCGAGGGGACACCGCTGGCGCTGATGGAATCGATGGACGCCGGGGTCCCGGTCGTTGCGACGAGGGTCGGCGGAAGCCCGGACCTGATCGAGGACGGCGTCCAGGGGCTGCTCGTCCCGCCGCGGGACCCGGAGGCGCTGGCGGCGGCGATCGCAGGGCTGCTGGCCGACCCCGACCTGGCGCGTGAGATGGGCCGGCGCGGCCGCGAGCGGCGCCGCAGCGAATTCGACATCGACGTGGCCGCCGAGCGCTTCGGCGAGCTCTACGAGCGCCTCTACGCCGAGGCCGTGGCGGTCGAGAGTCGGCGGAGGCTCGCGCAAGCGAGATCGCGAGCAGGGCCGGGCCCAGTCCGAGCAGGAGCCAGAGCAGCTTGTTGAACTGCTCGGAGGCGAAGAAGTCGGCGGCGAGGATGCCGGCGAGGGCGATCAACGAGCGCGCGGGACATGATCTCCATCTGCAGGTCGCCGGAGCGGGCGAAGTTGCGCGCCGCCCGTAAGCGCGCAGCGACCGGGAAGCCGAGGATCGCCGCAGAACATCACCAGCCCGATCACGCCGAGCTCGGCCAGCGCCTGGAGGTAGATGTTGTGGGCGACCTTCGGCGTGTCGATGATCTGGTCGCTGCGGGTCAGCTGCCCGGCTCGAGGATGTAGTGGATCGACGAGCTCGGAAGTTGCCGAGGCCGACGCCGCGGATCGGCTGGTCCTCGACCATCCGCCAGCCGACCTCCCAGAGCGTCGAGCGGCCCTCGGTGTCCGGCACCTGCCCGGGGACCGTCTGGGCTGATTCGGTCGCGGATCTCCGCCGGCGCGAAGGCGACGAAGAAGATCACCGCTGCCAGGCACAGGATCAGCGAGGCGACCAGAGCGCGCCCGCGCCACCGGCGGCCCGCGACCAGGATGGCCGTGATCATACGACCACCAGCGCGATCACGCCGCTGCGCGATCCGGTGAAGACGAAGGCTGAAGAGCGCGACCGCGGCCGCGGCCGCGGCGGCGATGCGGAGCATCGGCGCTTGCTTGAAGCGACCACGGCGGCGAGCGAGAGCACGATGCCGGCGACGAGGATCGTCGCGAGCACGTTCGCGTTACCGACCGCGCTCTCGAGCCTCACGGCCTCGGTCGGGTCGGCCGTCGGCGTCTCGATCAGCCCGTAGGCGCCGGTCATCGCCGTGCCCGCGATCCAGGCGGCGATCACCGCGATCACGTATTCGCGGCTGCGAACCGCGGTGAAGACGATCACGAGGAGGGCGAAGTTGAGCAGGTAACGCGAGAGATCGGTCAGCGTCTCGCTCGTGCTCTCGGTCCAGGTGAGGCTCAGCACGCCCCAACCGAGGAAGGCGAGCATCAGGTAGGTCGCGCCCGGATGGGCCCCGAAGAACGTCTCCTCGTCCCGCGAGGCGACGATCCGGGCCAGCCAGGCGAGCGCGAGCAGCAGCCCGGCCCCCTTGGTGAAGCTCGCGGCGCCGTCGGGAAGCGCGAACTCGAGGAAGGCGAGGACCGTGAAGGCGACCAGCCCGGCCGTGAGGTTGAGGAAGGCGAGCAGGGCGAACGCGAGCCCCAGCGTGGCCCCGATCGCCAAGCGCGGCTCGATCCCGGCGAGCACGCCGATGGCCAGCGCGGCGAGCGCGAACCCGGCGATCCCGAGTGGCGCCCCAGCCCGCCTCGCGCAGGCTGTCGAGCGCGTTCGAACTCGCCCGGATCGGGGCCGCCGAAGCGATCGAGGCGCCTGCCGGGCGCGGCTCGGGACGCACTCAGCCGGGCGCTTTGTCGCCGGCGGTCGAGGCCTGCTCCTTGACCAGCCGCCGGGGTTGGTCGTAGTAGTAGCCGCGCCCGCCCTGCGGCGCGCCGAGCAGCGCGAAGCCGGCGGGCGTGATCCCGTTCTCGGCGAGCAGCTCGCCGAGCTCGGTGAGCTGCCTGGCGCGGGTGCTGCCCAGCAGGACGACGAGCAGCACCTGGTCGACCGTGGCCGCGAGCGGCAGCGAGTCGACCACCTCGCTCAGCGGCGCGGAGTCGATGATCACGAAGTCGGCGAGCTCGCCCGCCTTCTCGATCATCTTCCGCGAGGTCCCGAGCGAGAGGATCTCGGAGGCGAACGGCGCCGCCTGCTCGGCGAGCAGCACCCGGAGGTCGGAGCCGAACAGCGGCGAGTCGACGAGCGCGTCCTCGAGCTCGACGTCTCCCGAGCAGCACGCCGATCACGCCGACGTCGCTGCGCAGGCCCGAGGGTCGAGCCGAGCTCGGGCTTGCGCAGGTCGCACTCGATCAGGATCACCTTGCTGCCGGCGAGCGCCAGCGACTCGGCGAGGTTGATCGCCGTCGTCGTCTTGCCCTCCGAGGCGGAGGCGCTGGTGACCAGGACCGAGCGCGAGCCCTGGGCCTCCGGGCGGCTGGCGACCAGCGTCGCGCGCAGCGCCCGGTAGGCCTCGACCGCGGCCGGCGAGAGCTGGTCGCGGCGAGAGCGGCTTGCGTGCCGCGCGCCGCCGGACTCCTTCGGCACCCGGGCGAGGATCGGCAGCCGGAAGCGTCGCCCGCAGCTGCTCCTCGCGGCGCAGGCGCGGGTCGAGCGCCTGGAAGGCGAAGGCGCCGCCGATGCCGAGGATCGAGCCCCGCGATCAGCCCCGCGGCGATGCTGATCAGCTTCTGCGGGCGGACCGGGTCCGGCTGCGGGCTGCGCCCGGGTCGCCTCGCGCAGGGTCGGGTCGGGCGCCGAGCCGATCCGCTCGAGCTCTCTGATCTCGGTTCGGGCTGCCGCCGCTCTGTCGGAGCTGAGCGACCTGCGCCTCGACGCTCGTGTGCAGTTCGTCGGTGCGCTCCGTCGATCGTCGCGTCGACGAACGCGTTGGCGATCGCCGCCGCGTCCGTCGGGGTCGGATGCCTCGGCGGTGATCGAGACGATGTTGCTCTCCGCGACCGGGGTCACCGAGACGTGCTCGAGCAGGTCCTCAGGAGTCGCCGGTGGCCTCGGGCACGCCCTTGAGGTCCTGCTGGGCCCGGCGCGCGACCTCGATCGTGTCGATCAGCGCGGCCACGGTCTCGACCGCCCGCAGGGGGTCGACCGAGGTCGAGATCAGGCCGACGCTGACCAGGACCTCGGAGGTCTCGGGGACGGGCGTGACCAGGATCGCGGCCTCGCCCTCGTAGACCTTCGTCGCCTTGAGCACGTAGGCGACCGCGGCACCGGTGGTGAGAACGACGGCGAGCAGCACCAGCCAGCGGCGCTCGCGCAGCGTGCGCAGGTAGCCGCCGAGCCCGCCGGTCCTCGGCGCGCGGATGCAGCCAGTCGGCGCCGCGGGCGCTCGCGTATCTCTCGTTCGCTCATCTGCACGGAGGTGGGGCGCGGATTGTGACAGCCCATCCCGGCACTGCCCCTGGTGCCTGACGGTGCATGCCATCTCGCATTCGCCACCCTGCCCGTCGCCCCGGACGCGACCACTACGCTGCCGTCCCGTGCGGCTGGCCGTATTCACCGACTACGTCTATCACCAGCGCGACGGCGAGCTCTACGCCGAGCGAGCCTTCGCCCTCTTCCTCGCGCGGCTCGGCACGCTGCTCGATCGCCTGGTGCTGGTCGGCCGATTCGGCCCCGGGTCCGACTCGGCGCCATACGCGCTGCCGAGCGGGGTCGAGTTCGTCGGGCTCCCGTACTACCCGAGCCTCGGGCCCACGACCGCGCTGCGCGCCCTCGGCGGGGCGATGCGGCAGTTCTGGCGGGCGCTCGACGGCGTCGACTGCGTCTGGTTGCTGGGGCCGCATCCGTTCGTCGTTCCGTTCGTCGCCATCGCTCGCCTCCGTCGCCGGCGCGTCGTCCTCGGCGTGCGGCAGGAGTTTCGCTCCTACATCGCCAGCCGCCATCCCGGGCGCCCGGTGTGGAAGCTGGCCGCCCTGGCGCTCGAGTGCACCTTCCGGCTTCTCGCCCGGCGCTGCGCGGTGATCGTCGTCGGCCCGGGCCTCGCCCGCCAGTACCGCCACGCCCGGCGACTGCTCGAGATCAACGTCTCGCTCGTCGGGGAGGACGAGGTCGTCGACCCGCGTGCCAACGGGCGGTCCTACGACGGCGAGCTGCGGCTGATCAGCGTCGGCAGGCTGGAGACGGAGAAGAACCCGCTCCTGCTCGCCGAGGTCCTCGCGCTGCTCTCCCGCGACGGGCGCCGGTGGACCCTCCGCGTCTGCGGCGAGGGCGAGCTCGCCGGCGCGCTCGAGGCGCGGCTGGCCGAGCTCGGTCTCGGCGACCGGGCGCAGTTGCTCGGCTACGTCCCGTTCGGCGAGCGGCTCGCCGAGCTCTACCGCACCAGCCACGTGCTCCTGCACGTCTCCTGGACCGAGGGGATGCCGCAGGTCCTGCTCGAGGGGTTCGCGGCGGCGACCCCGGTTGTCGCGACCGATGTCGGGGGCGTCGGGGGGGCGGTGGCCGGGGCGGCCCTCCTCGTGCCTCCCGGCGACGCCGCGGCCGCCGCCGAGGCGGTGCGCTCCGTGGTCGACGACCCGGGCCTGCGCGAGCGCCTGCGCGAGGTCGCGCACCGGTACGTGCTCGCCCACACGGCGGAGGCCGAGACGCTTGCGGTGGCCGAGTTCCTGCGGCGCGGCGGTGGGGTAAGCGGGTACCATCCGCCCCCACCGCAGGCAAGGTGAGCTAACGAATCGGAGGACCGGTCTGCATGCGTATACGCCGCGACAAGGACAGCCCTGAGACTGAGATGGACGGAGGCCCCGAACAAGCACAGGCGCCGGGGCCGATCGACGTCCACGAGGCGCTCTCGGGCGTCACGAAGCAGATCGAGGACATCACCGCATCCGCCGAGCGGGGGGCGGCGGAGATCAGGGCCGAGGCAGAGGCCGATGCCGAGCAGACCCGCCAGGAGAGCCGCGCCGAGGCCGAGAAGCTGCTGACGGAGAGCCGCACCGAGGCTGACCGGCTCGCGAGCGAGAGCCGCGCGGAGGCCGAGCGGGTGACGAGCGAGAGCCGTGCCGAGGCCGAGCGGGTGACGAGCGAGAGCCGCGCCGAGGCCGAGAAGCTGACGAGCGACAGCCGCGCGGAGGCGGAGCGCCTGGTGACCGAGAGCCGCACGGAGGCCGACCGGCTGCTGAACGAAAGCCGCGCCGAGGCCGAGCGGATCGCGAACGAGCGCGAGGCGGAGGTCAACCGGCTCGCCGAGGAGCGCGAGAACACCGCCGCCGAGGCGGTCGCCCGGACGCGGGGCGTGGTCGATCAGGTGGGCGCGGCCGTCGCCGGCCTGCGGTTCCGGCTCGACGAGGTCGGCGACCAGCTGCGGATGGCGACCGCGGCGATCGACGAGAGTCAGGGCCAGGACAAGCAGCCCGCGGCCGAGGAGAACGCCGAGCCCGCGGCCGAGGCCGGGGCCGAGCCCGAGGCCGACGGGGCGGCCGAGGAGCCCGACGCCGAGCCCGAGCCCGAGACGCCCGCGGCGGCGCCCGAGGCGGCCGCGGAGCCCGCGGAGCCGGCATTGACCGACGAGTCCGAGGCGCCGACCGAGCCGGTGGTCGCCGGGGCCCGCGCGCAGGGCACCCAGGCGCGCCCGCTCGTGCGGGCGGTGCAGATGGCGATGGCCGGGGCGTCGCGCGAGGAGATCGGTGACGTGCTCCGGGACGAGTACAGCGTCCAGGACCCGGCGCCGATTATCGACGAGGCGCTCGGCCGCCGCGACTGAGAGGCGCTCAGCCCCCGGACTGCGCGGGGGCGCCGCCGGCGGAGAGGCTCTCGATCCGCTCGAGCTTCGCGAACACCGCCCACCGCTGGGCGGCGCTATAGAGCGGGTGGCAGGCGGTGAGCACGAGCCGCTCGTAGCCGACGTTGTCGACGATCTCGACCTGGCTCGGATCGACGATCTCGTGCTTCTGGACCTCGTAGACGAAGGTGCCGTAGGGCATCTCGAGCGTGATCTCGTCGCCGTCGGCGACCTCGTTGATGTGCCGGAACGGAGCGAGGTAGGTGGTTCGGTGGCCGGCGATCCCGATCGTCTTGCGCTGCCCGGGGAAGGCGGTGTCCGGGTAGTGGCCGGGCCCCTTCTGCAGGCTCGCCGTGTCGGTGCCCTGGACGAGGACGATGTCGAGCCCGATCGACGGGATCTTGATCCGGCCGATCCCCTTGCCGGTCTCGACCCGGTCGGCGAACCCGTCGGCGAGCCGGCCGGCGCGCTCGGCGGTGTCGCGACGACTGCCGTCGCTGTCGGGGATCGCCGTCGGTGAGGGGAACTCGAGCTTCAGCTGGTCGAGCTCGTCGGCGGCCCGACCCTGCTGGATCGAGCCATAGACGGTGGACAGGGGCTCGCGCCAGGCGAGCGTCATCGCGACGTCGACGCCGATCACGAGCCCGGCGGTGATCAGCGCGACGGAGAGGATGTAGAGCACCCGGTTGATCGGGTCATGATCCACCATCGCCGGCCGCCGCGGTCCGGTCTAACCTACCCGGCGATCAGCAGCGAGACCATGGAAGCCGAGGACTCAAGCCGCCAGGGACCCGCCCCGAGCCGCTCCGAGCCCGGCGTCAGGGTGCACGAGGCGCTCTCGGGCGTCACCGAGCGGATCGAGGAGATCACCGCCGCGGCCGAGCGCTCGGCGGCCGAGCTGCGGGCGCGGGCCCGGGCCGAGGCCGACGAGCTGCTGGAGCGCAGCCGCCAAGAGGCGGAGCGGCTGGCGAGCGAGCGAGTCGAGCTCGCCGACCGGCGAACGGCCGAGCGCGAGCAGGCGCTCGAGCGACGGGTCGCCGCGCGCGAGGCGGCGGCGGCCGACGCGGTCGAGCGGACCGAGATCGCGATCGAGCGCATGGGGGCGGCGATGGCAACGATCAGGGATCAGTTCGAGGCTGTGGCCGCCGAGCTGCGGGCGGCGGCATCCGAGGTGCAGCGCGGCAAGCTCGCCGGCGACGGACGCGTCGACGAGCCGCGCGACGGCGGCGCCGACGGCAACTCGAGCACCGCGTTCGAGTTCCCCCGTGCGGGCCCGCGCGACGTTCGCACCCGCTCGCGGCGCCGGCGCGCCGACTGAGCCGGCCGCGGCGCAGGCCCGCGGCCACATGCGAGACTTGCGCGCTCATGAGCGAGAACTCGGCAGCCATGAATATGGCGCCTCAACAGCGGCGCGGCTCGGCTACGCCTCGCGTGGCCTCCTACCAGGCGGATCCCGAGCAGATCGGGCGCGTGCTGCTGCTTTATTCCGGCGGCCTGGACACGTCGGTGATGCTGCGTTGGATCGGGGAGCGCTACGGCGTCGAGATCGTCACCCTCACCGTCGACCTCGGCCAGCCGGGCGAGGACTGGGACGTGATCGTCGACAAGGCGATTCATCTCGGCGCGGTGGACGCGATCCGTGTCGACGCCCGGGAGGAGTTCGCGCGCGACTACGTGCTCAGGTCGATCAAGGCCAACGCGCTCTACGGCGGCGGGTATCCGCTGTTCACGGCGCTCGCGCGGCCCCTGATCGCGAAGCTCGCGGTCGAGACGGCGCGCCGGGCGGGCTGCGACACGATCGCCCACGGCTGCACCGGAAAGGGCAACGACCAGGTGCGCATCGACGGCACGATCTCGGCCCTCGGCCCGGAGCTGCGGGTGCTGGCGCCGGTCCGCGAGTGGGAGATGGGGCGCGACGAGGAGATCGCCTATGCGCGCGAGCACGGGATCCCGATCAAGGGGGCCAACGAGGCGGCCGCCCCGTACTCGATCGACGACAACCTCTGGGGCCGCTCGTCGGAGGGCCGGTCGATCGAGGACCTTTCGGAGCCGGCCCCCGACGACGTCTTCCGGCTCGTCACCCTGCCCGAGGACGCCCCCGACGAACCTGAGCTGGTGACGATCGCCTTCGAGGCCGGCGAGCCGGTCTCGATCGACGGCGAGCGGCTGGAGTTGGTCGAGCTGCTCGAGCGCTGCGCCGAGGTCGGCGCCCGCCATGGCGCCGGGATCGTCGATCACGTCGAGGATCGGATCGTCGGGCTCAAGGTCCGCGATCTCTACGAGGTCCCGGCGGCGGCGGTCCTGCTCCCGGCCCACGGCGAGCTCGAGAAGCTGGTCTCGACCATCCACCAGAACAACTTCAAGCGCACGCTCGAGGACAAGTGGGCCTACCTCTGCTACGCCGGGCTCTGGCACGAGCCGCTGCGCGAGGATCTCGACGCCTACATGGAGTCTTCGAACCGCTACGTCACCGGTGAGGTCACGGTGAAGCTCTACAAGGGCTCGGCGACGGTCGTCGCCCGCGAGTCGCCCTACGCGCTCTACGACCGCGCGCTCGCCTCCTTCGGCGAGTCGGGCGGGGACTTCAACCAGGCGGCGAGCCCCGGCTTCATCGAGCTCTTCACGCTCCAGAGCCGAATGGCGCACCGGATTCGCGCGCGCGAGCCCGGGGTAGACGCCCAGAGAGAAGAGAGGAGAAGATGACCACTGCGATCTACGAGTACATCGGCCGCTTCGTCGTCCGCCTGGCCTGGTTTCGCTTCGGCCGCCAGATCAAGCTCGCCGGCGGGGTCCTCGCCACGCTGACGATCGTGATCGGCTTCCTGGTCGCCAAGCGGGTGCCGCCCGAGGGTTGAGCTCGCGGGGCCCCGGGCGCGGCTCAGCCCGCGCACTCCCAGGCGGCGGCGCCCGAGTCGGCCCAGATCTGGGCCGCGATGTCGGTCTGCTGCTGGGGCGAGGCGTCCTCGGGATCGCCGTCGCCGCCGTAGAGGTCCCAGGTCGACGGCAGGATCTGGTAGGCGCCACCCGCTCCTGACGATGGGTTGACGGCGCCGAAGTTGCCGCCCGACTCGCATTGGACGATCGACTCCGGGATCGCCCAGTCGCCGAACCAGTCCGTGACCTCGCCCTGCGCCTGGCGGGCCGAGATCCGCTCCAGCCGCTGGACCTCCGACGTCCAGCCGCTGACCTTCGACTGCAGGCTCTCGACGGCGGCCTGGCGCTCGGCGCGCAGGGCCTCGAGCTGCTGGGCCCGCGCCTCGGCCTCCGCGCGCACCGCGGCGATCCGGTCGCGGGCGGCGGCGATCTGCTCGTTGAACTCCTGTGCCCGCTGCTCGGCCTCCTCGACCGCGGCGAGACGGGTCGACACCTGGTCGCGCAGCGAGCGCACGCTCGAGACCAGCGAGGCATCGGCCTCCTCGATCCGGCGCAGGTACTCCGCGCGCGTCTGCAGGTCGTCGAGCCCGTCGGACTCGAGCAGCAGCGTCGCGGTGTCGGGCATCCCGGCGCGGTAGATGTCCACGAGCCTGCCGGAGAGCGTGTTGAGCGAGCGCCGCAGTTGGGCGCGTGCCAGCGCGAGCTGATGGCGGGCGACGGCGACCTCGCCCTCGAGCCGGCGCTCCCGCTCCTCGCCGGCGGCGAGCACGGCCGAGAGCTGGGCCTCGCGCTGAGCGGCGACGATCGCCTCCTGCTGGACCGCGGCAAGCTGGGCCGAGGTGGCGTCGATCTGCGCCGCGAGCCCCTGCGCCTGATCGCGGGCGCCGGCGATCTGCGAGTTGAGCTCGTCGATCGACTGGGCTGCGAACGATGGCCCGGCGCAGACGGCGATCCCGGCGGCGGCCGCGAGCGCGCAGGCGCATGCCGTGAGCTTCGCAATCAGCCTGCGTTGCGGGGCGGGTGTGTTTCGATTTCGATCGCCCATCCGACCACTTGCCTACGGGGTTAGCTGACGGGCTCGCGCCATGGGCTGGCGCTACGCGGGCGTGCCGCGATTCGCCCCTGACGACGAAGAGCAACGCCGTCCTCGGGTCCCCCGATTCCCGTGCAACGCCGCGATTAGCGGCGATTTGCAGGGAACTCGGCGTCGGAAAGACTAGCGAAGCGTTAGCGCCCGGTGAGCAGCGTGCGCGAGGATTCCTCTTCTGCAACGGAACTTGCACCGTTTGCGGATGCGCCCTGCTCGAGCTCGGGCGCCCAGGCGGTCCGGCGCAGCAGCGCGGCGGCGAGCGCGAGTACGACGAGCACGCCGGCGCCCGCGACCGCGTAGCTCGTCCGCGGCTCGAAGATCGTCGCGATCGCGCCGCCGAGCAGGAAGCCGGCACCGGGCATGGCGCTCGCGAGCGCCTCGAGCAGCGCCAGCACCCGCGCCTGATAGCTCGCTCGGGTGAGCTCCTGGACCGCGGTCACCAGGGCGATCCACTGCACGCCGTTGCCGATTCCGCCGATCACCGAGGCGGCGCAGGCCACGGCGAGCGTCGGCGAGACGGCGGTCGCGAGATAGGCGAGGCCGATCGCCAGGGTCGAGACCCCGAGCAGGCCGCGCAGCGGCACCTTCCGCAGGGCGGCGAACACGAGGCTGCCGACGACCATGCCGACGCCCCAGCTCGCGAGCAGGGCGCCGTAGCCCGCGTCGCCCGTCTCGAGGGTCTCCTTCGCGAACACGACCTCGATCGGGATCACGAGAGCGAAGAAGATGAAGGCGAGCGCCTGGGCGGCGAGCAGCCGCCGCAGCGCGGGTCGGCCGCGGACGTAGTCGAGCCCGCGGCGCAGGCGCGTGGCCCAGTCGGTTCGCGGCTCGGTCTCGTCCGGGAGGCGCAGCTTCGCGACCGCGAGCACGGCCGCGACGGCCAGGAACGAGACCGCGTCGGCGAGCAGGGCGGTCTCGATCCCCGCGCCCGCGACGACGAGGCCGGCAATCGCCGGGCCGCCTGCGGCGCCGACGGTGAAGGCGATGTTGAGCAGCGCGTTTCCCTCGCGCAGCTGGCCTGCGGGTGCCAGCGCCGCGGCGGCCGCCGCCCGGGTCAGGGCCCGCGCGGCGGAGGCGAGCGAGCCGTCGATGGTCGCCAGCGCGAGCACGGCGACGAGCACGAAATCGTCGACGAGCAGCGCCAGGATCGCGAACGCGGCCGCCTCGGCCGCGTAGAGCAGCGGCAGTGCCAGGCGCACCGGCAGCGCCTCCATCCAGGAGACCAGGGGCGGTCCGAGCAGGGCCGGCGCGAAATGCATCCCGCAGAACAGCGCCGCGGTCGCCATCGGGCTGCCGGTCTGGTCGAAGACGAGCACCGCGAGCGCGATCTCGCCGAGCCAGTTGCCGAGCTCGTTGACGAGGTAGGCGAGGCCGAGGTTGGGGAATCCAGGCAGGCGTAGGGGGCGCAGCGCGGCGGCCATTGGCGGCCGAAGTTACTCCAGCGTTTCCGGATTCGCTGAAAGATGGGCACCGGAGTAGCAAGTTTGGACAGAGTTTTGTAGACTTCCGGCGTCTCTCGTAACTTCCGCGTGGAATCGCGGAGTCGACGCTAAGGAGGGTGCTGTGGGCTACCGCAAGGGCTAGGACCAAGCAGCGATTGACGAGTGGCGGGTTTCGAGACTCGGCCGATCAACATCGGCCGGACCGGGGACCGAGACTTTTCCTACGGGGCGGGGGGGCCGCTTCGCGGGCTCTCGGGGGTTGTCTGGACGTAATCATGGATTCGACGGTCGAGTGCGAGCTCGGCCTCGAGATCCGCGTCCTCACCGTGCCGATAGGCGAGATCCTTGCCTTCCAGCACCTGTACGAGGGCTTCGACGAAGCGTGGGTCGAGCTGTGTTCCGGAGATCCGGCGCAGCTCGATCACCGCTTCATATGAACTGACCGGCTCGCGGTACGTGTCGCGCGCGGTCATCACGTCGTAGGTGTCGGCGACGGCGACGATGCGCGCAAGCTCGGGGATCTCGTCGCCCTCCAGGCCGCGGGGGTAGCCGCGGCCGTCGAGGCGCTCGTGGTGGGCGAGGATGATGTCGCCGATCGGCTGGTAGCCGTCGATCTCCGAGACGATCCGCGCGCCCTCGGTCGGGTGGGTCTTGATCGCCTCCCACTCGACGTCGGTGAGCCGCCGTCGCCCCGACTTGAGAATGCTGTCGGGGAGCACGAACTTGCCGATGTCGTGCAGCAGGCCGGCGGAGTGGACGAGGTCCTGGTCGGAGGACGAGAGCCCTGCCTCGACCGCGATCTCGCGCGAGTACCGGGCGACGGCGGCGCTGTGGCGCGCCGTCATCCGGTCGCGCAGGTCGAGCGTGCGCAGCAGTGCCGAGAGCAGGGCGACCTGGAAGCCGGCGAGCTGGCGGGCGCGCAACTCGAGCTCGTCGGAACGTTCCTGGGAGACGAGCAGCGCTCCGACGAGGTACTGGAAGATCAGGATCACGGCGCCGAAGAGCGCCATCGCCGCGATCCCGAGCTCGACGTAGGCGAGCGCGACCGCGACCGTGAGCAGGGCGGAGGCGAGCTCGGACGGCAGCAGCGGGACGAGCGCGCGGCGGACCTTGGTCCCGAAGCGGGAGCGCTCGACGTAGCAGGAGTAGCCGGCGATGAGCACGAAGTCGATCGCCAGGGAGAGGACGAAGATGGCGAACACCAGCAGGTAGAAGCCGTCCGACCCGCGATCGATCGAGTAGGCGTTGGTGAGCGCCTCGAACACGAGGCCCGCGGCGAGCGGGAAGACCGCGTAGGTGACGAGGTTGATCAGCAGGTAGTCGCGCTGGTAGCGCTCCCGCGCCCAGCTGGCGAGGATCGTGACCTCGCCGACCACGATCGCCGCTGTGACCCCGGAGAGCACGGCGGCGAGGACGATCGCGAGGAAGCTCGCGGAGACGAAGATCCGGTACGCGCGCACCTCGATCCGCAGCAGGTCGCTGGCGACGCCGAGCACGATCAGCGTGCCGAGCAGGGCGAGATCCCAGTCGGCGTCGGCCGCGCGGTCGACCGCGATCACGGCGACGATCGCCAGCGCGATCAGCTCGATCGCGATCGCCAGTCGGGTCGGTCGCTCGGTCATCTACTCGCTCGGCTCGAAGTCCTCGGTCGATTCAGCTGCTGATCGAGTCTGGGTTGCGTCCGTACCTCGGCACGGCCGAGCCACCGAGCGCCGGCTGGCGCATCGAGGCGAGAAACCCTTCCAGATCGCCGGGGGAGTAGCGGCGCTGACCCCCGGGCGTGCGGTACACCGGGACGATTCCCTGATCCGACCATTTGCGCAGCGATGCGGCGCTGACGCCGAGGAATTCGGCGGCCTCGCTCACGTTGAGAAACCTCTGACTTGCTTCCATGATCCCTTCTCGGCTCGTAGATCCGTCGCAAAGCGGCAGAAAGTTGCCCCTTGTCAAGGACGCTTGGTAGCCGTGTCGGCAGTTGCTGGCAATGATCGGAGGCGCGATGTGCAAGCGATGCACAACTTCCCCGGCGTAGAACCTGTAGCGCGGCGTCTAACTTACGCAAACTGAGATCGAAGTTGCAAACCACAATCGCCGGTTGCCGAAAGCCAGTACGCCTAAGCAGGTAAGCAGTCGTTCGGTCGTGCCCCTCGGCACCGACCGACCGTAGGAGCTAGAGCCCCGCCAACAGTGTGCGGGTCGCCTCGCCCGGCTCCGCCCCGAGCGACGGGACGCCGTCGCGTCCGGCCACCAGGCGGGCGGCGCGATAGCCGTAGAGGCGGGTGCGGCCCTCGCTCGATCGCACGGCCCGCAGCGGCCCGCCGAGCACGTCGAGGCGAGCCTCGGATCCGCAGAACACCACCGCGCGCGGCGCGAGGGCGCGCAGCGCGCTGCGAAAGCGGCCCTCGGCGAGGCGGGCCGAGAGCAGCAGGACCCTGAAGCCGGCCCGGCGCAGGAACAGCTCCAGCGCCTGGGTATGCACGGCCTCGACGCCGAGCGGCGAGCCCGAGTCGAGCAGCAGGACTCCCTCGTCGCGGGTGGCGCTGGCGGCAAGCCGGCGGGCGCCGTGAAGCCATCCGGTCGCCCAGCGGCAGGCGTGCTCGAGCTCGGCGCCGGCGTTGCCGCGGCGCGCGGCGAGCTCGAGAGCGGGGAGCAGGAGCTCGGCGACGGTGCGCTCGACCGAGCGCACGGCGAGACTCTGCTCGAGCTCGCGGTCGGCCGCGGCCTCGTCGAAGCGGTCGAAGGCGGCGACCAGCCCGGTCGAGGAGGCCGGCCCGCGGCCCCGCAGGCGGGCGACCTCGACCGCGCTCGAGATGTTGTGGGTCTCGCGCAGCGCCGTCCGGAGCGCCTCGACCTCGTCGAGCTCGTAGAGGCGGTGGTTGCCCGGGGTGCGCGCCGGCCGGGGATAGCCAAGACGTCGTTCCCAACTGCGCAGCGTGCTCGTGCTGACGCCGAGCATTTCCGCGGCCGCGTTGATCCTGATCCCACTCAAGATGCCCTCCGGACTGAGGATCTCAGCAGGTTCTCGGAGCTTCTACAAGCTTTGGCTCGAGGCCGCTAGGTATCTTGCACGCCGCTCTGCGAGCCGGCGGGACTCCGGCCGACGGCGACCCCCGCCGCCTTGGCGGCGTAGGTCGCCTCCGCCGCGCTCTCCAGCAGGCGCTCAGCGCTCGTCCCGTCGGTCGGGCAGGAGATGACCCCGGCCGCGATCGCGATCCGCGGGCCCTCGTCGGCCTGGGAGCTCGTGATCAGCTCGGCGATCCGGTTCGCCAGCGGCACCAGGCCGGCCGCGTCACAGTGGGGGGCGAGGATCGCGAACTCGTCCTCCTCGAGGCGGAAGGCGGCGTCGACGTCGCGAAGCTGGCGCCGCAGGACGCCGGCGACCGCCGTCAGCATCCGGTCGCCAGTGGGCCGGCCGTGGGCCTCGTTGATGCGCGCGAGCCCGTCGACGTCGACGAGCGCGAGCGCGAACGGATGCCCGTAACGGCGCTGCTCGGCAAGCAGCACGCGGAGCCACTCGTCGAGCTGCACCGGCCCGGGGAGGCCGGTGACCGGGTCGTGGGCGGCGCCGCCGGAGCGGCTCTCGACCAGCGAGCGGGTCACCTCGCCCTGGATCGAGCCGAAGACGTCGACGAGGCGGCCAACCGCGCGGGCGAAGGCGCCCGGCTCGCTCTCCGGCACGTCGCGGCGGACCGTCTCGACCAGGAGGCCCTGGAGCGCGGCGATGTCGCGCGGAATCTGCGACGGGGCGTGCGGGCCGTCGCGAAGCGCCGCGAGCGTCTCCGCTCGCCGGCGCTGCTCCGGCTCGAGCTCCGCGCCGGTGGCGGCCTCCGGGTCGCCGAGCGCCCCGAGGATGTTCGCGATCAGCGGCGGTGCCTCGTCGACCACCCAGGGAACCGAGAGCTCGCCCACCTCGGGCAGCGGCGTGCGGTCGATCATCCGCATCAGCCACTCCTTGGCGAGCTGCTCCCGCTCCTCCTGAGAGCGCGGGATCTGCCTTGCGTCCGCGGCCTCCACGCGGCCCCACGGTAGACGGCGCCCCGGTCGGCACCGCGCCGCGGCAGCGCTCTGTGGCCGGTTGCGATCCGGCGTGGTTCGCCTCTGCGACCACTAGACTCGGCCAGGCCGTGACGGCTGAGGAGAAAGCAGGGGGCGCGGGGGGCGCGGTCGGTGGCGCCCCGGCTCCGGGAGGGGATCACATCATCGGCGCGACGCTGGAGGGACTCCGGCGCGCGGCCGAGGAGGTCGAGCACGTCGCCGCGGTGGCCGAGACCCTGCAGCGCAGCCTCCTGCCCGAGCGCCTGCCCGAGCTCTCCGGGCTCTCGATGTCCGCGCGTTACGTCGCCGGTAGCGCCGACGCCCAGGTCGGCGGCGACTGGTACGACGTGATCGCGCTTCGCGACGGCCACGCCGGGATCGCGATCGGTGACGTCGTCGGCCACGGCCTCGATGCCGCCGCGCGGATGGCGCGGCTGCAGAACGCGCTGCGCGCGTACGCGCTCGAGGGGCTGCGCCCGTCGCTGGTCCTGGAGCGCATGAACGGCTTTGCGCGCGAGGTCTCGGGCGGTCCGATGGCGACCGTGCTCTACGGGGTGATCGATCCCGAGGAGGGTCGCCTGCGGCTGGCGACCGCCGGCCACCCGCCGGTGCTCGTCATCGGCCCGGGTGGAGACGCGTACTTCGCCGAGGGCCCCGCGGGGAGCCCGCTGGGCGTCGTCCCGTTTCCGACCTACGAGGAGTCCACGATCCCGCTCGAGCCCGGCTCGACGGTGCTGCTCTACACCGACGGGCTCGTCGAGCGGCCTGAGTCGCCGCTGGACGAGGGGCTCGAGTGGCTGCGCGGGCTCGCCGCCGGGGTCCCCGCCCATCCGGACGAGCTCTGCGGCGCCCTGCTGCAGACGCGCTTCCGCGACGCTCCTCCGCGCGACGACGTCGCGCTGCTCGCCGTCCGTCTCGAGCCGATCTCGGTCGAGCGCATCGACCTCACCCTGCGCGCGGAGCCGGAGTCCCTCGCGCAGGTGCGCCGCGGGGTCGGCCGCTGGCTGCGGGCCGCCGGCGCCAGCGACGCCGAGACCTACGAGGCCCTGGTCGCCTGCGGCGAGGCCTGCGCGAACGCAATCGCCCACGCTTACCCGCCCGGCGAGGCCTCCTACGTGGTCGAGGGCCGGAGCGGGGATGGCGCGGTCGAGCTCCGGGTGCGGGACTTCGGCAGCTGGCGGGCGCCGCGCTCGGGGTCCCAGGGGCGCGGCCTCAGCCTGATCGAGGAGCTCATGGACGAGGTCGAGATCGAGCGCGGCCCGACCGGGACGACGGTGCGGATGCGAAAGCGGCTCACCGCCGCCGAGGCCCAGGGGGTGGCCGGATGAGGGACCGGATCGCGGGCTTCGAGGTCGAGCAGCGCGACGGCATCCTGATCGCCGCGATCGACGGCGAGATCGACAGCTCGAACGCGGCCGAGTTCCGGCTGGCGCTCTCGGAGCGCCTGCCGAGCGCCTCCAGCGCCCTGGTGCTCGATCTCTCCGAGGTCACCTATCTCGACAGCTCGGGCATCCATCTGCTGTTCGAGCTCGGGCGCCGGCTCGCGGCGCGGCGCCAGGCGCTGCGCCTCGTCGTCCCCGACGCCTCGCCGATGCGGCGGGTCCTCGAGCTCTGCGCGGTCGACGCGGTCGCCCCGATGGACCCCGAGCTCGAGAGCTCGCTGCGTGCGCTCGCCGAGACCGAGATCTGAGCCGCGGCTACTGGCCGAGCCGCGGGCCGGCCGACCAGGAGGCGCGGAAGCTGTCCATCGCCCGCTCGAGGCGCTGGTCGACGTCGCCGCCGGCGATCAGGATCTCGCCGACCCGGTTCGCGAACGCCTGCAAGAGCAGCAGCTCGCTGCGACCGACGGGTCGGCTCACCCGGGCGACCAGCGCGATCACCCCGAGCAGCCTGCTGCGACCGACCATGGGCGCGGCGATCAGCGCGCCCCTGCCGGCGGCGCTGGTCCGCTGCAGCAGCTGGGCGCGGCGTTCGAGCGCCGCGCGGCCGAGGGCGCCGTCGCCGAGGGCGATGTGGTCGGCAAGCTCCGCGGTCGTGCTCCCGGCCACCGCCGTGCGCTGCAGCGAGAGCCCGTCCTCGTCGGCGAGGTAGATGCTGCCGCCGTCGACGTCATAGAGCGCGACCAGCCGCTCGAGCATCGGCAGGAGGGCAGCGTGCGGATCCGGCCACCGCGGCCGCGGCCTGGGTGCCGGCCGGGGCGGGAACCTCGGAGACGATCTGCTGCTGCTGGAGCGCGAGCGCGACCGCCTGGGAGCGGGTCGAGGCCCCGAGCTTCGCCATCGCGTTGCGGACGTGGGTGCGGACCGTCTCCGGCGAGAGCACCAGCTTCTCCGCGATCTGCGCCCCGCTCAGGCCCTCGGCCAGCCGGCCGAGGATCTCGCGTTCGCGGCGCGTCAGCGGCGGCCGGGTGGGGGCCCCGGCAGGCGAGCGGCTGGTGTCGTCGGCAGCGCTGATCCGAGCGTTCTCCTCGCGCGTCACGGGCAGTCTAGGTCCGGCTTCGGCGACTCGAATCTACCAGTCCCCGATTTGAGGTAATGAGGGTGCGTATTCTTGGTAATTATGGGGTCAACGAATAGTCATGGTTTTGGAGGCGTGATAACAGGTACTGATACGTCACGGCGCCAAGGCTGTCGCCGGTGACCGCTCGCCCTGGGCAGGAAGCCCGCGGAGTGAGTCAAGCTGGAGAACACATGGGGTAAGGGTGATCATTATTTCCACGCGATACAGGACCCACGGCCGGCTGCCGTTGCGGCTCGCAGTCCTGGCGACCGCGATGCTCGCGGTTGGGGCTGTGGCGCTGCCGGCGGCGGCGAGTGCGGCCTCCGATCCGACCGACGCGCAATACGACTCTACGCTGCAGGTGGTGTCCGCGGGCTCCGAGGGCCCGGGTGGCGGGAGCACGCCGGAGAGCGCGGCCACGAGCGCGCCGCAGGCGACCCCCGCGGCCGGCGCTCCCAGCGCCAGCAACGCCGGAGGCGGCAGCGCCCTGCCCTTCACCGGGCTCGACGTCGGCCTGCTCGCGGCGGTCGCGGGCGCGTTGGCGCTCGCCGGCTTCATGCTTCGCCGCCAGGCGAAGGAGGAGGCCTCCGACCCGCGTTGATGAACTCGGTCGAACTGCAGAGCGCCCATCGGGGCGCCGTCCATCACGGGTACTCGAGCCTGCGCGCCCTCGAGGCGCAGCGGATGATCGACTGGTTCACCCTGCGGCTCGGGCCCTCGGCGGCCGCGGGCCTGATCGCCTATCTGCACATGGGCGAGCTGGGGCCCGGGTTGATCGTCTTCGCCTGCGTCCTCGTCGCCACGCAGGCGATCGAGCGCTCGCAGCTACCGCTGCACGTGATGCCGGCGAGTCGCGTTCTGCTCGGCCTCGCGGCCCCGGTCGCCGGAGCCGCCGCCGCGTGGCTGATCGCGCTCGCGGCCGGCAGTTCCTACTCGGTCTCCGAGTACGAGGCCGTGGTTCTCGGCGCCTGGCTGGTGACCGCGCTCGGCGCGTGGATCAAGGCGCGCCTCGACGAAGGTCTCGAGGCGCGGATCGCGGTCGTCGGGCCGCGAGAGTTCGCCGCCGACTTCGTCGCCGAGCTCGAGGCCGCCGGCGTTCGCACGTATGACGTGATCGGCTGGATCAGCTCGGAGGGCCCGGCCGAGTACCGCCGCATGCGCTGGCTCGGGACGCTCGAGGAGGTCCGCGAGGCGGTGATCACGGAGCGCATCGACCTGATCGTCTGCGGCCCCGGGGTCGGAGACGCCGAGGGGGTGAGGGTCGAGAGCATCTGCGCGCAGGTGGCCGACGAGTGCCTCGACCTCCCCGTGCGCCTGATCGCGGCGAACCAGCTCTACGAGGAGACCTTCGGGCACGTGCCGGTGGGGATGATCGACGCCGCCTGGTACCGCTACATCATGCATCCCCGGTTCCGCGCCAGCGGCCCGTACTCCAAGCGGGCCTTCGACCTCGTCCTCGGAACTCTGATGGCGATCGCGTTCCTGCCCTTCGTCCTCGTCGCGGCGATCGCGATCAAGCTCGAGGGTCGCGGGCCGGTCTTCTATCGCCAGCGGCGCCTGGGCGAGTTCGGCGAGGAGTTCGACATCCTCAAGCTGCGGACGATGCGCACGGACGCCGAGGCCGACGGGCCGCAGTGGTCTGCCGCCCACGACGACCGGGTGACCAAGGTGGGCAGGGTGCTGCGGCGCACTCACATCGACGAGCTGCCCCAGCTCTGGAACGTGCTCCGGGGAGACATGACCCTGGTCGGCCCGCGCCCGGAGCGCCCGGAGATGGTCGCCGAGCTCGAGCGACGGTTCCCCCATTACACCCGCCGGCACCTGATCCAGCCGGGGATCGCCGGCTGGGCCGCGCTCCGTTGCGGCTACTCGGGCTCTGACATCGGAACCGCGTGGAAGCTATGCCACGACCTCTTCTACATCAAGCGTCGCTCCATGCTCGCGGACGTCCTGATCCTCGCGGAGACCGGAGTCGAGGTCTTCCGCGACGCGCACCGCGCGCTCCGCGCCCCCGGCGACCGCTTCCTGCTCGGCGACGAGAGCAGTGCCTGAGGCGACCGTCGCCTCCCCGCTCCCCGAGGAGACCCATCGAATCGCGGGCAGCCCGCAGGCCGTCCTGGTCGCGGACGACGACGGCGTCTGCATCGAAGCGAGCCTCGGCGCCTGCCGGCTGCTCGGCGTCGCTCGCTCCGCCCTGGTCGGGCACCTGATCGCGCGGCTGTTCGAGCCCGACTCGGAGGAGCGGTTCGCCGCCGCCTGGCCCGGCCTGCGCGCCGGGGCCGGGGACGCGGGCCCGTTCGCGCTCGAGGCGCCGGCGACCGTGGTCGAGGTGCACGCGCGGGTGACCGCCGGGATCCTGCCCTCGCGACACCTGGTGACGCTCGATCCGGGCGGCGGCACCCCCGCCAGCGAGGCGGGCGGGCGGCGGATCGGACTCCGCGCCGTGCGCGAGCCGACCGCTCGCGAGCGCGAGGTGCTCGAGCTGCTCGCCGACGGGGCGACCGACGGCCAGATCGCGGCCAGGCTCGAGCTCTCCCCGGCGACCGTGCAGACGCACGTCCGCAACGCGAAGGCGAAGCTCGGCGCGCGCACCCGCGCCCAGGCGGTCGCGCTCTCGCTCCAGCGCGGGCTGATCGGCTCG
This sequence comes from uncultured Solirubrobacterales bacterium, assembly GCA_963842795.1. Classification (GTDB taxonomy): domain Bacteria; phylum Actinomycetota; class Thermoleophilia; order Solirubrobacterales; family 70-9; genus WHSW01. The sequence goes on along the minus strand of CAWJHV010000040.1, from coordinate 104,284 downwards.
GGCTGAGGCCGACCGCTACCCGCTCGAGCCCGGGGCCGCGGCCGCCGTCGCGCTCTTCGGGTCGACGCCGAGGCTGCGGGCGAGCGCGCGGACGTTGAACGCGAGCGGGTTGAGCTCGAGCGCGGTCCGGATCTGCTCGCGCGCCTGGCTCGGATCGCTGCGCGCGAGCAGCTCCGCCAGCAGATAGTGGGTCGCCCACTCCTCGGGCCGCTTCTCGGCCGCCTCACGGAAGGCCGCCAGGGCGCGCGTCCGGTCGCCCGCGGCCTTGGCGATCGACCCCTCGGCGAGCAGCGGCAGGTCGCTGAGCCGGTTCAGCGACCGGGCGCGGTCGAGGTCGTCGTAGGCGCGGTCGAGGTCGGTGCGCCAGCCGGCGTACGCGTCGTCGACGTAGCGCTGGGAGAGGAACGGCGGCACCGCGCTCAGGGCGAGGAGGGCGAGCGCGGCGACGACGCCGATGCGAGCCAAGGGGGGGCCGGGCTGCCGCCGCTGGGTGCGCACCGCCGGCGCGCAGGCGCAGCCCAGCAGCGCCAGGATCGGCGCGGTGATCGCGGGATACGGCCAAAACCAGTCGACCGACGTGTGGACGAGCCAGTAGCCGGTGCTGGCCAGCGCGATCGCAGCCAGCGCCGCGGCCGAGGGCCCGAGCCTCCTCGCCCGCAGGACCCCGAGCACCGCCGCGACCACGGCGATGATGAAGAGCGCCAGGCCGACGATCCCGAGCTCCGAGAGGAGCTCCATCTCGACGCTGTGCGCGTCGCGCAGGTTCTGTGTCGGCGCGTCGCGCTTGCGCAGATACGAGTACTGATAGCCACCGGCCCCGTCCCCGCCCAGTGGCTGGTCGCCGACGTCGCTGAGCGCGACTCGCCAGGCGTCGTAGCGGTTCGAGCCGAGATCGAGGACGAAGCGGCTCGAGTTCGCGGAGAGGTCGGGGCTCCCGCTGTCGCGGAACTCGTCGTAGCGGTCGGACGCCCATTGCGCGGGGTTGCCGACGGCGACCACGAAGCCGATCGCGGCGACGGCGGCGAGCGCGATCATCGTCCGGCTGATGACCTTGTTGCCGCGGGCGGTTGTGCTGCCGATTCCCGGCAGCCGGCGCTCGAAGCGGGCCGCGAACGCGCCCAGGACAACCCCGATCACCGCCGTGATCGCGGTCACCCCGGCCGCCCGGTGCATCTCGTCGACGACCCCGGTGAGCCGGTCGCCGCCGTCGCCGGCGGCGTCGTAGAGCGCGGTCAGCGCGGGAAGGATGCCGACCGCGGGCAGCGCGGCGAGCACGAGCCAGCTGAGCGCGCGGACGCGGTGCGGGGAGGCGAGCGTGTAGACGACCAGGGCGACGAACATCGCCGGGATCGAGGCGCGGCTCTGGGAGAGCAGGAAGAGGTCGAGGCACAGGGTCGCGGTGCCGAGCGCCGCTCCGCGCAGGCGCCAGTCGAGCTCGCGATCCGAGGCGAGGCCGAGCGCCGGGAAGAGCGCAACCGCGAAGAAGGCGGCGTTTGCGTTGCGGTAGCCCAGCGGGTAGTCGAGCGTCCCGTCAACCTCGAGCAGCTCGAGGGGCCGGTCGCCGCCGGATAGGGCGATGATCGTCGCAACGCCGGCGAAGGCGGCGGCGAAGGCGAACGGCACCAGCGAGAGCTTCATCCTCGGCCCGAGCAGATTGCAGAGCCCTACCCCGAGCCCGAAGGCGAGCGCGTACACCGCGATTCGCTGGCCGTCGCCGACGGCGATGTCGGGCGCCGGGCTCCAGAACGCGGAGAGCGCCGCCCACGCGGCGAGCGCGACCAGCGCGACCAGCGCGACGAACACCGCGGGCGAGAGCGTGAGCCGGAGCCGCCACGGGGCGAAGCCGACCAGCAGTGCGGCCCCGAGGCAGAGGACGATCGTGCCCGGGAGCACGACGACGGGGAAGTAGGCGCCGTCCTGCCACGCCCACCAGGCCCAGATCCCGGAGAGCAGGCCGAGGGCGATCAGCGCGGCCGGCCCGGGCCTCGGTCGCCGCTCTTCGCCGTCGGCCGTCGGGCCCGCGTCCGGCTTTCCGGCCTCGGCCATCGCCCGCACGGTAATCCACTCCCGCGGACGGGTGCCGCGAACCTGCGCCGGGCCGGTTATTTTGGGGTTCCCGTGATCGGAGGAGAGGACAGAGGGCGGGAGCCGGCCGAGCCCAGCGCGGCCGAACGGGCGCGCCGCCGGCTCAGCGGCGAGCTCGGCCGCGAGGCCCGGCGCCTCGAGCGCGAGCTGGAGCAGATCTCGCGGCGGATGGTCGCGGGCGCCGAGCAGGTCGCGCTCGAGCACGTCGAGCGCGAGGCCGAGCGGTTGCGAGGCGACGCAGCCGAGCTCGCTCGGGCGCTGAGCGGAACGCTGGCCGAGGAGGTGACCGAGCTGCGCGGCACGATCGCCGCCCAGCTCACGGCGAGCCGCGGCGCGCTCGGGGCCGACAACGAGCTGTTCGCGCAGCGGGTCGACGTGGCGATCGGCCTGGCCCACGAGCGGGCCGAGCGCCGCCTCGACGAGCGGTTCGCCGCCGCCGCCGAATCGCTGCGGGCCGAGCTCGAGGCGTCGCGGGCGGAGCTTGGCGAGTCGATCACCGCCTCGGTGCGCGGGTCGGTGGCCGCGCTTGACGAGCAGGCGGCGGAGCGCCGCCGGGAGCTCGCCGCCGAGCTCGAGCGGCGGATCGCGAGCGCCGAGGCCGAGATCGGCGAGCACTCGCGGGCGGCCACGTCCGCCACCCGCGAGCAGCTCGAAGCCGAGCTCGGGGCCGGCCTGCGGCAGCTGCGGTCGCGGATCAAGGCCGAGCGGCGAGACCTGCGCCGGCGGCGCAAGGCGGCGATCGCGTCAATCCGCGACGAGCTTCGCGACGACGTGGCAAAGCGCGTCCGCAAGGCGCGCAAGCGGCTGGGTGCGGCGGTCGAGGATCGCCTGGCCGAGGCGGTCGAGCACCTCGAGGCCGACTCGCGGCGGCGGACGGCCGAGGCCTCCGAGGAGCTCGGCGCGCGCCTCGGAGCGCTGGCAACCGAGCTGCGCGAGGACCTGCGGCGGACGTTCGAGTCCGAGCTCCGGGCGCGCATCGGCGAGGCGACAGGCGCGCTCTCCGAGCGCCTCGGCTCGCAGGCCCGAACGGTCGGCGAGGAGCTCGAGCGACGGCTCGCAACCCGCTCCGAGGAGCTCGAGCGCGCGCTCGCCGAACGGGCCGAGGACCTCTCCGGCCGCCTCGCGACCGAGCTCGGCGAACGCGGTGAGACCGCGGTTCGCGCGGCGCTCGAGGCCGAGTTCCTGCGCGCCGAGGGTGAGCTCGCCGGGCTCCGCGATCAAGGCCAGGCGGCGATCGGGGAGGCGGCCAGGTCGGCGGCGCAGAGCGCCGCGGCGGAGGTCGGATCCGCCGCCGAGCGCGCGAGCAGCGAGGCCCGGGAGGCGATCACGGAGCACGCCGAGCGGACGCTCTCGCGCCGGGCGCGGCGCCAGGAGCTGCGCCTGGCGCGCGAGGAGCGCGAGCGCCGCATCAGGGCGGCCGAGCGGCGGATCGACGAGCGCACGGCGGAGATGGTCGACCGCGCCCGGCGCGAGGTCGAGGCGCTGCGCGAGCTGGTCGCCGGCTCAGAGGCCGAGCTCGCCGAGCGCGCCCGGGTCGCCGAGGAGGCGATCGCGGACCGCTTCGCGGCGACCGAGCGGGCTCTCTCGCTCGCGATCGAGCGCGCCGAGGCCCGCGTGACGGAGCAGCTCGAGCGCTCGGAGGCGCGGATGGCCGAGGAGCGCGCGCGCCACGAGCGGCGGGTCGCGGAGCGGATCGAGGCCACCGAGGACAAGCTTGCCGCGGCCGAGCGCCGGCTGGCCGAGGTCGTGCGCGCCGAGGAGCGGGCGAGCGGTGCCCGAATCAGGAGCGAGGTCGGGGCGATGATGACCGAGGCGCGCGCGGAGCTGGTCGCGACCGCGAGCGAGGTCTCGCGCGTGGTCACCCGGGAGGCCGGGGTCGCCGAGGCTCTCGAGCGGCTCGAGCGCGTGCTCATGCGCCTCCGCGTCACCGACCAGCGCCTGCGGGCGTCCGACGAGCGCACCAGGCGCACCCTCGGTCATCTGCGCGCCGTCCCCACCGAGGAGGAGGGCGAGAGCTTCGGCTAGGCGGGTGGGGTGAGGGTGCGTGGTGCCCCGTGGCGTGCGTTGAGGGTCCTGGCCGGGGCGTGGCAGTGAGGGGGTGCGGGTCGGGGCGCTCGTGGCGGTTACCGGAGTCGCCGTTGGTGACTTGAGCACAAATACTGTGCTCAAGTCGACAATCGAGGGGTTCTGCGGGCCGAGTGATGACTTGACCACCCCATACGGTGCTCAAGTCATCACTCGACGTTCGCTCGAAGCCCCGTAGCGCTAGGCCCGCGAGCGCCCGGCCCCCGCGGCGATTCGCCGCAGCTGGCCCGGGCGCAGCAGGGTGAGCAGGGTCGAGCCGTCGATCGCCGCGAGGCCGCCCTTCTTCATCTCCGCGTGGGCGCCGGTCTCGGCCTGGATCGCGCGGGAGAAATCGGGCTCGTGGCCGACCAGGAGCACGTCGCCGCGGCCGGCCGCGAGCGCGGAGGCGTCGAAGTCGCCGCCGCGCAGCGTCTCGCTGACCTCGGGCTCGATCCCGAGCGGCTCGCACGCCAGCTGCGCCGTCTCCAGCGCCCTGACCTTCGGGCTCGTGAGGCAGGTGTCGACCCGCGCTCCGAGCTCCGCCAGCGCCTCGCCCGCCGCCCGCGACTGGCGCTCCCCCTTCGCCGTCAGCCGGCGCGAGGCATCGTCGGCGCTCGAGTCCTCGGCATCCCCGTGGCGGAGCAACCAGATCACGCTCGGGATCGTCGCAGTTAGCGAGTTGAGGGGTCGATGGCGACCGACCCGGTTGCGATGATCGGGAGGTGAGCGGGAGCGTTGCCCACCTGCACGTCCACAGCGAGTACTCGCTGCTCGACGGTGCGTGCAAGATCGATGCGATGGCGGCGCGGGCGGCCGAGCTCGGCATGCCCGCGCTGGCGCTCACCGACCACGGGGTGATGAACGGCGCGGTCGAGCACTACAAGGCCTGTCGGGCGCACGGGATCAAGCCGATCCTCGGGCTCGAGGCCTATCTGGTCGACGACCGCAAGGCCGAGGGCCGGGTCGAGCGCAACCACCTGACCCTCATCGCGGCCGACGACCGCGGCTTCCGCAACCTGGTCAAGCTCACCTCCGCCGGCTTCCTCGAGGGCTTCTCCCGCGGTCGGGCGAACGTCGACATGGAGCTGCTCGACCGCCACTCCGAGGGCGTGATCGCGCTCACCGGCTGCCTCCAGTCCCGCTTCTGCCGCCGGCTGGTCGAGGAGCGCCCGGCCGACGCGCGCGCCCACCTCGACGAGCTCGTCGGCGTGTTCGGCGCCGAGGACGTCTACTTCGAGGTCCAGGAGAACGGGATTCCCGAGCAGGCGAAGGCCAACGAGGGCATCGTCCGCTACGCCCGCGAGCTCGGCCGGCCGCTGGTGGCTACGGCGGACGTCCACTACCAGCGGCGCGAGGACTACGACAACCACGCCGCGCTGCTCTGCGTGCAGACCAAGTCGACGCTCGAGCAACCGAAGCTGACCTTCGACACGAACGAGTTCTTTCTCAAGAGCGCCGCCGAGATGGAGGAATCGTTCGCCGCCTGGCCGGAGGCGGTCCCGACGACGCTCGAAGTTGCCGAGCGCTGCCAGGTCGAGCTCGAGCTCGGCAAGCTGCTGCTGCCGCGGTTCCCGACCCCCGACGGCGAGCAGCCGCGGGCGATGCTCCACCGGCTGGCGCGCGAGGGGCTGGCCCGCCGCTACGGCGACCCGCCCCCCGCCGCCGCGGTCGAGCGCCTCGACTTCGAGCTCGGGGTGATCGGCGAGATGGGGTTCGAGTCCTATTTCCTGATCGTCTGGGACTTCGTCAACTTCGCGAAGCAGAACGGGATCGCGGTCGGCCCCGGGCGCGGGTCGGCGGCGGGCTCGATCGTCGCCTACGCGCTCAACATCACCGACCTCGATCCGCTCGCCAACGACCTGCTCTTCGAGCGCTTCCTCAACCCGGCGCGCAAGTCGATGCCCGACATCGACATCGACTTCTCTGTCCGCGGGCGCGAGCGCGTGATCCGCTACGTGCAGGAGAAGTACGGGCGCGAGTCGGTGGCCCAGATCATCACCTTCGGCAAGATGGCGCCGCGGGCGGCGACCCGCGATGCCGCGCGGGTGCTCGGCTACGACTACGCCACCGGAGACCGGGCGGCGAAGCTGATTCCCGATCCGATCATGGGCCGCAGCCCCAGCTTCGACGACTGCCTGAAGCCGGGCCAGGACTTGAAGCGCGCCTACGACTCCGACGGCGACGTGCGCAAGATCGTCGAGGTCGCCAGGGGACTGGAGGGGATCGTCCGCAACAACTCGATCCACGCCGCCGCGGTGGTGATCGCCGACAGGCCGCTGGACGAGATCGTGCCCCTGCAGCTGGCCGAGGACCGCGGGGCGCCCGCCGCCCAGGGGGCCAACGGCAAGCCCGCGCGCCAGTACAAGATCGTCACCCAGTACTCGATGGGGCCGATCGAGGAGATCGGCCTGCTGAAGATGGACTTCCTCGGGCTGCGCAACCTCGACGTGATCGAGGACGCGGTCGAGATCATCCGCCGCTCGCGCGGCGACGAGGTCGAGATGGAGGCGATCCCGCTCGACGACGCCAAGACCTTCGAGATGCTCTCCCGCGGCGACTCGGTCGGGGTCTTCCAACTCGAGTCGGAGGGCATGCGCGAGGCGCTGAAGCAGATCCGCCCGACCGAGTTCAACGACATCGTCGCGATCGGCGCCCTGTACCGGCCCGGGGCCATGCGGTTCATCCCCGACTACGCGCGCGGCAAGCGCAACCCCGCTTCGGTCACCTACCAGGACCCGCGCCTGCGCCCGATCACCGAGGAGACCTACGGCTGCTGCATCTACCAGGAGCAGCTGATGGAGATCTCCAAGCAGCTCGGCGGCTTCACGCCGGCCGAGGCGGACGACCTCCGCAAGGCGGTCGGCAAGAAGAAGCGCGACCTGATGGCGACGATGGAGGGCAAGTTCATCGACGGCTGCGCTTCCTCGGGCACGGCGCCCGCGGTGGCCAAGGACCTGTGGTCGCTGATGACCGCCGCCGCCGACTACTCGTTCAACAAGTCCCACGCGGCCTGCTACGCGCTGATCTCCTACCGCACCGCCTACCTCAAGGCCAACTACCCGGCCGAGTACATGGCGGCGGTCATTTCCTCGGTGATGTCGACCAAGGACAAGGTGCCGTTCTTCGTCAACAAGTGCGCCGAGATGGAGATCGAGGTGCTGCCGCCCGACGTCAACTCCTCCGACCACGGCTTCGTCGTCAGCGGCAACTCGATCCGGTTCGGTCTCGACGCGGTCAAGAACGTCGGCCACGCCGCGGTCGAGACGATCATCGCCGCGCGCGAGTCCGGCGGCCCGTTCGGGTCGATCTGGGACTTCTGCGAGCGGGTCGACGCGCGGGCCGTGAACAAGCGCGCGATCGAGTGCCTGGTCAAGTGCGGGGCGCTGGACTCGACCAAGGCGCCGCGGCGGGCGATGCTCGAGGTGCTGGCGCACGCCCAGTCGGCGGGCCAGCAGGCCCAGGAGGACTCGCGCCGCGGGCAGGGCTCGATCTTCGACCTCGGAGGGCCGGGCGATGCCGAGCAGTCGTCGTCGGGGCTCGCCGCCCCGGCGCACCGGCCCGTGATCGGCGAGGAGTTCGACCAGCGCGAGCTGCTGCGGCTGGAGAAGGAGACGCTGGGGACGTTCGTCTCCGCGCACCCGCTGGCCGACGTCCGCGACGCGCTGCGGGCGCGGGTCGAGCGCCCGCTGGCGACGGTCGGGTCGCTCGCCGACGGGGCCTGGGTGACCGTCGGCGGGATCGTCGCCGAGGCGAAGAAGGTCCGCACCCGCCGCGGCGGGTACGTGATGTTCGCCGCGCTCGACGACCTCGAGGGGCGGTTGGAGCTCTTCGTCCGCGACGCGGCCTCCGAGGTCGCCGAGGGGCTCGAGGTCGACCGCGTGGTCGTCGTCCGCGGCCGGGTCGACAAGGGCGAGGGCGGCAAGCTCAGCCTCGTGGTCCAAGAGGCCGAGCAGTTCGAGCCCGGGGCCGGCGAGCTCGCCGCGGCCCGGGCGAAGCTCGCGCAGGCCGCCGAGCCGCTGCTGCTCCGCGTCGACGCCGGGGCCTTCGGCGCCGGGCTGATCGACGACCTGAAGGCGGTCTTCGGCGACTTCCCGGGCGAGAACGAGGTGCTGCTCGAGATGCGCACCCGCGAGGGCGTGCGGCGGTTGCGCTTCGGCACCGATTACCGGGTGACGCCGTCGCCGGCGCTGCGGGCCGAACTGGATCAGCTGTTGGGTCCGGCCGCCCTCGCAGCATGACCCGTCCTTGCCCGTCTCGGCGCTCCCGGCTCGCCTAGACTTCAGCCGTGGCAACTGTCCAGCGATCGGGAACGCAGGCGAGCGAGTGCCGCCGCTGCCGCGCCTTCTGCGACAAGCTGATCGAGCCCCGCGGTTGCATCGAGCTCGGCTGCCGCTTCCTCTACAGCTACGAGGACCAGTTCACCGGCGCGCAGTTCATGGGCTGCCTGCGCAAGGTCTTCCGCGCCGAGATCGACGTCGACATGTTCGAGCTCGCCGAGGCCGCGGGCGGCTTCGGCGGGATCAAGATGACGGGCGATCCGCTGCCGCAGTGTCAGTTCCGCGTCGAACCCGCCTACGAGGGCGCGGGCGCCGGCTACTCCTGCGTCAACCCCCGGTTCTTCGACTGCACCGACGAGGGCCCGGAGGGCATCCGCGCCTTCGACCTGCGCAAGATCCTGGACTGAGCGACCGGTGGCCGCCGCGCTCCCGGTCGGCGAGCGGCCTGCTGCACCTTGGCCGAGCGTTCTGTTCCTCAGCGCTTGATGCAGATCGCGTACGCGGTCATGTGCCAGTCGGAGTCCAAGCCGGTGTGATCCTCGAATCCGGTGACCGTCGTCTTCGTCAGCGCGGTGTCGGCGCGGAGGTCGTCGAGCACCACCTCGCCGGCGCCGCCGACGACCTCACCGCCGGTGCCGATCAGGTGCGTACCCGCCGGGCAGGTCGCGGTCGTCTGGGCGAACTCGTCGGATCCCGGGGCGCTCGATGTCTTCACGCGGCGTAGGCCGGCCGGCCGCGACGCGCACACCGCGTACGCGTTCAGGGTCCAGTTGGACGCGGTGCCCCCCTCCGTTTCGTGCGCGGTCGCCGTGACTCCGGTCAGCGCGCTGTTCGGGCGGACCGTCTCCAGCGTGAGGTTCGCCGGCACCAGGGTGGGGTCGCCGCCGTTGATCCCGCCTCCGGCCCCGATCACGCGCAGGCCGGCCGGGCACGTCACCGTCGCCGACTTCTCGGTCTCGGAGTCGTTTACGCTCGCCGCGCTCGTAGGCGCCTGGTTCGGGAACGCGGTCGCGCAGATCGCCTGTGCGCTGATGTTCCACGAGTCGGCGGTCTGGCCAGAGACGGTGTGCGCGCCCGCGTACGAGAAGGTCGGGCTCGAGCGGGCCGGGATCACGTCGAAGGCCGCGACCCTGCCGGTGCCGCCGGCGGTGTCGATCCCGGCGCCTGCGGCGAGTCTGCCCGACACGCAGTCCGCAGCTCGTGCCGAGGAGATGAGCTCCTGCCGGATTCCCGTGCTCGCGACGAGCTCTGCGCTGGCGGCACAGATCGAGTAGGCGGTCACGCTCCAGTTGCCGGCGTTGCCGGTGGCGTCCTCGAAGGCGGTGATGTTGGCGCTCGTCAACGGGATGTCGGGGAACACCGCGTCGAGGACCCCTTGGCCGTTGATGGTGCCGCCCATCCCGATCACCGATTTGCCCGTCGGGCAGGGAGCCGTCGCGATGCGATTGTTGTCCGAGTCCACCGCGCTGGCTACCGTGACGCGTTGCAGCCCGGTGACAGCGTTGGCGCAGATCGCGTAGGCGGTGATCCTCCAGGCGGCGGAGGTGCCGGTCTCGTCCTCGACCGCATTCGCGGTGACCGAGGTCAGCTGGCCGTTGGGAAGCTGCCCGTCGAGCAGCACCTGGCCGGGGGCGCCGATGATCGCCGCGCCATTGCCGAGCAACCGCTTGCCGCTCGGGCACGTGGCGACGACGCTCTTGTTCGCGGAGGTGCTCGCGCTCGTCGCGCTGACGAGCTCCAGTCCGGGGGGCGGAGCGGCGCAGACCACGAACGCCTGCAGGAACCAGCTCTCGGGCGTCCCGACCTCGTCCTCGTCGGCGTGCAGCGTCACCGATGTCAGCGAGGCTTCGGGCCGGATCCGGTTGAGCACCACGCTGCCGTTGCCGGGTGTGGTGTCACCGCCGGGGCCGACCACCCGCGTGCCGGGCGGGCAGGTCGCGGTCAGGCTCTTGGCGGCTGATGTGGTGGGGGTGAACGGCGACACACGCGCCAGCCCCGTGACCACCGCGTCGGCCTGGCCCACGGGCCCAGCGAGCACGAGCGCGGCGGCCACGCCGAGGATCGAGATCGGGTGCCAGGTCGGTGCGCGTCGTGCGCTCATGCAGCCAGCTCCTTCAGGGTCGCCGAGGGGACTCGCCAACCCTCCCGCAGCCCCAGGCGGGAGTCAAGACTCCATCCTCGCGCCGGTTCCGAGGGTTCCGCGACGCAGGGGCTCAGCTGGTGAGGCCGCTCAGGCCTTGAAGCGGTAGCCGACGCCGCGGACCGTCTCGAACCTGCCCTGGCCGAGCTTGCGGCGCAGGTAGCCGACGTAGACGTCGACGACGTTCGACCCGGGGTCGTAGTCGTAGCCCCAGACCCGGGCGAGCAGCTGCTCGCGGCTGAGCACCTGGTTGGGGTGCTCGAGGAACGTTCGCAGCAGCTCGAACTCGCGCGCGCTGAGCTCGATCGTCTCGCCGTTGACGCTCGCCCACCGGGTCCGCAGGTCGAGGCTGACCCCGCCCACCCGCAGCTGCGCCTGCTCGCTCGGCGAGCCCTCGTCGCGCAACCTCGCACGGACGCGGGCGACCAGCTCCTCGAAGTGAAACGGCTTCGGCAGGTAGTCGTCGGCGCCCGTCTCCAGCCCCTCGATCCGGTCGTAGGGGTCGCCGCGCGCGGTGAGCACGATCACCGGCAGTCGCTGGCCCGCGGCGCGCAGGTCGCGGAGCACGTCGAGGCCGTCCTTGCCCGGGAGCCCGAGGTCCAGGATCAGCAGGTCGAAGTCGTCGTCGTTGGCGACCGAGTTGACGCTCGGCCCGTCGCCGACGACCGTGGTCACGAAGCCGCTGGCGCGCAGCCCCTTCTCCAGGAACGACGCGAGCCGCACCTCGTCCTCGGCGATCAGGATCCGGCTCAAGGCAACGGGCTCGCCGGGAGCACGATCGTGAAGGTCGAGCCGAGGCCGAGCCGCGAGTCGAGCTCCACCCGGCCGTCGTGGGCGTCGGCGATCGCGCGCACGATCGAGAGCCCGAGGCCGGCGCCCTCCGCGGATCGCGAGTTCGAGGCCGCGCGCGCGTAGCGACCGAAGATCCGCTCGCGATCGGCCGGATCGACGCCCGGCCCCTCGTCGCGCACCCAGAGGCGCGCCTGGTCGCCGATCAGCGAGCTGCCGAGCCAGATCGGTTCGCCGTCGCGAGTGTGGCGGACGGCGTTGTCGGCCAGGTTCATCACCGCCTGCGTGAGCCGCTGCGGGTCGGCGACGACGATCCCGACCCCGGTGCCGTCGATGCGCCAGTCGCGGTTGCCGAGGCTGCGGGCCTTGGTGAACAGGTCGTGGGTGAAGAGGTCGAGATCGATCGGCCCGATGCGAAGGAAGTCCGGCCGCGGCGCCTTCGCCAGCAGCAGCAGGTCGTCCACGTAGCGGCTCATGCGGTCGAGCTCGTCCTGGATCACCGCGGTCGCCTCCTCGCGCTCCCGGGGCGAGTCGCTCAGCGTCTCGAGGTGCCCGCGGATCACGGTGATCGGCGTGCGGAGCTCGTGGCCGACGTCGGTGAGGAAGTCCTTCTGATCGGCGAAGGCGATCTCGAGGCGATCGAGCATGCCGTTGAAGGTGCGTCCGAGATCGGCGATCTCGTCGCCGCCGCGGACCGGGATCCGGGCGGAGAGGTCGGTCTCCGAGATCGTCTTCGCGGTGCGCGAGAGCGCGTGCAGCGGCGCGATCGCCCGTCCGGCGGCAAGCCAGATGAACAGCGACGCCAGCAGCAGAACGACGAGCGAGACGCCGACGGCGACCCGGACGGCGCTCTCGACCTCGTCGCGCGCGGCCGCGGTCAGCGAGGCGACCACGAGGACACCGTTCGTGTCCCCGATGCTCACCGGGACGGCGAGGAAACGCGTCTCTCCCACCGGCGTCTCGAGCTCGCCGCCCCCGGGGGCCCGGGTTCGCGCGAGGGTGCCAAACGAGGTCTGCAGGGCCTCGTCGCTCGGGTTCGCGACCTCCGAGAGGTAACGCTGGCCGCCGATGAACGAGACCAGGACCCCGTCGGCGGGCGCCGAGGTCTGCTCCATGTAGGCGTCGAAGAGCTCCTGGACGCCGGCGAACGGCTTTCCGGTGCCGGGTTCGCCTCGGGCGGAGAGCTCGCGCAGGGAGTTGACGTCGAGGGCGAGCTCGCGCTCGACCTGGTCGCCGATGCGCGAGAGGAGCAGCTGGCGGAGGACCAGGACCGAGGCCGCCGTGGAGACGATCAGGAGCGCCAGGAACGAGACCAGCACCCGGGTGCGGACACCCGCAAGCAAGGACTTGCGCTCGCCCGCATCGGCCTGCTCCGCCGCGGCGGTGCGCGCCCGAGAGTCGATCAACACTCAGGGAATGTAGCCGGGATCACGGCGCCCACACCTCAGTTGTCGCCGCCCGGGCCGGTGCCCGGCCGCCGGCGGCCGCGGTCAGGCGGCCGTCACCGCAGCGGCGCGGTCAGGCGGGTGAGCGTGTCCCCGTACTGATCCTCCGTCGGCGATTCGTCGTCGGGCGGGCCGCCGCCCGGCGGGCCTCCGCCTCCGGTCGGCGGGCCTCCGCCTCCGCCCGGCGAGCTGCCGCCCGGGTTCGAGACCGGCGTGGTCGGCGTCGTGCCCGGGGTGGGGGCGCTCGGAGCGCTCGATCCGGCCGCGACGCCGGCCCCGGCGGGTGCGCTCGCACCCGGGCCGGGCCGTCGGTCGGTCGAGCGCTGAGGCCGGCGCGGGGGCTTCGGGCGGTGGCGTGGCTGCTGCGGCGGCGCGTTGACGATCTGCTGCGGTGCTCCCGGGGCGTTGACCGCGGAGACCGAGCTGTCGTCGTTCGGCCGCAGGATCGTCAGGTATACGACCACCAGAAGCACGCCGACCACGCCGGCCTGCAAGGTCACGATACGCGAGCGATGGGTCACTCGCGGCTACCCGTGGGCGAAGGGGTGCGCATCCGCTACAAGCCTTGCGTGCGCGCATGAGAGGGCCATGAGAGGTCGATGAGACAGGCATTAGCGACGCCTGAGCCCCTCCCTCCGCATGAGAGCGGTTCTCATCCGGCGCTCACGTTAGTCTCACCCGGCGCGTTTAGATTCGCCTTCGTTCATCTCCCCATCTCTCGAAGGAGAACCGTTCCTTGAGAATCACCAATCTGCTGAAGACCAAGCTCGCTGGACTGTTGGTCGTCGCGCTTTGCGCGTCGATCGCGGTGCCCGCGCTCGCAGGGGCCCAGCAGGTCGACCCGACCACGAACCAGTACGGGAATCAGCTCTCGCAGATCAACACTGGCGGCAACACGCCCTCCAACACCGGTTCGGGCTCGGCGCCCTCGGAGACTCCGAGCGGCACCGGTCTCGGCGGCAAGGTGGGTCCGCTCCCGTTCACCGGCTTCGACGTGATCGCCATGGCGGCGGTCGCACTGGCGGTCACCGGCCTCGGCCTCGCATTGCAGCGCGCAGTCTCACGTGAGACCGGCGACGAACTGACCTGAAACCAGCCGTTCTGACGATCTAGCGCGTCAGCGCTTCGATCGCCGCCCGCCTCGTCGGCGGGCGGCGATTCCGCGTTTGCGCAGCTTTCGCGCCAGCTCCACGTCGGCGCGCCCCGGCGACCCGTCGGCTCCTCCCGTCTCGATCAACGTCGGCAGCCGATCGAACCGCGGCTCGGAGAGGAAGACGCCGATGCCGCGCTCGCCGATCTCACCCTCGCCGAGGTTGGCGTGGCGATCCCGGTTCCCCCCGAGTGGGGTCTTGGAGTCATTGAGGTGCAGGCAGCGGAGGCGATCGAGACCGACCTTGGCGTCGAAGTCGTCGACCACGGCGCCGAGCGCATCGGCCGTGCGGATCTCGAACCCCGAGGCCAGCAGATGGCACGAGTCGAGGCAGATCCCGACTCTCGCGTCGCCGTCGAGCAGTTCGACCAGCTCGGCGAGCTCGTCGAAGTTGCGCCCCAGCGGCCCCTGGGTACCGGCCGTGTTCTCGAGCAGGACCGGGCACTCGTCCGAGTCGGCGATCGCCTTCGCGATCGCCTTCGCCGCGCGCTTGATCGAGGGCCGGTGCGGCTCGCCCTTGCGTGCCCCGGCGTGCAGGACGACGCCGTGCGCGCCGATCCCGTCGCCGACCCGCAACGCGTGGGTGAGCGACGCGATCGACTTCGACCTGACCTCGCGCTCCTTGCTCGCGCAGTTGATCAGGTAGACGGCGTGGATCGTCACCGAGTCGATCTCGGTCCCGTCGATCGCCTCGCGGAACTCGGCGAAGTCATCCTCGCTGTAGCGGGTGGGGCGCCACATCCGCGGGCTCTGGTTGAAGACCTGGATCGCGGCCGAGTCGCTTTCGACCCCGCGCTCGACGGCCTTCACGAGCCCGCCCGCGGTCGAGACGTGGCATCCGATCAGCATCTGAGCCGCAGCCTATTGACGCGAGCGCGACCCGGCCGAGTAGGGCCGTCCGGGCCCGAAACGCGGCGGCCGCCCCCTTCGGGCGGCCGCCTGCTCGGGCTTGCGGCGGGCTCTAGCCTCGCCAGCCGTCCACCGCGATGTAGACGGCGGTGCTCCCGTTCGGGTGAACGAGGATCACCGGCGCAAGGCAGGTGGAGGGCACCGCGAACGACCGATCGCGGATCCGTGCGTCGCCGTCGCGTGACAGCGGTACCTGGCGGGTCGTGTCGGCCGCCGTGGTGTTCGCATCGGCGCCGCAGTAGAGCGAGGCGCTGATCGTCTTCACGCCTCCGGCGGTGCCGTCGCCGGCCGGCTTCGGGATCACGAGCCCCTCGACCTGCAGCTCGAGCTCGTCGTCGCCGTTCAGCCGCACCTCGCCACGGTCGAGCACCCACGGCACGCCGCCGGGGTTGACGCCGTGAAACGCGGCCTCACCAGGCATCGAGGGCGCCAGCGATTGCTCGAGCGCAGGCTCGCCCTCGTCGCCGCCGGACTTACCGGCGCCGCTCGCGCCGACCGCCACGGCCATCGAGAACGCTGCCGCCACGGCCGCCAAGCCGACGGCAATGGTCCGCTTCGAGATCCACATGTGTCCGCTCCCTTCGTCGGGGTTGTCAGTCCCGAAACCCATGCGGGCGACAGGGATCACGCGAAGTCGGCCGCCGCCGGGCGCGGTCGGCGCCGCGCATGCTGTGGAAACATGCGCGCCGATCAGCCAGTCGTGAACCAGTCCTCGAGAGTCCGCTTCGCCCCTTCACCCACCGGTGCCCTGCACATCGGGGGCGCGCGGACGGCGCTCTACAACTGGCTCGCGGCGAGGGGCTCGGGCGGAACCCTCGTGCTCCGGATCGAGGACACCGACCGCGAGCGCTCGACTCCCGAGAACGTCGAGCAGATCCTCGACGCCCTGCGATGGCTCGAGCTCGACTGGGACGAGGGCCCGGTGAGCCAGGCCGAGCGCGGCGATCGGCATCGCGAGCGGATCGCCGAGCTCGTCGAAGCGGGCAGCGCCTACCCCGACACCGCGACCGCGGACGACGTTCGCGCCTACAAGCAGGCGCACGGCAACACCGGCTACCGCGGCGAGCCGCGGGCGGGGGAGGGGGCGGCGGTCCGGCTCAAGGTTCCCGACGAGGGCGAGACCACGGTCGAGGACGTGATCCGCGGGCCGGTGAGGTTCGAGAACAGGCTCACCGACGACTTCGTGATCGCGCGCGGCGACGGCACGCCGCTGTACAACTTCGCGGTCGCCGTCGACGATCTCGAGATGCGGATCACCGATGTGATCCGCGGCGACGACCACCTCTCGAACACGCCCAAGCAGCTGCTCGTGCTCGAGGCCCTGGGCGGAGAGCCGCCCCGGTACGCGCACCTGCCGCTGCTGCACGGCCCGGACGGCAAGAAGCTCTCCAAGCGCCACGGCGCGGCCTCGGTCCAGGAGCTCCGCGATGCCGGGTACCTGCCGGCGGCCCTGCGCAACTACCTGGCGCTGCTCGGATGGGGGGCGGAGGACGACGAGACCATCCTCTCGACGCCCGAGCTGATCGAGCGGTTCTCGATCGAGCGTGTCGGCCGCTCGTCGGCGATCTTCGACGAGCGCAAGCTCCGCTGGCTCAACGGCCGCTACATGCGCGAGCTCCCGCTCGCCGAATACGTCGATGTCGCCGGCGAGGCGCTCGAGCGCGCCGGGCATCCCGAGGCGGCGGCCGACCGCGAGCGACTCGAGGCGGCCTGTGCGATCGCCCAGGAAAAGGCGCAGACTCTCGACGAGCTCTGGCCGCTCATCGCGTTCCTCTTCGAGCCGCCCGTCGACGACCCGAAGGCGTGGTCGAAGGTGATGGAGCGCGAGGGGGTCGAGCGGGCGCTCGCCGAGGCGCTCGAGGTCCTGCGTGCGGCAGAGCCCTTCGACGCCCCGACGCTCGAGCGCGAGCTCGGCGCGCTGGTCGACCGGCTTGCGGCGAAGCCCCGCGACGTCTACCAGCCGCTGCGCGTGGCGATCACCGGAACCACGGTCTCGCCCGGGATCTTCGAGTCGCTGGCGACGCTCGGCCGCGAGCAATCGAGCGCCCGCGTCGAGGCGGCGCTCGCCCGTCTGCACGCCTGAGTCGGGCGTCGACCGCGCCTGGACGAGCGTCCCGAAAAGGCGGCGAGCGACCGACCCGGGCTAAACAAGCCGGGGCTAATGCCGATCTAAGAAGCGAGACCGCGTGAGTGCGCGGACGCAGCGACGGGATTCAGACGATGAGCCAGGCCACCAAGACCCCCGAGCGGCGAGCCGGAGTCGGCGGGCGGCGGCTTGCGGACGCCTTCGAGGCGGTCTCGGACATGCCGGCGCTGTTCGAGGCCCGGCGGCGGCTGCTGGGCCTCTGCGAGCGTCAGGCGAGCTCTTCGAGCGAAGTGGCGGACGCGATCGAGGCCGACGCGGCGCTCGCGATCGCGGTCATGCGGGCCGCCAACAACGGAGCCGGGCCGTCCGGGCGCGCCGGGGGCGTGCGCGAGGCGGTCGAGGCGCTCGAGGTCGAGAACGTGCACACCCTCGCGACGGGCATCGAGACCTACGACATGCTCGCGGCCCCGGGCACCGTGTCCGATCGCGCCGAGCACTTCCGCCGCCACGCGGCCGCGGTGCGGATCGGGGCCGAGCGCATCGGCGAGGTCGCCCGCCTGCCCCAGCGCGATGAGCTCGCGGTCGCGGCGCTCGTCCACGACGTCGGCAAGCTCGTGCTCGCCCAGCTCTACGGAGAAGCGCAGGCGGGCGACGAGCGCAACGAGTCGCCAGACGATCGCGCCCGCCGGGAGCGGCGTGAGCTCGGCATCGATCACGCCCTCGTCGGCGCCGTGCTCGTCCGCAGGTGGGGTCTGCCGAAGATCGTCGCCGGAGCGGTCGAGCGCCACCACGCGCCGGACGCCTCCGGCCACGCGGCGGCGATCAGGCTCGCGGACATGATCGTCCACCATGCCGCCGGCGATCCGGTCCCGGTCGAGGCGATGCGGATGCCGGCCGCCGCCCTCGAGCTCGACGACCAGGCCCTGAGCTCGCTGATGTTCGAGTTCCCTCACGCCGGCGAACGACGCCGGCGCGCGACCGAGCCCTGCCCGCTCTCGCTCCGGGAGATGGACGCTTTGCGCGGTCTCGCCGAGGGCAAGGTCTACAAGCAGATCGCGCAGGAGCTCTCGCTCTCGGTGAGCACCGTCCGCACCCATCTCCACAACGTCTACCGCAAGATCGGCGCGATCGACCGCGCCCAGGCAGTCCTCATCGCCCGCGACAGAGGCTGGCTATAGGCGTGGGGCTGAGTGGGCACCCCGCACGCCCGGACGCGGAAGCAGAACAAGAAGTCCGCGGCGTAGCCGCGGACAATTGATTCGAGCGAGAGCGGAGGACGTGGCGGGAGTTATTCGATGAGGGCGGATCGGAGCCCGATCGCGACCGCGTGGGTTCGG
The DNA here is from genome assembly GCA_963842795.1 of uncultured Solirubrobacterales bacterium. Lineage (GTDB taxonomy): Bacteria > Actinomycetota > Thermoleophilia > Solirubrobacterales > 70-9 > WHSW01. Next base: position 86,002 of record CAWJHV010000040.1, on the reverse strand, counting down.
TCGCGGGCCTCGAGCCGGGCGAGAACGGCCTTGGTGTGGGTGCGGACCGTCTCGGTGCTGAGCCCGAGCTCGCGGGCGGCGATCTGGGTCGAGTGCCCGTCGGCATAGAGCTGAAGGATCTGGCGCTGCCGGCGGGTGAGCTCGCGCCGGCCGGCGCCCTGGGCCGCCGGATCGACGAACGTCTCGGCCTCGGCGGCGGCGTCGACGGCGCGGGCGAGCTCGGCGGTTGGTGAGCTCTTGGCGACGTATGCAGTCGCCCCGGCGTCGATCGCCTCGGTTGCCGCGTGGCGCTCGGGCCGCGCGGCGTGGGCGACGATCCCGAGTCCCGGCCGCGCTCGGTGCAGGGCCCGGATCGCCGGGAGCCCGAGCAGGGAGTCGGGCGTCCCGTTGGCGGCGAGCACGAGCTCGACGATTGCGACGTCGAAGTCGCCGATCGAGCTGATCAACTCGAGCGCGTCCTGACCGTCGGAGGCCTCCTCGACCTCGTATCGGTCGGCGAGCAGGCCCCGGACGCCCAGCCGGACGGCGGGCTGCTCATCTATCACCAGGCAGCGTCGTTCCTCGTTCATTCCTCTACCCCGACCCGGGGCCGAGCACCCCGGAAGAAGCGTCACCGGACTCAGCGACGACCGGCTCACGGCAGCCTTCGGGCCGCGCGGCCATCCTAGCCAGCACGGCGAGGTGGGGTCGCCGGGGTCACGGTAGGAGCGAGGTTTTTCGGTCCACATCCGCTACAACACTTCGGCGATGGCGAGTTCGAGCGGGCGGCGGCGATGATCTCTGTGACCTCGAAGTCGCGCTACGCCGTCGTCGCCATGGCGGAGCTGGCCCGCTCCGGGGAGCGGCCGGTCCCGATCGCCCAGATCGCGGAGCGCCGCGGGATGCCGGTGCAGTTCCTCGAGCAGCTCTTCTCGACCCTGCGCCGCGACGGCCTGCTGCTCAGCCAGCGCGGGGTCAAGGGCGGCTACACCCTCGCCCGCCGACCCGAGCAGATCACCGTGATCGAGGTCGTCCAGTCACTCGACGGCCGGGTCGGCGCCGAGGCCGACGAGGCGGGCGGGATCTGGAAGGAGGGCGTCGAGGCCCTCCGCGACGTCTTCAGCCGCACCACGATCGCCGACATCGCCCGCCGTGAGGCGGACGAGGTCGGCGCGGGCATGTACCACATCTAGACGGCGTGGCTTCGTAGTTCGGACGCCGCTTGTCCATGCGGCTTTCGGCTGAGTCTGGACTAGCGATCAACCAGGATGACCTTGCGCCCGATGCCCAGACCTGCCGCACACCGGGGGTGGTGGCGCTCTTGACCGCGGATGACTCGAGGCTGATCTGCCGGTCGGGGGCACTTGCGGTCAGCGGCGCGCTGTCTGCGCGACCGTGAGGCGACCCCGAGGACCAGTGGCGCACTGTTCGTCCGCACTTCCGTCGATGACTCGTTCGTGATCGGTGAGAGCTTGCAGGCAGCCCATTTCGGACCGACGGACAACAGGGCTGACGTCCTGGAGGTTCGCTCGACCACGCTGGGCGGCTCGGACCTCGGACGCACTGATTTTGTCGCCGGGGCACCCGCCGGCAGCCAGCTCGCCGGAGTCGTCGGAGCGCGGGTGACCAAACGAACTCAAAACGGGGCAGCACCTGCGAGTTCGTGGTCGGCGCGTCGAACTGAGCCGGACCCGGGCAGACGCGGGCCAAGTGCTCGCGCCAGCCGGAGGCTGCCTGAGCTACTCCGCCAGCCCGGCGGCCTTGAGCGCCTCGGATCGCTCCGCAAAATCGACCTTGCGGACGCACTCGCCGTCTCGGAATGTGTGAACCTCGAACAGTCGGTCATTGACCTCGACCCCGCTGCCACGCCCACGGCCCCGGTAGCGGATTGCGACGACAACGTTGTCCCCCGCGTCGAGGAACTCGTCGGCGACCGTCTCGAGGTCCTCCCATTCGCTGTCCCAGCGCTTCCACAGATCCCGGACCGCCGCCGGGCCATGCGCCGGCAACTCCTGACCGACCTCCCAGACGACGTCGGGCGCCAGGCGCGCCGATGCCGCCGCGTAGTCGCCGCGGCGGTAGGCCTCGAGGCAGTTGCGCACACGTTCGACGTTCTCCTGCGACACCGCCCGCGCAGTATGCCGCCCGCCTCGCTGAGGTCCGGCTTACTTCGACGCCCCGACCACGAACTCACAGCTCCCCGCCCCGCGCCCGGTCAGCTTGGTCACCCGCGCTCCGACGACTCCTGCGAGCTGACTGCCGTCGGGTGCGCCGGCGACAAAGTCGGTACGGCCGATGCTCGAGCCGCCGTGCCGGCCCGATGCGCGAACCTCCAGGAGGCTGGCGTCGTCCGTCGGTCCGAAGTGCACGGCACCCTGGTTTTCACCCGTGGCGAATGAGTCATCCACGGAAGTGCGGACCAACAGCACGCCACTGGTGGCCGGAGGAATGTCGTTCCGGTCGGCCAGACAACGTGCCGTGACCACGAGTGCCCCGGATCGGCAGACCTGCACGCTCGGTTCGCGGGTCGCGATCGAGAGCAGACCGGATGTGCGGCAGGTCTGCGCGTCGGGACCGAGGTCGGCCTGACTGATCGAGTTCTCGATCAGGTTCGGATGGGCGCCCTCGGGCGGGTTGTGCCCGGAGATCGTGTCCGGCGCGACCTCCTCGTTGGACGTGATGATCACCGCGGCCGTTGCGGTTCCGCCGAGAGCGATGAAGACGGCAAGCGTCGCCATCACGTTCGCGTAGGACAGGCGGCTGCGAAGTCTGCGCATGACACTTCCTCCCTGCGCGTCAATTGGTCGGGGTCGTCACGCAGGCGGTCTCGTTGATCGCGTTCGGAGGGTCGCTCCTCAGATCGCCACCGTCGTTCACGAGCACAGCCTCCTGAGTGCTCTCCCCGATCAGCTCGTCGGTCCAGAACGCCTCGGTTGCACCCACATCGGGGAGGTCATGAGTCCGCGCCAGCTCCATCGCCTCAGCCACCGACGGGAGGCGCAAGTCGAGATCCGCGCAGTATTCGAGCGCCTCGTTCCAGTTGCGGTCGAAGTTCTCCGCCCTGAAGCAGAGCTGGCCGATCCTGACGGTCGCGACGCAGGTGTCCACGCCGCTCTGGTCCCTGACGTCGAGGCCGGTCAGGCTCCCGTTGCCGACGTCGCCACCCCTAACTGCCTGGTTGTTCTTGAGGTCGGCGCTGAGCAGCGAGTTGTCGATCACGTCGGGGCTTCCAACCGTGTCGGCGGCATAGGCGGTTCCCCCTGCGATCACGAGAACGAGCGCGAGCGCGCCCATCCATTGAGCTCGCAGGTGGGCGAGGACGGTGCGGATCATGCTTGGCTCCCTTCTCCGTGATCCGCCGACCCTCTCGCATTGCCTCGGGCGACGCAAGTCAGGCGCCCAGCGGGCGCAACCGACCGCTCAGCGCGGTGTTTCGACTAGGCGACATGACCGGCGCTCGCAAACTCCGGCCCGCCCTCCTGGCAGCCCTGCTCCTCGCCGGCGCCTGCCCCGCCGCCGCATCGGCCGGCCCCGGCCAGTTCGGGGTTGTGACCCAGGGCCGGCTCTCGCAGCCGGACCTGGAGCAGATGAGCGTCGTCGGCGCCGGCGCCGTGCGCGTCACCGTTACCTGGGCATCGGTCGAGCCGCATCCCGGGGAGTACGACTTCCACTATCTCGACTCGGTCGTCGCCGCGGCGGCCGAGAATGGGATTGCGGTCCTGCCGACCGTCTACGGCTCGCCGTCCTGGCTCACCGGCTCGGCTGATCGCCCGCCGATCTACCACCCGACCGAGCGCCGCGTATGGGCCGAATTCCTAAGAGCGCTGGTCGAGCGGTACGGACCCGACGGCGAGCTCTGGGAGGAGGTGAACGGCTATGAGCCGATCACCGCGTGGCAGATCTGGAACGAGCCCAACATCCGCCCGTTCTGGGATCCGGCGCCCTCGGCCCGGGGCTACGCGCGGCTGCTCCGCGTCTCGTCGCGGGCGATCGGGCTCGCCGATCCCCAGGCCCAGATCGTCCTCGCCGGGCTCTCGCCGGCGGCGAACCGCTACAGCGCCACGCGGTTCCTGCGCGACCTCTACCGGCGCGGGCGGGTGAAGTCGTACTTCGAGCGCGTCGCGCTTCATCCCTACGCCAGCGACGTCAACGGCGTCGCCGACCAGATCAGGCGCGCGCGGCGGGTCATGCGGCGGTTCGGAAACGGCCATGCCGAGCTCGATCTGACCGAGCTCGGCTGGGCGTCGGCAGGCGACCCGCGGATCCCCCTGGTCAAGGACGAGACCGGCCAGGCGGCGATGCTCGAGCGGGCGTTCGAGCTGCTCGCCCGCAAGCGCGACCGCTGGAACATCGGGCGCGTGTACTGGTTCGCCTGGCGGGACCTCGACGCCGAGCAGGACACCTGCGGCTTCTGCCGCTACAGCGGCCTGCTGACCGCCGAGGGCCGGCAGAAGCCCGCGTGGTCGGCGTTCCGCCGCCGGGCAGGTGGGCCCGGCGGCGCTCCGTAGCCGGTTACTGGCCCGCGCACTCCTTGCCCGCGTCAAAGCCGGCGTCGATCAGATCCTGGGGCGGCTGACCTGTGTTCGCGGCCTCGACAATCGCCTCCTTGAGGTCCTCGTCGGAGACCGAGCTCTCGAGCTCGTTGATCGCGCACTCGGCCTCGGACTGCGACAGGTCCTGCTGCGTGGTCAGCACCTGGAGCAGCTGCTGGTTGAAGGCCTCACGCAGCGCCGTAGCATCGAGCTGATCGGCGTCGGTGGTCGTGTCGGCAGAGGTCTCGGTGCTGGTCGACGTCGTCGAGGTCGCCGCGGTGCTGGTGTCCTCGTCGTCACCGCCGCAGGCGGCGAGGCCGAGGATCGCGGCGCAGCCTAGCGCCAGCGCGAGGGCGCGCACGCTGGTGGTCGTGCGGGAATTGGGCATCAGTTGATTTCTCCTCTTCCGACGGCGCGGCCGCCGGGTTTGCGGTCGAGACGGCGGGAGGAGCGTAGATGATCCTCAGGCGCGAGCCTGGAGCCCACGCAGTACCGTGGCCGGGATGAGCGCGCCCCCCGCACCCGGGACCGGCGCCGGCACGGTCGCCGCCGAGGCCTCGGCCGTGATCGGCGACACCCCCCTGGTCGAGCTCCGCCGGCTCGGCGAGGGCCTCGCGGGCGAGGTCGTGGCGAAGCTCGAGTACCTGAACCCCGGCGGATCGGTGAAGGACAGGATCGGCGTGGCGATGATCGAGGCGGCCGAGCGCGACGGCGAGCTCGAGCCCGGAGGGACGATCGTCGAGCCGACCAGCGGCAACACCGGGATCGCTTTGGCGATGGTCTGCGCCGCCCGCGGCTACCGGCTGGTGCTCACCCTCCCGGAGGGCATGAGCCGCGAGCGGGCCAAGCTCCTGCGGGCCTACGGCGCCGAGGTCCACGAGACGCCGTCGCTCGGCGGGATGGCGGAGGCGATCCGGCTCGCCGAGGAGATCGTCGCCGAGCGCGGGGCGTTCATGCCGCAGCAGTTCTCGAACCCGGCGAACCCCGAGGTGCACCGGCAGACGACGGCGGAGGAGATCTGGCGCGACCTCGACGGCGAGGTCGACGCGCTGGTGACCGGCGTCGGCACCGGTGGCACGATCACCGGGGTCGGCGAGGTGCTCAAGGCCAGGCGCCCGGAGTTCCGCGTGGTGGCGGTGGAGCCCGCGACCTCTGCCGTGCTCTCGGGCGGACCGCCCGGCCCGCACAAGATCCAGGGGATCGGGGCCGGCTTCGTGCCCGAGGTACTGGAGCGCGAGTTGATCGACGAGGTGATCACGGTCGACGACGAGACCGCGCTCGCGGCCGCGCGCACCGCCGCCGAGCGCGAGGGCCTGCTCGTCGGGATCTCCGCCGGGGCGGCGTTTCACGCCGCGCTGGAGCTCGCGGGGCGGCCGGAGATGGCGGGCAAGCGGATCGTCACCATCGCTCCCGACGGCGGCGAGCGCTACATGTCGCTCCCGTTCTTCGTCGCCGACTGATGCTCGGCCTCGGGACACTCCGCCAGGTCGTCCGCGAGATCGGCTCCGACGTGGCCTCGGCGCGCGACCGTGACCCCGCCGCCCGGGGGGTCGGCACGCTCGAGATCCTCTCCAGCTGGGCGGGCGTCCAGGCCCTGCTCGCCCATCGCGTCTCGCACGCCCTCTACGAGGCCGGGCTGCCGCTGGCGCCGCGGACGATCGCCTTCGCCAGCCGCGCTGTCACCGGGGTCGAGATCCATCCCGCGGCGACGATCGGCCGCGAGTTCTTCATCGACCACGGTTCCGGCGTGGTGATCGGCGAGACGGCGGAGATCGGCGACCGCGTCACCCTCTACCAGGGGGTCACCCTGGGCGGCACCGGGTTCGCGCGGGGCAAGCGCCACCCGACGCTCGACGACGATGTCACGATCGGCTCCGGGGCGAAGCTGCTCGGCCCGGTCACCGTCGGGCACGGGGCCAAGGTGGGAGCGAACACGGTCGTGATCGAGGACGTTCCTGCGAACTCGACCGTGGTCGGCAACCCCGGCCACCCGGTCCGCGTCGAGGGCCGCCGTCCCGAGGGACCGGACGCCGACTGGATCCATCTGCCCGACCCGATCGCCGACGCGATCAAGGCCCTCGCCGAGCGGCTCGCGGCGGCGGAGGCGCGCCTGGCCGAGATCGACGGCAAGCCGGCCGACGCCGAGGTCAAGGAGCTGCGCCCGCGCCAGGGACCGACCTCGGCCGGCGGCTGAGCGCCTCCCGGCGCCGGCGCGGAGCACGCTCTCCGCGGGCGCCGAGGGCGCGACTATCCTCGCTTCGATGAGCGCCGAAGCGACTCACGGAGCGCCGGTCGCCCCCGGCGCCGACCCGGTCGAGCGCCTGCTCGCCGACCTCAACCCGCCCCAGCGGGAGGCGGTCACGCACGGAGAGGGGCCGCTCTTGGTGCTCGCCGGCGCGGGCTCGGGAAAGACCCGCGTTCTGACCCACCGGATCGCCTGGCTGCTGGCGACCGGCCGGGCGCGGCCGATGGAGATCCTCGCGATCACCTTCACCAACAAGGCCGCGAACGAGATGCGCGAGCGCGTCGCGAGCCTGATCGGCGGGATCTCGCGGGCGATGTGGGTGATGACCTTCCACTCGGCCTGCGCCCGGATCCTGCGTGCCGAGGCGCCGCGCCTCGGCTACAAGCGCGCCTTCACGATCTACGACGAGGCCGACTCGGTGCGAATGGTCAAGCGCTGCCTCGAGGAGCTCGAGATCGACCCGAAGCGCTACCCGCCGCGCTCGATGAAGGCGGCGATCTCGGCGGCCAAGAACCAGCTCACCGACGCCGCCGACTACGCCACAGCTGCGGCCACCGACCGCGAGCAGGCGATCGCCGACGTCTACAACCTCTACGAGCGGCGGATGGTCGAGGCGAGCGCGATGGACTTCGACGACCTGCTCGTGCGCACGGTCAACCTGCTCGAGCTGTTCACCGACGTGCGCGAGAAGTACCGCCGGATCTTCCGCTGGGTGCTCGTCGACGAGTACCAGGACACCAACCGCGCGCAGTACCGGATGCTCCAGCTGCTGACCGAGGAGCACCGGAACCTGACGGTGGTCGGCGACGACTTTCAGAGTGTCTATAGCTTTCGCGGCGCCGACATTCGCAACATCCTCGAGTTCGAGCGCGACTTCGGTGACGCGACCACGGTGCTGCTGGAGCAGAACTACCGCTCGACCCAGACCATTCTCGACGCGGCCAACGGGCTCATCGCCCACAACGAGAGCCAGAAGGAGAAGCATCTCTGGACCGAGGGGGCGCGCGGGGAGCCGATCGTGATCGGCGAGTTCGACGACGAGCACGCCGAGGCGCGGTATGTGGCGTCGGAGATCAACCGGCTGGTCGAGGAGGGCCACTCCCGCGATTCGATCGCGGTCTTCTACCGGATGAACGCCCAGAGCCGGGTGCTGGAGGACACCCTGGTCCGGTTCGAGATCCCGTATCAGGTGATCGGCGGGACGAAGTTCTACGAGCGGGCCGAGATCAAGGACGCGGTCGCCTACCTGCAGCTGCTCGCCAACCCGGCCGACGAGATCTCCTTCGGGAGGGTCGTCAACTCGCCGCGACGCGGCATCGGTCAGCAGACCCAGGCGCGGATCCTCTCGCACGCGAACACGATCGGCGCCGACGTTCTCGATGTGCTCGCGCACCCTGCCCAGATCCCGGCGCTGGGGCCGGCGGCGCTGAAGGCGGTGACCCGGTTCTCGGAGACGATCGCCTTGCTGCGCCAGCGTGCCGAGCGGAGCGGGCCCGGTCGCCGAGCTGCTCGAGGCGACCCTGCACGAGACCGGCTACCTGGAGGCGCTCGAGGCCGAGCGCACGGTCGAGGCCGAGGGCCGGATCGAGAACCTCGAGGAGCTGGTGGGCGTGGCGGGCGAGTTCGACGCCAACCGCGAGTTCGAAGGTGACGCCGAGATGTCGCCGATGGAGGAGTTCCTCGCCCAGATCTCGCTCGTCTCCGAGCAGGACAACATCCGCGACGAGGAGAGCCTCGCGACCCTGATGTCGCTGCACAACGCCAAGGGGCTCGAGTACGACGCCGTATTCGTGATCGGCTGCGAGGAGGGAGTCTTCCCGCACTCGCGCTCGCTCGAGGAAGGCAACATCGAGGAGGAGCGCCGGCTTGCGTACGTCGGCGTCACCCGCGCGCGCGAGCAGCTCTGGCTCACCTACGCCCGCCGGCGCTCGCTGCACGGCGGCGCGAGCTGGAACCTGCCGTCCCGCTTCCTCGCCGAGCTCCCCGAGCAGCTGCTCGAGCGCCATGTCGCCACCACCTCCACCGGCTGGGCGCTCGGCGGCGAGGATGCGCGCCGGCGCGCGACCGGGTTCGGCGAACGTCGTGGCGGCGACGCGTTCGCCGTCCCCGCGGCCAAGCAGCCGGCTCCGCCACCGGTTCCATACGCGGTCGGCGACGACGTCGTCCACGCGAGCTTCGGCGAGGGAGTCGTGACCGCGGTCGAGCCGGGCGCCGTGGTCGTGATCCGCTTCGCGGGCGACGGTACGGAGCGCAAGCTCATGGCCGACTACGCGCCGCTGAGGAAGGTCGCTTGACCGCTCGTGTGATCGACGGCAAGGCGGTGGCGGCCGAGGTGCGCGAGCGGGTCATGGCCGGGGTCGCGGAGTTCGCCGGGGCGCACGGGGGAGAGGTGCCCGGACTGGCCACCGTGCTGGTCGGCGACGATCCGGCCTCCCAGGTCTACGTCGGCAACAAGCGCAAGCAGACGGAGCAGGTCGGGATGCGCTCGATCCACCACGGGCTTCCCGCCGAGACCTCGACCGCGGACCTGCTCGGGCTGGTCGAAGCGCTCAACCGCGACGGCCTGGTCGACGGGATCCTGGTCCAGCTGCCGCTTCCGAACGACGTCGACCAGGACGCGGTGATCTCCGCGATCGACGCGGCCAAGGACGTCGACGGGCTCACCGCCACCAGCGCCGGGCTGCTCGCCCAGGGCCGGCCGGGGCTGGTTCCGTGCACGCCGCAGGGCGTGGTCGAGCTGCTGCGCCACGCGGAGGTCGAGCTGGAGGGGGCGGAGGCCGTGATCGTCGGCCGCTCGATCCTCGTCGGCCGGCCGCTCGCCTCGCTGCTGCTGGGCGAGAACGCGACGGTCACGGTCTGCCACTCGCGAACTGCCGACCTGGCCGGGGTCTGCTCGCGGGCCGATGTGCTCGTCGCCGCCGTCGGCTCGCCCCGGCTCGTGGGCGCGGAGATGGTGAAGCCGGGCGCGACGGTGATCGACGTCGGCACGAACCGCACCGACGACGGACTCGTGGGCGACGTCGACTTCGACGCCGTGAGCGAGGTCGCGGCGGCGATCACTCCCGTGCCGGGCGGGGTCGGTCCGATGACGATCGCAATGCTGCTTGCGAACACCCTCCGAGCGGCCCTCGGACGTCGGCGCTAGCTCTGTAGGCTGCCCCGCGGAATCCACTCCCCAGCGCACTAGGAGCTATATGGACTCGGGACGACTTGGTAGAGGTGAAACGATCGCCGGCGTTTGCGCCGTGCTGCTCTTCATCGTCATGTTCTTCGGCTGGTTCTCGCTCCCTGGTCCGGATGAGGTCGCGACCCCCTTCGGCGGGACGATCAGCTTCGATGCATCGGCCAACGCCTGGCAGTCATACGACTTCACCGACCTCCTGCTGTTGGTCACGATCGTGGTCGCGGTGGGCGGTGCGGTCGCGACGGCAATGGCGCGCGACGTGGCGCTCCCGGTTGCCGTCAGCGCGCTCACCGCGGGGCTCGGGATCCTGAGCTTCGTCTTCGTGCTCTTCAGCATCATCAACACGCCGTCCGAGGCGGGGATCGATTTCGACCGGGAGATCTGGGTCTACGTCGGCGTCGTGCTCACGGCCGGGATCGCCTACGGCGGCTGGATGGCGATGCAGGAGGAGGGCACCTCCTTCTCCGAGCAGCCCGACCGGGTCCAGAACCGCGCGGGTGACGCGACCACGGGCGGCGACAGCGCGCCGCCGCCCCCACCGCCACCCCCGCCGCCCTCCGGGGGCACCGCGAGCTAGAGAACCTCGAGCCTCAGAGCTCGGAGGAGAGGTGAACAACGGCGGCCGCCTTAGGGCGGCCGCCGGCTATTTCAGGTCCTCTGCGCGAGCGCCGAGACGACCGCGGCGCAGGTGCCGGCTTCGAAGCGGAAGGTGACGGTGGCGTCGAGCATCCGCTGGAGCCCGAAGGTGTTCGCGCCCGTTCCGGCCTGCAGGTGGAAGCTCCTGATGTCCTCCGACGGTGTCGTGCTGAAGCCGAACGAGTCGCCGTTGTTGATCACCTCGTGCTGGATGAACGACTGCGAGTTCAGGTCGGCGTACAGCTCGACGTTGTTGCGGTCCCCGACGATGCGCATGGTTGTGCTCGCAGGCCCGCAGTCGAGTTCCAGGTGCAGGAGGCCCGGGATCTCGAGGAAGGTCGAGCTGCCGCCGCCGGCCGGGCTGCTCACCCGGTTGAAGTAGGCCTTCGCGTCGGAGTTCCCGAAGGCGCCGGCCACGGCCGCGCCGCCGCGCACGAAGCGGGTCGCGTCGAGCCCGTCCAGCGTGTCGGCGTCGCCGACCTTGCCGAGGCTGGACTCGACAACGTCGGCGCCGCGTACGGTGTCGTCGCGCAGGTCGGCGCCCGTGAGCGACTCGTTGACGATGTTGGCACCGGTCCATTCGTTGGCCGCGTAGGCGGTGCCGCCGACGAGCACCAGGAACAGGGCGAGGACGCCGGACCATTCCCGCAGACGGCTGATCACGCGCATGAGTTCTCCCTTCGTGGACGGACGCCGATCCTCTCCGACCGGAGCACCCGGCGCAAGCGAATCGCTACGAGGCTCAGCCGAGCCGCTCGGCGGCCTGGCGCGCCACCCTCGAGGCCATCGCCATGATGGTCATCATCGGGTTGACGCCGAGCGAGCTCGGGAGCAGGCTGCCGTCGGCGACGTAGAGCGCCTCCGCCCCGTGGACGGCGCCGTCGGTGCCGGCGACCCCGCGGCGGGGGTCGGCGTCCATGCGCGCGGTCCCCATCGGGTGGAAGGCCTCGAGCCGCATCGCGCGCCGGGGCGGGGGAGAGGCCTCGAGCGCGGCGATTGCGCCGCGCGGGAGCGTCGGTAGGCCGGAGATCTGCGGGAAGACCTCGCGCGCGCCCGCCGCGTAGAAGAGCTCCGCCGCGCGGGCGATCCCGAAGAGCAGCCGGTCGGCGTCGTCGCGGGTGAGCTGGTAGGCGATTCGCAGCGAACCGTCGGACCCCAACCCGACGCGCCCGGCGGACTTGTCGGAGAGGTGGACCCCGGTCGAGGCGAGGTTGCCGTACTCGAGCAGCCGCCGCTGGTGCTCGACGCCCGTCCCCGGCAGCCACTGGCCGCCGAAGGCGAGCGGGGTGAAGGTCGCCTCCAGCAGCAGTCCCCGCTCCTCCCACTCGTCGACCGCATAGCTCTGCATCACGCCCTCCCAGCCGCGCACGTGCTCGTCGAAGCGGGCTCCGACCCAGCAGGCGGGGTGGATCCTCAGGTTGCGGCCGAGCTCACCGCCCGGGGAACGAAAGCCGGACCGCAGGAGCAGCTCGGGCGTGCCGAAGGCGCCGCCGGCGAGCACCACGGCACGGCGGGCGTGGACGGTGAACGGTCGCGAGCGGTCGCCGGCCGAGGCGACCCCGGCACGGCACTCGACCCCGGTCGCCCGCTTGCCGGCAAAGACGATCCGGCGCGCCTCGACCCCGGCCCGCACGCGGGCCCCGGCCGCCACCGCCCGGGGCAGGTAAGTGACGTGCATGGCGCGCTTCGCGTCCAGCCGGCAGCCGATCGGACACGAGCTGCACTGCACGCAGGCGCCCGCGTTGCGGCGCAGCGGCGAGTGCCTGACGCCGAGGGCGTCGGCGCCCTCGCGCAGGAGCTCGCCGTTGCGGCCCATTCGCGCCGGGTCGACGGGGCGCACGTCCAGCATCTCCTCGGCCTCGGCGTAGTCGGCGTCCAGGTGTGCGGCCCAATCGATGCCGTGCTCCGCTACCCAGCGTTCGAGGATCGGCTCGGGCGTGCGAAAGCAGGTCCCGGAGTTGATCACGGTCGTCCCGCCGACGGCTCGGCCGACCGGGGTCGGGATCGCGGGCCTGCCCTCGGCGACGGTGAGGCCGCCGTCGCGGTACAGGGCGATCAGCGCCGCCAGCGGCTCGGCCGGGTAGCCGGTGCGATCGACGTGCGGGCCGGCCTCGAGCACGACCACCTCGAGCCCGGCCTCGGCGAGCACGGTCGCCGCGACCGCGCCACCGGCGCCGGAGCCGATCACGACCACGTCGCAATCCTCCCCGGCGCCGACGGGCTCGAGCTCGCCGAGCGCCCCGTCGGCGTTCGCCCTCGGGGGCGCCTCCGGCGCGAGCCCGCAGCGGGCCTCGTAGCCGACCGCGGCCTGGACCCGGAGGTCGTTGCCGTAGCCGAGCCCGGTGAGCACCTTCAAGAACAGCGCCATGTCCCGCCTGGTCGCCGACGGCGATCGCTCGATCTCACGCAGGAAGTCCTGGCGGGCCTCGAGCCCGGCGCGCGAGAAGCGCCACGGGAACGGCAGCCACTCGAACACCCGCAGGCCCAGCTTCAGGGCGAGCACGGCGCGGCGCGGGAGCACCGCGAGCAGCGGCTCGAGATGGGCGACGGGGTCGACTCGGCCCGGGGCCGGATCAGGCCCGGCGGCCGCCGGCAGCGGGCCGACGCCGGGCGCCATCGCCTCGGCGAACGCCCGCAGCGTCCTGCGCTCGGCGGCGCTCAGCCCCGGTGCGCGCCTTCAGGTCGCCGCCGCCGGGTCGCCGACCCGTCCCGCCAGCGCCCAGAGCAGCACCGAGACTCCGACCAGGAAGCCGTCGACGAGGAAGTTCAGGAGGTAGGCGAAGACGTCGGAGTCGAAGAGGTAGAAGCCGAGCGCGGCGAGCGAGGACGCGGTCTTGCCGGCGGCCAGGACGAGCAGCAGCGGCCGGTAGCGGACCACGTCGGTCGAGACCACGAGGCAGATCCCCGTGATCACGGTCATGTAGGCGAAGCCGAGCGCGAGCCAGAGCTGCTCGGTGGTCTCGGGCGCGGAGGCGAACTGGCCCAGCGGCAGCCAATCGCCGAAATCGTCCAGGGCGCCGAGCGTGCTGTCCGGGGCGATCAGGAACAGCAGCCCGACGGTGGCGAACGTGGCCGCGAGCAGTCGCAGGCTGAGCACCACGAACCGCTCGGCGGCGTCCCCGGTCATCGCGCGCGGCATCCTAATCAGTGAGACCTAGAATCCGGCGGGTGATCGATCGCGAACAGGTCCTGCACGTCGCCCGCCTGGCGCGGCTCGAGCTCTCCGAGGAGGAGATCGAGCGGATGTCGGGTGAGCTCTCGGGCATCCTCGAGCACGTGGACCGGATCTCGGAGCTCGATCTCGATCAGGTCGAGCCGACCACGCACGTAGTCGAGCTCGAGAACGTGCTCCGGGCCGACGAGCCCGAGCCGAGCCTGCCGCGGGAGGTGGCGCTGGAGCCGGCGCCCGACCCCGCCGACGGCGCCTTTCGCGTCCCCTCGCCGCAGGCCTAGCTCGAGTTGGCTGCGGAGCTGCTCGAGCACAGCGCGGCCGAGGCGATCGGCCGGATCGAGGCCGGCGAGCTGGCCTCCGACGAGTACTTCGACGCCTACGCGGAGGCCGCGGCGGGCGACGAGCTCAACGCCTACCTGTGGCGCGCCGAGCCCGGCGCGCGAGGGGCCGGGGGCGAGCCCCTGCGCGGGGCCCCGATCGCGGTCAAGGACCTGTTCTGCACCGAGGGGGTGCCAACCACCGCAGGCTCGCGGATCCTCGAGGGTTACCGGCCGCCCTACACGGCAACCGCGGTCAGGCGACTTGCCGACGCCGGCGCGCGATTGCTCGGGAAGACGAACATGGACGAGTTCGCGATGGGGTCCTCGAACGAGAATTCCGGCTACGGGCCGGTGCTCAACCCCTGGGATCGGGAGCGGGTGCCGGGCGGCTCCTCGGGCGGCTCCGCTGCGGCGGTCGCCGGCCGGCTTGCGCCCTGGGCGATCGGGACGGACACGGGCGGCTCGATTCGCCAGCCGGCATCGCTGTGCGGGATCGTCGGCCTGAAGCCGACCTACGGCGCGATCTCGCGCTACGGCATGGTCGCCTTCGCCTCCTCGCTCGACCAGTGCGGGCCGCTCACCCGCACGGTCACCGACGCGGCGCTGCTCCTGCGCGAGCTCCAGGGTCGCGACCGCCACGACGCGACCTCGGTCGGGATCGAGGGCGGGGTCGAGCTGCCCTCGCTCGACTCGCTCGCCGGCCTGCGCTTCGGGGTCGCCCGCGACTTCTCCCATCACGCCGAGGGGGTCGAGGACGGGGTCGCCGGGGTCTTCGAGCGTTCCCTGAAGCTCATCGAGCGCCTCGGCGGCTCGCTGGAGGAGATCGAGCTGCCGAGCGCCGAGCACGGGATCTCCGCCTACTACGTGATCGCGCCGGCGGAGGCGTCGGCCAACCTCGCCCGCTACGACGGGGTCCGCTACGGGATCCGCGAGCCCGCCGACGGGCTCGACGAGATGTACGAACGCACCCGTGCCCGGGGCTTCGGAGCCGAGGTCAAGCGGCGGATCATGCTCGGCACCTACGCGCTGTCCTCGGGCTACTACGACGCCTACTACGGGCGCGCCCAGAAGGTGCGGACGAAGATCGCCGAGGACTTCGCGACCGCGTTCGCGACCGTCGACCTGATCGTCACCCCGACCTCCCCGACGGTCGCCTTCGAGCTCGGTGCCCGGACCGCCGACCCGCTGGCGATGTATCTCTCCGACTACTTCACCGTGCCGATGTCCCTTGCCGGGATCCCGGCGATCTCGATCCCGGCCGGGCTCGCGGCGCCGGCGGCAGGCGGCCCCGAGCTCCCGGTCGGACTGCAGATCGCCGCGCCGGCCTTCGCCGAGTCGAGGCTGCTCGACGCCGCGTTCGCGCTCGAGGCCGGCATCGGTTTCGACGAGAGGCCTCCGTCGTGACCGAGGCGGAGGTGCGCGATGCGGCGATCGAGGCGCTCGACGCGTTGCCCGAGTGGGTTCGCCAGCGGCTCGGCGACGTCGCGGTGATCGTCGAGGAGTCGCATCCCGACGACCTGATGGGGATCTACGACCCGGTCGGCGGCCTGCGCCGGATCGTCGTCTTCCGCGCCGCGAATCCGAACGCCGAGGAGGTTCGGCGGACCGTCTGGCACGAGGTCGGTCATCACCTCGGCATGAACGAGGATCGCCTCTGGGGGGCCGGCTATGGGTGACCCCGATCGCGGAGCGAAGCGAAGCGGAGGTGCGGCGCCGTTGAGCCGCCAGGTTTTCGAGCCGGTGATCGGACTCGAGATCCACGTACAGCTGAAGACGCGGACGAAGATGTTCTGCGGCTGCGAGCTGTCATTCGGGGACGAGCCCAACACCCACACGTGCCCGATCTGCCTCGCCCATCCGGGGTCGCTGCCCGTGCCCAACGAGCGCGCGATCGAGCTCGCGCTGCAGATTGCGGTCGCGCTGGGGTGCGAGATCGCCCCGCGCTCGATCTTCCACCGCAAGAACTACTTCTATCCCGACAATCCGAAGGCCTACCAGATCAGCCAGTACGACTTTCCGCTCGCGACCGGCGGCCGCCTCGGGGACGTACGCATCCACCGGGTGCACCTGGAGGAGGACGCGGCGAAGCTCGTCCATCACTCCGAGTCGGGCCGCATCCACGGCTCGGGCACCTCCTACGTCGACTTCAACCGCGGCGGTACGCCGCTGGTCGAGATCGTCACCGAGCCCGACCTGCGCGATCCGGCCACCGCCCGCGAGTGGCTTGGCCTGCTGCGGACGACGATCCGCCAGATCGGCGCCTCGGACGTGAACATGGAGGAGGGCAGCCTGCGCTGCGACGCGAACGTCTCTGTCCGGCCGGCCGGCAGCGACGAGCTCGGGACCAAGACCGAGCTCAAGAACATGAACAGCTTCCGCTTCATCGAGCGCGGGATCGCGGCCGAGATCGAGCGTCAGATCGGGATCCTCGAGAGCGGCGGACGGGTCGAGCAGGAGACGCTGCACTTCGACCCGCGCTCCGGCGACCTGACGCCGCTGCGCTCGAAGGAGTACTCGCACGACTACCGCTACTTCCCCGAGCCCGACCTGGTTCCGCTCGCACCGACCGCGGAGATGGTGGAGGCGGCGCGCGCGGCGCTCCCCGAGCTCCCGGCACGGCGCCGAGAGCGCTACGAGGATGAGCTCGGCCTCGACGCCAAGCCCGCGACCCAGCTCGCCTTCGACGCCGAGCTCGGCGCGTATTTCGAGCACGTTGCCGAGGCCGTGCCCGAGATCGCCGCGCCGGTGGTCGCCAGCTGGGTGACCGGGGAGCTCACCGCCGCCCTGCAGGCGTCCGGCGCGGAGGCCTCCAGGCCCGAGCCGCGATACATGGGCGGCACGATCGAGTTGGTCGAGTCCGGTCAGATCACGCACGCGGCGGCGAGGCAGGTCCTTCGCGCGCAGGTCGTCGAGGACATCGATCCGGCCGAGATCGTCGAGCGCGAGGGGCTCGGCGCGATCGAGGAGTCCGGCGAGCTCGAGGCGATCGTCGACCGGGCGATCGAGGCCGAGCCGGAGGCCGCGGCCCGGGTCCGCGACGGCAACGCCAAGGCGATCGGGCCGCTCGTCGGCGCGGTCATGCGCGAGACCAAGGGCCGAGCCGACGGGGGAGAGGTGACCCGCCTGATCCGCGAGCGCCTCGGGCTCGGCTAGAGCGACGGATCCAAAAGGGGGGTGTTGGCGGGTCCACCCCCAGGGTGCCTAGCCCCGTGGCGGGCGGCGGTCGAACATCGAGATTGCAAGCAACCGCCACCTACAGGAGGCACTCATGACCACTCAGATCAAGTTCCGAAACCGCCTCGCCTCGTTCCTGCGGCGCAACCTGATCGCCGTCACCGCCCTGTTCATCGTCCTCGGCGGCACCGCCGTGGCGCTGCCGGGCAAGAACACGGTCGACTCGGGCGACATTCACAACAAGGCGGTGAAGACGAAGGACATCGCGAAGCAGGCGGTGACCGAGAAGAAGCTCGCCGACGGCGCGGTCACGACGCCGAAGCTCGCCGACGGCGCCGTCACGACGCCGAAGCTCGTCGCCGACGCGGTCACCGGAGCGAAGGCCGACGAGGCCAGCTTCCAGGGCCTCGTCAAGGGCGACGGCCGCCAGTCGACCGTCAGCCAAACGGTGGACGCGGTCGGCTTCCTGCCGCAGTCGATCACCCTCGCCGAGGTGCCGACGATGGGCGTCGTCGAACTGATCGCCTGCTTCCCGGAGACGGCGGGATCGGGGGCGGACATCCGCACCCGCCTGCTGAGCTTCGACGACGCACAGCCGTTCTTCGGGGCCGGCACCGTGATCGGCGGCGCCAACCCTCAGGGGACCGGTGACGGCACGAAGACCGAGCAGATGGCGGGGATGTTCTCCGCCGGAGGCGGCTCGCCGTTGATCGCCGAGGGCCCGAATGGGCACGCCGGTCCCGCTGGCACCAGCGCCCACTGGGACTGGCAGATGTCGCGCGGTAGCGGCAACGACACCGTGGGTGCGCACGTGAGCATCGAGGGCTACAACAGCTCCACGATCGGCACCACCGGTCAGTGCACCGTCACCGCGACGGTGGAGTACCAGGACTGACGAGCAGCCTTGTGACGTCGCACACTTTGTAACAATGTGTTACAAGGTGTGCGACAATCAAGGTCGTGGCCTGGAACATCGTGATCGCCGGAGGCGGGTTCGCCGGATCGTCGGCGGCGCGGCATCTGGAGAAGATCCTGCCGAAGCAGTCGGCGCGGCTGATCCTCGTCAACGACGTCAACTTCATCCTCTACACGCCGTTCTTGCCCGAGGCCGCCTCGGGGACGCTGGAGCCGCGGCACGTGGTCACGCCGCTGCGCGACATCCTCAAGCGGACCAACCTCCGCCTCGGCGCGGTCACCGGCCACGACCCCGCGGCGCGGACGGTCGAGCTCCAGGCCCAGGGCGGCGGCTCGGAGACGATCCGCTACGACCAGTTCATCGTCGCCCTGGGATCCGTCTCGCGCTCGCTGCCGATCCCCGGGCTCGACCGGCACGCGATCGGTTTCAAGAGCCTCGCCGACGCGATCTGGCTCCGCAACCACGTGATCGAGACGCTCGAAGAGGCGAACGCCACCGAGGACCCGCAGCGCCGCGAGGAGCTGCTCACCTACGTCTTCGTGGGCGGGGGGTACTCGGGCCTCGAGGCGCTGGCCGAGCTCCAGGACTTCGCCGCCGACGCGATGGACCGCTATCCGCGCGCCCGCCTCCACGGCATGCGCTGGATCCTGATCGAGGCGACCGGGCGCGTGCTGCCCGAGGTCCCCCCGGATCTCGCCGAGTACGCGCTGCGCCAGCTTCGCGGGCGCGGGATCGACATCCGCCTCGGGACGCGGCTCGAGGAGGCGGCCGCGGACTCGGTGCGGCTCTCGACCGGAGAGCTGGTGCCGACGCGGACCCTGGTCTGGACGGCCGGGGTGAAGCCGCACCCGAGCCTCGCGTCGCTCGCGCTGCCGCTCGACGACGACGGCCGTGTCCGGGTCGACGAGCAGATGCGGGTCGAGGGCATGCGCGGCGTCTGGGCGATCGGCGACTGCGCCGCGGTCCCGTACCCGGCGGCCGACCGAGCGGCCTGCCCGCCGACGGCGGCGATGGCCGTTCGCCAGGGCCCGGCGGTCGCGCACAACGTCGCCGCCGAGCTCGGGGTCGAGAGCCGCCCGCGCAAGTTCACGTACCTGGGCCGCGAGTCGTTCGTCAATCTCGGCCGCTACAAGGCGGTCGGCAAGATCGGCAGGCTTAAGTTCCGCGGCTTCGTCGCCTGGTGGATGGCGCGGACCTACCACATGAGCCAGATCCCGGGCACGGCTCGCAAGATCCGGGCGATCGTCGACTGGACCGTCGGGCTGCCGTTCGCCCGCGACACGGCCGAGGTCGGCTCGATCGGCCATCCGCGCCCGCTCTCGGCCGAGGTCTACGCTCGCGGCGGCACCCACCGCCCGCTCGACTAGGGACAATCGGCCGATGGGCGGCGCCGCCTACGTCGTGATCGCGGTCAGCTTCGGCCTGGCGACCGGGATCATCGGCCGCGCCAAGGGAAGCTCGTTCTGGATCTGGCTCCTCGTCGGCACGGTGCTCCCGGGACTCGGGCTGATCGCCGTGGTCCTCTACCGCAACGAGCGCACCGAGCCCGAACGCCGCTGCCCGCGCTGCGGCGCCGTCCACAAGATCCACGTCCAGGTCTGCAATCGCTGCGGGCTCGACATGGACCTGCCGCCGGTCGAGGACGTGCGGCCCGGCCCCGCGTACCGGTCGTAGGCGCTCAGCCCCAGTCGCCGCTCTCGCCGCAGCCCGAACCGCCCGGCGGATCGCACGTGCGCTCGGTCGCGCCGCCCTGCTCGCCGTCGATCGAGAACGTCGTCCCGGATCCCGAGACGACCGTGAGCGTGTACGAGCTGTCGGTCGAGACCACCTCCAGGTCGCCGGCGGGGAGATCCGGATCGATCTTCGACAGCTCCGTCGCGCTGGCGCCGGCGTAGGAGCCGTCGTTGTCGGCCGCATAGGCCTTGATCGCCGTTTCCGCCTTGCGCGCCGTCGCCTGCGCCTTGGAGTTCAGCGCGTCATCGCCGCCCGAGGCTGCTCCGGCGGCGGTCGACGATGTGGAGCTGTCGTCGTCGTCGCCGCAGCCCGCCACGAGGGCCAGGGACGCAAGGACCAGCATCAGCGCGAGAGCCTTCACATGCTGAGCCTAACCGTCAACGCAGCCAGGTGCCCAGGCTGATCGCGGTGGTGCCGTGGGAGGTGCGGCCGGGCCCGGCGTACCGCTAGCCGCCGTCGAGTCCGGCGGCCTCGAGGGCCTCGGACTTGCGGGCGTGGAAGCTCACCCGCGCGATCTCCGCGTCGCGCAGCTCGAACACGAACCAGATCACCATCTCGACCGGGACGCCGCTGCCCTCGCCGCATCCAGTCTGGCGCACCGAGACCAGCACGTGACCGTCGGCGTCGAGGTACTGCTCCGGGGTCGCGGTCCAGTCCCGAAACCCCTCCGTCCAGTCGGCCGATGCCTCCAAAAAACCCTCCTTGCCGTGGTAGGTCGTTCGATCCGGATACGGGCGGTGGGTGACCAGGTCGTCGGTCATCAGCTCGAGCATCCCGGTCAGGTCGTCGCGCTCGAAGGCGGCGAAGAACCGACGCACGATCTCGACGTTGTCCTGAGGCACGGCCCGCTGAGTATCTCTCGCCGGGCCGCCGCCGGTCGCCGCTCAGCGCAGCCAGGTGCGCACGATCGCGTTCGCGAACCCCATCCCGTAGCGGACCACCGCCGGCTTCTTCGAGTGGCCGGAGAGCCGGCTGACCACGGTCACCGGGACCTCCTTCGCCGGGATCCCGCGCTTGATCGCCTCGATCATGAACTCGGAGGTGTGGAACTGCTCCTGACGCAGGACCAGCTGCGGGAGCACGTCCGCGCGCACCGCCCGGTAGCCGTTCGAGCAATCCGTGACGTGCGTGCGGGTGATCAGCGAGACCACCTTGTTGAAGAAGACGATCCCGGCCTCGCGGGCCGGGTGGTTGCGCTCCGCCGTGCCGAGCACCCGGGAGCCGTGGGCCATGGCGACCTCGCCCTCGAGCACCGGCCGCACCAGCCGCTCCATCTCCTCGGGCAGGTGCTGGCCATCGGCGTCGAGGGTGACGACGATCCGGGCGCCCGAGTCGGCGAGCAGCCGGTAGCCGGTCCGTAACGCCGCTCCGCCGCCGCGGTTGATCACATGGCGGGCGACGATCGCCCCGTGGGCGCCGGCGACCTCGTCGGTGCCGTCACGCGAGCCGTCGTCGACGACCAGCACCGCGGTCTGCACCCCGCAGACCTCGGCCGGAATCCGGTCGAGGACCGCGCCGACGTTGTCCGCCTCGTTGTAGGCGGGAACGAGGACCGCGACCTTGTCGCGAAAGCGCTCCGGGTGGCCGCCAACGCGGAACTGCTCCCACGCGAGCCCTTCGAGCACCGCGGAGAGCTCGCGGGTGATCCGCGAGCCCTGGCTCAGCGCCCGCAGCACGAGCAGGAAGAGAACGATGATCGCGAACACGGCGACGCCGACGATCCGGGTGCCGTTCTCGCGCTCGAACGAGAACGCCGAGAGCAACGCGTCGGGGATCTCGGTCGCCGAGACGATCAGGATCGCGAGCGCGATCCCCAGCAGGATGAGGACGTCGGCGTTGCGCAGCTGGCGCCGGCGCCAGATCGCGTAGCCGCCGATCAGCACTGCCACGACGATCCCGACCGCGCGGATCGCGGTCAGCTCGGGGGGAAACAGAGCCGTCGGCCAGGGCATGAGGGGCGCCGAGGATAGGGCGGGGCACCGGGCGAGAAGGCGCCCACGAGCACGCGGGCAATCGAACTTGTGACCCTTGACACCACGTTCTGCGGCGGCATAGGGTCAACAGCGTGTCTCGGGTGCGAGCGGGGATTGCGCTCGCCGGGCTGGTCTCGGCGCTCGCGGTCGCGCCAACGGCCCTGGCGACGCCGCCGGGACAGAACGGCCGGCTCGCGTTCCAGACCAACCGCGACGGGCCCTACGAGATCTACTCGATGCGAGCTGACGGAAGCGGGGTCGCCAATCTGACCAACGAGCCGTCGTCGGACGAGTACACCCCCGCGTTCTCGCCTGACGGCCAGCGGATCGCCTACTCCAGCTTCAGGGACGGCGACATGGAGATCTTCGTCGCGAACGCCGACGGCAGCGACCCCGTCCAGTTGACGACCAATGCGGCATTCGACGGCCAACCCGATTGGTCCCCTGACGGGCGACGGATCGTCTTCACGAGCTCCAGGGCCGGCAGCAACGACGTCTTCGTCATGAACGCTGACGGCAGCCGCCAGGTGAACCTCACCGACCATCCCGCCTCGGACTCCGACCCGGAGATCTCGCCTGACGGTGAGCTGATCGCATTCCGCAGCGATCGTGGCGGCAACATGGACATCTACGTGATGAACGCCGACGGGACCGACCCGGTCAACCGGACCAACCACCCAAGCTGGGACTGGCAGCCGAGCTTCTCGCCGGACGGCGAGACGATCGCCTTCTCGACCGACCGCGACGCCCAATACGAGATCTACTCGATGAACGCCGACGGTTCGGGTTCTGCCGTGCGCCTCACGAACAACGGCGCGTTCGACACGGCGCCCGCGTTCTCCCCCGACGGCACCCAGATCGCGTTCACCAGCTTCCGCGACGCCAACAACGAGATCTACACGATGAACGCCGACGGCAGCACGCCCGTCAACCGCACCAACAACCCGGCCAACGACGACTTCGCCAGCTGGGGCCCGGCGTTCACCGGCTGCCAGGGCGGCGCCGCGACGGTCGCGGGCACCGACGCCAACGACGTGCTCACCGGCACGCCGGGCCCGGACCTGATCGCGGGGCGCGGGGGCAACGACACGATCAAGGGTCTCGAGGGCGCGGACACGATCTGCGGCGGTGCCGGAGTCGACACCGCGAGCTATGCGGATCACGAGCGAAACGTAAGCGCGGACATCGGCGGCGGAGCGGACGACGGCGGTTCCGAGGATGGCCCGCCAGGGGTGCGTGACGCGATCGGCTCGGACATCGAGCGGCTCACGGGCGGCTTCGGCGACGACACGCTCGCCGGTAACTCGAAGGCAAACGTGCTCACCGGCGGCGTCGGGGACGATCTGCTGCTCGGCGGCTCCGGCAATGACGTCCTCAATGGTGCCTCGGGAGACGACACCCTGCGAGGGGCCGACACCAACGACACCCTCAACGGCGACACCGGCGACGACGGCCTTTCGGGCGGGGAGGGCAACGACACGCTGGACGGCGGCGTCGACGCCGACTTGATCGCCGGCGGGCCGGGGACCGACCTCGCGACCTACGCGAGCCGGACCACGGCGGTGACCGCGACGATCGGGTCCGGCGCCGGCAACGACGGCTCCGCCCAGGACGGTGCCCTCGGCTTCCGCGACTCGCTCGCCGCCACGATCGAGAATCTCACCGGCGGTGCGGGCAACGACAGCCTCACCGGGAACGACCTGGCGAACGTGCTCGTCGGTGGGCTCGGCAGCGACTCCCTCTTCGGCCTCGCCGGCGTCGACACCCTGAACGCCAACGACGGCGTCGCCGACCTGGCGATCGACTGCGGCAGCGGCGCCGACAACGCGGCGGTTGTCGACGGGCTCGACCCGGCGCCGGTCAGCTGCTAACGGGCCGCCGGCGCAACGGCGCTAGAACTCGGGGAAACCGATGTTGTCGAAGAACCAGAGCGAGCTGGTGAGCCAGATCACCACCAGCGCCGTGAACACGGAGCCACCGACCACGGGCAGCAGGACCCCCGGGAGGGCCGGCGCCCGCAGCCAGAGCATCTTGGCGACGAAGGCGCCGTAGAAGAAGCAGCCGGCGAGCGAGTGGACCAGCACCCTGGTGGTCGTGTCCTGGAACCCGAGCGCCCAGAGGCAGTGATAGACGACGGGGAGCGAGATCAGGAAGGCCAGCGTGCCCGAGGCCTTGTGCACGGTCGGCACCCACCCGGGCGGGGTGGCGGAGCCGAGCTTTCCGTACATCCACGACGCCGTGAGCACCTGGACGCACGCGAGCACGAGCACCGCGGTAGCCAGCCACGCCTTCATGTTCAGCGTCCCGCTGAAGAAGAGCCCGTCGCCGAGGATCGATGAGCCGGTCGGGTCGTGGACGTTCCCATAGACGCCGAGCGCCACAGCGACGGCGGCCCCGAGCAGGGCCGGACCGACGAGCCAGCCACCGGAGACCGACGGTCGTGCAGCCGCCTCCATGGGCCGATCCTAACCGCGATCCGCCCGGCGCGGCCGATCCTCGTCGGTGTCGCTACCCTCGCGCGCTATGCGGATCCTGATCCTGGGCGGTGACGGGTACCTGGGGTGGCCGACCGCGATGCGCTTCTCCGCTCGCGGACACGACGTCTCGGTCGTCGACAACTTCTCCCGCCGCCGCTGGCACACCCAGCTCTCGACCGACTCGCTGACCCCGATCCGCTCGCTGGCGGATCGGCTCGAGGCCTGGCGCGAGGTCTCCGGAAACGAGATCAAGCCGTTCGTGGGCTCGATCGAGGACTTCAGCTTCCTCGACGCTGTGATCGCCGAGACGCTCCCGCAGGCGATCGTCCACTACGGCGAGCAGCCCTCGGCCCCGTACTCGATGAAGTCACGCGAGACGGCGGTCGAGACCCAGTACACGAACGTGATCGGCACCCTCAACCTCCTGTTCGCGATCCGCGACCGGGTCCCCGACTGCCACCTGGTCAAGCTCGGGACGATGGGCGAGTACGGGACCCCGGACATCGACATCGAGGAGGGGTTCATCGAGATCACCCACAACGGGCGCACCGACACCCTCCCGTTCCCGAAGCTCCCGGGCTCGCTCTACCACCTCTCCAAGGTCCACGACTCGCACAACATCCACTTCGCCTGCCGGATCTGGGGCCTGCGCTCGACCGACCTCAACCAGGGGGTCGTCTACGGGGTCGAGACCGAGGAGTCGGTCGCCGACGAGCGTCTCGTGACCCGGTTCGACTACGACGAGTACTTCGGCACGGTGCTGAACCGCTTCTGCGTCCAGGCGGTGATCGGCCATCCGCTCACCGTCTACGGCGAGGGCGGCCAGACGCGGGGCTTCCTCAACATCCGCGACACCCTCCAGTGCGTGGAGCTGGCGGTCGACAACCCGGCCGAGCTCGGCGAGTACCGGGTCTTCAACCAGTTCACCGAGCAGTTCTCGGTCGCCGAGCTCGCCGAGCTCGTCAAGCGCGCCGGGTCCGAGCGCGGGCTCGAGGTCGCGGTGAAGCGCTTCCCGAACCCGCGAATCGAGGCCGAGCAGCACTACTACAACGCCACCAACACCAAGCTCCACGACCTCGGGCTCGAGCCGCACCTGCTCGGCGAGGAGCTGGTCACCTCGTTGCTCGGGATCATCGAGCGCCACCGCGACCGGGTGATCGAGCGCGCGATCCTGCCGCGGACCCGGTGGAAGCCGGGCGAGCTGGTGGCCGAGGTGTCGAAGGCGTGAGCTCCGCGGCGCCTCCGGCCCCGTCCGCACGCCGCGCCGCGCAGGGCGCCGAGCGCCGCGCGGTGATCCTCGCCGCCACCGTCCGCATCCTGCGCTCGCGCGGGCTGGCCGCGGTCACGCACCGCCGCGTCGCCGAGGAGGCGGGCGTGCCGCTGGCGGCGACGACCTACTACTTCAGCTCCAAGGACGAGCTGGTCACCGAGGCGCTCGGGATCCTGGTCGAGGACGAGATCGACCGGCTCTCGCGGCGGGCGGCGGAGATGGGCGTCGGGCTGCGGTCGCCGGCCGACTCCGCCGCGGCGCTCGCCGACGTGCTCTTCGGCGGCGACGATGCCGCCGGCTCGCTGCTGGCCCAGTTCGAGGTCTACCTGGAGGCTGCGCGGCGACCGAGCCTGCGCCCGACCGCTGCCCATTGGCGGCGCGCCTTCACCTCGCTCGCCGAGTGGTCGCTGACCCTGGCCGGCGCCGGCGACCCGGCGCGGCTGGCGCCGCTGCTGGTCGCCGGGGTTGACGGCATCCTCGTCCACGAGCTCTCGGACGGGATCACGGGCGACGGCGACCTCGACCGGCTCAAGGCTCGGCTCGAGCAGCTGTTCGCGCTCCTGCTCGCCGCCTGAGCCCCGCCGCGTTCGCCGAGCGTCACCTGGTCCCCCTCAGGCGTGGTTGAGATGACACTCGGCGCCCGTTCGCGCGCGTGTGCCCGCGGTACACTCGCTCGCCCATGCGCGCGGCTGACGCTCTTTTCCAGGCGCTCAAGGCCGAGGGGGTCGAGCACGTCTTCGGCATCCCCGGCGGCGCCAACCTGCCGACCTACGACGCGCTCTACGACGCCGACCTGACCCACATCCAGGCCCGCCACGAGCAGGGCGCGGGGCACGCGGCGGAGGGGTACGCCAAGGCCTCCGGGCGCGTCGGCGTGGCCCTGGCCACCTCCGGGCCCGGCGCCACCAACCTTGTGACCGCGATCACCGACGCGATGATGGACTCGGTGCCGACCGTGTTCATCACCGGCCAGGTGCGCACCGACCTGATCGGCACCGACGGATTCCAAGAGGCCGACATGACCGGGATCACCCTGCCGGTGGTCAAGCACTCGATGCTGGTCACCGATCCACGCAAGCTCCCGGAGTACATCCACGCGGCCTTCCACATCGCCTCGACCGGCCGCCCCGGCCCGGTTCTCGTCGACATCCCGCAGGACCTCTCGCGTGCCGAGATCGACTACACGCCTCCCGAGGGCCTGCCGAACCTGCCCGGCTACAAGCCGCCGACCGAGGGCAACATCAAGCAGATCCGGATCGCGGCCAAGGCGCTTGCCAACTCGCGCCGGCCGGTGATCTACGGTGGCGGCGGGATCATCAACGCCGGTGCGTCGGAGGAGTTCCGCGAGTTCGCCACCTCGGACAAGCTGCCGGTGACGCTCACCGTGATGGGCCTCGGCGCCTTCCCGGCCCCGCATGAGCAGTGGCTCGGGATGCTCGGCATGCACGGGACCCGAACCGCCAACTACGCCATGGACGAGGCCGACCTGATCGTCTGCGTCGGGGCGCGCTTCGACGACCGGATCACCGGCAAGCTCTCGGAGTTCGCACCGCGGGCCAAGTTCGTCCACATCGACGTCGACCCGGCGGAGATCTCGAAGAACGTCCCCGCGCACATCCCGATCGTCGGCGACGCCAAGGACGTGCTGCCGAAGCTCAACCGCGAGTACCGGGCGCTGAATGCGGACTCCTCGCGGCTCGCGGAGTGGTGGGAGCGGATCCGTGAGTGGCAGGCCACCTATCCGCTGCGCTACGAGGACTCGAAGGACTCCGAGATCAAGCCGCAGTTCATGGTCGAGGCGATGTACGAGGCGACCGAGGGCGACGCGATCATCACCTCCGACGTCGGCCAGCACCAGATGTGGGCGGCGCAGTACTACCACTTCAACAAGCCCCGCCGGTGGCTCAACTCCGGCGGCCTGGGGACGATGGGATTCGGCCTCCCGGCGGCGATCGGAGCCAAGGTGGCCTGCCCCGACGAGACGGTCGTCTGCCTCGCCGGCGACGGCAGCCTGATCATGAACGTGCAGGAGTTCGCGACCGCGGCGCACCACGAGATCCCGGTCAAGGTCTTCCTGATGAACAACGGACACTTCGGCATGGTCCGCCAGTGGCAGGAGCTGTTCTGGGACGAGCGCTACCAGTCGGTCGAGATGGGGGCGAGCCCGGACTGGCCGAAGCTCGCCGAGGCGTTCGGCTGGACCGGGATGCAGTGCACCGACAAGGCAGACCTGCGCGAGCAGATGCGGGCGGCGCTCGAGGCCGACGGTCCGGTGCTGCTCGACGTGCACGTGACCAAGGACGAGAACTGCTATCCGATGATCCCCGCCGGCCAGGCGGCGAGGGACATGGTGGGGTGATTCCGGTGAGCGACGCTAGGCGCGAAAGCAAGTTTGCCCCCCTGGCAGGGGAGTATTGATGGGCGAGCCGGGCACGCAGGACGTGGTGCGACTCGAGGACCTCGAGGCGTCGCGCCAGCTCACGGGGCGCAAGCACATCCTCTCGCTGCTGGTCGAGAACCGCCCCGGCGTCCTGGCGCGGATCGCCGGCCTGTTCAGCCGTCGCGGGTTCAACATCGACACGCTCGCGGTGGGCCCGACCGAGGACCCCGACGTCTCCCGGATCACGCTCACCCTCGACGGCGCCGTGCACCCGATCGACCAGGTGACCAAGCAGCTCCACAAGCTCGTCAACGTGATCAAGATCCGCGACATGGAGCCCGACGGCACCGTCGCCCGCGAGATGGCGCTCTTCCGGGTCAACGCGTCGGTCGAGAGCCGGGCCGAGATCATGCAGTTCGCCGAGATCTACGAGGGCAAGATCGTCGACGTCTCGCGGCGCTCGCTGACGATCGAGGTCACCGGCGCCCAGGAGAAGATCGACTCCTTCGAGCGCATGATCCGCCCCCACGGGCTGATCGAGATGGCGCGCACGGGCGAGGTCGCGATCACCAAGTCGCGCCCCGAGCACTAAGTCGGGCCCTGATCTACCTGTACACACACAGGTAACTCTCACACCCATCTCATCTACGGGTGAGAGGGTGTGCGCCGGTGTCGAGGGAGTGTCCACTTCCGGGATGGGGGGTCACGGCGCTCGCCGCGCTCGTCGGGTTGCTGGTCGCTGCGCCGGGGGCGGTGGCCTCGGTCCCGGAGTTCGAGTCCTGCTTCGGGGATCGCGGTTCGGTCGCGGAGGCCGTCTGCACCCCGGCCAACGGCCTGGCCGCGGGCGGCGCGGTCGCGATCAGCCCCGACAACAGGAGTCTGTACACGACCTCGATCTACGACAGTTCAGTCGCGACCTTCGACCTCGATCCGCAGACGGGGGCGCTCACGCCCGCAGGCTGCATCGAGGACACGGATTTCGGCACCGGGGAATGCGAGGTTCAGGTCGCCGGCCTGTACGCGGCCAGGTCCGTCACGGTCAGCCCCGACGGGCACGACGTGTACGTGGCCGGCGGGGGTGGGCTCGTGCATTTTCGCCGGGACCCGGACGGCGGCCTGACGCCGGCAGGGTGCGCCGGCGGAGCTCCATGCGCTGCGTTCGCCGGAAGCCGCGGCTCCGCAGCACTCGACCTGTCGCCTGATGGCCGGGTGCTCTACGGGGCCGGGTCCAGCGCGGTGGTGCTCTTTGACGTCGATCCGGTCAACGGCGATCTCAGCTTCCGGGAGTGCGTCTCGGCCGATCCGGACGACTTCCCGCCCAGCGAGGGGGTGAGGGAAGACTGCGAGACGTACGAGAACGGCCTCTGGGGTGCGCGGGACATCGCGATCAGCCCCGATGGCAAGTCCGTATACGTCGAGTCGAGCGGCCGGGGCGACGGGCACGGCGCCGATGCGATCGTGCTGGTGCGACCGGACCCGGTCAGCGGAGGGGTGGCGTCGGTGACCTGCTTGTTCGCCGGCGACAGTCGCGTCGGCTGCCCGGCGGCGCCCTATGGCGTCAATCCGACGGGGATCGTCGTCAGCCCCGACGGCACGTCTGTCTACACGGAGACCTCGTACTTCTTCGCCGACGACGAGCTCTACTCCTTCGCCCGCGATCCCCTCACGGGGGCCCTGACGCCACTCGGCTGCATCGGGTCGGCCGACCCCGACGTCTACCTCTACAACCCATGTTCGACGCGCGTCCGCGGCCTCACGTACCCACGCGCGATCTCGGTCACCCCCGATGGTCGCTCGATCTACGTCGGCAGCATCCGGGCCCTGGTCGGGTTCGATCGCACAGGACCCTCGGAGCTACCGACCGGCACGGGATGCGTGCGGAGCGAGCTCGAGGCGATCGAGGTGGACTGCTTCCGGACCGCGCCGGTTCTGCCACGGGAGTTCGCATTCGGCCCGAACGGACTCGCCTACGGCCGTGCCGATGGCGCGCTCGCGGTCTTCCGGTGGCTCCCCGAGCCGCGGGATCCGGCGGAGCCCCCGGATGACACGACGGCGCCGGACACCGGCCTGGCGGGGAAGGCCCGGCGCCACGGGCATCGCATCAAGCTCAGCTTCGACTCGAGCGAGAGCCACTCGAGCTTCACGTGTCGCCTCGACGGGCGCCGACCACGAGAATGCGCCAGCCCGGTGCGCTATCGGCACCTCCCGCGTGGAGCTCACGCGTTCACCGTCGCCGCCGCCGATGTCGCCGGCAACGAGGACGCGACCCCCGCGCGGCACGATTGGAGGGCACGAGGGCCGAGGCGCTGAGGGCGCGGTGGTCCCTACGCTGTGTGCGTGGTGTCCACGTCGGATTCGAGCGCCCCCACGGACGAGGTGCTCCATGAGCTCGAGGTCCTTCTCGACGGCCTCGGCTCGCGCCGCGCTCTGGTCAGCGTCACTGTCGAGACCGACCTCGAGGACCCGGTCGCGGCCGTCTTCGCCTCGCGCCTGGCCGCCGACCGCTGGTTCGCCTGGGAGCAACCCGACCGCGACGGCTTCGCGCTCGCCGGGCTCGGGTCCGCGCACGAGGCGATCTCACGCGGCCCGGGGCGCTTCACGGACCTGATCTCCGACTGCGCCGCCGTCACCCGCGACCGGATCGCGCATGAGCCGGACGGGTTGCCGGCCGGCGCCGGACCCGTCTGGACCGGGGGATTCGCCTTCGCCGACGACGGGGCCTCGACCGCACCCTGGTCGTCGTTCCCGCCGGCGCTGCTCGTCCTCCCCGAGCTCTCCCTGCTGCGCCTCGGCTCGAGCACCTGGCTCACGCTCGCCGCGGTCGTCGCGGCCGGCGACGATCACGACGCGATCCTCGCGCGGCTCGAGCGCCGGCTCGCCTCGCTGCGCACCGAGCCACTGCCGCTGCTCGACCCGTATCCCCGGGGCGGGACGACGATCCGCAGCGTCACCCCGCCGCGTAGCTACGAGGCGATCGTCGCCGAGGCCACCCGTCGGATCCGCGACGGTGAGCTCGACAAGGTCGTCCTCGCGCGCGAG
Organism: uncultured Solirubrobacterales bacterium; assembly: GCA_963842795.1. Classification (GTDB taxonomy): domain Bacteria; phylum Actinomycetota; class Thermoleophilia; order Solirubrobacterales; family 70-9; genus WHSW01. The sequence continues at coordinate 54,971 of CAWJHV010000040.1, read as the reverse complement.
GTCGCCGTCGACGCGCCCGCCGCGCACGATCCGGCGCCGGTGTTCGGCGCCCTGCGCGAGGTCTTCGGCTCCTGCTTCTGCTTCTGCGTCGGCTCGCCGGAGGGCGCCTTCATCGGCGCCAGCCCCGAGCTGCTGATCCGCCGCCGGGGCGCGAGCGCGGCGACCGTCGCGCTCGCCGGCTCGACACGCCGCAGCGCCGACCCCGCGGTCGACGACCTCCTTTCCGAGCAGCTCCTGCACAGCGCCAAGAACCGGGTCGAGCACCGGATCGTCGCCCGCCGGATCGAGCGCGCGCTCGCGCCGCGCTCGGTCTGGGTCGAGGCCGAGCGCGAGCCGAGCGTGATCAAGGTCGCCAACATCCAGCACCTGGCCACCGCGGTGCACGCCCAGCTCGCCGAGCCGCTCTCGGCGGTCGAGCTCGCGGCGCTCATGCACCCGACGCCGGCGGTCGGCGGCGAGCCGGGCCCGACAGCGCAAAGGCTGATCGCCGAGCTCGAGGGCCTCGACCGCGGCTGGTACGCGGGCCCGATCGGGTGGATGGACGCGGCCGAGGACGGCGAGTTCTGCGTCGGCCTGCGCTCGGCCCTGCTTCGCGACCGCACCGCCCACCTCTTCGCCGGGGCCGGGATTGTCGCCGACTCCGACCCCGAGGCCGAGCTCGCGGAGACCGAGCTCAAGCTCGAGGCGATGCTGCCGCTGCTCGCGGGCTGACCGGGCCCCGCAATCCATTTAGGGTCGTCCTGCGTATGTAAACGCGAGGTGGTCTGCGCCCTGAGAAGCGCGGGCATCCGTGAGGGCACCGAAGTCTCGTCGGACAGAAACGGGAGGACAGGATGAAGCCGAGTCGATTCGTGTTGTTGGTCGTTCTGGCGAGCGCGAGCTTGGTTGCCTTCGGGGCGCCTTCCGCGTCCGCGGGGATGAAGTTCGCGAACATGACCGGGGCGCAGGAGGTCCCCGGCCCCGGCGATGCAGACGGGACCGGCGTGGCCATGATCAACCTCCGGGTGGGGGCGGGGCAGGTCTGCGTCTCTCAGCGCCACAACAACATCGCCGCGCCGAACCTGATGCACATCCACAGCGGCGCAGCCGGGGTGATGGGGCCGATCGTCGTCAACCTAACCCCGGTCATCAACGGCGGCTGCGTGAACTCGACCACGCCGCAGGTGCGCGCGATCGATCGCAACCCGGCCGACTTCTACATGAACCTCCACAACGGCCCGTTCCCGAACGGCGCCATCCGCGGTCAGCTCGACGCGAGCCTGGTGTCGAGCGCGATGCCCGCGACCTTCGGGCCGACCCATCTCTTCGGGCGCATGAGCGGCGCCCAGGAGACGCCCGACCCCGGGGACCCGAACGGACGCGGCTCGGTGTTCATCGACGTCAAGCCGGGACTCGGCCAGGCCTGCGTCGACGAGCGCTATGCGGGGATCGAACCGGCGACGCTGATGCACATCCACAGCGGCGCCGCCGGCGTCCCCGGTCCGATCGTCGTCAACCTGACCACGGCGCTCAACGGCGGGGCGCGCTGCGTGAACGCGGATCCGGTCGTGCTGCGCCAGGTCCGCAACAACCCGGCCGCCTTCTATTGCAACATCCACAACGGCCCGTTCCCGAACGGGGCGATCCGCGGCCAGTTGGAGCCGAGCTCCTAACCCTTCCCGCCGCCGCTCAGGGCCGCCTCCGCGGCGGCCCCGAGCCGGCGGTGCAGGGCGACGTTCGCCGTGCGGTCGACCGGGACCTCGATCAGTCCCGTGCCTGCGGCGAGCGCTGCGCCGAGCTCCGCAAGCGACCCGATCCTCCGGTGACGTAGGCCGAAGAGGCTCGCCGCCTTCGCCACATCGAGCCCGCGAGGGGTGGTGAGCAGGGCCTCGAACTCGGCCTCGGCGAGTTGCGACGCCTGGGGCAGGAAGTCGAAGATCCCGCCGCCGCCGTTGACGACGACCACGATCCGCACCGGCGCCGTTGCCTCGGCGACCGCCGCCAGCGCCCCGAGGTCGTGGAGCAGGCCCAGGTCGCCGGTGACGATCACGGTCGGCCGCCCGCTCGCCGCGGCCGCCCCGATCCCGGAGGAGATCAGTCCGTCGATCCCGTTGGCGCCGCGATTGGCGAGAAAGAGCACCTCCGCCTCGCCGGCGGGGAGGAACGCCTCCTGGTCTCGGATCGGCATGCTCGAGGCGGTGTAGACGAGCTCCCCGTCGCGGTAGAGCGCCCCGAGCGCCGCCTGCAACCCGGGCTCCGACGGCTCCGCCACGCGTTCGAGCTCGGCCGCGACCGCTTCGCGAGCCCGCCGGTCCGCCTCGAGCCACGCCCCCGACCAGGCCTCGTCGACCCGGCCGGGATCGAGCAGCGCGCTCACCGCGCGGGCCAACGGATCGGGCTCGGCGCGAACGATCGCGCCGGCGATCCGGCTCGGCTCGTTCCATCCGTGAGCCGGATCGACGACCAGGTGCGGCACGTCGCCGAGCCCGGCCAGCCACTCGCGCAGCGGCTTGCACGTCGGCATGTCGCCGAAGCGCACCGTGAGGTCCGGCGCCAGCGCGGGAGGCCGGGCGCGGGCGACGGCCTCGTAGGCGGTGACGACGAGGCTCCGGTCGTGGCGCCCGAGGCGAAGCTGCGAGGTCGGCTCGGCCAGGATCGGAAAGCCCGAGGCGCGCGCGACCTCGGCGATCGCGGCCGCCGCCGAGGCGTCGGGCAGGCGCCCGGCGAGGATCAGCCCGCGGCGGGACTCCCGGATTCGCTCGGCGAGCGCCTCGACCAACCCGGTGGCGGGCTGAGGCGGAGCCGGGGGGACGGTCGTCAGCGGCAGGTCCCCGGCCCTGCCCTCCAGCGCGAGCGGGGCGGAGGCCGTCACGTCGCCGTCGCGGGGCTCGGGCCCGAGCGGATCGCGCCAGGCGACGTTCAGATGAACAGGTCCCGGGCGCGGGTCGCCGGCGGCGGTCCAGTAGGCGCGGCAGGCGACCGAGCGGAAATGCAGCAGTCCGGCGTCGTCAGCGTCGTGGGTGCCGACCTCGCAGAACCATCGCACCGCGGAGCCGTAGAGCTTCAGCTGATCGATCGTCTGCCCGGCGCCGATCCCGCGCAGCTCGGGAGGCCGGTCGGCGGTGAGCACGATCAGGCCGACCGCCGATTCGTCGGCCTCGCAGACGGCGGGGTGAAGGTTCGCGGCAGCGGTGCCGGAGGTGCAGAGGACGGCGGTCGGGCGTCGCGTCGCCTGTGCGCCGCCGAGCGCGAAGAACCCCGCCGAGCGCTCGTCGACGAGCACCCGGGCCTCGATCGACGGCTCGCGCCAGACCGCCAGCGCCAGGGGGGTCGACCGCGACCCCGGGCTGATCACCGCCTCGCGGACGCCACAGCGGGCGAGCTCGGAGACCATCGCGGAGGCGAGCGCCGTGTTGCGATTGGTCGGGTCCACAGCCGGTGCTAACGCTAGAGCCGGTGCGCGGCCAGCGCATCCTCGTCGAGCTCGACGCCGAGGCCAGGGCCGTCCGGCAGGTGCAGGTGCCCGTCGCGGATCTCGCAGGCCGTGCTTGCGATCGTCTCCGAGAAGAGCAGCTGGGTCGCGAGGCCGTGGGCGAGGCCCGCGGCCGGGCCCTCGAAGCTCAACGCCTGCGCAGCGTGCGCGGCGGCGGCGATCCCGACCGGACCGTCGAGCGCGCTCGAGAGGTAGATCGGCAGGTGTCCGGCGATGCCGTTGGCCTCGCCGACTCCGCCGACCTTGGACAGCTTCACCGTCGCCAGGTCGCAGGCCCGATCGCGCTTGGCGCGCTCCGCGTCCTTGACCCTCTCGACCGTCTCGTCGGCGGCGATCAGGGTCGAGACCGAGCCTGTGAGCTTGGCCATCCCTGCTGCGTCGGAGACCGGCTGCTCGACCAGCTCGATCCCCAGCGGCTCGATCATCCGCAGCACGCCCGAGGGCCTCGTCGACGTCCCAGGCGCCGTTGGCGTCGACCCGGATCTTCGCGTCGGCCCCGAGCCGCTCGCGCACGGCGCGCACCTGGGCGACGTCGTCGCCGGTGCCGAGCTTGAGCTTGAAGGTGTCGAATCCGCGCCCTGCCCAGCGCTCCGCCTCGGCGGCCACGGCCTGCGGCTGCCCGCTGACCAGGGTCGCGTTACAGGCCACCGGCGCCGCCCGCTCGGCGCCGAGCAGCGACCACACCGGTTGGCCGGAGGCCTTGCCGGCGAGGTCGAAGATCGCCATCTCGATCGCCGCTTTCGCCGGCGCCGGCAGGCGCCGGCCGGCGGCGCTGTGGATGAAGGCGTCGACCGCGGCGAGCAGCGGGTTCTCGCCCGCGAAGTCCGAGAGGTCGGCTCGCTTGAGCCGGCGGGTGCCCTTGAGCAGACCGCGGAATACGGAGCGCATGTCCGCGCCTCCGCGGAGCGCGAGCGGCACCGCCTCGCCCAGCCCGTCGATGCCCTCGTCCGTGCGCAGGCGAACCAGGTACATCTCGCGCCGCTCGAGCGTTCCCCGCGCGGTCACGTAGGGGCGCTCGAACGGGAGCGCGAGCGGGACCAGCTCGACCTCGGTGACCTTCATCCGGGCATCTAGGCGGCGATCAGCAGGCCGACGCTGACCAGGAGGCTGAACGCTCCGAGCAGCGCCCCGGTGCCGGCGAGCGCGCCGTTGAGGGCCGGCCCGTCGGTGCGCTCGAGCACCGCTTTCAGCGGCTTGATCGCGAGCGGGGCGGCGAGCAGCCCGATCAGCGCCGCGAGCGGCCCATCGGCCGCGACCAGGCCGACCGCGAGGACGACGAACGCCCCGCCGACGCAGATCTCGTACAGGGTGCGGGTGCGCGCGCGACCGAGACGGACGGCGAGGGTGCGCTTGCCGGCGCGGCGGTCGGTATCGATGTCGCGGATGTTGTTGACGACGAGGATCGCCGTCGACAACAGCCCGACGGAGACCGAGAGCCAGAACGGCAGCCAGTCGAGCTCCTCGAGCTGGACGTAGTAGGAGCCGTTGACGGCGACGAGGCCGAAGAAGAGGAAGACGAAGAGCTCGCCCATGCCGGCGTAGCCGTAGGGGCGGGGCCCGCCGGTGTACAGCACCCCGGCGGCGATCGAGGCGACGCCGACGACGATGATCACCCAGCCGGCCACCGTCGCCAGGTAGATGCCCGCGACGACGGCGATCCCGAACGCGAGCCAGGTCGCGTACAGGACCCGGCGCGGGGCGACGAGGCCCGACGAGGTCACCCGCACCGGCCCGAGGCGGTCGGCCGTGTCGGCTCCGCGCTTGGCGTCGGAGTAGTCATTGGCGAGGTTGGTGCCGATCTGGATGAAGATCGAGCCGACGAGCGCCGCGACGAAGGCGCCCCAGCGGAAGTCGGGCAGACAGAGAACCGCGGCGAAGGCCGGCTCGCCGACGGTGCTCTGCTCGATGATGCAGACGTCGTTGGCGGCCCACCAGGCCGCCGCCGATCCGACCAGCACCGGCGCGATCGCGGCCGGCAGCGTGCGCGGGCGCGCCGCCATCAACCAGATGCGCGGGTTCAAATCAGCCGCCTCAACAGCGGCGGGGCTCGGCTTCGTCCTGCGGACTCCGCCTCACGGTCGTCGCGGGTACTTGGAGAAGTCCGGGGGCTCGCGACGCTTGTAGGAGTCGCGGCCCTCCTGGCCCTCCTCGGTCATGTAGAAGAGCAGCGTCGCGTCGTGGGAGAGCTGCTGCAGGCCGGTGAGCCCGTCCTCGGCCGCGTTGAAGCTCGACTTCAGCAGCCGCAGCGCGAGCGGCGAGAGCGCGGCCATCTCACGCGCCCAGGCGACGTACTCGCGCTCGAGCTCCGCGAGCGGGACGACCGCGTTGACGAGGCCCATCTCGAGCGCCTCGTCGGCCGAGTAGAGCCGGCAGAGGAACCAGATCTCCTTCGCCTTGCGGACCCCGACGGCCCTGGCCAGCAGCCCGGCGCCGAAGCCGCCGTCGAAGCTGCCTACGCGCGGGCCCGTCTGGCCGAAGACGGCGTTGTCGGCGGCGATCGAGAGGTCGCAGACGAGGTGCAGGACCTGTCCGCCCCCGACGGCATACCCGGCGACCGCCGCCAGCACCGGCTTCGGCAGGCGGCGGATCTGCAGGTGCAGGTCGCCCGCGTCGAGGCGGCCCACGCCCTGGCGGGCCACCTCGTCGTCGCCGATGTAGCCGTCGTCGCCGCGGATCCGCTGGTCGCCGCCGGAGCAGAACGCGTCCTCGCCGGCGCCGGTGAAGACGACCACGGCGACCTCGATGTCGTCCCGTGCCCGGCGGAAGGCGTCGCGGAGCTCGGCCAGCGTCTGCGGGCGGAAGGCGTTGCGCACCTCGGGCCGGTTGATCGTGATCCGCGCGATCGACTCGGCGCGCTCGTAGAGGATGTCCTCGTACTCGCCGGCGGCACGCCACTCGATCGGGGCGTAGAGCCGGTCGCGCGGCGGTGCGTCCTTGTGCGGGGTGGGCACGGCTCGCAACAATGCCACAGGGGCCAACCTTCTCGTAACGTTCGCGGGGCACAGATGCTTCTCGACAATTGGCTTTCCCAGCGCGCCGAGACCTGCCCCGACCGCTGTGCGCTGATCGCGGGCGAGATGTCGCTGTCGTACGCCGAGCTCGAACGCGAGGCGACCGCGGTGGCTCGGCGACTGGCGGCCCGCGGGGTTCGCCGCGATGCCACCGTGGCGCTGACGCTCGACCCGGGGGTCGAGTACGTCGTGCTCCTGCACGCGCTGATGAAGCTCGGGGCGGTCGCGTATCCGGTCAACACCCGGCTCGCGGCCGCCGAGCTGGAGGCGGAGCTGGTCCGCGCCCATCCCGCGCTCACCGTCAACGGGGCGCCCGACCTCGGGACGACCGAGGCGGACCTGCCGCTGCTGGGCGAGCACGACCTCTCGGCGCTTCACTGCCGGATCCTCACCAGCGGGACCTCCGGCGGCCCGCGGCCGGTCGGGCTCACGTATGGCAACCACCTCTGGAGCGCGGTCGGATCGGCGTTCAACCTCGGCGTCGAGCCCACGGACCGCTGGCTCTGCTGCCTGCCGCTGTTCCACGTCGGCGGGCTCTCGATCGTCATGCGCAGCGTCATCTACGGGACCACCATCGTCGTCCACGACGGCTTCGACGTCGACCGGGTGGCGGAGTCGCTCGAGGGCGACGGGGTGACCCTGATCTCGGTCGTCGCCACCCAGCTCGTCCGCCTGCTGGAGGCCGACGTCGACCTACTCCCGCTCCGCGCGGTGCTCGTCGGCGGCGGCCCGGTGCCCGAGGACGTGCTCGAGGAGGCGCTCGGCCGCGGGGCGACCGTGGTCCAGACCTACGGCCTCACCGAGGCGGCCTCGCAGGTGACGACGCTCTCCCCGGGCGATGCGCGCCGGAGGCTCGGGTCGGCGGGGCGCTCGCTGCTGACCACCCACCTGCGGATCCGGGAGGGGGAGATCCTGGTCCAGGGCCCCACCGTCGCTCCCGGCGTCGCCGACGAGGGCGGCTGGCTGCACACCGGCGACCTCGGCCGGATCGACGACGACGGCTTCCTGTACGTCACCGGGCGGCTCGGCGACGTGATCGTCTCGGGCGGGGAGAACGTGATCCCCGGTGAGGTCGAGGCGGTCCTCCGACGCCATCCCGAGGTCGCCGACGTTGCCGTCGTCGGGCGGGCCGACCGCGAGTGGCAGGAGGCGGTGACCGCGGTCGTCGTCCTACGGGGCGACATCGAGCCGAGCGCCGCCGAACTGCGCGCTCACTGCGCCTCGGCGCTCGCCGGCCACAAGGTCCCGAAGCGGTTCGAGTTCGTCGCCGAGCTGCCGCGAAACGCGTCCGGGAAGCTGCTCCGCAGGGAGCTGCGCTAGCGATAGGAACCCGGCGCATTGCGCGCACCACTCGTGCGTATTTCGCCGTCACGCTTGGCCCGATGCCGCTCCAGAGCGCGCGAACGGACGCTATGCGTCCAAAGTTGCAGACTCGCGACCTCGACCGCCGGATCGCCGAGCTGGCGGAGCGTCAGCACGGCGTATTGGCCCGCCGCCAGCTGCTCGCCGAGGGTGCGTGCGATCGGGCGATCGGGCGGCGGATCGAGCGCGGAAGGCTGTGGATCGTCCACCGTGGGGTCTTCGCCCTCGGCCACCGCCTGTTGACCGAGGCCGGTCGTTTCATGGCGGCCGTGCTCGCCGGCGGAGACGGAACAGCGCTCAGCCACATCTCCGCCGCGCGGCTGCGATCGCTCCCGATCGGACCCGCGATCCCGGTGCATGTGACCGCCCCTCGTCAGCTCGGCTCGACGGCCGACATCGCCTTCCATCGATCACGGATTCCGCCCGACGAGCTCGACGAGATCGAAGGGATCCCGGTCACCACGACGGCGCGCACGCTCCTCGACCTGGCGTCGTGCGTCCCCGTCCATCGACTTCGGGCCGCGTTCGACGAGGCTGAGTACAGGCGGCTCACGGACGCCGTGCCGCTCCCGGCCCTCCTCGAGCGCTATCCGGGGCGCCGCGGCATGCGCGCGATCCGCGCTGTCCTGGCGGAGACCTCGCACGGCACGAACCGAACGCATGGTGAGCTCGAGGCGCGGTCTCGCGAGTTCCTGATCGAGCGCGACCTGCCGAGACCGAGGTTCAACCATCCGCTGACCGTCGCCGGTCAGCGCATCGTCGCCGATTGCGTCTGGATCGAGCGGCGGGTGATCCTCGAGCTCGACGGCGTCGCAGCGCACCTGCGACGAAGGAACTTCGAGAGCGACCGGGAGCGCGACCGGCGGCTCCTCGTCGCCGGCTGGCGACCCACCCGCGCCACATGGCGGCAGCTCGAGCGCGCTCCCGGCGAGCTCGAGCGCGACCTCCGAGCGCTCCTGGGCGAGAACGTTGTTTCCGGACGGATAACGTCCGGTCGATCACTCTCGAGCGAGGAGGACCCGAGTTGACCAACGAGGATGTCGAGCGCTGGCTCGGGGCCTACGTCGAGGCCTGGAAGAGCTATGACCGCGAGGAGATCGCGGCCCTGTTCAGCGCCGATGTCTCGTACCGATACCACCCCTACGACGAGCCGATCGAGGGGCGCGAGGCCGTGGTCGAGTCATGGCTTGGCGAGGGCGACCACGACGACGCCTCGACCCGCGACCCCGAGGGCACCTACGACGCCGACTACCGTGCGGTGGCCGTCGACGGCGAGGTCGCGGTGGCGGTCGGCACCAGCAGCTATTCGGAGGAGGCCGGCGGCCCGGTGACCCGGGTGTTCGACAACTGCTTCGTGATGCGCTTCGACGCCGACGGACTCTGCCGCGAGTTCACCGAGTGGTTCGTCGAGCGCCCCGCCGCCGCCGACGCGTAGAGTCCCGCAGCCATGCCTGACGACGGAATTTTCTACGAGGCCGATGCCAACCCCGACGCGCTGAAGGGCAAGACGATCGCGATCCTCGGTTACGGGTCGCAGGGCCACGCGCACGCGCTCAACCTGAAGGACTCCGGCCACGACGTCGTCGTCGGCCTGCGGGCCGACTCGTCGAGCAGGGCGAAGGCCGAGGCGGCCGGGCTCGAGGTGATCGACATCCCCGACGCCGCCAGCCGCGGCGACGTGGTGATGGTCCTGTTGCCCGATGAGAAGCAGGCCGAGGTCTGGGAGATGGAGATCTTCGACGGGATCGCCCCGGGCGACCTGCTCATGTTCGCCCATGGGTTCTCGGTCCACTTCGGGCAGATCGATCCGCCCGCCGGCGTCGACGTCGGCATGGTCGCGCCGAAGGGGCCCGGCCACCTGGTGCGGCGCCAGTACGAGGAGGGCAAGGGTGTCCCCTGCCTGATGGCCGTCGCTCAGGACGCGACCGGCAACGCGGAGGAGCTGGTGCTCGCCTACGCGGCCGGGATTGGCGGCGGCCGTGCCGGGATCATCGAGACGACGTTCAAGGACGAATGCGAGACGGACCTCTTCGGCGAGCAATCGGTGCTCTGCGGTGGCGCGACCGAGCTCGTGCAGGCGGGGTTCGAGACGCTCGTCGAGGCCGGCTACGACCCCCGCCTGGCCTACTTCGAAACCCTGCACGAGCTGAAGCTGATCGTCGACCTGATGTACGAGAAGGGCATCCAGGGAATGCGCTACTCGATCTCGAACACGGCGGAGTACGGCGACATGACCAGGGGCCCGAAGGTGATCGGTCCCGAGGTCCGCGAGGCGATGAAGCAGGTGCTCGCCGACATCCAGTCGGGGGAGTTCGCCCGGGAGTGGATCGCCGAGAACCGCGCCGGGGCCGAGAACTTCAACCGCCTGCGCGACGAGGCCGCGGGGCATCAGATCGAGAGCGTCGGCAAGGACCTGCGCTCGATGATGCCCTGGATCGACCAGGAATTTTGAGCCGAGACGCAAAGTGTCTCGGCAGCAGCAGGTAGGGCGGGCGAAGCCCCCCAGCTAGTTCCAGGGGCCGCGCGCACATCGGCGACGCGGGCTAGGGTTCGGCTATGGAAGCCACCACTCCGCCCCCGCCGCCCCCGCCGCCAGAGCCAACGTCCGCAGGAGGCGGGCCCGAATACCCGGTCCGCATCTACGCCGAGCGCCAGGACCGCTACCACCGGTTCCTGCCGCTGGTCAAATGGCTGCTCGCGATCCCGCACTACATCGTCCTGATCTTCATCGGGATCGGCGCCTTCTTCGCGATCATCGGCGCGTTCTTCGCCGTCCTGTTCACCGGCAGCTATCCGCGCGGGATCTACGACTTCCTGGTCGGAGCCTTCCGTTGGAGCTATCGGGTCACCGCGTACGTCTATCTGCTCACCGACCGCTACCCGCCGTTCTCGCTCGACGAGGAGCCCGACTACCCGGTGCGGGTCGAGTTCGACTATCCGGAGCACGTCGACAACTGGCGGCCGCTGGTCGCCTGGCTGCTGGCGATCCCCTACCTGTTCGTCGCCAGTGTGCTCCAGATGGTGGCGGGCATCGTCGCCTTCATCGGCATCTTCGTGATCCTGTTCACCGAGGAGCTGCCGGAGGGCATGTTCGAGCTGATCTTCATCCCGCTGCGCTGGCTCGTCCGCGGCAACGCCTACGCGCTCTGGATGAGCACGAAATACCCGCCCTTTACCTGGGACGAGTGAGCTACTCGCCCAGGACCTTGATCACGAGCCGCTTCGGGCGGCGGCCGTCGAACTCGCAGTAGAAGATCGCCTGCCAGGGGCCGAGGTCGAGCCTGCCCGCGGTCACCGGCACGATCACCTGGTGGTGGGTCAGCAGGTTCTTCAGGTGCGCGTCGCCGTTGTCCTCGCCGCCCCGGTGATGGCGGTAGTCGCCGGGATCGGGCGAGAGCGCCGCGGCGACGTCGTTGGCGGGCGGCTTCCACGACGGGGGCGCGAGCTTGTCGAGCCACTCGAGCGTGTCGGCCTGGATTCCCGGCTCGTCGTCGTTGATCCAGACGGCGGCGGTGATGTGCATTGCCGAGACCAGCGCCATGCCCTCGGCGATCCGCGACTCGTCGACGGCGGCCTGGACCTCGTCGGTGATCCGGACGAACTCGCGCCGCTCATCGGTCTCGAAGGTCAGATACGCGGTATGCGCCGTCACTCGCCGTCAGGGATCGGGCGCGAGCGTCCGTCCTCGCCCTCGGGCAGTTGCCCGTCGCGGCCGACGTAGCCGCCCTCGCCCCCGACGACCACGTACACGGCGTCCTCGGGCCCGCGGTTGCGGATCAGGCGCACCGTGGCCGCATCGACCCGTGCGATTCCGCCGGGCCCGAGCTCGTAGGCGCCGCCGTCGCCGAACTCGATCTCGATCTGGCCGCTGTGCAGGAAGTAGAGCTCCTGCTGGCGGTCGTGGTAGTGGCCTCCGGTCTCCCAGCCCGGGGGGAGCACGATCGCGTTGACACCGAACTCGGTCACCCCGAGGTCACGGCGGATCTTGCGGAACCCGTAATCTTTGCCGAGGCCATCGAGGCTCGCGACCGTGTAACCGGCGCCCTCGATCGGCTCCTTCGCCTCTTCCAAGCTCACCCCGAGCACCCTATCTGCTCCGACTGCCGATGAATGACGCATCCCCTGCTCGCCTTCCAGACGACCTGCGCCCCGCCGACGGGCGCTTCGGCTGCGGGCCCTCGAAGGTGCGGCCGGAGGCTCTCGCCCGGCTCGCCGACGCCTCGGCCGTGATGGGAACTTCCCACCGCCAGCGGCCGGTCAAGGACCTGGTCGCCCGGATCAGGGCGGGGATCGGCGAGCTGTTCGCCGCCCCGGACGGGTACGAGATCGCGGTCGGCAACGGCGGCACGACGTCGTTCTGGGACTCGGCGGCGGCGTGGCTCGTCCGCGAGCGCCCGCTGCACCTCAGCTACGGCGAGTTCTCGGGCAAGTTCGCCAAGGCGACCGCGGCGGCCCCGTTCCTCGCCGAGCCGATCGTGATCGAGGCCGACCCGGGTGACGCTCCCGCTCCGGCCGCCGATCCGGCCGCCGACGTGATCGCCTGGGCGCACAACGAGACCTCGACCGGGGTCATGGTCGAGGTTGAGCGCCCCGCCGGCTCGGAGGACTCGCTGGTCCTGGTCGACGGCACCTCCGGTGCGGGCGGGCTGCCGCTCGACCCCGACCAGGTCGACGCCTATTACTTCGCCCCGCAGAAGGGCTTCGGCTCCGATGGCGGGCTCTGGCTCGCGCTGCTGAGCCCGGCGGCGATCGCCAGGATCGCCGAGCTCGACGGCACTGACGGCCGCTGGCAGCCGGCCTTCCTCTCGCTCGCGACCGCGCTGGAGAACTCCCGCAAGGACCAGACCTACAACACCCCGGCGGTCGCGACCCTGCTGCTGCTGGTCGACCAACTCGAGTGGATGCTCGACTCGGGCGGGCTCGAATGGTGCGCCGAGCGCTGCGGCTCCTCGGCCGCCCACCTCTACGGGTGGGCCGAGGCGAGCGCCTATGCGACCCCGTTCGTCGCCGACCCGGCGAAGCGATCAGGGGTCGTCGGGACGATCGACTTCGACGACGGCGTCGACGCCGCGGCCCTGGCCGCGACGCTGCGCGCGAACGGGATCGTCGACACCGAGCCCTACCGCAAGCTCGGTCGCAACCAGCTGCGGATCGGGATGTTCCCGGCGATCGAGCCGGCCGACATCGAGGCGCTGACCGCCTGCATCGACTGGGTCGTCGAGCACGCCGAGGGAGTCAAACTGTGACGCGGAGCCCGATAGGGCGGAGCGGAGCCCCGCCGCTGTTGAGGCGGCTGACGTGAGCGCCTCCGAGCCGACGCTCACCGACCCCGTCCCGCGGGTGCTGGTGAAGGAGAAGATCGCCGACGCCGGCGTCGACCTGCTGCGGGCCGAGTTCGACGTCGAGCTCGGGCTCGACTGGGACCAGGATGAGCTCGAGCGCCGGATCGGCGAGTTCGACGCGATCCTGATCCGGTCGGCGACCAAGATGACCGCGGCCCTGATCGGGCTCGCCGGGCGGCTGAAGGTGATCGGCAGGGCCGGCACCGGGGTCGACAACGTCGACATGGATGCGGCGACCGAGCGCGGGATCATCGTCGCCAACGCGCCGGAGTCGAACTCGATCGCGGCCGCCGAGCACACCCTCGCACTCGCGCTGGCGCTCTGCCGCAACGTGCCACAGGCGCACAGCTCGCTCGTCGACGGCGATTGGGCGCGCTCGCGCTACGGCGGCAACGAGCTCTTCGGCAAGACGCTGGGCGTGATCGGCTTCGGCCGCATCGGCCAGCTCGTCGCCCAGCGCGCCCACGCCTTCGACATGGAGGTGGTCGCCTTCGACAAGTTCGTCTCGGCCGAGCGCTTCCGGGAGCTCGGCGTCGAGGGCCTGGAGTCGAGCGAGGAGCTCTACCGGCGCGCCGACCTGATCACGATCCACCTTCCGAAGACGCCCGAGACGATCGGCTGGATCGATGCCGAGGCGATCTCGCGGATGCGCGACGGCGTGCGGATCGTCAACTGCGCCCGCGGAGAGCTGATCGACCTCGACGCCCTGCTCGCGGGGCTCGACTCCGGGAAGGTCGCCGGCGCGGCGCTCGACGTCTTTCCCACCGAGCCGTTCACCGAGCACCCGATGTTCGAGCGCGACGACATCGTGGTCACGCCGCACCTCGGGGCCTCGACCGCCGAGGCCCAGGACCGTGCCGGGATCGTCACCGCCGAGCAGGTCAGGGCCGCGCTCACCGGCGGGGTGGTCACCAACGCGGTCAACATCGCCGCCGTGCGCCCGGAGGCGATGGAGGCTCTGGCGCCGTTCGTGCCCCTGTGCGAGAAGCTCGGCCGCCTGGCCCAGGGCCTGGGCGACGGGGCGATCGATCGGGTCGAGGTCGCCTTCCACGGCCGGATCGCCGAGCACGACACTCGGCTGCTGGGGATCGCGGTCCTTGTCGGGATCCTCTCGGGCCATACGGAGGAGCCGGTCAACCTCGTCAACGCCCCGGCGATGGCCGAGGACCGCGGGATCGAGCTGACCGAGCTCAAGGAGGCGGCGTCGGAGGACTTCACCGAGCTGATCCGCGTGCGCCTGGGCGGGGTCGAGGTCGCCGGCACCGGCGTCGGGCCCCGCAACGTCCCCTATCTGGTCGGGGTCTGGGGCCACAGCTTCTACATGCCGTTCGCCGACCACCTGGCGGTCTTCCGGTATGCGGACCAGCCCGGGATGATCGGCCGTGTCGGGACCGCCTTCGGCGAGCATGGCGTCAACATCGTCTCGGCCGCCGTCGGCGCCGAGGCAAGCGGCGAGGAGGCGGTGATGGCGATGACCACCGACGCCCCGGTGTCGGAGGCGGTCATCGACCAGATCGCCTCCGACACCGGGTTCTTCGACGGCCGCGGCGTGGATCTTTAGCCCACCCGGAGACGTCCGTTTTGTAGGATGCGCCGGTGCGTCGGAGCGGGACGATCGTGGGGATCTGCATCGCGGTGCTCACCTGTGCCGCGAGCGCGTCGGCCGCCGGCGCCGCGACGAGCTCGGAAGCTGCGTGGAGCACGGTCTCGGCGCAGCGGGCCGACGCCGCGAGCGACGCCCGGCACGCGGTCGCGCCCGACCGCTTCCAGGCGCTCGAGCTCGACCGGCCGGCGCTCGAGCGCGTGCTCTCCGGGGCCCCCGGGGAGCTTTCCGCGGGATCCGCGACCGGCCCGTCGCTGACGCTGTCGCTGCCGACGCCCGACGGGCACTTCGAGCGCTTCGCCGTCCGGGAGTCGTCGGTGATGGAGCCCGGGCTCGCCGCGCGCCACCCCGAGATCTCGACCTACTCCGGCACCGGGATCGACGAGCCCGGCGCCACGGTTCACCTGGATCTCGGCTCGCTCGGCTTCCACGCTTCGGTGATCGGCCCCGGCGGAGCCTGGTACATCGACCCCTACTTCCACCGCGAGCAGGGCACGTACGTGAGCTACTTCGGCCGGGACCTGACCCGCAACCGCCACGGCGACTTCGTCGAGCGGCCGGGCCCGCCCTCGGACCCGTTCGCCGCCCTCGACCCCGAGCCCCGCGCAGCCCCGGCGACGGTGCCGCTGCGGATCTACCGCCTCGCGCTGGTCACGGACCCGGCATACGCCGAGTACTTCGGCCCGGCGAACGTCACCTCGGCGAAGGTGGCGCTGATCAATCGCGTCAATCAGCCGTACGAGACCGACCTTGCGATCCGCCTGACCCTGATCGACGACAACGACAAGCTCAACCTGAACACCGACGCGCAGATGACCGGCCGCAACGGGCCCTGCGGATTCGCCGCCTGCTACTCGCCCGCCCAGGCGTCGGGATGCTCGGGGTCGACGCTGGCGCGCACGGACACGGTGGTCGGCCAGATCGTGGGTGCCGGCGAGTACGACATCGGCCACCTCGCGATGGGCGTGAACGGCGGCGGGGTCGCCCAGCTCGGCGTGGTCGGAAACCGCGCCAAGGCGCAGGGCTGCACCGGCGTGCCGACGCCGGAGGGCGACCTGTTCGCGATCGATTACGTCGCGCACGAGATGGGCCACCAGTTCGACGCCCAGCACACCTTCAACGGCCTGCGCTTTGCCTGCGGGTTCGGCAACCGCAACGAGAGCACGTCGGTCGAGCCCGGCAGCGGGTCGACGATCATGGCCTACGCGGGCATCTGCCTCCAGGACGACCTGCAGCCCCACAGCGATCCGTACTTCTCGCAGCGCAGCATCACCGAGATCCAGGAGTACGTGACGTCCTCGCAGCCGCCGCTCAACGAGATCCAGAGCGTCGCCCTGCGCAGCTTCCACGCCGACGGCGACTCGTTCACGCTGACGTACGAGGGCGAGACCTCGGCCCCGATCGTCCGCGGGAGCAACTACAACGCCGCCGCGATCAAGGCGGCGATCGATGACATCACGGGCGGGCGGGTGAAGGTCGTCGGGTTCGGGGGCAGCGCCGCCCCCGACGACGAGGGCTTTCAGGTCACCTTCGGCGGCACGCTCGCCCGCACGGCCACTTCGCTGCTCGCGGTCACCGACCCGTCGGGGATGACCGGCTTCGTCGGCGAGATCACCCGGGGTGGCCCCGTCCTCAACGGCGGCTCGACGGTGGTCGACTCCGGCAACCATCCACCGGTCGTCACCGCCCCGGCCACGCTCCGGATCCCGTTGCGGACGCCGTTCCGGCTCACGGGCGGCTCCACGGACGCCGAATCCGACCCGGTCACCTACACGTGGGAGCAGAACGACGACGGGGGCATCAACGGCACCGCGCTCGTGAACAACGTCAAGCGCAACGGTCCCCTCTTCCGCCAGTTCGGGACCGCCGCGATCGTCGATTCGGACGGGACGCTCGAGTCGCCGTCTCCGGGCGAGAACGCGGCCGGCCCGGACCCGACACGGATCTTCCCCGACCTGGCGCAGATCGTCGCCGGCCACACCAACGCCGCGACCGGCAGCTGCCCGGCCGCGCCGCCGGTCCCCGACCCGGTTCCCGCGAACGCGGTCGCCTGCTACTCGGAGTTCCTGCCGACCTCCGACTGGACGGGGATCACGCACGATCGGACGATGCACTTCCGGCTCACGGCTCGCGACGGCAACCCGGTCGCGGGCGGCGTCGGCTGGGCCGACACGGCGGTCAGGATCGTGCCCGCGGCGGGCCCGTTCCGGGTCACGTCCCAGGCGTTCCCCAGCACGGCGGTCGGCGGGAGCCAGCTCCCGGTGAGCTGGGATCCGGCGGGCACCGCGATCCCGCCGATCGACGCCTCCCAGGTCACGATCAGGCTCTCGCTCGACCACGGGCGGACGTTCCCCGTCGTGCTCGCCGGCGCGACCCCGAACGACGGCGCGGAGACGGTGACGCTGCCGAACACCTCCGCGAACCGCGCGCGGATCAAGGTCGAGGCGGTCGGCAACGTGTTCTTCGACGTCTCACACGCCGACCTGAAGCTCACGGTTCAGGACGACAACGACGGCGACGGCGTGCCCAACGCCGACGACGGGTGCCCGTCGCTGCCCGCGTCGACGCCGACCGGCTGCCCCGAGGTCCCCCGGACGGTGAGCATGCGCTACTCGTCCGGCGCCTTCCGCGGCAAGCTCGCGTCGAGCGAGAGCGCGTGCCTCGGCGGGGTCACGGTCCGGGTCTTCCGCCGCCAGGCGGGCCCTGACGGGCGGATCGGCATCACCTCGACCTCATCGAGCGGCACATACGCGGTCGCGGATCCGAGCGCCACGCCCGGGCGCTACTACGCGAAGGTGGTCGAGAACACGGTTCGCTTCGTGGCGACCTGCGGCGCGGCGCAGTCGGACGACGTCACCGTCGGCTGAGCCCTCGCGGGCCCCGGGGGGCTAGGGTCCCTCGCGTGAGGGCCGTCGTCATCACCAGCCACGGCGGATGCGACGTGCTCCGGGTCGAGCAGCGGCCCGAGCCGACGGTCGGGGCAGGGGAGGTGCGGATCGCCGTCCGGGCGGCCGGGATCAACTTCGCCGACCTGATGGCGCGCACGGGCGTCTATCCGGACGCGCCCCCGCCACCGTGCGTGGTCGGCTACGAGGTCGCCGGCGAGGTCGAGAGCGTGGGCGACGGGGTGGAGGAGCACACGGTCGGCGACCGGGTGCTCGCCGGCACCCGCTTCGGCGGTTATGCCGAGCTGGTCACTGTGCCCGCGGATCAGGCGCTACCGCTGCCGGACGAGCTCAGCTTCGAGCAGGGGGCAGCCTTTCCGGTCAACTACGGCACCGCGTATGCGGCACTGGTGATCATGGGAGGGCTGAAGCGCGGCGAGCGCGTGCTGATCCACGCCGCCGCGGGAGGGGTCGGGATCGCCGCGACGCAGGTCGCGAAGGGCATCGGCGCCGAGATCTTCGGCACCGCATCGGCCGCCAAGCACGACGCGATCCGCGCCCAGGGCGTCGACCACCCGATCGACTACCGCAACACGGACTTCGCCGAGGAGGCGATGCGGATCACCGGCGGGGTCGGGCTCGACCTGATCATGGACGCGATCGGCCCGACGAGCTTCCGCAAGGACTACCGCATCCTCCGGCCGGGCGGGCGCCTGGTCATGTACGGCCTCTCGGAGGTGCAGACGGGGGAGAAGCGCGACATCCCGGCCGTCGTGCGCAGCCTCGCGCGGATGCCGCTGGCGACGATGCCGTGGTGGCGCAGCCTCCAGATGATGAACGAGAACAAGGGCGTCTTCGGCCTCAACATGCTCAAGTGGTGGGACGACGAGGGCCTCGACCGGGTGCTCGAGCCGCTGGCCGAGGGACTCGCCGGCGGCGAGTACATCCCGGTGGTCGCCGAGGCCTTCCCGTTCGAGCGCGCCGGCGACGCGCATCGGATGATCGGCGAGCGCGCCAACGTGGGCAAGGTCGTTCTCACTCCCTGAGCGCTCCAGCCCGGGGCACCGGGCGCCGATACCTTCACCGACGTGTTCTCGATCATCGCCAGCGTCGGCAGCGAGTTCCACCGTGAGATCGTCCACAGCGGACGGCTGTCGGCGTTCGTCTTCTTCATCTTCCTGCTGGGCACGTTCGGCTTCATCCGCATGAGCACCTGGATGATCCGCAAGCAGGTCAGCTGGTGGCCCGGGAACGTCGAGGTCGGCGGCACCCACGTCCACCACCTCGTCTGGGGCATCTGCGCGATGATGATCTTCGGCTACCTGGGCGTCGTCCACCAGCCCGGCTCGCCCTGGTGGGAGATCGTCACCGCCTTCTTCGCCATCGGCATGGGCCTGGCGCTCGACGAGTTCGCGCTGTGGCTCGAGCTCAAGGACGTCTACTGGGAGAAGGACGGCCGCAAGTCGGTCGACGCGATGATCATCGCCGGCTGCGCCGCGGGGGTCCTGTTGGTGGGCTTCAGCTCCTGGGTGACGCTCGCGGACTCGGTCGCGGACAGGGTCTTCTTCGGCGTCGGCGCCTACGGCCTCGTCGGGATCGGGGTCGCGGCCACCAATGCGATCAAGCAGAAACTCTGGTGGGCGCTGGCCTCACTCGTGTTCTGGCCCGTTGGCGTCGTGCCCGCGTTCCGGCTGGCCAAGCCACACTCGCTCTGGGCGCGGCTCTTCTACAAGGACGACCGGCACCGCCTGTGCCGCGAGCGCTACCCGGAGGCCGGCGCGGCCTCGGGACCACCGGCGGCGACCCCCGTGCCGGACCCCGAGCCCTCGCCCTCGGGCTCGGGCTCCTCGGCGTCCTGACCGTCGTCGGGCTTGCGCGGCCACAGCTCGTCGAAGATCGCGCCCATCGCCGCGGCGGTCGGGATCGCCAGCAGGGCGCCGAGGATGCCGGCGAGCTGGGCGCCCGCGAGCACGACGAGCACCGCGACCGCGGGCTGGATGCGGACCGCGCTCTTGTAGAAGATCGGCTGGATCACGCGGTCCTGGAGCTGCTGGTAGACCAGGAACAGCACCGCCCAGATGATCAGCGCGGTGGGGAAGTCGTGCAGGGCGGCGACGACCGCGACCAGGAGCCCGCCGACCGTGAAGCCGATCAGCGGCACCAGATCCAGCATCGCGACCAGCACCCCGAGCGGCACCGCTAGGTCGACTCCGAGGATCATCAGCGCCAGCCACGTGAAGACGCCGGCGAGGACGGCCAGGAAGAGGTTGACCGTGACGTAGGAGCGGACGATGCGGGCGATCCGCTCCCCGATCCGGCGCCCCTTGGCCCGGTCGTTCTCGCGCATCCGCGACGTGAGGCGCTCGAACAGCTCCACGCCGTCGAGGAGCAAGAAGAAGGCGAGCGTGAGCACGACGATGGCCTCGACCAGGTTGTTGAGCAGCCCGACCGTGACCTCCTTGAGGGCCCCGGCGGCGTCACCGAGCTTCGAGGGCAGCTGCTCGGCCTCCTGGGTGAGGAGGTGCGTGATCCCGTACTTCTGGTTCAGCTCCTGGAACTGCTCGTTGTTGTTCGCCCAGTGCTGGAAGTCCTTGACGTAGGTGGGCAACTGGGACGCGAGCTGCTCGACCTCGCGCACGATCGGCGGGATCACGGCCAGGATGAGGAAGGTCAGGGCGGCGAGGAAGACCAGGTAGGAGACGAGGATCGCGGCCCAGCGCGGCAGCGAGCGCTCCCGGATCCGGGCCTTCGACACCAGGTCCACGAGCGGGCTCAGCGCGAGCGCGAGGAAGATCGCGGCGCAGAGCCAGCGGATCGTCGTCTTGATCTCGACGATCACGTGGTTCAGGAGCACGGCCACGCCGACCGCGACGATGACGATCGCCACGACCTTGATCACGGTCCGGGACTGGATGCCGATGGCCTCCATGTACGTGCCTGCGCCCCTCTTCAGCGCCGAACGACCAGACCCTGCACCCGGCGCCGGGCGTGCGATACGCTTCGCCGACCGGTGAACCCCCGGCTCGACAACCTGGCGCTTCTCCTTCTCCTCCCCCTTCGGGGGGAATAGCGCTGGGCGGCGCGACAGCCGCGAGATAGCAAGGTTCATCCGGTTTTAAGCAGAAGGAGAAGGCCACATGGCCGAACAGGTCCACATCTTCGACACCACCCTGCGGGACGGGGAGCAGTCCCCCGGGATCTCCCTCAACACGCAGGAGAAGGTCGAGATCGCTCAGCAGCTGGCGCGGCTCGGCGTCGACGTGATCGAGGCCGGGTTCCCGATCACCTCTCCGGGTGACCACGAGGCGGTCGAGGCGATCGCGCGCAACGTCGAGGGCCCGGTGATCTGCGGTCTCGCGCGCACCCACAAGGCCGACATCGACGCCGCCTGGGGCGCGATCAAGGACTCCGAGCGCCCGCGCATCCACACGTTCATCTCGACCTCGGACATCCACATCACCCACCAGCTGCAGACCACGCGCGCCGACGTCAAGGGACAGGCGAAGGCCGCCGTGGCGCTGGCGAAGTCGTATTGCGAGGACGTCGAGTTCTCGCCCATGGACGCGACCCGTGCGGACGTCGAGTTCACCGCGGAGGTCTGCGCGATCGCGGTCGCCGAGGGAGCGAACGTGATCAACATCCCGGACACGGTCGGCTACACGACCCCGGAGGAGTACACGCGCTACTTCGCCCGCCTCTACGAGCTCGTGCCCGAGCTGCGCGAGGTCGAGCTCTCGGTTCACTGCCACGACGACCTCGGGCTCGCGGTCGCCAACTCCTACGCCGGGCTGCTGGCCGGGGCGCGGCAGGTCGAGTGCGCGGTCAACGGGATCGGCGAGCGGGCCGGAAACTGCTCGCTGGAGGAGATCGTGATGCTGCTGCGCACCCGCCGCGACGAGCACGGCCTCGACACCGGCCTCGACACGCGCGAGCTCGCGCGCAGCTCGCGCATGGTCACCCGGTTCACCGGCTACGCGGTGCAGCCGAACAAGGCCGTCGTCGGGCGCAACGCCTTCGCCCACGAGTCCGGCATCCACCAGGACGGGGTGCTGAAGGAGCGGACGACCTACGAGATCATGGATCCGAGCGACGTCGGGCTGGAGTCGAACTCGATCGTGCTCGGCAAGCACTCCGGGCGCCACGCGCTCCGCGACGCGCTCGAGCAGCTCGGCTTCAAGGTCGAGGGCGGCGCTCTCAACGAGGCGTTCAAGCGCTTCAAGGCGATCGCGGACAAGAAGAAGCAGGTGACCGCGCTCGACCTCGAGGCGATCGTCTCCGATCAGGTGCGCGAGGGCACGGCGAGCTACGAGCTCGCCTGGTTCGACGTCGAGGCCTCGAGCCGGCGCGAGCCGCTGGCGAAGGTGGCGGTGACGATGCCGGACGGCACCGAGGCGGTCGGCGAGTCCGGCGGCGACGGGCCCGTCGACGCGATCTTCGGCGCCATCCGCGTCGCGACCGGGGTCGAGTCCGAGCTTCGCCAGTACACGGTCTCGGCCGTCACCGAGGGCGAGGACGCGCTCGGCGAGGTGACGGCGATGGTGCGGGCGCACGGACGCCTCGCCAGCGGCCAGGGGGTCGCCACCGACATCCTCGAGGCCTCGGCCCGCGCCTACATCCGCGCGATGTCCAACGCGCTCGAGGGAGCCGCGGTGCGTGAGGCCGAGGGCCTAACCGCCGAGGCGGCGAGCGCGCCGGCGACCCCGGGGCCCTGAACATGGAGCTCGAAGCCGCCTATCCGGTCGTCGTCACCGACAGGATGGCTGCCTGTCGCGATTTCTACACCCGCGCGCTCGGGTTTGGCGTCGTCTTCGAGGCGACCTGGTTCGTATACCTGAGCGCCCCGGACGGCCCCCACGGCATCGCGTTCATGGCGCCCGACCATCCGTCACGGCCTCCCGGCCCGGAGGCGTTCACCGGGGATGGAATCCTGCTGACGCTCCAGGTCGGTGATGCGGCGGCGGAGTTCGAGCGCATGCGGGCGCTCGGGGTCGACGTGGATCACACGCTCACGGATGAGCCCTGGGGCCAGCGCCGCTTCGGCCTCCGCGACCCGGCGGGCGTATGGGTCGACGTCGTCGAGCAGATCGAGCCGGCGCCCGGTTTCTGGGAGCAATACACGTCCTCGCCGGGATAGGGTGGGGCCGATGGCTGGATCGCTGCAAGGACGCAGGGCGCTGATCACGGGAGCCTCGTCGGGGATCGGCGAGGCGACCGCGCTGGCGCTCGTGGCCGAGGGTGCCGCGGTGGCGCTCGGAGCGCGCCGGAAGGACCGACTGGACGACCTCGCCACGCGGATCGACAACGACGGCGGCACCGCGGTCGCGATCGAGACCGACATCACCGACGAGGAGCAGGCCAAGGCGCTGGTCGAGACCGCGCACTCGGAGCTCGGCGGGCTCGACTGCTTGATCAACAACGCCGGCGTGATGCTCCTCGGTCCGCTCCAGGGAGCCGACCCGGCGGAGTGGCGGAGGATGATCGAGGTCAACTGCCTCGGGCTGCTGTATTGCACCCACTACGCGCTGCCGCTGATGCGCGACGGCGGGGGAGGGGACGTGGTCAACGTCGCTTCGGTCGCCGGGCGCACGGCGACGCTCGGCACCGGCGTCTACAACATGACCAAGTGGGGGGTGGTGGGCTACTCCGAGGCGCTCCGCCAGGAGGGCGCGCACATCGGCGTCCGGGTGACCTGCGTCGAGCCCGGCTACGTCGACACCGAGCTACAGGGGCACAACACCAACCCGATGGTGGTCGAGCGGATCAAGCAGGTAAAGGAGAACACCGGCAAGGTCCTCGAGGCCGCCGACATCGCCAACGCGATCGTGTTCGCCGTCTCCCAGCCCGAGCACGCTGCGATCAACGAGATCCTCGTCCGTCCGTCGGCCGAGAAGCGCTGACCCTCTCGACGCTGCAGACAGAGCGTCTGACGCTGCGCGGGTGGCGGCCTGACGACGTCGACGACCTCTTCGGCATCTACTCGGATCCCGAGGTGATGCGCTACTGGAGCTCGACCCCGCATCCGGACCGGGAGCGGACCCGCGAGGTGGTCGAGTCGATCATCGGCGAGGTCGAGCGCGGCGAGGCGCTGCAGTGGGCGATCGAGCGGAAGGCCGACGGGCGCGTGCTGGGATCGGTCACGCTGATGCCGGACGCCGACCAGCCGCGTGCCGAGCTCGGCTACATCCTCGGCCGCGAGCACTGGGGCCGGGGCTACGCCGGCGAGGCGCAGCGGCGCGTCGTGGACCACGCGTTCGACGACCTCGGCCTGCACCGCCTCGAGGCCGACACCCACCCCGACAACGCCGCCTCGACCCGCTCGCTCGAGCGCCTCGGCTTCAGCCGCGAGGGCCTGCTGCGCGAGCGCTGGCTGGTCGGCGGCGAGTTCAGCGACTCCGTGGTGTGGGGCCTCCTGGCCTCCGACTGGCGGGCCGCCCGCGACGCCTAGCCGCACGACGGGCGCCTACCGTCCTCAGGGAGGACGTTTTCGACCCGTCGCGGCCCTTGGAGCATACGATCGTCCGTGATAACGTACGCACCGTGCCCGCGGTCGCCTCGCACACCGGCCCCGTCGGCGCCCGGGTGCGGGCGCTGCGAGAGGCGATGGACCTCTCCCTGCGCGACCTGGCGGAGCGCAGCGGGGTCTCGGCGCCGATGCTCTCCCAGGTCGAGCGCGGCGAGACCAGCCCGACGCTGGCGATTGCCGAGCGGATCGCGTCGGGCCTCGATCTCACCCTGTCCCAGCTCCTGCGCTTGGACGAGCGTGGCCACGTGGTCGTCACCCGCGAGGCCGAGCGCCGCGTCCGCAGCCGCGCCGGGCACCGCACCGAGGAGCTGACGCCGCCGTTTCCCGGCCAGCGGGCCGACGTCTCGCTGCACAGGCTCGATCCGGGCGCCTCGACCGGACGGCCCGGCGACCCACCGCTGCACGAGCCCGGCGCCCGCGAGACCGCCGTTGTGCTCGCCGGCGGGCCGGCGCTGATGATCGACGACGAGCGCCACGACCTCGAGGCCGGCGACAGCGTCACCTTCGACGCCGACCTGCCCCACCACTTCATCAACGACGGCGCCGTGCCAGCCCAGTTCCTCGCCGTGGTCGCCGCCGGGCTGCGGCGCAGCTAGCCCGATGCGCACCATGTTCGACAAGATCTGGGAGGCCCACGAGGTCGCCGAGGGGCTGATCTACATCGACCTCCACCTCGTCCACGAGGTCACCTCGCCGCAGGCGTTCGACGGGCTGCGGATCGAGGGGCGCCGGGTCCGCCGGCCGGACCGCACGATCGCCACGGCCGACCACAACGTGCCCACCGACGGGACGCCGACGGCGAAGCTGATCGCCGACGAGCTCTCGCGGGTGCAGGTCGAGACGCTGGAGCGCAACTGCGAGGAGTTCGGGATCCCGATCTACTCGATCGGCTCCGACCGCCAGGGGATCGTGCACGTGATCGGGCCCGAGCTCGGGTTGACCCAGCCGGGGCTGACGATCGTCTGCGGCGACAGCCACACCTCCACCCACGGGGCCTTCGGGGCGCTCGCCTTCGGAATCGGCACCTCGGAGGTCGAGCACGTGCTCGCGACCCAGTGCCTGGTCCAGAGGCGGCCGCGCACGATGCGGATCTCCTACTCCGGCGAGCTCGGCAACGGGGTCGGCGCCAAGGATCTGATCCTGGCGACGATCGGCCGTCTCGGCACCGGGGGGATGGTCGGGCACGCGGTCGAGTACGCCGGCCCGACGATCAAGGGCCTCTCGATGGAGAACCGGATGACGATCTGCAACATGACGATCGAGGGGGGCGGGCGCGCCGGGATGGTCGCCCCCGACGAGACCACCTTCGAGTGGGTCGAGGGCCGGCGCGGGGCGCCCGAGGACTTCGAGGCGGCGGTCGAGCAATGGCGCGGCCTGCCGACCGAGGACGGCGCCTCGTTCGACACCGAGATCGAGGTCGATTCCAGCTCGATCGCGCCGATGGTCACCTGGGGCACGAACCCCGGCCAGGTGGTCGAGGTCACCGGCGAGGTGCCCGCACCGGGCTCCGAGCCCGAGGAGCGGGCGCTGCGCTACATGGACCTCGCTCCCGGGCGCCCGATCCGCGAGATCGAGCTCGACCGCGTCTTCATCGGCTCGTGCACGAACTCGCGCATCGGCGACCTGCGCGAGGCGGCGGCGATGGTCGAGGGCCGCACCGTGGCGAGCAGCCTAAGCGCGATGGTCGTCCCCGGCTCGGCCCAGGTCAAGGCCGAGGCCGAGGCCGAGGGGCTCGACGAGGTCTTTCGCGCTGCGGGCTTCGACTGGCGCAGCGCCGGCTGCTCGATGTGCCTGGGGATGAACCCGGACGTCCTCAGCCCCGGCGAGCGCTGCGCCTCGACCTCGAACCGCAATTTCGAGGGCCGCCAGGGCAAGGGCGGCCGCACGCATCTGGTCTCGCCGAAGATGGCCGCCGCGGCGGCGATCGAGGGCCGCTTCGTCGACATCAGGGATTGGTCCTGAGATGGAGCCGGTCGAGATCGTCGAAGGCCCGGTCAGCTTCCTCGACCGCGCCGACGTCGACACCGACCAGATCATCCCGAAGCAGTTCCTGAAGAGGGTCGAGCGCACCGGGTTCGGCGAGTTCCTCTTCTACGACTGGATCCGCGACGGCGAGATCGAGCTCGAGCCGAACCCGATCCTGGTCGCCGGCCCGAACTTCGGCTGCGG
Organism: uncultured Solirubrobacterales bacterium; assembly: GCA_963842795.1. Taxonomy (GTDB): domain Bacteria; phylum Actinomycetota; class Thermoleophilia; order Solirubrobacterales; family 70-9; genus WHSW01. The sequence continues at coordinate 28,604 of CAWJHV010000040.1, read as the reverse complement.
CTCGTCGCGCGAGCACGCGCCCTGGGCGCTGCAGGACTTCGGCTTCAAGGCGATCATCGCGCCGTCCTTCGGCGACATCTTCTACGCCAACTGCACCAAGATCGGGCTCCTGCCCGTGATCCTCGAGCCCGAGCAGTGCCGGGGGGTCGCCGAGGCCGGAGCCGCCCGGATCGACCTCGACGACCAGACGGTCGACTCAGCGGCGGGCGTGGTCCGGTTCGAGGTCGACGAGCAGGTCAAGCACCGGCTCTTCCACGGCCTCGACGACATCGGCGCCACGCTGCAGAGCGCCGGCGCGATCGACGCCTTCGAGGCCGCGGGCCGCGCCGACCGCGCGCCGAGCACCACCGAGCTGTGAGCGCGGACGCCGGCGCCCCCTCGCACGCGGGCGCGGAGCGCCGCGGATCGGGCGGCTGGGAGAGCGTGCTCGAGAGCGAGCACCACCTCGTCTCGCCGGGGGCCGAGTGGCGCTCGGAGCTCTACCGGGTCGCGGTCGAGCAGTTCGAGCGCGCGGCCACGCTCCTCGGGCTCTCGGAGGACGTCCGGGCGCGGTTGCTCGAGCCCCGGCGGGCGCTGATCGTCAACTTCCCCGTCCGGCGCGACTCTGGCGAGATCGAGGAGATGACCGGTTATCGCGTCCAGCACACGCTGGTCATGGGCCCCACGAAGGGCGGCATCCGCTTCGCCCCGGCGGTCTCGCTCGGCGAATGCGCCGCCCTGGCGATGTGGATGACCTACAAGTGCGCGCTGCTCGGGCTCCCGTTCGGGGGCGCCAAGGGGGGCGTGCGCTGCGATCCGAACCGGCTCTCGCCGGGCGAGACCGAGCGCGTCGTCCGCCGGTACACCGCGGAGCTCGAGCCGATCATCGGGCCCGATCGCGACATCGGCGCCCCCGACATGGCGACCAGCGAGCGCGACATGGCGTGGATCATGGACACGTACTCTCAGGGCCACGGCCAGCCCGTGCCCGCGATCGTCACCGGCAAGCCCGAGGTGCTCGGCGGGATCGCCGTGCGCCGCGACGCCACCGGGCTCGGCGTCGTCTTCTGCCTCGACGCGATCCTCGCCCACCTCGGCTGGGAACTGGACGGGCGGCGGGTCGCGGTCCAGGGCTTCGGCAAGGTCGGGTCCGTGGTCGCGCATGAGCTCGACAGGCGCGGCGCGCGCGTGGTCGCGGTCACCGACGTCGCCGGCGGGACGGCGAACGAGTCGGGACTCGACCTCGAGGCCCTCGCCGATTGGGTGCACGACCGGCGCTTCATCCGGGGCTTCCCGGGCGGCGAGCAGATCGCCCGGGACGAGGTGCTGACCGTCCCCTGCGACATCCTGGTCCCGGCGGCGCTGGAGTGCCAGATCACCGCCGAGAATGCCGGCGAGATCGATTGCGGCCTCATCGTCGAGGCTGCCAACGGGCCGACCACCCCCGAGGCCGACCGGATCCTCGCCGAGCGTAGGATCCCTGTCGTGCCCGACCTGCTCGCGAACGCCGGTGGCGTGGCGGTCAGCTACTACGAGTGGGCCACCGACATCCAGCGCGAGGCGTGGTCGGACGAAGAGGTGGTCGAGCGGCTTCGGAGGCAGATGGAGGATGGCGTGGCGAAGGTGTTGAAGGCGGCCGACGCGTGGAGCGTCGACTGGCGCACGGCGGCGCAGGCGGTCGGGATCGAGCCGGTGGCCCAGGCGTCCGAGCTGCGGGCCGTGTATCCGTGAGGACGAGACGATGAGCGAGCCCGTCGAGTGGGACGCGCGCACCTACCACCAGGTGGCCGCGCCGCAGGAGGAGTGGGGGAGGGAGGTGCTCGCGCGCCTCGACCTCGCGGGCGACGAGACGGTGCTCGACGCCGGCTGCGGCAGCGGCCGCGTCACGCGCCTGATCTGCGAGCGACTGCCCGAGGGCCGGGTGATCGGCGTCGACGGGTCGCGCTCGATGATCGAGCACGCGGGCGAGAACCTCGCCGAGTTCGACGACCGGGTCGAGCTGATCGTCTCCGACCTGCTGGCGCTCGAGCTCGACGAGCCGGTCGACGCGATCTTCTCCAACGCGACCTTCCACTGGATCCTCGACCACGAGCTGCTCTTCCGCCGCCTGTTCGAGGTCCTGCGACCGGGAGGCGTGATCGAGGCGCAGTGCGGCGGCAAGGACAACATCGCCGAGTGGCAGCGCGCGCTCGAGTCACTCCAGGGCGACGAGCGCTTCGCCGCCTACCTCAGCGGCATGCCCTCGGCCTGGAACTACGCTTCGGTGGGCGACACCCAGGACCGCCTCGCGCGCGCCGGGTTTGCCGTCGAGCCCAGCGGCGTCTGGCTCGAGCGGCGCACGGTCGAGCCGCCCGACGCCCGCGCCTTCGCCCGCTCGGTCGGGCTCTCCAAGCACCTCGCCCGGCTGCCCGAGAACATGCACGAGGAGTTCATCGACGCGGTCCTGGGATCGATGTCGCGCCCGCTCGTGCTCGAGTACGTGCGCCTCAACATCTCGGCGCGTAGGCCCGGCTGATGACGGCGCGGATCGTCCTCCTGCCCGGGCGACGGGATCGGCCCGGAGATCGTCGGCGCCGCGCGCCGGGTGCTCGATGCGGTCGGCGAGTTCGACTACGACGAGCGGCTGGTCGGCGGGGCGTCGATCGACGCCGACGGCGTCGCGCTGACCGACGAGGTCCTCGAGGCCTGCCGTGCCGCCGACGCGGTGCTGCTCGGCGCAGTCGGCGGGCCGCGCTGGGACACCACCGACCCCGATCGGCCGCGCCCCGAGCAGGGGCTGCTCGGCCTGCGCAAGGGGCTCGGCCTGTACGCGAACCTGCGCCCGGTGCGGCCGGTCGAGGCGCTGCTCGACGCGAGCCCGCTGCGGCGCGAGCGGATCGAGGGAACCGACCTGCTGGTCGTCCGCGAGCTCACCGGCGGGATCTACTTCGGCGAGAAGACCCGCACCGAGACCAGCGCCAGCGACGCCTGCGTCTACGAGGCCGCGGAGATCGAGCGCATCGCCCGGGTCGCGTTCGAGGCGGCGCAGGGGCGCCGCGGACGGGTGACCTCGGTCGACAAGGCGAACGTGCTCGAGACCTCGCGCCTCTGGCGCGAGACGGTCGGGCGGCTCGCCGGCGACTATCCCGCCGTCGAGCTCGACCACATGCTGGTCGACAACGCCGCGATGCAGCTGGTCTCCGACCCGACCCGCTTCGACGTGATCGTCACCGAGAACATGTTCGGCGACATCCTCTCCGACGAGGCCGCGATGCTCACCGGCTCGCTCGGGATGCTGCCCTCGGCGAGCCTCGGCGGCGACGGCCCGGGCCTGTTCGAGCCGGTGCACGGCTCGGCCCCCGACATCGCCGGCTCGGGTGCGGCCAACCCGCTCGCCACCTTCCTCTCGGCGGCGATGCTGCTGCGCCACGGGCTCGAGATGGAGGCCGAGGCGGCCGCGGTCGAAGCGGCGGTCGAGTCGGCGCTCGGCTCGGGCCTCCGGACGGCGGACCTCGGCGGCGGCGACCGGGCCGTCGGCACGGAGGAGATGACGGCGGAGGTGCTCGCCGCGCTCGTTGATCGGCGGCTGGATCGAGCCAGCCCTCTGAGGCATACTTCTCCCGACCCGATACCGACGCGGAGGCGAGACGTGGAGAAGAGCGAGTGGATCTGGATGAACGGGGAGTTCGTCGCCTGGGAAGACGCGAACGTCCACGTTCTCAGCCACGGCCTCCATTACGGCTCCGGCGTCTTCGAGGGCATCCGCTGCTATGAGACCGAGCGCGGGCCGGCCGTCTTCCGCCACCGCGAGCACCTCGACCGCCTCGCGGCCTCGGCCGAGCTCTACTACCTGCCGCTCGCCTACGAGCGCGAGGAGCTGCGCCAAGCGACCCACGAGCTGATCCGGCGCAACCGGCTCGAGAGCTGCTACATCCGGCCGCTGGCCTTCCGTGGCTACGGCGAGATGGGCCTCTACGCGCCGACAGCCCCCGTCGACGTGATGATCGCCGTCTGGCCCTGGGGCGCGTACCTGGGGGAGGAGGGCAAGCGCCGCGGCGTCCGGGCCAAGGTCTCCTCCTGGCGGCGGATCTCGCCCGCGGGCCTGATCCCGCACGCCAAGGCCTCGGGCCAGTACCTGAACTCGATCCTGGCGAAGACCGAGGCCGCCCAGTCGGGCTTCGACGAGGCGATCCTGCTCGACGAGAGCGGGCTCGTCTGCGAGGGCTCGGGGGAGAACGTGTTCGTCGTCCGCGAGGGCCAGGTGGTCACGCCCGGGCACACCTCCTCGATCCTCGACGGGATCAGCCGCAAGTCGGTGATCCAGATCGCGGGCGATCTCGGCTACGAGGTCGTCGAGCGCGACCTCGCCCGGTCGGAGCTCTACCTCGCCGAGGAGGTCTTCCTCTGCGGCACGGCGGCCGAGCTGGTGCCGGTGCGCGAGGTCGACGGACACGAGATCGGCGATCCGGGCGAGGCGACGCGACTGATCCAGGCGAAGTTCGAGGACGCCCTGCACGGGCGTGCCCCCGAGTACTCCGAGTGGCTGGACCTGGTGGAGCCTGCGAGGCGGAGTTCCGAAGGAACGAAGCCGAGCCGCGCCGCCGCTGAGGCGCCTATTGGCGGTAAGGTCACGAGCTAGATGCCGGATCTCGGGGCCATCGAGCGAATTAGCACCGCCGCGACCGCCTAGCGGCCCGCGGCCCGCGCGCAAAACGCCCGCGATCCCCTCGCTCGCCTCCCCGATCGAAAGGCATCCGTGACCCAGGTACAGCTATACGACACGACCCTCCGCGACGGCATGCAGGGCCAGGGAATGTCGCTGTCAGCCCCCGAGAAGGTGCGCGTCGTCCAGGCGCTCGACCGGCTCGGAGTCGGCTTCGTCGAGGCCGGCTTCCCCAGCGCCAACCCGAAGGAGGCGGAGCTGTTCCGCCTGCTCGCCGACGTCGAGCTCGAGCGGGCGCAGGTCTGCGCCTTCGGCATGACCCGGCGTCGCGGAATGGCGGCGGAGGACGACCCGGCGCTGCGTGCCCTGGTCGGCTGCGACGCGCCCGTCGTCACCTTCGTCGGCAAGACCTGGGGCCTTCATCTCGAGAAGGTGACCCGGGTCTCGCCGGAGGAGAACCTGTCGATGATCGTCGACTCGGTCAACTACGCCCGCGCCGCGGGCAAGCGGGTGATCTACGACGCCGAGCACTTCTTCGATGCCTGGCGCGACGACCCCGGATACGCGCTCGAATGCCTTCGGGTCGCGGTCGCGGCCGGAGCCGAGAACGTGACGATCTGCGACACCAACGGCTCCAGCCTGCCGGGTCAGATCGCCGAGGCGACAGCCGCGGTGGTCGCCGAGCTCGGCGAGCGAGCCCAGATCGGCATCCACGCCCACAACGATCTGGAGTGCGGCGTCGCGAACTCGCTCGCCGCCGTCGAGGCGGGAGCGCGGTTGGTCCAGGGGACGATCAACGGCTACGGGGAGCGCTGCGGCAACGCGAACCTGGTCTCGATCCTGCCGGCGCTGCAGCTCAAGCTCGGCCACTCGTGCGTGCCCGAAGACCGCCTGCGACTGCTCGCCGAGACGTCGCATTTCGTCGACGAGCTCACCAACACGACGCCCGACGCCGACCAGGCCTACGTCGGGCGAAACGCCTTCGCCCACAAGGGCGGCATGCACGTCGCCGGCGTCCAGGCTGACGCGCGCACCTTCGAGCACATGGACCCCCAGCTGGTCGGCAACAGCCGCGACGTGCTGATCTCCGAGCTCTCCGGCAAGGGCTCGGTGCTGGAGCTCGCCGAGGGCGCGGGCATCGAGCTCGACGCCGGCGCCGTCGGCCGGGTGCTCGAGCGGGTCAAGGACCGCGAGCACCGCGGATACCACTACGAGACCGCGAACGCCTCGTTCGAGCTCCTCCTGCGCCGCGAGGCGGGCACCTACCGGCCGCTGTTCCGCCTCGAGGGCTACCGGGTGATCGTCGAGAAGAACGAGCAGGGGTTCGTCGACACACAGGCGACGATCAAGATCTGGGTCGACGGCCACAGGCACCTGCATACGGCCGAGGGCGACGGGCCCGTGAACGCCCTCGACAGGGCCCTCAGGCTCGCCCTCGCCGAGCATCACCCGGAGCTGCCCCAGATCGAGCTCACCAACTTCAAGGTCCGCCTGATCGAGGGCGCCCACGGGACCGACGCGGTGACCCGCGTGCTGCTCGACTCCACCGACCACGAGCGCGAGTGGGGCTCGATCGGCGTCTCGGAGAACATCATCGAGGCCTCCTGGGAGGCCCTGGTCGACTCGCTCGAGTACGCCTTCCAGCCCCGAAGAACCACTCCCGCCATCGAACAACTGCCCGCCACCTCCTCGCCTTCGGCTGCGGGGGTGCGGGGGCCCGGCACGGGCCGAGCTTGAGCGGCATCGAGAAAGTCCCGCTCGCCAAGCCGGCGCTCGGCGAGCGTGAGGAGGAGCTGGTGCTGGAGGCGCTGCGTTCGGGTCGGCTGTCGCTGGGCCCGATGCAGGAGCGCTTCGAGCGCGCCTTCGCCGAGCGCCTCGGGGTTGCCGACGCGGTCGCCGTCTCCTCGGGCACGGCGGCGCTTCATCTCGGGGTCCGCGCGCTCGAGTGGGGCGTGGGGGACGAGGTGGTCACCTCGCCGTTCAGCTTCGTCGCCTCGGCCAACTGCCTGCTCTACGAGGGCGCGGTGCCGGCCTTCTGCGACGTCGACCCTGTGACCCTCAACCTCCTCCCGGAGGCGGCCGCGGACGCCGTCTCCGAGCGGACCGCGGGGCTGCTACCGGTCGACATCCTCGGCTATCCGGCCGCCCTCCCGGCGCTCGAGCGGCTCGCCTCCGAGCGCGGCCTCGGCCTGCTCGAGGATGCCTGCGAGGCGCTCGGGGCGGTCGACGCCGAAGGCCGCGCGGTGGGCTCCCGCGGCAACCTGGCGACCTTCGCCTTCTACGCCAACAAGCAGCTGACCACGGGCGAGGGCGGGATGGTGGCGGTCGCCGACCCCGGCCTGGCGGCGCGGCTGCGCAGCGAGCGAAACCAGGGCCGGGCGCCGGACATGGATTGGGTCGACCACGACCGGCTCGGCTTCAACTACCGGCTCACCGAGCTCCAGGCGGCGCTCGGGGTCGCCCAGCTCGAGCGCCTCGACCGGGTGCTCGCCGAGCGCGCGCGAGCCGCGGCGATGTACACCGAGCGCCTCGCCGCGCTCGACTACGGCGCGCCGGCGGGAGAGGGGGATCCCGCGGGGCTGGTGCTGCCGTGCGCCGACCGCGGCGAGGAGCGCCGGAGCTGGTTCGTCTACGCCGTGCGCCTGCCGGCGGCGGCCGACCGCGACGCGGTGCTCGCCGACCTCGCACAGCGCGGGATCGAGGCCAAGGCCTACATGCCAAGCATCCACCTGATGAGCTTCTACCGCGAGCGGTTCGGCTTTCGCGAGGGCCAGTTCCCGGTCGCCGAGGACGCCTCGGCCCGCCTGCTCGCGGTGCCGTTCTTCGCCTCGATCTCCGAGGACGAGATCGATCGGGTGTGCGAGGCGCTGGCCGAGGCGCTGCGCGGCGACTGGACCTGAGCGGTTCCCCGGCCGGCGGCTGGATCGGTAGGGTCGGACGGCGGACCGATCGGCCGCGAGTCCCAACTCCCACCGGAGGAGAACCATGTACGCAAGCGTTCGCAAGTACAGCCTCGACGCCGACCAGGTCGAGCAGATGATGCACCGCGTCGACGAGCTATTCGCCGACCGGCTGGAGGGGATGCCGGGATTCGTCGCCTACCAGGCGATCGACGCCGGGCTCGACCGCTCGGGCGAGGGCACCGTGTTCACGGTGACGATCTTCACCGACCGCGAGACGGCCGAGCGATCCGCCGAGCTCGCGGCGGAGTTCGTTCGCGAGGAGCTCGCCGACATGGGCATCGAGCGCCTCGAGGCGGCCACCGGAGCCGTGAGCGTCAACCGGGCGGCCTCGGAGGTGCTCGAGCCGGGCCACGCCTGAGGGCGCGGGCGCGGCTGGCGCTCAGGGCCGCTCGCCGGCCGCGGTCCGCTCGATCCACTCGACCGTCCGCCCGACGCCCTCGCGCCACGGGGTGAAGTCGAGCCCGAGCTCCGCCCGGGCCTTCGAGCTGTCCGCGCGCGCCTCCCAGAGCAGGAAGCTGAGCGCCCCGCGGCCGATCAGCGGCGGCCGGCGGATCACCCGGGAGACCCCCTCGCCGGCGGCGGCGAGGAGGCGGGCGACGGCCGCCGGCATCCTCGGCGGCACCCGGCCCCGCCCCCCGGCCTCGACGACGGCGGCGATCAGCTCGCGCATCGTGGCGTACCCGTCGGCGAGGATGTAGCGCTCGCCGGCGCGGCCGCGGTCGTAGGCCGCGAGGTGGCCGGCGGCGACGTCGTCGACGTAGACGAGCGTCATCCCTCCGGGCGGGACGGCGGGCAGGCGCCCGCGCAGCGCGTCACGAAACGCCGAGTCGAGCCCGGCCTCCGCCCACGGCCCGGGGCCGTAGACCGCGGAGGGGTTGCAGATGACGACCTCGATCCCGCGCGCGGCCTCGGCGAGCACGAGCTCCTCCGCCCGTTGCTTGGAGCGCTCGTAGGCTGTGGGCTTCGCCCCGCGGGCGAGCCTCGCCTCGCTCACGGTGCCGCCGCGCCCGGCCTCGAAGACGTCGAAGGTCGAGGTGTGGACGACGCGGGCGGCGCCGCCCTCCCTCGCCGCCGCGACCACGTTGGCGGCGCCGAGCGCGTTGACGCGCTCGAACAGGCCCGGGTCGGGCAGCCATTGCTCGAAGATCCCCATGCAGTTGAAGGCCCCGTCGATCCCGGTGGCGGCGGCGCTCAGCGACGCCGGGTCGGTGACGTCGCCCCGCGCGAGCTCGACCCCGGCCGGCAGGTCACCGCGGGCGCGATCGGGATCGCGGACCAGCGCGACGACCTGATCGCCGCGCTCGTGCAGGGCGCGGGCGACGGCGTTGCCGACCTTCCCGGTGGCGCCTGTGACCATGTAGCGCATGCTGGGCCCCGCGCCGCTGACCCTATAGTCACGGCGCCATGCCCCGCTTCTCGGAGCCGCAGGACCCGCTGTTCGCGCGCCTGAACGCGTCGATCGGCTTCGACCTGCGGCTCTGGCCCGAGGACATCGAGGGCTCCCGCGCCCATGTCGGCGGCCTGCACCGGGCGGGGATCCTCGACCTCGGGGAGCGCGACGCGCTGCTCGCCGCCCTCGACGGCGTCGCCGGCGAGCTCGAACGGGCGGAGTTCGAGATCCGCGACGACGACGAGGACATCCACATGGCGATCGAGCGCCGGGTGACCGAGCTCGCCGGGCCCGTCGGGGGCAAGCTCCACACCGGCCGCTCGCGCAACGACCAGGTGGCGACCGACCTGGCGCTCTTCGTCCGCGCGCGCTCGGACCGCGCCGCCGAGCTGGTCGCGGAGCTGATGGGGCGGCTGCTCGAACTCGCCGAGGCGCACCGCGACTGGCGCATGCCGGGCTACACCCACCTGCAGCGGGCCCAGCCGGTCTACCTGGGCCATCACCTGCTCGCCTACTTCTGGATGCTCGAGCGCGACGCGATCCGCTTCGATTTCGCCCGGCGCTCGACGATGGCGATGCCGCTCGGCTCCGGCGCCCTCGCGGGGCTCAACTGGGATCTCGACCGCGAGGCGACCGCCGGCGAGCTCGGGTTCGCGCGGCCCTCGCCGAACTCGATCGACGCCGTCTCCAACCGCGACTTCGCGCTCGACTACATGTACGCGGCGACCGTCTGCGCCACCCACCTGTCGCGGCTGGGCTCGGAGATCGTGATCTGGTCGACCCGCGAGTTCGGCTTCTGCGAGCCCGCGGACGACTTCTCCTCGGGCTCGAGCCTGATGCCGCAGAAGAAGAACCCCGACGCAGCGGAGCTGCTGCGGGCGAAGTCGCCGCGGGTCGCCGGCTCGCTCGCGACCCTGGCGGGCGTCCTGCACGCGCTCCCGCTCGCCTACGCCAAGGACCTGCAGGAGGACAAGGAGGCGCTCTTCGACGCCGTCGACACGATCGAGCTCTGCCTCGAGGCCGCCGAGCGCCTGCTCGCCGGGCTGCGGTTCGACCGCGAGCGGCTCGCGGCCGCGGCCGCCGACGAGATGGTCGCCGCCACCGACGTCGCCGACCTGCTCGTGCGCAAGGGGATGCCGTTCCGCGAGGCCCACGGGGTGGTCGGCGGGCTGGTGCGCACGGCACTCGACTCGGGCCGCGCGCTGTCGGAGCTCGACCGCGAGCAGCTCGCCGAGCACTCCGAGTTGCTCGACGACGACTACTACGAGGTCCTGCGGGAGGAGAGCTGGCTCGACTCGAAGCTGTCGGCCGGTGGCACCGCCGCCCCGCGGCTGGGAGAGCAGCTCGAGAGCGCGAGGGCGGTGCTCGCCGAGCTGCGGGCCGGCGACGAGTGAGCGCCCTGTCGACCGGCTTCTTCGAGCGCTCGGTGCACGAGGTCGCCCGCGAGCTGATCGGCTGCGAGTTGCTCGTCGACGGCGTCGGCGGGGTGATCGTCGAGACCGAGAGCTACGAGCGCGACGACCCCGCCTGCCACGCCTACGTCGGTCTCACGCCCCGCACGTCGACCCTCTTCGGCCCTCCGGGCCGTGCCTACGTCTACCTCTCCTACGGCATCCACAGCATGCTGAACGCCGTCTGCGAGCCCGAGGGCAGCGCCGCAGCGGTGCTGATCCGCGCGCTCGAGCCGACCCGCGGGATCGAGCGCATGCGCGCCCGCCGCGGGCGCTCGGCGCTGCGAGACCTCTGCTCGGGCCCGGGCAAGCTCACCGACGCGCTCGGGATCGGGCTCGACCTCAACGGCGTGCCGCTCGACCGGGCGCCGTTCGAGCTCTGCGACCGCTCGGCGGGCTGGCGCGACGTCGAGGTCGCAACCGGGCCGCGGATCGGGATCAGCAAGGCGACCGAGTTGCCGTGGCGCTTCTGCGCCGCCGGGAGCAGGTACCTCTCCCGCCCGCTCTCGCCGGCGCCCGTCACGGCGCCGGCCGGCCGCTAGCCCGGCGAGACGCCTCCGGCGCTCCCCGACGAGGGGGCTCCCTCGGGTGCGGCGCCGGCGTCGCCGCCGGCGTCCTCGGCGGGGGCCTCCGCGGCCGAGCTCTCGGTCTCCTCGGCCTCAGGGGCCGGCGCGCTCTCCGTCGCGGACTCGGTCGAATCGACCGCGGGGTCCGTCGACTCGGTCGCCGGCGCGCCGGTGGCCGCCGAGTCGACCTCGTCCGTGCTCGCCTCGACCTCGTCACCCGCGTTGCGCGCCGCCGTGATCGAGTCGTAGGCGTCGATCACGCGGGAGAAGATCAGCGCCGGGAAGGTGCCGCCGTCGACCGGGGCGCCGCCGTACTCGGTCTCCATCGGGGTGACCGAGTCGGGAAAGCCGACCCAGACGCAGGCGGTGACCTTCGGCGTCGCCCCGCAGAACCAGGCGTCGCCGTTGTCGTCGGTCGTCCCGGTCTTGCCCCAGGTCGGGTCGCTCGTCTGGGCCAGGTGCCCGGTGCCGTTGGAGACCACGGTCGAGAGGATCGACCTCGCCTCGTCGGCGACCGCCGGATCGACCACGGGCTTGGCGATGACCTTGTTGACGCCGCTCGCCCCGGTCTCGTCGGGGACCGGGTCGCCCTGCTGGTAGCACTCGTCCTCGCAGTCGTCGCCGCCATCCATGACGTCGAGGATCCCGACCGGCCCGCCGGCGCTCGAGGCCATCGAGCCCGAGAGCCGCTGGCCGCCGGCGGCCAGCGTGTTGTAGGCGTGGGCCATCTCCAGCGGGGTGACCCCGACCTCGAGCCCGCCGAGGATCAGCGCCGGGTTGTACGGCTCGAAGGGCCCGTCGGCGATCGAGTACTGGGTCTTAGTCGAGAGATCGGTCTCGACGCCCATCGCCTTCGCCGTCGCGGCGACGTTCTGGGGGCCGACCTGGGTGCCGAGCTGCGAGTAGACGGAGTTGTCGGAGTACGTGGTCGCGGTCGCGATCGAGGCGGAGCCGAGATATGAGTCGTCGTAGTTGTTGACCTTGAACAGCTCGTTGACGACCTTGTCGCCGTTGCCGTTGCGCTTCTCGACCTTGGCCCGGAACGGGATCTGCTGCGGCTCCGAGGCGAAGACCTCGCCGCTCGAGCGTCCCTGCTCGAGCGCCGTGACCAGGGTGAACGGCTTGAACGACGACCCGGGCTGGCGATGGCCGTTGGTGGCCAGGTTGAAGGGCGCGTCCTGATAGCTCGGCCCGCCGACCATCGCCAGCACGCCGGCGCTGTCTGTTGTCGAGCACGACCACCGACGCCGTCGGCCCGACCCCGCTCAGGGTCGAGCTGACGATGCCCTCGGCCTGGCGCTGGAGCTCGAGGTCGAGGGTCGACTTGATCTGCAGGCCGCCGCCGAAGGCCTCGCCGGCTCCGTAGCGGTCGACGAGCTGCTGGCGCAGCCAGGAGGTGAAGTAGGGCGCGGCCGAGTTCTCGGCGGGCGGCTGGATCTGCTTCGCGGTCGGGATCGCGGTCTCGCCTGAGTCGGGGCTGTAGCTGACGTACTCCTCCTGGGTGATGTAGCCCTGGTCGACCATGTTCTGGAGCACCTGGTTGCGGCGTGCGACCGCGTTCTCGGGGAAGTTGCGCGGCGAGTAGGCGCTGGGCGAGGAGATCATCCCCGCGAGCAGCGCCGCCTCCCAGGGCAGGAGCTCGGAGGCGCAGGGGTCGCCGCCCTCGCCGCAGCCGGGGTGGTTGTAGCCGAAGTACGTGCGGGCGGCGGCCTCGATCCCGGTCGCGCCCTCGCCGAAGTAGATCTCGTTCAGGTACTCGGTGAGGATCTTGTCCTTCGGCCACTGGCGCTCGAGGTGGTAGGCGAGCGCCGCCTCGCGCAGCTTCTGGAACACGGTCCGGCTGTCCTGGGCGGCGAGCGCGTTCTTGACGAACTGCTGGGTGATCGTCGAGGCGCCCTGCTGGGCGGAGCCCGAGGTCACGTCCTGCCATACGGCGCGGGCGATGCCCTGGAAGTCGACCCCGCTGTGCTCGTAGAAGCGCTGGTCCTCGATCGCGACCACGGCCTCCTTCATCGCCGGAGAGATCTGATCGGCGGTCACGAACACGCGGCCCTGGTTGTTGGTCAGCGTGGCCAGCTTCTGGCCGTAGGCGTCGTAGACGATCGAGTTCTCGGCGCGCTTGTACTGCTCGCGGCTCTCGAGCGCCGGCAGGTCCTGGGCGACGGCCATCATGATCCCGAAGATCCAGGAGACGAAGGCGAGCGCGGTGAGCCCGAGGACGACGAACGCGAAGCGCAGCTTCCGCAGCCGCGGGCGGCTGCGCTGCTCCGGCTCGTCGGGCCCCGGCGGCTCGGGCAGCATCCCGCGTCGACGGCGCAGGCGGCTCATCGGGCGCAGGCGGCGCCCGCCCCTGGCGGGCGTGTCGTCGCGACGGCTCGCGCCGTTGCCGGAGTCGTGTTCGGGTCCAGAGTCCATCTCGAAGACTGTCTGCGCGCGACTCGCCGGTCGTGGGCGACCGTCTCACCGATGGTGAATCCGCGTTCGTCGCCGGCTGCCGGCACGTGCGGCTCGAACCGCCCGCCCTCGGCCTCCGGACCGCATCGGAAGAGCGGAGGCAACCCCTTTGAGCCGGCGCGAGAGTCTAGCATCGGCCCGATGTCGCCCCCGCAGGCC
>CAWJHV010000040.1:0-10000 GCA_963842795.1 uncultured Solirubrobacterales bacterium | reverse complement strand
GGCAGGACGCTCGTGCCCGTACCGAGAACCAACACAGGTGGACAGGTAGAGAATACTAAGGTGAGCGAGATAACCCTCGTTAAGGAACTCGGCAAAATCGCCCCGTAACTTCGGGAGAAGGGGCGCCCCGGTAGGGTGAAGTCACTTGCTGACGGAGCCCGAGGGGGCCGCAGTGAATAGGTCCAACCGACTGTTTACCAAAAACACAGGCCTCTGCTAAGTCGAAAGACGACGTATAGGGGCTGACGCCTGCCCGGTGCCGGAAGGTTACGCGGAGTTGTTAGCTCTTCGGAGCGAAGCAGCGAAGCTAAGCCCCGGTAAACGGCGGCCGTAACTATAACGGTCCTAAGGTATTTGGTTGCCTCCTGTGACAGTAATGTCACAGTTAACATCTGGCTATATGCTGGAAAACCCGAGTATCCGTCCGGTACTCGTCCTAGCCTCGTTGGCATGGGCAGTGACAATTCGGACGGTGCGGAAAACCAGCAGGAAAGACCGGTCAACGCAGATTGGATAGTTGGCTTCGTCGACGGAGAAGGTTGCTTCTCCATCGGTTTCGTCAAACAGCCCGACCGGGCTGGGCGACGAGGCTATCGAGCCGGCTACCAGGTCTTCCACAGGTTCGTCGTGTCGCAAGGCGAGCGCAGCAGGTCGGTCCTCGAGGACGTACGTGAATTCCTCGGGGTCGGCCGCATCTACGCGAATCGTCGGCACGACAACCACAAGGAGGACGTCTGCCAGCTCATCGTCGGTCGCCGCACGGATCTTCTGGGAACGGTGATCCCGTTCTTCGAGGCCAATCCGTTGCGGACGGCAAAGCGCGACGACTTCGAGAAGTTCGTCCGCTGCATGGAGCTCGTTCGCCGTGGCTCACACCTGACGGTTCCCGGCCTGATCGCGATCGCTGAGATCGCGCAGACCATGAATCATCAGAAGAGCCGTGACGAGCTGATCGGAATCCTCAGAGGCCATACGCCAGACACCCTGCTTGCAGGGTGAAGAGATGGTCCCATCTGCATGGCGACATGCAGGGATGGCATGCGAAAGGACGTGCCGTCCGCTCTATCCACTACGGAAGGGTGGAGTAAGGTTCAGAGCGAAATTCCTTGTCGGGTAAGTTCCGACCTGCACGAATGGCGTAACGAGTTGGACGCTGTCTCAACGAGGGGCTCGGTGAAATTAGAGTCTCGGTGAAGATACCGAGTACGCGCGGAAAGACGGAAAGACCCCGTGAACCTTTACTGCAACTTGATATTGGAGTTCGGTACACCTCGCTCAGGATAGGTGGGAGGCTGCGAACCGACGGCTTCGGCTGTCGGGGAGCCAACCTTGAGATACCACCCTTGGTGTGCTGGGCTTCTAACACAGCGCCGTAATCCGGGCTGTGAACAGTGTCAGGTGGGCAGTTTGACTGGGGCGGTCGCCTCCTAAAGAGTAACGGAGGCGCCCAAAGGTTCCCTCAGCACGGTTGGAAATCGTGCGCAGAGTGTAAAGGCATAAGGGAGCTTGACTGCGAGACCGACGGGTCGAGCAGGAACGAAAGTTGGGCTTAGTGATCCGGCGGTTGCAAGTGGAAGCGCCGTCGCTCAACGGATAAAAGGTACTCCGGGGATAACAGGCTTATCGCTTCCAAGAGTCCATATCGACGAAGCGGTTTGGCACCTCGATGTCGGCTCGTCGCATCCTGGGGCTGGAGTAGGTCCCAAGGGTTGGGCTGTTCGCCCATTAAAGCGGCACGCGAGCTGGGTTCAGAACGTCGTGAGACAGTTCGGTCCCTATCTTCCGTGCGCGTTGGAGAGTTGAGAGGAGTCATCCTTAGTACGAGAGGACCGGGATGAACGCACCTCTGGTGTATCAGTTGTCCTGCCAAGGGCAGTGCTGGTTAGCTACGTGCGGATCGGATAACCGCTGAAAGCATCTAAGCGGGAAGCCGACCTCGAGATGAGCTCTCCCATCCCCTTGAGGGAGTAAGACCCCTGGTAGACCACCAGGTCGATAGGCCGGCTGTGTACGCGTGGTGACACGCTTAGCAGACCGGTACTAATGGGTCGAGGTCTTGACGGTTTTTTTGAATACCCGGACCTCTCGGCTGTTGGTGCAGTTTTCAAGCCTCGCCGAGGTCCGGCGGCTCCACGGAGCCTCCGGGTCTCGCTGAATTTCGGTGGCTATAGCGAGGGGGAAACACCTCTTCCCATTCCGAACAGAGCCGTTAAGCCCCTCAGCGCCGATGGTACTTGGGACTCGCGTCCCTGGGAGAGTAGGTCGCCGCCGTGTCTTCGTCGAGAGCCGCCCACGTGGGCGGCTCTCGTCGTTGGGGGCCCTCTCGGAGCGGTCTAGCGGGTCGCCAGCCGGCGGCGCCGCGGGTCCGGGGCGCGCGCGGGAGCGCGACACCGGCCGCGCGAACGAGACTTCGCGAGCGCCTCCCACCCGGCCACGTGGCCGGGCCGCTCGCGACAGTGCTCGTCCGCATCGCCCCGTGCCGCTTCGTCGAGCGGCTCGAGTCCGTACTCGCCCAGGGTGGCGAGGTCGATCGCCAGGTCGACGCCGCCGAGGACGCGCCGGGCGAAGGTGCTGCTGCTGATCATCGAGTTCACGCGGCGGCAGACTAGGAACGGCCTCGGACAGAACATATGTTCTGCAAGCCATCTTGCACCTCACCCGCGCCTGCCGAAGCTGTGGGCGGCCGGAGCGACCGCCGCGAGCTCCCGGGCGGCTGCCGGCGAGCCCGCTTCGGCCACGTGGGAATCGCCCGCATCGCGCCCGAGCTCGCGGTCGGTGGGCGGCTCGATGTGCCGCACCTCGGCGCCGATCCCGGTCGGCGCCTGCAGCCGCTCGACCGACGAGGCGAGCAGGTTCACGACTCCCTCGCGGCGCTCCAGCCTGCCGGTGACCAGGGCGAAGGCGGCCGTCCGCACCGCCAGCCGGCAGCGCTCGTAGACCGGCGGCGGGACGATCACGTTGACCACGCCGCCCTCGTCCTCGAGCAGCATGAAGACGACCCCCTTTGCGGTCGCCGGCCGCTGGCGCGCGACCGCCAGCCCGACGACCTCGATCGCCGCCCCGTCGGGAGTCGTCGCCAGCTCCGCGGTCACCGTCAGCCGCCGGTCGAGCTGCGGCCGCAGGACCTCGACCGGGTGCTCGCCGAGGCTGATCCCGGTCGAGGTGTAGTCGGCGACGATGCGCTCCCAGGAGTCGAGTGGTCGCAGCTCCGGCGAGGCGGGGAGGGGCAGCGGCAGCGCAAGCTGGGCGTACGGCCGGCCGCGCATCCGTTCGCCTCCCCGCGCCACCCCCAGGCGCCAGAGCTCGTCGCGCCGCGGCGCCGTGCCCGTGGCGAGCCCGAGTGGCTCGCACGCCCCGGCCCAGGCGAGCCGCTCGAGCCCGTCGCGGCTCACCCCCGAGCGCGAGGCGAGGTCGGCCAGGTCGCGATACGCCCCGCCGCGCTCACGCTCGGCCACCAGCCCCTGCGCCTCCTCCGCGCCGAGGCCCTTGACGTAGCCCAGCCCGAGCCGGACGGCCGGTTCGCCGCCCCGTTCCTCGGGCTCGACCGAGCACTCGACCTCGCTGCCGTTCACATCGGCCGCCCGCACCTCGATCCCCCGGCGCTGCGCCTCGTGGGTGAGCGTGTCCGGGGGATAGAAGCCCATCGGCTGCTCGTTGAAGAGCGCGCAGAGCAGCTCGGGGCCGTAGTGGACGCGAAGCCAGGTCGACTGGTAGGCGAGCAGGCCGAAGGCGGCCGCATGCGACTTGGGAAACCCGAAACCGGAGAAGCCCCGTACCTGCTCGAACACGCGCTCGGCGAGGGCGCGGTCGACGCCGCGCCCGATCGCTCCGGCGACGAAGCGCTCGCCGTAGGCGTTGAGCGCCTCCTCCGAGCGCTTGCGGCTCATCGCCCGCCGCAGCCCCTCGGCCTCGCCGGCGGGGAAGCCCGCGAGCGTCATCGCCACCTGGATCACCTGGTCCTGGAAGACGATCGCCCCGAGCGTGTCGGAGAGGATCGGCTCCAGGTCGGGGTGCTCGTAGGGGATCTCGAAGCCCGGGTCCTCCCGCAGCCGCTTGCGGCGCTCGAGGTAGGGGTGCACGGCGCCGCCCTGGATCGGCCCCGGCCGCACCAGCGCCACCTGGACGATCACGTCGTCGATCGTCTCCGGCCTCGAGCGGGGCAGCATCTGCATCTGCGCGCGGCTCTCGATCTGGAACACGCCGGTGGTCTCCGCCGCCCGGATCGCCTCGAAGGTCGCGGGGTCGTCGAGCGGGATCCGCGAGAGGTCGATGCGCTCGCCGCGCGCCTCGACCACCGACTCGACGCAGCGCTCGACCGCCGAGAGCATCCCGAGCCCGAGCAGATCGATCTTCAGAAAGCCCGGCGTCGGCGCACGAGTCCTTGTCCCACTGGACCACCTGGCGCCCCTCCATCGCCGCCGGCTGCACCGGGCAGATGTCGATCAGCGGCCTGGTCGAGAGCACCATTCCGCCCGGGTGCTGGGAGATGTGGCGGGGCAGTCCCCAGGCCTCGCGCGCCAGCCGCGCCAGGCAGCGCCAGCGCGGCGATCCGGCCCGCCCGGCGCCGATCGCCTCGGCGATGTCGCGCTCGATCTCCTCGCCGCGCGAGTAGACGTCGGCGATCCCGGCGACGCGCTCGATCTCCGACGCCGGCAGCCCCAGCGCCTTGCCCAGGTCGCGGACCGCCCCGCGCGAGCGATAGCAGGCGAACGCGGAGACGAGCGCCGCGCGCTCGCGCCCGTAGCGCTCGTGGACGCGGGGGATCAGCTGCTCGCGGATGTCGCGCGGGAAGTCGAGGTCGATGTCGGGCATCTCGGTGATCTCGTCGTTGAGGAAGCGGCCGAGGAAGAGGCCGGCCTGCACCGGGTCGACGTGCGAGAGCCCGGTCAGGTAGCAGACCACCGAGCTCACGCTCGAGCCGCGGCCGCGCCCCGGGGGCAGCAGGTTGCGGGCGGAGTCGGGCCCACGTACCTCGGCGGCGACCTCGCGCGCGAGCTCGAGCAGGTCGAAGTGCAGGAGGAAGAAGCCCGAGAGCCCGAGCCCGCGGATCACCCGCAGCTCCTCCTCGAGCCGCCGCATCGCCTCGGGGCGCTCGCGCGTGCCCTCGTAGCGGAGGTCGAGCCGCCCGCGGCAGATCTCGGCCAGCGTCCGGTCGGCGTCGGGGTCCTCGGAGCCGGGGTAGCGGTAGCCGAGCTCCGAGGCGAGGTCGAAGCGCAGCCGCTCGGCGAGCCGCGCGGTCTCGGCGACCGCCTCCGGGTGCTCGGCGAAGCGCGCCGCCATCTCCGCCGGCGGGGCGAGCACCGAGCTCGCGTTGCCCCGCCGCTCGGGCTCGGACTCCTCCAGCGTCGTGTGCAGGCGCACGGCGACGAGCGCGTCCTGGAGCTCGGCCCGCCGGCGGTCGTGGGCGTGGACGTTGCCGGTCGCCACGCAGGCGACCCCGAGCCGCTCGGCGAGCTCCGCCAGCCACCGGTTGCGGGCGCGGTCGTGCCGCCACAGCGGCCGCTGCAGCTCGACCCGGAAGCGCTCGGAGCCGAAGGCGCCCGCCAGCCGGCGCCCCAGGGCCTCCGCCCGGCGTCGCTCGTCGCGCTCCCAACTTCCGGCGAGCGCGCCGGAGCCGGCGCAGCCGGAGAGGCAGACGAGCCCCTCGTTGCGCTCGAGCAGCGAGTCGAGCGCGAGGACGGGGGGAAGAGGTTCGCGACCCGGATGCGGGCGCGTATGCGCGTGCGCCTCGGTCAGCAGGCGGCAGAGGTTGTGCCACCCGGTCGCGCTCTCGACCAGGAGCGTGAGGTGGAAGCTCGCTCCCGCGTCGGCGACCGTGAGCTCGGAGCCGACGATCGGCCGCACCCCGAGCCCCGCGCAGGCCTGCACGAACTCCATCGCCCCGCAGACGTTGTCGTGGTCGGTGAGCGCGAAGGCCTCATACCCGTACTCGGCGGCGCGGGTCGCGAGCTCCTCCGGCAGCGAGGCGCCGTCGCAGAACGAGTACGAGGAGTGGGCGTGGAGCTCGACGTACACGCGCTTCAGGCCCGCTGCTCGAACCAGCGCGAGGCCGTGATCGGCTCCGCCGGCTCGCGGAAGACGACGAGGTCGGGACCGTCGGCGAGCACCAGCTCGAAATACATCCTTTGCAGGGGTTTCGGGGTCCACCACCGGTCCTCGACCAGCCACCGCTCGCGCACCGCCTCGACCGCGACGCCCTCGACCGCCAGCGGCACGCCGTCGGCGCCGGCGCGCACCCGCACCGGCCGCGGCCAGTAGACCTGCGGCCTGGGCTCAGCCTCACCGCTCACCGTGCTCTCCGAACGGCGTCAGGATCGCCCGCCGCTCGGGGACCCGCGAGCGCGGGTCGACCTCGACCACCCGCAGGACCGCGTCGCGCCCGCCGGCCGAGCGCGCCTGGCGCACCGCCTCGGCGAGCAGGCCGCGGCGCTCGTCCTCGGGGGAGCGCGCGAGCGTCTGCTGCTCGCCGGGCTCGGGGCCGAGCTCGAGCGCCCGCAGCCCGAGCCAGGCGGCGGGGCCGGGGAGCTCGGCCAGCCGCGGCGCCAGCGCCAGCCGCAGCCGCTCGGGGTCGACGGCGGCGCTGCGCAGGGTGACCTCGGAGCGCCAGCCGCCCTCGCCGGCGAGCCGCGCCTCGAGCCGCAGCCGGCGGATCGTCCTCCCTCGGCGCGCCGGATGGGCGAGCAGGCGCTCGACGAGCAGCCCGAGCGCGCGGGCGAGCTGCTCTCCCGACGCCGCCTCGGGCAGCCCGAGCCTGCACTCGATCTCCTCGTGCGGGTGCCGGGGACGAAGCGGCTCGTCGTCGCCGCGCGCCAGCCGCAGCGCCCGCAGCCCCGGCTCGCCGAAGCGGTCGGCGACCGCTGCGGCGGGGAGCGACGCGAGCTCGCCCAGCGTGCGCACCCCCAGTCGCTCGAGCGCCTCGACGCAGGCGACCTCCTCCGCGAGCGCCTCGGGCGCGGCCTGTCGCAAGCCGCGGGTCGGACCTCCGCCTCGGGCTCGCGATCCGCCCCCGGAGGGCGTTCACGGGCAGGCCGGCAACCAGTCGCCGCGCTGCCGCTCGGAGACGACCGGCGGCGGGCGGCGGGCGCGCATCCGCGTCGCCGCGGCGTGGGCGCTGAGCCGATTCGGGCCGGCGCCCAGCCGCGCCGGGGTCCCGAGCGCCCGCCGCGCCCGCACCAGGACCGCCTCGGGACCGCCGCAGAGGGCGCGCAGCGGCTCGGTGGCGAAGAACGCCTCGCCGGGCCGCGAGGGCTCGACCGCGGCGCCGATCGCCTCCAGCTGCGCAGCGACCGCTCCCAGGCGGCCTCGGCGCGAACCGGGTCGGGGGTCACCAGGACCAGCGCCGGGCAGCGCGAGAGCGCCTCCGCGAGCCGCATCCCGGCGCGGACGCCGAACGCCTCCGCCGCCCCCGATGCCTCACCGAGGACCTGGGGCCCTCCCGGCTCGGGCGCCAGCGCCACCGGCCTTCCGAGCAGCTCCCGCCGCTCGCCCATGGCGCTGCGGAGCGAGAGCCGGGGGATGAGTGCGCAGGCGACGGTGGTCATCGGTCGATCGAACACATGTTCGTATAGGGACGCGGATCTGTCAAGCGGGCTTGGCGACGGCGTCAGAATTGACCGTGCATGCGCCCGGCTCGCCTCACCTCGCTCGCCATCGCCGCGCTCACGGCCATCGCGCTCGGCGCCTGCGGCGAGAAGGAGGAACCCGAGATCGGGGCCCCTCCGGAGGCGACGAGGACGGTCCCCGGCGACGCCGCGCCGGCCGACGTGCGGGTGATCGACGCCTGGACGCGGACGCTGCGCCGCGGCGACATCGATGGCGCGGCCCGGTACTTCGCGCTCCCGAGCGTGGCCGAGAACGGGCCGCAGCTGATCCGGATCAGCGACCACGGCGACGCCCGCATCTTCAACGCCTCGTTGCCCTGCGGCGCGGTCCTGACGAAGGCGGTCGAGGAGGGTGACTTCACCGTCGCGACCTTCAGGCTCACCGAGCGTCCCGGCCCCGGCACCTGCGGTGAGGGCGCCGGCCACAGCGCGCAGACCGCGTTCGTGATCAAGGACGGCAAGATCTCGGAGTGGCGCCGGGTCGGGATCGGCGGCCAGCAGGCGCCGAGCAGCTCGGCCTGAGCGCCCGGACGTACGCAGCGATCCGATTCCGCGGGTTGCGGCGGGTACGCCGATCCTGATAGGAATGAAGTAGGGGTCCAGGCGGCCCCGTGTTTTTCCGAGAGAGGAGCGTTCATGTCAAGGATCAAGCTGGTCTTGGTCACGCTGTTCGTGGCCGGCTTGTCGATCGGGATCGCCGCCTGCGGCGACGATTCCGACGACAGCAGCAGCGACAGCAGCGGCGGGGGGAGACTCGCTCGATCTGACGATCGGCGATCTCATCCCGCTTACCGGTGACCTGGCGGACTTCGGGCCTCCGGGCGAGAAGGCGGCCGACCTGGCCGTCGACCAGATCAACACGGCGATCGAAGAGGTCGGCGCGGATCACACCGTGACGATCGAGCACGAAGACGATCAGACGAGCGACACGGCCGGCGTCTCGGCCGCGCGCAAGCTCGTCGGCGACGGTGCCAGCTGCATCGCCGGATCGTGGGCCTCCTCGGTTTCGATTCCGGTAGCCCGGTCGGTCTCGATCCGGGAGGGCGTGCTGCAGATCTCGCCTGCCTCGACGAGCACGGAGATCACCGACCTCGAGGACGACGGGCTCATGAACCGGACCCCGCCGACGGACAACCTGCAGGGCCCCGCGCTCGCGGACGCGTTCGAGGACGCTCGGTAGAGCCGAGGGCAAGGTGATCTCGGTGGCCGGTCGCAACGACTCGTACGGCGACGGCCTGACGCAGTACTTCATCGAGGCCTGGGAGGCCAAGGGTGGAGAGGTCACGGCCGACAGCCCCGTGCTCTATGACCCCGAGGCGGCCACGTACGACGCCGAGGCGGGGCAGATCACGTCCGAGGACGCTGACGGCTACGTGATCGTCGACTTCCCCGAGACCTTCGTCAAGGTCGGCCCGGCGCTGGTCCGGACCGGGAAGTGGGATCCGAAGACGTCGTTCGTCACCGACGGTCTGATCTCTGGCGATCTGGCCGCCGATCCGAAGAACGCGGACTTCACCGAGGGCCTGCGCGGCACGGCGCCGGGCACGCCCACCACCGGTGAGCCCTCGGAGGCGTTCGACAAGTTGTTCACGTCGTCGGAGCCGAAGGACGTCGATCGTCAGACGTTCGACGGTCAGAACTTCGACGCCGTGATCCTCTGCTATCTGGCCGCGGTGGCCGCCGGCTCGACCGACGGTCAGGACATGGCGGATGCGCTCCAGGCCGTGACCGGGCCGGGCGGCACCCAGTACACCTGGGAGGAGCTGCCCGATGCGGTGAAGGCCCTCCAGAACGGCGATGACATCGACTACGTCGGTGCCTCCGGCGATCTGAACCTTGACAGCAACGGCGACCCGACCGTCGGCGTCTACGACGTGTTCGAGTTCAAGGGCGGCGAGCTGGTCCCGGTCGGCGATCAGATCCCGGCCGAGGCGCCCGCTTGGTAGCGACCTCGAGGTCAGCGAACTAAAAGGACGGCCGGGGCCCTCGGGCTCCGGCCGACTTCGCTCCAAAACAAGGCGTCCTCGACAGCGGCGCGGCTTCGGCTAGCCCTAGCACGAGGCGCCTCGACGGCGGCCGGCTTCGGCTACGCCCAAGGACACGGCGCCTCAACGGCGGCGCCGCTCGGCTACGCCCAGGAACCAGTCGCCTCATCGGCGGCGCTGCTTCGGCTGGCCTCGCGAGCCGGGCGCCTCGTCGGGGGTGTCGACGCGGGCGGTCCGCCGAGGTAGGCTTCGGCGACCTTCGGGTCGGCGAGCCGCTACTTGCCGGGGCCCTCGAAACGATTAATGCCGAGGTGCAGGTCGTGGCCGCATCGGACATCGCCGGCGCCCGGCGGCGTTCTGATCTACCATCACGATCGTCTCGCCGGCGCGGTTCATTCCTCGGTCTTCTCGAAG
>CAWJHV010000039.1:0-150273 GCA_963842795.1 uncultured Solirubrobacterales bacterium | reverse complement strand
CGGTGAGGCCAAACACGCCGATCACCGCCTGGACGCCGAGGATGATCCAGGCGACCGTGATCTGGTCGCTGATCATCAGCGGGTTCGACGGGCACCCGTTGCAGATGTCCGCGTCCGTGGTGTCCAGGAAGAGATTGCTCAGCAAAACCACCACTGTGGTGTCGAAGTACGCGAGGCCGACCAGGAACCGCTCCCAGCGCGTTTGCAGCCGGCCAGAGGGGAAGGCGACGAGCAGGTGCAGGAACAGCGCGTACGGAAGTGCGTTGACGATTCCACCGATCGCGAACAGCGTCGGGTTGTCGGAGGCGATCAGCGCGGCGCAGAACCAGACGAAGCCGACCGCCGTCATCAGGGCCCCGAGGCGGTTCTCGGGTCGGCGCCACCAGGCGAACAGCCCGGTGCCGATGAAGGCCCAGCCGATCAGGGGCGTGAACACCGCGCCTTCGGTCTGCACGGACTGGAGGTGGTCGCTGGACAGGACGACCGCGAGGGCGCCGATCCCTGCGGCGAGCCCGGCGAGGGCGAGGCCGATGAGTGCCAGCCGCAACGACCTCAATTCAAGAGCTCCGCGATCGTCTCGCCCGAGAGCTGGTCCTTGGGCACGAAGCCGCTGGCGCCGCTGCGCGCGAGCAACTCGCGCGAGTCCGACCAGTCGCGGCTGGAGGTCAGCACGACCGCGGGCCCGCCGTCCTCGCCGGTGATCTGAGCCGCGACCTCGAACCCGTCGAGGTCGGGGAGCTGGACGTCGAGCAGCACCAGGTCGGGGTGCAGGCGCCGCGCCGCGTCCACGGCCGAGCGCCCGTCGGCCGCCTCGCCCACGACCTCGTAGCCGTCGGCCTCGAGCAGCAGGCGGGCGCGGGAGCGGAATCCCTGGTGGTCGTCGACGACGAGGACCGTGGTCGGCATGGGGCGATTGTCTCGCAGCCGCCGCCCGATTCACATACGGGTAGCCGCACCCCGCTGGGCGGTCCGCCGCCCGCGAACACGCCTGGTGGCCGCATTGGAGCGGAAGCCCGCCGCTGGGACGCTGACCGCGATGACCACCCCACCCAGAGGAGTGACCATGAACTGCACCAACATCGCATCACGAGCCGCCAGCTGGAGCGCTCGGCACCGTCGCGCGGCGATCCTCGGCTGGATCGCCTTCGTCGTGCTCTCGCTCGGCATCGGCAGCTTCGTCGGCACGCAGAACATCGCGGACGAGGACCAGGGCAACGGCGACTCCCGCACCGCCGACCGCATCCTGGCCGACGCCGGTTTCCCCGATGACGCCTCCGAGCAGGTGTTCATCCAGTGGCGCGGCGATCGCAGCGCGTCGGACGCCGAATTCCGGGCCGCGATCCGCGACGTCGAGTCCGGGCTCGCGGAGGTTCCGCACGTCGCCGAGCTCAGGTCCCCGCTCGAG
This sequence comes from uncultured Solirubrobacterales bacterium, assembly GCA_963842795.1. Taxonomy (GTDB): domain Bacteria; phylum Actinomycetota; class Thermoleophilia; order Solirubrobacterales; family 70-9; genus WHSW01. Next base: position 148,868 of record CAWJHV010000039.1, on the reverse strand, counting down.
GCCGGCAACGCCGACCAGATCTCCGCCGACGGTAGTGCGGCGCTGGTGACGTTCGAGCTCCGCGGCGACGACGACCAGACGGTCGAGCGCGTGGACGCCGCGGAGGCCGCGGTCGCCGTGGCTCAGGAGTCTCATCCGGAGCTGCGGATCGAGGAGTTCGGCGACGCCAGCCTGGAGAAGGCCGCATCGGCGAGCCTCGACGAGGACTTCCAGCGCGCGGAGTTCCTGTCGCTGCCGCTCACGTTGCTGATCCTGGTGGTCGCCTTCGGCGCCCTGGTCGCCGCGGGCGTGCCGCTGCTGCTCGCGATCACCGCCGTGATGGCGACGCTGGGGCTGCTGGCCCCGGTGAGCCAGCTGTTCCCCGTCGACGAGATGATCAGCTCGGTGATCCTGCTGGTCGGGCTCGCCGTGGGCGTCGACTACTCGCTGTTCTACCTGCGCCGCCAGCGGGCCGAACGGCACCAGGGCCACTCGAACGAGCGCGCCCTCGAGATCGCCGCCGCGACCTCCGGCCGGGCCGTGCTCGTCTCCGGGATGACCGTCGCGATCGCGATGGCCGGCATGTTCCTGACCGGCAGCGCGACCTTCATGTCGTTTGCCGTCGGCACGATCATGGTCGTCGGGGTGGCCGTGCTCGGGTCGCTCACGGTGCTGCCGGCGGTGCTGTCGAAGCTGGGCGACCGAGTTGAGAAGGGGCGCATCCCGTTCCTGCACCGCCTGCGTCGTGCGGACGGCGAGTCGCGGGTCTGGAACGCGATCCTCGATCGCGTCCTGCGCCGCCCGCTGGTCTCGGCGGTCGCCGCCGCCGGCCTGCTGGTCGCGCTGGCGATCCCCGCGGTGCACATGAACACCAAGGAGTCGGGCTCGGACGGGCTGCCTCAGGACCTGCCGATCGTGCAGACGTACGACCGGATCCAGGCCGAGTTCCCGGGCAGCCCGCTGCCGGCCGTGGTCGTCGTCGCCGCAGACGACGTGCAGGCACCCGAGGTCGCGGGCGCGATGCGCGAGCTGCGCGCGCAGGCGATCGACACGGGGCTGATGAACGACCCGGTCAACGTGACGACCAACGATCGCGCCGACGTCGCCGTGGTCACGATCCCGATGGTCGGGTCGGGCACGGACGGGCGCTCGATCGACGCGCTCGCCGCCCTGCGCCAGGACCTGATCCCGGGCACGCTCGGCCAGGTCGACGGCGTCGACGCGTACGTCACCGGGGCCACCGCCGGCTCCGAGGACTTCAACGAGCAGATGAGCAGCACAGCGCCGCTCGTCTTCGCGTTCGTCCTCGGGCTCGCGTTCGTGCTCCTGATGGCGACCTTCCGCTCGATCGTGATCGCGCTGAAGGCGATCGTCCTCAACCTGCTCTCCGTGGCGGCCGCCTACGGGGTGCTGGTCTGGGTGTTCCAGGAGGGCCACCTCGAGTCGCTGCTGGGCTTCGAGTCCAACGGCGGGATCGTCTCCTGGCTGCCGCTGTTCCTGTTCGTGCTCCTGTTCGGCCTCTCGATGGACTACCACGTGTTCATCATCAGCCGGATCAGGGAGGCCTACGACGGCGGCATGAGCACCGGCGACGCGGTCGCGCACGGGATCAAGTCGACAGCCGGCGTCGTCACCAGCGCGGCGGTGGTGATGATCGCCGTGTTCTCGGTGTTCGCGACGCTCGGAATGCTCGACTTCAAGCAGATGGGAGTCGGGCTCGCCGTGGCGGTGCTGATCGACGCGACCATCGTCCGGGCGGTGCTGCTGCCGGCGACGATGAAGCTGCTCGGCGACCGCAACTGGTACCTGCCGAGCTGGCTCGGCTGGCTGCCGAAGGCCGGCGCCGAGCCGCAGGTCGAGGGCGCCCGCGCCTAGGGCCTCGGCGAGCGAAGCGCGCAAGCGGCCGCCTCGGTCAGGCGGCCGCTTCGCGTGCCGGGTCGGGCCGGCAGGGTAGGATCGTGCCGCTCGTGGCAGGGATCGCCAACCAAACGAGGCGCTGGATGCGCGCACCGGTGACGGTGCTGGCCGCGTTTGTCGTCGCCCTCGTCGTCCCCTCCGTCGCTTCGGCCGCCGGGCAGTGGGACGAGAGCGGTCACCCGTCCGCCTCCGGTCGCGTCCAGATGTTCCGCGCCTCCGTCTCGCCCGCGGTCGACGACAGCTGGGCGATCGGCTACTCGTGGGACGTCGTCGGCGGGGCGCTGGAGTTCCGCACCCTCGCGCAGCATTGGAACGGCTTCAGCTGGACAACGGTGCCGACGCCGGACGTCGAGACCGCCCCCGCTAAGGACCTGATCTACGACGCCGCCGCCGCCGGGCCCGACGACATCTGGGCCGCCGGCATCAGCGCGACCGCACCCGGCAACCCGGCGTCGAAGCCGCTCGTGCTGCACTGGGACGGCACGAGCTGGTCGATCGTCCCGCTCCCGGCAAGCCCCCCCGGCGCCAGCCTGAGCGCCATCGCCGCCGATAAGGACACCGTCTGGGCGATGGGGGAGAAGCGCAATTTCCAGAGCGGCTACTGGCAGCCGTTCGTCCTCCGCCGCCAGGACGGGAGCTGGAGCGAGGTCCCGCTGCTCGGCGAGAGCCTGAAGCCGGGGCCGACGGGCTGCAAGCTCGCCGACGACGGGACGCTGTGGCGCGTCGACCCCGGCGGGATCGCGATCGGGCGCAACGGCGTCGCCTACGTCTCGGGCACCTGCACCAGCAGCGCGGGCGACCGGGCCATGCTGGCAGTGCACCGCGGCCGTCGCTGGCGCTCGGCGTTCGACCCCACGACGCTCTCGACGACCAGCCAGCTCCGCGACGTGGTCGCCGAGCCCGGCGGACGGGTTCGCGCCGTCGGCGGGGTGGGCGTCGAGCCGCTGGTCCTTCGGGGCGCGGGCCGGACCTTCGTCCGCGAGCTCGCGCCCACGGTGGGCAGGGGGACCTCGCTGAACTCGATCACGCCCGGTCCCCCGTACTACGCCGTCGGAACCTCGACCGGAACGGACGCGTGGGCCCACCCGGCGGCGTATCGCCTGGCCGGCGGCACATGGCGCTCTCAGCAGGTCTCGATCAACTTCGGCAACCCGTTCGGCGTCTCCGTCGACCCGGCGGGCCAGGCATGGGTCACGGGCGTCTCGGTAAGCGACGACTTCGGCCTGATCCTGAGGCGCAACGGCCCGTAGCGCGCCGGCGCCTACGCTCCCTGAGCGGCCAATGGCGGAGGCGCTCTCCAGACGCGAACTGCTCAAGCTCGGTGCCCTGGGCGCGGGGCTGATCCTGGCGCCCGGCGCCGCCGGCTGCATGTCGAGCCGGACGCGGGCGGAGCCGCGGATCGTCGTCGTCGGGGCCGGGCTCGCGGGCCTCGCCTGCGCCTTCCGCCTTCAGCAGCGGGGCCTCGGCTGCGCGGTCTACGAGGCGAACCCGGAGCGGATCGGAGGGCGATGCTGGACCGCGCGCGATTTCGCCGGCGGCCAGACCGCCGAGCACGGAGGGGAGTTCATCGACTCCCGCCACAAGCGGATCCGGGCGCTGGCAAGGCGCTTCGGCTTCGGGCTCACCGACCTCTACGCGCTCGCCAACCCGGGCCGCCCGCGCCTCTGGCTGAACGGCGCCCTGCGCTCTCGCTCCGAGCTGCGCGCGAGCCGGGCGGTCTTCCAGCGCCGGCTGGAGGCGGCCGCGCGCCGGGTCGGCGCCTACGGCTACGCGAACGCCACCCCGGCCGCGCGCGCCTTCGACCAGCTCTCGGTCGCCGACTGGCTCGACGCCAACTGTCCGGGCGGCAGCCGCGGCTCGCAGGGTCAGATCGTCTGGGCGGAGATGGCTAGCGAGTTCGGCCTCGACGCGGACCGGCTCAGCGCGCTCAACCTCTTCTACGAGTACGTCGAGAACACCCCGGGCGCCGACGAGCGCTACCACGTGCGTGGCGGCAACGACCAGATCGTGTACGCGCTGGCCGCGCAGCTCCCCGACGGGACGGTCAGGCTCGGCGCCCCGCTGGAGGCGCTGTCGGAGCGCGGCGACGGCAGCTACGCGATGCGCTTCGGCGGCGTCGCCGCCGAGGTGACGGCCGACCGGGTCGTGCTGGCGTTCCCGTTCACGACCCTCCGCCGGGTCGACCTCGGCGGCGCCGGCCTGAGCGCGAAGAAGCGCCGCTGCATCGACGAGCTCGGGATGGGCACGAACGCGAAGGTGCTGATGCAGTTCGAGCGCCGCCCCCAGGACTACGGCCGCTGGAACGGCTACATGATCAGCGACGCCCCGTTCCTCTACACCTGGGAGAGCACCCTCGGCGAGCGGGGTCGCGGCTCGATCATCACCACCTATTTCGGCGGGCGCTCGGGCGCCGCGGGGCTGCCCGCAGACGAGCCCCATGCGCCCACGCTCGCGCGCGAGGTCCGGCGGAACCTGACCAGCCTGGGGCAGAACGGGGCGGCCGGGCTCGGCGGGCTGCGCCGCGGTTTCAACGGCCGCGCATGGACCGACCGCTGGGTCGCCGACCCGCTCGCGCTCGGCTCGTATGCCGCCTACCTCCCGGGCCAGTACACCCGCTACTACGGCTACGCCGGCAAGCCCGAGGGCGCGATCCACTTCGCCGGCGAGCACACCGCGACGGCCAACCAGGGCTACCTCGAGGGGGCGGTGGCGTCCGGCGAGCGCGCCGCGGAGGAGATCGCGGCGGCGCCCTAGATGAGTGATCCCACGAGGTCACGCACGCGGGTCGGGACTTGCCCATACCCCGGGGGTGAGGGTGCGTGGTGCCCCCGGCTTGCGCTGAGGGTGCGTGGTCGGGCCTGGCAGTGAGGGGGGCGGGCTAGGCGCGCTCGTGGCGTCCCCGGGGCGTGGGTGGTGCCTTGAGCACACATGCTGTGCTCAAGTCGACAATCGACGGGTTCTGCGGTCGATTGATGAGTTGACCACCCCATACGGTGTTCAACTCATCACTCGGCGTTCGCTCGAAGCCCCGCCACGGGCGCCCTCGACCGACGCCGGCACCTTCACCCCCTCACTGCCAAAGGCGGCCATCCAGCTCACCGGCGGGCGAGCTCCCACATCTCGAGGTAGGCCTCGGCGGAGCGGAACAGGGTCCGCATCGCCGCCGGCCCGTCGGCGGTGCGCTGCATGTCCGCGAGCAGGTCGGCGAAGAGGCCGTAATGGGCGACCCCGTCGGTGTTCAGGTCGAAGAAGCGCTCGCCGCTGTGCTGGCGGCTGAACGTCACCCGGCCGTCGTAGGAGCGGAACGGATAGGTGAGCGGCTCCTGCCCGCCGTCGTCGCGCGGGCCGGGCAGGGAGGAGAAGCCGCCGGTATCGGTGCCGAGCCCGACCCCGAAGTAGTGCTTCGCGCTGCGGTATGGGCGGAAGTCGAGGATCCGGCGGGCGAGCTCGGGCGCCTGCCCCGGGGTGGCCGAACCGAGCCCGCCGAGCCGGTAGAGGCGCCGCAGCTCCTCCGGCGTCCAGCTGCCGCCGGTGCCGGTGTGGCCCGAGACCAGCGGGTAGCGGTGCGCGGCCGCGATCTCGAGCACGCGATCGCGCGCCGGCTCGCTCATGTGGTCGACCTCGATCAGCATCCCCTCGTCGATCATCCGCCGGACCAGGTAGGCGCCGAGCTTCGTCAGCCCCTTGGCGTTGCACTGCTTTCCCGGTGGGTAGCTCGGCATCGGCGGGATGCCCGCCGCGGCCGGGAAGGACTGACCGAGGATCTCCATCTCGACCGGGCCGAGTGTGTCCACCTCCTCGCCCTGGCTCGGGTCAGGACAGGGGCCGGTGCGGAAGTAGTGGCCGGTCTGGACCTGGTTGAAGATGTTGATGAAGACGCCCTTGGTGCCGCCCTCGAGCGCCGGGCCGGCGAAGGCGTTGTCGACCCAATGGGCGACGAAGAGGCTGCTCACGCCGAGCCGGCGCAGCTTCGCCAGCCCCCGGTCGACGTCGGCGCGATCGCACCCGGCCGTCTCCGAGCAGCCGAACGGGTTCGACGACTCGACCCCGATGGCGACAGCGAGCTTGCCGCGCTCGATCACCCGGCGGGCCTGGCGCGGGCTGTGGACGAGCCGGAACCAGCCGCGGCCGCGGCCGCCGTTCTGGGCGTCGACGTAGGCCTGAAGCCCCTCGAGCTCCTCGACCTCGAGCTTGATCGTGTGGGTCTCGTCGCACGAATGCGAGCGGACCGGCTCGATCCGGCAGATCGGCTCGTCCTCGACCGCCTGCGCGACGACCAGTCGCAGGCCGGCGTCGTAGGCGCGCTCGAGCCAGGTGTAATAGGCCTGCTGATGGGTGTTGGTGTCGTGGACCGGCCAGCCCGCGAAGCTCGGCCATCCGTGGGTGTCGTGGGTGCCGAACGGGAGCCCCGTGCGGAGCAGGTTGCCGGTCACGTCCTCGCTCCCGTCGGGGCCGTGGTCGTCCTCGTCGTGTCCGAGCGCCTCGGTGATCCCGAAGCGGTCGAAGGGCTCGCCGTGGATGATCCGCCCGCCGGCGCGCAGGTTGGCGGTGATGTGGAGATGGGGGTCGGCGAAGCCGAAGACCGTCCCGTCCGGGTTGGTGCCGGCGAACGGCATGCCGACGGCGCCCGGCCCGGCCTCGGGGAAGGGGCGACAGCCGTTCGCCGCGACGAACCGAAACCCGGTGCCGAGCCCCTTGCGCAGGCGCAGCGACCCGCCGCCCTTCACAGCGAGCGCCAGCCGGCCGCGGTTGATCTCGAACGGAAAGCCGCCGAGCGCCTTGGAGAGTGTCCACTCGCCGTTCGGGGCCGGCGTCGTCTGAGCGCCCACCCGGTCGCCCGTCACGGCCATCAGCCGGCCCTCGCGGTCGGAGAGCAGGTAGCCGAAGCTGAGGGTGGTGGGCTCGAGCCAGAATCGCTCGGCGTCGCGCGCCGTCGTCGGGCCGGCGCGGTAGGTCCCGTCCGCGAACTCCAGGAAGCGGCCCCTGTCGAGCTCCTTCACCGCGAAGCAGCCGTTGGCGAGCCGGTCGGGAAAGTGGGGCGTCACCTCGGCCGCCGCGGCGGAGTCGGCCGCTACATCCGAGCCGGCTGCCGCGACGAGCGCCGTCGCGGCAGCCGCCGCCAGCACCGCCCGCCTCACCCGGGATCACCCGCCGTGATCACGTCACGACTATATGCCCGGGACGGCCCGAACCGGCCTCGGTCGCAATCGAGAAACTCTCGTTCTCTGAGCGTGTTGAAACACCGGAATGCGCCTCGCCCGAAGAATCAGTCACAATGGCCCCGTGGATCGAGCTCGCAGGGAACGCGGCCGTTTCTTTTCAGTCGCCCTCGGAGTCACAGCAGCCGCCGCGCTGCTGCTCGGCGCTGCGCCCGCGATCGCCCAGGACGAGGCGACCCTTCAGCCGGCCAGCTACCCGGACATGACCACCTACCAGTGCCGCACCGACGCGATCACGATCTACCCGGGCCAGAACACGAATCTCTTCGGACGGACGGAGACCTGCCCGAACGCGACCAAGGTCAGCGGCCCGGGTGACGCGAGCGTCTTCGCCCCGGGCTCGACCGCCGAGGGCTACGTGACGCGCTTCAAGCCGAGCATGGTCGAGCTCCACCCCGACGGCTCGGTGACCACGCCGAGTGTCTGGGACCTGCACCTGCACCACATCGTCTGGATCGGCCCGGACGGGCCGACCTTCGCCTCCGGCGAGGAGAAGACGATCGCGATGGAGCCGCAGGGCTACGGGCTCAAGGTCGGCGGCGACGACAACTGGTTCCTCAACTACATGCTCCACAGCCTCAACGCCGAGGGCGGGCGTCAGGTCTACGTCACCTGGGAGATCGATTGGGTGCCCGAGACCGACCCGCCGCGGACCGACATCCAGACGACCAAGGTCCAGTGGATGGACGTCGCGGGCCTCCCGCATCTGTATCCGGTGTTCGACGCCGAGCGCGGCTTCGACCTCAACGGCGACGGCAAGTACGTCTTCCCCGACGAGGTCCCGACCGACCCCAACGTCGCCGGCTACGAGGAGCGCGAGAACATCAGTCCGCTGAGCAAGTGGACCGTGCCGGACGGCGGCCGGACACTGGTCTTCGGCGGCGGTCACCTGCACCCCGGTGGTGAGCGCGTCGATCTCCAGGTCGCGCGCGACGGGCCCGACCCCGGGGAGGTCGACGGCGACGACCCGGGCGAGATCAGGCCGTTGTTCAGGTCCAACGCCCACTACTACGAGCCCGCCGGAGCGGTGAGCTGGGACGTCAGCATGGAGGCGACCCGCCCGGATTGGCGGATCAGCCTCAAGGAGGGGGACACCGTCTCGATCAACGTCACCTACGACGTCCGGAAGGCGTCGTGGTACGAGTCGATGGGGATCCTGCCGCTGTCGGTCACCCGCGCCAATGATCCCCTGGCCAAGGACCCGTTCGACGACGAGGCCGCGGTCAAGGCGATGTACGACGAGGGCGGCATCCTCACCCACGGCCGCCTGCCCGAGAACATCGACAAGAAGGCGCGCAAGGACCTCAAGATCCCCGACCCGCGCAAGCTGCGCAGCAAGGGCCGCAAGATCGGGACGACCGGGATCGAGATCAACGGCTTCGGCTACTCGCTCGGCGGCTTCTCGGCCTTCAAGGGCTTCCCGACCAACCTCATGCGCCCGCCGAAGATCCAGCCGGGCCAGAGCGTCACCTTCACCAACTTCGACGCGCTCCCCGAGATGAGCGACAGCGAGCAGGCCTGGCACACGGTGACCTCGTGCTCGGCGCCCTGCAACGAGGGACCGGGCATCGGCTACCCGCTGGCGAAGGGGAAGATCAAGTTCGACTCCGGCCAGCTCGGCTACGGCACCAGCACCAGCAGCGAGGTGACCACGGGCTCGAACGTCTACACGACGCCGCCCCTGACGACGCCGGGCAAGACGTACACGTACTTCTGCCGCATCCACCCGTACATGCGCGGATCGGTCCGAGTGGCCGGCAAGGCCCCCAAGGGCCCGAAGAACCTCCTCAAGAACTAGAGCCGCTGGACGAAAAGGAGGGCTCCTCGGGCGCCGGAAAGAGCCCGAGGAAGCGCTTCGCGGCCGCCCGGCGCCCCTCGATCTCGATCTCCCCGCCGCGCTCGGCGTCGGCGAGCTCGCGGCCCTGCCAGAGCACGGCCGCGAGCGCCATCGGGTCGGCAGCGATCGTCGCCTCGGGACGCTCGGCCGCGCCGCGGGCGACCTCGAACCGGCCCCCGCCTACGTCGGCGCGGAACGACTGGTCGCCGAATCGCAGCTCGTAGCGCCCGGCCGCGGCCGCGGCCCGGCCCGGGTCGAAGAGCGTCTTCAGCGCGAGGACGGTCGAGTCGACGCCGAGATCAGGTGCGTCCGCCGGAAACGGAGCCCGGCTCCCCCAGCGGCCGAGCTCGAGCACGATCGGCTCGAGGGCTCGCCCGCGCTCGGTGAGCTCGTAGACGCGTGAGGCGGCCGGCGGCGCCAGCGTGCGCCGCTCGACGATGTCCTCCCGCTCGAGCTCGCGCAGCCGTTGGGAGAGGACGTCGGGGCCGACCTGCGGCAGCCCGGCGCGCAGGTCGGTGAACCGCTTCGGGCCCAGCAGCAGCTCGCGGACGACGAGCAGCGCCCAGCGCTCCCCGACGATGTCGAGCGCGCGGGCGATTCCGCATCGATCGCCGTAGCTCCTCATTTCGACGATGTTAGACCCTTCATCGGACTTTCCATCTATATAGTTGGTTTATCCAACTAGCGGAGGAGGAAAAGGCGATGAGCGAGCGAGACCGGTATCCGGCCGGCGTTCCGTGCTGGGTCGACACCCTGCAGCCCGACCCGGACGCGGCCGTCGGCTTCTACGGCGAGCTGTTCGGATGGCAGTTCAAGGGCCCGGGCCCGATGTCGGGCGGCGCGGGGGGCAAGTTCTTCGTCGCCCGGGTGGGCGACCGCGACGTCGCCGGCGTGGGCTCCGCGCCGCCCGGCGGACCGCCGCGGCCGGCCTGGACCACCTACATCCGGGTTGAGAGCGCCGACGCGGCCGCCACCCGAGCGCGCGAGCTGGGCGGCGCGGTGATCGCCGAGCCCTTCGACGCCGCCCCGGCCGGGCGCGTGGCGATGCTCGCCGACCCAGGGGGCGCGGTGTTCGGCGTCTGGGAGGCGATCGAGCGCGAGGGTGCGCAGGTCGTCAACGCGCCGGGCGCCTGGTCGATGAGCATGCTCAACACGGCCGACCCCGAGGGGGCGAGGGCGTTCTACAACGGGCTCTTCGGCTGGGAGGCCGAGGGCTTCAGCATCGGCGAGGACCAGGCGTTCCTCTGGCGCCTGCCCGGCTACTTCGGGGGCGAGCCGGAGCAGCCCGTGCCCCGCGACGTGGTCGCGGTGATGGCTCCGACGGCCGACGGCGCCCCGGCGCACTGGAGCGTCGACTTCTGGGTCGCCGACGTCGACGCGACCGCCGCCAGGGCCGGCGAGCTCGGCGGCGAGGTGGTCGTGGCACCGTTCGACATGCCGATCGGCCGCGAGGCGGTGCTCGCCGACCCGCGCGGCGCCGCGTTCACGGTCACCAGGGTGGGCGTGGGTGGCTGAGCCGCCCGCTCACCCGCTCTCGAATCCCGCGAGGGCCGCGGCGACCAGCGGGCCGATCGACTCCAGGTCGTAACCGCCCTCCTGGACGAGGACCGTCGGGAGGCCGAGCTCGCCGAGGGCGCGGCCGGCGTCGCGATACCCGTCGGCGGTGACCGCCAGCGGGCTCTCCGGGTCGCCGGCCGCGGCGTCGACGCCGAGCGCGACGACCAGGGCGCGCGCGTCGCGCGCCCGCGCCCACTCGGCCAGTTCGGCGATCGCCTCCAGCCACCCCGCGTCGCCGGTTCCGGGCGCCAGCGGCAGATTGCGGTTTGCGCCGGCGCCGGCGCCGCGCCCGGTCTCGGACGCGAAGCCGAGGAAGTGCGGGAACCATCCGGCGCCCGGGTCCACGTGCACCGAGCCGACCAGGACCTCGGGGTCGTCGTAGAAGATCGCCTGGGTGCCGTTGCCGTGATGGGCGTCGACGTCGATCACCGCCACCGGCCCGGAGCCGCCGTCGCGCAGCCGGGCGGCCGCCGCGGCCGTGTTGTTCAGGTAGCAGGAGCCGCCGAAGCAGTCGCGGGTCACGTGGTGGCCCGGCGGCCGTGCGAGCGCGTAGGCGGCCCGCTCCCCGGCGAGCACCAGGTCGGCCGCGGTCAGGGCCGCGTCGACGGCGCCGCGCGCCGCCTCCCAGGTGCCGGGGCCGAGCAGGGTCATCGTGTCGTAGGCGAACTGACCCGCCCGGGCCGTGATCGACGTCGCCCTCGCCGGCTCGAATCCGGAGAACAGGCCGGTGGCCGGGAAGAGGTAGGGGACGACGCGATCCTGGCCCGGGTCGGCCTCGAGCCCCGCCGCCACCCATTCCTCCCAGGCGCCGGCGAGGAAGGCGAGCAGCTCCGGCTCGTGGACGAGCAGCAGCGCGGCGTCGTCGTGGTCCTCGGCCTCGACCAGGTGGGCGCCGCCGGCGACCAGCGCTTCGCGGATGCGCTCCGCACGCTCGGGCACCTCGGTGCCCGGCGTGCGTACCCCGACCCAGACCTCCCCGCCCGGCTCGTGGAGCCGGTGGCGCTCGGTCCAGACGACGGGCATCGAGAGGCTCACGCGCGGCGAGCCTAACTGCCCGTACCTCACCGACGTTCCGGGGGTGGAGCGCGTAACGAACGTTCGCTTCGTACGGAGTGGCGTATGGGGCGCGGGGGTTGTGGCCGCATGTGCCCATTGACGGCAGGGTCGCGAGCGGCATAGGTTCCTAACGACCGTTCATGAAGGGCCGCTTGGAGGAGATGCGAGAGCAACTCGGCGTCGACAGGGTCGTCGATCCGCCGGGGTCCCTGCCACAGACGGCCGAGCGCCTGGATGCGACCGAGCCGGTGCGCCCGCACGAGGTCGAGGTCGCGGTCGAGCGCCTCTGCCTCGACTCGACCTCGCACCGCAACCTGCATCGCCGTTGCGGGGGTGATCCCGAGCGGATGGCGGTGCGGATCCTCGAGATCGTCGCGACGCGCGGAAAGATGCACAACCCCGACACCGACTCGGGCGGCATCCTGATGGGAACCGTGGCGGCGGTCGGCGAGCGCCTGGAGTCGCCGCCGGTGATCGGGGCCGCGATCGCGACGCTCGCCTCGCTGACCCTGACCCCGTTGCGGCTCGATGCGGTCACCGAGCTGGACCCGGACTCGGCCCAGGTCGAGGTCAGCGGCACCGCGTACGTCTTCGAGCGGGCGCCGTGGGCCGAGCTTCCCGACGACCTTCCAGCGACGACGGCGCTCGAGCTCTTCGACGTCTGCGCGGCGGCGCCGCAGGTGCGCGATCTGATCCCGAGCGACGGCACCGTGTGCGTGCTCGGCGCCGGACACGCCGGCAAGCTGGTCCTCGCCTGCGCCCGGGCGGAGATGGCCGGTGGCACCCTGGCGGCGATCGACGTCGACCGGGCGGCGGTCGACCTGGTGAGCGAGCTCGGGCTCTGCGACGTCGGCGTCGCCGCCGACCTGCGCGACCCGCTCGCAGCGCTCGAGGCGGTGCGCGCCGCCGGCGTCGAGCCGGCCGACCTGACCGTGGTCGTCGTCAACGCCACCGGCTGCGAGCCGACGGCCATCCTGCTCACCGCCGACGGCGGGACGGTGCTCTTCTTCTCGATGGCGACCGGCTTCTCGGCCGCGGCACTGGCCGCGGACGGGATCGGCTCGAGCGCGCGGATGCTGATCGGCAGCGGCTATCCGCCCGATCGCGGGGCCTACGCGCTCGACCTCCTGCGCGGCTCCGAGCCGCTGCGCCGCGCGCTGGGGATTGGAGTGGGGGAACCCGCATGAGCGAGGGGCACACGGTGCAGATGCGCTGGCGGGACCTCGACGGACTCGGCCACGTCAACCACACCGTCGTTCTCACCTACCTGGAGGAGGGGCGAGACGCGTTCCTCGCGAGCTGCGGGATCGCCCGCGACGAGTACGTGGTCGGGCGCTGCTCGGTCACCTTCCGCAGCGAGATCGACCCCGCGTTCGAGGCGGTGACCGTGCAGTGCGCCGTGCGCGAGCTCGGGCGCTCGAGCCTGACCACGAGCGAGCGGATCCTCGACGACAGCGGACAGGTCGTGGTCGATGCGGAGTTCGCGATCGTGCTCTGGGACCAGGCCGAGCGTGGCTCGCGTCCGATCACCGACCAGGAGCGCGCCATGTTGGCGAGCTCCGGAAAGAATGGGAGATGAGCGCACCCACCGCCTGGAACAGCGATCCGGCCGTCCTCACCTGCGCGATCACCGGCGCCGACGTGTTCCGCGAGAACAACCCCAACATCCCCTACACCACCGCCGAGATCGCCGACTCGACGATCGAGGCGGCGGGCGCCGGCGCGACCGTCGCCCACCTGCACGTGCGCGAGGACGACGGCACCCCGAGCGGCCGTCCGGAGCTGTTCGTGGACGCGATCGACCGCATCCGCGCCGGCTGCGACGTGCTCACCATGGTCTCCACCGGCGGCGCCAACGACATGACGATCGAGGAGCGGACCACCGGCCTGGAGGCGAAGCCCGACATCTCCGGGGTCGAGTCCGGGTCGATGAACTTCGGCGACGAGACCTTCATCACCCCGCCGCCCGCCGGGCGCGGGATCGTCGAGCGGGCGACCGAGCAGGGGATCGCCCTTGAGGTCGAGACGTTCGACGTCGGCCACGTGGTCAGCGCGGTGCGCTGGCTGGAGCAGGGGATCCTCGAGCCGCCGCTGCGGATCAACCTCGTCTTCGGCGTCCCCGGAGGGATCGACGCCTCGCCGGAGGCGCTCGAGGCGATGCTTCGCCCGCTGCCGGACGACGCCTTCTGGACCGTCACGTGCATCGGCCGCCACCACCAGCGGATGCTGGCGCTCGCGCTGCTCCGCGGCGCGCCCGGAATCCGCACCGGGCTCGAGGACGTCGCCTACCTCGAGCAAGGGGGTGCTGGCGCCTTCGAACGCGGCCCTGGTCGAGATGGCGGTCGGGCTGACCCGGACGCTCGGTCGCGAGGTCGCGACCCAGGAGCAGACGAAGGAGCTGCTGGGGCTGTGAGGCGGAGCGAAGCGAAGCCGAGCCGCGCCGCCGCTGAGGCGCCTCATGACTGAGGTGGTGGAGATCGCCAACCGACGCGGCCCGGACACCCGGGAGGCGATCCTGAGCTCCGCGGTCGAGCTCTTCGGCCTGCGCGGATACCACGCGACGTCGATGCGGGCGCTGGCAGCCTCGGCCAACGTCCAGCCGGCGGCGATCTACCACTGGTATCCGAGCAAGGAGGCGATCCTCGTCCAGCTCCAGGACGACTTCATGGCAGAGCTCACCGAGAACGTGGTCGCCGCGATGGCGCGCCAGCCGCGCCCCGCGCTGCGGCTCGCGGCGGCGGTGCGCGAGCACGTCGTCTTCCACGGCATCCATCGGCTGGCGGCGTTCGTGACCGACAGCGAGATCCGAGCGTTGACCGACGGCCCGCGCGGGGCGCTGATCGCCAAGCGCGACGACTACCAGGCGATGTTCAGCGAGCTGATCCGCGACGGCATCCGCGATGGTTCGCTCCGCGCGTCCGACGCGCACGTCGCGACCTACGCGATCCTGCTCCAGTGCACGGGGGTCGCGCTCTGGTTCGACCCGGCGGGGCCGCTGAAGCTCGAGCAGGTCGCCGAGCTCCACGTCGAGCTCGTGCTCGGCTCGCTCCAGGGATCGCGGGAGCTGATCGGCGAGGCGATCGAGAGCGTCTCCCGGGGCGCCGAAGCGGTGGGAGCGCGATGACCGGGATCCGCACGAAGCCGCCGGCACTGCCCGAAGCAGCGACGATCGCCGTCGTCGCACCGGCGAGCCCGCCACAGACGCGCTCGGAGACCGAACAGGCGGTGGCCTACTTCGAGGCACGCGGCCACGAGGTCATCCTCGGCCCCAACCACCGCAAGGTGCACGGCTACCTCGCCGGCACCGACGAGGAGCGGGCCGCCGACCTGCAGTGGGCGCTCTCGGAGCCCGGAATCGACATGGTCCACACCCTCTGCGGGGGCTACGGCTGCGCTCGCCTGTATGACCTGATCGACTGGGACGCACTGGGCGAGCCCCGGATCGTCTGCGGCTTCTCGGACATCACCGCGCTGCACCTGGCGCTCGCCGCGCGCGCGGGCTGGGTCACCTTCTACGGCCCGAACTTCCTCCGCTTCACGCGCAAGAAGGACGAGCTGACCAAGGAGACGGAGGAGTGGTTCCATCGCGCGCTCCGGCCCGAGCCGCTCGGGCGCGTGTTCGAGGACCCGGAGAACCCCTACGTGCTCACGATCGGCGAGGGGGTCGCCGAGGGACCGCTGGTCGGCGGCTGCATCACCCTCCTGACGGCAAGCATCGGCACGCCGTACGAGATCGAGACCGAGGGCTGCATCCTGCTGGTCGAGGACCTGAACGAGGACGAGTACCTGGTCGACACGGCGATCAACCAGCTCGTCCGCTCGGGCAAGCTCGAGCAGGCGGCCGGGGTCGTCTTCGGCACCGACGTGAACCTGCACTCGCAGGTTCCACCGGAGGGCTCGGAGTCGACCCTGTCGATCGAGGAGGTGCTCGACGAGCTGGTCGCGCCGCTCGGGATCCCGGCGATCGCGAACGTGCCGGTCGGCCACGGCAAGCACATGGCGACGATGCCGCTCGGCGTTCGGGCGCGGGTCGACGGCGATGCGAAGACCGTCGAGGTGCTGGAGGCGGCGGTAGAGCCGAGAACTGACACGACGCGAAACGGAGGCGTGTGATGAGGCTGCGACGGATCTCGAACGGGCTCGGCCTGCTGGCGGCGACGGTTGCGCTGGCGCTCGCCGTCTCCGGGCCGGCGACGGCGCAGGATTCCGGCGGCGACGTGCTCCGGATCGGCTGGTCGCAGGACCCCAAGACGCTGAACCCGTTCGTCGGCGTGAACGAGGAGGAGTTCACGATCTGGGCGATCAACTGGGAGCTGCTCGTCGGCTTCGACCCTGAGGACCTGACCCCGGCGCCGGCGATCGCGGAGAGCTGGGATGTCTCCGAGGACGGCAAGACCGTCACCTTCCACCTGATCGAGGACGCGAAGTGGTCCGACGGCGAGCCGATCACCTCCGAGGACGTCAAGTGGTCCCTCGAGACGCTGGGCGAGAACGGCCTGCTGTTCACCGGCTACACCGAAGGTGTCACCGCGATCAAGACGCCTGACGAGCACACGGTCGTGCTCGAGACGAAGAAGCCCAACGCTCGCCTCATCGGCGACCTGTTCGTCTACATCCTGCCCGAGCACGTCTGGGGCAAGGTGCCGGTCAAGGAGCTCACGGGCGGCTATCAGCCCGAGGTGCCGCTGGTCGGGAGCGGTCCCTTCATCGTCACCGAGTTCGAGCGGGGGCGGATCCTGCACATGGAGCCGAACCCGGAGTGGCGGGGCGAAGCGCCGGCGTTCGACGAGCTGCAGTTCATCCGCTACGGGAGCGACGATGCCGTGTCGCGCGCGCTCACGCTCGGGGAGATCGATTTCATCCCCGAGGTCCAGCCGGCGACGTTCAACCGCCTCAGCGAGGAGGAGGGGATCGAGACGGTGAACGCGCCCACGTACTCGTTCACCGAGCTCGCGTTCAACCTCTGTTCGGAGGAGGACTGCCCGGAGGCCAAGTTCAACCCCGCCATCCAGGACAAGACGGTCCGGCAGGCGATCGCCTACAGCATCGACCGCGAGCGAAACAACGAGATCGCGAACCAGGGAACCTCCTTCGTCGCCCACGGTCTCCTCCCCTCGTTCTACAAGGACTTCTACGAGGTGCCGGAGCAGGACTACCCGCACGACCCGGAGCTTGCGAACCAGCTCCTCGACGAGGCCGGCTGGACGCTCAACGACGACGGGATCAGGGAGAAGGACGGCGAGGTGGCCTCCTTCGACCTTTACGTGCGCTCGGACGCGCCTGCGGATATCCAGCAGGCGAAGCTGATCGCCGAGCAGACCCAGGAGATCGGCGTCGAGTTCAACGTCCAGGTGGTCAGCACCGACAAGCTCACCGAGCTCACGGTCCGCAAGGTCGACGGCACTCCCAGCGCCGGAGTTCGACACCTTCATCTGGGGCTGGGGCGGTGATCCGTATGACCCGAGCGCGCTCCTCGACCTTCTGACCACGGATCAGATCGGCGCATCCTCCGACGCGTTTTACTGCGAACCCGGAGTACGACCGGCTGTACCAAGAGCAGCTCACCCTCGTCGGTGAGGAGAACGCGGAGGAGCGCCAAGCGGTGGTCAAGGAGATGATCGCGCTCCTGCAGGAGGACCTGCCCTACATCGTGCTCACCTACGACCCCTATCTGGAGGCCTACAACTCCGACGCCCTGAGCAACGTCGAGCGCCTGTGCCCGGCGGAGACCGGCGAGGTGCTCTGTCAGCAGGTCTCCTACGAACCGCTGCTCACCCTGCAGCCCGGCGAGGGCGGCGGGGGAGACGAGACGGTCAGCGGCGTGCCCGGTGGGGTCGCCGCGATCGGGGCGGCGATCGTCGCCGCGGCCGCGTTCCTGTTCGGGCGCGCCCGCGGGCGCCGCGAGACCGAGCCGCTGGAGCTCGAGGCTTGAGCAGCGGGGACGGCGCATGAACGCCCGCTGGCTCGCCGGCAAGATCGGCGCGGCGCTGCTGACGCTGGCGTTCGTCCTCGTCTTCAACTTCTTCCTCTTCCGGGGGCTCGGCGACCCGACGACGCAGCTCGTGCGGCTGCCGCAGTCCACCCCAGCCGAGATCGAGGAGCTCCGTGCCGAGTACGGGCTCGACAAGCCGCTGCTGGGCCAGTTCGCCGACTACGTCGGTGACACGCTCACCGGCGAGCTCGGGATCAGCCAGCGGACGCGCGAGCCGGTGTGGGACGAGATCAAGGCCGCGATCCCGTGGACGCTGCTGCTGGTCGGGACCGGGACGCTGTTCGCGACCGTGCTCGGCGCCTGGATGGGGGTGGTGGCCGCGACCAGGCGCGGCAAGAAGACTGACGAGGGCTTCCTCGGCTTCAGCCTGTTCACGTATGCGGCGCCCGAGTACTGGATCGGGATCATCCTCATCCTCGTCCTGGCGGTGGCGATACCGATATTCCCCGCGGGCCAGCAGATGACCCCGGGGGTGGAGTTCTCGAGCTGGTTCGCGGAGGCCTTAAACGTCGCCGACCACCTCGTGCTGCCGGCGATCGCGATGACCCTGCTGATCCTGGGCCAGTACTTCCTGATCATGCGCTCGTCGATGGTCGACGTGCTGACCGAGGACTTCATCACCGTCAAGCGAGCGACCGGCCTGCCGTGGCGCCGGGTCGTGAGCAAGCACGCGGTCCCGAACGCGTTGCTGCCGCTGGTGACGATCGCAGCGATCCAGTTCGGAGCCGTCGCCGGGGGGGCGATCACGATCGAGACCCTGTTCTCCTGGCCGGGTTTGGGCGAGCTCTCCTTCGACGCGATCAACGACAAGGACTTCCCGATGCTGCAGGGGACCTTCCTCGTCTTCTCGATCGGAGTGATCTTCGCCAACCTCGTCGCCGACTGCCTCTACTTCGTCCTCGACCCGCGGGTGCAGACGCGATGACGGGGGCCCGCGCGCGCGAGCTGCTGTTCGGCACCTGGCGAGGGCGGATCTCGCTCGGGACGCTCGGGCTGTTCATCTTCATGGCGATCTTCGGCAGCGTGATCGCGCCGTACGACCCGGAGGCCTCGAGCCTCGAGGTGCTCCAGCCGCCGAGCAGCTCGCACCTGCTGGGGACGACGGAGAGCGGGGCCGACGTGCTCTCCCAGTTGCTGGTCGGGGCCCGCATCTCGATCGTGGTCGGGTTCGCGGCGGCGATCATCTCGGCCGTCATCGGCGCCGCGGTCGGCCTGTTCAGCGGCTACTTCGGCGGCTGGACGGACCGGATCCTCGACGCCGTCGACAACTGGTTCCTGGTGATCCCGACGCTGCCGCTGATGGTCGTGCTCTCCCGGATCCTCAACCCGTCCGTGGGGGTCTTGATCCTGGTGATCGGAATCACGTCGTGGGCGGGGACGGGACGGATCGTGCGCTCCCAGGTGCTGACGCTGCGCGAGCGGGCGTTCGTCGAGCGCGCCCGGGCGCTCGGCGCCAGCCACTGGTACATCATCCGCACCCATATCTTCCCCAACGCGCTGCCGCTGATCTTCGCCAACACCGTGCTGATCGTCGCCGTCGCGATCCTCTCGGAGGCGGCGCTCTCCTTCCTCGGCCTCGGCGACCCGACGCAGATCTCGTGGGGCACGATGCTCGAGAACGCGTTCACGTCCGGTGCCCCGAGCGCCGAGGCGTGGTGGTACGTGATCCCGCCCGGCCTCTGCATCACCCTGTTGGTGTTGTCCGTGGCGGTGCTCGGCTACCTCTTCGAGGAGTACGTGAACCCGAGACTGCTGGATGAGCAGGTGCCGGCGTGAGTCCGTTGCTCGAGGTCAAGAACCTGCACGTGCGCGCCGGCGGCCATCCGATCGTCGACGGCGTCGATCTGGCGATCGAGCCCGGCGAGGCACTCGGGCTCGCGGGCGAGTCGGGGTGCGGCAAGACCACCACGGCGCTGGCGCTGATGAAGCTGCTGCCCGGCGGGCTGGAGCAGTCGGGAGAGATGACCCTGAACGTCGAGTCCGAGCCCGAGCCGATCCGCCTCGACCGGCGGACCGAGACCGGGATGCGCTACGTCCGCTGGCGTCACATCTCGCTCGTCTTCCAGGGCGCGATGAACTCGCTCGACCCCGTGCAGCGAGTCGAGGACCAGTTCGCGGAGGCGATCAGCCTCCACGCGCCGCACGCGAGCTCGGACGAGGTGCGTGGGCGCATCGACGAGCTGCTCGAGACCGTCGGGCTCACGCCCGCGCTCGGTCGCCGTTACGCCCACCAGCTCTCCGGCGGTCAGCGCCAACGGGTGATGATCGCCCTCGCCCTGGCCTGCCGGCCCGTCGCTCGTGATCGCCGACGAGCCGACGACCGCGCTCGACGTGGTCATGCAGGCGCAGGTGCTGGAGCTGCTCGAGCGCCTGCGCGAGCAACTCGGGCTGGCGCTGATCCTGATCTCCCACGACCTCGGCGTGCTCGCCGAGACCTGCGACCGGATCGCGGTCATGTACGCGGGTCGGATCGTCGAGATCGGGCCGGTGAGCGCCGTCTTCGAAGACCCTCAGCATCCGTACACCAAGCGCCTGCTGGACACGCTGCCGTCGATCGGCGGCAAGCGCGGCCTCGCGGCGCCGATCCCGGGTGGCCCTCCCGACCCGGGCGAGCCGCCCGAGGGCTGTCGCTTCCGCCCCCGCTGCCCGTACGCGGCCGAGCGCTGCTTCGACGATCCGGCCCTGCGCGAGGTCGGCCCGCGGCACGCGGCCGCGTGCCATTACGCGCCATGGAGCGAGTGGCCCGAGATCGCCGCGCCCGCCGTGACCGCGTCCGAGGTCGCCGAATGAACGCCCAGGCTGAGACCCTGATGGAGGTTCGCGACCTGGCGGTGGAGTTCCGCGTGCAGGAAGAGCGTCACCCGGGCGGTCGACGGGGTCTCGTTCGAATGGCGGAAGGGCGAGATCCTCGGCGTCGTCGGTGAATCCGGCTGCGGCAAGTCGACCCTCGCGCGGGCGATGCTGAGCCTGGTCGAGCCCGCGTCGGGCGAATTGGCCCTCGACGGCCAGGACGCCAACGGCAAGCGGAACATGGACGAGCTTCGCCGGCGCCTGCAGATGATCTTCCAGGACCCCTACCAGACGCTCAACCCGCGCCAGCGGGTGCGGACGATCGTCGCCGAGCCGCTGCGGGTGCAGGGCGTCGCCAAGGGTGAGCACGATGAGCGCGTCCGCCGAGCGCTCGACGACGTCGGGATGGATTTCGAGCGCTTCTCCGAGCGCTACCCGCACCAGCTCTCCGGTGGCCAGCGCCAGCGCGTGGCGATCGCGGCGGCGCTGGTGCTCGAGCCCGACGGCCTGATCTGCGACGAGCCGGTCTCGATGCTCGACGTCTCGGTGCAGGCGCAGATCCTGGCCGTGCTGCTGGAGCTGCAGCGGCAGCGCGAGCTGGCGCTGCTCTTCATCACGCATGACCTCAGCCTCGCCTGGACCCTCTGCGACCGGATCGTGGTCATGTACCTCGGCCGCGTGGTCGAGCAGGGGACGGCCGTGGACGTGATCGAGCGTCCGCAGCACCCCTACACGCAGGCGCTGGTGAGCGCGATCCCGGTGCCGACGCCCGGGGGTGGGGGCAAGCGGGAGTTGCTCAAGGGCGAGCTGCCGGACGCCACCGCGGTCCCGACCGGGTGTCGCTTCCATCCCCGGTGCCCGAAGCGGTTCGAGCCCTGCGACCGGATCGACCCGCCGCTGCTCGACGCCGGGGCGCCCGGACAGCAGGCCGCCTGCCTGCTGCACGACCCGGCGCAGGCCGGCGCCGCCGCGCCCGCCGCCGATGGCTGAACGCTGGCGCGACATCGGCGGCCCGGTCGGGCGGCTGGAGCCCGGGTCGCGGAACTCGATCACCGACGTCCCCGGGGTCCGCGTCGGCCACGCCCAGGCCGAGAGCGGCGAGCGATCCGGCGTCACCGTGGTGGCGCCGCCGTCGCTGCCGGCGCTCGCCGGGGTCCAGACCGTGAACGGGATGGGCGAGCTCACCGGCTGGCTCGAGATCGAGGAGTCGGGCGGGCTGGAGACCCCGGTCTACCTCTGCGGGACCCACGCGCTCGGCACCGTCTACCAGGCCGCGATCGAGGCCTCGGGCCACGGGCCCGACGACGTCACGATCGCCGGTCGTGGGCGAATGCGACGACGGCGACATGGCCGACTCGCGCAGGGTGACCGCCGGCGACGTCGAGCGCGCCCTGGGCGCGCTCGGGACCGACGTCGCCGAGGGCACCGTCGGCGCAGGCACCGGAATGGATTGCTACGGGTACCCGGGCGGCATCGGCACCGCCTCGCGCCTGGTCGCGGGCTACACCGTCGGCGTGTTGCTGCTCTGCAACTTCGGCGACCCCGATTATCTGGATCTGTTCGAGGGCGGCGCCGCCGGGCGACGCGCGCCCGGGCAGGCAGGGCTCCTGCATCGCCGTCTGCATGACCGACGCGCCGCTGTGGCCGCGGCAGCTGCGGCGCCTGGCGCTCCGACCGCTGCTCGGGCTCGCGCGCACCGGCTCCTACGCCCACGAGGGGTCGGGCGAGATCGGGATCGCGCTCTCCACATCGCTCGCCGCGACGCTCGACAACGCGGCGCTCAACCCGTTCTTCGCCGCCGCCTACGAGGCCGCCCGGGAGGCGGTCTACAACTGCCTGGTCGCCGCGCGCCCGGCCGAGCGCCGCGACGGGACGATGCAGGAGGCGTTCCCGATCGAGGACATGCGCCGCCTCGCCGCCGCCCGCTCTGCGTCCTAGCCAGGGATCGCCCCGACCCGGCCTCGCCCTGCTGGCGGCCTCGCTGGCGCTGTTCCTGGTCGACCTCGACTTCTTCGCGCTCAACCTGGCGCTGCCGGGAATGGCGGACGAGCTCGGGGTCTCGACCACCGACCTGCAGTGGGTGATCTCGGGCTACATGCTCGCGCTCGGCGCGTTCCTGATCCCAGGCGGCCGGCTCGGCGACATCCTCGGCCGCCGCCGGACGCTGATCTACGGCCTGGCGATCTTCGCCGGCGCCTCGACCGTGTGCGGCCTGGTCGACTCGGCCGAGCTCGTGATCGGGTTCCGGATCGTGCAGGGGATCGGCGCGGCGATCATCTTCCCGCTCTGCGTCGCGGTGGTCACCAACGCCTACCCGGCGGAGCGTCGCAAGCGCGCGATCGGGAACCTCTACGGGCTCGCGGCGGTCGCGGTCGCCGTCGGGCCGTTCTTCGGCGGCTTCTTCACCGAGGAGATGAGCTGGCGGGCCGTCTTCCTCGTCAACGTGCCGCTTGGGCGTGGCCGCGATCGCGGTCGCGCTGCGGGGGATCCGCGAGTCGCGCGACGAGACCGTGCCGCGGCGGATCGACTTCGCCGGCCTCGCCGCGGTCGCGATCGGGATCGGGGCGATCACGTACGGCGTCGACGCGCGGCGGGGACGAGGGCTGGGGCTCGCCCGGGGTCCTGGTCCCGATCCTCGGCGGCGTCGGCGGTGCTGGCCGCGTTCGTCGCGATCGAGGCCCGGGTGCCGTTCCCGCTGATCGACCTGTCGCTGTTTCGCAACCTGCCCTACGTCGTCGTCACCCTGCTCGGGATGATCGGCAACACGGCCTTCGTGATCACCACCTTCACCTCGGCGATCTACCTGCAGCAGGTGCGTGACCTGAGCCCGATCGAGGCGGGGGCGGTGTACCTGGCGGCCTCGGTGACGACGGCGATCGCCGGCCCGCTCTCGGGCCGGCTCGGCGAGCGGTTCGACATCCCGCGGCTGATGGCCGTGTCGATGCTGATCGGCGCCACCGCGCTGCTGCTGATCTCCCTCGACACCGGCCTATGCGGTCTACGTGCCCCTGCTCCTGGTCTTCGGCCTCGGCTACGGCCTCTGCTGGTCCCTGGCGTCGGTCGGCACCCAGACGGTCGTGCCGACCGAGAAGGCCGGCGCGGCCTCGGGGGTGACGCTGGCGATCGTGATCGGGGTGGCCGGGCTCTCGGTGGCGATCGTCACCGCGATCATCGAGGGGCTGGTCGCCGGCGGGCACCGGTCCAGGCCGAGGCGATCGAGAGCATCTGGCGCGTGGCGGCGATCGGGTCAGCGGTGCTCGGCGTCGCGCTCGGCGTTCTCGGCGGCGTCGTGCGGTCGCCTCCGCGATGATCGACCGGCGATGAGCAACCCGGAGCTTCGCGACGAGGTGGTCGAGCTCGCCCGCGCGCTGATCCGCCTCGACACCTCGAACCCGCCGGGTAACGAGACCCCCGCCGCGGAGCTGGTCGCCGATCACCTCCGCGGAGCCGGGGTCGAGTGCGAGCTCGTCGGCCCCGATCCCGAGCGGCTCAACCTCGTCGCCCGTATCCCCGGCAGCGGGCGGGGGCCGTCGCTGATGCTGCTCGCTCACACCGACGTCGTCCCGGCGCCGACCGCCGGCTGGAGCGTTCCCCCGTTCGAGGCCGCGCTGCGCGACGGGCGACTGATCGGCCGGGGCGCCGTCGACATGAAGAACGAGCTCGCGGCGCGGGTGGTCGCCGTTGCGGCGCTCGCGCGCAGCGGGGTGCGCCCGGACGGCGACGTGGTCCTGATCGCCGAGGCCGACGAGGAGCGCAACACGGACGACGTCGGCCTCTCCTGGCTCGCGCGCGAGCGCCCCGACCTGCGCTGCGACTTCGCGCATCAACGAGGGCGGGGGCGTGCTGCTCGAGCTCGCCGGCGGGCGCCGCGTGGTCACCGTCTCGGTGGGCGAGAAGCAGGCCACCGCCCTGCGGATCCGGGTCCGCGGCACCGCCGGGCACGCCTCGATTCCGAACCGCGCCGACAACGCCGTGCTGCACGCCGCGACCGCGGTCGAGCGGCTGCTCGCCTACGAGGCGCCGGTGCAGCTGGTGCCCGCGGTCGCCGCCGCCCTCGACGTGCTCGGCGCGCCGGAGGGCGAGCCCCGAGGAGGCGCTCGCCTGGGCCGCCGCCCAGCACCCGGTGCTCGCGCGACGAGCTTCCGGCGATCACCCGGATGACGGTCACTCCGACCGGCCTGCGGACCTACGAGCCCCCGAACGTGATCCCGCCGTTCGCCGACGTGATCTGCGATTGCCGGACGCTGCCGGGTCAGACCGCCGACGACATCGCCGAGCACGTCGAACGGGCGCTCGGCGACGGCTTCGACTACGACCTGGAGTTGATCGAGCCGCTCGTCGGCGGCACCGAGTCGCCCATCGACACGCCGCTCTACCCGCGCTCTGGCGGAATACGTGGCCGGCCGCGTCCGATGCCGAGCTGCTGCCGCTGCTCTCCGCGGGGTTCACCGATTCGCACTGGATCCGCGAGGCTTCGGAACCGTCGCCTACGGCTTCGCGCCCGTGCTCTTCGGCGACGTCGACGCCTACCTGAACGGCGCCCACGCCGCCGACGAGGCGATCGAGATCGCCGACCTCGTCGAGATGGCCGACTTCCACCGCCGGCTCCTGATGCCGCCCTGGCTCGCGCTCCCGCGCAGTCGACTGAAGCGGCGACTCGATCCTGGCCCGAGGGTCATTCGCGCCTCTGATCCCTGGATTCAGCCCGACTTCGCACATAAGACGGGTCCAGTACCGCCTAATTTGGCCTAAGACTTGACAAATAGGCGGCGATGTGGAATGGATTCGGCCGCCGTGAGGAGGAGTGGCTCATTGGCCTCCCTGCGGGAGGGCAATCGGAAGCTGGTGATCGACGCGCTGCGCGAGCGCGGGATGGCCAGCCGCGCCGAGCTGGCGCGAATCACCGACCTCTCGCGCTCGACCGTCTCGACGATCGTCGCCGACCTGCTCGAGACCGGCCTCGCGGGCGAGCGCGACGGCCAGCCCGACGGCGAGGCGCACGCCGGGCCGCCCGCCGGTGATGGTCTCGCTCAACGGCTCCGCCGGGCTCGCGCTCGGGATCGACTTCGGCCACCGCCACCTGCGCGTTGCGGTCTCCGACCTCTCGCACACCGTGCTCGCCGAGACCTGGCGCGAGCTCGACGTCGACCACTCCGCCGACCAGGGGCTGGACGACCGCGGTCGAGTTCGTCGACGAGGTGCTCGACGAGGCGGGCGCCGACCGCGCCCGCGTGATCGGGGTCGGCATGGGGCTGCCGGCGCCGATCGACCGCGCCACCGGCGCGGTCCAGGCCGCCTCGATCCTCCCCGGCTGGGTCGGCGTCGACGCCGCCGCCGAGGCGAGCGCGCGGCTCGGGCTCCCGGTCGAGGTCGAGAACGACGCCAACCTCGGCGCGCTCGCCGAGCACGCCTGGGGCGCGGCGAAGGGCAAGTCCGAGGTCGCCTACATCAAGGTCTCGTCCGGGATCGGCGCCGGCCTGTCTCCGGCGGCCGGCTCCAGCACGGCGTCGGCGGGACGGCCGGCGAGATCGGCCACACGCTGATCGCCGAGGGCGGCCCGGTCTGCCGCTGCGGCAACCGCGGCTGCCTCGAGACGCTCGCCTCGACCCGGGCGATCGCCGACGCTGCTCAGCGCCAGCCGCGCGCGAGGAGATCTCGACCCGCAGGCTGCTCGAGCTGTGCGCCGTCCGGCGACGCGGCGGCCCAGCGGCTGATCGGCGACGCGGGGCGCGCGATCGGGGTCGCCGTCGGCGAACCTCTGCAACCTGCTCAACCCGGAGTGCGTGATCGTCGGCGGCGACCTGAGCGCCGCCGGCGAGGTGCTGCTCGGCCCGCTGCGCGAGGAGGCGCGCCGCAACGCGATCCCGAGCGCCGCCGACGACGTCGAGATCGTCGCCGGCGTGCTCGGGGAGCGCGCCGAGCTGCTCGGCGCGCTGGCGCTGGTGATGCACGAGTCGGACCGGTTCTCGACCCCGAGCGACGTTGAGCGAGGCGGCGTGAAGCTTGGAACCAAGACCCGCGGAGCGGGCACGAGAGAGGAAAGGACGTAGAAATGAGTCTTCGAGAAGGAGGTTGCGGATGAATGAGAGAAGGAAGCGGGCGCGGCTGCTGGTGCCGCTCGCCGGGCTGGTCGCTGGCGCTCGGGCTCGCCGCCTGCGGCAGCGACGACGACGCGACAGCGACGACAGCGAGCGTCGAGCGGAGGGCGGCGGCAAGATCGCGCTTCCTGCTGCCCGAGACCCAGACGGCGCGCTACGAGACCCAGGACAAGCCGCTGTTCGAGGCAGAAGGTCGAGGAGCTGTGCCCGGACTGCGAGATCCTCTACCAGAACGCCGACCAGGACCCGACCAAGCAGCAGTCGCAGGTTGAGGCGGCGGTGACCGAGGGCGTCGACGTGATCGTCCTCGACCCGGTCGACTCGACCTCGGCCGCGGGCATGGTCACCCGCGCCCAGCAGGCCGGACATCCCGGTGATCAGCTACGACCGGCTGATCCTCGACGCGGACCTCGCGGCTACGCCGAGTTCAACAGCCCCGAGGTCGGCAAGCAGCAGGGCGAGGCGCTCGCCAAGAAGCTCGGCCGAGGACGGCAACCCGAAGGGCCCGATCGTCCAGATCAACGGCGACCCGAAGGACAACAACGCGAAGCTGTTCAAGGAGGGCGCCACCGCGGTGTTCGAGCGAGAAGGGCATCGACGTCGCCCAGGAGTACGACACGCCCGACTGGCTGCCGGAGAACGCCCAGAAGGAGATGGACCAGGCGATCACCGGCGCTCGGCAAGGACGGCTTCCACGGCGTCCTCGCCGCCAACGACGGCACCGCCGGCGGCGCGATCGCGGCGCTCAAGGGCGCCGGAATCGACCCGTCGACCATCCCGGTCACCGGTCAGGACGCGGAGCTGGCGGCGATCCAGCGGATCATCGCCGGCGAGCAGTACATGACGGTCTACAAGCCGATCAAGCCGCTCGCCGACAACGCCGCGACGCTCGCGGTGGCGGTCGTCAACGGTGAGGACCCGGCCGACTCCGACGTCATCAACGGCGAGGAGGACAACGGGACCGAGCAGGTGCCGACGGCGATCACCGACACGATCCCGGTGTTCGCAGGACAACGTCAAGGACACCGTCGTCAAGGACGGCTACTGGACGCGCCGAGGACATCTGCACGCAGGCAGTACGCGCAGGACTGCAAGGACGCAGGCATCCAGTAGCGACGCAATAGCCTGAAGCGCGAGGAGAGGACTGAGCGAATAGAGCCAGACCAGCACGGCCGAGCCCCCGGGGCCGATTCGGACTCGCAGCCTCTCCTCGCGCTGAAGGGGTTCACCAAGAGCTTCGGCGCCGGTCGAGGCGCTCAAGGACGTCGACCTCGAGGTCGCACGCCGGCGAGGTCGTCGCCCTCGTCGGCGACAACGGCGCCGGCAAGTCGACGCTGATCAAGGCGATCGCCGGCGCCCAGCCGCCGGACACCGGCGAGGCGTCGTTCGAGGGCGCAGCCGGTGCGGCTGCGACACCCCGCACGACGCGACCGCGCTCGGGATCGCGACCGTCTACCAGGACCTGGCGCTGTGCGAGAACCTCGACGTCGTCGCCAACCTGTTCCTCGGCCAGGAGGTGTCGGCCACGATCCCGGGCGTCGCACGTGCTCGACGAGACGGCGATGGAGCAGAAGGCGGTCGAGCTGCTCGCGCTCGCTGGGGGTGACGACGCTGCGCAGCGTGCGCACCGAGGTCGCGATCGCTCTCCGGCGGCCAGCGCCAGGCGGTCGCGATCGCCCGCTCGCTGCTCGGCGAGCCGAAGCTCGTGATGCTCGACGAGCCGACCGCGGCGCTCGGCATCGTCCAGACCGCCCAGATCCTGAAGCTGATCGAGCGGCTGCGCGAGCGCGGGCTCGGCGTGATCGTGATCAGCCACAACCTCGCCGACGTCTTCGAGGTCGCCGACCGGATCGCCGTCCTGCGGCTGGGCCGGATGGCGGCGACTTCACACGTCGGCGACGTCAGCCGCGAGCAGATCGTCGCCGCGATCACCGGCGCCGACGTCGGAGCAGAGGCCGACCGAGGAGACGCCGCTATGAGCACGCCGGAGACGACGATCGGCACCGCCCCGCCGGAGGCGGTCGGACGGCTTCTCGATCCGCGAGCGCGTTCGGCGCGCTCGCCCGCGGCGACCTCGCGCTCGGTCCGGGTGCTGCTCGGGATCGCGGTCATCTGGACGATCTTCCAGATCGCCAACGACCGCTTCCTGAGCGCGGTCAACCTCTCCAACCTGACCCTGCAGATCGCCGCCATCGGCGACGATCTCGATCGGCGTCGTGCTGGTCCTGCTGCTCGGCGAGATCGACCTCTCGGTCGGCGCCGTCAGCGGCCTCGCCGCCGGCGGTGATGGCGGTGCTCAGCGTCCAGCACGGCTGGTCGCCGGTGCTCGCGATCGTCGCCGGCCTCGGCGTCGGCGCCGCGATCGGGCTCTTCAACGGCTTCATGGTCACCCGGTTCGGCGTGCCCGTCGTTCGTCGTCACGCTGGCCGGCCTGCTCGCCTGGCAGGGCGCGCTGCTTATGGGTGCTCGGAGACACGGGCTCGGTCAACCTGCCGCCGACGCATCATCACCGACCTGACCAGCACCTTCTTCGACCCGGCGATCGGCTGGACCCTCGGGATCGCCGGCGATCGCCGCCTATCGCGGGCAGCCTGTTGGCGCGCGCGACGCCGGCGGAGCCGCCGGGCTCGAGGTCGGCGCCGATGGCCGCTGGTGATCCTGCAGATCGTGCTCGTCGCGGCCGCGATCGTCGCCGCGGTCGCTGATCCTCAACGCCGACCGCGGCGTCCCGCTCGCCGCGCTGATCGTCGTCGCGCTGATGATCGCTCTTCACCTTCATCACCGAGCGCACCCGCTACGGGCGCCACATCTTCGCCGTCGGCGGCAACGAGGAGGCGGCGCGGCGCGCCGGCATCAACGTCACCCGGATCAAGATCAGCGTCTTCACGCTCGCCTCGATGCTCGCCGCGGCCGGCGGGATCCTCGCCGCCTCGCGGCTGCTCGCCGTCAACCAGCAGTCGGGCTCCGGCGACGTGCTGCTGCTGGCGATCGCCGGCCCGGTGATCGCCGGCACCAGCCTGTTCGGCGGCCGCGGCTACGTCTGGTCGGCGCTGCTCGGCGCCGTCGTGATCGGCTCGATCTCGAACGGCATGGACCTGCTCGCGCTCGACTCCGACGTCAAGTTCATGATCACCGGCGCCGTGCTGCTCGCCGCGGTGACGATCGACGCGGTCACCAACCGCCGCCGCGCGGCCCGGCTGACCGTCGACGCGCCGATCCGGTTCGCGGTCGGCGTCCCGAACGTCCGCGAGTACGGCGACCCGCTGCTCCTGCTCGAGCTCGGGCGCGCCGCCGAGGACGCTGGGTGGGACGGGTTCTTCGTCTGGGACCACCTCGCCTACAGCGATCCGGAGGCCCCGGTCGCCGACCCGTGGATGACGATCGCTGCGGTTGCGGCGAGCACCGAGCGCGTGCGCCTCGGCGTGATGGTCTGCATCCTCGCCCGGCGCCGGCCGCAGAAGGTCGCCCGCGAGACCGCCTCGCTCGACCTGCTCTCCGGCGGGCGGCTGGTGTTCGGCGCCGGCCTTGGCTCGCAGTGGGAGGCGGAGTTCGCGGCGTTCGGCGAGGACCCCGACCCGCGGGTGCGCGCGGCGCGGCTCGACGAGGGGCTCGACATCGTTTCCGGTCTCTGGAGCGGCGAGCCGTTCAGCTACAGCGGATCCCACTACGAGGTCGCCGAGACGACCTTCCGCCCGACGCCGCTCCAGCGCCCTCGGATCCCGGTCTGGATCGCGGGCGGCTGGCCGGCGCCGCGGCCGTTCCGGCGCGCCGCGCGCTGGGACGGCGTGTTCGCAATCCACCGCGAGGTCTCCCAGGCGCAGACGATGACCCCCGAGCAGCTCGGCGAGATCGTCTCCTACACCCTCGCCCACCGAGCCTCCGACTCGCCGTTCGACTTCGTGATCGAGGGCCAGACGGCCGGCGACGGCGGGCGCGGCGCGATCGCGAGCGAGTCGAGGGCCTGCGCGCGGCCGGGACTCACCTGGTGGATCGAGAACCTCGGCTGGTTTCGCGGCCCGCTCGAGTCGATGCGCGAGCGCATCGACGCCGGGCCGCCGCGCGCCGTGACTCACGAGATGGCGCGCCGCCGCGTTTGGAGGCCGTGGAGGCGTGGCTCGACTCCCGGCCGCCGTTCGACGGCGCGGCGCTGATCGGTTCCTCGCCCGGCGGGCGATCCCCGGCGTCGAGGAGGTCGTCGGCGACACCTACCGCCGCAGCCTGCGGCTGCCTCCGGCCCGGGCGCGATCGAGCTCACCCTGGCCGGCGAGCACGTGCGGGCGCGCATCGCCGCGGCCGACCGCGACGACCGCGAGCGCGCCACCGCGATCGCCCGCGACCTCTTCGACCTCGACGCCGACCCGGCTGCGATCGCGCGGGTGCTGCGTCGCGACCCGCTGCTCGCCCCGCTGGTCGAGGCGGCGCCCGGCCGGCGCCAGCCCGGCAGCGCCGACGCGGCCGAGCTCGCCGCCCGCGCGGTGCTCGGCCAGCAGGTCTCGCTCGAGGCCGCGATCACTCTCGCGGCGCGCCTGGTCGCCGCCTACGGCGAGCCGCTCGAGCGCCCCGTCGGCTCGGTCACCCACCTGTTTCCATCGGCGCGCGCGCTCGCCGGGGCCGATCCCGAGCACCTCGCGATGCCGGACGCGCGCCGGCGGGCGCTGCTCGGCCTTTGCGCCGCGCTCGCCGCGGGCGAATTGGTCCTCGATCCCGGCGCCGACCGCGAGGAGGCCCGGCGGCGGCTGCTGGCGCTGCCGGGGATCGGGCCCTGGACCGCCGACTACGTGATGATGCGGGCGCTCGGCGACGCCGACGCCCTGCCGGCGACCGATCTCGGGCTTCGCCGGGCGCTCGAGCGGCTGGGCGAGGACGCGAGCCCGGCCGCGCTCCTGCGCCGGGCCGAGGGCTGGCGCCCGTATCGCGCCTACGGCGCCCAGTACCTGTGGTCGGTGCTCGAGCGCCCGGGGTAGCCTAGCCGTCGTCCTGGCGAAACGCCCAGCGGATCTCGTCGATCTCGAGCCCCGAGGCGAGGCAGGCGAGCAGCTTCATCCGCGCCGCCTGGGGGGAGAGGAACCCCGCCGGGATGATCTCGGTCTCGCGCAGGTCGCGCTCGGAGCCGCGGTAGCCGTAGGTCGCGCTGAGGATCACGCCGCGCTCCGGCCGGCAGTAGGCGACTACGGGGATCCGCTCGGCCGCCTCGCCCCAGAGCTCGAGCAGCGGCGGCGCCAGGTGCCCGGCGCCGAGCGTGCCGATCACGACGCCTTCGGGATCGGTGTCGAGCGCCGCGCGGGCGAGCGTGCCGTCGTCGCCGGCGCCGGTGCCGACCACGAGCACCCGGCCGTTGAGGTGCGGCGGGTCGAGCGGCGGGTTGCGCGGGATCCGCGACCAGATCGTCGGGTGGCCCTCGGTGACCCGGCCGAGCGGGCCCGTCTGCGGCGAGGAGAACGCGACCAGCGAGGTGGTGTCGGTCTTGCGCGCGCAGCGGGCGTGGTGGATCTCGCCGCCGAAGCAGACCAGCACGCCCATCCCGGCGGCCGCGTCGCTGGCGGCGACGCTGACCGCGTCGACGGCGTTCGCCGGCCCGTCGGCGCCCGGCGCGGAGGCGGGCCGGATCGCGCCGGTGAACACGATCGGCGCCTCGGCGTCGTGGACGACGTCGCACAGCATCGCCGTCTCCTCGAGCGTGTCGGTGCCGTGGGTGACGACGACGCCGATCCCGCGCCGGGCCGCGTCGCGCGCCTGGCGGCAGATCTGCAGCTGGTCGTCGAGCGTCAGGTGGGCGCTGGGCAGGTTGGTGACCGTCTGCGCCTGCAGCCCGTCGTAGTCGGCGAGGCTGGGGATGCTCGCGAGCAGGCCCTCGGCGTCGAGCTCGGGCGTCGCCCCGGCCTCGCCGGTCATCGAGATCGTGCCGCCGGCCGCCAGGATCCGCACCTGTCGCGCCCGCCTCGGTGCCCCTTCCCTCACGGCCACGCGGCGACGATAGCGGCTCGCCGCCGCCGCTAGCATCGGCGCCCGATGGCCGAGCTGATCGCGGTCGAGAGCGACGACGGGTCACCGTCGTGCGGATCCAGCGCCCGCCGGCGAACGCGCTCGAGCCCGGGCTGCTCGCCGCGGGCGCCGAGGTGGTCGCCGAGCTGCGCGCCGCCCGCCCGGCCGCCGTGGTGATCACCGGGTCGGGCGACTTCTTCTCCGGCGGCGTCGACCTGAAGCTGGCGCCGACCCTCTCGCGCGCGAGCAGCGCGGGATGGTCGCCGCGATCAACCGGCTGTTCGCCGACTGGTACGGGTTCCCGCGCCCGGTGGTCGCGGCCGTCAACGGCCACGCGGTCGCCGGCGGGATGATCCTCGCGCTCTGCGCCGACCACCGGGTCGGCTCGCGCGCGGCGACGCTACGGGCTGACCGAGGTCCGGGTCGGCGCGCCCTATCCGGTCGCGGCGCTGGCGGTCGTCCGCGCCGAGCTCGCCCCGGGCCGGCGCGCCGGCTGGTGCTCGGCGGCGAGCTGGTCGACGCGAGGCGGCGCTCGCCCCGGGCTCGTCGACGAGCTCGCCGAGCCGGACGCCGTGCTCGACCGCGCGCTCGCGGTCGCCGGCGAGCTCGCCGCGCTGCCGTCCGGGACCTACGAGACGGTCAAGGCGCAGCTGCGCGGGCCCGAGCTCGAGGCGATCCGGGCCGGGATCGAGCGCGACCCGCTCGCCCAGGGCTGGCTCGGCGACGAGACCGCCGGCGCGGCGCGCGCGGTGCTCGAGCGGCTAGACGCGCTAGACGGCGACGCGGTAGTCGCCGGGGTTGATCCGCCGCGTGCGCCGGCGGAACTCGAGCCAGGGGCCCGGCCAGTTGTTGGTGTTCTCGCCGCGCGCCGTTCAGGTACCAGTTGTGGCAGCCGCCGGTGGTCCAGACCGTGTCGGCGCTGCGCTCGCGCCATCTCCGCGCCGCCACGCCGCCTGCGTCTCCGGCCGCAGGTCGAGCCAGCGGAAGCCGCCGTCGCGCAGGCGCCGGATGCGCGTCGATCACGTAGCTGAACTGCGACTCGAGCGTGTAGGGGACCGAGCCCGAGCCGTGGTTGGTGTTCGGCCCGTAGAGCACGAACATGTTCGGGAAGCCGGAGACGGTGGTCCCGAGGTAGGCCTCGGGCCGCTCGGCCCAGACCGCGTTCAGCTCGCGCCCGTCGAGGCCGCGCACGTCCATCGGGGCGACGAAGTTGTGGGTCCGGAAGCCGGTGCCGTAGATGATCATGTCGGCCGGGCGCTCGACGCCGTCGGCGCCGACGACGCCGTCGGGCGTGATCCGCTCGACCCGCGCCGGTGACCAGCTCGACGTCGTCGCGGCAGCAGGGTCGGATACCAGTCGCTGGTGAACAGCACCCGCTTGCAGCCGATCTCGTAGTCGGGCGTCGCCTTGGCGCGATCAGCTCCGGGTCGGCCGGCAGCTCGCTCCGGCGCTCGCGGTTCGGCGATCCCGCGGAACGCCGGCGCAGCGCCCAGTCGGTGCCCGGTGAAGCCGTACGTGCGGAGCTCGAAGAAGGCGAAGCATGGCCGAGCCGGCTGGCGGCGACGCGAGCGGGAAGCGCCGGAACAGCGCGCCGCTCCCATTCGGGGTAGCCGCGGTCCGTCTTGCGGCAGGATCCAGGGCGCCGAGCGCTGGTAGATCGTCGTCCGCGCGGCGACCTTCGGCGATCTCGGGGACGAACTGGATCGCGCTCGCGCCGGTGCCGATCACGGCCACGCGCTGCCGGTCGAGATCGACGTCGTGGTCCCACTCGGCGGAGTGGAAGGCGGGCCCTCGAACTCCTCGATCCCCTCGAGCGGCGGGATCGCCGGGCCGGGTGAGCTGGCCGCACGCGGTGACCAGCACGTCGAAGCGCGCGCTCCTCGCCGTCGTCGGTCGCAGCGTCCAGCGCCCGGCCTCGGCGTCGAACTCGGCCCCGGTCGACCTCGGTGCCGAGCCGCAGGTGGGGGGTGATCCCGAACTCGCTCGGCGACCTCGCTCGAGGTAGGCGAGGATCTCCGCCTGCGGCGCGTAGCGGCGCGACCAGTGGTGGCCCGGGCGCGAACGAGAACGAGTAGAGGTGGGACGGGACGTCGCAGGCGGCGCCCGGATAGGTGTTCGCGCGCCAGACGCCGCCGACGCGTGTCGCCGCGCTCGAAGATCGTCGAAGTCGTCGAAGCCGCCTCGCGCAGCTTGATCCCGATCCCGACGCCGCCGAAGCCGGCGCCGACGATCCCGACCGAGAGTCCCGCCTCGCTCCGTTCGTGCTTGCCATCGCCGCTGAATCTACCCGGCGCCGGTTGCGGGGATCGACTAGACTCGCCGCCGACATGGTCGGGGGTCGTTGAGAGCAAGGGATAGGCGCGCGCGGCGCGGTCGTCGCCGTGGTCGCGGTCGCCGCCGCTGGCCGTGGCGCCGGGCGGCGCGAAGGCCGCCGAGCTCGACCGCTACTCGATCGTCCACGGCTGCTACTCGCTGGCGCCGGCCTCCGGCGGGCCCGCGGTCGTTAAGCAGGGCGGCGGCTACGTCGCCTCCGCGGCCGCCGGGGGCCGGAGGCCTTCCGGATGCAGGCGACCGACCTCGGCCGCTACCTCTTCTACGGGCGGGCCGCGGACTTCCTCGCCGCTCGTCGGGCGACGCGGTCGTCGCCGCCGCCGAGCCCAGTGACGCGGCCGACTGGACGGTCGACGAGTCCGGCGCGCGTTCACGATCGTCAACGAGCACGCCGGCCGGCAGCTCGCGGTCGGCGACGGCGGGGCGCTGGTCGCGGTCGCCGCGGGCGGCGCCGGCGACGCGGGCCGGTTCGACGTTCGAGCCGGCGACGGCTGCCCCGACTACCCGGAGGTCGACGTCGACGCCAACGGCCGCCCGTCGACCGGCTCGCCGGCCTACGGCGAGGTCTCGGGCCTGATCGACGGCCACATGCACGGGATGGCGTTCGAGTTCCTCGGCGGCGCGCGCGCACTGCGGCCAGCCCGTCTCATCGCTTCGGCGCCCCGTACGCGCTTCGCGACTGCCCCGACCACGAGGTCGGCGACGGCTGCGCGGCGGTGCTCGAGAACGTCCTCTACGGCAACCCGGCCCGCTGCCACGACCCGGTCGGCTGGCCGACCTTCAAGGACTGGCCCGACCACAAGTCGCTCACCCACGAGCAGTCCTACTGGCGCTGGCTCGAGCGCGCCTGGCGCGGCGGCCTGCGGGTCTACGTGAACCTGTTCGTCGAGAACCGGGTCCTCTGCGAGTCTACCCGCTCAAGCAGAACAGCTGCAACGAGATGGACAGCGTCCTGCTGCAGGCGAAGCGGATCCGCGAGATGCAGGACTACATCGACGCCCAGTGCGGCGGGCCCGGCAAGGGCTTCTTCCGCATCGTCACGCAGCCCGTATCGAGGCCCGCAAGGTGATCAACGAGGGCAAGCTCGCCGTGGTCCAGGGGATGGAGGTCTCCGAGCCGTTCGGCTGCGGGCTGCGACAACGGCTTCCCGACCTGCGACGACGCCCAGATCGACGGCTGGCTCGACCGCCTGCACGAGCTCGGCGTGCGCCAGCTCGAGATCACGAACAAGTTCGACAACGCGCTCACCGGCGTCGCCGGCGACAACGGCTACCACCGGGACGATCATCAACGGCGGCAACTTCCTCGCCACGGGCAAGTTCTGGGACCTGAAGACGTGCGAGGACCCCGCCTACCACGACCACTCGCCGACCGCGGTCAACTACCCGCACAACGACGACTGATCATCGCCAACGGGCTCGCCGCCCTGCTGCCCGGCGGGACCGTGCCGGTCTATCCCGAGCGGCCCGGTCTGCAACACCGCGCGGCCTCCGCCGCTCGGCGAGCACGCGATCCAGCGGGATCATCGACCGCGAGGATGATCTTCGACCCCGACCACATGAGCGTCCTCGCCCGCAACCAGGCGCTCAACCTGGTCGAGTCGCGCGACTACTCGGGGATCATCTCCTCGCACAGCTGGAGCACCGACGACGCGCTGCCGCGGATCTACGCGCTCGGCGGGATGGTCACGCCGTACGCCGGCGGCTCGACCGACTTCGTCCACCAGTGGCAGCACCTGCGCGACTACTACCGCGCGGCCGGCACGCCAGTACTTCGGCGTCGGCTACGGCGCCGACATGAACGGCTTCGGCGCCCAGGGCCCGCCGCGCGGCGCCGACGTGCCGAACCCGGTCAGCTATCCGTTCCGGTCCTTCGACGGCAAGGTGACGCTCGACCGCCAGCTCTCCGGCGAGCGCGTCTTCGACATCAACACCGACGGCGTCGCCCACTACGGCCTCTACCCCGACTGGATCGAGGACCTGCGGATGCAGGCCGGCGACCGGATCGTCCGCGACCTCGGCCGCGGCGCCGAGGCCTACCTGGAGATGTGGGAGCGCGCCGACGGGATCGAGGAGGTCCGCTGCGACCGCTGGCGCCAGCGCTTCCTGACCGCGCGCGGGTTCGCCCGCCGCCTGCGCTCGGCGACCGCCCGAAGCGGGTGCTGAAGCGGGCCGGCCAGCCGGTGAGCCGCACCCGCACCTGGCGCTGGTGCGCCAACGGCCGCCGCCACGCGCGCCCGATGGAGAAGAAGTCGGGCCACAAGCAGGTCGTCGCGGTGTTCGACCGGCGCGGGCGCGTGGCGCTGATCGCGACCACGCTGCGCAAGCACCGCGCCGCCGGCGTCCGGGTCGGGATGCCGGCCGCCGACCTGCCGGCCGGCGCGCGCCCGTTCGGCGCGGCCTGCGGGTGCGCGACGCGGGCGGCGGGCGCCGGTTCTTCTACGGCGTGCGAGGGCGGGACGGGTGCGGTTCGTGGGCGTCGCGGCGCGTGGCGGCCGCCGCCACGCCGAGACGCTGCGCGGCGTACGTGCGCCGCGCGGGCGTGCGCTGAGCGCTCCGGGCGAGCGCTGAGGGTTCGGGCCGGTTCGGCTGTGAGGGGGACGGGGTTCGGGCGGTTGCCCCGGGCGTCCGAGCGAGCCCGGGTAGGCGGCCTCGGCGAGTTTGTGCCCGTGAGGCACAAACCCGCTACGCGGCGAGGATCTCGCGCCCCGAACGCCTCCGTGCCCGTGCCCACCCGCCCGTCACGTGCCAAGCCCCGGGCCCCACCCTCGCGGCCGCTCGGGTCAACCGCGTCAGCCGCTCACGCCTGAAACAGGTACTCGCTGATCCCGAGGCCCTCGTGGCCGCCCCAGCGCAGCCGCGTGCGCCCCTCGTTGACGGTCGTCAGCCGCCCGCCGCGGCGCTGGCGCAGCGGCGCGACGCTGACCGCCTCGCCCTCGAGGACCTGCTCGCGGCCGAGCTCGTCGGTCGCGCGGGCGACGAAGCGCGCGCTGGCAGCCGAGCTCGGGGTCGAGCTCCGAGGTCGTCGCGCACTCGCGGACCTCCGCGGCGACGCCCGTCGCGCATCGCCAGGCCGCCGCAGGTCTCGCCGCCGTCGGCGGTGCCGACGTTGTTGAGCATGAGGAAGTTCTCGGGGTCGACGACGATCCCGAACCAGCGCCAGTAGGGGACCGCCTGCCAGTCGCGCACGCCCCACGAGTGGTCGCGCATCCCGCGGCCGGCGACCGGGATCCGCGCGCCGTCGATCTCGATCACCCCGACCAGCGAGCCGGGCTGCTCGTAGTGGCTGCGCGGCCACCGCCCCGGTGAGCCCGGAGCCGAAGGTCACCGGCTCGGTCCAGGCGGCGAAACGCAGCTCGCCGCCCAGGCGCGACCTCCTCGTAGCCGCGCGGCGCGATGCGAGTCCTCGGCGCGGGCGTATGCGCGCCCGCCGCCGTCGATCGCAGCCGCCAGAGCTCGAACTCCAGCGCGCACTCGTAGGCGACCGGGCCGGCCGCGATCGCCTCGGAGTCGTCGTTGCGCCCGAAGCCGAGCACGAAGCGCCCGTCCGGGGCCCAGATCCCGAGCGCGCCCTCGACCACGCCCTCGTTCGGCCGCCGGCCGATCCGCGTGTAGAGGGTCGTCTCGGCGTCGCCGCCGCCGAAGTAGAACGAGTCCGACCACTGCTCCTCGGGCCCGGGCGCCTGGAGGCGCTCGTCGGCGGGCGAGGGCGGCGAGCTCAATCGCCGCGGATCAGGTTCGGCACCGGCAGCGGGCGGCAGCGCTTGCCGCAGTGGCGGTGGATCGCCGGCAGCTCGACGTAGGAGGCGTGGCCCGGCTCGGTCAGCACCTCGACCCGGCCGGCGAGCGAGCCGGCGGCCTGGGGCAGCGGCGGGACCTGGTGGGGGAAGTCGCCGCCGGCGACCGTGATCCGCAGCCGGTGGCCGCGCTTGATCGTCGCCCGGGTGGGGAAGACCTCGACCGGCAGCTCGACCGGCTCGCCCGCGGGCACCGGGAGCACCGAGTCGCGGGTGAACGGGTGCCAGGGCTGGAGCAGCACCCGCCGGCCCTTGCGGCGCATGTCCTTGCCGCGGCGCGAGGCGACGTAGCGGCTGCGGCTGGGGTCGACGGCGCGGAAGCTGCCCGCGAGCCAGCCGGCCGTGAGCTCGGTCGCCTTCCCGTCGGGGCCGACGTCCTTGACCCGCACGGTGACGACCGC
Organism: uncultured Solirubrobacterales bacterium; assembly: GCA_963842795.1. Taxonomy (GTDB): domain Bacteria; phylum Actinomycetota; class Thermoleophilia; order Solirubrobacterales; family 70-9; genus WHSW01. The sequence goes on along the minus strand of CAWJHV010000039.1, from coordinate 109,913 downwards.
GTCGGAGGCGGTCGTCCGCACCCACAGGTTGGCGAGGATCGGGCCGGAGAGCTCGAGCTTTCGCCGCAGCGGCTTGGTCGTGTAGACGGCGCCCTCGGCGTCGTCGGCGCTGCCGTCGTCGGTGCACGGGATCCCGTCGCCGAGCCCGGCGGTCCACTGGACCGTGCTCTGGGTGCAGATCCCGGCGGCCGGGTTCTGGATGAAGGACAGCGGCGCCTCGCCGCTCGCCGGGGGCCGGGCGGGTGATCCGCCCGCCGCCGCGCAGGTAGCGGCGGCGCGGCTTCAGCCGCGGGTCGGGCCAGTCGGGCTGGACCTTGTAGCGCTCCTTGCCGTAGGCGTACTGGGTGACCTTCGGGATCCGGTCGATGCCGGTGTCCATGCCGTAGAGCCAGTGGTCGAACCAGCGCAGCTCGATCTCGCTCAGCGCCGGGACGCCGTCGCGCGGCAGCCCCGCGCCGCTCGAGCCCTCGACGTGGGTCCACGGGCCCATCAGCAGCCGGGCCGGGACGTTGCGCTTCAGCCGCTCGTAGACCAGCGGCTCGCCGCGCTGGAAGAGGTCGTGCAGGCCGCCGACGACGAACGCGGGCACGTTGATCCGGTCGACGACCTCGAGCGGCGAGCGCGTCTTCCAGAACGGGCCGTCGAAGGCGATGTCGCCGCCGGTCGCGCCGCCGACGATCGTCGGCACCTGGAAGTTGACCGCCCCGGCGACGTGGTCGAGCAGCGCGGTCAGCGCGCCGAGCGGATCGTCGGCCGAGGGCGCGGGGGTGAGGCTGCCCGCGGTCACGAGGCCGAGCCAGAGCGGGATGAACGAGACGTTGAGCTGGCCGCCGGAGAAGGTGATGTCGCGGTAGCCGTCGGCCATCGGCACGATCGGGAAGATCGCCTTCAGGTGCGGCGGGCGCCGGGCCGCGGTGAGCAGCTGGTTGAGGCCCATGTAGGACGGCCCGGCGAGGCCGACCTTGCCGGTCGACCACGGCTGCGCGGCCGCCCACTCGACGACCTCGTAGCCGTCGCGCTGCTCGTCCGCGCCGAAGCTGTCCCACTGGCCGCCCGAGGCGCCGGTGCCGCGGACGTCGACGGTGACGACCGCGTAGCCGCGCTCGACCAGGTACTCGAACGCCCCGCCGAGGGCGACGTTGACGACGCCGTCCTTGTTGTAGGGCGTCTGGACGACGATCGTCGCGTAGCGGCCGGGCTGGCCGGGCCGGTCGACGTTCGCGCGCAGGATGACCCCGTCGCTCATCGGGATCGCGACGTTGGCGTCGCGGACGACGCCGTAGGTCGCGGGCCGGGAGTAGTCGCTCCAGCGCTGCTTCGGCTTCGCCGCGGCCGCGGCGGGCAGGGCGAGCGCGAGCAGCGCGAGCGCGAGGATGATGCGGCGGGCCACGGCGCCAGCTTCGCAGACGCCGCCAGCGCCCGCGCCGGTTGTCCGGGCTGGCGGCCGAGGTTCAAGCGGGTCGCCGCGGGCCCGATAAGCGACTGATGGACCGCATCCGCCTACGCCTGAGCATCGCCGCCGCCGCGGTGGCCTGCCTGGCCGCCGCCCTGCCCGCCGCCGCCTCCGCCCAGGAGGCCCCGATCTGCACCAAGGCGAAGGAGCGCCTCGACGACGGCCGCGACCACTGGTCGGCAGCCGCCACCACGACAGCGTCATCGGCCTGCGCGGCCAGGACCGCATGGACGGCGGCGAGGGCAACGACTTCGTCAACGGCGGGCGCGACAACGACGTGATCAAGGGCTCGCGCGGCGACGACGTCCTCTGCGGCGGCCGCGGCAGCGACATGATCTACGGCGGCCCCGGCAACGACATCATCTACGGCGAGGAGGAGAACGACCGGATCATCCCCGGGCCCGGGCGACGACAAGGTGCTCGGCAGCGCCGGCAACGACCGCATCCTCGGCTGGGGCGAGCGCGGCGGCGAGATCGTCGACGACGGGATCGACATCCTCAACGGCGGCTGGAACGACGACGTGATCGAGGCCGGCGGCGCCGACAGCCTCTACGGCTTCACCCACAACGACGTCCTGCTCACACGCACGCCACATCGCCCCGGCGATCATGGACGGCGGCGGCAACGACGACACGATCTACGGCTCGGAGGTCGCCGACAACATCCGCGGCGGCGAGCGGCTCTCGGGCCGCGACAAGATCTACGGCGCCGGCGGCGACGACCAGATCTTCGGCGACGGCAACGACGACAAGCTCTTCGGCCAGCTCGGCGACGACGAGCTCTTCGGCGGCGACGGCTTCGACCTGCTCGACGGCGGCCCCGGCGACGACACCTGCGACGGGGGCGACCTCCGCGACAGCGCCGTCGACTGCGACTCCAAGATCTCGATCGAGCGCTGAGCGCGTCGCGTCGGCCGCCCGCGTATGCCGGCGGGGCGGTGGGTAGATTGGCCGCGATGCAGGGTACCCGTGCGCTGCCCGCTCCGGGCTCTTGCTCGCGTCGCGGCGGCCGCTCGTGGCCGCGCTGCCGTCCGCCGCCTCCGCCCAGGAGGCCCCGATCTGCACCAAGGAGAGGGAGCGCCTCGACGACCGCTGCAACCACTGGTCCGGCGGCCGGCGCGCGACAGCGTCAACGGCCTGCGCGGCGAGGACCGCATGAACGGCGGCGGGGCAACGACTTCGTCAACGGCGGCCGCAACAACGACGTGGTCAAGGGCGGCCCCGGCGACGACGTCCTCTGCGGCGGGCGCGGCAACGACGTGCTCTACGGCGGGGCGGCGACGACATCATCTACGGCGAGGAGGAGAACGACCGGATCATCCCCGGCCCCGGCGACGACAAGGTGCTCGGCAGCGCCGGCAACGACCGCATCCTCGGCTGGGGCAAGCAGGGCGGCGAGATCGTCGACGACGGCGATCGACATCCTCAACGGCGGCTACAACGACGACGTGATCGAGGCCGGCGGCGCCGACAGCCTCTTCGGCTTCACCCACGACGACGTGCTCCGCACCCGCACCCCGGCGGTCGCCCCGGCGATCATGGACGGCGGCGGCAACGACGACACGATCTACGGCTCGGAGGCCGCCGACAACATCCGCGGCGGCGAGCGGCTCTCGGGCCGCGACACGCTCTACGGCGCCGGCGGCAACGACAGGATCCTCGGCGACGGCAACGACGACAAGCTCTACGGCCAGCTCGGCGACGACGAGCTCTTCGGCGGCGACGGCTTCGACTTCCTCGACGGCGGCCCCGGCGACGACACCTGCGACGGGGGCGAGCTCGACGACAAGGCGCGCGACTGCGAGCGCCGGTCCTCGATCGAGCAGCGCCCGGTCGCGTCCTGGCGCTACTCGGGCTCAGACCTGCGGGTAGCGGTGCGATCCGGCCCGGTGGCCGGTCGCTCCGGCCAGCGGGCGAGCGCGCTCCGAAGCGGTGGCCGGAGAGCTCCTCGGTCGGCGCCTCGGAGGGATCGCTCGGGAGCGGGTCGAAGCGGTGCGAGCTGATCTCGTCGCGGACCAGGTTGACCAGCCGGTGCGTGGACGTGTCCAGGGCTCCGTTTCCGTTCAGCATCGTCATACCCTCCTTTGTCTAGCGTTTTAGTAGGCAAAGGAAGAGTAGCACTCGGCGAGCGCGCCCGGTTACCGAGGGCGGCTAGGCGGGTCGGGCTCGCGGGCGGACCCGCATCTCGAGCCCGCCGTCGGGCGACAGGGTGGGCATCTGGCGGACCGTCATCGTGCGGCCGGGCAGGCGCTCGAAGCGCAGCCGCGCGAGCGCCATCGTCGCGACCAGCTTCACCTCGGTCTGGCCGAAGCGCTTGCCGATGCAGATCCGCGAGCCGCCGCCGAACGGGATGTAGGCGCCGCGCGGCAGCGCCGACCTTGCGCTCGCGCTCGAAGCGCTCGGGGACGAACGCCTCGGGGTCCGGGAAGACCTCGGGCAGCCGGTGGCTCGCCCAGGAGCAGTAGTTGACGTACGCGCCGGCCGGCACGGGTAGCCGCCGAACTCGAACTCGCGCACCGCGCGCCGGGGCCCGATCCACGCCGGCGGATAGAGGCGCAGCGTCTCGTCGAGGACCATGTCGAGGTACGGCAGCTCGCCGAACAGCTGCGCCGGCGTCGGCGGCCGGTCGCCGAGCACCTCGTCCTGCTCGGCCTGCAGCCGGGCGAGCGCCCGCGGATGGCGGGCGAGCTCGTAGAACAGGAACGAGAGGGTCGAGGTCGAGGTGTCGTGCCCGGCGAACATCAGCGTCATCACCTGGTCGCGGATCTCCTCGTCGGAGAGCGTCGATGCCGTCCTCGTCGCGGGCCTCGATCAGCAGGCTGAGGATGTCGCGCGCTCGGGGTCGGGCCGCCGCCGGCGCTCGGCGATCTCGCCGTAGACGATCCCGTCGAGCACCGCCCGCGAGGCGAGCAGCTTCCGCCACGGCGAGCGCGGGCCGCGCAGCAGGCGCAGGTGGTAGTCGATGCCGTAGAAGCCGAGCGCGCGCTCGAAGTGATCGGCCGCCGCGGCGCCCTGGCCGCCGTCGTCGGGGTCGAGCCCGAGCAGCGCCCGCATCGCGATCCGCATCGCCAGGTTGCGCGCCCAGTCGTAGACGTCGACGATCGCGCCCGGCGCCAGCAGCTCGAGCGCGATCTCGGTCTCCGCGGCCATCGTCGCGATCGAGGCCTCGATCTGCTCGCGGTGGAAGGCGGGCATCATGATCCGCCGGGCGCGGTCGTGGTAGGCGCCGTCGATCGTCAGCAGCCCGTCGCCGAGCAGCGGGATCAGGTCGCCGAAGCTGCCCTCGCGCCAGAGGAAGTTGTGCGGGTGGGAGACGGTGACGTAGTGGTTGGCCTCCGGGCCGAGCATGAACACGATCCGCGAGTGCAGCAGCCGGGTGCTGAAGATCGGCCCGTACTGCTCGTAGAGCGGCAGCAGCACCGAGAGCGGGTCGCGCGCCATCCGCCGCGCGCGGGCGATGCCGCCCCGGCCCGGCCCGGGGGGAAGGGCCCCGCCGCGGCGCTCGGCCACCAGGTCGTCGACGACCCGCCGCACCGGGTTCGCGGACATCGGCTCCGGCGCCGCGGCGATCCCGCCGCGCTCGCGGCGCGGGGTCGTAGGCCGGCTCGCCGGTGGTCGGCTCGACCGCTGTCACCGTCGGCTCGAAAGCTAACGGTACGGACGTGCCAGCGGGGCCCGCCGCGATAGGCTCCGCGCTCGCAGGCGCCGCGACCGGCGCTCAATCGACGAGAGGGAGTTGCGATGGCAGCGCAGCCGCGTTCGCTGAAGGGAAAGGTCGTGGCGATCACCGGCGGCGCCCGGGGGATCGGCAAGGCGACCGCGAGGGCGCTGGTGCTGCAAGGGCGCCAAGGTCGCGATCGGCGACCTCGACCGCGAGCTCGCCGAGCAGACCGCGGCCGAGATCGGCGGCGACACGCTCGCGCTCGAGCTCGACGTCACCCGCCGCGACTCGTTCGAGGGCTTCCTCGACCAGGTCGAGGAGCGGCTCGGCTCGCTCGACGTGCTGGTCAACAACGCCGGGATCATGCCGCTCGGGCAGTTCGTCGACGAGGACGACCTGACCGCGCAGCGGATGGTCGACATCAACGTGCACGGCGTCATGTACGGGATGAAGCTGGCGCTGCCGCGGATGCAGCGCCGCGGCCGCGGCCACCTCGTCAACCTCGCCTCGCAGGCCGGCAAGGCCGGGTTCCCCGGCGGCGCCACCTACTGCGGCACCAAGCACTTCGTCGTCGGCGTCTCCGAGGCGGTCCGCGCGGAGCTGCGCGACACCGACATCGAGATCTCCGTCGTGATGCCCGCGGTCGTCAACACCGAGCTCGGCTCCGGGCTGCCCGAGACGCGGGCGATCAAGGTGCTGCAGCCCGAGGACGTCGCCGACGCGATCGTCGACGCGCTCGAGCGGCCGAAGTTCGACGTCTGGGTCCCGCGCGAGAGCGTCGGCATCTACAAGTTCATGCAGCTGCTGCCGCGCGGCGCCCGCGAGGGCGATCGGCCGCCTCCTGAAGGCCGACAAGGTGCTCGCCGAGGCCGACCCGCAGCGCCCGCGCCGCCTACGAGGACCGGGCCGCGCACTCCGAGCCGGCGCTCGACCCGGAGGCCGAGCGCGAGAGCGAGACCGCCGCGACCTAGCGGCGTCTATTCGATCGCGCTCAGCCCGGCCGCGAGCGCGAAGCCGAGCACGGTCACGAGCCCGATCGCCGAGCGACTTGCCGCTGTCCTCGTATGCGTTCGGGGATCATCTCGGTCGCCAGCATGGTCAGGATCGCGCCGCCGGCGAACGCCTTGACGTCGCCGCCTGCAGGTCCGTCGGACCCGCCGCCGAGGAACTGGTAGCCGAGCCCCGCCGCGAGCGCCGAGGCGAGGGCGATCGCCGATCCAGATGCGCGAGGATCTCAGGCGCGAGCGCCCGGCCCGCTCGAACTCGCTCGTCGACGAGAACGACTCCGGGAAGTTGGAGATGAAGACGGCGACGACGAACGCGACGCTCACGCCGCCGCCGCCGACCAGCGTCAGGCCGATCGCCGCCGACTCCGGGATCCCGTCGAGCAGGGCGCCCAGGGCGAGCGCCCGGCCGGCGCCCTCGGCGTCCGCTGGCCGTGGCGGTTGAGCAGCCGGCTCAGCCCGGCGTAGACGAGCGCGCCGGCCGCGAGTCCGATCGCGACCGCGTCGCCGCCGCCGAGGTCGAACGCCTCCGCGGTCAGGTCGTAGGCGACGGCGCTGATCAGGACGCCGGCGCCGAACGCCATCACGTAGGCGACGAGGCGCTTCGCTCGGCCGGCGGACGAACGTGACCAGCGCGCCGAGCACCAGCGCGAGACCGCCGACCAGTCCCCAGAACGCCGCCTCGAGCACCGGCGAGTGTGACCAGTTCGCCGGTTGGACCGCGGCCGCCCGGGTAGGCGCCGAGTGAACCCCAATTCGAGGAGAAAGTGATGACCGAAACGATCAAGCAGGCGAAGCTCGTCCAGTACCTGAGCGAGGCATACGGCAAGGAGAAGGAGCTCGAGACCGCGCTCGAGGCGCACATCGCGATGACGACGCGCAAGCCGTACAAGAAGCGGCTGCAGGAGCACCTGAAGGAGACCAAGGCGCACGCGCGCGAGCTCGAGCGCCGGATCAAGAAGCTCGGCGGCGGCGGCCCGCAGCTGGCCGAGAAGGTCGCCGGCCAGGCGCCGGGCAAGGCGAAGTCGCTGGCCAAGGGCCCGCTGCACACGGTCCGCGGCACCGGCGAGGCCGAGAAGATGCTCAAGAACGCGAAGACCGAGTACTTCAACGAGCACGAGGAGATCGCCACCTACACGGCGATCGAGACGCTCGCCGAGAGCGTCGGCGACAACGAGACCGCGAAGCTCGCGCGGGCGATCCGCCGCGACGAGGAGCGGATGGCGAAGTTCCTCGCGAAGCAGATCCCGGTGCTGACCAAGGCCGTCGTCACCGAGGAGATCCCGGCGTCCGAGCGCCGCAACGGCGGCCGCGCGCCGGCGCACGCAAGTCCACGGCGAGCTCGACGCGCTCGCGCTCGCGCGCCGCGAGCTCGCGGCCGGAGCACCGCGCGCAAGCGGACGAGCTCGCGGCAGCTCGTCCAAGCGACGCTCGACCGCTGAGCCGGGCGCGCTCGAGCCGCTAGCCCGCGCTCAGCCGACCGCCGAGCGGCCGTGCGACGCGCGCTCGGCCGCCTCGCGCAGCTCGTCGCGGAAGTCGGGGTGGGCGATCTCGGCCAGCGCCAGCCCGCGCTGGTGCACGGTCAGGCCCTGCAGCTCGGCGGCGCCGTGCTCGGTGACGATCACGTCGACCTGGTGGCGCGGCGTCGTGATCACGGCGCCCGCGTCGAACCAGGGCACGATCCGCGAGCGCAGCTCGCCGCCGACCGTCACCGTCGAGGGCAGGCAGAGCAGCGAGCGGTCCTCGAGCGAGAGCGCCGGGCCGGCGATGAAGTCCTCGTGGCCGCCGATGCCCGAGTACTGGCTGCCGTCGATCGTGTCGGCGACCACCTGGCCGTGGATGTCGACGGCGAGCGCGGCGTTGATCGTCACCATCATCCGGTTGCGGCGCGATCAGGTCGGGCGAGTTGACGACCTCGACCGGCAGGAACGCGACCTCGTCGTTGCCGTCGAGCCAGGCGTAGAGCTCGGGCGAGCCGCCGGCGAAGGTCGCGACCGAGACGCCGTCGAACTGGCCCTTGCGGTTGGTGACCTTGCCCGCCTCGTGCAGGCGCATGAGCCCGTTGGTGAACATCTCCGAGTGGACGCCGTAGTCGCCGCCGTCGCCCTCGGCGAGCCGGCCGACGATCGCCGAGGGGATCGCGCCGATCCCGGTCTGCAGCGTCGCGCCGTCGGGGATGAAGCGCCGCGCGTGCTCGGCGATCGCGGCGTCGACCTCGCCCGGCTCGGGCTCGGGGAGCGCGAACGGCTCCGCCTCGACTCGACCAGGACGTCGATCTCGTCGACGTGGAGGGCGTGGGGGTAGTCGGGCGGCAGGCCGAGGGTGCGCGGGAAACTGCGGCGAGGCCTCGACCACCAGCAGCCGCTCGGGGTCGGCGCCGGCGCGGGCCAGCTCCTTGACCGTGCCGCCGGCGTGCAGCGAGAGGCTGCACCAGCCCGGCGTCGTCGGGCGGCGCGGCGACCGTGGCCATCACCCGCGGCGCCTGCTGCTCGAGCAGCGGCTCGAAGCGGCGGAAGTCGGCCGGGGCGAAGCTGATGTTGGCGCCCTGGTCGCGCAGCGCGCGCTCGACCGGCCCGAAGAAGCCGAGAGGTAGTGGACGTTCGGGTGCCTGAAGGCCTCCGACCAGGCGAGCAGCAGCGCCCCGTAGATCCGCAGGTCGGCCCAGTCGTCGCGCTCGCCGAGCGCCGCCATGAACGCCGGCGGCTGCCCGGTGCCGAGCGGGATCCCGAGCGTGTCGGTGGGCTCGAGCCGCGCGGCGGCCTCCTGCGGGCGTCAGCGCCTCGGGCATCGCGCGCAACCTATCCGCTGAGCGCTCGAGCACCGCAGTGTCGCGGGCACCGGCGGCGGGCGAGGCTCAGGCTGCGCGCAGGCCGGCGAGGATGATCTCGAGGTGGCGCTCCCAGGTCAGCGCCGGGCGCCCCGGGCGCGCGCGCGGACGGCGCGGCCGATGCCGCAGATCAGCCCGGGACGTCCCAGGGCTCGGTGTCGGCGCGCAGCTTGCCCTCGCCTTCGCCCGCTCGACCAGCGCGGTGACGACCTCCAGCAGGCCGACCGACTCGGCGGCCTCGCCGCAGACCACGGCGCGCTGGTCCATCGCCTCGGAGAGCAGCCGGTCCTCGGCCATCACCCGGGCCGAGTAGGTCATGAACTCGACGAACCCCTCCCAGCCGTCCTCGGCCTCCAGCGCCCGGCGCCCGCTCCTCGGCGAGGCGCTCGAAGCGCGCCTGGGCGAGCGCCTCGAGCAGGCTCTCCTTGGTCGGGAAGTGGCGGTAGACGGTGCCGACGCCGACCCCGGCGCCGCGGGCGATCTCGTCGATCTGGGCGTCGAGGCCGTGGGCGGCGAACTGCTTGCGCGCCGACTCGATCACGGCCGCGCGGTTGCGGCGCGCGTCGGCGCGCTGGGGGCGGGCGATGGGCGAAGTGGGCGCGGTCACATCGGCGTGGTCGGCGTGGTCAAGGGGTCAGGACCTGGAACGCAAACGGAACCAAGGTTCCGTTATCGTACACGCCTAACCGGAACCGAGACTCCGAATAGGAAGAGGAAGGTTAGGAGATGACGGAAGCCCAGGAATACGAACGCAGGCGGTGGATCGGGCTCGCGCTGCTCTGCGTGGCGCAGTTCGTCGTCGTCCTCGACGCCTCGATCGTCAACGTCGCCCTGCCGACGATCGGCGACGCGCTCGCCTTCTCCCAGGACGACCTCTCCTGGGTCGTCAACGCCTACGTGCTCACGTTCGGCGGCTTCCTGCTGCTCGGCGGCCGGATGGCCGACCTGCTCGGCCGCCGGCGCGTGTTCATGGGCGGGCTGATCCTGTTCGCGCTCGCCTCGCTCGCCGGCGGCCTCGCCGAGTCCTCCGGGCGCGCTGATCGCCGCCCGCGCCGTCCAGGGCCTCGGCGCCGCGATCCTCTCGCCGGCGGCGCTCTCGATCGTCACCACCACCTTCAAGGACGGCGCCGAGCGCAACAAGGCGCTCGGCGCCTGGGGCGCGGTCGCCGGCTCCGGCGGCGCCGCCGGCGTGCTGCTCGGCGGCGTGCTGACCGAGTACGCCGGCTGGGAGTGGGTGCTGTGGGTCAACGTGCCGATCGGCCTCGGCGCCGCCTGGCTGGCGCCGCGGCTGCTCGCCGAGAGCCGCTCGGAGTCCGAGCACCGGGCCTTCGACTTCGCCGGCGCGGTCAGCGTCACCGCCGGGCTCGCGGTGCTCGTCTACGCGCTGGTCGAGGCGCCGAACGCGGGCTGGGGCTCGGGCCAGACGATCGGCCTGCTCGCGGCCGCCGTCGCGCTGCTCGGCGCGTTCGTCGCGATCGAGCGCCGCTCGGCCGCGCCGCTGGTGCCGTTCTCGATCTTCCGCATGCGGACGCTCACCGGCGCCAACGTGGTCGGCGTGCTCACCGGCGCCTCGCTGTTCTCGATGTTCTTCTTCATCTCGCTGTACATGCAGAACGTGCTCGGCTACAGCGCGATCAAGACGGGCCTCTCCTACCTGCCGCTCGCGGTGACGATCATCCTCGCCGCCGGGGTCGCCTCCCAGCTCGTCACCCGGATCGGGTTCAAGCCGGTGCTCGCCGCCGGGATGCTGCTGATCGCCGCCGGGCTGGTCTGGTTCGGCCAGATCTCGCCCGGACGGCGGCTTCGTCGGCGACGTGCTCGGCCCGTCGCTGCTCGCCGCGGCCGGGCTCGGGCTTCGCCTTCGTCCCGCAGACGATCGCCGCCGTCTCCGGGCGTCGAGGAGCGCGAGGCCGGGCTCGCCAGCGGGCTGATCAACACCTCGCAGCAGGTCGGCGGCGCGCTCGGGCTGGCGCGTGCTCTCGACCGTCGCCTTCACCCAGATCGACGACGCCGCCGCGGCGGCGGGCGGCGCGCCGAGCCCGGCGGCGCTCACCGACGGCTACGCCGACGCGTTCATGGTCGGCGCCGGGATCGCGCTGCTCGGGCGTGCTCGCGACGCTGGTGCTGATCCGCGGCAGCGACAGCCGCGCGCACGTCGCGCTCGGCGGCGCCACCGCGGAGTCGCCGAGCGCCGGCTGAGGCAGACAGCGGTGCCGCCCGAAGCTCGGCTAGGCTTTCGCGTCGTTAAACGTGCGTAGCAGTTCGAGGCGTCCTTTCCAGGGTTCCTTCGTACCGCGAGCACCCGAGTTCCCTGGAGGGACAATGGCAGTAGGCACAGTCAAGTGGTTCAACCACGAGAAGGGCTTCGGCTTCATCACTCCCGATGAGACCGGACGCGACCTCTTCGTCCACCAGAGCCAGGTCGAGGGCGGCGCCGCCCTCGCCGACGGCGCGAAGGTCGAGTTCGAGTCCGAGGAGAGCGACAAGGGCCCGCGCGCGGTCAACGTGCGCACGCTCTAGCCCGAGCGGCTTTCGAAGCACCGAGGGGCGGCGCCTGGCGCCGCCCCTCTTGCGTTCCGGAGCGCCTTCAGTCGTCGGCGGGCATCTGCGTCTTGATCACCGCGAAGACGGCGCCGTTCGGATCGCTGAGCACCGCGATCCGCCCGACGCCCTCGACGTCGAACGGCTCCGACCACCTGAGCCGCCGAGCTCCTTCGCCTTCTCCACGGTCGCGTCGGTGTCCTCGACGGCGAAGTAGACGAGCCAGTTCGGGGGCACGTCCTCCGGCCACTGGTCGCCGGTCATCTCGATCATCCCGCCGACCCCGTTGCCCTGCCGCGGGCTCGACCCCGGGCGGGTACCAGATCGTGTACGTGCCGCCGCCGAAGTCCATGTCGTCGCTCTGCCAGCCGAAGACCTTGCCGTAGAACTCCTTCGCGCCCGGCCGGGTCGCGGGTCTGCAGCTCGTTCCACGACAGCGTGTTCGCGCTCGTTGACGATGTAGGCGCCGATCGATCTGGTTCGGCTTCCAGGCCATGAACACGGCGCCCGACGGATCGGCGAAGACGGCCATCCGGCCGGCGTCGAAGACGTCGAACGGCTCCATCATCACCTGCCGCCCGCCTCCTTGACGGCCTCCGGCGGTCGCCTCGGCGTCCTCGACCGTGACGTAGGTGTTCCAGACCGGCGGGCACGCCCTCCATCGGCTGTGAGCCGAGCGCGGCGACGTCCTTGCCGCGCAGGCTCGCCATGTGGTACTCGCCGTCCTGCTCGGCCGGCATCACGTCCTCGGTCTCCCAGCCGAAGAGCTGCGAGTAGAACCGCGCCGCGGCCGCCGGGTCCGGCGAGGCGTTGTCGACCCAGCTCGGGGTTCCCGGCGCGTACTCGGTGGGTTCGCTCATTTCGTCCTCCTCCTGTTGTCGTCAGACCGTAGAGCTCGCCGAACTTGCGCTCGAGATGGCGCAGGAGCGGACCCGGGTCCAGCGGCCCGCCGGTCACCCGCTCGATCATCTGCGCCGGCTCGAGCTTGCCGCCGTGGCGGTAGATGCGCTCGGCCAGGAACGCGCGCAGCGGCGCGAGCTCGCCGGCGGCGAGCTGCGCGTCGAGGTCGCGGAGCGCCGCGCGTGCGAGCTCCCAGACCTGGCGCCGCGATCACGTTGCCGAGCGAGTAGGTCGGGAAGTAGCCGAAGGCGCCGCCGACCAGTGGACGTCCTGGAGCACCCCGTCGGCGTCGTCGGGGACCTCGATCCCGAAGTACTCGCGCATGCGCGCGTTCCAGGCCTCGGGCAGGTCGGCGAGCGCCAGCGTGCCGTCGAAGATCTGCTGCTCGAGCTCGAACCGCAGGATCGATGTGCAGGTTGTAGGTGACCTCGTCGGCCTCGACCCGGATCAGCGACGGCGCTGACGACGTTCGCGGCCCGGTAGAGCTCGTTCGGGCCGAGGCCGTCGAACGGCTCGCCGAAGCGCGTCGCAAGCATCGGCAGCAGGCGGGACATGAACGGCCGCCCGCGCCCGACCCAGTTCTCCCACAGCCGGCTCTGGGACTCGTCGAAGCCGAGCGAGACCGAGCGGCACAGCGGCGTGCGCTCGAGCGCCGGGTCGAGCCCGTTCTCGTACAGCGCGTGGCCGACCTCGTGGATCACGGCCCACAGCGCGGCTGCCGACGTAGCTCGGGGTCGAAGCGGGTGGTGATCCGCAGGTCGGAGATCGCGATCCCGATCGCGAACGGGTGCACGGTCGAGTCGAGGCGCCATGCATCCGGCTCCAGCGGCAGGCTCGCAGCGACCTCCTGGGCAAAGCGCTCCTGCGCGGCGTCAGGGGAACTCGCCGTAGAGCGGCGACGAGTCGAGCTCGCACACCGCCGGCGACGATCGCCTCGAGCAGCGGCACGACCCCGTCGCGCAGGCGCTCGAGCACCGGGCGCAGCTCGGCGGTCGTCATCCCGGGCTCGAAGTCGTCGAGCAGCGCGTCGTAGGGGTGCTCGAACTCGAAGCACTCGATGTAGCGGCGCTTGAGCTCGACCACGCGCTCGAGGTGAGGGCAGGAAGGCGGCGAAGTCCGGACTCCTCGCGCGCCGCCTCCCAGGCGTGCTCGGCGAGGGAGGTCTCGCGGGCGATCTCGGCTCGCAGCTCGGTCGGCACGCGGCGCGCCTTCTCCCAGTCGCGCCGGGTCGACCCGCACCAGGCTCGCCTCGAACGAGTCGCGCGGCGCGCCGTCGAGGCTCGCCGTCGGCCGCGTCGAGCAGGCGGCCGAGCTCGTCGGAGGCGAGCCGCCGGTGGCGCAGCGCCGTCAGGGTCGCGATCTGCTCGGCCCGCATCGGCGCGCCGCGCGGGCGGCATCTTCGTGCGCTCGTCCCAGGCGAGCAGCGCGCGGGCGCGGCCGAGGTCGGAGATCTCGGCCAGCGGCTCGAGCAGCGCTTCGATCTCGGTCTGCATCGAGAGCAAGCTATCGCGCCGGCGCAGCGCGAGGAAAGGGGTCTGCGCCGACGAATAGGGAAGGCTGTGATGGCGGTGATGACACCGCGCGACCCGGTCGGTCGCGTCGTGCTGCGCACGGTGCTGATCGTGGTCTCGGTCGTCCTCGTCCTCTACCTGATCTACCTCCTGCGGACGCCGATCACCTGGCTCGTGATCGCGGCCTTCATCGCCGTCGCCGTCTCGGGCCCGGTGAACCTGCTCCAGCGGCGCATGAAGCGGGGATTCGCGGTCGCGATCGTCTACGCCGCCCTGGTCCTGATCCCGATCGGGCTCGGGGCCCTCATCATCCCCTCGCTCGTCGGCCAGATCGAGAACCTCGGCGACAACGTGCCCGAGTACGCGCAGGACGTCACCGACTTCGTCAACGAGAACAACACCCTCAACGACCTCAACGAGAAGTACGACTTCACCAGCGAGCTGCAGAGCCTCGCCGACGACCTGCCGAGCAAGATCGGCGACGCCGCCGGCGTGCTCCAGGACATCGGGGTCGGGGTCGTCAACTCGATCTTCGCCGCGGTGACGATCCTGATCCTGAGCATCTTCATGGTCTCGGGCGGGCCGCGATGGGCGGAGGGGTTCGTGCGCGCGCAGCCGCCGGTGCGGGCCGAGCGGGTCGAGCGGGCGCTGCGGCACATCGCCAACGCGATCGGCAACTACGTCGGCGGGGCGTTGTTGCAGGCGACGATCGCCGGGGTCTCGTCCTTCATCGTCCTCACGATCCTCGGCGCCCCCTTCGCGGGGCCCCTGGCGCTGATCGTCGCCTTCTTCGACCTGATCCCGGTCGTCGGCGCAACGATCGCCGCCGTCCTCATCGCCGTGGTGATGATCTTCGTCAACTTCCCGGTCGGGCTGATCGTCTGGATCGCCTTCGCGATCCTCTACCAGCAGTTCGAGAACTACGTGATCCAGCCGCAGATCCAGCGGCGGGCGGTCGAGATCGAGCCGTTCGTCGTCCTCGTCTCGGTCCTCTTCGGCTCGACCCTGTTCGGGATCCTGGGCGCGGTGCTCGCGATCCCCGCCGCGGCGACGCTGCAGATCATCTGGCGCGAGTACCGCGACTACCGGCGCGAGTCGCTCGCCGCGCCCCCGGAGGCCGGCGGTCCCTCGATCGAGGTCCCCGCGTAGAGCGCCCTCGCCGGCCGTTGTAGCCTGATCGCGCATGGCAACCTTGCCGAGCACGAAGGCGGTGGGGGTCGCCGAGATCGAGCGCGCCGCGGAGACGATCCGCGGGCACGTGCGGACCACGCCCGTGGTCTCCGCGGGCGAGATCTCCCGCCGCGTCGGGGCGACGGTCGCGCTCAAGGCCGAGAACCTGCAGCGCACCGGCTCGTTCAAGGTCCGCGGCGCGCACAACCGGATCGCGGGGCTGGAGCGGGCCGAGATCGAGGCGGGGGTCGTCGCCGCCAGCGCCGGCAACCACGCCCAGGCGGTCGCGGTCGCGGCGCGCTCTCGCGACGCGCACGCGGTCCTCTGCATGCCGGCCGACGCCCCGCTGGCCAAGATCGAGGCGGTTCGCGGCTACGGCGGGCGAGGTGCGCCTGGTGGCGGGGTCGTACGACGACGCCGCCACCGGCGGCTGGCGAGGTCGCCGCGCGAGGAGGGCCGCACCCTGATCCACGCCTTCGACGACCCCGTGGTGCTCGCGGGTCAGGGGACGATCGGGCTCGAGATCGCCGAGCAGGCGCCGGCGACGCGACTCGTGGTCGTCCCGATCGGCGGCGGCGCGCTGGCGGCGGGGATCGCGATCGCGATCAAGGACCGGCTGCCGGGCGTGCGGGTCGTCGGCGTGCAGTCGGATCGCTGCGCGCCGTATCCCGACTCGCTCGCGGCGCAGCAGCCGATCGGCGCCCGCTCGGCGAGCACGATCTGCGACGGGATCGCGGTCAAGCACCCCGGCGAGCTCACCCTGCCGCTGGTCGCGGAGTTCGTCGACGAGGTCGTCACGGTCTCCGACGACGACGTCGCCCAGGCGATGGTCCTGCTGCTCGAGCGCTCGAAGCTCGTGGTCGAGGGTGCCGGGGCGGCCTCGGTCGCGGCGCTGCTCGCCGGCAAGTTCGAGCTCCCGGAGGACGGCGACGTCTGCGCGCTGCTCTCCGGCGGCAACGTCGATGCCGCGCGCCTGGTCGAGTGCATCCGGCTCGGCGAGACGGCGGCCGGCAGGCGGCTGGTGTTCGCGACCGTGGTCCCGGATCGCCCGGGCGCGCTCGCCCGGCTCGTCGGCACCGTCGCCGACCAGCGCGCGAACGTGCTCGACGTCGTCCACCTGCGCGAGGGCGTCGACCTGCACGTGCGCGAGACCGGGATCCGGCTGGTGCTGCAGACCGACGGCCCCGAGCACGGCCGGCGGGTGCTCGCCGCCGTCCGCGACCAGGGCTTCGCGGTGATCCCGCAGAGGCGCGGTTGAACGACGCTGAGGTGCGGGCCGCGGGCGGCCTCGTCGTCCGCGACCGCGGCGAGGGGCCGGAGCTGGCGGTCGTCCACCGGCCGCGTTACGACGACTGGTCGCTGCCGAAGGGAAAGCTCGAGCGCGGGGAGGGCTGGGAGGAGGCGGCGCTGCGCGAGGTCGAGGAGGAGACGGGGCTGCGCTGCGCGCTCGGTCGCGAGCTGGAGCCGGCCCGCTATCGCGACCGCAAGGGGCGCACGAAGCTCGTCCGCTGGTGGCTGATGAGCCCGCTCGGCGGCAGCTTCGAGGCCGGCGACGAGGTCGACGAGCTGCGCTGGATGACCCCGGAAGCGGCCGGCGAGCTGCTCGACTACGAGCATGACCGGGACCTGGTGCGCTCCGCGCTCGCGCCTCGGCCCGGCGCCTGACCTCGTACGAACGTCCAGTCCCGGGCTCGTGGCTCGCGCTCCGGAGCCGGCGGCCGATGGTGATTGCGGAGTGACGTGCCGGCTACGGCGCGCCACTCCGATTGCACCCCATACCCCC
The DNA here is from genome assembly GCA_963842795.1 of uncultured Solirubrobacterales bacterium. Classification (GTDB taxonomy): domain Bacteria; phylum Actinomycetota; class Thermoleophilia; order Solirubrobacterales; family 70-9; genus WHSW01. Next base: position 93,063 of record CAWJHV010000039.1, on the reverse strand, counting down.
ACCAAGGACCCAGTGGCGCGGCCGAGCGGGCCACGCCCGAAGGGGGCACCTCCGATGCCAGAGCCGGAGCGCCAAGGGCGGCGCTCCGGTTCTTTTTCCGAAAGCGCTCAAGTTCTGCGGCCGAGCTGCCGATGAGGGGGATGCGCATCCGCCCTTCGGGGCAAACACACACACCAAACCACACCTCCCAGTAATGAAGACGGGACGCCGGGCGGGCGTCCCGTCTTCATTATTTGAGGGCGGGCTTGGACCCCTCCGACCCCCGGCGCTCAGCCCGCATCCGCATCCCGCCGACGGCGATCGCGAGGCAGCCGGCCGCAGCGACGTAGATGCCGAACCGGAGGTTCACGCTGCCGGCGTTGCCGAGGTCGTCCGGGCGGTCGATCATCAGGTAGGCGGTGAGCAGCGCGGCCCAGACGCCGGCGAGGACCACGAGCTCGGCCGAGCGCAGCGGTCGGGCGAGCCGGTGTCCCGCGGCCTCGCGGACGATCAGCACTGCCGCGGCCCCGACCGTGATCACGAGCGCGACGTGGGCGAAGCCGAAGCTGTCGAGCCCGGTCACCGAGAGCCCGCGGCTGAACGGGATCCCATACCAGGGCAGCAGCAGGCTCGCGCCGACGGCGATCGCGCCGGCCGCGACGATCCGCTCGGCCGGCGAGAGCGGTCGGCCGCTCGCCTCTTCACCCGAGGGGCTGTCGGCCATTGAAGCCCGACTCGAGGCCGTGCCAGAAGCCGATTTCGCCCTCGTCGAGCTGCCAGCAGAGGTAGACCTCGCGCCCCTCGAGGATCGCCGGGAAGTCGATCAGGCCGCGATCCACGTCACGGACGACGATCCCGAGCTGCTGGATCTCGGCCAGCAGGCCGCGAACGGCGAGGAAGGCCTCGCCGACGTCGCGCCCGTACTGGCCGCCGCCGTTGGCGGGCGCGGCCGTCGAGAGCAGTTCGTGGGCCTCGGTGTCGGTGAGCCGGTCGCGCTCCTCGCGCAACTTGCGCAGCGTCGCGTCGAGGGTCGGCAGGAGCGCGTTCGCCTCCTCGACGGTGAAGTGGCGCTCGTGGATCACCCGGTGGCGGCGGCGGTGCGCGACGCGGCGGCGATCCGCTCGCCGAGCGTCTTCGCGTCGGCGTCCGAGATCGTGCGCAGCTGTCCCTGGAAGGCGAGGTGCCAGTGCTCCGCCGGCCACTTGCGCACGTGCTCGAGCTCGCCGAGCAGGGACTCGGCCGGCACGAACTCGGCCTCGTCGAGGACGGCGACGGGCTCCGCCTCGACCCGCCACGGGTAGTCCTCGGGGTGCTTCTTCTTGCCCTGCGGCCAGATCGGCGAGCGGTCCTCGAACATCGCCGAGCGCACCCGGGCGATGCCGCCGAACGCCTGCACGCCGGTGACGTAGAAGACGATCTCGTCCCCGGGCTCGAACTCGAGCGCCTGGTTGCGTCGCCGCTCCTTGAACCCGATCACGTCGAACCGACGCTCGACGTTGATGCGGAAGTTCTCCAGCGAGCCCGTGAGGATCCAGGTGGTGGGCACGGGCCGATTCTATGCCCGGGCGGCCGCGCGGGTACGAAGCCACGGCGTGGTTTGGCTGGGTGGGGAGAGTTGATCGGCCGGAGTAGCGGGCCTCCGACGCGCCGCCCCCAGCACGCGTCCAATACCCGGCGATCGCCCGTTGACCAGCCCCCGGGCTCCACACACCCGCCAGCCGCCAGTGCGGCCGACGACGAGTGCGCGATTGTGGTCCTATAGCGACCAAGAGTCCGCACTCGTAGGACGGCGCGGCCACGCCCGCGCCAACGCTCCCCCTACCCAGCCAAGTCCGGCCCCGCGCCTCCAGCGCGCCCCGAAGCCGGCCGGAGCCGCGGAACTACGCCAGCCTCTGTGCCTGCCGCTCCGGGCTGATGCGAACGACGTTCCACGCCAACCCGGCGCGCTGCATGACCCCGATGATCGCTCCGGACGGGTCGAGCTCCCAGCGGCGCAGGCCTTGGACGGCCGAGCGCGGGAAGGCGTGGTGGTTGTGGTGCCAGGATTCGCCCAGCGAGGCGAGCGAGAGCCACCAGACGTTGGTCGATCGGTCGTCGGTGGCGAAGCGGCGGCGGCCGTGGAAGTGGCAGATCGAGTTGATCGACCAGGTGATGTGGTGGACGAAGAAGATCCGCACGAGCCCGCCCCAGAGCAGTCCGGTGAGCGCGCCCCCGACCGTCCCGGTGAGCAGCCAGCCGAGCGCCGCCGGGAGCGCGAGCGAGAGCCCGACCAAGGAGACGAAGCGGCGGTTGAGGAGCCGCATGCCTCGGTCGTCCATCAGGTCGGGGGCGTACTTGCGGCGGTCGGCCTGCCCGTTGGAGTCGAACAGCCAGCCGACGTGCGCGTGCCAGAGGCCGGCGAGTCCGCTGCCGTGGCCGACATGGGGGGAGTGCGGGTCGCCCTCCTCGTCGGTGTGGGCGTGGTGCTTGCGGTGGTCGGCGACCCAGTCGATCACCGGCCCCTGGACGGCCATCGAGCCGGCCGCCGCGAACGCGTACTCGAGCGGCTTGTAGGTCTGAAAGGCGCGGTGGGTGAGCATGCGGTGGTAGCCGATCGTGATCCCGAGCGCGGTGACGAGGTACATCGCGGCGGCGATCGCCAGGTCGGTCCAGCCAACCGCCTGGTTCCAGAGCAGCACGATCGCCGCCAGGAAGGCGAGAAACGGGAGAACGACGGCGGTCATGTTCGAGTAGCGCTGTAGTCGGCTCATGCCTACACAGAGTAGGCGCTCGAGGCAACAGGTTCTTGACCTCAAGTCACGTGTTCGTCCTAAGATCTTGTCATCGCGATACAAGAAATCGAGGAAATCGACATCGACGAGCCCTGGAGGGGCCTACCGCCGCGGATCGGCGAGCTCATCCGCCCCCGGGTCGCCGCGCTGAGCGACGAGATCATCGCCGCGATTCGCGAGCGGGTGCCCGCCTACCGCCGCCCGCTGCGGGGGCGGTTCGGCGCCGGGATCCGCATCGGGGTGGAGGAGGCGCTGGGCCAGTTCGTCGACCTGATCGCCGACCCGGACCTCGACCGCACCGCGAGCGACGCGGTCTACCGCGGCCTCGGCCGCGGCGAGCACCGCGAGCAACGCTCGCTCGACGCGCTGCTCGCCGCCTACCGCCTCGGGGCGCGGGTCGCCTGGCGCCGGGTGTCGGCGATCGCGATCGAGGCGCGAGTCGACCGGCGCACGCTCACCCTGCTGGCGGAGGCGGTCTTCGCCTACATCGACGAGCTCTCGGCGCTCTCGGCCGACGGCTATGCCGAGGCGCAGTCGGCTGCGGCGGGGGAGCGGGAGCGGCTGCGGCGCCGGCTCGCCGCGCTGCTGCTCGACCCCGAGCCCGACGAGGCGGCGGTGCGCGCCGCGGCCGCCGACGCCGGCTGGGATCCGCCGGCGACGATCGCCGCCCTGGCCTGGGAGGGCGACGGCCACCGGCTGCGGGCGCGGCTGCCGGCGAGCACCCTGGTCGCCGAGCCGGGCGGGGTCGACGGCGGCCTGGCGCTGCTCGCCGATCCGGCGGCCCCGGGCCTGCGGGCTGGGCTCGAGCGCGCGGCCGGCCGGACGCGCGTCGTGCTCGGGCCGGCGGTCGACCTGCTGGAGGCGCGGCGCAGCGCCGACCGGGCCCGCGAGGTGCGCCGCCTGATCGCCGCCGGGATCGTTCCCGACCGGCGCTTCGCGCTCGCCGACGACCACCTCGCGGCGCTGGTCGCCCACGGTGACGACGCCGCGCTGGCTGAGCTCGCGGCGCGCCGGCTGGACCCGCTGGCCGCCGAGACGCCCGCCTCGCGGGTACGCCTGACCGCCACCCTGCGGGCGTGGCTCGACCACCAGGGCGAGGTCGCCGCGGTCGCCGCCGAGCTCCACATCCACCCGCAAACGGTCCGTTACCGCCTCGCGCGCCTGCGCGAGCGCTTCGGCAGCGCCCTCGACGACCCGTCGGCCAGGTTCGAGCTCGCGCTCGCCCTGCGCAGCCCCGTTTTGCCCGCCGGCCACCGGGAATCCTCCTCGCACACGACCGAAAGCGAGAGCTGATGAACGAGACAGCCACGACCAGCGGCGACATCATGGCCGCCGACCACGCGGAGCAGCGCGAGCAGGTGATCGGCCTGCTGACCAAGGCCTACTGGATGGAGATCGAGACGGTGATGAGCTACATCGCCAACTCGGTCAACCCCGACGGCGTCCGCGCGCAGGAGATCAAGGAGTCGCTCGAGCAGGACATCCTGGAGGAGCTCGGCCACGCGCAGCAGTTCGCGGCGCGGATCAAGGAGCTCTACGGGGTCGTCCCCGGCTCGCTCGACTTCTCGGCCGAGCAGAGCTATCTGCAGCCGCCCGACGAGCAGGTCGACATCGTGCACGTGATCAAGGGCGTGATCGAGGCCGAGTCGGGCGCGATTGAGCACTACAGCCGGATCGTCGAGGAGACCGACGGCATCGACCCGGTGACCCAGGACATGGTGATCGCCATCCTCCGCGACGAGCAGGGCCACAAGCGCCTGTTCGAGGGCTTTCTCCGCGAATACGAGGCAGAGGGCCTGGCCTGAGCGGCGATAGCCGGCGCCCGGCTGCGTCATCGGTTCGCTCGTGTGCAGAGCACACGTCGCTCCCTGCTTCCTTGCCTGGCTTGGCTCTCGCCGCTCAGGGAACCTGATCAGACGCGGGAGGCGAGTGCGGTGCAGCGATCGGCGTCGATCGGCCGGCCGAGGCGCTCCCATGCCTCGCGCGCCTCGGTGAGCAGGCGCGTGCGCTCGTCGGGGTCGGCCGCCGCGGCGCCGCGGGCCTCGAGGCTGGCCGCCTGGCCGACCGGGTAGCGGAGCCGCTCGGCGAGGCCGACCGCCTCCTCGGCGAGCTCCGCCGCGGTCTCCGTCTTGCCCCAGAGGGCGGCGTTGACCGCTCGTGCGGCGGTCGCCTCGACCGACTGCGCGACCAGCCCCGCCCGCTCGCAGAGGTCCAGTGCCCGGGCGAGGGCCTGGTCGGCGTCGGCGTGGTCGCCGCGGTCGCGGAGCGCGTTGGCGAGCCAGGACAGCGACTCGAAGGCGACCTCGGAGCGGCCGACCTGGTCGGCGATCTCGAACGCGCGCTCGAGCATCTCGGCCGAGGCGTCGAGCTCGCCGGCGTGCCAGAGCAGCACGCCCCGCATGGAATACGGGAAGCAGAGCTTGCCGGCCAGCCCCTCGCGCTCGGCGAGCATCGCCGACGCCTCGGTCTCTCGCTCGGCCGCCTCCCAGTCGCCCCGGTAGATCGCGATCTGGGCGAGCGCGGCGTGAACCTCGACCTGCGACGGCAGGTCGCCGGTCTCGAGCGCCAGGTCGAGCGCGGCGGTGTAGGTCTCGCGGGCGCCGTCGTAGTCGGCCTCGGATACCTCGAGGTGATAGCCGAGCGCGAACAGCGCCCGCACCGCCTCCGCCAGATCGGTCTCGCGCGCCAGCTCCACCGAGCGCTCGAGATTCTCGCGCGCCCGCTCGGAGTCGCCGATCCTTCCGAAGACCCGGCCGAAGATCCCGTGGGCCCGGCTCGCCGCCCCCGCCTCGCCGAGGCGCTCGGCGAGGCGCAGCGCCTTCTCGGAGGCGTAGATCGCGAGCATGTTGTCCCCCGTGTGCATGTACAGCGACGCTGCCTCCTCGTACAGGCGCACGAGCTCGATGCACGGGGGGCCGTCCTTGAGCAGGTCGATCCCGCGCTGGTAGTGCTCGATCGAAGCCTCGCGATCGCCCTTGTGCCAGAGGCCTGCGCCGATCTTGCGGTGCAGGTCGCCGACCCGCGCCAGGTCCTCCTCGCCCCGGTGGTACTCCATGCACCGGTCCCAGGCGCGCACCGCCCGATCGACGCGGCCGAGCCGCAGGGCGACGTCGCCGAGCTTCTCCGAGACCTGGGCCAGGGTCGCCCGGTCGAGCTCGTCGCCGAGCGACAGCGCCGCCTCGTAGTGACCCTGGGCCTCGTTGTTCGAGTACAGGGCCGCGGAGGCGTCGCCGGCCGCCTCGAGAGCCTCCAGCGCCCGCGCCTTGATCGCCTCCAGCTCGCCGGGCTCGAGGTCGGCCCCGTCGCCGAGTGTGGCGGCGCGCGAGTAGTGGTCGGCGACCATCGCGATCACGCCCTCCGAGCGGTCGGCGGCGCGCTCGGAGATGAACGCGCCGACCTCCGCGTGCTTGCGCGCGCGCACGGCCTTCGGCAGGGTCGAGTAGGCGACGTCGCGGATCAGCACGTGCTTGAACGCGTACTCGCGCTCACCGGCCAGCCGGCTGCCCGCGGTCGGCACGACCAGGTCCTTGGACCGCAGCGACTCGAGCGTCGTCCGCAGGTCCAGGTTCGGCTCGCCCGTGTCGCCGACCGAGCCCTCCCAGAACGTCTGCCCGACGACCGCCGCCGTCTGCAGCACCCGCCGCTCGCCGCGCGGCAGCGAGTCGAGCCTCGCCGCGAGCACCGAGTGCACCGTGTCCGGCAGCGCGTCGGGCTCCGCCGCGCCCTCCTCGACGATCCGGTTGACCATCTCCTCGGCGAACAGCGGGTTGCCGCCCGAGCGGGTGGCGACCTCGCCCATGAGCTCCGCGGACGCGGGGGTTCGCCCGCCGACCAGCGCGGTGACCAGCTCGTGCGCCTGCTCGCGGGCGAGCGGATCGAGGGTCAGCGTGGTCGCGTTGAGGCGCCCGCCGCCCCACCCTGGGCGGCGGTCGAGCAGCTCGTCGCGCGCCATGCAGACGAGCAGCGCCGAGCCGCGCCCCCAGCGCGCCAGGTACTCGATCAGGTCGAGCATGCCCTCGTCGGCCCAGTGGATGTCCTCGACGGCGAAGATCATCGGCTCGCGCCGGCTGGCGGCCTCGATCAGCGTGCGCACGGCGGAGAACAGGCGCTCGCGCATCTGCTGCGGGTCCTCGGCCTCGCCGCCGTCGAGCCCGGAGCCGCCCGGAGGCTCGATCCCGAGCGGCCGGCCGAGCGCCGCCGCGAGCCGCCCCGGGGGCTCCTCGGTCTCCGAACCTGCAACCAGGTCCTCGATCCCGCCATGGAGCTTTCGCCAGGCGACACCGGCGTCGTCGGTGTCGACGATCTGGAACGTCCCGCGGACGATCTCCGCCAGCGCCCAGTAGGCGAGTCCGGCCCCGTAGGCGGGGCAGCTGCCGAGCCGGACGGCCGGCGGCCGATCGCTCTCGCCGACGCGGAGCGTGAGCTCGCGCAGCAGCCGCGACTTGCCGACGCCCGCCTGGCCGATCACCGTGACCAGATGCGGGCGTTCCTCGGTCACCACCTGCTCGAACAGCCCCAGGAGCCGGTCGGTCTCGTCGCGGCGCCCGATCAGCGGGGTCGAGGAGGCCGCCGCCCGGGTGGCGCGCCCCCTGACCACAGCCCGCACCGCCTCCCACGCCGGCACCGGCTCGGCCTTGCCCTTGAGCTCCAGCGGCTCGAGCTCGACGTACTCGATCGCCCTCCGGGTGAGGCGGTGGGTGACCTCGCCGACGGTGACGGTCCCGGGCTCGGCGGCGCCCTGGAGGCGGGCGGCGACGTTGACGGGATCGCCGATCACGGTGTAGCCGTCGCCAACCCGGCCGGCGAGCACCTCGCCCGAGTTGATCCCGACCCGAAGCGCGAAGTTGGCGCCGACGTCGGCCGCGATCCGCTCGTTGACCTCGGCCATCGCCGCCTGCATCGCGAGCCCAGCCCGCACGGCGCGCTCGGGGTCGTCCTCGTGCGAGATCGGGGCGCCGAAGACGCCCATCACGTTGTCGCCGATGTACTTGTCGATCGTGCCGCCGTAGCGCTCGATCTCCTGCCCCAGCCGCCGCAGGGTGCGGTCGACGAGCGACTTGATCCGCTCCGGGTCGAGCCGCTCCGAGACCGCGGTGTAGCCGGAGAGGTCGGCGAAGATGATCGTCGCCTGGCGGCGCTCCTCCGGCGGCGCCGCCTCCTCGGCCGTCCGCGCGGACGCCGACCCGAGCGACGCCCCGCACTCGATGCAGAACTTCGCCCCGGGCGGGTTCTCGGCCCCACACGTGGCGCAGGCGGCGGCGAGCGTCGACCCGCACGACATGCAGAACCGCGCGCGCTCAGGGTTGTCGGTGCCGCAACTGGCGCAGACCATGGGCTCAGAATAGGCCCACCAGGGGCCTCAGGTCGGCGAAATTTGGTTGTGGAAGGGGCTTGGGGGGTTTTTGGTGCGACGCGGGCGTCTTGGCGCGGGCGCCTCGGCGTCCTGTGCGACGCCGGCCGTTGCTTGGCAGTAAGGGGGAGGGAGTGGGTCGGGTTGCCGGCCGATGTGGCTGATTCCGCGCTGGTTGTGACGCGGGCGAGGCGGGATGTGAGCGTGAGGTTGGCGCGCGGGGCCTTCGGATCGGACAGAACGCCGATCTGGGGGGAGCCGGTGGAGCGGGTCGGCGAGCTCTGAGAGGGTCGGGGCGTCGAGTGCGCACTTTGGTACGGCCTACCGTCCCCAACTGCGCACTCGTGGTCCTCAGGCGGCCGGCGTCGCCGCCCCGGCCCGGAGCGGCTCCAGCCACGCGGGCGGCGCATCGCCCGGGTGGTCCCGCACGACGCGGATCGCCAGCGCTCCGGCGGGGCGGTGCGAGCCCTTCACGGAGGTCGTGGAGCCGGCCGATGTGGCTGAGCTCGCGCTGGGTGTGAAGCGGGCGAGGCGGGATCTGCGCGTGGGGTTGGCGGGGGGGCCGTCGGATCGGACTGTGCCACAGAACGCCGGCCGGACCACCAGAGCGCGCAACAGCCACCACGAACGTCACGCAAGGCGCGCCGATCCCACCCCCTCACTGCCAATCCGGCCGGCGTCGGACCCGACGCCCGGCGTGGCGCCCCGGCCGGCGCCGCAACTCCCAGCGCCACCCCTAGTCGATCGGGATCTCCTCGACCGTGGGCGGTCGTGCCGACTCGTATTCGCCGAGGCGCTCGAGGTAGTGGTCGATCATCGTTCGCATCGTCAGGAGCGCCTCGCGCTGGACCGACTGCCACTGGCCGCGCAGCTCGGGGCTCGGGGTCGCGCGCAGGATCTCGGCCCCGCGGCAGATCGGGCAGAGCTCGACGCAGTGCTGCTCGGGCTCGTCAGGCACGGGCACCGGTCCGGGTCGAGGTCTCGAAGCTCACCTCGAGCGCGCCGTCGTCGAGCTTCGCGCCGGTGGGGCTGCGGCCGGCGAGGGCGGTCGGGAGGATGATCGTCCGCTTGCGGGGGCCGACCGAGACGATCAGCTCGGGCCCGACCTTCTTCAGCCCGATCTCGCCCCGCTCGCCGAACGGGAGGCTGATCCGCAGGGTCGCGGTGCCGTTGTGCGACTCGAGCTCGTGGGCGAGCTCGGTGTGCAGGACGTCGGCGGGGGCGATCGAGTCGCCGAAGAGCTCGTCGCCGAGCCGGTCGAGCATCCGCGCGCCGACCACCTCCTCCTCGAAGTACCGCGCCGTCAGCAGTGGCAGCGGGGCGAAGCCGGCGCGGACGTCGTCGAGCCGCCGGCGCTGGAGCTCGTGCCACTCGCCGAAGTAGCCGCTCGCGAGCTCGTCGGGAAAGATGCGGTTGACGACCACGGCGTCGGTGAGGTAGCCGTAGAGGTTGAGGTAGGTGAAGGTCCGCTGGGCCTCCTTGATCACCATCCTGTCTGGCGTCATCACCAGCCGGATCGAGGCGCGGGTGCGGTCGCGGAGGATCTCGTTCATCGCGATCAGGTGGCGGACCAGTCGCTGCACCTCGCCGAGCACGTCCTCGCCGGGGACCTCGACGTCGATCATCCGCGCGATCGGCTTCGCCGCCGCGATCAGCCGGCGCTCCCACGGGAACACCTTCTCCAGCCACCAGTTCGCGATGTCGGGGAACCCGAGCAGTCGCAGCGTCTCCCCGGTCGGGGCGCAGTCGACGATCACGGCGTCGAACTGCCCCGACTCGTGGTGGCGCTTGATCTGCAGCAGGCTGAAGAGCTCGTCCATTCCGGGCGGCACGCTGAGCTCCTCGGCGGCGATGTCCATCACCCCGCGGTCGGCGAGCAGCGCGCCGAGCCACCGCTGGACCGCCGCCCAGTTCGCCTCCATCTCCCGCTCCGCCTGCACCTCCTGGGCCCAGAGCAGGTCGGAGACCGGCGAGGGGTCGGGGCCGAGCTCGGTTTCGAGCGAATCCGAGAGGCTGTGGGCGGGGTCGGTGGAGAGCACCACCGTGCGGAGCCCGGCCGCCGCGCAGCGGCGGGCCGTGGCGGCGGCGACGCTCGTCTTGCCGACGCCGCCCTTGCCGGTGTAGAGGATCGTCCGGGGCGGCCCGGTGGTTGCGGCGTTGACCACTGGGGGCGTTCAGGGTACTTCGCTACGCTGGCGCGCGCCACTCAATCGACACATAGGAGAAACGCCACCTTGACTCGTATCCGAACTGGGCTCATAGTCTGCGCGCTCGCGCTCCCGATCCCGGCTGCGATCGCCGGCTGCGGCGGTGATGACGAGTCCTCGGGCGACGACCCGCAGACCGTCCTCGACGAGACGTTCAACAACGACACCAAGGTCAGCAGCGGCGATTTGACCCTGAACGCCTCGGTCACGGCCGAGGGCGACCAGGGCGGCCAGTTCGACGTGAGCCTCAGCGGGCCGTTCCAGGGCGACCCGGACCAGCCCGACTCGCTGCCCCAGCTCGACTGGACCGCCTCGCTCTCCGGTGAGGGCGCGGGCCAGAGCATCGACTTCTCGGGCGGCCTGGTGGTCACCGAGGACAACGCCTTCGTCGAGTACAAGGACCAGGCCTACGAGGTCGGCAGCGACACGTTCACCCAGCTTCGCGACCAGATCGAGGCGCAGGCGGACACTGGGACCGACGAAAGCGCCGGGGGATTCCAGGAGCAGTGCGCAACTGCGCTCGAGCAGGCCGGCGCGACCGACACCTCCGCCTGTGACATCGACCTCGAGTCGTGGCTCACCAACCTGACCAACGAGGGCAACGAGGACGTCGGCGGGGCCGACACGGTCCACATCGCGGGCGACGCCGACATCGACACGATCCTCACCGACATCGGCAACCTGGTCTCGGAGATCCCGGGCGCCGCGTCGCAGGGCTTCGACCCCTCCCAGCTCGGCGCGGCCTCCGGAGCCGTCACCGACGCCTCAATCGACGTGTACTCGGGTGTCGACGATCACGTGCTGCGCAAGCTCGATGTCAACCTGACCATCGATCCGTCGGCGATCGCCGGCGGTGAGCTGCTCCCGGTCAGCAACATCCAGATCTCGTTCTCGGTCGAGATCGCCGGCGTCAACGAGGAGCAGACGATCGAGGCTCCGAGCGGTGCGAAGCCGCTCGACGAGCTGCTCAGCGACCTCGGCGTCAGCCCGGGCGCGCTCGGCGGTGCGCTCGGCGGCGCTGGTGCCCTCGGCGGCGGTGGCGGTGCTGGTGCCGGAGGCGGCGACACCGACGCCTACTTCCAGTGCCTCCAGGACGCGAGCACGCCCGAGGCCATCAACGACTGCGCGAGCCAGCTCTAGCAGCAACGAATTCCGAGGGCCGACGAGCGGCCGGGGACGAGCCCGGCCGCTCATCTAGGCTCCCTTTCGATGACCGTCGGCGGGAACGGGAGGGCTGGGGCGATGCGGTTCTTCCGCGGCGCTCAGGGGTGGCCGTACCTGCTCACGCCGTTCATCCCGATCGCCGTGATCCTCGAGTTCGCCGGCGCCTCGGCGGGGCTGGTGTTCGCCACGGCCGCGCTCGGGATCGTCCCCACGGCGGCGCTCATGGGGTTGGCGACCGAGGAGCTCGCGGCGCGCTCCGGCCCCGGGATCGGGGGGCTGCTGAACGTCACCTTCGGCAACGCGCCGGAGCTGATCATCGCCCTGTTCGCGCTCGGCGAGGGCCTGCATGAGGTCGTCAAGGCCTCGATCGTCGGCTCGATCATCGGCAACGTCCTGCTGGTGATGGGGGCGGCGATGTTCGTCGGCGGGCTCGGGCGCGAAAAGCAGACCTTCAGGGCGTCGGCCGCGACCCCGCAGGCTTTGATGCTCTTCCTCGCCGGGGCGGCGCTGGTGATGCCGGCGATCTTCGAGCTCGTCGAGGGTCGCGGGCTGCCCGCGCCCTCGGCCGAGATCGTCGACTACGGCTCGACTGTCGAGCACCTTTCGGTCACCGTCGCGGTCGTCCTGATCCTCACCTACGGCGCCGGCCTGATCTTCTCCCTGCGCACCCACCGCGACCTGTTCAACCCGCCGTATGAGGAGGAGGAGACGCACGGCTGGAGCGCGCGGCGCTCGGTGCTGATGCTGGCGATCGCCGGCGTCGCGGTCGGGCTGATGTCGGAGATCCTCGTCGGCTCGATCGCCGAGGCCTCGGAGTCGATCGGCCTCTCGGAGTTCTTCATCGGGGTGATCGTGGTCGCGATCGTCGGCAACGCGGCCGAGCACTGGGTCGCCGTGCTGGTCGCGCGCAAGGACAAGATGGACCTCGCGGTCAACATCGCGATCGGCTCCAGCGCCCAGATCGCCCTCTTCGTCGCCCCGGTGCTGGTGATCGCCTCGTATGTGATCGGCCCCTCGCCGCTCCCGCTCGTCTTCAACGGCTTCGAGCTCGGCGCGGTCCTGTTCGCGATCCTGATCGCCAACGTGGCTACCCGCGACGGCGAGTCGACCTGGTTCGAAGGCGTGCAGCTGCTCGGCCTCTACGCGATCCTCGGGATCGCGTTCTTCTACGCGTAGGGCCCGGCGCCGCGCGAGGGCCACCGATGGACGTCGTCTTCCTTCTGGCCAGCTTCGCCGCGATCCTCGCCGGGGCGCTGCTGTTCACGAACGCGATCGAGTGGGCCGGGCACCGCCTCGGGCTCGGCGAGGGCGCGACCGGCAGCGTGCTCGCCGCGGTCGGCACGGCGATGCCGGAGACCCTGATCCCGATCGTCGCCCTGATCGGCGGCGGCGCGGGCTCCGAGGACGTCGCGGTGGGCGCGATCATCGGCGCCCCGTTCCTGCTGGCGACGATCGCGATGGCGCTCGTCGGCCTCTCGGCGCTGCTGTTCAGCGCTCGCCGCGAGCAGGGCACGCGGCTGGTGGCCGACATCCCGACCCTCGACCGCGACCTGATCTTCTTCGGTGTCTTCTTCGGGATCGGGATCGCGGCGGGGCTCGGGCTCCCGGACGGCCTCCAGATCCCCCTGGCGGTCGTCTTCGCTCTGGCCTACGGCGTCTACGTGCGCCAGACGCTGCGCGGCGGCGGCGAGGTCTCGGAGGAGGCGGCGATCGGCCCGCTGTATCTGGACCGCACCCGCGCTGACGGGCCGACCAACGGCGAGATCGTGCTCCAGCTCGCGGTCGGGCTCGGGGCGATCGTCGGCGGGGCCCACCTGTTCGTGGAGGAGCTGATCACGGTCGCCGCCGACGTCGGGATCGAGCCGCTGGTGCTCTCGCTGGTGCTGGCGCCGCTGGCGACCGAGCTGCCGGAGAAGGCGAACAGCTTCTTCTGGGTCCGCGAGGGCAAGGACAGCCTGGCGCTCGGCAACATCACCGGGGCGATGGTCTTCCAGTCGACGATCCCGATCGCCTTCGGGCTCGCGCTCACCGACTGGGACCTGGACAAGTTCGCGGTCGTCTCCGGCGTCCTCGGCCTGATCGGCGGGGCGATCGCCTACGTGGCGCTGCGCCGGCGGGGACGCTTCGAGGCAGCGCCGATCGTCGCCTGGGCGGCGCTCTTCGGCGCCTTCATCGTCTACGTCGCGGTCGCCTGAGCGAGCAGCTCGAGCACCTGCTCGTCGTGCGTCTTCGGCGAAGCCTTCTCGATCACGGCCACGATCGTCCCCTCGGCGTCGATGACGAAGGTCGAGCGCTGGACGCCCATGTAGGTCTTCCCGTAGTTGCGCTTCTCGACCCAGGTCCCGTACGCCTCGGCGACCACATGGTCGGGATCGGCGAGCAGGGTGAAGTCCAGCGAGTGCTTGATCGCGAACTTGGCGATCGCCTCGACCGGGTCGGGAGAGATGCCGATCACCTTCGCGCCGGCGACGTCGTAGTCGGCGCGGTGGTCGCGCACGCCGCACGCCTGGGTCGTGCAGCCGGGCGTGTCCGCACGGGGGTAGAAATAGACCACGACGGGGGATCCACGCAACTCCGAGAGCGTCACCCGGTTGCCGTCCTGGTCGGGGAGCGTGAAGTCGGGGGCCGTGACGCCTGCTTCGAGCATCACCTGGAATCTAGCGAGCGGCGTGGTCCAGTTCGTAGAGCGCGTGGCGCAGCCCGCGGCGCTCGATCTCGCCCGCGTAGGTCATCCCGATCTTCTCCATCACCCGGCGCGAGGCCGCATTCTGGGGCAGCGTGAAGGAGACGATCCGGTCCAGCCCGCAGCGCTCGAAGCCCCAGGCGACGACGACGCGCGCGGCCTCGGGAGCCAGCCCTTCGCCCCAGCGCGACGGGGCGATCGACCAGCCGACCTCGACCGCCGGCTCGCCCTCGACCAGGTCGCGATTGAGGCCCGCGTAGCCGACCAGCTCGCCACTCGACCGCTCGCGCCACCACCAGAGGCAGTGGCCGGTCTCGGCCGCCTGCGCGGCCTGGGCGACGAGCATCGACTCGATCCGCGCGCGCGGCCTCGGCCCGCCGTGCCACGGGGCGACCAGCGGATCGTTGAGCTGGGCATCGGCGAAATCGAGGTGGGCGGCGGGATCGGGCAGCTCCGCGTCGAGGCGCTCGCTGCGCGGCGCCCCTTTCATCGGCCGGGTTCGGACTCCGGCGCGCCCACGTTGCGATCGAGCCAGGCGTTCAACGGGCCGAGCCGCTTCCAGGTGTCGCGAACGTGCTCGAGTGCCCGGTCGCGCGAGATCCCGCGTCCCTTCGCCGCTCGCAGCCGGCGGCCGGCGGCGACGGCTCGGAGGCGGAGCACCCGGGCGCGGGCGTGGTCGCGATCGAAGCCCCGGGGCACCGTCTTGAGCTCGTTTCCGATCAGCTCGAAGCCCTCGCCGGCGAGCTGTTCGATCATCCGCTCGAGCGAGACGCCCGCGCGGCCGGCGGCTCGCTCGCGGTAGCGCTCGAGCTGATCGGGCGCGATGCGGTAGTAGCCGCTGCCCGCGAACAGGCCCGCGGAGGTGAGCTGGGCGTAGAGCGCCGCCTCGCTGCGCGGCCGGTCGGCGATCACGCCGTAGGTCGCGAGCTTGTACGGGGACTTGTCGCGGCTGAAGCGCAGGTCGCGGTACTGGCGGAACATCTTCACCCGGCCGTCGAAGTCGGCGGTCAGCTCCTCGAGCAGCGCCTCGAGCTCGCCGCGGACGTCGCGCTCGTAGGTCTCGCGATGAGCCTCGAACCAGCGCTTGGAGTTGTCGCGCTCGAGGCCCTGGAACCACTCGAACGCGGCCCGCGGGAAGCCCCCGAACGCCTCCGGCGTCACTCGGGCCAGAAGTCCTGCTGCCGCTCGGTGCTCGGCTCGGCGAGGCGGGTCGAGAAGATCAGCAGCTCGGCGTCGGCGTCGGAGTCGTTGTGGACCGAGTAGAAGGCCTCGCCAGTCATCCGCACCCCGGTCTGCGGGCCGGCCTCGAAGACCTCGTCGCCGACCTTGAACGTAAGCGCGCCCGAGATCACGAAATAGACCTCCTCCTGTCCCGGGTGGCGGTGCCCGTAGCTGCCCCGGCCGCCGGTGCCCGGAGGCATCAGCCGCCAGCTGAACGAGACCTGCTCGGCGTCGAGCGCGTCGGAGTACCAGCGCATCTCGCCGAAGTCGGGGTACTGGGCCATCCAGTCGGTGGCCTGCTCCCGGGCGGCGATCGAGTACCCCATCGTCACTCCACCTCCGGGTCGGGGTCGGGCTCGAGCTCCACCTCTTCCTCGACCACGTCGTCGGCATCGGGCTCGAGCTCGGTCGGCTGCACCGAGACCCCGCCAGGAGCGTGGCGCATGGTCTGGAATCGCTCCATCGCGGTGTCCAGCGCATCGGTGTCGACCGGGACCTCGTCGGAGATCCGGACCCAGTCGGCCCCCTCGTAGACCTCCATGTTGAAGACCTCCTGGTCGATCGAGACCGAGTCGTCCACGACCACCACGACCTCCGTCTGGGGGTTGAAGTAGGTCCCCGGCCGGACCAGCAGGTCGTCCAGGTCCACCACGAGCTTCTCGTCAGCCATGGCCAAAGCCTATAACCGCCGAGGCGCCACCCGGCACGCCCGGAGGACGTGGCCGGAGTTTGTTGCAGCTACTGCCCGAGGTTCTCCAGTTCGCGGAGCTGGCGCGCGACCTCGGCGTCGACGTCGAGCGGATCCTTGCCCTGGCGGGCGCGGCGCTCGTTGCGGGCGACGACGAGCTGGCGCACCTCCTCGCGCAGGGCGGGGTCGTCGGCGGGCGCCTCGGGCCCGGCGCGCTGCTCGGCGAGCAGCCGCTCGAGCTCGGCGTCGACGTCGACCGGGGTCTCGCCCCGGGCGCTCTGGCGGTAGGCCTTCGCCTCGAGCATCTGGCGCAGTTCGTCCTCCTGGACGCCGGGCGCCTCGGCCTCCGCGCCCGAGTCGCGCATTCCCTGCGGCATGTCGGACTCGAACTCGACCGAGAGCCCCCCCTTGCCGATCTGGCGGAAGGCGTTTCCCGCGTTGGCGATGAAGGCGATCGCGGCGACCGGGATCGCGACCAGGACGACGATCAGGATCACCTCACCGTTGGAGACCGCGGGGGCGAGGGACAAGGCGACAAGTGCCACTCCTCAAGACTAGATCAGGTACGCTTTCAAGGTGATTGACTGATCAGTCAATCGGGAATCCTCCAAGCACGCAAAGGAGCCTCTGAGCAGTGGACTTCACGCTGAGCGACGAGCAGAAGGATCTGCGGGAACTCGCGCACAACTTCGCCGAGAAGGAGATCCGCACGGTCGCCTGGGAGTACGACAAGGAAGGGACCTGGCCCCAGGAGATCATCGACAAGGCCTGGGAAGTGGGGCTGATGAACACCCACGTGCCCGAGCAGTACGGCGGACCGGGCCTCGACTTCCTCTCCGGCTGCCTGATCGAGGAGGAGTTCGGCTGGGGCTGCTCCGGGATCGGCACCTCGCTGGCCGCCAACGGACTGGCGATGACACCGGTCGCGCTCGGCGGCTCCGAGGAGATCAAGGCGCACTACCTCGGGATGCTCGCCGAGGAGCCGAAGCTCGCCTCCTTCTGCCTCACCGAGCCCGACGCCGGCTCGGACGTCTCCGGGATGAAGACGACGGCCACCAAGCAGGGCGACAAGTGGGTCATCAACGGCTCCAAGTGCTTCATCACGAACGGCCAGTACGCCGACTGGTACACGGTCTACGCGAAGACCGACAAGGACGCCGGACACCGCGGGATCTCCGCCTTCGTCGTCCCCCGCGACGACACGGTGATCATCGACAAGAAGGAGGACAAGCTCGGACAGCGCGCCTCCAACACCGCCACGGTCGTCTTCAACGAGACCGAGATCCCGACAGAGAACTTGCTCGGCGAGGAGAACAAGGGCTTCAAGCTGGCGATGATGACCCTCGACCGCACCCGCCCCGGGGTCGCGGCGATGGCGGTCGGCATCGGCCGGGCGGCGTTCGAGTTCGCCTGCGAGTACTCGAAGGAGCGGGTCCAATTCGGGGTCCCGATCGCGATGCACCAGGCGGTCGCCTTCATGATCGCCGACATGGCGACCAAGGTCGAGGCCGGCAGGCTGCTCACCTGGCAGTCCGCCGCCCTGCTCGACAACGGGGTCCGCAACACGCTCGCCTGCTCGCACGCGAAGCGCTTCGCCGCCGACTCGGCGATGGAGATCGCTGTGGACGCCGTCCAGGTCTACGGCGGCTACGGCTTCATCAAGGACTACCCGGTCGAGAAGCTGATGCGCGACGCGAAGATCATGCAGTTGTACGAGGGCACGTCGCAGATCCAGCGCCTCGTGATCGCCAAGGAGGTGCTCATGGGCCGCAACGTCAACGAGCCGATGCCCGAGGCGGTCTCGCAGACCGACGCCGCCACCAAGGACTCCGAGAAGGCCGCCGCGGTCGCCTGAGCGGAAGACGCCGGCGACCGAGAGCGTCCCGAGGGGCCCCGCCGTCGCGGGGCCCCTCCTGTCTCCGTCCGCTTTCTGAGTTCCGCGCCAGGCGGGTTCGGGTCAGCCCCGGCGGAGCGGGTTGACCGCGATCATCGCGCCGACGGCGGTGAGCATGATCACGCCGAGAACGACCGCCTGGGCCCAGCCGTCGATCGCGACCACGGTCGCGTAGCCGAGCGCGCCGAGGACCGCGGCAGCCAGGATCGAGTAGGCGATCACCGGCCAGCGGTTGCGGACGTGGGTTCCGGTGCTCGGCACGGAGAGATCGATGCGCTCGAACTGGCTGCGCTGGTTGACGGTCATGTTCGACATATAGCTGCTCCTCGGACGGCGGGACGGTGGGACCTCCCGAACCTATGCCCGCGAGCGTCGGCGGTCCGTGAGACTCGTCACGCACGCCACTTGTGCCGCCGCCCTCAGCCCGCGCCGCTCGGCCGTCGCGGTCGCCATCTATGCTCGCCCGATGGCCGAGGGAGCGCGGCGCGGGAAGCCGGTCGCCGATGCGGTGGCCGAAGCGGCGCGCACGACGCGGGCGGTGGCCGAGCGGAGAGCGCGGACGCCGGGGCGGTCGATGGACGTCTTCGGCGGCGAGATCCGCCGCCGCGACCTCTTCCCGCTCCTCGTCCTGCACCTGATCGAGCGCGAGCCGCAGTACGGCAATCGGCTGATCGAGGAGATCGAGGCGATCACCGAGGGCGCGATCTCGGCGAATCCGAACACGATCTACCCCCTGCTGCGCCAGCTCGAGGCCGACCGGCTGATCAAGGGCGACTGGGAGCATCCGGACCGGCGCACGCGCCGCTACTACTCGATCACCGCGGCCGGCCGTCGCGAGCACGAGCGGTTGCGTGAGGAGCTGAAGCCGTTCCTCGACTCGGTGATCCGCTCGGTGACCCTGATCAAGCGCGAGCTCTACGGCTGAGGTCGGCTCAGCGGTAGCGCCGCACCTCGAGCCTGCCGTCGCGCAGACGCAGGCGCGCCCCGTGCTCGCGGTCCACCCGTTTCTGCTTCGTGCGGATGACGAGGTTGACGAACAGCGCCGCCGGCGCCCCCGATCCGCCGCGCAGGTCGCGGCGGACCTTGACCGCGCCGACCTTGCGGGTCGAGCAGGGCGACTGCGCCGGGGTGCAGTTGGTGCCGTTGATCGGGCTGATCACCCCCCGCTGCCAGACGGAGCGGCGGATCAGCCGGCTCGGGCGGGTCGCGCTCGGGCCGCGGGCGACGACCAGCTGGCCGCCGACGAGCGCGTTGTAGCCGAGGTGACGCACGTCGGAGCGGAGCGCCGCGCCGACGGCGAGCACGTCGCCGCGCTCGAGCCCCTCGACCTTCTGTGAGAGCACGACCTTGCGGCGCGGGCGCAGGCGCAGCGAGCCCCGCCGGAGGTCCGAGGTCACCAGCCGCTGGGCGGTGGTCCCGGGCGCGAGCCGGATCGCGTTCAGCCTGCTCTTGTTCTGGACGATGCGGCCGCCGGGCTTGTTGGCGCCGATGATCATCCGCTGGTCGCCCCGCGCCCGCCGGCTCGAGGCGGAGACGACTACGTTCGCGAAGCACCGGTCGACAGGGCAGGGGAACCGATCGCCGATCCGGGTCGTGCGGTCGAAGGCGACCGGGCAATGGTGCTGGCGGTTGGGCAGCCGCTGGCGGCAGCGCAACCGCCGGCGGGCGATCACGCGCGACCGGGCGTCGGCCGACTTGCGCCGGGCGAGCTCCATGGTCACGGTGACCTTCGGGTCGTAGTCGTAGGGGCGGCCGGCGCATCGGGGCGAGCGCCGGTCACAGTCGACGGTCACCTGGACCTCGGACGAGAGCTCCAGCCGGTCGCCGCGGCGCAGTCCCGAGAGCTTGCCCGGCCCCATCGAGAGCACGACCCGGCGCGCGGCGTCGGGCCTGCGGGTGATCGGCACCGTCCGGCGCAGCTCCGAGTTCTCTCCGGTGGTGGCGGCGTCGACGGCTCGAGGCGCGGCCTGAGCCGTCGCCGCGGCCGGCAGGGCGGCCGCGACCGCGAGGCCGGCGATCAGCACGGCGCCCCGGGCTCTGCGTCGCTGCGTCGCCATCGGGGGTGGGAGGATCAACGATCGATCCGGGTCAGCGTCGAGTCGGCCTCGCTCACGGCCCAGGTCGCGTGGCGCGCGAGCGCCACGTCGGAGGGGTCGTCGCCGACCGCGATCGGCGCTCCGGTCAGGCTGCGGGAGGCCGGATCGATGCGGACGACGGAGTCGTCGCCGCCGAGCGCCACCCACACGTACTGGTTGCCGGCCGCGATTCCGCGGGGCAGGCTGCCAACCGCGATCGGGTCGCCGACCACGTCACCTTCCTCGGGGTCGAGCTGGGTGACGGTTCCGTTGAGATTGCTCGTCACCCACACGGCGCCCTCGCCCACGGCGATGTCGTTGGGGAGCTCGTCGACCGGGATCGAGCTCCCGACCCGCTGCGGCCGGTCGGGATCGATGCGCGAGACCGAGGCGGCGCGGATGTTGGTCACCCAGACCGCGTCGTCGCCGGTCGCGATCGAGCGCGGCTCGGTGCCCAGGGGGACGGTCCCCGCCAGGGAGTTGGTCCGCGGGTCGATCCGCGCCACCTCCTGGGCGCCCGCCTCCGCGACCCAGACCCAGCGGCCGCCGGCCGCGACGTCGCTCGGGTCGGCCCCGTCGCCGAGCGGGATCGCCAGCGGCTCGGTGCCCTCGAGCGGGTCGAGCCGGTAGAGCGAGTCCGTCCTCTGGCTCACGGTCCAGACCGAGTCGAAGCCGACCGCGACCGCGATCGGGCTCGGGACCGCGACGCTGAAGTCGAGATCGCCGCTGCCCTGGGCGACGCCGTCGACCGAGTCGGCGCCGCGCGCCGCGACCCAGACGCGCTCGGGGCCGACCGCGACGCCCGTGGGCCCACGGCCGACCGCGATCGGCGGCCGCGCGGTCGGGCCCTCGTCGGTCGCGCCGCCGGAGCCACCGTCGTCCCCACCGCCGATCGCGATCGCGACGGCGACGGCGGCCGCGACGAGCGCCCCGCCGGCGAGCAGCCACGGCCACCTCGGCCGCCCGCTCCGGGGAGCGATCACCTCGCCGTCGACGGTGGTCGCGGGCGCCGCGGCTCGCTCGGGGGCGTCCAGCGGGTCGGTTTCCAGGCTCTCGATCACGGCGTCGAGCGCTCGGCTGAGGGCGCCCGCGGATTGGAAGCGCTCGTCCGGGTCGACCGCCATCGCCTTCGCGACCACGGGATCGAGCCTGGGCGAGACCTCGGCGCGGATCGCCGACGGGCACGGACGGGGGGCGTTCGTGTGGGCGAACAAGGTCGCGAGCTCGTTCTCGCGCGGGAACGGCGCCTGGCCGGTGAGCGCGAAGTGCAGCATGGCCCCGAGCGCGTAGATGTCGGCGCGCCGGTCTACGTCCTCGCCGGCGATCTGCTCCGGCGCGATGAAGTCGGCGGTGCCGACGAGCTCGCCGGTGCCGGTGACGGTCTCCCCGCCGCCGGTGGTGCGGCTGATCCCGAAGTCGGTGAGGTAGACGAGCCCGCCGTCGCCGCCGGAGCCGACGAGCACGTTCGCGGGCTTGACGTCGCGATGCACGAGGCCGGCGGCGTGCGCCGCGTCGAGGCCGGCGGCGACGGCGCCGATCACCTCGGCCGCCGCCCCCGGGTCCAGCGGGCCGTCGAGGATCACCATCTGGCGCAGGTCGCTGCCCTCGACGAGCCGCATCGAGAGGAACAGGTGACCGCCCTCCTCGCCGGCCTGGTGCACGGGGATCACGTTCGGGTGCTCGATCGAGGCCGCCAGCCGCGACTCGCGCCGAAAGCGCTCGCGAAAGCGGGCGTCGGCGGAGAGGCCCGGGCTCAGCACCTTGAGCGCCCTGACGCGGTCGAGGGCGAGGTTGCGGGCGCGGTAGACGACCCCCATCCCGCCCTCGCCGATCACCGCCTCGATCCGATGCCCCGCGAACTCGGCCCCGGGCGCCGGGCCGCTGGCGCCCGCGCCGTCGCTCATCAGTGATCTAGGTCGCGGACAGAGATCACGCCGTGGCGCAGCCCGAGCTCGACCAGCCGCACCCGCTTCTGGTTCTGGGGCAGGTCGGCGATCCCGAACTTCTCGAACAGCGCCCGAAGATGCCCCTTGACCGAGTCGAGGGAGAGGAACACCTCGTCGGCGATCTGCTGGTTGGTCGCCGGGGTCGCGTAGTTGCTGCCCTCGCGGAAGGGCCGCGAGAGCGCGATCAGGATCCGGCGCTGGGTCTCGGTCAGCTGCGGGGCCGCGGATCCCTCGGGGGCGGCGATCGTGGCCGAGCTCGGCGACGGCTGCGGTGCCCGGAAGACGACGGTCGTTGCCCCGAAGCGCAGCTCGTCGCCGTCGGAGAGGCGGCGCCGGCCGCCGACCCGCTCGCCGTTGAGGAACGATCCGTTGCGCGAGAGACCGTCGTCGGCGAGCGTCCACTCGCCGCCGATCCGCTCGATCTCGGCGTGCAGCCGGGAGACCTGCTCGTCGGCGTCGAGGCCGATGTCGACGTCGGGCCCGCGCCCGACCGTCACCCGCTCGCGAGCTTGCTCGAGGGTGAGGATGCGCTGGCCGTCCGGGGCGCGCCAGAACAGGAACGGCAGGCCTCCGCGCTCGGCCTCGAGCCGCTGCGCAAGCTCGGCCGGCGAGGCGGAATGGGCTGCCGCCGGGCTCTCCATCGAACGGAAGTTAGACCCTGGTGCGGCGCGGATCACACCCAGGGTGCAGATATCCACACCTCGGTGCCCCCGGCACACACCCAGTGGTCCTGTTCGCGAGCGCCCTCGGCGCCGAAGCTCGTCTCGCAATCACTACTCGACCCGCGCGGCGGGGCGAAAGGAGAACCGAGATGACGCGGACTCAGACTCAGGGATTCGGACCGGTGGCGATCGCGCTCGCGACCTGCCTGGCGATCGTGATCGCTCTGGTGGGCGCCACGGCGGCCGAGGCGGCGAAGCCGAAGTGCTTCGGCAAGAAGGCAACGGTCGTCGCCGGCAAGAAGTACAAGGTCAAGGGGACCCGGCACGCCGATGTGATCTACGTCGCCAAGGGCGACCACGAGATCCTCGCCGGCAAGGGCAACGACCTCGTCTGCACCGCAAAGGGCGATTCCGAGATCACCGGCGACGAAGGCGCCGACAGGATCCGGGGCGGCGAGGGCCGCGACGACATCGACGGCGGCGCGGGCGCGGACGAGATCGAGGGCGGCTCGGGCCGCAACTACCTCGCCGGCGGCGTCGGCGACGACCAGCTCGTCGGCGGCGACGACCGCGACTACGTCGACGGCGACGACGGCGACGACGAGCTCGTCGGCGGCGCCGATGACGACTACCTCGACGGGGGCGACGACGACGACGTCCTTGCCGGGGGCGACGACGGCGACAGCCTCGATGCCGGCGAGGGCGACGACACGCTCAACGGCGAGGCCGGTGCCGACGAGCTCGAGGGCGCCAAGGGGATCGACGTGCTCGACGGCGGCGACGACCGCGACAGGCTCGAGGGCGGCGACGGCGCCGACGAGCTCCAGGGCGGCGAGGGCAACGACGAGCTCCGTGACGGCGGCGGCGCCGACGCGGTCGACGGCGGCGTCGGCAACGACTCGCTGTTCGCTACGTACGACAGCACCGAGGGCGACACGTTCGCCGGCGGTGACGGGAGCGACGTGGTCAACTACGGCGAGTACCAGAGCGCCGCCCGGGTGACGCTCGATGACCTCGCCAACGACGGTCGCGGCTGCCCGCAGCAGTGCGAGGCCGACAACGTCGCCTCGACCGTCGAGGGGATCGTCGGCACGGCGTTCGAGGACACGCTGCTCGGCAACGCGATCTCGAACACGATCGACGGCGGCCAGGGCAGCGACGTGATCGACGGCGCCGAGGGTGGCGACATCCTCCGCGGCGACGTCGGCACGGACGCCGTCTCCGGTGGCGCGGGCGACGACTCGCTCAGCGGCGGCGGCGGCGACGACTCGCTCGACGGCGGTTCGGAGACCGACGAGTGCCGCGGCGACCAGGGCATCGACACCGGCGCCAACTGCGAGGCGATGGTCGCGATCCCGTAGCTCGGAGAAGGTCGGGTGGCTTCGGCCACCCGACCTTCCTCGTACCCTGCCCCGGATGCCGACGCTGACCGAATCGGTCCTCGCCCGGGCCTCGCTCAAGGAGGCCTGGGACTACTACTTCGAGCCCAGCGGCTGGCCCGCGTGGGTCGACGGCTTCCACGCGGTCGAGTCGGCGAGCGGATACCCGAATGAGGGCGGCACGCTGATCTGGCGGTCGACCCCGGCCGGGCGCGGGAGGGTGACCGAGACGGTCCTCGCCCACGAGCCCCGCAAGCTGCACCGGATCGAGTTCTCCGATCCGGAGTCGCGCGGCGAGCTGGCGACCGCATTTGCGCTCCAGGGCGAGGACACCCGGGTCTCCCTGGAGCTCACCTATGAGCTGATCGCCGGGGGCCTGTTCGCCTGGATCGCCGAGCGTTTCTTCGTCCGCGGCCAGGTGACGAAGTCGCTGCGGCGGACCCTGCAGCGCTACCGGCTCGAGGTCGAGGAGCTGGCCGAGATGCAGGCGGCGGCTGAGCCTCCGGGCGCCCCCGACCGCTAGCCTCTCGCCGGCTCTTACTCCCCTCACACCGATTCGGAGGCTCCCAACCCAATGTTCGTCTTCAAGGCCGCGGTGGTCGGCGCCGGCACGATGGGCGGCGAGATCGCACAGGCGATCGCCTCGTCCGACATCCCGGTCGTCCTCAAGGACATCGACCAGAAGTTCGTCGACCACGGTCTCGAGAAGGCGCGCGAGGTGACCAAGGGCCAGCTCGACCGGCTGGTCAAGAAGGAGAAGCTGACCCAAGAGCAGGCCGACGCCCGGCTCGAGGAGGTCATGGGCCTGATCGAGGGCGCCACCTCTTACGACTCCTTCGGCGACGTCGACTTCGTGGTCGAGGCGGCGCCGGAGAAGATGGAGATCAAGCAGCAGGTCTACGCCGAGCTCGACGCGGTGACGCCCGGACACGCGATCCTCGCCTCGAACACCTCCTCGCTCTCGATCACCGAGATGGGCGACGCGACCCTGCGGCCGGAGAAGGTCGTCGGCTTCCACTTCTTCTACCCGGCGTCGGTGATGCCGCTGGTCGAGATCATCGAGGGAGAGGACACCGACCCCGAGGTGGTCCAGGCCGCCTACAACTTCGCCCAGGCGATTCGCAAGCAGCCGATCACCTGCAGCGAGGTCCCGGGCTTCGTCGTCAACCGGATCCTCAACTCCGCGGTCGGTGAGATCTGGCGCGCCCAGGAGGACCAGGGCCTGTCGATCAAGAAGATCGACGAGGCGATCACGGCGGCGAACGTCGCGCCGATGGGGCCGTTCTTCCTCGGCGACCTGCTCGGCCTCGACACGATCTTCCACGTCGCCGAGCATCTGCGCGAGTCCTACGGCGACTCGTTCTACGTCCACGAGGGGATGCGGAAGCTGGTCGACGAGGGCAAGCTCGGGGCGAAGACAGGCGGCAGCGGCTTCTACGAGAACGGCGAGCCGCAGCTCCCGGGCGACGGCGATCCCGACGGCGAGGCGCTGGCCGAGCTGCTGAAGCTGAAGGCGGTGGTCGAGTCCTGCCTGGTGCTCCAGGAGGGCGTCTGCACGGTGCGCGACATCGACCTCGGGATGATGGCCGGCGCCGGGATGGACCCGCGCCGGGGAATCTTCCCGCCGTTCATGGGCGCCGACATGCTCGGGCTCGACGTCGTGCTGGAGAAGCTCGAGGCGGCGGAGGAGGAGCACGGCGAGCGCTTCGCGCCGCCGACGGTCCTCAAGCGCCTCGTCGCCCAGGGCAGACTGGGGACGAAGTCGGGGCAGGGCTTCTACGCCTACCCGCAGCCCGACGAGGGCGAGCAGACCGAGACCGTGAAGCTGGAGACGCGCGGCGACGTCGCGATCGCGTGGCTCGCGAACCCGCCGATGAACGCGATCGCCCCGCAGGTGATCGAGGACCTGGGGACGGTCTGGGAGAAGGTCAAGGGCTCGGGCGAGATCGGGGCGCTGGTGATCGCCTCCGCGATCCCGGTCGTCTTCAGCGCGGGCGCCGACATCAAGGCGTTCACGAAGATGGACGAGTCGGGCGGCGAGGACCTGATCCACTCCGGCCACGCGCTGCTGCGCGACATGGGCCTGAGCCGGGTGTCGACGGTCGCCGCGGTGAACGCGCTCGCGTTCGGCGGCGGTTGCGAGCTGGCGATGGCGTGCAACTTCCGGATCGCGGCCGAGTCGGCCGTCTTCGGCCAGCCGGAGATCAAGCTCGGGATCATCCCCGGGTTCGGCGGCACGCAGCGGCTGCCGCGCCTGGTCGGCGACGAGAAGGCGCTCGAGATGAACCTGATCGGCGACTCGATCTCGGCCGGCGAGGCGGAGGCCTACGGGCTCGCGAACCGGGTCGTGCCGGACCACGAGCTCTTCGACGCGGCGCTCTCCTGGGCCCGCCGGCTCGCCGGTCAGGCCCCGCTCGCGGTCGAGCAGGTCAAGCTCGCCTCCGACGACCCCGACCTCGAGGAGGGAATCGAGAACGAGAAACGGGGCTTCAGAACCGCCTTCACGAGCGAGGATGCCCGCGAGGGGATCGGCGCCTTCCTCGGTAAGCGCACCCCGAAGTGGCAGGGCAAGTAGAGACGCGGGCGGCCGAGCTCGCCTCGCTGATCCGCGAGGCCGACTCGGTCGTCGCGCTCACCGGAGCGGGGATCTCGGTCCCGTCCGGGATCCCCGACTTCCGCACCCCCGGCAAGGGCCTGTGGGAGAAGGTCGATCCGATGGAGGTCGCCCACATCGACGCCTTCCACCGCGACACGAGGCGCTTCTGGAGCTTCTACCGTCCGCGGTTCGCGGATCTGGACGAGAAGCTCCCCAACCCGGCCCACGAGGCGCTCGCCGACCTCGAGGCGAGGGACATGCTCCAGGCGGTCGTGACCCAGAACATCGACCGGCTGCACTCGAAGGCGGGGTCCGAGCGCGTGATCGAGGTCCACGGCTCGATCGCGACCTCGAGCTGCACCACCTGCCGGACGAGCTATCCGCTCGAGAGCATCGGCGAGATCTTCGACACCGACGGCGTCCCGACCTGCGCCTGCTGCATGGGCAAGGTCAAGCCCGATGTCGTCCTCTTCGGCGAGCTCCTGCCCGAGGAGGCGATGGCCGAGGCCGAGCGCCTGTGCTCGAACGCCGACCTGCTGCTCTGCGTCGGCTCCTCGCTGGAGGTCTATCCCGTGGCCGCCCTCCCGGAGCTCACCCTCGCCTCCGGCGGCCGGATCGCGATCGTCACCCAGGGCCCGACGCCGTACGACGCCGACGCCGAGGTGAAGCTCGACGGCGACGTCGTCGACGAGCTCGGGGCGGTGGTGGAGGCGCTGTAGGCGCTTGTGCCCTTCGCGGTGCCCGGGGGGGTGTGGTGAGCCGGCGATTCGGCGAGTTTGTGGCCTCCTGGGCAACAAAGTCGCCAAGGCGGGCTTGGTTCGGTCAGTGGTCGCTCCGAATCTCGCCGGAGCGCCCCGAGGCACCCACCCTCCTACCCAGCCAAACCCGGCGCGCGCCCTCGGAGCACGCCCGGGGCAGTACGTCAGCCCAGCGCGCGCTTGCGCCTCAGCACCCGTTCGCAGACGTGCAGCGTTTCGGTGACCTCGGCGGCTCGTTCGTCGGATAGCTCGCCCGCGAGCGCCTCGTTCGCGGCCTGCGCCGGTGATCTGACGCCGCTCGTCGAGGCCGGCGAAGTCCTTCTCCTGGTCGGGTGCGGCGAGCACCTCGCGCTCGGCGAGCAGGGCCTCGAGGCCAACCCGGAGCTGGAGCGCCGCCTCGCGGACGCGGCCGGCGTCGAGGTCGGCCCGGGCACGGATCAGCAGCACCTCGCAGGCGGCTACCGGGGCCTTGCGGCCGAGCACCTCGGCGACCCGTTCCTGCGGCCGCAGGAGCTCGGCTCGGCGGCGGCGCTCGGAGGCGGGGACTTCGATCGCCTCCGTGTAGTGCCCCTCGGCGAGGTCCTCGCCGGTGCCGAAGCCGACGCGGACGGCGAGCGCGCCGCCTGCGCCGACGTCGGCGATCGTCGTGTCGAGGGTGGCGGCGCGGTGAGCGTGGACGGCGAGGTTGACCAGCACGAGCCCGGCCGCGACCTCCGCCGCGAGCGCCTCGTGGTCGGCGCGCAGGCCGGCGAGCCAGGCCTGCGCCTCGTCCTGCTCGCCGAGCGATTCGGGGCGGATCGCCGTCAGCGTGGTCCGCGGGACCGCGGGCGCGGCGGCGTCGGGCTCGGCGTCCTTGGGCTTGGCGCGGCCGAGCCGGCGCCGGGGGCGGGGCGGGGCGTCGTCGACCCGGACGACGAGGACCCGCTCCGGCTCACGGCCCAGGTAGCGGCCGTCCTCGAGCCCGACCGTGCCCGCGAGCTCGAGCTGGACGAAGGGGAAGCGCAGCGTCGCGGCTATTCGCCGAGATGGGCGCTCGAGGCCCGCTTGTCCGACTTCTTGTCGCCGTTGTCCTTGTGCTTGCCCTTGCCGGCCGGGAGCGCGGCATCGGAGGGCGAGGTGGGGACGGTCGGGTTGTCGATCTCGCCGAGGCGGTCGATCAGCCGCTCCCACTGGTCGGGCTTGAGGATCTCGTTGAACTGCCTCGAGATGCTGCCCGAGCCCGGGCCGTAGTTCGGCATGTAGCCGACGTGGACGTGGTCGTCGTGGTCGCCCATGGCGAAGGTGTTGTCGGCCCCGAAGTAGTCCATCAGCGAGATGATCTGGTGCGGCTTCATCGTGCCCTGGAGCGTCAGCAGGTCCTTGACCAGCGCCTCGGAGAGCGTCCCCGGGCCCTGGTTGCCGAGCACGGGCTGGCCGTTGATCTGCGCGATGTCGACGGCGTTGCCGGAGGAGTGCTCGGAGACGTTGCCTGAGGTGGTGAGCACCGAGTGCCCGCACTTGAGCGAGGTGAGCGTCAGCTGGTACCCGCGGGCGGTGAGAAACTCGAGCATCGCCAGCACCCGCCGGTCGATCTGGCCGGTGCGGATGTCGCTGCGCCCGCACGCGTAGATCTCGAGCGCCGGGTCGGTGAGCGTCCGCTGGATCAGCTGCGGCTTCGACATCAGCAGCACCTGGCCGGCGCTCGCCGAGCCGGTGAACGGATCCTCGCCGGCGGCGCGGTAGATCGCGGTCGCCTCGAGCAGCTTCCAGCCGTCGAGGATCGGCTTCGGGTCGATCTTCGGCGCCCCGCGGCCCGCCGGGCGGATCGAGAAGTGCACGTGCGGCGCGAGCTCGTCGGTCTCGCCGATCCGGCCGAGCACGGTGCCCGCGGTCACCTTCGAGCCCTCCTTGAGCCGGTCCATGTCCATCGTCTTCGGATCGAAGCGCAGGACGTGGGAGAAGTAGCCCTTGAACGACTCGTAGGCGGGCATCTTCTGCGCCAGCAGGGAGTCGAGCTGGCCGGTGAGGTCGGCGCGATCGGCGTTGTGCTTGCGCTCGGGGAAGGCGTAGAGGCGCTCGCGCGAGTCCTCGGTGTTGACCGGCCCGGTGTCCTCGGCGGGCTCGTCGGCGGAGTCCGAGCCGGAGTCCTTGGAGCCGCTGTCGTCGTCGCCCGACCCGTCGTCGACCTGGGTCCCGGCGCTCGCCGGCTCGTCCGGGGCGTCGTCGTCGGGGGTGACGAGCTTGAAGTCGTCGGCGGAGAGGCGCTCGGGCTTCGGCACCGGGTAGACGTCGGAGACCTCGCCGAGCTGGGCGTAGGTGAACCGGTTGCCGTAGGCGTCGCGAAGGACGATGTAGCGGCCGAGCTTCTCGGACTTGTCGATCCTGGTGATCACGCCGTCGTTGACCGCGACCACCGGCGCGCCGTCGCGCGAGTAGATGTTGATCCCTCGACGTGTGGGTGAGCCCGAGACCACGTCGGCGACGTTTCCGGCCGCGCCCTTGCCGGGCTTCGAGCGCTCGAGCGCCTCGCGCTCGGAGATGTCGTCGGCGTAGCGGGCGTTGGCGGCGACCGGGAAGCGAGCGCCCTCGGTGAGCCCGGTGAGCGAGCTCACCAGCGGCTCGGGGAGCTTGCCGTACTGGTTCGCGTAGAGCAGCACCTCGTCGACGTACCAGTCGGCGTGGTTGTAGGCGAAGATCGCGGTCCGCAGGTCGTCCTCGCCGCCGGCGGCCTTCAGGTATCGGGCCGCGGCGCAGATCGCGTCGACCGGGTTGTAGGGGTCTTTGCGGTTGTCGTTGTTGGCGTCGACCCCGTACATCTCCCAGGTCGAGGGCATGAACTGCATCCAGCCCAGGGCGCCGGCGGTGGAGACGTTGAGGTTGGTGCCGAAGGCCGTCTCGATCCGGTTGATCGAGGCGAGCACCTGCCACGGGATCCCGTACTGGGTGCCGCAGGCCTGGTAGATCGGCAGCAGGAAGGGCGGGATCGTGAACTGGTCGATGACGAAGTTCGGGACCCCGATCGGGGCGGGGCCGAAGTCGGCAACCGTCAGCCCGGGGTTGGTGTCGGTCGGCGTGCCGTCGGGCCGCCGGTCGGCGGGCTCCTCCATCGGCGTGCGCGTGCCGCCGGTCTCCTCATCGTCCTCGTCCTCGGGATGCTGGCGGCTGCCGGGCTTGCGCTCGCCGCTCGGCTTCAGCTCGATCCCGCGGCCGCCGGGTCCGGACGGGCCGGCGACCACGCCCTCCGGCTTGGTGGTGCCGTCATCCGCCGGCTCGTCGGATCCGTCGTCGCCGTCGGTCGGCGGCGCGGGAGTGGTCTGGTCCGGCGGGGTCTCGGGCTCGGTGGCGGGGCCGGTGGAACCGGACTCGCTCGAGTCGAGCGGTCCGGAGCAGTCCGGGTCGTCGAGGTCGGTGACCCCGTCGCCGTCGTCGTCGGCGGTGTTCGAGCATTGCGGCAGGACCTGGATCTGGTCGAGGTCCTGGCCGTCGGGCAGCTGGATCTCGACGCCGCTCTCGCCGACGCCCACGACGTTGCCCGCGCCGGCGGTACCGGCGGTCACGCAGGCTCCGAGAACCGCGAGGCCCATCGTAAGTAGAAGCTTCCTTCTCATACCTCTTTGCCGTGCCCACCTGGAAGGGTCGGGTTCCAGGCGTCGCCCCTGCCCGGGCAGCGTGGCCTAGCCCTCCTCCTGAGCGCGGCGAAAACTACTTGTTGAGGAATGTGTTTGCAACGTCCAGCCGGTACGACCAACCGTACCCGAGATCGGCGGATGAAATCCCGCGTTTCTTTTGAATGGCTGGCTTCTTGATCGGCAATCGGCGGCCGTGGCTTGAAGCCTGGCCCGCAGGCGTGCTCTGGATGAGTGATCGCCAATCATCTAGGCTGACCGCCGCCATGACCGTGCCCGACGATCGCAGCGGCATCCGCGCCCGCGGTGAGGAGGCCGTGGGCGAGCTCGCCCAGGCGTTGATCGAGAACCCGCTCTTCAACGGCGCCCTGGCCCGCGCGCTCGGGGCGGGCGAGCGGGCGATGTCGGCTCAGCGCAGCGCGATGGGCGCCCTCAACGTCGCCTCGGGCTCCGACGTGGAACGGCTCGAGCAGCGGCTGCGCTCGCTCTCCGGCCGCCTCGAGGCGATCGAGGACCGGCTCGACGAGCTCGTCGACGAGGTGGCCGCGGCTCGCTCGCGGGCATCGAGCGGCTGACCCGCTAGCGGCCGGTCGCGACCGGATCGCTCGCCGGCGCGGCGAGTGCGCGAGCACACCCCTCGCCGAGGTCGAGGATCCGGGCCTCGACCAGCTCCTCGTCGGCGACCGCGCCGTCGGCGCCCTCGGCGACCACGAGCGCCGCGGCCACGGCGATCTCCAGCCGCTCGCCGAGCCCCAGGAGCGCCGCCGTCTCGAGGTCCGCCACTCCGGCGCCGGCCTCGAGCCAGCTCGCGCGGGCGTCCGGCCCGGCGGCCGACGGGTCGAGGTCGTGGCCGGCGACGACGCTGGCGGCGGCGCCGGGGACCGCGGCCGCCAGCGCGCGTTCGAGCCCGGGATCGGGTCGCGAGCGCGCCACGCCCAGCGCCACGCTGACGCCGTCGGCGCCGACGGCGCCCGTGACCCGGATCGCGTGGCCGGGCTCGAGGCCCGGGGCCAGGGCCGTGCAGCGCCCGATCCGCAGCGCGCGGCGGACGCCATGGCCGCGGAGCTCGCGAAGCACGGCGGCGGCGCTGGGGGCGCCGATCCCGGTCGCCTGGATGGTCAGCTCCGCGCCGTCCTGCGTGCGCCCCGAGTAGCCCCAGAGGCCGTGGTTGTGGTTCGCCATCAACGGCTCGGTCAGCACTCGCTGGGCGAGCGCCAGGGCGAGGCCGGGATCGGCCGGAAGCAGGGCGTCGGCGGCGATCGGCGCCGTGGGGCGGAGGTAGGCGGCCAAGGGCCGCGGATTATGCTGAGCTGACTCGATGCCAGCCCCATCAGAGCACGAGCCCGAGCCCGACCCGAGCCCCTCCGAGAGCGGCGTCACCGACTCGGTCCGCGCCGCCGTCGAGCGGACGATGCGTGCGACCGCGGGCTCGGCCGCGAGCACTCGCGGGCGGGCCGCGGAGCTCGTCGACGAGGTCGTCCGCAGGGGACGGGATGCCCGCGACGAGCTCGCCCGCCGCAGCCAGGAGGCCGGCGCCGAGCTCAGCCGCCGCGGCCAGG
The DNA here is from genome assembly GCA_963842795.1 of uncultured Solirubrobacterales bacterium. GTDB lineage: Bacteria > Actinomycetota > Thermoleophilia > Solirubrobacterales > 70-9 > WHSW01. Next base: position 60,526 of record CAWJHV010000039.1, on the reverse strand, counting down.
AGGCCGGAGCCGGGCTCGCCCGCCGCGGCCAGGATGCGACCGGTGAGGTCGGGCGGCGGCTGGAGGCGCTGGAGCGCCGGCTCGGCGAGCTCGAGGCGAACCTCGGCAACGAGCCCGAACGGCGCGAACCCGAATCTAAGCCTGAAGCTGAGGGTTAGATGAGCCTGGGTCGCCGGATCGCGATCACCGGGGTCTCGACTCACTGGGGGGCGGAGCTGGCCCGCCGGCTGGAGCGCGACCCCGCGGTTTCCTACATCGCCGGGATCGACACCCGCCCGCCGCCACCGGAGCTCGTCGCGACGGAGTTCATCGAGGCCGACATCCGCAGCGCCGCGCTCTCCCGGCTGCTGCCCTCGACCGAGGTCGACACGGTCGTCCACTGCGGGATCCTCTGGTACCCCGAGCCGGGGCGCCCGGCGAGCGCGCTGCATGAGATCAACGTGATCGGCACCCTGCGGCTGCTCGCCGCGTGCGAGCGGACCGAGACCCTGCGGACCGTGATCGTCCGCGGCTCGGCCGCGATCTACGGCTGCGAGGGAGCCGGGCCCTCCTTCTTCACCGAGGACCTGGCGCGGGCGGCGCCCCTGCGGACCCGTTTCCAGCGCGACATCTCCGAGCTCGAGGAGTACTTCGAGAACTTCGCCCGCCGCCATCCCGAGATGCGCTGCTGCATGCTTCGCTACCAGCCCGAGGTCGGCGCCGACCTCGAGAGCCCCATGGTCCGTTATCTCACGCTTCCGGTGGTCCCGGTGCAGCTCGGCTTCGATCCCCGTTTGCAGCTGCTCGACGCCGAGGACGCGAGCGCCGCGCTCGCGGCCGCGGTCTTCGATCCGGTGCGGGGTCCGGTGAACGTCGCCCCCGACGGATCGATCTCGCTCAGTCGGGCGCTGCGGCTTCTGCGCCGCCCGGCGGTCCCGCTGCCCGACCCGGTGTACGGGACGCTGATGCGGCGCGTCGACGGCGGGCTCGGCGCCGGCGGCCTGGTCGGCGACGGCATCAGGCTGCTGCGTTTCGGCCGCGGGGTCGACAACCGGCGCCTGCGGGAGGAGATCGGCTACGAGCCGCGCCGCGACGCGGTCGGCGCGATCCGCGAGCTCGCCCGGGCGGACGCCGCCAGGCGGATCGTTCCCAGCCTCCACCCGGGAGCGCTGGCCGACCGGCTCAGCGGGGTCCTACCGTGAGCGACTCCGGCCTCCGCGATCCGCAGACGCCCGAGGCGATCGCCGAGTTCCTGCGTGGGGTTCGCGGCGGGGTCGAGTCGGGCCTCGACCCGCTCGCCGCCGCCCAGCAGGCGGCGGGCTCGCTGCCCCGGCAGCTGCGGACGGCCGTCGACGTCCTCGTCCGCCGGGCCCAGGGCGACTACCACGAGGACGAGTGGGGCTTCGACGAGGACTTCGCCGAGGCCGTGTTCCCGCTGTTCGAGTTCCTCTACGAGGTCTGGTGGCGGGTCGAGGTCGAGGGGATCCAGAACGTGCCCGCCCACGGGCGCGCGCTGCTGGTCGCCAACCACGCGGGCTCGCTCTTTCCCTTCGACGCGACGATGATCACGATGGCGATCATGAAGCGCCACCCGCTGCCTCGGTGGCCGCGCTTCATGGTCCTCGACTGGGCCTTCGTGCTGCCGTTTCTGTCCTGGTTCATGCGCCGCGCAGGCGGTGTGCCGGCGAGCCCCCACAACGCCACCAGGCTGCTCGACGAGGACGAGCTGGTGATGGCCTTTCCCGAGGGGGTCAAGGGAACCGGCAAGCCGTTCTCCGATCGCTACCGGGTGCAGCGCTTCGGGCGCGGGGGCTTCGTCGAGATCGCCCTGCAGAGCGGCGCGCCGATCGTGCCGGTGGCCGTCGTCGGCTCGGAGGAGATCTACCCGAAGCTCGGCGAGAGCCCGACCCTCGCGCGCGCCGTCGGGGCCCCGTTCGTCCCCCTCACCCCGACCTTCCCGTGGCTCGGGCCGCTGGGGCTGATCCCGCTGCCGTCGCGGTGGCGGATCGAGTTCTGCCCGCCGATCGACGTCTCCGCGCACCCGCGCGAGGCCGCCCAGGACCAGCGGCTTGTGTTCGACCTCTCCGAGCAGGTCCGCGAGACGATCCAGGAGGCGGTCTACGACAACCTGGTCAAGCGCGGCCACACCTTCCTCTGACTCGGGGCCGAACCTACGTGCCGATCGGCGCAAAGGGTCTAGGCTGCGGGCGATGGGAGCGACGGCGGCGGCGCGGGCGAAGACGGGGGCCGGCGGCGTGCGCCCGGAGGAGCTGCGGGCGGCGCTCGGCAAGGCGCTCGCCGAGCTCGACGCCGACGAGCGCCTCGGGCCGCGGATCCGGGCCACCGGGTTGCGGATGCGGTTCGAGTTCCCCGACGCCGGGATCGTCCTCAACGTCGCCGCGGGCGAGGACGATCGGAACGTCTCCTGGTCGTTCGACGATGCGCCCGACTGGCGGCCGAAGCTCGAGCTCGTGATGAGCGCCGACGTGGCGAACCGCTACCTGCAGGGTCGGGAGAGCCTCGCGATCGCGATCGCCCGGGGGCAGGTCCGCTCCCATGGCGAGGCGCGCGCCGCGCTCTGCTACCTGCCCGCCGCGCGGCTGATCTGCGAGCCGTACCGGCGCGTGATCGAGGCCGAGTACCCGGACCTCGTCGCGGCCTGAGCGGAGCTCAAACGGATCCCGCACTCCGCGTTGACGAGCGGCGCCGGCAGGCGTAATCTCCTGTGCTGAGAGATGGCAACAGGCCACTAGTGGGCCGCGCCGCCCGACAGCCCCCCGGCGACTGGGGCCCGCGCGGCGAGGCTCGCAAGGCGCCCCCGGCGTCGATGGCCGGCGAAGCGGGCCGTCAAGCCCGCCAGGCGACGGGGCCGATCCGACCCCGTCGCCGCATGTAGGGGCCCGGGGAGCGCGGCGGTCGCGCGTCACACACCCGAGGCGGGCGCCGTCCCTAGGATCGGCCCGTGGCCGAGGAGCTGATCTCGCTCAACGAAGCCGCGCGGCTGTCGGGGGTCTCGCCGTCGACGCTCAAGCGCTGGGCCGAGGCGAAGGTGGTCCCGGTCCGGGACGGCCGGTGGACGACCGCCGCCGCGGCGCAGGCGCGGGTCGTCGCCCGGATGCGCGAACGCGGCCATTCGCTCGAGGAACTGCGGCGCGCCGTCCGCGACGGCCGGCTCGCGTTCGGCTACGTCGAGGATCTGCTCCCGGGCCATCGCGCGCGCCCGATCGCGCGCGCCGAGGCCGCGGCGACGACGGGGCTCGAGGAGGAGCTGATCGAGCGGGTGATGACCCTGCTGGGGACGCCGACCGCGCTCGAGGGGACGCTCAACGAGCAGGACGTCCGCGCGATCGGCGACATGGCGGAGGTCCTTGCCGCGGGGTTCCCACTCGTCGCCCTGCTGCAGCTCGTGCGCGTCTACGCGCAGTCGATCCGCAAGATCGCCGAGGCCGAGGTGCGGCTCTTCCACCTCTACGTGCACGAGCCGCTGATCCGCCAGGGCGTGGACGCGCTCGAGATGGCGGAGGAGATGGAGGGCCTGGCGCGCGAGCTGCTCCCGCTGACCTCACCGCTGATGGAGTACATCCACCAGCGCTACCTGCGCTTCTACATCGAGCAGGACGTCGTCGGCCATATGGAGGTCGACTTCGGCGGACTGCGGCAGATGGGCCGGGTGCGGATGGCGTTCTGCTTCGTCGACCTCACCGGCTTCGCCCGCTACACCGAGGAGGAGGGCGATGAGGAGGCGCTCGACCTGGTCGAGCGCTTCGTCGAGACGGTCGAGGCGACGCTGCCGGCCGAGGCGCTGATCGTGAAGACGATCGGCGACGAGGTGATGATCGTCTCGCCCGATCCCGTGACCCTGACCGAGTGGGCGGTGGGCTTCCTCACCCTGTTCCAGGAGCGGCCACAGCCCCGCGTCGGGATCCACTTCGGCCGCGCCGTGTACCGGGACGGCGACTACTTCGGCACCGAGGTCAACCTCACCCATCGTGTCGTCGCCCGCGCGCTCGGCGGCGAGGTCATGGTCACGGCCGCCGTCGTCGACGCGATCGGCGACTCCGCGTATCTCGAGTTCGAACCGATCGGCCGGGTCGAGCTCAAGGGCTTCCCGAAGCCGGCCGAGCTGTTCGTCGTCCGCGCCCGCGAGCAGCTGGGCGAGTAGCCCGATCGGGGCACTCCTGGGGGAGGAATCCGCCCTCGGCGGGCGTACCATCCCGACGTGGACGCCAACCAGGCCGCGCTCGCGGAGCTCGCCGAGGCCGTTGCCGCCAGCGGGCTGATCGATCCGGCCTCGGCGGTGGTGGTGATGGTCTCGGGCGGAGCCGACTCGGCCGCGGTCGCCGCCGGCCTCACGCGACTGCTCGGAGCCGAGGCGGTTCACGCCTCGCACGTCAACTACGGATTGCGCGACGGGGCGGCCGAGGGCGAGGCGGCGGCGCGCCGCCTGTGTGCGGCGCTGCGGATCGACCTGCACGTCGAGCGGCCGAGCGGCCTGCCGCGGGGCAACCTGCAGGCGGCCGCCCGTGACGTCCGCTACGAGGCCGCCGAGCGCCTGCGGCCGCGGACCGGCGCCGAGTTGATCGCCACCGGCCATACCCGCACCGATCTCGCCGAGACCGTGCTCTACCGCCTCGCCGCCTCGCCCGGCTCGCGGGCGCTGCTCGGCCTCGCGCCGCGCAACGGCCGCGTGATCCGGCCGCTGCTCGGGCTCGAGCGCGAGCAGGTGCGCGAGCTCGTCCGGGCCGCCGGGCTCCCGTTCGCCGACGACGAGACGAACGCCGACCCCAGCTTCGCCCGCAACCGGATCCGCGCCGGCGTGCTGCCCGTGCTCCGCAGCGTCAACCCGGCCGCCGAGCGCAACCTGGCCGAGACCCGTGCCGAGCTCGCCGAGGAGGCGGGGCTGCTCGACCGCGTCGTGCTCGAGGCGCTCGACGGCGCCGGCGCCGGCGCCGGCTCGGTTGCGATCGGCGCGGCGGCGCTCTCCGAGTGGGAGCCCGGGCTGCGGCGGCTCGCGCTGCGCGCGCTGGCCGAGCGGGCCGCCGGTCGTCAGGTGGCCCTCGGGCGGCTGCGGGCGGCCGAGATCGAGCGCCTCGCCGGCGAGCAGGAGGGCGGCACGGTCGACCTCGGCGGCGGCCTGGCAGCGATCTGCGAGTCGGGCTTCATCCGCTTTCGCGCGGCCGAGATCGACGCCGCGCCGCAACCGGTCACGCTCGGCCTCCCCGGCCGCGCCCGCGTCGGCGACTGGGAGGTACGGGCCGAGCTTCATCCGGGCCCGGTGACCCCGGCCGGCCCCGACCTCGCAACGCTCGACGCCGAGGCCCTGCGGGCTCCGGTCGAGGTCCGCACCTGGCGCGACGGCGACCGCATCCGCCCGCTCGGCATGAGCGGCACCAAGACGCTCGGCGACCTGTTCGCCGACCGCGGCGTGCCGCGCTCGCTGCGTCCCTCGCTGCCCGTCGTCACCGTCGGCGGCGAGATCGCCTGGGTCGCGGGCGTCGCCGTCTCCGAGAGGTTCCGCCTCGACCCGGGGGCCAAAAGGGTCGCGGTGCTCTCAGCGCGCGTGCTCGAGTAGCCGCCGGCCCCTGGCCCTCCGAGGGCGGTGGGCGAGGGCTCGGGGCCGTTGCTTGGCTGGGTAGGGGTGGGAGTGTGTGGCGCGCGGGCGTTCGTGCCGCGATCCGCGTGCGCGTGTGACGCGAGCGCTACGGGATCGGCGGAGTAGCCCGAGGTTGGCGCCGAGTTGCACATTCACCGCCCTGTGGACGGCAAACGTGCGACTCGGCTCCTAGGCTCGGGCGTTAGTGCCTGGTCCCGCGCGCTTTGCGATGCGGGCCGCGCCCAACGCGCGAGTCGGTGCGTCGCACCCGCTCGCGCTCGCGAACTGTGGCAATCCAGTTCCGAGAGTCGGTACTCGATTGCCACAGAACGCCGGCCGTCGGCCCGGGCGCACCGAATCCGCGCCAAACGCAACGCAAGGCGCACCGCCCACCCCTACCCAGCCAGACCCGCCCCGCGCCCGCGGAGCTCGCCTCGAGCCCCGGGCGCAGGCCCCCGAGCCGTTGTTCTTTAGGCTCTCGCCGGTGAAGGACCCCGCGATCGGCGAGACGTTGGTGGAGGCCGATGACCTGCAGCGGCGAGTGGCCGAGCTCGGGGCCCAGATCAGCCGCGACTACGCGGACCGCGACCTGGTGATGATCGGGGTCCTCAAGGGCGCGATCCTGTTCATCGCCGATCTGATGCGCGAGCTCGAGGTTCCCTGCGAGGTCGACTTCATGGCGGTTTCGAGCTACGGCTCGGCAACCGACTCCTCCGGGGTCGTGCGAATCCTCAAGGACCTCGACGCCTCGATCGAGGGCCGCGATGCGCTCCTGGTCGAGGACATCGTCGATTCGGGGCTCACCCTGCACTACCTGCTGAAGAACCTGCGGGCGAGAAACCCCAGCTCGCTCGAGGTTTGCGCGCTGCTGACCAAGCCCGAAAGGCGGCGCGTCGACCTGCCGATCCGCTACGTCGGGTTCGAGATCCCGAACCGGTTCGCGATCGGCTACGGGCTCGATCATGGACAGCGGTACCGCAACCTGCGGTATGTCGCGGCGTTGCAGCAGTAAATCGCCTCGCAAAGCGCCGGATTGCCCCTGGTACGCTGATCCAAGCCGAGCGGGTTCCCGAACCCCTATTGCATGCAGATGAGACGGTTCTTCCGAAGCGCCGCGTTTCCGATCCTGATCGTGATCGTGCTTGCGTTTTTCGCGCAGCGGCTGATCAGCCCGCCGAGCAGCGAGAAGACGCCCACCTTCAACGACTTCCGGGCCCAGATCACCGAGAAGCCGACGGAGATCGACTCGGTCGCGTTCGAGCAGAAGACCGAGACGGTCAAGGTCACCGAGACCGACGGCGACGAGTACTCGACCGGCTACCCGCCCGATCTGCAGGCGTCGGTCGTCAACCAGCTCGCCCGGGCCCACATCGACACCACGGTCGAGGGCACCGGCGGCTCGAGCTTCCTCTCGATCCTCACCTACATCCTCCCGTTCGTCCTCTTCTTCGGGTTCTGGCTGTTCCTGATGAACCAGATGCAGGGCGGCGGCTCGCGGGTGATGAGCTTCGGCAAGTCGCGCGCCAAGCGGATGTCGGTCGACGCGCCGAAGATCACGTTCCGCGACGTCGCCGGAGCCGACGAGGCCGTGCAGGAGCTGCACGAGATCAAGGAGTTCCTCGAGAACCCGAAGAAGTTCCAGGCGCTTGGCGCGCGGATCCCCAAGGGAGTGCTGCTCTACGGCCCTCCGGGCACCGGCAAGACCCTGCTCGCTCGCGCGGTCGCCGGCGAAGCGGGCGTGCCGTTCTTCTCGATCTCCGGCTCTGACTTCGTCGAGATGTTCGTCGGCGTCGGCGCCAGCCGCGTCCGCGATCTCTTCGAGCAGGCCAAGCAGAACTCTCCCTGCATCATCTTCATGGACGAGATCGACGCCGTCGGCCGCCATCGCGGCGCCGGCATGGGCGGCGGTCACGACGAGCGCGAGCAGACCCTGAACCAGCTCCTGGTGGAGATGGACGGGTTCGAGATGAAGGACAACATCATCCTGATCGCGGCCACCAACCGGCCCGACATCCTCGACCCGGCGCTGCTGCGCCCCGGGCGCTTCGACCGCCAGATCGTCGTCGACCGGCCCGACCGGCGCGGGCGCCGGAAGATCCTCGAGGTGCACACACGCGGCAAGCCGCTGGCGAAGGCGATCGACCTCGACGCGCTCGCCGGCCAGACGCCGGGCTTCACCGGCGCCGACCTCGCCAACCTGATCAACGAAGCGGCGCTGCTGACCGCCCGCTCGGGCAAGCGCGAGATCACCCAGCACGAGCTCGAGGAAGGGATCATGCGCGTGATCGCCGGCCCCGAGAAGAAGACCCGGGTGATGTCGGAGAAGGAGCGCGAGGTGACCGCGTTCCACGAGATGGGTCACGCGATCGTGGGGCAGAAGCTCCCCAACTGCGACCCGGTGCACAAGATCTCGATCATCGGCCGCGGGCAGGCGCTCGGCTACACGATCTCGCTCCCCGGCGAGGACAAGTTCCTGACCACGCGCGCCGAGCTCGGCGACACCATGGCGATGACGCTCGGCGGCCGCGCCGCGGAGGAGATCGTCTTCGGCGAAATCACCACCGGGGCCTCGAACGACCTCGAGAAGGTGACGGAGACCGCGAAGCAGATGGTCATGCGCTACGGGATGTCCGAGCGCCTCGGGCCGCGTGTCTTCGGCCATGACCGCTCGATGCCCTTCCTGGGCCGCGAGTTCTCCTCCGAGCCCGACTACTCGGACGAGATCGCGCGCGAGATCGACGACGAGATCCGCCGGATCGTCGAGGAGGCCCACCAGACCGCCAAGGACCTGCTGGTCGAGCATCGAGGCGACCTCGACCGGATCTCGAAGCTCCTGCTGGAGCGCGAGACGATCGACGCCGAGCAGTTCGTGAAGCTGCTCCAGGGCGCCTCGGCCGAGGAGGTCTTCGGCGACGAGGACGAGACCCCGGCGCCCACGGAGCCGACGCCCGAGCCGGAGCGCAGCGCGGGCCGTGAGGGCCCGCGCCCCGTGCCGCACCCTCGCCCCGGCTTCGCCGGCGGGTCCGCGGAGATGCGCGCCGACCGGCCCGCTGACTGAGCTTCCCTCTTCTTCGCCGAGCGAGACGAAGCGCACGCAACCCGACCCGCGAGCGGGTTAGATTGCGCCTGCTACGTACGTTCCCGTCCGAAAGGAACCGCTCAGATGATCAATCGAACAGGGGGAGCCCGGCGCATCGGGCTCGTAGCGGCGATCGCCGCCATTGCCTCTCTGGGGTTCGCGAGCATCGCGTCCGCGAACAACCTCGACCGGCGCACGGCCACCAACTTCGCGAAGCAGATCGCGAAGCGGGACTGCCACAACACCACCGGCTGCCGGGACTCCTTCGTCCGGAAGCTCCATCGCGTGAGTCGCCACAAGGCGGTCGGCAAGATCGCCGTCGTCGGCGCTCGCCAGGGTGTCGGCTTCGTCTGCGTGCGCCAGATCGTGATCAAGCTCGATCACTTCACCGGCGATCTCGACTACGGGGTCTCGCGGCGGCGCTGCCAGAGCGCCTAAGAGTTCCGGGCTCGCGAGCCTCGCTTTACACACACAGTGAGGTTGCATCACCCCCTGGCACGGGTTAGGTTTGGGCTCACGCCACCCGGGAGGATCGATGCAACTCGTCCGTCGCCGCCGTTCGCGTACCACTGTCCTCTTCGCGTTCGCCGTGTGCGCCGCAGGCTTTCTCGCGGCGCTGGCCGGAGCGTCCTCGAGCAGCGGCTCCGGGGGCGGTGCGGCCGCTGGATCCGCGTCCGCCGCTGCCGCGGACCAGCTCGGCACGGTCGACCGCACGGGCGTCCGCGCCTCGGCGAGCGAGTTCGACAAGCTCGCCGCGATCGCCGAGCGCAAGGGCGAGGTCAAGGTGATCGTCGGGCTGCAGCTGCGGTTCACCCCGCAGGGGCTGCTCTCGAGGGACGCGCGCGCCGAGCAGCTCTCGGGGATCGACGAGGCGACCGCCGAGATCCGCGGGGCTCTCGGAGGCAACGGGGTCCAGGTGGTGCACACCTACGAGACCGTGCCGTACATCGCGCTGGTGCTCTCGGCGAACGCGCTGGACCGGCTCGAGGCCTCGGGGCTCGCGGCGACGCTTCAGCGTGACGTCGCCGAGCCCGCGACGCTCGCCGAGTCGACGAGGATCGTCGAGGCGACGGAGGCCAGGGCGGTCGGCCGGAACGGCAACGGCCAGACGATCGCGATCCTCGACACCGGCGTCGACAAGGCGCACCCGTTCCTGGCCGGCAAGGTGGTGTCCGAGGCCTGCTATTCGGCCAACGGCAACTGCCCGGGCGGGGGCACGAGCAGCACGGCCGTCGGCTCGGGCGTCCCGTGCACGTACGCTCCGGTCGCGTGCCGGCACGGCACGCACGTCGCCGGGATCGCGGCCGGCGACGGCACCTCGTTCGACGGCGTCGCGCCGGGCGCGGACCTGATCGCGATCCAGGTCTTCTCGCGTTTCACCGGGGCGCCGAACTGCGGCACGGGCGAGGATCCGTGCGCGCTCAGCTTCACCTCCGACCAGCTGAAGGGCCTGGAGCGGGTGTTCGCACTGCGCAACACCTTCGACATCTCGTCGGTCAACATCAGCATCGGCGGCGGCTCGTTCACCAGTACCTGCGACACCGACAGCCGCAAGCCCGCGGTGGACAACCTGATCTCGGTCGGGACGGCGACGGCGATCGCCTCGGGCAACGACGGGTTCGGCAACGCCGTCAGCGCGCCGGGCTGCATCTCGACCGCGATCACGGTCGGGGCGACCGACGACACGGACGCGGTGGCGGGGTTCTCGAACTCGTCCGCGGTGGTCGACCTCTTCGCCCCCGGCGTGAACATCAACTCCTCGGTGCCGGGCGGAGGGTTCGCCAATTTCAACGGCACCTCGATGGCAACCCCGCATGTCGCCGGCGCGTGGGCGGTCGCCAAACAGTCGGTCCCGACCGCGAGCGTGGGGACCGTCGAGGCCACCCTCGACGGCACCGGCTTGCAGGTGACCGACACGGCCGCCAACCCGGACATCACGCGCGCCCGCATCCGCGTCTTCTCGACCGCGGCCGAGCTCAAGCAGACCGGCCTGCGGGCACGCACCGCATACACGCGCACCGGCGTCGGCGGCGTCGTCTCGGACGGGGCGGGCTTCGCGCGCCGCGACGGCGGCCCCGGCGGCGCCCGCAACCTCGTGATCAGCGGCATCCCGGCCGGCGGGCAGGTGGTCGGGGCGCACCTGGTGTGGATGACGATCGGCGGCCCCGACAGCCGGGTCGTCTTCGAGGGCGCGACGGCGGTTGGCAGGCTCGTCGGTGGCGGGCCGGACCCGTGCTGGAACGTGGGCGGCGTGACCAGTCCCGTGCGTACCTACGAGGCCAAGCTGCCGGTGGCCGACGTGCCGGGCAACGGCACCTACACCGTCTCCGGGGTCGGGGCCGGTGCCATCGACGGCGAGGGCGCCTCGCTCGTGGTCGTCTGGCGCGATCCGGGCGGGACGCGTACGCACCGCACCGTCGTGAACGTCGGCGCGCTGACCGCTCGCGGCGGCGGATTCCCCTCATCGGCAGCCAACCACAAGTTCACCGGGCTGAACGTGCCGAGCGCAGTGGTCGGGAATCCGACGCTGAACGTAGGGATGGCCGACGGCCAGTCCTTCACCGAGCCGCCGATGCGGTTCGACGGTTCGCCCATCACGGCCGCGAACCCATGGGCGGGTGCCGACGGGGACTTCTGGGACGACAGACGCATCGTGCTCAGCCCGTCGCTGCTGCCGGCGGGAACGACATCGCGAACGGTCGTGCAGCCGTTCGGAGGTGCCGATCCGGACTGCCTGGCGTGGGCGTATGCGGCGCTCTCGTACCGGAACTGAGGACCTCCGGCCGAGTGGGTGAGATGAGCGCCGACCGCGGGGCGCGGCCGCGGCTGATGGGGGTCGTCAACGTGACCCCCGACTCGTTCTCCGACGGCGGGCTCTACCTCGACCCGGAGCTGGCGATCGTCCACGGCCGCGAGCTCGCCGCGGCCGGGGCGGACCTGCTCGACGTCGGCGGCGAGAGCACCCGTCCCGGCGCCGAGGCGGTGAGCGCCATCGACGAGCGCGAGCGGGTGGTCCCCGTGGTCGCGGCGCTCGCCGGTCCCGGCGGGCCGGGCGCGGGGGTCTCGATCGACACCTCGAAGGCGAGCGTCGCGGCGGCGGCGCTCGACGCCGGCGCGGAGATCGTCAACGACGTGACCGCGTTCCGCGGCGATCCCGAGCTCGCCGGCCTCTGCGCGCAGCGCGGGTGCACGGTCGTCCTCATGCACATGCAGGGCACGCCGCGGACGATGCAGGAGGACCCGCGCTACGACGACGTCGTCGAGGACGTGCGCGCGTTCCTCGCCGAGCGGATCGAGGCGGCGATCGGCGCCGGGGTCGACGAGGAGCGGATCTGGGTCGACCCGGGGATCGGCTTCGGCAAGACGGTGGAGCACAACCTGGAGCTCCTGCGCCGGCTCGGCGAGCTCCGCCGGCTCGGGCGGCCGATCGTGATCGGGACCTCGCGCAAGCGCTTCCTCGGGACGCTCACCGGCCGCGAGGTGGGCGAGCGGGTCGGAGGCAGCGTGGCCTCGAACGTGCTCGCGCTGGCCGCGGGCGCCGACGTGTTCAGGGTCCACGACGTCGCCGAGCTCCGCCAGGCGCTCGACGCGGCGGCGGTGATCCTCGGGCGCCGGGACTGGCGCGCGGGCGCCACCGCCTGACCCGGCTGCGGTCGCGGGCGGGCCGCTGATCTCCGATACTTTGCGCGCGTGGAGGCGCACCCCGAGCACGAGTCGACGGTCCAGGTCGAGCTTCGCGGGCTCTCGATCTACACCCACCACGGGGTCACCGACGCCGAGCGCGAGGTCGGCCAGCGCCTGGTGATCGACGTCTCCTTCGACGTCCCGGACTGCGACGCGGTGCTCACCGACCGGCTCGAGGACACGATCGACTACTCCGTCGTCGCGGACATCGTGGTGCTCGCCGCGACCGAGCGCAGCTACCGGACCCTCGAGCGCCTCGCCGGGGTGATCGGCGAGCGGCTGATGGAGCGCTTCGGATCCGACTCGGTCCGGGTGCGCGCGGCGAAGCCCGAGCCTCCGATCCCGGTTGCGATCGAGGAGGTCGGGGTCGAGGTGGTTCGCGACCGGGCGCCGACCGACCTCGACGAGGAGGATGAGCCAGAGGGAACCGGTTGAGCGCCGGGGAGCGGACGCGGCGGGGCTACCTCGGCCTCGGCTCCAACGTCGGCGACCGGCGCGCCCACCTGCGCGCCGCGGTCCGGCTGCTCGGCGAGCACGCGGTCGAGGTCGAGGCGGTCTCCTCCGTGTATGAGACCGAGCCGGTGGGCGAGCTGCTCGAGCAGCCCGACTTCCTCAACGCCGCCGTGCGGATCTCGACCGCGCTGGAGCCCGAGCCGCTGCTCGACACCTGCAAGGCGATCGAGGTCGAGCAGGGGAGGATGTTCGGCGGCCCCAGGCACGGCCCCCGGCCGCTCGACGTCGACCTGCTGCTGATGGGGGACCTGGAGCTCGAGACGGAGCGGCTGACGCTGCCGCACCCGGAGGTGACCAGCCGCCGGTTCGTGCTCGAGCCGCTGCTGGAGCTCGATCCGGAGCTCGCGCTTCCCGATGGAACTCCGCTGAGCGAGGCGCTTACGAGGCTGGGTGAGGGGGAGCGCGCAGAGAAGCTGGGCCCGCTCTGAGGGGCCCAGCGAATCGAGTGAGCGATTTGGGTCCTATACCGGCCAAAATCGCTCACTCGAACTCCCCAGCGCGCCCGAACCCGCCCCCCTCACTGCCTAGGCGGTTTGCGTCGCCGCCCCGGCCCGGAGCGGCTCCAGCCACGCGGGCGGCAGGATCGGCGGGGCGTCCCCCGGGTAGTCCGGCGCGACTCGCATCGCCAGTGCTCCGGCGGGGCGCGCTGCGAGCTCTTCACGGAGGTCCTGGAGCGTCATCATCAGCCGGATGCTGGTCGCGATCTGCAGGTCGGCGGCGTTGAGCTGCTCGCCGCCGAGGACGCCCTCGGCGATCCAGTCGTCGATGCGCCGCAGGATTCCGGGCAGGGCCGCGAGGTCGGCGCGAACGTTCTCGTCGGTCGCCCCGTTGAAGCGCGCGGAGAGCGCCACCAGCGGCTGGCCGGTCTTCACCGCGAGGCCGATCGGGACCCCGAGCCGGGCGCCCTCGGAATAGGAGACGAGCGGGGCGCGATCGCGCCGGAGCGCGTTCCAGAGGATCCGGCGGGCGACGGGCTGAAGTACCTCGTCGCCCCAGGCCTCCGCCTGCTCGACGGCGGCCCGGCGGGTGGGGTCGGCGGGCAGCAGCGGTGGCTCGGGCCGGACGCGGTCGAGCTCGCGCGCGATCTCGCGCGAGCCCTGGACCTTGCGGCCGTCGAGCTTCAGGGCCGGCACGGTGACCCCGGGGAACCCGGCGGCCCGGAGGGCGCCCTTCGCGATCACCGGCATCAGGTCGACGCGCTTGTAGACGATCCCCTTGAGGTCGAGCATCATCTGCACGGTCCGGGACGGGTGCGACGCCGGGATCACGTAGAGCTTGGCCTCCACGAGCCGAAACATATCCTTTGCCCCATGCTGCTCGCGATCGACGTCGGCAACACGCAGACCCACCTGGGGGCGTTCCGGGGCGACGAGCTCACCGAGCACTGGCGCTTCCGGACCGTCGCCGGTGCCACGGGCGACGAGATCGCCGAGCGGATCGCCGGGCTGCTGGCGCTGACCGGGGTCGAGATCGAGGAGTTCGAGGCACTCGCCGTCTCCTCGGTCGTGCCGCCGCTGGGCGGCCAGTACGAGGCGATGGCGAGCCGCTACTTCGGCGCCCCGTGTCTGCTCGTCGGCCCCGGCGTGAAGACCGGGATGGCGATCCGGATCGACAACCCGTACGAGGTCGGCGCCGACCGGCTCGTCAACGCGGTCGCCGCCTACGACCGGATTGGCGGCGCCTGCGTGGTCGTCGACTTCGGCACCGGGATCAACTTCGACGTCGTCTCGGCCGGGGGCGAGTACCTCGGAGGGTCGATCGCCCCGGGGATAGAGATCTCACTCTCGGCGCTCACCGAGCGCGGCGCGCGAATCCCCCGGATCGAGCTCGCCGAGCCCGAGGCGGCGATCGGCAAGTCGACCCGGGGGGCGATCCAGTCGGGGGTGATCTTCGGCTTCGCCGGGCTGATCGACGGAATCGCTCGGCGGATCCAGGCCGAGCTCGGCGGGGAGCCGGCCCTGATCGCGACGGGCGGGCTCGCCCATGCGATCGTCCCCTTCTGCGAGACGATCGACGAGGTCGACGACCTGCTGACGCTCACCGGGCTGCGGCTGATCTGGGAGCGCAACTGAGTTGCCCGAGCCGCTGACATCCCCGTTTCGGATCGCCGACGTCGAGATTCCCAACCGCGTCCTGCTCGCGCCGCTGGCCGGGATCGGCAACTGGTTCGTGCGCCTCCAGGCCCAGCGCTACGGCGCCGGCCTGGCAATCTCAGAGATGGTCTCGAGCTACGCGATCGCCCACCGAAACCAGCGCACGGTCACCGAGATGCTGCGCATCCACCCCGACGAGGGCCCGGTCTCGATCCAGCTCTTCGGCTCCGACCCCGCGGTCATGCGCGAGGCCGCCGCGACGGCCGCGGCCGCCGGCCCGGCGCTGCTGGACCTGAACATGGGCTGCCCCGTGCCGAAGGTGCTGAAGACGGGCGCCGGCGCGGCCCTGCTGGCCGACCACGAGCGAGCGCTCGCCGTCGCCAGCGCGGCGATCGAGGGATCGGGCCTGCCGGTGACCGTGAAGCTGCGCTCCGGGCTCGAGGCCGGCGAGCGCACCGGGCTCGAGCTCGCCGAGCGCCTGGTTGCCGAGGCCGGGATCTCGGCGGTCACCCTCCACCCGCGCGCGGCTGGACAGCGCCACCGGGGTCGCCCCGACTACGCGCTCGTCGGCGAGCTGATCGAGACCCTGGAGCGCCGTCGCGTCCGGGTCCCGGTGATCGTCTCCGGCGGGCTGCACACCGCCGAGCAGGCGCGCCGCGCGTACGAGGATTCGGGCGCCGACGCGGTGATGATCGCCCGCGGCTCGCTCGGCAATCCGTGGATCTTCGCCGAGCTCTGCTCCGAGCGCGACCGGCCGCCCACGGAGGCCGAGATCGAGTCCGAGCTGCTCTGGGTCCTCGATCGGGCCTCCGAGCACTGGGGACCCGAGCGGGCGGCCCGCAACCTGCGGAAGTTCTACCCCTGGTACGTCGAGGCCCTCGGCTACTCGGGGCCGGCGGCCGACCGTTTTCAGCGCACCGAGACGCTCGATGAGGTCCGCGAGCTGCTCGCGCAGCGGCCGGTCGCGGCGGAGAATCGCCGCCCAATGGCATCGCTATAATCGCGCGCCCCGCCCGAGCCGCGTACGCGAGGAGCGTCGCGAATTCGGGCGTTTTTCTGCCGGGAGGCCCGCCTGCGAGCGGGTAGATACAAGGATGAGGGCGAGGACGGAACGTGGCTCGTGAAGCGCTGATCACAGAGGAAGGGCTCGAGAAGCTGAAGACCGAGATCGAGCATCTCTCGACCACCAAGCGTCGAGAGGTCGCCGCTCGGATCAAGGAGGCGCGCGAGTTCGGTGACATCAGCGAGAACTCCGAGTACGACGACGCGAAGAACGAGCAGGCACTGCTCGAGCAGCGCATCGCCCAGCTCGAGGAGCGGCTGCGGCGCGCGAGCGTCGTCGACCAGAAGGCGATCGACACCGAGACCGTCGGCGTCGGCGTCCGCGTGCACGTCAAGGACCAGAAGTCCGGCGACTCCCGCAAGTTCCAGATCGTCGGTCCGACCGAGGCGAACCCGGCGGAGCACAAGCTCTCGCACGAGTCGCCGATCGGGAAGGCGCTGCTCGGCCACAAGCGCGGCGACGTGGTCAGCGTCGACGTGCCCCGCGGCCCGAAGAAGAAGCTGAAGATCACGAAGATCGAGACCGCGTAGCGGTCTTGAACTTGGTCTAGGCTCGCCGCGATGGCCGAGCCGGAAAACAAGTCGCCTCAACAGGGGCGCGGCTCGGCTGACGCCTCGCACAAGGCGCCTCAACAGCGGCGCGGCTCGGCTGACGCCTCGCAGGCAGAGCGCCCCGAGTCCCATGTGCTCGCCGAGCGGCGGGAGAAGCTCGAGCGGCTGCGCGACGCCGGGATCGAGCCGTTCCCGCACGAGTTCGAGGGGCGGACCGAGATCGCGACCGTGCGCGCCGAGCACGAGGGGCTCGAGGCGGGGCAGGAGACTGAGAGCACCCACCGGGTTGCGGGCCGGATCGCGGCGAGGCGTGGCCACGGCAAGTCGGCGTTCATCGACCTCGTCGACGGCAGCGGCCGGATCCAGCTCCACTCGCGCGCCGACGTGCTCGGCGAGCGCTCGCACGAGTTGCTCACCGGCCTCGACCTCGGCGACTTCGTCGGGGTCGACGGGACGGCGTTCGCGACCCGCCGCGGAGAGCTCTCGCTGCGGGTCGACGGCTGGACGCTGCTGGCGAAGAGCCTGCGCCCGCCGCCGGACAAGTTCCACGGGCTCGAGGACACGGAGCTGCGCTACCGCCACCGCGAGCTCGACCTGATCGCGAACCCCGAGGCGCGGGAGATCTTCCGCAAGCGCGGCGCGACGATCACCGCCGTGCGCGAGTACCTCGACGCGGAGGGCTTCGTGGAGGTCGAGACGCCGGTGCTGCAGCCGCTCTACGGCGGCGCCCTCGCGCGCCCGTTCACCACCCACCACAACGCGCTCGACCGCGACCTCTACCTGCGGATCGCGACCGAGCTCTACCTGAAGCGCTGCATCGTCGGCGGGATCGAGCGCGTCTACGAGCTCGGCAAGGACTTCCGCAACGAGGGGATCTCGTTCAAGCACAACCCGGAGTTCACGATGCTGGAGTGGTACGAGGCCTACGCCGACTACAACGACGCCGCCGTGCGGCTCGAGAGCCTGGTCGCGCTGGCGGCCGAGCGGGTCAACGGCACCACCGTGGTCGAGCGCGACGGGGTCGAGATCGACCTCGCGCCGCCGTGGGACCGGGTCACCCTGCGCGACGCGATCCGCGAGCGCACCGGGATCGACATCCTCGAACACCCGACCCGCGACGCCCTCGCGGCGGCCATGGACTCGGAGGCGAGCCCGGACGAGGGCTGGGGCAAGCTCGTGGACGGCCTGTTCTCGAAGGAGGTCGAGCCGAACCTGATCCAGCCCACGTTCGTCATGGACTACCCGGTCGAGATGTCGCCGTTCGCCAAGCTCCACCGCGACGACGAGCGCCTGGTCGAGCGCTGGGAGCCGATCGTCGGCGGGTTCGAGATCGGCAACGCCTTCACCGAGCTCAACGACCCCGACGAGCAGCGGCGCCGCTTCGAGCAGCAGGCCGAGGAGCTGCGCCGCGGCGACGAGGAGACCCAGCCGTTCGACGAGTCGTTCCTCGAGGCGCTCGAATACGGGATGCCGCCGACCGCCGGGGTCGGGCTCGGCATCGACCGCCTGGTGATGCTGCTCACCGGCGCGAGGAGCCTGCGCGAGGTCGTGCTCTTCCCGGCGATGCGGAGCTGAGGATGCCGTCCGGCGACGACCTGGCCGCGGCCGAGCGGCAGGGAGATCCCTACATCGTCTACGACGACGCGCGCGGCGCCCGGCGCGTGCTCTCGCTTCCGGACGGCTGGCACCGGGTGACGATCGGCCGGGCGATGGCCGCCGACGTGCCGCTCACCTGGGACCCCGACGCCTCCCGTGTCCATGCGGAGCTCGTCCGGCTCGCCGACGCCTGGGTCGTGGTCGACGACGGCCTCTCCCGCAACGGCACCTTCGTCAACGGCGAGCGGGTCGAGAGCCGGCGGCGGCTGCTCGACGGCGACGAGCTGCGGATCGGCTCGACCGCGATCCGCTTCCGCGCGCCGTTCGAACACGGCGAGCGCACCCAGGTCGACGCCCCGCGCCCGTGAGCGCTCTCGTGCGCCTCGGCGGCGCCGTCACGGCCGCGCTGCTGCTCGCCGGGGGAGCCGCCGGATGCGGCGGCTCCGAGCCGGGCCACGCGGCGTCGCCCGAGCAAGCCCGGACCACGTCGACTGCGCCCGCGCCGAAGCCCGACGACGACGCCCGCAAGCCGCTCTCGGTCGAGCCCGTGCCGTGCCCGCCGGGCCTGTCCGGCTGTCGCACCGCCAGGGGAACGATCCTCTACGTCGAGCGGGTCGACCCCGACGGCGACGGGGACGCCCACTTCGTCCTCGCCAGCCCGCAGAGCATCACCGCCCCGGGGATCTCGGTGATCGACGTCGCGGTCGGCCTTCGGCCGCACCCGCTGCCCGGCGCGGGCGAGCAGCTGAGCGCCGCCGGCCCGGTGAAGACCGGCTCCTACGGCCAGTCGCAGATCGAGGCGGTCGCGATCCACACGGCTCGCTAGGCGGGGGTGAGCGCGTGCGCCCCGCGTGACGTTCGTGACACCCCGCGCGCTCTCAGAGCCCGCCGGCCGCCGAGCGTCATCGGAACCACGCTATGCGTGGTCAAGATGACGCTCGGCGATTGAGGCGACGAAGACATCTCGATCCCAGCACGCTCGCGCAACGCGGCGCTCCCGTTCCGACACACCGGCGCCGCGCACCCACCCCCTACCCAGCGAAAGCCCGGCCCGGACGTTCGCGGACCGACGCGGTCAGCCGCAGCCGGAGCGAGACCTACCGCACGGCTCGCAGCTCGGCCGCGAGGCGCTCGACATAGGAGTCGAGCGCCTTGGCGGAGGCGCCGGGCGCAGAGACCTCGAAGTCGGCGCTCGCGACCGGGCCCGTCTCGCCGGCGACGAGGGCGATCGAGTCCCCCCGGGTGAAGCCGTCGCCGGTGAGCATCAGCGAGCCGTCGACGCCGCCGAGCCCGCCGCTCATCACCCGGGTCGGCGCTCCCGGGAGGTCGGCCTTCGCGTGCGTCGCGGCGAACGACGACGGATCCTCGAAGCGCAGGTCCCGGGTGCGCGCGTACTCGCGCCAGAACCCCTCGACGGCGAGCCGCTGCGAGGTGCCGTTGATCTGGCTGCGGAGGACGAAGAAGCCGATGACCGCGAACAGGCAGAGCTCGAAGATCAGCACCGCGCGGCCCGGGCTCGGGAGGTTCAGCAGGAGCCCGAAGATGCCGCCGCCGATCACGTTCGCGACCAGCATGAAGGCGAGGGTCATGAACAGGCTGATGAAGTAGGTCGAGGGGTGGCGGACCACGAGCCGGCGGAACTGGGGTCGCGATTCGGCGACGTCCTTGGGCGGGTGCCCGAAGGTCGTCCGCGACAGGATCGACTCGACGAGCCGGTCCTCCGCCTTGCGCTTCGGCCGCACGGCGCTCCGCTTCGCCTCGCCCGACTCGACCTCCTCGAGGCACTCCTCGCGAACGGTGGTCGCGATGTGGGCGGCGTCGGAGCAGATCCGGGCGAGCTCGGACTCACCGCCCAGGTGCCCGCCCCGGGAGGCGCAGAGGACGCCGTCGGCGAGCTCCCACTGGAAGTCGTCGGGGCTGCGGGCCAGCCAGTCGCTGAACGCCGGTGAGAGCAGCTCGACCAGCCACGCGTCGTTGACGCCCTCGGCGGCCCGCAGCGAGCCGCCGCCGTCGAGCTTCACGTTCTTCGTCGAGTACCCGCCGGTGCCCGGGCCCCCCTGCGAGCCCAGGTACGGGGCGAAGCCGATCGACTCGGAGACGCGGAGCACGGCGGCCGTGCGCTCGACCGTGCGCGTGGTGTCGTCGGAGCGGTAGGTGTAGGTCAGGTGGCAGAGCGTTCCCGACTCGCCGCCGGGCAGCTCGCCGGTCGCCGCCCCGCCGACGACGAGGTCGTCCTCGCCGAGCAGCCCGCCCTTGTGCGGCAGCTCGGGGCCGGCGGCGAAGGCGAGGCCGTGGGCCTCTGCGAACTGCGTCAGCGCCTCGCGCTCACTATCGGTGGCGCTCACCCGGCGAATCATTCCCGATCGAGCCGCGGCGGAGGTTGGCCGCAACTTGCGGCCCTTGCCCCGGTTTCGTGGCCAGATACCCGTCGGGTAGCCGGAGGCGCCCCGATATACTGGCGTTCCGCCGTCGTCGAGACAACCGGAGGTTCTAATCCCGCGGCAGTGATCGGCCGATCAAGTGGATTGAGCACCCGGCGCTCTTGCGTCCCCGGGGGCGGCTAGAACTTAGGCACAGGAGACACAGGGACCACGAAGAGGCGGAAAGAGTTTTGTTCGAGCGATTCACAGAGCGCGCCCGGCAGGTAGTCGTCCTGGCTCAGGAAGAAGCCCGGACGCTCAAGCACAACTACATCGGCACCGAGCACATCCTGCTCGGGCTGCTGCGCGAAGAGGAGGGCCTCGCCGCCCGCGTGCTCGAGTCGCTCGACATCACGGTCGAGCGCGTTCGCGCCCAGGTCGTCCGCATCGTCGGCTCGGGCGAGGAGGTCACCTCCGGCCAGATCCCGTTCACGCCGCGGGCGAAGAAGGTGCTCGAGCTCGCCCTGCGCGAGGCGCTCTCGCTCGGCCACAACTACATCGGCACCGAGCACATCCTGCTCGGCCTCGTGCGTGAGAACGAGGGCGTCGCGGCCCGCATCCTGCTCGACTTCGACGCCGACTCGGAGAAGATCCGCAACGAGGTCATCCGCATGCTCTCCGGCCCCGGCGGGCGTCGCCAGGGCTCGGGCGGGGGCTCGGGCGAGGGCAAGAAGTCCTCGAAGCTGCTCGACCAGTTCGGGCGCAACCTGACCAAGCTCGCCTCCGAGGGCAAGCTCGACCCGGTGATCGGCCGCGAGACCGAGGTCGAGCGGATCATGCAGATCCTCTCCCGCCGGCAGAAGAACAATCCGGTTCTGCTCGGCGAGCCCGGGGTCGGCAAGACCGCGATCGTCGAGGGGCTCGCCTCGCGGATCACCCGCGGCGAGGTGCCCGAGCTGCTCAAGAACAAGCAGATCTACACCCTCGACCTCGCGGCGCTGGTCGCCGGCTCGAAGTACCGCGGCGAGTTCGAGGAACGGCTGAAGAAGGTGATGAAAGAGATCACCCAGCGCGGCGACATCGTCCTCTTCATCGACGAGCTCCACAACCTGGTCGGCGCCGGCGCCGCCGAGGGCGCGATCGACGCGGCCTCGATCCTGAAGCCCGCGCTCGCGCGCGGCGAGCTGCAGACGATCGGCGCGACGACGCTCGACGAGTACCGCAAGTACCTCGAACGCGACTCGGCGCTCGAGCGGCGCTTCCAGCAGATCAAGGTCGACGAGCCGTCGATCGGCGACACGGTCAAGATCCTGGAGGGCCTGCGCGAGCGCTACGAGGATCACCACAAGGTGCAGATCACCGATGACGCGCTCGAGGCCGCGGCCGAGCTGGCGGACCGATACATCTCCGACCGCTTCCTCCCCGACAAGGCGATCGACCTGATCGACGAGGCGGCCTCGCGGATGCGGATCCGCTCGATGAGCCAGCCGCCCGTGTACCGCGATCTCGAGGAGGAGATCGAGGAGACGCGGCGCAACAAGGAGGCCGCGATCGAGGCGCAGGAGTTCGAGAAGGCCGCGAACCTGCGCGACACCGAGCGCCAGCTCACCAACCGCAAGCGCGAGCTCGAGGACCAGTGGGACTCGGGCGAGGCCGGCGAGCGGCCCGCGGTGGGCGAGGAGGAGATCGCCGACATCGTCTCGATGTGGACCGGGATCCCGGTGTTCAAGCTCACCGAGGCGGAGACGAAGAAGCTGATCCGGATGGAGGAGGAGCTGCACAAGCGGGTGATCGGCCAGGAGGTCGCGATCGAGGCCGTCTCGAAGGCGATCCGCCGCTCGCGTGCCGGGATCAAGGACCCCAAGCGCCCCGCCGGCTCGTTCATCTTCCTCGGCCCCTCGGGCGTCGGCAAGACCGAGCTCGCCCGCACCCTGGCCGAGTTCCTGTTCGGCGACGAGGACGCGATGGTCCGCATCGACATGTCCGAGTACATGGAGAAGCACGCCGTCTCGCGGCTCGTGGGCTCGCCCCCCGGCTACGTCGGCTACGACGAGGGCGGCCAGCTCACCGAGGCCGTGCGCCGCAAGCCCTACTCGGTGCTGCTGCTCGACGAGATCGAGAAGGCCCACCCGGACGTCTTCAACATCCTCCTGCAGATCCTCGAGGACGGCCGGCTCACCGATGCCCAGGGCCGGACGGTCGACTTCCGCAACGCGCTCGTGATCATGACCTCGAACATCGGCGCCAAGGACATCGCCAAGAACGTGTCGTTCGGCTTCTCGGTCTCCGACGACGAGATCGGCGCCTCCTACAACGACATGAAGGACCGGATCATGGGCGACCTGAAGAAGGTCTTCCGCCCCGAGTTCCTGAACCGGATCGACGAGGTCATCGTCTTCCACAAGCTCTCCCGCGAGGAGATCCGCGAGATCATCGACCTGCTGATCACGCGGGTGCGCGCCCAGGTCGCCGAGCACGAGCTCCAGCTCGAGCTCACCGACAAGGCAAAGGACCTGATCGCCGAGAAGGGCTGGGACCCGGCGATGGGCGCCCGGCCGCTGCGCCGCGCGATCCAGCGCTACATCGAGGACCCGCTCGCCGACGAGGTCCTGCGCCAGGGCCCGGACTCGATCATCTCCGGCACCACCGTGATCGTCGACCGCGACGAGTCCGCGTCCGAGGACGACGAGCGCCCGCTCAAGCTCAAGATGGTCAAGCCGAAGAAGCGCCCGGCGAAGAAGAAGGACGAGTCCGAGAAGGAGCCGGTGGCGGTCGGCGCGCAGAAGACCGACGCCGACGACGAGCCCGGCGACGAGCCGGCTCCCGAGCCCGAGGCGAGCACCGAAGAGTCCTAGGCCGCGCGGCGCCCCGGGCGCTACGTGCGACTAGCTGGGGGGCCTGGTAACGACGCCGCTTGGCGCGCTCAGCGCCGGCGCCGAGTCGCCCGCCGCGTTGCGGGCGACCACCTGGACCCTGATCGTATGGCCGAGGTCGCGGTCGCGGATGGTGTAGCCGATCCCCGTCCGCGGTGGCGGGCCGACCTCGGTGCAGTTGTCGCCGGCCGCGTCGCAGCTCAGCCAGGTGAGCGCGAAGCGGGTCGGGAGGTTGCTCCAGCCGCCCCTGGTGGCGGTCAGCCGGTCGAGCGGGTGCGGGTCGGCGGCGTCGAGCAGGGTGGGGGCTGAGAGCTCGCAGGGCGGGCCGACGAACTCGTAGGCGCCCTTGTCGCGGATGCCGTCCGGGCACGTCGCCCCCGTTCCTGCCGCGCGGCGGGGCTTGTTGACCAGGTCGCGTACCGCGAGGCCGGGCGCCGGGTCGCCGGGCGCGCCGGTGTCGATGCCGGACGATCCCGGGGCCAGCGTCCAGTCGTACGGAGTCCCGCCGACGAACAGATCGGAGGGATCCGTGGTCGTGTTCGTGGTTCCGGGCCCCGTCGGGCAGTCGACGACATAGTCTCCGCCCTGCTCGGCCGGGGGCAGGTCGCTGTGCGTGCAGACCGCCTCACCGTCGCCGCTCGGGGCCTCGATCCCGTCGACGAGGATCGCGCTTTCGACGCTGACGTCGGCGAAGTCGGTGAAGGAGTCCAGGAAGAGGCTCGGCGTCAGGGGGTCCGACACGCCGGCCTCGCCGGCGTCGATCGTGCTGTTGTTGATCAGCGCGTCGTCGGTCGCGTAGACGCCGGCGCCGCCGCCGGTGACCAGCGAGGAGTCGAGCGTCAACCGCGAGCCGGCGAACACGGTCTCGACCGTGCTCGTCTCCGGGAGGCTCAGGGTCGACCGCTTGATCAGGAGGTGGGTGTTGGGCAGGCCGCCCGGGATCTGAGCCAGCGCCGGGGAGAGCTCCGACTGGCTGGTCGCCGTCGACCGGACGAAGCGGATGCCGTCGAACGCGACGACCGGAAGCTCGTCGTCGTCCGCCGTGATCTCGGACCGCTGGACGACGCTTCCCGGCCCGCAGGCCGAGAGCACCGCGAAGGCTGTATTGCCCGGCTGGTTGGCGGCTCTCACGTTGGTCACGTCCGAGCCCCCGTCGAGCTCGAGCGCCTGCACCGACGGATCGGCGCCGACGGTGTCCACGCTGACGTCGCGCAGCTCTGTGCCGGTGCTCCCGCAGCCGCCGAGCAAGACCGCGATCCCGGTCGGGCTGCCGCCCACCACCGCACCGTCGTCCTCGCCGTGCAGTGTCGTGGCCGGCTCGCGCCCGGTGAGCGTTCCGCTGATCGTCAACCCGTCGTCGAGCGGATCCTCGGCCTCGACGTTGCCGACGAATTCGCCCGGCCCGATCTGGATCACGTCATCCGGCGCCGGGGCCAGGCGATGCTGATCGATCGCGTACTGGACCGTGGCGCAGGCGTCGACCGTGCAGTCGCCGGTGTCGGCGCCGTCCTCGGCGACCAGGAACGTCGCCGCGGCGGCGCCGGCGGGGACCGCGCCGGTCATGCACACGGCCACAGCGACCGCGGCGGCGATGCCGGTCCAGCGCCGGGTGTGAGACGAACCCATTGTCCCCGCCATCGGCCACCGCGCCGAATTCCTTGAGCGTGACGCACGTCAAGCGGCCGACCGCGCGCATAGGGTGCGGGGCCGATGGATATCGTCCTCGCCCTGATCGCCGCGCTGCTGTTCGCGCTGGGGACCGTGCTCCAGCAGCGCGCCGGGCTCGACGAGCCGGAGGGGGGCTCGGATTCCAGCCTGCTCCTGCGGATGGCGCGGCGGCCCGTGTGGCTGGCGGGGATCGCCAGCGATGCGCTCGGGTTCGGCTGCCAGGCGGTCGCGCTCACCATCGGCCGCCTCGCCGTGGTCCAGCCGCTGCTCGTCTCGGCGGTTGTCTTCGCCCTCCCGCTGGGCGCCCGGATCACCGGCCAGGTGGTTCGCAAGATCGACATCGGCGCGGCGCTGCTCGTCACCGGGGCGCTGATCGCCTTCCTCACGGTCACGAACCCCTCCGGCGGGCGCGACGACGCGCCGGTCGGCGAGTGGCTGATCGCCGGCGGCGTGTGCGCGGTGATCGTCGTCCCGCTCTTCCTGCTGGCCCGTCACGCGGCGCCGTCGCGGCGCGCGGCGCTGCTCGGGTCCGCCGCCGGGATCATGTTCGGGCTGGCCGCCGCGCTCACCAAGGCGGTCTGCGACGAGCTGGCCGACCACCCGCTCCACGTCCTCGTCGACTGGCACCTCTACGCGCTGATCGCGATCGGCTACATCTCGCTGACCTTCAGCCAGCTCGCGCTCTCGACCGGTGCCCTCGCCCCGGCTGCCGCGACGAGCATGGGCTTGGATCCGATCGCCAGCGTGATCCTGGGGGTCACCCTGCTCGACGAGACGATCTCCGAGACGCCGCTCGGGATCGTCGTCACGGTGCTCTCGCTCGTGGCCGCGCTGGCCGGCGTGGCGATCCTGGCGCGCACCCAGCAGGCGCCACCGCCGAAACCCCTGGCCGGGACCTCCGCCCCTGCGGACCCGCCGGTGGAGGCTACGGTCGCGGCCTGAGCGGGGACGCCGGAGCGGAGACCGCGAGCCCGTCCGACGCCCTGCGCGACTTCTCCGCACGTTTCGGGTCGGCTTCTCCGCGCTTCGGTGTTGATTCGTCGGGAGCCGTGCGTACGATCGGCGGATGGCCCGGGCCACCGCCACCTTCTTCTGCCAGTCATGTGGGCACGAGGCGCACGCCTGGTCGGGCCGCTGCGCCGGGTGCGGCGAGTGGAACACCCTGGTCGAGGCGCCGAAGCCGCAGGCAAAGGCCCAGAGCGGCGGCCGCGGGCCCGCCCGGGCGGCCGGCCGCCCGGTGGCGCTGCGCGACGTCTCGGCGCCGGCGGTCGACCGGCTGCGCACCGGCATCGCCGAGCTCGACCGGGTCCTGGGCGGCGGCCTCGTCCCCGGCTCGCTGGTCCTGCTCGGCGGCTCGCCGGGGATCGGCAAGTCGACCCTCACCGGGATGGCGCTCGGCAACCTCGGTGCCGCCGGCCACTCGGTCCTCTACATCTCGGGCGAGGAGTCGACCGCCCAGGTGAAGCTCCGCGCCGAGCGCCTCGGCGAGGCGGCGCTCGCCGTGCCGGCGCTCGCCGAGACCTCGCTCGAGGCGGTGATCGCGACGCTCGAGGCCGAGCGACCGGGCGCCTGCGTGATCGACTCGATCCAGACCCTCCACGCCGAGGGGATGAGCGGCGCCCCCGGCTCGGTGGGCCAGGTGCGCGAGGCGGCCACGACGGTGATGGGGGTCGCGAAGCGGATCGACTGCGCGGTGATCCTGGTCGGCCACGTGACCAAGGACGGGGCGGTCGCGGGGCCCCGGGTCCTCGAGCATCTGGTCGACTGCGTGCTCTTCTTCGAGGGCGAGCGCGAGCGCAGCTTCCGCACCCTGCGGGCGCTCAAGAACCGCTTCGGGGCGACCAGCGAGGTGGGGGTGTTCGAGATGCGGTCCGGCGGTCTGGTCGAGGTCGCCGACCCGTCGGCGCGGTTCGTCGCCGAGGCGAGCGCCGCGCCCGGCTCGGTCGTCCTCTGCTCGATGGAGGGGACGCGGCCGTTGCTGGTCGAGGTCCAGGCCCTGGTCGCGCCGACCGAGGTCGTCCCTCCGCGCCGGGTCGCGAACGGGATCGACCGCAACCGCCTGGCGATGATCCTCGCGGTGCTCGCCCGCCACGGCGGGCCGTCGCTGGCGGCGGCGGACGTGTTCGTCAACGTCGCCGGCGGCGTCCGAATCGACGAGCCCGGGGCCGACCTCGCCGTCGCCCTGGCGCTGGTCTCCGCCCACCGGGCCACGCCGCTCGCCGACTCGGAGGCCCGGCCGCTCGCCTGCTTCGGGGAGATCGGGCTCACCGGTGAGCTGCGCTCCGTAGGCCACGATGATCGGCGCGCCGCGGAGGCGCTCAAGTTCGGCCTCGGGCCGGTGATCGCTCCTTCGGCCGCCGACGTGCCGCCGGGCCTCGCCCCTCAGAAGACCCTGCGCGCGGCCATCGCCGCGGCCCTGCGCCCCGGTGGGCAACGCGGGGCCGAGGCGGCGTGAGCCGCCGAGCGCAGGGACTGCGGGAAATTGCGGTTGACAAGCGCCATTCCGAGCTATCCACACGGAATTGACCTGAATCCGTCCCAGCAGGGCTTTTGCCATCATGGATAGGTGCAGCACCCCGGGGATGAGCTGAACGAGCTGGAGGCACGGCAGGATCCCCGGCTCCTGAGGGCTCTGGACATGGTCGCCCCGGGCACCCCGCTGCGTGAGGGCATCGACAACATCATCCACGCCCGCACCGGCGGCCTGATCCTGGTCGCCGAGGCGGACGAGGTCTCCTTCCTGTTCTCGGGCGGCCTGCGGCTCGACGTCGACTACACGCCGGGGCTGCTCTACCAGGTGGCGAAGATGGACGGCGCGATCGTGCTCCCGGAGTCGGCGGAGAAGATCCTCTGGGCGAACGTGCAGCTGATGCCCGACCCGACGATCCTCTCGATGGAGACGGGCACCCGCCATCGGACCGCCGAGCGCGTCTCGAAGCAGACCAAGGCGCTGGTGATCGCGATCTCCCAGCGCCGCGACGTGGTCTCGATCTACATCGAGGGGATCAAGTACATCCTCGAGGACATCCCCACGGTGCTCTCGAAGGCGAACCAGGGCCTGGCGACGCTGGAGAAGTACCGTTCCCGGCTCGATCAGCTCGCCGGGCGGCTGACGGCGCTCGAGTTCGCCGGCGGGGTGGCGCTGTACGACGTGCTCTCGGTGCTCCAGCGGGCCGAGCTCGTGACCCGGATGGCGACCGAGGTCGAGCGGTACATCATCGAGCTGGGCACCGAGGGGCGGCTGATCGAGATGCAGCTCGAGGACCTCGCCGTCGGCGTGATGGCCGAGCGCGCGGCGCTCGTCCGCGACTACGCCGCCGAGGACTCCGAGCAGGAGATCGACCGCGCCCTGAGCGAGCTCGCGGAGGTCGAGCACACCGAGCTGCTCGACTTCGGCCGGCTCGCGGAGCTGCTCGGCTACGACCGCAAGACCAACACGCTCGACTTCGAGGTCGTTCCCCGCGGCTACCGCGCGCTTTCGAGCGTGCCGAGGCTGCCGCGCCTGGTGGCGCAGAAGGTCGTCCGGCGCTTCGGCGACCTCGACTCGCTGCTGACCGCATCCGACGCGGACCTGGAGGCCGTCGAGGGGGTCGGCGCGGCCCGCGGGAAGGAGATCCGCGAGGGCATCCGCAGGCTTCAGGAGGTCGACGTCGTCGACCGGTACTTGTGAACGAGACGGCCGCGCAAGCGGCCGTCGCTATTGAGGAGGCGAACATCACAGAGGCAGCAACGGAGGAACCCATCGTCGAGGACATCGAGGACCTCGGACCGGTCACGTGTGAGTTCCAGGTCGGCGACAACGTCGTCTATCCGCACCACGGTGCCGGGGTCGTCCTCAAGCGGGAGTCGCGGGACATGATGGGTGAGTCGAAGGACTATCTGACGATCAAGATCCTGCACAACGACATGACCGTGATGGTCCCCTGCGAGAACGCTCATCGCGCGGGGCTGCGACGGGTGATCGACGAGGACGCGGTGCGCAGGGTGATCGACGTGCTCACCGGCGAGGTCTCGGAGATGCCGAAGAACTGGAACCGGCGCTTCAAGTACAACCGGGAGAAGATCAAGACCGGCGACGTCTACGAGCTCGCCGAAGTCGTCCGCAACCTCGCGATCCGCGAGTGGGAGAAGGGCCTGTCGACCGGCGAGAAGCAGATGTACACCCGGGCGAAGAAGATCCTCGCCTCGGAGTTCATGTACGCGCTCGACAAGGACGAGGACGGCGCCGAGGAGTACATCGACGAGCTGCTGGAGGAGCGTTTCGGCGCCAAGGCCCCGGCCTGACCGCCGCGTTCGTTCAGCCGCGCTGATCGCGGCCGCCGGTTCCGGAGAGAGGCTCGGAGCCGGCGGCCCGAAGGCGCTCGTCGAGGTCGCCGGCAGGCCGCTGCTCGCCTGGTCGGTGGAGGCGTTCCGCGCGTCCGGCGCCGTCGCGATGGTGGTCGTCGCCGCGCCGGCAGGGCACGAGGTCGAGGTCGAGCGGATCGTCGGCGAGCTCGCCGGGGCGCCGGGCGATCCGGGCGCGTTTCACCCGGTTGTCGTCACCGGGGGCGAGTCGCGCGCGGCCTCCGTCGGCCACGCGCTCGCCGAGGTGCCGGCGTCGACCGAGCTCGTCGCGGTCCACGACGCGGCCCGGCCGCTGGTCGAGCCGGCCCTGATCGAGTCCCTGTTCGAGCGCCTCGACTCGAGCGCCCGATGCCGCCGGCGTCGATCGCGGCGACCCGGGTCACCGATACCGTCAAGCGCGTGGCGGCGGGCGCACAGGCCATCGAGGCGACCGAGCCGCGCGAGCGCCTGTGGGCCGCGCAGACCCCGCAGGTTTTCCGCGCCGCGGTGCTCCGCGAGGCCCACGACACCGCCGACGCGCTGGCCGGCGCGACCGACGACGCGATGCTGGTCGAGGCGGTCGGCGGCACGGTCCTGATCGAGCCGGCGCCGCCGGAGAACCTGAAGCTGACCACGCCCACCGACCTGCGCCTGGCGGAGCTGCTGCTGGCCGAGCGCGGCTGAGGCCCGCCGCCTACTCCCGCAGCAGGACCCAGACCAGGGTGGCGGCGAAGGCGAGTTGGCCGAAGGTGAGCGCGGTGCCGAAGTTCGCCGCTCCGAAAGCGGCCGCGATCGCCGTCGCCCCGGCGAAGCTCGAGAGGAGGACGAGCAGGTCCTGCGCCGTGCGGCTCATTCGACCACCGGAGCCTCTTTGCTCGCCGCGCCACGGCGGCTGCGCCCGAGCGGCAGGCCGGCCTTCTCGCGGGCGCCGTCCTGGAGGTGGGCGCGGCGCCTGCGCACGTAGACGAGCCGTTGGATGAACAGGGTCAGGACCCCGGCGAGCACGATCGCGGTCAGGTTGACGGCGAGCTGGAGCATCGCGCCTCGCCACTCCGCCCACTCGCCGTAGGCCGCGGCCACGCCGATGTTCGCGGCCGCCGGGATCGTGGTCACCGAGACCAGCACGCCGATCAGCGCGCCCGACTTCGCCGAGGTCAGCGAGAGCACGCCCGCGACGCCCGCGAGGAAGGCGACGATGAACGAGAACGCGTCCGGCTTCGAGATGAAGTCCGTCAGCGGGTGCGCGTCGGCGACGAAGCCCGATGGCGTCAGGTCGGTGCCGTCGATCGCGAGCGCGAACAGGAACGCCGCGAGGATCCCGACCGGGAATCCGACCGCCAGCGCTCGCAGCGAGCGCCGCGCCACCTCCCGGCGGCGTTGGACGATCGCGACGCATAGCCCCGCGATCGGCCCGAACTCGGGCCCGACGATCATCGCGCCGACGATCAGGATCGGCGAGTCGAGGAAGATGCCGACCGAGGCGATCATGCAGGCGAGCGCCATGAAGGCGAGGAAGACCCCGTTGAGCTCGGTGTTCTCCGAGGTCCGGGCCTCGACCTCCTCCCAGACCACGGCGTCGCCCGGGTGCCCCTCGGCCGCCCGCTCGGCCGCCGCTGCGACCGACGAGATCGCCGAGTCGATGTGCTCGATCGCGATCGAGCCCTCGGTGTCGACGTCCAGCTCGCGCAGGTCCGAGACGAGCACGCTGGCGTCCTCGCGGGCGACGTCGCAGAGGATCACGTCACCCTCGGGCTTGCGCGCGGCCCGCTCGAGGAAGACCAGGTTGCAGACCGACGGCGTGTGCTCGAGCAGCTCGAGCACGTGCTCGGACTGATAGCTCGGGACCAAGATCCGCATGTGGACCATCGCTGGATAGCGTAAGGCCGGTGCTCACCGACTACCACGTCCATCTGCGGCCAGACGAGGACGGCACCGCCGCGGCCGACTACTTCACCGAGGCGAACGTCGATCGCTACCTCGAGGCCGCGGCCGAGGCGGGGGTCGCCGAGCTCGGCGTCTCGGAGCACATCCATCGGTTCACCCAGTCGCTCGAGATCTGGGAGCACCCCTTCTGGGTCGAGCAGGCGCAGGACGACCTCGGCGCCTACTGCGACTTCGTCGCCGAGACGCCGCTGAAGCTCGGGATCGAGATGGACTTCGTCGTCGGGCGCGAGGACCGGATCGCCTCGGTGCTCGACTCGCAGGCGTTCGACTACGTCGTCGGCTCGGTCCACTTCGTCCGCGAGCACGCGGTCGACTGGGACGTCTACGACGTCTGGGAGCGGATCGGCGATCCCGACCGCGTCTGGAGGCTCTACTTCGAGACCCTGGCGGAGGCCGCCGCCACCGGCCTCTACGACATCCTCGCCCACCCCGACCTGGTCAAGGTCTGGGGGCCCGAGCGCCCGGTGCCGGCGCGCGACCCGCGCTTCTACTATGAGCCGGCGGTCGAGGCGATCGCGGACTCGGGCGTCGCGGTCGAGATTTCCACCGCGGGTTGGCGCAAGCCGGTCGACGAGCTCTATCCGTCGCAGGCCTTCGCCGAGATGTGCATCGACGCGGGGGCCGTGTTCGCGCTCTCCTCCGACGCCCACGTGCCGGAGGACCTGGGCCGCGACTACGATCGCGCGGTGAAGGCGATGCGCGGCTGGGGAGTCGAGGAGATCTGCGTCTTCGACCACCGCGAGCGACGCATGGAGCCGCTCGGGTGAGGGTCGGGATCGGCTACGACAGCCACCGGTTCGCCCCGGGGCGGAGGCTGGTGCTCGGCGGGGTCGAGATCGAGCACGAGGCGGGGCTCGAGGGACACTCGGACGCCGACGTGGTCGCCCACGCCGTGATCGACGCCGTGCTCGGCGCCGCCGGGCTCGGGGACCTCGGCACCCACTTCCCGCCCGACGAGGAGCGCTGGCGCGACGCCGACTCGATCGACCTGCTGCGGATCGCCCTGGGGCTGCTCACAGGGCCGGTCGTCAACGTCGACGCGACCGTGATCTGCGAGGAGCCGCGGCTCGGGCCGCACCGGACCGAGATGGAGGCCAACCTCGCGGCCGCGATCGCGGCGCCGGTGAGCGTCAAGGCGACCTCGAACGAGGGCATGGGCTTCGTCGGTCGCGGGGAGGGCATCGCCTGCATCGCGGTGGCGCTCGTGGCCACGGATGGTCAATAAGGTCTGAGGCCATGGAATTCGAGAACCCCCTCGCGCTCGCGCGCAAGGTCAAGCTCGGCTCGCTGGGCCCGCTCGCCGATGTCCCCTTCAACCTGAGGACGCTCGCCGAGGCGGGCGTGATCCGGCCGCTCCGACCCGACAAGCTCGCGCGCGTGGTCCGCGAGCTGGCCCGCTGGGGGCCGTCGCCGGCAGGGGGCATCGCGGGCGCGGCGATCATCCACTCCGACGACGAGATGCTGATCGACGAGTCCGGCTCGCTGAGCTTCGGCGAGATGCACCGGCGCTCGAACGCGCTCGCCCGGGCGCTCGGCGAGAAGGGCGTCGAGCCCGGCGACGGGGTGGCGATCATGGCCCGCAACCACCGGGGCTTCGTCGACGCCACCCTGGCGGTGTCGAAGCTGGGCGCCAACGGCCTCTACATGAACACCGCCTTCTCCGGGCCGCAGCTGGTCGACGTGATGGAGCGCGAGGAGCCGGCGGCGCTGATCTACGACGAGGAGTTCTCGGAGCTGCTCGGCGAGGCGAAGGAGGACACCCGCCGGTTCATCTCCTGGAGCGAGGGGAACTCGAGCAGCGACCCGACCACCGAGGAGCTGATCGAGTCGGCCGACGCCGGCGACCTCGACCCCCCGGATGAGTCGAGCCGGTTCATCATCCTCACCTCCGGGACCACCGGGACGCCGAAGGGCGCCCAGCGCGGCCAGCCCGACTCGCTCAGCCCGCTGGCGGCGATGTTCTCGCGCATCCCCCTGCATGCCGGCGAGACGACGGTGATCGCGGCGCCGCTGTTCCACTCCTGGGGCTTCGCCCACTTCCTGCTCGGCCTGTCCCTGAACTCGACCTACGTCCTGCAGCGCAAGTTCGACCCCGAGGCGACCCTCAAGGCGATCGCCGACAACGAGGCCACCGCGCTCGTGGTCGTGCCGGTGATGATGCAGCGCATCCTCCAGCTCGACGAGGAGACGCTCGACAAGTACGACCTTCCCAGCCTGAGGGTGACCGCGGCGAGCGGCTCGGCCCTCCCGGGCCCGCTGGCCGAGAAGTGGATGGACCACTTCGGCGACAACCTCTACAACCTCTACGGCTCGACCGAGGTCGCGTGGGCGACGATCGCTACGCCCGAGGACCTGCGCGCCGCGCCCGGCACCGCCGGCATTCCGCCGCGCGGGACCGTGGTCAAGATCGTCGACAGCGAGGGCAAGGGCGAGGTCCCCAGGGGCGAGAGCGGCCGCGTCTTCGTCGGCAACGACATGGCCTTCGAGGGCTACACCGGGGGCGGCGGCAAGGACGACTACGAGGGCCTGCTCTCCTCGGGGGATGTCGGCCACTTCGATGACGAGGGCCGGCTGTTCATCGACGGCCGCGACGACGAGATGATCGTCTCCGGGGGCGAGAACGTTTTCCCCCGTGAGGTCGAGGACCTGCTCGCCGGCCACGACTCGGTCAAGGAGGTGGCGGTGATCGGGGTCGACGACGACGAGTTCGGCCAGCGGCTGAAGGCGTTCGTGGTCCTCGTCGACGAGGGCGCCCTCGACGAGGGCGGGGTCAAGGCCCATGTGAAGGAGAACCTCGCCCGCTACAAGGTCCCGCGCGAGGTCGAGTTCCTCGACTCGCTGCCGCGCAACGCCACCGGCAAGGTGCTCAAGCGCGAGCTCGCCTGAATTGTCAGGGCCGCCAGCGGGTAGGTCTTCGGTGTAGGCCGACGAGGAGGAAGACGATGCCGCCACGCGGAGTCAAGAAGGGGACCAAGCGCGCCCGGCAGTACGAGAAGGTCAAGAAGAGCGAGAAGCGGGCCGGTCGCTCCGAGCGGCGGGCCGAGGAGATCGCGGCCCGCACCGTGAACAAGGAGAAAGCTCGCGCGGGGGAGTCGCGGACCGCCTCGCGGAGCTCGACGAGCGACATCTCCTCGGGCCGCCGTGGCGGCAAGCGATCGGGCAGCGGTCCCGGCGGCCGCACGCGCGAGCAGCTCTACAACGAGGCGAAGAAGCTCAACGTCTCCGGCCGCTCGAAGATGAGCAAGAAGCAGCTCCTGGCCGCGGTCAACCGCAAGCGCGGGTAGCTCAGGCGGTCGCGGCCTGGCGCTCGGCGCGACGCCCGGCGGCGTCGCTGCGGCGTTTCTCGTGCTCGACCTGGCGCTTGAGCTGCTGCAGCGAGCGCCGCATGTGGCTGCGGATCGAGGGCGCCGCGACGCGCTCGGAGATGTAGCCGGTGATCCCGGCACCGGCGACGCCGTAGGCGAACCTGAACTCGACCCCGGTGCGGGCGCCCCCGATCTCGCGCAGTCGCCAGCGCCCGCGCTGGTCGACGCCGGTCACCGACGACCAGGCCATGTCGCGCTCGGGGCTGCACTCGACGATCTCGATCAGGCCGCCCATCTCGGCCGAGCCGACTCGCATCAGCATCCGGTACCGGGCCCCGAGGCCCGAGCGGATCTCGCCCTCGACCTCCCAGCGGGTGACGCCGGACATGTAGTGGAGCGCGTTCGAGGGATCGAGGAGGTACTCCCAGATCAGCTTCGGCGGGGCCGAGATGACGATCGACTCGCGCAGCCTCATCAGCCGAGCACCGGGAAGCGCCGCTCGGCGGCGAGCCCGTCGAGCGCCTCCTGCATCACACCGGTGAGGTGCGTATAGACCTCGTCGACGTCGGGCTCCGGACCGAACTGCTCGTTGAGGTCGATCGGTGGCAGGACCTCGATCGTGATCTTCGCCGGCAGCGGGATGTGACCGAGGAGGTCGCCGACGTTCAGGCCCCAGGGGAGCGCGAGCGAGATCGGCAGCACCTTCAGCCGCAGGCTGCGATCGACGCCGGTGAGCTTGGCCAGCCAGGCGCCGCGGCTGATGAAGAGCGCCGTCTCCTGGCCGCCGATCGTGACCACGGGGACGATGGGCACGCCGGCGTTCAGCGCCAGGCGGATGAACCCCTTGCGACCGGCGAGATCGATCCTGTTGCCCTCCCACGAGGGCCGGTGGACCTCCCAGTCGCCGCCCGGGAAGACGAGCACGGCGGCGCCCGACTCGAGCGCCCGCTCCGCGTGCTTGTGCGAGGCGGCCATCGCCCCGTAGCGGCGCAGCATGCGGCCGAACGGCGAGGCGAGGACGAGGTTGTGGGCGAGCTGGTAGAAGGGCCGCTCGACCCCGAAGTAGGTGGAGAAGGCCAGCGGCAGCACGGTCACCTCCGGCGCCATGTTGCCGCCCGTGTGGTTGCCCACCAGGAGCACCGGGCCGCTCTCGGGGACGTTGCCCATGTTGCG
The DNA here is from genome assembly GCA_963842795.1 of uncultured Solirubrobacterales bacterium. GTDB lineage: Bacteria > Actinomycetota > Thermoleophilia > Solirubrobacterales > 70-9 > WHSW01. Next base: position 24,729 of record CAWJHV010000039.1, on the reverse strand, counting down.
CACCTCGGCCCGGTACCACAGCGTCGCCAGCAGCCAGGAGAGCGGCAGGTTCTCGCGGATGTAGTCCGGGTCGCGGTCGTCGAGGTCGGCGGTGAGCGCTCGCTGGACCCGGCCGAGCGCCGCTCCGGCGACGCCTCCCGCGACCGCGCGGCCCGCCCCGAGCACGCCGCCGCCCGCGCGCGCCACCCCGGCGCCGCCGGCGCGCGCGATCGCGCCCAGCGGGCCGAAGCCGTCGAGCCCGCTGCCGTTGTCGCTGGTCGCCTCGAAGCCGTTCTGATTCGGCCGGTCGCCGAGCGTGGTCGGGTCAGCCATCGGGGAGCGGATGATACCCGCGTCCAGGCGAGCTCAGCTCACCCTGCGCAGGGCGCGCGAGAGCACCCCGCGCTGGTGCGCGGCCCCGCCGGGCGCCGGCGCGGCGGCGAGCCGGCGGCGGATCAGCGCGTTGGTCGGCTCTGGCAGCTCCACCTGGGGCACGTGTCCGCAGTCCTCGAGCACGACCTGCTCGGCCGCCGGCAGCGCCGCCTCGACGTGGCGGGCGAAGCCCGGCGGGATCACGCGGTCCTGCGCGCCCCAGACGAACAGGGCCGGCGGCTCGAGGTTCGCGAGCCTGCTGTAGAAGCCGCGCTCGCCGTACGGCTCGTCGAGGTAGATATTGCGAGCGGCGGCGAAGAACGCGACCCGGGCGGCCCGGGAGCGGTAGCTGCGGCAGAACTGCTCGACGGCGATGTCGGCGGCCGCCGGGTCGAGGCGCTCGGGCTCGGCGAACAGGTCCCAGAAGTGGTCACGGACGAGCGCCTCGCGCAGCGGGTGCGGGATCGCCGCTAGCTCCGGGCGCAACAGGCGCACGAGCGGCGCGAGCTCGCGCCGCCGCCGGAAGGCGAGCGCGGGGGCGAGCAGGCTCAGCGAGGCGACCCTCGCGGGGGCGTCGAAGGCGACCTCGATCGCGATCCGCCCGCCCATCGAGTTGCCGACCAGGTGCACGCGCTCGATCGCCAGCGCCTCCATGTAGGCGCCGACCGCGGTCGCGAACCACGGGGCGTCGTAGGCGGCGCGGGCGGGCTTGCTCGAGGAGCCGAACCCGGGGAGGTCGAGCGCGTGCACGGTGTAGTCGGGCGCGAGCGCGGCGACGGTCTCGAAGAATGAGGCCTTGTTCGCCCCGAGGCCGTGGAGGCAGATCACGTGTTCGGCGCCGGAGCCGGCGATCAGGGTGACGATGCGCGCCTCCGCGGTGTCGACCTCGGCGATCCTCAGCAGCGGGTCGCGGCCTCCCGGGAGCCTGAACAGCCCCTCGAAGCCGAGCGCCAGGTCGAGGTCGCCGTGGGCGTAGAGGCGGCGCTGCGAGAAGGCGTCGACACCGGACATGCGCCCCTCGCGGAGCGCGAGCCAGGTTGCGCCATCGGTGCCGATGACGACGTCCGGCTCGCGCGTGGGGGAGGGGCGGACCTCGCACCGGGACCCGCGAAGCCGCACCTCCCAGGTGCGCCCGACGTCGCCGAGCCGGATCTGGAAGGTCGCGTCGAGGTCCTCGGGGGCGCCCAGGTAGCGGTTCGGCAGCTCGGCGAACGCCGCGCGCACCCTCTCCGCCCGGCGCCCCGACAGCGAGGCCGTGGCCACCGACGATCCCTGCCCGGCCATCTGCGCAGACTAACGGCGACGGTCGGCGTCGCCGGCGCCGACCCCGCAAATAGCGGTGTTCGGAATAGCATCGCGGCCATGCGCGAGGTGTGGATCAGGGACACGCTCAGCGGCGAGCGGGCGGCGCTCGAGCCGCGCGAGCCGCCGAAGGTCGGGATCTACGCCTGCGGGCCGACGGTCTACTCGCGCATCCACGTCGGCAACGCGCGCCCCTACGTGATCCCCCTGCTGCTGAGCCGGTTCCTCGCGCACGAGGGCTACGAGCCGCGGGTGGTGATCAACGTCACCGACGTCAACGACAAGATCTACGACGCCGCCCGCGAAGCCGGCGTGCCCTCGGCCGAGCATGCGCGGCGGATGATCGAGGCGTACGTCGAGGACACGGACCGGCTCGGGATCGGGCGCCCGGACGCCGAGCCGCTGGCGACGGCGACGATCGCCGAGATCGTCGAGCTGATCGAGGCGCTGATCGCCGGCGACCACGCCTACGAGTCCGGAGGAGACGTCTACTTCCGCGTCCGCAGCTTCGGCGGCTACGGCAAGCTCTCCAACCGCGACCCCGACGAGATGGATCAGGGCGAGGAGGCGGGGACGGCGCAGCTGAAGGAGAGCCGGCTCGACTTCGCGCTCTGGAAGGCGCGCAAGGAGGGCGAGGACGAGTTCTGGCCCTCTCCCTGGGGCGACGGGCGCCCGGGGTGGCACATCGAGTGCTCGGCGATGGCCGAGAAGCTGCTGGGCGCCGACTTCGAGATCCACAGCGGCGGCTCGGACCTGATCTTCCCCCATCACGAGAACGAGATCGCCCAGACCGAGGCGGCCCGCGGCGTCCCGCTGGCGCGAATCTGGATGCACAACGGGATGGTCCGCACCGACGCCGAGAAGATGTCGAAGTCGGTCGGCAACATCTTCCAGCTCTCCGAGGCGATCGACCGCTTCGGCGGCCCGGCGGTGGTCGCGTTCCTGACCTCCGGTCACTACCGCCAGCCGCTCGAGTTCTCCGAGGAGGCGCTGGAGCAGGCCGGGGCGCGGATCGATCGGCTGCGCAACTTCCTCGCCGACGCCCCGCAGGGCGACGAGCCGGATCCGTTCGTGAGCGAGCGCCGCGACGGATTCCTCGCCGCGCTCGCCGACGACTTCAACACCCCGAAGGCGTGGGCGGAGGTGTTCGACCTGGTCGCCGAGGGCAACCGCCGGCCGCTTCCCGGCGCCCGTGACGCGCTCGCCGAGCTGCTGCCGCTGCTCGGGCTCGAATCCCTGCTCGAGGCCGGCGAGGCCGCCGACGCCGAGGCCGAGGAGCTGCTGGCCGAGCGCGAGCGCGCGCGGGCCGAGCGCGACTTCGAGGCCGCCGACCGGATCCGCGACCGGCTCGCCGAGCGCGGCTGGCAGGTCCGTGACACGCCCGACCGGCGCGAAGCTGGTGCGGAGGGGGTGAGCGGCACGGACGTCGTCTACGGGCGCCGGGCGGTCGCGGAGGCCGCGCGCGGGCGGCGCCGGGTCCACCGCGTCTGGAGGGCGCCGGAGACCGAGGCCGCCGAGCTCACCCGGCTCGCCGGCTCGCCCGAGCACCAGGGTGTGGTCGCCGAGGTCGATCCCTATCCGTACGCCGACCCGTGGGCGCTGCTCGCGAACCCCGAGGCGCTCGTGGTGGCCCTCGACCAGGTCCAGGACCCGCACAACCTGGGCGCGGTTGCCCGCTCGGCCGAGGCGGCGGGCGCGAGCGGCCTGGTGATCACGAGCCGCCGCGCGGCGTCGGTCACCGCGGCCGCTGCGAAGGCGTCGGCGGGAGCGGTGGAGCACCTGCCGATCGCGAGGGTGACCAACCTCGCCGACTTCCTCGCCCGGGCGAAGGACGACGGCGCCTGGATCTACGGCGCCGAGGCGAACGCCGAGGCGCCCGTATACGCAGGCCGACCTCACGGGCAAGCTCGTGCTCGTGCTCGGCAGCGAGGGCAAGGGCCTGCGCCGCCTGGTCGCCGAGCGCTGCGACGCCCTGATCTCGATCCCGGTGCGGGGGAGGGTCGCTTCCCTGAACGTCTCCGCCGCCGCCGCCGCGCTGCTGTTCGAGGCCGTGCGCCAGCGCGGGCGGGTCTAGGCGACCGGGCGGGGCGCGAGCGGACGGGCCGGGTGCAGCGGTCTAGCACCGCTCCCGGACGAAGCCCGAGATCTGCAACGGATCTTGCGCAGAACTTGGGCCAGGTTGACAGAACTATGTCCGTGGACTTAGACTGCGGCCCTACGTAAGGGTGAACTAAAGGTCGAGCTTCGATCTGCCGATCACTCAGAGGAGAGGGCGCCCACCAGGGGAGGTACGGGCGCCACAGGTTCCAACCAAATGATGGAGGACCAGTGGCACTACCGACCCAACAAACGCGCACGCTTGCTTCGGCGCCCGCCAGCCACGAGCTGACTCTCAACCAGAGCTTGAGGATGGATACCTCGTCGCTCTGGCGAAGAGGGGCAGCCCCGACGCCTACGATCGGCTGATCCGGCGTTATCGCGGCTTCGTGCGCCTGAAGGCGTCGTCGTACTTCATGCTCGGCGGCGATTCCGAGGACCTGATCCAGGAAGGCCTGGTCGGCCTCTACAAGGCGATCCGCGACTTCCGCACGGACCGCGAGTCGAGCTTCCGCAACTTCGCCGAGCTCTGCATCACCCGCCAGATCATCACCGCGGTGAAGACCGCGAGCCGAAACAAGCACGCGCCGCTGAACCAGTACGTCTCCTTCGCCCAGTCGCCGGCGGCCTCGGGCGAGGCGGAGACGACGCTCGAGGACGTCCTCCCGGGCCCGATCTCGGAGCAGCCGGCGCAGCGCGCGATCGCCAGCGAGGAGCTGCAGGCGCTCGTCTCGTGCCTGTCCAGCGTTCTGTCCGAGCTCGAGAGCCGGGTGCTCTCCCTCTATCTCGACGGCCACTCCTACGAGCAGATCGGCGAGCGCCTGGAGTGCGACACGAAGACGGTCGACAACGCGCTGCAGCGGGTCAAGCGCAAGGTCGCCGCCCACATCGCCGGGCGCGAGGTCTTGGTCTAAGCACGTTTCGGACTGGCGCAATTCGCGCCACACGTGCAATCGCGGCGCCGGGGTGGTCGACGTCCACGCCCCATGAGGGGGTCGAACTGCAACCACCCTCATGCCGTGCGGGGCAGCACCAGCGCGTAAATTGGGCGTCTGAGTACGGGCTGCCCGGATAGCTCAGCTGGTAGAGCACGTGATTTGTAATCACGAGGCCGTGGGTTCGAGCCCCACTCCGGGCTTGTGAGTGAGACGGAGTTCACCTGGCGCGATGGGGAGCGGACGATCCACTTCCGCGCCGGCGTGGTTGTCGACGCGGTCGAGATCCTCGGCGGCCACGGGTTCAAGAACTACGAGCTGCTGACCACCGAGCGGGCGATGGGCGCCGCCTCGGTCGAACTCGCCGAGGGCGCCGCCTGCTTTCACCACGTGCCTCCGGGTCCGGTGAACGAGGTCGCGGCGAAGCTCTTCAACGACACGCGCGGCGGCGACCTGGTGGCGCTGGGCGGTGGCCGCGTGATCGACGTCGCGAAGGCGGTCGCCGCGGTCCGCGGCGGCCGTGTGGCGGCGCTGCCGACAACCCTCTCGGGCGCCGAGATGACCCGAATCCACCGCCTGCCCGAGGGCAAGGAGGCCGCCGTCGGCCTCGTTCGCCCGGCGGTGGTGATCGCCGACCCGCCGCTGATGGTCGGCCTGCCCGAGCACCCGCTGCGCGCGAGCGCGATGAACGCGCTCGCCCACGGGGCCGACTCGCTCTACACCCCGCTCTCCAACCCGGTCTCCGAGATGACCGCGCTCCGCGGCGCAGCGCTGATCGCCAAGGCGCTCGATGCCAAGCGCGGCGACCGCGACGCCGCGACCCTGGCCCTCGGGTCGATCCTCTGCGCGTACGCGCTCGACTCGGCGCTGTTCGGGCTTCACCACGTGATCTGCCAGAGCCTGGTGCGCGAGCTGCGGATCCCGCACGCGGAGACCAACGCGGCGATGCTCCCGGTCGTCGTCGAGGCGCTGATTCCGCGCGCCGGGCCGCAGATGACGGCGCTCGCTCGGGCGCTGGGGACCAAGCGCGCGGCGCTCGGCGATCGGATCGAGGAGCTCGCCGGCGGGCGGCGCCGGCTCTCGAAGCTGGGGGCGGACCGCGCGAGAATCGAGCCGGCGGTGCGGGCGATCATGGACCGCCAGGAGCTGCGCCTGACCCCGGACGTGCCCGGCGAGCGGGAGATCCGCGAGCTGATCGACCGGGCCTGGTAGCGCCGCGGGGCCCGGACGACGACGCCCACCCGCGCGCCGTTTGACCGCCTGGCAGTAACGGCTCGCGCGCGCGTGTGTAGGCACTCTCATGGATGAGGGCCCAAGGCGCTCGGCGCCGCCGCGAGACGATCAGGTGATCAGCACGGAGCGCTTCGAGCGCTACCACCGCTTCGCCCGCGAGCGGGGGACGAGCCGCGTCCTCTACTACCTCGCCCGCGTCCTTCTGCTCCCCTGCTTCTTGATCTGGCTGCGCCTGCAGCGCTCCGGCCGCGAGCACGCCCGCTTCCGGGGCGGGTTGATCGTCGCCTCCAACCACCGCAGCTTCCTCGACCCGTTCGTGATCGGCGCGTTCCTGCCCTGGCGGCGCCGGCTCCAGTTCGTCGCGAAGGTCGAGCTGTTCGAGAAGCGCTGGCAGGGCTGGCTCCTGTCCCGGCTCGGCGCCTTCCCGATCCGCCGCGGCCAGTCCGACGAGACGGCGATGGAGACGGCCCGGCTGATCGTCGAGCGCGGCGGCACCGTGATCATCTTCCCCGAGGGCACCCGGATCCGCACCGGCTCGCTCGGGCGGCCGAAGCGGGGCGTGGGCCGGCTGGCGCTGGAGACGGGGGCGGCGGTGCTGCCGATCGCGGTGCAGGGAAGCGAGCAGGTGCGCCGCGGCTGGCGCATCCGCCCGCGGAAGGTCAAGCTGCGCGCCGGGACGCCGCTGACGTTCCCGCACACCGAGCGTCCCTCGCCGGCGCTCGCGGCGACGGTGACCGAGCGCATCTGGCCCAACATCGAGCTCCAGTGGGAGTGGCTCGGCGGCCTGCCGCCGCTGCGCAAGGCGGCGGTGATCGGGGCCGGGAGCTGGGGCACCGCGGTCGCGGTGCTGCTCGCCCGCGGCGGGCTCGAGGTCGAGCTCGGGACCCGCAGCGAGGACAAGGCCGCGCTGATCGGCCGCAAGCGCCAGAACGACGAGTACCTGCCCGGCGTGAAGCTGCCCGAGGGAGTGACCGTGAAGCGCACCAGCGAGATCGAGCTCGCCGGCTGCGACCTGATCTGCCTCGCGGTGCCCTCGTCGGCCCTCCCCAACGTCGTCGGCTCGCTCGCCGACCGGATCGGCTCGCGCGCCTCGGTCCTGCTGCTCTCCAAGGGGTTCGTGCAGCCGATGGGCGCGCTGCCGAACGAGTACGTCTCCGAGCGGGTCCGGGCCCGCGCGATTGCCTCGCTCGGCGGCCCGGCGCATGCGCGGGAGGCCGCGGCCGGGATGGCGGCTCTGGTCCTCGCCAGCAGCGACCCCGACCTGCGGGCGATGCTGGGCGAGGTCTTCGACCGCGCCGGGCTCGTCTGCGAGCGCACCGACGACGTCACCGGGGTCGAGGTCGCCGGCGCGGCGAAGAACGCGGCCGCGCTCGCGGCCGCCGCGGCCGAGCGCTTCGGCCTCAACGCGGCCGGGATCGCGGCCGCGGGCGTGTGGCGCGAGTGCGTCGAGTTCGCGCTCGCCAAGGGCGGGCGCCTGGAGACGTTCTCCGGCCTCGCCGGGGTCGGCGACCTGACGGCGACCGTGCTCGCGCCCCAGTCCCGCAACCGCCAGGCGGGCGAGCTGCTCGGCGCCGGCGTCCCGGCCGAGAAGATCCCGGCGCGCATCGGCCAGGCCTCCGAGGGGCTCGAATCGGTGCCGCTGATCGCCCAGACCCTGGATGCCGCCGCGATCGAGGCGCCGAGCCTCGAGGGGCTCGCGGCGCTGATCGAGGGAGAGATCGACGCCGGCGAGTGGATCGCCGGGCTCCGCCGCGCGGAGCGGGCACGAAAGGCGGCCTGATGCGGGAAGGAGGCGGAGGTCTAGGCTTGCCCCGTGAGCGACGAGGAGGAGCGCAGCGGCGAAGCCGCCGCCGTCGAGACGCCGGTCTCGAAGGCGGAGCTCGACCGGGCGTTCTCCGACCTCTACCGGGCCCACCTGCGCGACGTCTACTCCTACGCCTACTACCGGGTCGGCAACCATCACGACGCCGAGGACCTCACGGAGCAGGCGTTCCTACAGGCCTACCGCCATTTCGAGCGCGCGCAGCGGGAGTCGAACGGGCGGCCCCTGCGGCCCTGGCTGATCCGCATCGCCCACAACCTCGCCTCGAACTACTACCGCGACCGTGCGCGGCGCCCGGTGGCGAACATCGACGCGGTCGAGCCGCCGGCGCACCCGCACGAGACCGAGCGCGTGGTCGAGGGGCGCGAGGAGCTGCGCGAGGTGATCGAGCGGCTCGACGAGCTCTCCGACGATCGCCGCGAGGCGCTGATCATGCGTTTCGCCCTCGGGATGTCCAACCGCGAGATCGCGCGGGCGCTCGGGCGCTCGGACGGGGCGACCAAGGTCCTCATCCATCGGGCGATCAAGCAGCTCGAGGAGCTGATGTCGAATGAGTGAGCACGCCGGGGAGCTCAACCTCGAGCGGCTGCTCTGCGACGCCCTGCGCCCGGTCGATCCTCCGGCCGACCTCGCGAGCCGGATGGAGACGGCGCTGTCGTCGATCGCCGAGCAGGCCGCGGCCGAGCTCTCGAGCTGGGCCGACGATCTCAGCGAGGGCGAGCTCGAGGCGCTGCGCGACCCGCGGAACTGGATCCGGCCGGTGGCCGCGGTCGCCGTGGGCGGCGCCGCCGCGGCGGCGCTGGTCGTGGTCGAGGCCCGCCGCCGTCGGCGCCCGCACGGCCTGCGGGCGACGGTCGAACGCCGGCTGCGCGACCTGGCCTGACGAGTACCCGCGCGGGCAGCGCCCGCCCGAGGTCCAGCGCTCTCAGGTGACCGCCGCCCGCCGCCCGGTCGCCGGCGACGCGGCGCCCGCGGCGAGCCCGGTGAGCCCGAGGATCAGGTGCAGGACGTTGTCCTCGTCGTTGACCGGCACCAGGCCGATGAGCACGTTGTCGGACTCGGCGAAGCCCCAGAGCGCGAGCACCAGGTAGAGCAGCCCGACGCCGAGCGCGTAGGAGCGCGCGTAGGAGGCGGCGCACGCCAGGCCGAGGAGGCCGAGCAGGATGTGGACGACGTTGTGCCACCCGTTGACCCCGAGGACCCCGAAGACGTCGTCGGTGTTGGCGAGCACGCTCGACGTCCCGGTGTCGAAGCTGGCGCTGTAGAAAAAGCCGATGATCCCGGCGATCACCAGGGCCGCGCCCACCAGCGTGCAGTAGAGCTGCGCCGGACTCGAAGTTGACATCTCGGACCTCCTCAGGGAGAACGGGGGGCGTGGATCGGTGAGACTATCCACGGGCCCGCGGACGAACTGCGGTGATCCGAGACGCGACCCGCGACGTAGATAGACCTGGTGGCCGACGCGCTCACACCCGAGGCCCTGCAGCGGCTCGCCGACGAGGATCTGATGACCCTGGTCGAGCGCCGCGACGCCGACGCCTTCGCCGTCCTCTACGAGCGCCACGGGGGAGCCGCCTACTCGCTCGCCCACCGGATCGTCGGGGACCCGGCGATCGCCGAGGACGTGACCCAGGAGGCGTTCCTCTCGGTGTGGCGCAGCGGCGCCCGCTTCGACGCTGCGCGCGGGAGCGTGCGCACGTGGACGCTCGGGATCGTCCGCAACCGCGCGATCGACGCGTTGCGGCGCGCCGCCGGATCGGCGCCGAAGCTCAATCTCGACGACGAGGCGGTGCTGGAGGCGCGGCCTGCGGAGGAGCTGACGGACTCGGAGGCGATCAAGCGCGAGACCTCCCGGCGCGTGCGCGGAGCGCTGAGCGACCTCCCGCGCGAGCAGTCCGAGGTGATCGGCCTCGCCTACTTCGGCGGCTTCAGCCATTCCGAGATAGCGGAGATGTTGGGGATGCCCCTCGGTACCGTGAAGGGCCGCATGCGCCTCGGCCTCGAGAAGATCAGGGTCACGCTCGCCGAGCGGATGGGGATCGACGGGCCGTCCGAGGTGCTGCCGTGACCGGCGGGCGCGGGGGCTGCCCGGAACACCGCGACGATCTCGCCGCCTACGCACTCGGCGCGCTCGCGCAGGGAGAGGCCACGGCGCTCGAGCGCCACCTCTCCGACTGCGACGGGTGCCGGGCGCGCCTGCACTGGCTCCGCCCCGCGGTCGATCTGCTGCCGGCGTCGGTCGAGCAGCGGACCCCGCCGGAGAGCCTGCGCGAGAGCCTGATGGCGACCGTGCGCGCCGAGGCCGCGCCGGCTCCCGCTGCTGCGCCGGCCCGGGCCCCGGCGCGCGAGCCGTGGTGGGCCGGCCTGCGCAACCTGGTCATGCGCCCCGCCGTCGGCATGGCGGCGCTCATCCTGCTGATCGCCGGCGTTGGCGCCGGCTGGCTGCTGCGCGGGTCGGACACGATCGACCGGGGCTCGACCCTCGTCAAGGCCGAGCCCGTCGGCACGGCGGTGCCGGTCTCGGCGACGCTCGAGCGCAGCGGCGACACGGCCACCCTGCACGTTCACGAGCTGCCCGCGATCGCGAGCGACGAGGTCTATGAGATCTGGGTCCAGCGCGCGGGGGTGATGGAGCCGCGCAACACCTTCGTCCTCAGCGGCGACGGCAGCGCCGAGGTGGCGGTGGCGCCGCCGCTGCACGGAGGGCAGGCGCTCTACGTGACCCGCGAGCCGAGCGGTGGCAGCCGCCAGCCGACCACCCGGCCGGTTCTCCAGGCGCCGCTCTAGCCACCCGGTCCGTCGCGGGCTGGAGCCTCGCCCCCGATATCGTCCTGCGCCGATGGCGACGTGCTACCGACACCCGGCCCGGGAGACCAACGTCTCCTGCTCGAACTGCGGGCGCCCGATCTGCCCCGACTGCATGACCTCGACCTCGGTCGGGATGCGGTGCCCGGAATGCGCCAGTCAGCGGACCAAGGTCAAGAACCCCATCGGCACGCCGTCGCGGGCCGACGCCCCCGCGACCTACGCGATCATCGGCATCTGCGTCGCGGCCTTCGTCGCCGAGGTCGTGGGCGGCGGGTCGGGCGCGTTCGATGGCGGCGGCAAGATCATCCGCGAGGGCGGCCTCTTCGGGCCTCTTGTAGCCGACGGCGAGGCGTACCGGATCGTCACCTCGGCCTTCCTGCACGCCGGCCTCCTCCATCTGGGGCTCAACATGTTCGCGCTCTACATCCTCGGCTCGCTGCTCGAGCCGGCGATCGGCACGGCGCGGTTCGTCGGCATCTACGCGGTCTCGATCCTCGGGGGTTCCTGCGGGGCGCTGCTGCTCGACCCTAACGAGCTCACCGTCGGCGCGTCCGGCGGCATCTTCGGGCTCATGGCCGCCGCCTTCCTGATCGCCCGCAGCCGCGGCCTCGACGAGCTCGCGTCGCAGATCGGCTTCTTCGTGATCCTCAACCTGGTCTTCACGTTCAGCATCCCCAACATCAGCATCGGGGGCCACCTCGGCGGCCTGGTCGGAGGGGCGCTCGCGGCGCTGCTCATCAACGCGCTCGCGCGCAGCCGGACCAGCAACGCCGGGGCGCTCGAGGCGGTCGGCCTGCTGGTGCTCTGCGTGGTCGCCGTCGCCGGCGCCCTGATCGCCGCCGACGCGAACGCGCCCCCCGGCCTCGGCTGAGCGGGCGGCGCTGCGCTCGCGAGGCTCAGCGCCGCGCCGCGCTCAGCTCAGCGACGACCTCGAAGCCGATCCCGGGCGGGGCCGCGACGGCCTGGGGGTGCAGGACATGCGCGAGCAGCTCGACCCCGTCGACGAGCCGCGGGCCCGGGCGCGAGAACGAGGAGGCGGCGTCGACGGCGACCACCCGGCCGGCGCCGAGGCCACGCAGGCGATCGACCCGGCTGCGCGCCTGCGCCGCGGCCTCGTCCACGTAGAGGCCGCACGGCATCACCACGATCACCTCCGGCGCGGCGGCGGCGAGCTCGTCCCAGGAGATCACCCGCGACTTCTCGCCGGTGCGCCCGAGCACGTCCTCGCCGCCGGCGCGGGCGATCATCTCGGGGACCCAGTGGCCGCCGGCGTAGAGCGGGTCGAGCCACTCGAGCGCCGCCACACGGGGGCGGGGAAGCCCGGCGACGGCGGCGTCCACCCCCGCCAGCCGCGGCCGCAGCCGCTCGAGCAGGCGGTCGCCGAGGGCCGGCTCGCCGGCCGCGGCGGCGAGCCGCGGCAGGTCGCCGAGCACCTCCTCGAGCGTCTCCGGGTCGAGCGAGACGACCGCCGGCCGGGTGGCGAGGCGGGACGCGACCGCGCGGACGTCGTCGAAAGAGACGGCGCACACCGCGCACAGGGCCTGGGTGACGATCAGATCGGGGTCGAGCGCGGCCAGGGTCGCCTCGTCGAGCGTGTACAGCGATTCGCCGCGCGCGGTCACCTCGCGCACCCGGGCGTCGATCTCGGCCGGCTCGAGCCCCTCGCCGATCACGCTCGCGGTCAGCTTCGGCAACTCGGTCGCGGCGGGCGGGTGGTCGCACTCATGGGTGACCGCGACGACCGAGTCGCCGAGGCCGAGCGCGAACAGCGCCTCGGTCGCCGAGGGGACCAGGCTCGCGATCCTCATCGAATAAGGCGCCTCAACAGCGGCGCGGCTCGGCTTCCCTTCACGGTGCGAGGATAAGCTGCGGGCATGGCGGATCTGCTTTCCGACGACGAGATCGAGGCGAAGCTCGGCGAGCTCGACGGCTGGGCGCGCGAGGGCGATGCGATCACCAAGACCTTCGACCACGGTGACTTCGTCGGCTCGGTCGAGTTCGTCCGCCGGCTCACCGGCCCGGCGGAGGAGATGGGCCACCATCCCGACCTCGAGCTCTCCTGGAGCGAGGTCAAGGTCTCGATCACCAATCACGCCGCCGGCGGCCTCACCGAGGCCGATTTCGAGCTCGCCTCGCGAATCGACAAGCTCGATTGAATGGGCCGTGAGGACGTTCGCTTCCGCTCCGGCGACGCGGAGTGCGCGGGCTGGCTCTACCGGCCCGACGGGGCGGCGGGCGAGGTCTCCTGCGTGGTCCTCGCGCACGGCTTCGGCGGGGTCAAGGAGGCGCGCCTGGACGCCTATGCCGAGCGTTTCGCGGGCGCCGGGCATGCCGCCCTGGTCTTCGACTACCGCCACCACGGCGACTCCGGCGGCGAGCCGCGGCTGCTGATCGACGTCGCCCGCCAGCATGAGGACTGGCGGGCGGCGATCGCGCACGCCCGGGGCGCGGAGGGGATCGACGCGGACCGGATCGCGGCCTGGGGCACGTCGTTCTCCGGCGGCCACGTGATCGAGCTGGCGGTCGACGACCCGCGGCTCGCGGCGGTGATCGCGCAAGCGCCGTACACCGACGGGCTCGCCACCCTGCGGGCCGCCGGGCTCGGGGACCTGATCCGGATGTCGCGCGCCGGGATCGCCGACTTCGCCGGCGCGCTGTTCGGGGACCCGCCGCGGCTGATCCCGGTGGTCGCCCCGCCGGGGAAGCTGGCGGCGATGAACAGCCCCGACGCCGAGCCGGGCTATCTGGCGCTGTTCCCGCCCGGCTACGAGTGGCCGAACCGGTTCATCCCCCGGGCGACGCTGACGCTGCCCGGCTACCGGCCCGTGCGCAAGGCGGCGGGGGTGCGGGCGCCGCTCCTGGTCCAGGTGATGAGCTCGGACGCAGTCACGCCGCCGGCGCCGGCGCGCAGGGTCGCCGCGCTCGCCCCGCAAGGCGAGCTGATCGAGTATTGGGGCGGCCACTTCGACATCTACCTCGGCGAGCCGTTCGAGCGCGCCGTGACCGACCAGCTCGCCTTCCTCGAACGCCACCTGTAGGGGAGCCGGATCGCGATGAGGATCGTCCACGTTCTCGGCACGCGGCCGAACTTCGTCAAGATGGCGCCGGTGATCGCCGCGGCGCGCGAGCGCTTCGGCGCCGACGCGTCGGTGGTCGTGCACACCGGCCAGCACTACGACCGGGCGATGTCGGAGATCTTCTTCGAGCAGCTCGGGGTCCCGGAGCCCGATTACATGCTCGGGGTCGGCTCGGGGAGCCACGGGGAGCAGACGGCGCGCGTGCTCGAGCGGCTGGAGCCGGTGCTGCGCGCCGAGCGGCCCGACGTCGTGCTCGTGCCGGGCGACGTCAACTCGACCCTCGCCGCGGCGCTCGGCGCCGCCCGGCTGGAGATCCCGATCGGCCATGTCGAGTCCGGCCTGCGCAGCTTCGACCGGACGATGCCCGAGGAGATCAACCGCATCGTCACCGACCACCTCTCCGAGCTCCTCTTCCTGCACTCGCCCGAGGCCGAGGACAACCTGCGCGCCGAGGGTGTCGCGGAGGACCGCTTCGAGTTCGTCGGAAACACGATGATCGACACCCTGGTCGCCCTCGAGGATCGCTTCCGGGCCCGGCCGGCGGCCCGCGAGGCGGGGGTCGCGCCGGGCTCCTACCTGCTCGTCACCCTCCACCGGCCGGCGCTCGTCGACGGGCCGCTGCTCGGCGAGGCGATCGCCGCGCTCGACGCGGTCGCGGCGCGGATGCCGGTGCTGTTCCCGGTCCACCCGCGGACCAGGAAGATGCTCGGCTCGGGCGGGGCGGGGTCGGTGATCCTCACCGACCCGGTGGGCTACCTCGACTTCCTCTCGCTCGAGGCCGACGCGGCGGCGGTGCTCACCGACTCCGGCGGGATCCAGGAGGAGACCACCTATCTCGGGATCCCCTGCTTCACCCTGCGCGACAACACCGAGCGCCCGGTGACCGTGCGCGCCGGTACCAACACCCTGCTCGGGCTGGCGCCGGAGCGCATCGTCGAGATCCCGGAGCTGCTCGCGGGGGCTCCGGCGGAGCGTCCGCAACCACCGGAGAAATGGGATGGCGATGCGGCCCAGCGCGTCGCCGCAGCGCTGGCGGACTGGTAGCTTCGCGGGATGCCGCTGCCGTCGCTGGTCCCGAAGGACAGAGTCTTCTTCGACCTGTTCAGCGAGGCGGGGCAAAACACCGTTCGCGCTGCGCGGCTCCTCAAGGACATGCTCGAGAGCTGGCCGGACAGCAGCCATCTCGCGCAGGAGATCCTGCTCGCCGAGCAGGAGGGCGACCGGATCACCCACGCGCTGATCAAGCGGCTCAACTCGACCTTCGTCACCCCTCTCGACGGAGAGGACATCTACGGGCTCTCCACGCAGCTCGACGACATCGTGGACCACATCGAGGAGACCGCCGACTTCATGGGCCTCTACCGGATCGAGGCGCCGATGGAGCAGGCGCTGCAGATGGCCGACGTCCTCGTGCTGAGCTGCGAGCAGGTCGCCGGCGCGCTCGAGCACCTGCGCGGGTTCAAGGGCCTCGAGCCGTATTGGATCGAGATCCACCGGCTCGAGAATGACGGCGACCGCCTCTACCGCGACGCGGTCGCGTCGCTGTTCGCGAACGGGATCGACCCGATGTTCGTGATCCGCTGGAGGGACATCTTCCTCAGGCTCGAGCGGGCGATCGACGCCACCGAGTCCGTCGCCCACATCCTCGAAGGCATAGTCATCAAGAACGCGTGAGCGCGCGTGAGTGAGGGCGATCTGATCCTCGGGCTCGTCGTGGCGACGGCCCTTGCGTTCGACTTCACCAACGGCTTCCACGACACCGCAAACGTCGTCGCGACCTCGATCTCGACGCGGGCGATGCCGCCGCGAATCGCGGTCGGCTTCGCCGCGGTGCTCAACTTCGCCGGTGCGTTCATCTCGCTCGCGGTGGCGGCGACGGTCGCCAAGGACGTCGTCGACCCGGCCTCGATCACGACCACGGTGATCTTCGCCGGGCTGATCGGGGCGATCGCCTGGAACCTGGTCACCTGGTACTTCGGGCTTCCGTCGTCGAGCTCGCACGCGCTGATCGGCGGCGTCGTCGGCGCCACCTTCGCGGCGGCGGGCGCCGACGCGATCTTCGGGGAGGGCATCCTCGGCAAGGTCCTGGTCCCGGCGCTGATCGCACCGGTGCTCGCCTTCGTCGTCGGCGGGATCGGGATCGTCGCCTGCTACCGGATCGTCGGCCGCCAGCGGCCCGGGCCGGTGAGCCGCGGCTTCCGCCTCGGCCAGGTGCTCTCCGGCGGCCTGCTGGCGCTTGCCCACGGGACCAACGACGCGCAGAAGACGATGGGGGTGATCACCCTGGCGCTGGTTGCCAACGGCAACCTCTCCTCGGAGGGCTTCGACGTGCCGACCTGGGTCGTGATCTCGGCCGCCTCGGCGATCGCCCTCGGCACCTACACCGGCGGCTGGCGGATCATCAAGACGATGGGTACGAGGATCATCAAGATGGACCCGGCGCAGGGGTTCTCGGCCCAGGGGGCCGGCGCTGCGGTGATCCTCGCCTCGACGCACTTCGGCTACCCGCTGTCGACCACCCAGGTGATCGCCGGCGGGGTGATGGGCGCGGGTGCGGGCAAGCGCCTCTCCGCGGTCCGCTGGGGTGTCGCCGGCAACATCGTCGTCGCCTGGCTGCTGACGCTGCCGGCCGCGGCGGGGATCGGGGCGCTCACCTACGGCTTCGTGAATCTCTTCCCCGGCGCCGTGGGCCCGCTGATCGTCAGCGTGGGCGGTCTGGTGGCGGTCGGCGTCTTCGCCAGGCGGGTCCGCCTCGGGGGACCGGCGCCGGCGACATGATCGCGACGATCGTCGACACCACGGCGCTCTGGCAGACCGTGGTCGCGGCGTTCGCGGCCGGGGTCGGGACCACGATCGTCTTCTCGCTCGCGATCCTCGGGGCGATCCGGTTCGCGGAGGCCAACCGCGACGGGCGCAGCCTGCACGCGACGCTCTTCGGGGTCCTCACGCTGCTCGGCCTGCTCGCCACCGTCGCGGCGATCGTCTTCGGGGTCGTCGTGATGACCTCGAAGTGAGCGTCGCCGCGGCAGCACCGGGAACGGGTCGACGCTCGGTACGCTGAGCGGCATGCGAGTCGCCCGCAACGTCGCGATCATCGCCCTGCTGGCGCTGATCGTCGACGTGGCTCCCGGCGGCGGCAACGCCGCGCAGGCGATCCTGACCGCGCTTACCCTCATCTTCTGCGCCCTGATCGCCTTCGCCGGCTATCAGCTCTTTCGCCAGAACCGGCTCACCTACCTCGGCCTCACCGATCGCCAGCGGGCGGTCCTGCTCGGCTCGCTGGGCGCGATCGTGTTGATGATCGTCGGGATCGACGAGCTAACCGACACGGGTGTCGGGCTCCTCGTCTGGCTCGGGGTGATCGGGCTCTCGATCTTCAGCCTGGTGAAGATCTGGAGCGACGTCCGCGCGAGTTACTGAGCTCGTTCTCGGCCTCCACCCCTTCGACACAGAGCCCGCGCATCTCGTAGGCCCGGTGCGCCTACCGTCGGGCGCATGGATCGAGCGACCGACGAGCGCGGACAGGCGGCGGCGGAACTGGTCGCGGTGCTCCCGCTGCTGGCCGTGCTCCTCCTCGCCGTGGCCCAGCTCGCGATCGCCGGCTTCGCGCTCTGGAGCGCAGGCGACGCGGCCCGCGCCGGGGCCCGCGCTGCCCACGTCGGCGGCGACCCGCGAGCCGCCGCGCTGAGCGCGCTCCCGGGTTGGCTCGAGCCCGGCGCGCGGATCGACGGCGACGGCCCGGTCGAGGTCCGGGTGGAGGCCCCGGCGCTGCTCCCGGGCGTGCCCGCCATCCCGGTCACCGCGGCGACCGAGCTCGGCCCCGGGCCGGGTGCCGATGACTGAGCCGGCGCCCGCGGGCGCGGCGGGCCAGGCGTCGGTCGAGTTGCTCGCGGCGCTTCCGTTCGTGCTCCTGGCGGCGTGCTCTGTCTGCAGCTGCTCGCGGCCGGGTACGCGCTCACGCTCGCCGACGTTGCGGTCGAGGCCGGGGCGATCGCGCTCGCCTCCGACCTGCCGGCGGAGCCCGCGGTCGAGGCCGCGCTGCCCGGATGGGCCCGCGACCGGGTCGAGCTCGAGCGCACCGGCGGCCGGATCGTGGTCCGGCTGCGCCCGCCGTCGCCCCTGGCGGCGCTGGGGCGAGCGCTCGAGGTGAGCTCGACGGCCTGGGTGCGGCGGCCGGGCGGGGAGCCCTGAGTGGCGGCCGTGATCCTCGCCGCCGAGCTCCCGGGCGCCCGCGGCGGCGGGCTCGCCTGGGCCGCGGCGGTTGCCGTCGCCTTCGCCCGCGAGGCGGACGCCGCCCGGGCGGCGGGCGACGACGGGGCGGTGCTCCTCGTCGAGATCGGCGGCCAGCGGGCCCGAGGCCCGACGATGCTCGCCGCGGACGGCGCCAGGGAGCTGGAGCGCGAGCTGCGCGCGGCCGGCTTCGAGGCCGCGGCCCGGGGCCGGCTCGCGTGGCTGCGGCTCGCCGCGGACGAGGGCTGGGTCGAGCGGGTGGGGGAGGCGCTCGAGCTCTGCGCCGGGGTCCGCGCCGCGGTCGTCGCCGTGCCGCCGGACCTGCTGCGCGAGGTGCTCGACGACGGGCGACTCGCCCCGGCCGCGGTGCTGCTGCGGGCGGAGCTGCCGCGCCAGCGGCCGCTCGCGGCGCTCGCTGTCTCGGAACTGCGCGCGGCGGGCGTCCGCGCCCGGATCGCCTCTCGGCCGGCCGGGAGGGTGGCGACGCGCCGGGCGCTCGCCGGGATCGATCCCGGCGGCGAGGTCTCGCGCCGCTCGGCGCGCCTCGCGCGCGGGCTGCTGGGCCCGGCCCGCGAACGCGCGTGGCGCCCGCCGCTCCGAACGAGCCTGGCGGCGGAGTCGGGCCAGGCCGTGCCGCTCGTCCTCGGCGGCATTCTGGCGCTCGTCTTCTGCACGCTGCTGCTCGCGGCCCTCGGCGGCGCCGTCACCGGAAAGTCACGGGTGCAGCGGGCGGCCGACCTGGCGGCGCTATCGGCGGCACGCTCGATGCGCGACGACTTCGATCGCCTGTTCGCTCCGGCCCGGTTGCCGGGCGGAACGCGGAACCCCGAGCATCTGGCCAAGGCGAGCTACCTGGCGCGTGCCTCGGCCGCGGCTGCCGACGCCGCCCACCGTAACGGCGTCGCCGAGGGGCGGCTGCGGATCGAGTTTCCCGACGCCGAGTCATTCGCGCCGCTGCGGGTGCGCGCGGAGGTCGGTGCCGAACTCGATACGCCCGGGCCCCTGCCGCGGGTGCCGCTCGCGGCCGAGGCCGAGGCGGAGGCGTCTCCGTCGCCGGACTCCGGCACCGGCGCGGCGCCCTCGGCCGCCAGCGGCGGCGGCTACGCGGGACCCCTGGTCTATCGCCAGGGCGAGGGAATGCGCCCCGATGTCGCCGCCGGCTTCGATCGCCTCGCCGCCGCGGCGCGCGGCGCCGGGCTCGCGCTGCTGGTCAACGACGGCTACCGCTCCGACGCCGAGCAGGCCGTGCTCTGGGCGCAGAACCCGGACCCGCGCTGGGTGGCGCCTCCCGGCACCTCGCTCCACAGGTGCGCGACCGAGCTCGACCTCGGCCCGCCCGAGGCCTACGGGTGGCTGGCGGCCAATGCGCGCCGGTTCGGCTTCCTGCAGCGATACGCGTGGGAGGCGTGGCACTACGGCTACGTCGACGGTCCGGCGCCGTGCTCGCCCGCGGCTGAGGACCTGTCCGGCGCCGGCGGCGCCGGCGCGAGGGCCGGGACGGGTGACCGCACGACACCGACGAGCCTGCCGGCGTTCGTGCCGGCGCGGTTCCGGGCGCCGCTCGCCGAGGCAGCGGGGCGCTGGAACGTCTCCGCGGCGCTGCTGGCCGCGCAGCTGCTGGCGGAGTCGAACTTCAACCCGTTCGCCGTCTCGCCGGCCGGCGCCGCCGGGATCGCCCAGTTCATGCCCGGCACGGCCGCGCTGTACGGGCTCGACGACCCGTTCGACGCGGCCGCCGCGATCGACGCCCAGGCGCACCTGATGTCCGACCTGCTGCGCCAGTTCGGCGCCCCGGCGCTCGCGCTCGCCGCCTACAACGCCGGCCCGGCCCCGGTCGCCGCCTGCGACTGCGTCCCCGGGATCCCCGAGACCCAGGCCTACGTCGCCCGCATCCTCGGGCTGCTCGACGGCGCCGGCGCGATCGCCGCCGCGCCGGCGCTGGAGGTGCGCCTGGTCGACTGAGGCACCGCGCCCGTCGCCGGACGACGCCGTCGACCGGTGGGGCTAGGCTGCCGCCGGTGAGCGCGGAGAACGTCGCGATCGTGCGGGGCATATTCGAGACCGGCGACGTGGAGAGCAAGGAGGCGCTGCTCGCCGCGCTGCCGGCGGCGATCGCGGCGGTCTTCGACCCCGACGCCGAGTGGATCGAGGCCCCCGAGCGGGTCGACGCCAAGACCTACCGCGGGCACGATGGGATCCGCCGCTCGTTTGAGCAGTGGCTGGCGCATTGGGGCGAGTACCGGCTCGAGGCGGAGCGGTTCGAGGACCACGGCGACCAGGTGTTCGTCGTCGCACGCGAGTACGCCGAGGGTCAGGGCAGCGGCGCCTCGACCGAGGCGACGATCTACGCGGTGCTCACCTTCCGCGACTCGAAGGTGATCCGCTATCGCGAGTTCTACGACGAGGGGGCGGCGCGGGCGACGATCGGCTGAGCGCGGTTCTCAGCGTCCGCCAGGAAAGAGGGAGCCGATCCTGCGACCGGCTCCCTCGTTGCGCTTCGTGGGGCCCGCGGACGGGCCCTGTCGCCCTTACGGCCCGGTGTTCGTGGTCACCACCGTCGGGGTGCGCGACGGTGCGTTGTTCGGGAACAGGGCCAGGATGCCGGGGTCGTCGCCCGGAGCCGCGGACCCGGTCGAGACCTCGATCGGGTCGGCCCCGTTGCAGGCGCCGCCGTCCCAGAAGCCGCGGCAGACGAGCGGGTCGATGTCGAGCGCCGGATCGGTCGCATTGAGCTGCGCCGTGTAGATGCCGGTGCTCGGGTCGACGTCGCCCGCGGTGTCGCAGAACTGGCCCGGGACGTCGCCTGTGAACGTGCCGGTGCAGGCGGTCACCTGGTAGGCGAGCTTCGCGTTGTTGTTGTTCAGGCCGAGGTCCTCGGCGCTGACCACGAGCCCGACGAGGTTCGAGTTGTAGTTCGAGTAGTCGGCGAAGTAAGTCGCCGTGCAATCGTCGAGCGCGTTCGGAAGCGCGAGGTTGAACACGCAGACCTCGCCACCCGCAACCGGCGCCTTGACGATCAGGTAGTCGGCCGGGATGCCCTCGTCGTCGCCGGCGTACACGCCGTCGGCGCGGCGGTCGACGAGCACGTCGACCTCGAGCGTCTCGGTCGTGTTGTGGACACCGGCGCTCTGGACTCCGAACTCGACGGGGTCTCCCGGCGCGTCCGGATCGGCGAGGAAGTCGAGCCAGCTGATCCCGGCGAACTCGTCGGTGCCGGTCGGCACGCCCTCGGCGACGCCGTCCCTTGCGTCTTCGCCAGTGAACGAGCGGGCGCCGACCGCGACGATGTCCTCCTCGCCGTGGCTCTCGAGCCCGTCGACGCCGCCGAGCAGGTACAGGTCGCCGTACGCCCGGCCGGCGGCCGCGCTCGACGTCATCCGCATCGTGTCGGAGCCGCCGGTGAGGTCGAGCGCCGACTTCGAGAGCCCGTTCGCGGATGCCGCCAGCGGGGCGACGTGCCAGGGAACGTGCATGCGGTCGTCGTTACCCGCGCCGGACTGGTCGATGACCACGTTGCCGTCGACGTTCGGGTGGAAGTAGTACCAGCCGAACTCCTGCTCGAACTCCTCGATCGCCGAGGTGTCCAGCTTCAGGCGCACCCACACCTTCTGCGTCGAGTGGGGCGAGAGGCTGAAGTTGCGCGAGCTCGCGTACGCGCTGCCGTTGGTGGAGAGCTCGACTCGCGCCGGGGTCGAACCGAAGTCCGAGTAGCGCGGGCCGCCGCCGCTCACCGAGTAGCCGTGCGGGATGTTGTCCATGTTGCGGACCTTGAACGTCTGCACCTCGTTCGTCGGTTCGGACTCGACGTCGAGGCCGTAGGACAGGCTTCCCGGCTCGGCGACCGAGGCCGCGCCCGCCGAGGCCGCCGCACGCACCCGTCCGGCGCCCTGGACCGTCGCCGACACGGGCGAGCCGAGCAGGTTGTCCTTCAGGTTCTGGGTCGCGTGGTTCATGATCGCGGCCTTGATCAGGTCCGGCGACCAGTTCGGGTGCAGCTGGCGCAGCAACGTCGCCACGCCTGAGATGTGCGGCGCCGCCATCGACGTTCCGGAGAGCTTGGTCCCCAGGTCGCCGGTGCCCGCATCGGTCGACTGGATGTCGAACCCGGGCGCGCTGACGTCCGGCTTCAGGTCGCTGGTGACCCGCGCCGGGCCCTCCGACGTGAAGTCGGTCATCGCGTCGGTGTAGGCCGGGATCACCGTGGTCGCGTCGTTGAGCGTCGCGTTCACCGTGCCCGTGTTGTACGGGGGCGGCGGGCTGAGCTCGTCGAGGATCGCGTAGCCGTCGTTGGCGGTGATCATCACCGCCGGGATCGTGATGTTCTCGCCGCCCGAGGCGAGCGCGCTCGGAGCGCCGCCGAAGAGCGAGATCATGATCACGGCCTGCGCGCCCGCGTTCTGGGCGTGGAAGACCTTCTCCGAGCCACCGCAGTCGCCCTCGCCGGTGGAGCCCTTGAACACGAGCACCGTCTCGCCGGCCAGCGATCCGCCGGGCAGCGGGTCGCAGAACTGCGCGTCCGCCGGGGTCTCGTTGCCCGGGTTGGCCGGCGGGTCGAGCTCGCGGCCGTCGAAGAGGTCGTCGGTGAGCCCGCCGGCGGGCAGGTCGGCGCCCCAGTCCTGCTGGACCATGATCCCGTCGTCGGGGAGGTCGATCGCCGGGCTGTTGACGCTGATCGTCTGGGCGTTGAACTGGTCGATCGACGCTGCCACCGAGAGCACGCCGCGCGCGGTGGCGGGCGTGCCGACGATGTAGGCGGAGCCACCGACCGGCTGGTTGCCCGAGTTGCCCGCGGAGGCGACGAACACCGTGCCGAGGTCGACGACCCGCTGGGCCGCGCGCGCCTCGACCGAGTTCGCGTCCCGTAGTCGACGCCGCCGGAGAAGGAGAGCACGTCGGCCGCGTCGGAGATGTCGCCGTCGTCGTTGGGATCCATCGCTCGCTCGTAGCCGGCGACGAGCACGTCCTCGGTGGAGTTGCCCTCGTCCCAGACCTTGATCGCGAGCAGCTTCGCCTGCGGAGCGACGCCCTTGCCGATCTCTCCCGGGACGCCGATCCCGGCGATCGTGCCGGAGGTATGCGAGCCGTGGTCGTCGTCGGCGCCGTCGAGCGGGTCGGGGTCCGGCCGCGGGATGTCGTTGGTCGGGTCCTCGTTTGCGCCCCCGTCGACGACGTCGTAGTTGGAGCCGACGAAGTCGTAGCCGCCGATCACCTTCCTGGTCGGGAAGGTGCCGGGCTCGATGAAGTTCGGGTCGTTGGCCTTGTAGGCGGCACCGTCCCGGGGCCGCCGAAGTTCGCGTGCGTGTAGTCGATCCCGGTGTCGACGTCGGCGACCGTCATCCCGTTGCCGCGGGCGCCGAAGTCGCGCCAGACGCGGGTCGCGCCGATGAACGGAACGCTGGTCTCGTTCAGCCTCTCGACCACCGACACCGGCTGCACCGAGCGCACGTCGTCACGGGCGGCGAGCGCGGAGACGGCGTCCGGGGAGAGGTTCGCGGAGAAGCCGTCGATCAGCGTGTCGTAGCGGAACATCACGTCGCCGCCGAGCGAGCGCGTCGCCGCGATCGCGCCCTCCTGGCTCTGGCGCGCCGCGGCGGCCGCATCGCGCTGCTGACGGCCGGAGAGCGATCCCTCGGCCTTCGTCTCTTCGGCGACCGAGGGGCCGTCGACGACGACGAAGTAGCGGTTGAGGTTGTCCTGGGCCCGCAGCACCGCGGGCTCGAAGCCGTCGGGCAGCCCGGAGGGCGCACGGAGGGCGTCGAACGAGCCTCCCGAGCCGGAGTCGGCGGCCCCGATCGCGATCCCTCCGACGAGAAGGCTCGACGTGACTGCAACGAGGGCGAACAGCGACCGACGGCTCATGTACCTCTCCTTGAAACTCGATGAGACCCCACCACCTGCGCGCCCAACAATATCCCTCACAGCTTCTAGTGCATCGCTCACACGAGCGGCAGGCCCGGGGGCGCGTGGCGGGGGCGTTACCCTGCCTTCGATGGCGCCGCTGACGATCTCGGGGATCGACGAATTGCGCGAGCTGATCGGCAAGCCGATCGGCCCCAGGCGACTGGGTCGAGGTCACCCAGGCCGACATCGACAAGTTCGCCGACGTCTCTCGCGACCACCAGTGGATCCACGTTGACCGCGAGCGCGCGCAGCGCGAGAGCCCCTTCGGGACCACGGTCGCGCACGGCAACCTCACCCTGTCGCTGATCGACGGCTTCCGCGGCCAGCTGATCGCCCAGGAGGGCGTGAAGATGGGGATCAACTACGGCTGGAACAAGGTCCGATTCCCCGCTCCGGTCCCCGCCGGCGCGAAGGTGCGCGCAACGGCCGAGATCCAGACCGTCGAGGACCTCGGCGAGGGCTGGTACCACGTGGTGACCAAGTTCGTGCTCGAGCGCGACGGCGGCGAGAAGCCCGTCTGCGTCGCCGAGTCGGTCGGCCGCGCCCTCGCCGCCTGAGCGGCCCGGCCTACTTGACCGTGAGCGTGCCCTCCATGCCCGCCTCGCGGTGGCCCGGCACGGAGCAGAAGTAGGTGTAGTCGCCCGCCTCGAAGTCGCCGGCGGCGGTCGCCGAGTCGTCGGTGATCACGTCCGTCCGGGCGATCTCGGCGCCGCTCGAGTCCTCGACGACGACGTCGTGGCCGGTCGATGACGGGTTGTCGAACTCGATCGCCACCGAGCCTGCCGGTGCCTCGAGCGTGGACTCCTCGTGGGCGGAGCTCGCCGTCGGGATTCGCCGTCAAGGAGACGCTCTCGCCCTGGACGGTCATGACGTCTCCCCGGTGGCCTCTGCGCTGGTCGTGGACTCGTCGTCGTCTCCGCCGCAGGCGGCCAGCCCGAGGGCGGCCAGGACGAGAACGGTGAGCACGACTGCA
>CAWJHV010000038.1:0-328566 GCA_963842795.1 uncultured Solirubrobacterales bacterium | reverse complement strand
CAAGCTTCACAGCGACCTCGTGGATTGCCCGAGCAACGGCCTGCTGATCCGCGGCGACGACCTGACGCTCGACCTCAACGGCCACACGATCGAGGGCAACGGCAAGTTGGTCGCGGATTGCCCTGAGGGCGAGCCCTGCGACATTGGCATCGATGCCTTCCGCGCTCGCGGAGTAACGATCAAGAACGGCAGCCTCCGCCGGTTCGGCTACGGCGTCGGGGTGTTCGAAGCGAGGGATGTGCGCGTGCGCAACGTCTCCTCGTCGCACAACCACTTCAACGGGATCCTCGCAGTGGACACGCGGCGGGTCGAGGTGGTGCGCAGCTCGGCGACCCGAAACGGCCTCACCACGGACTTCCCCGGCCTCGCGGTCATCGACTCCCGCGGAATGTTGATCAAGCGAAACAGGCTCAACCGCAACGCCGACCTCGGCCTGTTCGCGATCAACGTCGACCGGAGCCTGATCGAGCGCAACGTCATGGCGCGCAATCCCGAGGCGGGGATCATCCTCGAGGGCGACGGCAACGAGATCACCCGCAACCGGATCGTCGGCAACGGCGACGGGATCGCCTTCGACGGCGACGGCAACGCGCTCACCCGCAACCGGGTCCTCGACAGCCACGGCTGTCCGAACGGCTGCGGCTTCGGGATCAGCTTCGAAACCGGAAGGCACACCCTGATCGCGCACAACACGGTTCGTGGCGCCGCGCGGGACGGGATCCTGGTCGGGATCCGCTTCGGGAACCATGCCCGCCACACGAGCGTGGTCGGCAACCATGTGAGCGGGGCGGGCCGCGACGGCCTGCGCGTCGCGAGCAAGGGGACCGGCACCCTGCTGAAGCGCAACCACATCCGCAGGTCGGGCGACGACGGGTTCGACGTCCGCCGCGCCTCGACGACGCTGACGGAGAATCGCGCCAACGCCAATCGGGACCTGGGCGTCGACGCGGTCAAGGGCGTGACCGACGGCGGCGGCAACCGGGCGCAGCGCAACGGCGGTCCGCACCAGTGCCGGAACCTTTTCTGCCTCTGAGGACGCGGGCGCGTCACAGGCTCCCGGGCGCGCGGACATAGAATCGCCGCGCCGCCGACGAGAGGAGATCCATGAGCGACAGCATCGACTTCCGCCTGCCCGCGTCCGCGATCCCGACCCACTGGGTCAACCTGCTCGCCGACCTCGGTCCGCCGCCCAACCCGCCGCTGCATCCCGGCACCAAGGAGCCGCTCGGCCCCGAGGACCTCGCCCCCCTCTTCCCGATGGCGCTGATCGAGCAGGAGGTCTCCGCCGAGCCGGACATCGAGATCCCCGAGGAGGTGCGCGAGGTCTACGGCCTCTGGCGGCCGACCCCGCTGCTGCGCGCCCGGCGGCTCGAGCGGGCGCTCGACACCCCCGCTCACATCTACTACAAGTACGAGGGGGTCTCCCCCGCGGGCTCGCACAAGCCGAACACGGCCGTCGCCCAGGCCTTCTACAACAAGCAGGCGGGGATCGCGAAGCTGGCGACCGAGACCGGCGCCGGTCAGTGGGGCTCGGCCCTGGCCCTGGCCTGTCAGCTGTTCGGGCTGGAGTGCGAGGTGTGGATGGTCGGCGTCTCCTACGACCAGAAGCCCTACCGCCGGGCGATGATCGAGACCTGGGGCGGCACCGTGCACCGCAGCCCCTCCGACCTCACCGAGGCCGGTCGCTCGCAGGCCGAGCACGAGTCCGGGAGCCTCGGGATCGCGATCTCCGAGGCTGTCGAGGTCGCGGCGAGCAACGAGGACACCAACTACTCGCTCGGCTCGGTGCTCAACCACGTCTGCCTGCACCAGACGGTGATCGGCCAGGAGGCGATCGCCCAGCTCGAGCTCGCCGGCGAGTACCCCGACGTGGTCGTCGGCTGCGTCGGCGGCGGCTCGAACTTCGCCGGGGTCGCCTACCCGTTCATGCGCGCGAAGCTGCGTGAGGGCAGGGAGACGCGATTCGTCGCCGCCGAGCCCGCCGCCTGCCCGACCCTGACCAAGGGCGTCTACCGCTACGACTTCGGCGACACGGTCGGGCTGACGCCGCTGATGCCGATGTACACCCTCGGCCATGACTTCGTCCCCCCGCCGGTGCATGCGGGCGGGCTGCGCTACCACGGGGACGCGCCGGGCCTCTCCGCGCTGGTCAAGGAGGGGCTGGTGGAGCCGGTGGCGATCAGCCAGACGAGCGCCTTCGACGCCGCGCTCACCTTCGCGCGCACCGAGGGGATCATCCCGGCGCCCGAGCCCTCGCACGCGCTCCGCGCGACGTTCGACGAGGCCGAGGCCGCGAAGGAGGCGGGCGAGGAGCGGGTGATCCTGGTCAACGTCTGCGGCCACGGGCACTTCGACATGTCCGCCTACGACGCCTACCTGCGCGGCGAGCTGACGGACCTCGAGTTCAGCGACGCCGACATGCAGGCCGCGCTGGAACGGCTCCCGGACGCCCCGGTTCCGGCCTAGCGTTAGGGTCGCGCCAACCCGCGAGAGAGGAGCACGGATGAGTGCCGAGGACAACCTCAACACGGTGAAGGGGATCTACGAGGCGTTCGGCAAGGGCGACGTGCCGGCGATTCTGGACAAGCTCACCGACGACGTCGACTGGGCCGCGGAGGCGTCCTCGGACGCGGTGCCGTGGTACGGGATGCGCAAGGGCAAGGACGAGGTCGTCGGCTTCTTCGAGGCGATCGGCGGCGCCGTCGACGTGACCGAGTTCAGCCCCGACAGCTTCACCGCCAACGACGACGAGATCATGGTCCTCCTCCGCTTCGGGATGAAGTCGAAGGAGACCGGGCGCGAGGCCTCGATGGGCCTGATGCACTACTGGCACTTCCGCGACGGCAAGGTCGACCACTACCGGGGCACCGAGGACACCGCGGCGACCCTGGAGATGCTCGGCAAGTAGCTAGCTGGGATAGCCGATCAGGGCGAAGACGTCACGGTCGCCCAGCCGCGCCCGCCCGCGAAGCGCCTCGAGCTCGATCAGGAACTCGCAGCAGACCACCTCGCCCCCGAGCCGTTCGACCGCCTCGACCGTCGCCGCCGCGGTGCCGCCGGTGGCGATCAGGTCGTCGTGGACCAGCACGCGGGCGCCGGGCCAGATCGCGTCCGAGTGCACCTCGAGCGCGTCGATCCCGTACTCGAGCTCGTATTCGACGCTCACCGTCGCGGCCGGCAGCTTGCCCGGCTTGCGCGCCGGCACGAAGCCGACCCCGAGCGCCTGCGCGAGCGCCCCGCCGAGAATCAGCCCGCGCGCCTCGATCGCCACGACGACCTCGGGCTCGTGGCCGCGGGCGTGCTCGACGAGCAGGCGCAGCGCCTCGGCGCTCGCCTGCGGATCGGCGAGCAGCGGGGTGATGTCCTTGAACGAGATTCCGGGGCGCGGGAAGTCCGCGATCTCGCGCACGTGGTCGCCCAGTTCCACGCCCTGACCCTACGATCTCGACCGGGCATTCGCGCTCGTGCGCGCGTTATCGTCGTCCCGCCCGGAGAGGTGACCGAGTGGCTTAAGGTGCGCGACTGGAAATCGTGTGGGCGGTGTAAGCCGCCTCGTGGGTTCGAATCCCACCCTCTCCGTTGAATGGTTGCTTGCTTGGCGTGACACAGGAGCTGCGATGACCCGGGCACTGCGGATTCGACTGCTGACGGCGATCTCGGTGGCGCTCGCGGTGTTGACGGCCAGCGGGGCGTTCGCCGCACGCGCGCCGGCGAGCTCGCACGGGGTGGTCTCGTTCCACCGCCCGGCCGGCGACGGCCCGAGCGCAGTGGCGCGCTACTGGACCGCGAAGCGGATCGCCGGTGCGCGACCGCTCGACGCAAGGGTGAATGCCCGTGGACATCTGCGCGTCGAGCGCTCGAGCGCGCCCCGAAACCACCCCATCCCGTTCACGAGCGGTCCGGTGACGGATGCGTTCCTGTCCGGAGCCACCGTGCACGGCAAGCTGTTCGCACGCCTGAAGGGCCTCGACCACGAGTGCTCGGCGACCTCGGTCAACTCGCTCAACCGCAGCGTGATCCTGACCGCGGGCCACTGCGTGTTCGACCGCGGCAAGGGCTTCGCTCGCAAACTCGCTTTCGTCCCGGCCTACAACAACCACCTCCGCCCGCTCGGGACCTGGCCGTACGACAGCGTCTACATCCCGCGCGAGTGGTATCAGCGCAACGACCACGACTTCGACTTCGCCGCCGTCGTCACCGACCCGCAGGATGGCCGGGGGGTCAACGACGCGGTCGGGGCGGTTCCGCTGGTCGCCAACTACCCGCGCGAGCAGCAGACCTACGGGGCGTTCGGCTATCCGATCAACTTCGCCGACGCGCAGCAGATGTGGCGCTGCGACTCGCCCTACGGCGGCGACGATCCCAACGCCGGACCCAGGACGCAGCAACCGCCGATCGCGATCGGCTGCGACATGGGAGACGGTGCCAGCGGCGGCGGCTGGATCGTGTCGGGCGCCGGCATCGGTTCGCTGACATCGTTCAGCTACGACCTCCACCCGGACGTCCTCTACGGCCCCTACTTCGGCGACCGAGCCTTGGCCGTATTCGGCAAGGCCGAGTCTGTGGTCCCGGGGGCGGCCGAGGCCCTGGAGCGCCGGTTCGCGGCCTGCGTCCAGGAGTCGCGGGGCTGCAGTCACCGCTTCGTCGCGGGCGACGCGCCGGTGCTTCGGTTCAAGGACCGCGAGCAGGCCAACACCAGCTACCGGGCGTGCGTCGACAGCCCGGGAGCCGGGCGCGCATGCGCAAGCGGGCGGACCGGCGCGCGCGGCGAGTCCGACTACCTCTCCTACCTGCCAGGCGAGACCGGCCGGCACGTCGCCGAGTGGTCGGTGGACGGCCAAGTGGTCGAGCGCTGGCGATTCAAGGTCCGGCCCGAGAACGCCTGACCGCGCGCCCGTAGCGCTCGTAGATCACGCGCGAGCCGAAGGTCCGGGTCTCGATCAGGTCCAGCGGGACAGTGACCGGCGGCAGGAACGGCGAGCCGCCACCGATGACGATCGGATTAGAGCAGCATGGCTTCAACTCTGACCGTAGTGACCGATCGCGAGACGAAAACTCATCGGCTCTCACTGGGCATGACCGTCGGCAAAGCTCAGGCGGGGAACGCGCGGTCTGCGTCGAGGGGCGCGTGACCCGTGCGAGTACGCGGCCTGCGAACGGCATCTGCCGGGAGCGCCATACATGCCGTTCCTCGAACGACCACACGTAGATCGGGTTGCCGTCGCGAACCAGCTCGAGCAGGTGCGGCTGGGCGAGCTCGTCGGCGGACCACTCGTAGAGGCGTTGCAGCCGCGGAACGATCACCGCGTAGTCGAGCATCCGGCCCAGGCGCTGCTCGTCGGCGACATAGCGCTCGACGGCGCCGTCGAGCGGATAGCGGTCCGGCAGCACGCGTCTGAGTGACAAGAACACCCCGTCATCCCGAGCCGTGGATCGCCCAGGACGCGGCCGAGCGGAGCGAATCGCCCCAGCGCCAGGCCCGGAGCCGCGACGAGCGCGTGCGCGTACAGCACGCGAACCAGCGCGACGTTCATGAAGAAACGCTCCGGTGCGCTCTCCGCTTCGGCGAGTCCGCGATGCGCCAGGTAGCCGCCGACGATGCTCGCGTTGTGTGCCCGATACCAATTGCGCCCCGTCGGTCTGGCGCTGAACTCCAGCCACAGCCGCACGGCTGACGACGACGGCTCTCCGGCCAGGCCGCCGAGGAGCGCAACGGTCTCGCATCCGTCCCGCAGCAGTTCCTCGTTGACCGCCCGCCACCACGGGCTGCCGGGCGGTGACGCCTCCAGAGCATCGAGCACACCGCGGCGCGCTTGCCAGCGCATAAAGGACAACGCCGCCCGTCGGAACGGCAGGTGTCGCGGCGCGCGGCCCGTCGGCCCGCGGAACACCCGCGCCATCAAGGCGAGACGGGCCGCGGGTTCGTCGCGGACGGCCGCGACCGCGCCTCAGCCCGGCCAAGCGCGCCTCCGTGCTGGCTCATCCCCAAGAAGTGATAGCCGTCGGCCGACTCTTCAGGGTCACTCGTGCGTGAAGCCTGGGCCGGGTTGACGCGTTGTTCCCGCATAGCGGGAGGAACTCGTCGAGGCTCCGGTTGGGAGTGTTCGACGACGACCGCCGGGCTCCCTCGCAGCCGACCGGCCGCGGATCGATACGGCGGTCGACCGCGGCGCGATCGTCTCCCCGAGCGCGGCCCGCGGCGTGGCCTGGGAGGCTCCCGCCGCGAGCCCGACCGCAACGAACACCACCCCGGCGAGCGTCCGCGCCATGCGTCTGCGGCTGCGTTCGTCGTCCGAGGCGCAACCGCCGCCGGCCGTCAGCCGGGCGGCATCTCGGCGAACTGCGGCGCGTCGTCGCCGATCTCGTGCCAGCTGGCCTTGTATGCGACCTGCTGGTGAAAGCTCGGCTTCATGTCGAGGTCGCCGATCAGCCCTGCGGCCACGAAGTACACCGCGCCGAGGTCATCGAAGATGCTGGAGCCGCAGTTGCTGCAGAAGTTGCGGGGCGCGAGGTGACTCTCGTAGGTCTTGATCAGGTCCGCGCCCTTGCTGACGTTGAAGTTCTCCCTGGCCACGACCACCCCCGCAAGGCTCGAGCCCGTCCAATGCTGGCAGCGAGTGCAGTGGCAATACCCCATCGCCTGAATGTCTTGAACCTCGTACTCCACGCCGCCGCACAAACAAGTTCCGCTGAGCGTTTCAGGCATCACAGCCCCTTCTCGATTTGGCGTTGAACGATCCGCCGCAACGTATCACCGGCGGACCGGCGCGGTGCGATCGATCGCTACCCCGGCGGGACGATGAAGCGGTGGTCGTGTGGCAGCTTGGCCAGGATCTCCTCGGGCAACCCGAGGTTGGCGGCCAGGGTGCTGGCGGGGTTCGTGGACAGCCACGCGCTGAGATCGATGGCCTGGTAGTGGCCGCTGTTGAAGCCGATCAGCACCCGGCACGCCTCGTCGCCGGTGTTGAGGATGTAGTGGCCCGCGCCCATCGGCGCGTAGCCGACGTCGCCCGCCTCGAACTCCTCGGTCACCGCCTCGCCACCGCTGAGAAAGACGGTCATCTGCGCCCGCCCGCTCAGGTAGTACTGCCACTCGTCGGCGTTGGGGTGCCAATGAAGCTCCCGTAGTCCGCCGGGCTCCAGCTCGAGCACCGATCCCGCCATCGCGGTCGAGATCGGAAACTCCTCGACGGTCACGGTGCGCTGCGTGCCGCCGCCGGGGCTGCGGCGCGGCTCCTGCGCCATCAGCGGATAGCGGTGGACGCTGGTCAGCTCGGAGTCCGGCCTGGCGGCCGCGGCTTGTGAGTCGTCGCTCGGCGCCGGGCCCCGGGCGAAGTAGACCTCGCGATCGGGGAGCTCGGCGGCCTCGGCGGCGGTCAGACCGAGGTTCTGCGCAGCCACCGCAGCCGGGATGTGCGCGAGGAAGTCGGTGAGGCTGAAGGTGTGGTCCTCGGAGAAGTCGCCATTGTCGAAGACGAGGATGAAGTGGCACTCGTCGGGTCCCAGGCCCTGGATCGAGTGGCCATAGCCGCGCGGGAAGTACCACACGTCACCGGGGTCGAAGGTGTCCACCGCCGAGGAGCCGTCGGGATGCACGATGGTGGTTCGGCACGAGCCGCTGACCACGAACGCCCACTCGGCGGCGTTGGCGTGCCAATGCAGCTCACGCAGGCTGCCCGCGCCGAGGCGCATCGAGACGCCGGCGATGCCGGTGGAGGCGGGGAACTCGCGCACCGAGGCTCCCCGGGTCACGCCGCCGGAGCCGGTCCTGGGCGCCTGCTCCTCGAGGCGATAGCGGAAGGAGGGCAGGTCGGCCACGGGCGACAGCCTATGTTCATCGACGTGACCGCAGACCAGCCGACGCCCTCGAGGCCCGGGTGGCTCATCGACGAGCTGGACTACGCCGGCCGGGAGAACCTCGACCAGGATCACGTCGCGCGCTACGACGCCAAGGAGGACGCGAGCGCGGCCGGCGAGGTCGCCCTGCTCGCCGATCTCGGCCTGACGCAAGCGTCCCTGGTGGTCGAGTTCGGGCCGGGCACAGGGCAGTTCACGGTCGAGGTCGCGCCCAGGTGCGCCCGGGTGATCGCCGTGGACGTGTCGACCCTCATGCTGCGCCGCCTTCAGGCCAAGGCCGAGGCCCTGGGCCTCTCCAACGTCGAGGCCGTCCGAGCCGGCTTCCTCACCTACGAGCACACCGCCGGCCCGGCCGACTTCGTCTACTCCCGGTTCGCCCTGCATCACCTTCCCGACTTCTGGAAGGCGGTGGCGCTCGATCGGCTTCGCCGCATCATCCGGCCGGGCGGTGTCCTGCGGCTGTGGGACGTCGTCTACGACTTCGCTCCCTCGGAGGCGGAGGAGCGAATCGAGGCGTGGTGCGCGACCGGTGGCGACGCGGTCGAGGGCGAGTGGAGCCGCGCGGAGCTCGAAGAGCACGTGCGGGACGAGCACTCCACCTTCAGCTGGATTCTCGAGCCGATCATCGAGCGGTGCGGCTTCGAGATCGGCCGCGTCGAACGCTCGCCCGACGGAATCTTCTCCAGGTATCTCCTCCGGGCCGCGTGAGCCGGGCCGGAGCGCGGCGCCGGCGAGGCCGGCGCGGCGAATCCGCTGCGAATATGCCCGCGTGGACTTCGCGGTCAGAGAGGGCAGCCGGGACGACGTCGAACGGCTGCAGCCGCTGTGGCGCGCGCTGCGAGAGCATCACGGCACGCTGCCGGGGATGCCCCCCGTCCGCTCCCTCGAGGCCTCGTGGGAGCATCGCAGGGGCCAGTACCTGGACTGGCTGACCCGGGACGGCTACGCGCTGCTGCTCGCCGAGCGCGGCGACGAGCCGATCGGATACGCGGTGCTCTCTCTCGGCGAGGGCGCGGCGACCTGGGACATCGGCGAGCGGACGGCCGAGATCGAGACGCTCTCGGTGCTCGAGTCCGAGCGCGGCAACGGCGTCGGCCGCGCTCTGACCCAGGCCGCCTCCGACATCGCCGCGAAAGCCGGGGCGAGCACGGTGCTCGTCGGGGTCGCGCACTCGAACGAGGGCGCGCTCCGCTTCTACGAGCGCGAGGGGTTCGAGCCGTTCTACGTCCTGCTGACCAGGTCTTGATCCGCGCTAATCCCCGACCCCGGCGGCCGCGAGGGCTTCCGCGGGAGCGGCGTAGAGCTCGACGCGGACGATCTTGCCGGAACGCAGCGTGTACAGGTATCCGGTGCGCCCGTGGACCTCGACCCCGCTGGTTCGGCCGCGCCCATGGTGGGTTGCATTCAGAAAGACGACCGCGCCGAGATCCCGCGCCTCCTCGATCTCGAAGCGATAGCCGCGCTCGAAAGTTGTGAACCAGTCGGCGAACCACCGGCCGACCGCTTCGCGGCCCGCGAACGTCCCGCCCTGGAGAAAAGCGTCGGGGTGCACGACGAGCTCGACATCCTCCGCGTAGTGGCTCATCGCACGGGGGAAGTCGCGCTCGTTCGTCGCCGCGAACTGGTCGCGCACTACTTCGACGTTCGCTTGCGACATGGCCCGCGCAGTATCCCGTCCGGCGGGGCGGCGTCAGCGTCGCTCGGTGAAGAAGTCGGTCAGCAACTGCTTCGAGCGCTCGGCCAGCAGGCCCGCCGCGACCTGGGGCCGGTGGTTGAGCCGCGGCTCGCCGAGGACGTCGAGCACGCTGCCCGCCGCCCCGGCCTTCGGATCGGGCGCGCCGTAGACGACCCGCGGGACGCGGGCGAGGACGATCGCCCCGGCGCACATCGCGCACGGCTCGAGCGTCACGTAGAGCACCGAGTCGGGGACCCGCCAGCCGCCCAGCAGCTTTGCGGCCGCGCGCAGGGCGAGCACCTCGGCGTGCGCGGTCGGGTCCGAGCGCAGCTCGCGCTCGTTGCCGGCCGCCGCGAGCAGCTCGCCGTCGCGGACGACCACGGCGCCGATCGGCACGTCGCCGTGCTCGGCCGCCGCCGCCGCCTCGGCCAGCGCCAGGCGCATGAACTCCTCGTCGCGCGGGAAGAACTGCTCGGCCACGGCTGAAGTATCCGCGACGGCGTTTTTCCGCCGCTATCCGGCAACTTCCGCCGCCGGCCGGTGTTGCGGGGTGGGCATAGGCTCGTCTCCCACTCGCATCCGGATGAACTCGATCAGACTCAGATTGGCGCTCGCCTGCGCCGGCGCCGCGCTGGCGCTCGTCGCCGTGCCCGCAAACGCCGAGACCGTCGCCCAGACCACAAGCCCGGCGCCCTACGTGCCGGGCGAGGCGATCGTCGGCCTCGAGGGGGGCGCCACCAAGCTCGCCCAGCTGCCGGCCGGGACCTCGGTGACCGATGGGATCGCCGCGCTCGAGCGCGACCCCGGGGTTCGCTTCGCGGTTCCCAACTGGATCGCGCGCGCGTCGGACGAGCCGTTCGACCAGGGAGGCGCGGGCGAGCCCGGTGGGTGGCGCGCCGACCAGTGGAGCTTTCTCGGGCGACCGGGCGGCATCCGGGTCGTCCCGGCCTGGGAGCGGCTCGTCGCCGAGGGCGCCCCCGGAGGCGCGGGGACCACGGTGGCCGTCGTCGACACCGGCCTCGCCTACGTTCCCGCCCTCGGCTTCCTCCCCAGCCCCGACTTCGGTCCCACCCAGTTCGTCCCGGGGATCGACCTGGTCGACGACGACGCGACCCCGCTCGACGAGAACGGCCACGGCACACACGTCGCCGGGACGATCGCCGAGCAGGTGACCACGATCCAGCCCTCGAGCGTCGACGACTACCTCACCGGGATCGCCTACGGCGCCCGGCTGATGCCGGTTCGAGTGCTCGACGCGTCGGGCGTCGGCAGCACCGACGACGTCGGAGCGGGGATCCTGTGGGCGGCGCGCAGCGGGGCCGACGTGATCAACCTCTCGCTCAACTTCGACCCGACGGTGAGCAGCTGCGCTCAGGTGCCCACGGTCTGCGCCGCGATCCGCAAGGCGACCAAGGCCGGGGCGCTCGTGGTCGCCGCGGCAGGCAACGCGCTGGTCGGCCACGGCAAGCACAGGGCGCTGTTTCCCGGCGGGGCACCGGACGCCTTCGCCGTCGCGGCGACGACCGAGCACGGCTGCCTCGCCGCCTACTCCCACTACGGCAAGCGAACCGACCTGCTCGCCCCGGGCGGCGGCCCACCGCGACCGGGGGCGCTGCGGCCCGAGTGCGCCGAGGACGAGCTCGGCGTGCTGCAGCTCACCTACTCGTGCTTTCCGATGGACTGCACCGGCGGCCATCAGGAGTTCGCGATCCGCCCCGACGTCGGCACCTCGATGTCGGCGGCGCACGCCAGCGGCGTCGCGGCGCTGGTGATCGCCAGCGGCGCGGCCGGCGCGAACCCGAACCCCGACCGGCTCGCGCTGCGGCTGCAGTGCACGGCGCGCCCGCGGGCACCCGAGCGCTACTACGGTCTCGGCCTGCTCGACGCCCGGCGGGCGGTGGACCCGGGACGCGACTGCGACCGGGCCGGCGGAGGCGCCTAGCTCTACGTGGTGCGCGCGATGTAGACGCTGCAGCTGGCGTGATGGGAGATCTTGTTCGGCACGCTGCCGAGCAGGAAGCGGCGGGCGCCGGTCATGCCCTTGTTGCCGACCACGATCACGCTCGCGCCCGTCTCCTCGGCGACGTCGAGGATCGCGTCGGCCGGATCCCCCTCGCGCGCGTGGGTCTTGACCTCGATCCCGCCCTCCTGCGCCGGGCCGGCGGCGGCTTCCAGGATCACGTTCACGTCCTCCTTCGGGCCCACGGCATAGGCGATGTCCCCCGGGATCTCGCCGCTCTCCTCGCGCAGGCGCGCCCTGGACACGGGCTGGTAGGCGCTGATGATGTCGAGCTTCGCCCCGGTCGCCCGGGCGAGCTCGGTCGCCTGGCGCACGGCTTCGTCCGCGGTCTCCGAGCCGTCGGTCCCGACGATGATCCGCTCGAACAAGGCTTGGCCCTCCTTCGCTCCCGGTTGCGCGGGCATACTATCCCGGGAATCCGCGATGCCGCGCAGCTGGCGCTACACCATGGTCGTCCTGATCGCCTGCCTGATCGCCTCGATGGTGATCGCGATCGTGAAGCTCACCTGAGCGCTTTTCGGGCGGCGGCATAGACTACGCCGCCGATGGCCACGGTCGAGACCGTCACCGGCGCGGTCGATGCCTCCGAGCTCGGCACGACGCTGATCCACGAGCACCTGCGGACCCGCGACGAGGCCGTCCACGAGCAGTGGCCCCAGGCCAAGGCATCGGGTGGGATCCCCGAGCGCGAGCAGGACGGCGACGGTTACGCCGCCGCGATCGAGGTCGCTTCCGCGGCGGTGGAGCTCGGCGTGAAAACGATCTGCGATCCGACGGCGATGTTCCTCGGCCGCGATGTCGAGTTCATGCGCCGCGTCTCCGAGCAGACCGGCCTCCAGGTCGTTCCCTGCACCGGGATCTACACCTACGACCACCTCCCGCCCTACCTCATCAGCCGCGATCCGGACCAGGTCGCCGAGCTGTTCGTCGCCGACATCGAGCAGGGAATCCAGGGGACCGGGATCAAGGCCGGGTTCATCAAGTGCGCCGCCGACGAGCCCGGGGTGACCGAGAACGTCGAAAAGGTCCATCGGGCGGCGGCACGGGCGAGCCTGCGCACCGGGGCCCCGATCATGGCCCACTCACGGCCGCTCAGCAACACCGCCCCCCGCCAGATCGAGGTCTTCCTCGAGGAGGGAGTCGACCCATCGAAGATCCAGATCGCCCACACGGGCGACAGCGACGACCTCGATTACATCGAGGGCGTGCTCGACACCGGTGTCTGGATCGGCCTCGACCGCTACGGGCTCGAGATGTACCTGCCGTACGACAATCGCCATGCGACCACGCTCGCCCTGCTCGAGCGCGGTTACGCCGACCGGCTCTTCATCTCGGCGGACTCCTGCGGGACGATCGACTGGTTCCCGCAGGCCGCGATCGAGCAGATGCTCGCCGCCGGGATGGCGAAGGACTGGGACATCCGCATCGTCCACCAGCGCGTGCTCCCGGACCTCGAGCAGGCAGGGGTCGGCGCGGACCAGATCGAGACGATCATGGTCCGCAACCCCGTGAGCTGGCTCACCGGCGCCTGATCGGCCTCCGCTAGCCCGCCAACACCCCCAGCGCCTGGGCGTGGCAGTCGTTGGTGCCGCTCCGGTGCACGGACGCCACCTCGATCGACGCGACGCCCGGCGCCCCCTGGGCCTGGATCGAGAACGACTCGCCGCCGGCGGAGCCCGGGTAGGCGACGAACCCGCCCGATCCCAGCTGGACGTAATCGGGGTTGGCTCCGCCGCTGTCGACGAAGAAGTTCGCGATGCCGCCTGAGGCGTTGATGATCTTGAGCGTGCCGTTGCTGCCGACCGACGGCGGACACTGATACTGGAGCCGGACCAATCCCCCGAACGCCGGGCCGAGGAAGTTGTTGGCCCCGGGGACCTCCGCGATCGCCTGTCCGTCGGCGCTCCCTCCGCCTTGCATGAATGCGGTCGAGTCGAGCCCGTCGAGCTTGTCGGCGTCGCCGACCTTGCCGGAGACGGTGCTCGCGCGATCGTCGACAGGACGAGCGGCGCGGAGGGGCGACGGCGGCGCGGGGATTGGGCATCTTGCCTCCCTGAGTCGGGGGCGGATCCGTACCGCCCGTGAGCCCATCCAACCACCCGATCGACGGGCGGGCAAGCGGTGTCAGGCCGCGAGCGCCTGCTCCCAGTCGGCGCGGAAGACGCGGTGGGTGCCGGCGAGGCCCTTGAGCTCGAGCTCGCGCCCGCCGTCGAACGAAACCGCGGCGCCGTCGCCTTCGTCGCCCTCGGCGCGCTCCTTGAGCGTCTCCGAGACGAGGATCTCCCCGCCGCTTGCCTGAGCGGCGATGCGCGCCGCGAGGATCACGCTGCGGCCGAAGAAATCACCGTCCTCGCGGATCGCCTCACCGGCGTGCATCCCCATCCGAACCCGCACGCGCTCGCCCTCGACGGGCTCGCGCTCAGCGAACTCGCGCTGGATCGCCGCCGCGCACTCGAGCGCCTGACACGGATCCGGGAAGACGAGCATGAAGCCGTCCCCTTGATTCTTGACCTCGTAGCCGCCGTGGCCCGGGACCAGCCGGCGAAAGAGGGAGTTGTGGGCGCGCAGGACCTGGAGCCAGCGGGCGTCGCCGAGCCGCTCGGTCATCAGGGTCGAGTCCTCGATGTCGGAGAAGAGGATCGTCACCTGGCCGTCGGGCGCCGCGTGGGCGGCGATGTCGGGGCGTTCGGAGGCGACCTCGTCGATCATGAAGTCGATCGAGGTGCTGACGTCGAGCGACGAGAGGCCCTGGGCCTCGAGCCGCACGGTAAGCGCATCCTGGACCAGGCGGACCATGCCGATCTCCTGGGCCGTGTCGAGCGCTGCCGCCAGCAGCTCGAGCGCCCGTCCGTGGTCCCCGGCGCGACCGCGGTCGAGCAGGACCCGGGCGAGCTCGAACCGGGCTCGAGCGGCGAACGGACGGTCCCCCATCCGCTCGCTCAGCACCAGACCCTCGGCGAGGTGACGCTCGGCATCGTCGGGGCGGCCGTCGGTTGCCGCCAGCAGCCCGAGCACCCGCGACACGGGCCCGTAACACGCGGCCGCTCGCCCGGCGGTCACGACCAGCCCGTCGTACGGACGGAAGAGCTCGTACAGCGCCCGCGCCCGCGGCGCGTCCCCAAGCACCGCGGCGACCTCCGAGAGCAGGGTCAGCGAGATCGCCCATTGGGCGTCCAGCGGGACGTCGGCGAAATCCCGGGCGGCGAGCGGCTCGAACACGGCGCGCGCCTCGCTGCGGCGGCCGAGCTCCGCGTGGGTGGCGGCGAGCGATGAGCGCCAGGCCGGGATCGCCGGGAACCGCTCCGCGAGCTCGGCGAGCTGGGCGGTCAGCCCGCTCAGCTCCGCCTCGTCCTCGGGCGAGCGCCGCAGACGCCGCAGGAGCGCGATCTGGGTCGCGTAGAACTGCGCCGCGACGGTCTCCTCGGCCCGGGTGCCGGCGGCGACCGCTTCCTCGGCGAGCGTCGAGGCGTCGTCGAAGCGACCGTCGATCAGCGCGCGCATCGCCCGCAGCAGGGGGATGTTCCAGAGCCACTGCGGTTGGCGGAGCTCGAGCGCCAGCCGCTCGACCGCGGCCAGATCGAAGTCGACGCCGCCGATGTCACCGAGCTGGAGCCGGGCGCTGAGCCGGTAGAGGTGCGCCCGCAGCTCGAGCTCGCGATCGCCCAGGCGCTTGCCGAGATCGTGCAGCTCGCCGCTTTCGCGCAGCCGCCTGCGGACCTGATCGGGCGCGACGACCCCGATGAACTGCCGCCGCACCAGGGCGGCGGCGAGCGCGCCCGGATCGCCGACCCGGCGGGCCATCTCGAGCGCCTCCAGGCCGAGGTCGTTCGAGCGCCCCGCGGGGTCGACCCAGTAGAGCGATTGGGCGAGGCCGCTGAGCAGTTGCGAGCGCATCGGGGAGTCGTCGGGCCCGACCAGCTCGAGCGCCTCCGTGAGCAGCTCGATCAGCGGCTCGTCGACGACCCCGGCCACCGAGAGGAGGCAGATGCCGAGCGCCGCGCGGGCGAGCCGATCGGACAGTCCGAGCTCACGAGCGAGGGTCGCCGCGCGCTCGAGCGTCGCCCGGGCGTCGGCAACGCTGGCCGCCCGGATCTGTGCCTCGCCGAGCTCCAGCAGCAGCTCGAGGCGGCGCTCGCGATCGGGCTCCGGCACGAGCTCGAGCGCGTCGAGCGCCCGGGCGTACATCGCCGCCGCGTCCTCGTGGGCGAGGCGGTCGCTCGCGCGCCTCGCGGCCCGGGTCGCGTAGTCGACCGCACGCTCGACGTCGCCCAGCGGCGCCGCCTCGAGGAAGTGATGCGCGAGCTCGCCCGGGTGCCGATCGAGCTCGCCGGCATACAGGTCCTCCAGCGCCTCCCCGATCCGGCGATGCATCCGCACGCGCTGGGCGGCCGGAACCTCGGCTCGCAGGGTCTCGCGGACGAGCGCGTGCGAGAACGCGTAGCCGCCGGGGACCTCGACCGACTCCTCGACCAGCCGGTTGTCGACCGCGGCGCGAAACGCCGATTCGACCTCCGCCTCGGGCCGGTCGCAGACCCGCTCGACCACCTCGAGGCGGAACTCGCGCCCGCAGACGGCGGCGATTCGCAGCACCTCGTTCGCGGCGTCGGAGAGCCTGTCCAGGCGCCGGCCGACGACCTCGCGGACGCCCTGCGGGATCGTCACCTGTCGCCGTCCCTCGGCCTCGCCCAGCCGTCCCTCGGCGGCCATCAGCCGGACGACCTCGCCGATGAAGAACGGGTTGCCTCCGGTCTGCTCGCAGATCGCCTCGGCGAGCTCGGGCGGCGGCCTGTCGACCCCGGCGGTGAGCTCGATGTAGTCGGCTATCCCCTGCGGCCCCAGCCCGCGAAGCGCGACCCGCCTCGTTCCCTCGATGCCGGCGAGGTCCCCCAGCGTGTCGGCGAGCGGATGGTGGCGACCGAGCTCGACGTCGCGGTAGGCGCCGATCAGCAGCAGGCCCGTATGGGCGAGCCGGCGGGCGACGAAGCGCAGCAGCCGCAACGAGGGCTCGTCGGCCCAGTGCAGGTCGTCGAGCACGAGCACCAGCGGGCGGGCGCCCGAGACGCCCGCGAGAAAGGCCGCGAAGGAATCGAAGATCCGAAAGCGGGCCTGCTCGGTTCCCATGTCCGGCGGCTCGCCCACGTCGCCGAGCCGATCGGCGAGCTCGGGAACGATCTGGGCGACGTCGGCGGCGCGGCTGCCGAGCTGCCAGCGCAGCCCGACCGGATCGGCCTCGAGGACATAACCCCGCAGCGCCTCCGACCAGGGCCAGTAAGGCGGCTGGCCCTCGGACTCGTGACAGCGCCCCCAGTAGACGCGGGCGCCACGGACGCGAGCGTAGGTCGCGAGCTGCTCGGCGGTCCGCGTCTTCCCGATCCCGGGGTCGCCGGAGAGCAGCACCAGCCGCCCCTCGCCACCGAGAGCCTCCTCGAGCAGGTCGCGCATCTCCCCGAACTCGGCGTCGCGGCCGACGAAGACGCCTCCGGCGAGGCTCTCGAGCGGGTTGGCGTCGCCGTCCGCCTCCGGCGCCTCCTCGTCGACGGCCGCGGCGATGGCTCGCCGCGCCTCGGCGGCGCTCTGCGGTCGATCGTCGGGCGACTTCGCAAGCAGCTCCAGGACCACCCGGTCGAGCCCCGCGGGGACCGCCGGACGGTGGCGCGACGGGGCGACCGGCTTCGCGCTCAGGTGCTGGCCGATGATCGCGACCGCGTCCTCTCCCGGAAACGGTGGCTCACCGGTGATCAGCTCGTAGAGCATCGCGCCGAGC
The DNA here is from genome assembly GCA_963842795.1 of uncultured Solirubrobacterales bacterium. Taxonomy (GTDB): domain Bacteria; phylum Actinomycetota; class Thermoleophilia; order Solirubrobacterales; family 70-9; genus WHSW01. The sequence continues at coordinate 311,250 of CAWJHV010000038.1, read as the reverse complement.
GAGTAGAGGTCCGAGCGGGCATCGGACGTCCGGCCGAGCGCCTGCTCGGGCGGCAGGTAGGAGACCGTGCCGACGAGCATCCCCTCGACCGCAGCTCGCGAGCTGCGGTCGGTAGCGAGCCCGAAGTCGCCGAGGCGGGCGGCGCCGTCGTCGCCGAGCCAGACGTTTGCCGGCTTCAGGTCGCGGTGGATGATCCCGCGCGAATGCGCGTGCTCGAGCGCCCGGCAGACGTCGATCGCGATCGCGATCGCACGCTCCAGCTCGAGCCGTCGCCCGGAGCACTCGTCGAGCGCGCCCTGCAGATCACCGCCGCCGACGTACTCGCTGACGATGAACGGCACGCCCCCGTCTTCGCCCGAATCGAGCACGCGGACGATGTGCGGGTGCTCGCCGAGCTTGCCCATCGCCAGCGCCTCGCGCCGGGCGCGGGCGAGCACGGTCTCGGCGACGTCCTCGGTGTCGAAGACGGCTACCGCGACGTCGCGCCCGTCGCCGTCGGCATCGCGCGCCCGGTAGACCCGCTTGCGGCCGCCGCGCCCGAGGAACCCCTCCACCCGGTAGCGGCCGGCGATCAGCTCCGGGGAGCCCGGCGGCATCGCGGCCGGTGCGGGCTCTGCCGCTTGCTCCGGCGCCTCGAGACGCGCCCCGCACGAGTCGCAGAATCGGGCATCGGGACGGTTGGGGTTGCCGCACGCCGGACAGCGCATGCTCGGCTGAGGATAGGGGCGGGCGCTCAGGAAGCCCGGCCGGGATTCACTAGAGTCACCGGCGATGTCCCAAGCCACGCTTCACACCAACGCCGGCCCGATCACCATCGACCTGTTCGACTCCGCCGCACCGAAGACGGTCGAGAACTTCCGCAAGCTCGCCTCCGACGGCTTCTACGACGGCCTCACGTTTCACCGGGTGATCCCCGACTTCATGATCCAGGGCGGTTGCCCGGAGGGCACCGGCACCGGCGGCCCGGGCTACACCTTCGAGGACGAGTTCAACGAGAACAAGGTCGTCCGCGGGGCGTTGGCGATGGCGAACGCCGGCCCGAACACCAACGGCTCGCAGTTCTTCATCGTCACCACCGGCGAGGCTCCCTGGCTCGACGGTAAGCACACCGTCTTCGGCGAGGTGACCGAGGGCATGGACGCTGTCGACTCGATCGAGCGCACCGCGACCGGCCCCGGCGACCGCCCGCTCGAGCCTCAGGTGATCGAGCGCATCGACCTGAGCGAGTAGCTACGCGGGCCGTTGCCCGGACCCGGGGCGGCGGTGCGGCGCGGGCCGGGTTTGGCAGTGAGGGGGTGGATCGGCGCGCCTTGCGTGATGTTTGTCGTGGCTGTTGCGCGCGCTGGTCGGACGCCGTCGGCCGAGTGTCACATTGACCACCTATAGCGGGGTCAAAATGACACTCGGCGCGGGGGTGATGCTCGGTGCGAACATCCCGCCTCGCCCGCGTCACACCGCGCGCGAAATCAGCCACATCGGCCGGCACCCCTACCCACTCCCTCCCCTTGCTGCCAAGCAACGGCGGGCGTCGCGCACAACGCCGAGACGTCCAGCCCCGCGCGCCAGCGTCGGGCCGAGCGGGCGCTACGCCCCTACTTCTCCTCCTCGCCCTCCGGCGAGACCTGGAAGTTGACGCTCGATCCGGCGGCGTTGGGGTCGATCCCGTGCTTGGCCAGGGCCTGGAGGATCTCCTGCTGCATGTTCCCGTAGGCGCTTGCGTCGACGTTCTGGCTCGCGGTGCCGGAGTTGGCGTCGATTCCGTGCTGCTCCATGATCCCCATGATCTCCTCGCGCAGGCCGGAGCCGCGCATGTCGAGCACCTGGGGCTCACCCTGGGAGATCTGGACGTTTCCGGTCGCCATCGCCTGCTGGATCATCGGCCCGAGCTGGGCGAGCATCGTGACGCCGTCGGTGAAGCCGAGGCCCTGCAGGTCGACCGCCGGCTGGCCGCCGCCGACCTGCTGGCCGACCACCGGCTGGCCCTCCGGGCTGGCGAACGAGCCCAGCGGCGCCTCGGTAGACGGATCGGGGATCGCGCTCTCGCGCTTGCGGCGCCGGGAGAAGAAGCCCATCGCGGGTGATCGTACCGCCGCATCGGCGTCCTGGCTAGACCTCGTCGAACTTCATGGCCGGCCCTCTACCCAGATCGGACGCGGCAGTCTAGGCTTCGTCTCATGCCACGGTCGCAAGCGCAGGGAGTGCGCATGCCGACTCCGCTCCTCCACCTCCGGCGCGCCGCCGGGGGGCCGGGGTGAGCCGCGTCGATCTCGGGGGGCACGCGGCGGGCGCACATGAGGAGCTCGGCTGGCTCGTTGATCAGGTTCCCGAGGTGGTGGCCCGCCTCTCGAACCGAGCCGAGTTCCGCTACGTGTCGGCGGGTGCCCGGGAGCTCTACCGGCGCGAGCCCGAGGAGCTGATCGGCACCAGCGCGTTCGATCTGCTCGCCGATCCGATGGAGCGCGCCGAATCCCTTCGCAGGCTCGAGCAGCTCACCGCGTCGGAGGGAGCCGAGACGCAGATCACGCTCACCGTGGGCATGCCCGACGGCCCGCCGATCTCGGTCGACATCCTCACCCGCAGCGTGCGCAACCCGCGGACGGGTGAGCTCGAGATCGTCGCCGTCGCCCGAGAGGCGACCGAGCGGCTCGAGGCCGAGGAAGCGCGGGCGACCGCCGAGGCGCGTTTCCGCGAGCTGGTCGAGTGGCTGCCTGCGGTCGTCTACGAGGCGGAGACCGGTCCAGACGGCGCCTTTTACTACGTCAGCCCGCAGATCTCCGAGCTGCTCGGCTACTCCTCGGCGGAGTGGACCGCGGATCCCAACCTCTGGCGGCAACGACTGCACGCCGACGAGGTCGACAACGTGCTCGAGCTCGAGCGGACCCAGGAGCGGGAGGCCCGCGAGCAGGGAGCCCGGCTGGGCAGCGAATACCGGATGCTCCACCGCTCGGGCCGCATCGTCTGGGTGCGAGACATCGCCCGCCTCTGCCTCAACGAAGACGGGTCCGCGTTCTGGCGCGGGGTGCTGACCGACATCACGGCCGAGCGCACGGCGCAGCTCTCGCTCGCCGACGCCCACGAGCGACACCGGACGATGGTCGAGGGACTGCCGGCGTGCGTCTATCAGGCCGAGCGCCGGGCCATGGGTCGCTGGCACTTCGTCTCCGCGCAGATCGAGCGCCTGCTGGGGTACACACCGGAGGAGTGGCAGGCCGACCCGACCCTGTGGCGCGCGAGCCTGCACGCCGACGACCGCGAACGGGTCGAGTTCGACGAGCAGCGCCATCTCAAGGCGCCGCCGGGCACCGAGCTCGTCTCCGAGTACCGGCTGCGCCACCGCACCGGGCGGCCCGTCTGGGTCCGTGACCGCGCCGTGCTCTCCGAGACCGAGAGCGGCGACCTGATGATCGACGGCATCCTCACCGACATCACGGCCGAGCGAGCGGCAGCGGCCGGGGCGGGGGGACGCGCGGACGTCTACCGGCTGACCTGCAACGACTGCGGGGAGACCTGGCCCGCGACCGGTGTCGAGCGGTGCCGGGCCTGCCAGAGCCGCAACGTCGAGGGCGTGTCCATGAACGCGACCCTGCGCGAGCTCGCGGCCTCGCGCCAGCAGGTCGAGGGGCTCCTCGACGGGATCCAGAAGCACCTCGAGGCGCTGGGGACCAACCTCCGCTCGACCGCCGCCCAGGTCACGTTGGACGCCGACGAGCGCGGCAGCGGCGCGGCCATCGACTGATCGGGTAGCGTCGGCCGGTGGGCCTTCGGGATCGATTCGGCCGCATCTGGGGCGCGACCGGCGGGGAGCCGCGCCCGGACGGACTCGCCGAGCTTGCGATCGGCGACCCGGCGTATGACGACTGGGACGTCGTCCGCGACTTCGAGGACCTCGCGACCGCCCGGGCCTTCCGCCAGGCGCTCACGGAGCGCGGCGTCGACAGCGTGCTCACGTCCGACTGGCCGCTCGACCGCTGGGGGCATGGGGATATCGCCCTGCGCGTGCCCGCGGGCGAGGGCCTCGACGCCGAGGAGCTGCTGGACTCCGATTAGCTCTTGGCGGCCGTCGCGGCGAGCTGTCCGCAGGCGGCGTCGATGTCGCGCCCCCTGGTCAGCCGCACCGTCGCGGGCAGTCCCCGCTCGACCAGCACCGTGCGGAAGCGCTCGATCGCCTCCGGACCCGACCCGTCGAACTCCCCACCGGTCGGGTTGTAGGGGATCAGGTTGACCTTGAACGCCTCGCGGGGCATCAGCGCCTCAACCAGCGCCCGCGCCTGGACGGGGCTGTCGTTGACCCCGGCGAGCATCAGGTACTCGACGTAGACCCGCTTGCCCCGCGCGGAGCGCCAGGCGCGACACGCGTCGAGCACCTCGGCGAGCGGGTAGCGGTCGTTGACCGGCATGAGCTCGGAGCGCAGGGCGTCGTCGGCCGCGTGCAGGGACAGTGCCAGCCGCACCCGCGGCCCCTCGCGCGCGAGGCGCTCGATCCCGGGGACCCAGCCCACGGTCGAGACCGTCGTGTGCGAGGTTGCGACCCCGAGTTCGGGGAGACGCTCGCAGGCCGCGATCACCGCGTCGAAGTTCATCATCGGCTCGCCCATGCCCATGAACACGGCTTGGTTGACCGGCGCGGCCCGGCGGAAGTGAAGCGCCTGGTCGAGGATCTCCGAACCGCTGAGGTTGCGGCCGAACCGCATCGCGCCGGTCGCGCAGAAGGTGCAGGTGAGCGGGCACCCCGACTGGCTCGAGAGGCAGAGCGAGCTCCGGCCGTCGCGGTAGCGCATCAGCACCGCCTCCACCGGGCGCCCGTCGGCCGTCGCGAACAGGGCCTTCTCGGTCCCGTCGAGCGAGCGCGCGCTCCGCTCCAGCTCGAGGGTCGAGAACGGCACCCGCCGCTCGAGCTCGTCCCGCAGGGAGGCGGGGAGGTTCGACATCTCGGCATAGGAGCCGGCACCGCGCGCCGCCCACTCCCACACCTGCCGGGCGCGATAGGGAGCCACGCCGCGATCGGCCAGATAGCGGTGCAAGAGCTCGAGGTCCATCGGCTCTCGAGTGTGACAGCGTTCCGCCACATGGCCCGCTGCTTCGTCACCCGCGAGCTGCCCGGCGACGCGCTCGACCGCCTCCGTGCCGCACACGAGGTCGACGTCTGGACCGAGCCGGCGGCACCGCCGCGGGAGGCGCTGCTCGACGGCGTCGAACGAGCGCAGGGGCTGCTCTCCCTGCTCACCGACGCGGTCGACGCCGAGCTGATCGGCGCCGGGCCGGAGCTGCGGGTGATCTCCAACTACGCCGTCGGGGTCGACAACGTGGACGTCGATGCCGCGACAGAGCGTGGGATCCCGGTCGGCCACACCCCCGACGTGCTCACCGACTCGACCGCCGACCTCGCTGTGGCGTTGATGCTCGCGATCTCGCGACGCCTCGGGGAGGGGGAGCGAATCGTGCGCGCGGGCGAATGGGGCGACTGGGGCCCGGAGTGGATGCTCGGCCGCGACCTGCACGGGGCGACGGTGGCGATCGTCGGCGGCGGGCGGATCGGCTCGACCGTCGCCAAGCGGCTGGAGGGATTCGACTGCGAGGTGATCGTCGCCGGGCGCTCCGAGGCCGGCGAGCTCGAGCGGCTGCTCGCCGCCGCGGACTTCGTCAGCGTCCACACGCCGCTCACGCCCGAGACGCGGGCGCTGATCGGCGAGCCCGAGCTGCGGGCGATGAAGCCGACCGCCCATCTCGTCAACACCGCGCGCGGCCCGATCGTCGACGCCGCCGCGCTTGAGCGGGCCTTGCGCGACGGCTGGATCGCCGGCGCCGCCCTCGACGTCACCGACCCCGAGCCGCTGCCCGCCGACGCCCCCCTGCTCGCGGCGCCCAACCTGCTCGTCATCCCCCACCTCGGCTCGGCCACGCACGCCACCCGCGAGGCGATGGCAGACCTCGCGGTCGACAACCTGCTCGCCGGGCTGGCGGGCGAACGGCTGCCGCGCTGCGTCAACCCGGAGGTCTACGGCTAGCCGCCGAACCGCCCCGGTTCGGGCGAGCCGCGCGGTTTGAAGCCGGCTTGGCAGTGAGGGGGTGGGCGCGTGCGCCGTGCGTAACGTTCTTGCCACTCTTGCGTGCTCTGATGGCCCGCAGCCCGGCGAGTGTGCACTTGACCCCCCTATAGCGGGGCAAACTGCACACTCGACGATCGGGGAGCCGGAGACGTTGTGATTCGGTCACGCTCGCGCGACACCTCGCCCGTCTTTCGGCTCACCGCCCTCGCGCGCCCGCCCCCCTCTAACCAGCCACGCCCCGCCTCCGGCCTGCACGGCCCGAGACGGTCAGCCACAGGAGCGATAACTAGCCGCCGAGGCCCTTCTCGCGCAGCTCGGCGAGCGCGCTCTCCGACTTGGCGATCTCGACCTCCATCCCGGCGAGCACCTCGGGGGTCTTGGAGAACTGGATCTCGCGGTAGTCGACCACCTGGACCCGGTTGCCCCAGGGATCGAGGAAGTCGAGCCCGCGCCCGGGGAGGAGCTCGGCCCCGGCCGCTTCGAGGGCCGCCCGCGCCGCCTGCTTGTCGTCGACCACGAGACCGAAGTGGCGCCCGTCGTCGGCCCCCTGCGAGCGGCCCTCCGCGATCGCGATGAACTGGTCGCCCATCTCGAGGAAGGCCATCCCGGGGACTCGGCCGCGGAGCTCGAAGTCGAAGATCGAGCCGTAGAAGTCGAGCGCCGCGTCGAGGTCGCCGACCTCGAGCGCGACGTGGTTGATCCCGAGCAGCCTGGGCCGGTCGCCGCTCATGCCAGGCTGAAGATCATCAGCGCGACCGCGACGGCGAAGTAGCCGACGGTGAGCCACAACAGAGCGCGACGATCCGCCCGGGAGGCGACCGCGACGTCGCCGGTCGCGTCGACCCAAGAGTTCCTGACGATCACCGCCATCGTGAGAACGACGAACGCGTAGCTGAGGATGTAGAGCTTGTCGAGCAGGATCAGGTAGTTGACGTCCGGCAGGCCGGAGGTCGCGGTCAACTGCAGGGCGACCAGGGTGAGCAGGGCCGTGATCCCGATCCCGATCCGGCCCTCGACGTACTGGGGATGGACCGAGAGCGCGAGCGCCGCAGTCAGGGCGACGAGCAGGATCGGCAGTAACAGCTTGAGCGAGTAGGTGCCCGCGGGCCGGGACACCGGAAGGCCGACGATCACACGTGAGTAGGTCGCGTCGCCGGTGCGCGGATCGCCGAAGTTGGTCGGGTAGGTGTTCGAGGCCACCTCGAAGGTGGGCTCGCCGATGTTCCAGCCCGGGATCGTGATGTCCTTCGAGATCGCCACCGGATCCGTGTCCGGCACGTACACAAGCCCGGACTCGTCCTTGTTCTTGTCCTCGAGCTCGACCACGAGGTTCTGGGTGTCGAACGGGTAGCGCTCGAGCGGCAGGCTGGCGTTGAACTTGCCCTGCACGTGCAGGCTCGAGTACTGCTCCCCGCTGGAAAGCGTCTCAGGCTTCACTCCCGCGTACTGGCGGATGGTCCCCCAGAGCTCGAACGGGTTCAGGAACTCGAACGTGCGCGAGGGATCGATGTCGGGGTTGCGCCACTTGAACCACAAATAGATGTCGACCGCGTAGGAGTGGGTCTGCAGGTCGAGCTGCTGGATGTCGTTGATCAGCGCGCCGACCGTGACGACCTCGGGCTTGGCCGCGGCGGTGTCGGGGGCGCCGCTGCCCTGCTCCTCGGAGGCCTCCTCCGCGCCCTCGACCGGCGTGGCGTCCTGGGCTATCGCGGTCGGCACGGCGAACAGGCAGGCGGCGATCGCAACCGCCGTCACGCGCACCGCGCCTCTCCTGCCCATCTGCGTATCCAACCATCGGATCGCTCCGAGTCAAGCCAGCCCCGTCGATTACGCTGGCCCCATCGTGCGCGCACGCCTCACCCTGCTGTTGCTCTGCGGCGTGACGGTGATCGGAGGCGCCGGCGGCGCAGCCGCGGACCGCCCGGCAGCCGGACCGGCCGCCGCGAAGCCTCGGCCCTGCGGCGACGTGCCCTGGTTGAAGGAGTTTCGGTGCGGCTCGCTCGAGGTCCCGTTCGAGCGGGCGGACCCCTCCTATGGCAACACGCGGGTCGCGTTCGCGGTCCGCACCCGCGACCGTGCCGGGCGGCCCTCGCGGGGAACGATCTTCGCCCAAGAGGGCGGGCCCGGCTTCTCCAGCACCTCGAGCGCGAAGTTCTACGTGGAGCTGTTCGGCGATCTGCTGCGACGCCGCGACCTGGTGGTCGTCGACATGCGCGGCACCGGGCGCTCGGAGCGGCCCGACTGCCCGAACCTCCAGCACGGCGTCGGAGACGAGGCGATCACCCTGTCGCAATGCGCGCGCCGGCTCGGCAAGCGTTTCGTCTCCTACCGCACGTCGGCGGCCGCCGACGACCTCGACGCGGTCCGTCGGGCGCTCGGCCTCAACAGGATCACTCTCTACGGCGACTCCTACGGCACCTTCTTCGCCCAGTCCTACGCCTTCCGCCACGGCGAGACCCTCCGGGCGCTCGTGCTCGATTCGGCCTATCCGGCCATCGGCGAGTCGGCGTGGTACGGGAGCCTCATCCGGACCGGCAACCGCTCGCTCGAGCTCGCCTGCCGGCGCTCGCCGAAGTGCTCGGGCGACGCCGGGCGGCGGCTGCGGCTGCTGGTCGAGCACCTTCGGCGGACGCGCCGCGGCGTCGAGGGGCTGCTGCAGGCCTTTGGCGGTGCCACCTACGGCACCCCCGGGTCCTACCTGGCGATCGACCGCGCCGGGGTGAAGCTGCGCCGCGGCAACCCGCGGCCGTGGAGGCGGCTCACGCGACCGTCGGGCCTCGACGCCGGCAACCCGCTCTACTACGTGCGCGCCGGCGAGCTGGTCGTGGGCTGCAACGACTACCCCATGATCTGGGACAAGCAGGCGAGCGAGCCCGAGCGCCGGCGTCAGCTCGAGCGCGCGATTCGACGGCACCCGGACAACTTCGGGCCGTTCAGGCCGCGAGAGATCGCGCAGTCCCCCTCCTTCGGATACCTCGAATGCCTCACGTGGCCGCCGCTGAGCGACGTCTACGAGCCGCCGATCTCACCCGGCGACGAGCCCACGACCGCGCCCGTGCTGGTCATCTCCGGCGAGATGGACAACCTGACCACGCCCCAGGAGGGCCGCTGGGTCGCCAACGAGTTCCCGAACTCGCGGCAGTATGTGGCTCGCAATGCCGGCCACATCGACGCGCTGATCAACACCCACGGGCCCGCCGCGCGCGAGATCCGCAGGTTCCTGCGGGCCAACTAGCCGATGACGGCGGCCGGCGCCGCGCGCATCGCGGCGCGCGCCTCGCCGAAGGTGACCAGGCGGCCGCTGCCCTGGTCGATCAGCTTCAACCGCGTGCACCGCACGCAGTCGCGGAGCGTGAGCACCGGTACGTCATGGAAGACCGGGTTCTCGTCGTGAGCCGCCTGCAGGTTGTAGTTCGGGACCTTCGCGCTCAGGTGGTGGACGTGGTGGAGGCCGATGTTGCCGGTGAAGAACTGCAGCGGCTGCGGCAGCTTCAAATAGGAGCTGCCGCGCAGGGCCGCCTCGGTGTAGCTCCAGCGGTCGCCCGACTCCCAGTAGACGTCCTCGAACTGGTGCTGGACGTAGAACAGCAGCACCCCGGCGAAGGCGGCGACGAACGCGGCGGGCAGCTGGATCAGCATGAACTCCTTCCAGCCGATCAGCAGGCAGATCGCGGTGACGATCGCCGCGATCACGACGTTCGTCAGCAGGACGCTGTTGCGCAACCGCGGGCGCTTGTCGAACGAGGTCCGGCGCGGGGCGATCATCAGCGAGTAGATCGGGCCGATCCCGAACATCACCAGGGGGTTCCGGAACAGGCGGTAGCCGAGCCTGCCGCGCCAATCGCGCGCGTAGTACTCCTCCACAGTCAGCGTCGGCACGTCGCCGGTCCCACGCCGATCGAGGTCGCCGGCGCTGCCGTGATGGACGGCGTGGTCGTGGCGCCAGTTCGAGAACGGCTGCCAGACGAGCACCGCGCAGAAGCGGCCGAACCAGCGGTTGGCAGTCTTCGAGCCGAAGAACGAGCCGTGCCCGCAGTCGTGAAAGAGGATGAACGTGCGCAGCAGGAAGCCACCGGCCGGGATCGCAAACGCGAGGATGACCAGCACCGAGACCTGGTCGTAGATCGCGTACATGAACAGCGTCAGCGCCAGGTAGGGGACCACCGACGTGGCGATGTCGAGGAGACTTCGGCCCAGGTTCGGACGCTCGTATGCAGAAAGGTCTGTGCCTCGGGCCATTGCTCGTCTCCCTCCTCCGGTCGGCCGCTATCCAGCTGCCGAATTAGGGTGGGCTAATACCCACTGTACGGCAGAGAGCACATCGCGTGCGTCGGGTCGTCAGTCGAGCCCGCCGAGGAAGACGATCAGCGTCTTCAGGAACTCGTTCCTTCCCGGTGCCGCGGTCAGCGGATCGAGGTGGCTCTGCTCGGGGGCTCCCTCGACCAGCATCGACTGTCGCCGGGTCGTCTTGGCCCGCTTGACCAGCCGCTTGGCGCCGCGGAGGACGTCGCCGCCGGTGAGGTCGGTCTCGAAGGTGTAGATCGGGACGTCGATCTGCCGCGTGTGCTCGAGCCGCAGCCCGAGGAACCCGGCGACGTCGTTCATCCGCATCAGGTCCGCGCCGTTGGTATCGATCGTCAGCCGCTTGGGGAAGAACCACTCCACCGAGTTCGAGGGCTCCTGACCGAAGGTCTCGGCCAGCCGGGCGATCGGGGTGACGCCGCCATCGTCCCAGTCGCGCGGGTCGCCGCTGGGCGCCAGCCCGCCGAGGTTCGCGTGCAGGTCGGGCGTCGACGGGGAGGTGTCGCGATCGAAGTCGTAGCCGAACAGGGCGCGGTTGGTGACGGTCATCGGCGGCTTGTAGGCGGCCGGAAGGAACGGGAACGCCTGCAGGCTCGCGGCGCTCTCGGTCGGCGCGAGGCGGGCGTACAGGCCGCCGATCTCGGCGAACAGGCCGGCGGACTCGACCACACCGTTGTCGAACAGGTCCTGGAAGGGGTTCGAGACCTGCAGGTCGGCGATCTGCGCCTGCGCTTGTGCGAGGTCGTAGGAGTCGAAGCTGCCGAGCAGCCCGCCGTCGATGAGCACCAGGGCGTCGACGTCCTCGAAGCCCGGCTTGCCATGGAAGTCCCACGCTGCGTAGGCGGCGGACAGCGAGGCGCCGAGCGAGTGCCCGCCCAGGATCACCTCGCGACCGCCGCGCCCGGCCTCGCGGACCACCTTGCGCGCGTCCTTGAGCGCCGTCTTCATCCCCCACTCGCGGGCGAAGGGGACGGTGCTCGCGTCGAGGAAGTCGTAGTGGTCGGGCGGTGAGCCGCCGTTGGTGAGCCAGCCGAGGTAGTGGTCGAACGTCTCCTGCAGGGTGCGCTCGCCCGAGAGCGCCTCGCGGAACACCTCGGTCGGCTCGAGCGCCTGGCTGCGACGGTCGATCGCCCACACCTGGAGGCCCTCGACCCGCTTGATCAACTCTTGGGCCAGGAGCGTGAAGTCCCCCGCCCCGCCCAGCGTCCCGGGCATCAGCACCAGCACCCGCTCGGCCTCACGCGGGCCCATCCGGTGGACGAAGACCTGGTCGTAGGCCGCCGGGCCCGGCCCATCGGAGGCGATCTCGATCACCTCGTCGCGTGCCGACGCCGGCGGCGCGAGCAGCCCGAGCGCGGCCGCGAGCACCAGCACCCCGATCCAGCCGCGCCTCACCTCGACCTCCTGTCGCCGATCCCTGCGTGGACCGTCGCAGGCTAACCGACGGCCGGGGCGAGCGGGAATGAGATCGATCAGCTGGTCGGCCCGACCTGGCAGTCGTCGCCCAGCCCGAGCGCGGTCGCCTCGTCGTTCGCCGTCTGGAACTCCTTCAGCGACGAGTCGAAGGCGGCGTTCGGGTCGTCCTTGACCGCGTCCCGCGCCGCGGTCGAGTCGGTGATCCACTGGTCCCAGTCGCTTGCCTGGTCCTCGGGCGGGGTGAGCTGGTCGAGCTGCCCGATCTGCGCCGAGTAGTGCGGCAGGATCGTCTCCTTGACGATCGTGCGGATGTCCGCTGCGCTCGGCTGTCCCGCCTTGGACAGCTCCTCCACGGCGGAGTTGATCGCGTCCGCGTGCTCCTTGCAGATCGCGTTGGCCTACGACACGAGATCGTCCGAGCTCAGGGTCGCCGCCGTGGCCGTGCCGTCGCTCGACTCATCGTCGCTCCCGCAGGCCGCGAGGCCGCCGACGGCGAGGAGTCCGGCGACAACCGCGATCGCGAATGACTTGGTTGCTTTCATCTTTTCCCCATTATGTTGACTAACAAGATCGGGAAGTCTTACAGATACCGTGGCGGGAATGACCGCCCCACTGCTTGCCGTCGACGCGCCCTCGCTCCTGTATCGCGCCTTCTACGCCCTGCCCGACTCGATCAAGGGAGCGGACGGCAAGCCCGTCAACGCGTTGCTGGGGACGACGAACCTGATCCTCCAGGAGGTTGCCGAGCACGACCCGCGCGCGGTCGTCCTCTGCTTCGGCCCGGACGCTGCCGAATACCGGGTCGAGCTCTACCCCGACTATCACGCCGCCCGCCCCGAGGTCCCGGACGATCTCGCGCCACAGTTCGCGGCGGCGTCGGACTTCTTCGAGGGCATGGGCTGGACGGTGCTGCGCCACGAGTCTCTCGAGGCCGACGACCTGCTGGGGACTTTGGCGCGGCTCGAGGTCGAGGCGGGCGGCGAGGCGCTGCTGCTAACCGGCGACCGCGACATGTTCCAGTGCGCCTCCAAGCAGGTCACGGTCCTCTACCTGACCACCGGGAAGCGGGGCGCGCAGCCGATCGACCCGGCGGAGGTCGAGCGCCGGTACGGGATCGCGCCGGAGCTGGTCCCTGACTTCATCGCCCTTCGGGGCGATCCCTCCGACGGCCTGCCCGGGGCCAAGGGCGTCGGCGAGAAGACCGCCGCCGATCTGCTGCGCCGCCACGGGTCGCTCGAGGGGGTGCTCGAGGCGGCGATCGGCGAGACCCGCCCGAAGCTGCGCGTCGCGCTGCTCGACTCGCGCGACGAGCTGCTTGCGTTCAAGCACATCGCGACGCTCCAGGACGCGGGGCTCGAGCGCCCGCCCGACCGGCCCACGGATCGCGCCGGCGGCGCCGCGAAGGCCAGCGATTACGGCATGAACGCGCTCGCCAAGCGGCTCGACAAGGACGCTGAGTAGGCTGGGCGTCGTGGCGATCGAGGGCAAAGCCAGCGCGGAGATCGCGGCGCCGATCGAGGAGGTGTTCGCCGTCGCCGCCGACGTCGAGGGCTCGCCGCGGTGGCAGCCGGAGATCAAGCTCGCCGAGTGCCTGGAGCGCGACGACGACGACCATCAGATCCTGGTCCGCACCGAGACCGACGCCAAGGTCCGCCGGCTGGGCTCGACCCTGCGCTTCGGCTACGACGACCCCCTCGCCATCAGCTGGGAGCAGGAGGACGGCGACCTCAAGTCCGTCAAGGGCAGCTGGGAGTTCGAGGACCTCGGCAACGACCGCACCCGGGCGACCTACTGGATGGAGGTCGACCTCGGGCGGATGCTGGGCATGGTGATCCGCGGCCCGCTGGTCGGCGTGCTGCGCGGGCAGCTGGTCGAGAGCATGCCGGGAAAGCTGAAGGGCTTCGTCGAGGGCTGAGCGCCCGCGCGCGGGCCTTGCCGAGCGCGTTCGCTGCGGTTAGGGTCGAACGGCAAGCGAACGGAGGAGCTCCCATGGCTGACGCCGGGATTTTCATCGGATGGGGACAGGTGGTACGCGGGCGTGAGCAGCGCGCGCTCGAGGTGTTCAATGAGAGCGTCGCGTACTGGGGCGGGCTGCAGGGCGACGGCAAGATCGAGGACTTCGAGGTCGTGCTGCTGAACCCGCACGGCGGCGACCTCGCCGGCTACGCGCTGCTGCGCGGGAGCACCGAGCAGCTCGACGCGCTGAGCAACGACGATCAGTTCCAGCGCCAGAACACGCGCGCCGACCAGATCGTCGAGAACCTCGGGGTCGTCGACGCGGTGCTGGGCGAGGGGATCGGCGGCGTGATGACCATGTACCAGGAGGAGATCGCGGCGCTCGACTAGGGCCCACTACCTCAACTTCACCGGGCGCGCCGGCGAGGACACGAGCGCAAACGTCGACAGCGCCTTCGGGCGCAACCTCGAGCGGCTCGCGGCGATCAAGGCCAAGTACGACCCGGACAACTTCTTCCGCCTCAACAACAACATCCGGCCCGAGGGCTGAGGGCCCCGGGGCGCCGAGGACCGTCCGGCGGACCGTCCGGCACCCGAGGCGCCGTCGGCCTCGAGGCGCATCTTTCCCCCGTATAGCGGGGTCAATACGCGACTCGGCCCGCCGGGCTGCGTCAGCCACCCCCGCCGCGGCGTGGCTCAGCGTCCCTCGACCCCGAGCGGTGCGAACATCTCGAGCAGCTGGACCGCGGGTCGGGTCGACGCGCTCAGGCTGCGGGCGCCGCAGCGGCGCCGCGGTCGACCCCGGTCGCCCTGCCGCCGAGGCTGAAGAAGAGCACGCTGGAGATGAGCGCCGCGAACGGCGCCGTGAGGACGTTGGCGATGATCACGAAGATGATCCGCCCGGTGAGATCGCCGATCGCGGCGCCGAGTGCGGCGGCGAGGATGGCGACCCCGATCGCGATCAGGAGGGCGACGATGATCGCTCCGAACACGGTCCAGCCGTGACCGCGAACGAGCTCGTGACTGCGACCGAACGCCTCGATGGCCCCGCGGCGCTCGGCGACGACCGCGGCCGGCGCGACCGCCCAGATCGTCAGCAGGAAGAGACCGGGGATGACCAGCAGCACGAGCCCGATCGAAACCCCGATCGCGAACAGGATCCCGTTCCCGATCAGGGGCAGGACCGCGCCCGAGGCGGACCCGAACAGCTGGCCGACGGTGAAGTCGCGCTTGCCGTCGCGGACGTCGGCGACCAGGTTGACCACGAACCCCGTGAAGAACGCCCACGCGATCAGGTTGAGGAGCGAGCCGAGGATGCCGAGAAAGACGCTGCCGCTGTCGCCGCAGAGGCCCTGCACGATCCCCGTGACCACGTAGACGGCGAGCGCGCCCCCGATCAGCGTCCCGGCGTGCCGCCCGTAGAGGTCGAGCGCCTCGCTGATCACGCCCCCGGTGGTGATCGGCCGTCCGGGTGGCGTGGCTGCCGAGGCTTCCATCGTCGGGAACGTTAGTACGAACCCGGGTCGGAACCGTTGGAGCGAAGCTTCATCCGGTGGATCGAGACCACGCCCCGGGCGCGAGTATCGATCGCCCACGCGGGCTCCGCCCGTTCGAGGAAGGCGGCGGCCGCGGGACGGCCGGGATCGGCGACCCATGCCTCGGGCGCGAGGCGGGGCAGCAGCGCCAGCAGCCGGGCGACGCTCGGCCGCTCGTACAGGACGTCGGCAGCGAGCACCAAATCGAAGGGCCCGAGCCCGACGAGCCCCTCGGGCTCGACCCAGTCCACCGCGGCGGTCTCGAGGCCGACCCGGTTCGCCTCCGCGTTGCGCGCGAGCAGCGCGAGCGCGTCGGGGCAGGCGTCGGTGGCCAGCACCGCGGCGCCCTCGCGCGCGGCGGCGATGCTCGGCACACCGAGCCCGCAGCCGAGCTCGACCACGCGCTTGCCGCGAACGCTCGCGCCGCCGAGCTCGCCGGCCAGCGCCACGCCGCTGCGCCAGAGCACGGCCCAGTACGGCGCCACCGGGGCCCACTCGACCGGACCGTCGTCGGGCAGCTCCGCGGCCTCCTCCGGCTGCAGCAGGTGCACGGGACCTCCGGGCAGCTCGATCGACCGGCTGGCGAGCTCGTCCTCCACGCGCCGACTGTACGCAGGTCACCCGCGATACTGGGGCGGATGCCGGACGAGGCGCAGGCGATGGCTCGGCGAGCTCTCTGGCCCCTGATCGTGCTCGCCTTCGCGGGTTGCGGAGGCGACCCGAAGACCGCGACCGGGGACGAGCTGCCGCTCGTCGACGGCGCGGAGGTCGTTCAGACCCTCGAAGAGCCGAACGGGATCCTGGACGCCACAGTTCTCTTCCAGGTGATCACCAAGTCCGGCGTCGACGGCGCGGAGTTGCTCGACGAGGAGCGCGCTCACGTCGTCGAGGAGGGATGGAGCGTCCACCGCGACGACCACGAAGCAGCGGCATGGGTGGCGGACCGCGAGGGCGTCGACGACTTCATCCGCTTCGGAAGGCCGGACGCGATGCGGAGGGCCGCGATGGGCCTGGGCGCCCGTAACGAGATCACCGACGACCGGGCGACGCTGGCGCGGAGCGTCGTCGTGCAGATCTCGCCCCCCGGACCGCCGCAGCCCGAGCCCTAGCCCCGGCGGACGCCGCTAGGAGCGGCCCTGGCGTCCTCCGAGGTCGCGCATCCAGAGGCCGAGCTGGAGCCAGAGCACGAAGCAGACGCCGTAGCCGATCGGAACGAGCCTCTCGTCGCCCTGGCTGACCAGCGCGAAGAGCCAGAAGAGGCCGACGAAGAGCGCGATCAGCGGCAGGACGGTCCAGCCGGGAATCGGGCGCCGCACGCTCGTCTTCGGGAGCAACGCCCAGAAGAGGAGCAGGCCGCCGAGCAGGACCCATGTCGCCCGCGGCAGATGATCGTCGGCCGTCACCAGCCATCCGGCTATCGCCCAGACGGCGAGGAAGGGGACGAACCACGACCAGGGAGCCGCCCCATCGGCCGACCCGACCAGGCGCAGCGCGGGCCAGGGTGAGGGCGCGCGCGAGCTCGGCGCCTGAGCGGCAGGCGGCGGTGGCTCGGGCAGTTGATCGATCCTGATCGGCATTCCACGATCTTCAGTCGGTCGGCCGCTCAGTCGGCTTGAACGGGCGTGCTTCCGACCAGCGTTCGTTGGCGCATCCAGCCTGCGGCTTCAGCAGCGGCTCGCGCAGCGCTAGATACCCGGCCCGACGTTGGGACCGAGGTTCTGCATCGCCGAGGTGCGCGGATCATCGGCGGTCGCCGGCCGCTCCTCGGCCCGCGTCTCCGGGGTTCGAGGGCCGGCGGAGGGAAGCGAGATCTTGACCACCGACCATGCGCCGTCGGCCTCCTGCCGCGGTCGCCAGGTGTGGCTCTCGCGGTCCGGGTGCTCCTCGGCCAGACGCCCGCAGAGCTCGCGAGCTTCAGCTTCCGTCATGAGACGACTCTAACGGCGGTCGATGAATTCCCCCAGGGCTCGATCGCGGCTGGAGAAGATCTCGAGCCGGACGACCTTGCCGTCCCGAAAGGTCCAGACGTGCGCGCCGGTCGTGTCGACGCTCGCGCCGCTACCGCGCCCACGCCCGCGGTAGCGCGTCAGGACCACCACCCGATCGCCCTCGGCCACGAACTCCTCGGCCTCACACCGCCAGTCCTCCCATTCGCTGAGCCACTGTCGTAGGCGCTCGCTGCGCTCGAACGGGTCGAGGCCGACGCCCTCGAGGCCGGGGAACTCCTCCGACCATCCCCACTCCATGTCGGGCGCGCAGACGTCGAAGCGGGGCCGCCAGTTCCCGCGCGCCCATTGCTCGTAGATCGGGCGCAATGCTTCGACGTTGGGCTGCGACATGGATTCGGCCGTTCGGCTCAACCTGCGAGTCGGCGAAGATCGGCGGCGCAGAGGACGGTGTCGTGGTAGCCGGCGAGCCCGTGGGCGTTGCGGCGCTCGTGGTACCGGGCAAACGCCGCCCGCTCGTCGGCGGATCCTCGGAGCCAGTCGAGGATCGCCTCGGCGAGGAAGGTCGCGTGCACACCGGCCATGTCCATACCCTGGCCGCTCCATGGATCCTGGTGCATGCCGGCGTCGCCGACCAGCGCCCAGCCCGGGCCCCACGGCACCCGCACGTAACTGCGCCCCGGCCCGCAACCCGAGAGCGAGCCGTTGACCTCGGCCGCGGCCACTCGCGGGGCAAGGCCTCGGTGTCCGGCGATCCGCTCGGCATACCGAGGCTCGAAATCCTCCCGGAGCCAGCCGAACGTCTCGAGGTTCACCGAGACCGCAACGCACGTGAGTCCCGAATCGCTCGGAAAGATGTACGCGATCTCGTCTTCGAGCAGCGAGAACTCGGCTGCGTCGGGCGGCGCGCCGTCAGGTCCGAGGAAGCCCGTCACGTAGCGGTAGTAGAGCGCTCGGTACGGCGGCGTCTCGTGCTCGACCGGGGGCGCGACCTTGCTGGCCACGAGCGAGTGGCGGCCATCGGCGCCGACGACGATCTCGGCGTGCGCCAAGCGGCCGTCGGCGAGCTGCACGCCGACGACGCGGCCGTCGTCCCAAAGCAGGTCGGCGACGTTCGACCGCTCGGCGAAGTCGACGCTCTGGGCCCCGCAGGCGCGCTTCAGAAGGAGCGAGTCGAGCGGCTCCCGGCGCACCGAGAGGCAGTAGCCGAGCGTGCCCGGGTCCTGGGGCGGATCCTCAGAGGCCTCCGTCCCGCCGTCGGCGTAGTTGAACTCGCGCGTCAGCGGCGGGCAGCCGAGGGCGAGGACATCCTCGAGCACGCCGAGACCCTCGAGCACGCCGACCATTCCCGCTCCGCGGAAGAAGTGCGTGGAGGGCGTCGTGCTCGGAAACCGCGCACGGTCCACGAGCAGCACCGAGACGCCCGCGTCACCGAGCAGCGCGGTCAGCGCCGAGCCCCCGACGCGCGCTCCGACGACGATCACGTCGTAGCGCTCACGCATCGGCTCAGTCTCCCATCCTCGGACGGATGCGCCCGGGCGATTCGATCAATCGCGCCGGGCAGCTGCGCAGCTCCCGCTCGTCGCCGCGTAAGCTCGACCCGTGCCCGCCCGGCCCGCGTTCGACGTCGTGATTGCCGGCGCGAGCATCGCCGGCTGCACCGCCGCGCGATTGTTCGCCCGGGCGGGGGCCCGGGTGGCGCTGGTCGAGCGGCGGGGCGATCCCGCTGCCTACAAGGTCACCTGCACGCATCAGATCCAGTCGAGCGCCGTGCCGGCGATCGAGCGGCTGGGGCTGGCGCCGTTGCTGGCGCGAGCGGGCGCCGTGCGGAGCAGGGCGGCGGCCTGGACACCGTACGGAGGTTGGCTGCGCTTCCCGGCCGACGCGCCTCCGGGCTACGGAATCACTCGCCGAAGTCTCGATCCGATCGTTCGGACGCTCGCAACGGACACGCCGGGTATCGAATACCTCCCTGGCCGGACCGTTGTGCGCCTGCTCGGGGATCGCGACCGGGTCGAGGGGGTCGAGATCGAGAGCCGCGACCGCAGGCGCCGCACCCTGCGGGCGAAGCTGACCGTGGCGGCCGATGGCCGCGAGTCCACGCTCGCTCGATTGGCCCGGGTACCGGCCAGGGTGCGCCCGCACAACCGCTTCGCGTACTTCGCCTACTGGCGCGGTGTGGACTCGCCCCGGGACGAGGCGCGGATCTGGCTGCTCGATCCCGACGGCGCCGCCGTGTTTCCCAACGAGGACGATCTCACCGTTGTCGCCGCTGTCTGCCATGCGGCGCGGCTGCCCGAGTTCCGCGCCGATCCAGAGGCGGCGTACAACCGCATGGTGGGCGGGCTTCCGGATGGCCCTCCGATGGCCGGCGCCGAACGCGCTTCGAAGCTGATCGGCAAGCTCGAGATGCCGAACAAGATGCGCCCCGCGGCCCGCCCGGGGATCGCGTTCGTCGGCGATGCCGCCGTCGCGACCGATCCCCTCTTCGGCGTCGGCTGCGGCTGGGCGTTCCAAAGCTCCGAGTGGCTCGTGGCCGAGACCCGTTCGGCGCTGCTCGGCGACGGCGACCTCGACGCCGCGCTCGAGCGGTACCGCCGGGCCATCCGGCGGCGCTTCGGTCCCCACCACATGCAGATCGTCGACTACTCGACCGGACGACCGATGCGGCGCAACGAGCGAATCGCCTTTCGGGCGGCGGCCAGGGACTCCGTCGTCGGGGCGGCGTTGGAGGAGTTCGCGACCCGCCGCGGCACGGTCCTTCGGCTCCTCGACCCCCGCCTGACGCCGCGCGTGTTCGCCCCGGACCGCCTCGCCCGGTCGCTCGGTTGGCGCGAGGCTTCGCAAGGCCAGGCCGCCGGGCCTAGGGAAAGTGCTTGCAGCAGATGATCAGCGGCTTCACCCCGACCTGCTCGAAGGCCGACCGCGCAGCGTCGGCCACGTCCCCGCCGTAGATCTCCTGCGCCCTCATGTAGAAGCCGCGAGCCACCTGCTCGAACGTCGGTTGCGGGCTCAGGAACGAGGGCACGTTGTGAAGCACGCGCCCCGCCTTGTCGTGGCCGACCGCCTGCACGAACAGGTAGTAGGCGTGGCTGAGGATGGTGCCGTTGAAGTGGTGGTCCCCGAGCGGCGGCGTCGAGTCGTAGTCGTCGTAATGCGCCGGATAGGGCTGGAAGGCGAACTCGATCGCTCCGGGATCGGCCATGTTGATCGCCGGCGACCCGGCGTCCTCGCCGATCAGCGCGTCCGCGCGGTCGTACTCGTAGGCGAACATGTCGGCAAGCGCCTCCTCGACCTCGAATCCCTGGGTGTTGAAGCCCCCGACGAAGCGATCGCCCGCGTAGACCCAGTCCATCACGTGGCCGAACTCGTGCGCGACGATGTCATTGGCCGGCACGTTCGGATCGCCGTTGCCGAGCATGACCGAGTCCTCGTCGAGCGCGACGTCGAGACTGTCGCGCTCGGCGTGGGAGGTGCCCGTCGTATTGCCGATCACCAGCCAGGGCAGGACCACCGTCGCATCCGGCTGGAAGCCGCCCTCGCGGCCGCACCAGCCTCGGACGACGCAGATCGTCCTCGCCACGTTCGCCGCGTTCGCGCTCACCGCGTCCATGGCGGCGGTGGGCTGGACACCGGCTACGCGGCTGGCGAGATATGACGGCCAGACGCTGGTCCGAGGATCGTCGGGGGTGACGAACACCGCGTACGGCGCAAGCGGCCCCGGCTCCGGATCCACCTGGCCCGTTCCGTCGCGCGTCATCAGCATGTAGGCCGCGTTGTCGCGAGCGTCGCGCGCGGCCACGCTCGGTGGAGGGCCGATGTCCGTGCCACGGGCGTTGGGCCCGCGGTCGGGGCGATCGGCCATTCCAGGCCAGCGACCGATCACCTTGCCGCTCCCGGCGTCGACGGCGATGCAGAGTCCCGCCGGGGCTTCCTCGCCGGCCGCCGGAGGCTGGACCTCGACCACCCAGACACGCCGCGGGCGCTCGCCATCGACCCTACGCTCGGTGGTCGGGCTCCCGGCGTAGGCGGCGGGCAGCGGGCGCAGCGCCTCCTCGGCTCCCGGGACCGCGCGCAGGGCGATGCCGAGCGCTTGCTTGCGGGAAACCCGGCGCTCGCCCGCCGGCTTGCCACTCCTCACCGGGACCACGGTGGCGCTGATCGAGCTCACCCTTCTGGCGACGACGGTGACGTCGATCTGGCTCCAGACCACGCGCAGGGCGCCGGCGGTCTGCTGGAACCGAAGCTGCTCCAGGGGCCGCCCGCCATCGGCGGCGGGCGTGCGCTGCCGCCTGTCGAGGCGCAGGCTCGAGATCGAGCCGCTCAGGCCGAGCCGGCCGGCAGCGCTGCGAAGCGCGGAGCGGGCGAGGCGCTGCGGCGGAGCGCCGGCAGGGAGGCCGAGCTCGTGGGCGGACACGTCGACTGCGAGCGTTCGCGTCCAGCGATTCACGGGCTCGCCGCCGCGCGCCTCGTCGGAGCCTGCGGCCTCGGAGCTCGGTGCGGCGAGCAGCCCGACCACCGCTGCCACGGCGAGCGTGGCCTTCGCGTCGGCCCTGAAGCGGCGTTGCGTGAGCTTGCGGATTGAAACTGACACGGCGGTCCTCCAGTCAGATGGTCGGTTCGACCGTGAGGACTCCGCCGCGGCCCGATCCTTCCTCGCATTCCCGAGACCGGCACGTCAGAACCGCACTCAGAACGAGACGCTGCCCTCGGCCATCCAGGCGGCGAGCTCGAGCAGCTCGTCGCGGCTGACGCCGGCGCCCGAGAGCACACAGGTGCGTCCCATGCGGCGCCAGGTGACCACGGTCGCACCCTCGAGCCTCAGCGAGCGCAGCTCGATCCCCTCGCGGACGGCCCGCCGCGCGTCGCCGGGCCAGGCGAGCGCCTCCCCCGAGACGATCGAGTAGGCAATCTCGCGACCGCGGCTGCGGTAGTAGACGGTCGTTGCCCGGCGGCCGTCGAGCTCGTCGGTGCGCTCGCCGCTTGCCCGCCAGCCGAACGCCTTCGAGTAGTTGGGGAAGGCGACCCCGCCGACCGACGCGGCGAGCAGGTTCGAGTCGCCCGCGTCGACGGCCGGGGCGGGCGCGGAGGCACCGCGGTCGGCGAGCTCGGCCGTCTCGGCGACGGTCGGTGCGCCCGACCCGGCGACCAGGACCACGGCAACGACCACCGCGATGCCGATCGCGGCGGCCAGGCCGCCGACGAGCGCCGGGCGCGGCAGGTGAAAACGACCGCGAGCCGGGGCCCGGCCGGGCTCTATTGCGACCGGCGGCTCGGGCGTGGTCGCCAGGGCCTGCCCGGCCGCGATGCGACGGTGCAGGGGCACCGGCGCGCGCGCGTCGAGCAGCTCGACCGCGGCGATCGATGCGCGCTGTTCGTCGACCAGGGCCCGAAGGCGGGGCGAGCGATGAACCCGGGCGGCCACCCGGGCGCGGTCGGACGGCGCCAGCGAGCCGTCGGCGAACGCCGCCAGCTCGCCGAGCTCGGCGTCGCTCAGCTGTCCGTCGTCAGGGGACATCCTCTCCCCTATGACCCCGAATCATGTCGTTTTCTTCCCGGCGGCCGCGACGGCGTCGTCGCCGAGAGGGGCCGCCGGCGCGCCTACGGTCCGCGTTCGCCTGGTGGGTCGCGGAGCGGAAGCTCGACGATCTCCAACCAGTAGCGCGAGAGGTCCCGCATCACCTCGACCAGCCCGGCAAAGGTGACCGGCTTGCTGATGAACGAGTTCGCGCCGAGCTTGTAGGAGAGCTCGACATCGCTGGCCGCGCTCGACGTCGTCAGCACCACGACCGGAATCTGCCTGAGCTCCGGGTCGGCCTTGATCTCCGCCAGCGCCTCACGGCCGTCGAGCTTGGGCATGCTGAGGTCCAGGAGGATGAGCCCCGGCACCGGTGCCGCGTCCGGACCGGCGTAGCGGCCGTTCCGACGCAGGTAATCCATCAGCTCCTGGCCGTCGACGACGGACCGCACGTCGGCGGCAAGGCGAGCACCCGTGATCGCCTCCTCGCTTAGGAGCCGATCCTCTTCGTCGTCGTCGGCGATCAGGATCGTGATCGGCTCGTTGTCCGCCACTAACACCTCCTTGCGCGCGTCATCGACTAAAGGCAGCGGGCCAATGCGGGTCCCCCAACGCGCGTGCGAAGCCTATCCACGCTCGGCCAGTTCGCGACGGACGAAGTCGATGAACGCGCCCGCAGCCGGTGGGACGTTGCGCTCGCGGCGCCAGACGAGCGCCACCGGGAGCTCGATCGCGGGCCGCAGGCTTCGCACCTCGATGGCGGGCCCGTCCAGGGTGGTGAGCGAGCGCGGGAGGATCGCGGTGGCGAAACCGCGGGCGGCGAGCGAGCGCAGGAGGAAGGGATCGCCGCTTTCGAGGGCGAGGCTGAGTGACTCGCCGGAGTCCGTGAACCGCTGGTCCAGCGCCGTGGTGATCGCCGAGCCGCGGCGGGGCGCGATGATCCGATCCCGGGCCAGCCTGGGCACGTCGACCAGCGGAGCGGGTGGCGCGCTGTCGGGGGCGAAAGCGGCGACCACCTCGTCCTGGCTCAGTCGCTCGACGGCGAGCTCGTCGGGGACCTCGCCGGCCAGCAGGCAGAAGGCGGCGTCGAGCTCGTCGGCGGCGAGCAGGCGCACCATGTCGGCGGCGACGCCCTCACGGAGGGCGACCTCGACGCCCGGGTGCGCTTGGCTGAAGCGCGCGAGCAGCCCGGGGACGTCGACATCGCCGGCGGGCAGGAGCGCCCCGATCCAGACCCGTCCGCGCCGGATGCCGCGAAGCTCCTCGACCTCCGCGCGGGCGCCTTCGACCTCGGCGAGGGCACGGCGAGCTCGAACGGCGACCACCTGCCCTGCCTCGGTTGGAATGACGCGGCGGCTGGTGCGCTCGAAGAGCGGGGTGCCCAGCTCTTGTTCGAGACGTCGAATCTGGTGCGAGAGCGCCGACTGGGTGACATGGAGCTCCTCGGCAGCACGCGTGAAATGGCGATGCCGCATCACCGCCTCGACGCTTCGTAGCTGCCGCAGCTCCACGCCAACGATCGTAGAAGACGATCGTTGCGGTGAGAACTATGAAATTGCGTCGGGTCGCCCCGTCGGTTGCTCGCTATTCGTCGCCCTAACCTCCATCCCATGAGGGAAACCTTTGGCCCACCGCTGAGGGCGGCGGCGTTGATCGCGTTCATCACGGGCCTCGTGTTGCTGCTCCTCAACCCGCCGTCGTTCGGCGGCTTGGGGGACCTCCTGTCGCTGCTGGCCGGTGCCGCCGCGATCGTGCTCGTCACCGCCTGGCTGACCGTCGCATTGATCGGCAAGGAGGTACCGGAGCCTGAGTTCCGGCGGCTGGTCGACCGCAGCGAGGCCCTCGCCTCGCTTCCGCCCCCCGACCAGCCGCCCAGCGCGTTCGACGAGTTGGTGATGGAAGCTCTCGACGAGCTGCCGGAGCCGTTCCGCGAGGTGCTCGAGCGCACACCGGTGACCGTCTCCAGCCGCGGTCACGAGCACCGCGCCTACGGCCATTACATCGGCGGCACGATCGCCCGCGACATCTATCCGGACCGCATCGTCATCTACCAAGACACGCTCGAGCGGGACTTCGGCCACGATCCCGAGCTGCTGCGGGCGCAGGTCGAGCGCACGGTGCGCCACGAGCTCGCCCACCACCTGGGTTGGGACGAGCCCGGGGTGCGCGGGCTCGGCCTCTAGGCACAACGCGCTCCCGCATCACGCGACCAGCGAAGCGTCGCTCGCGATCGAGCGATGGATTTCCGACCCTCGCCGTATCCCTACTCACACAGCGGCAATTCCGCCGTCGAGCGACCGGGAAGGCGAGGAGATGAATTCGAGATCTACATCGACAGGCAAGCGATCGGCGACCGCATGGGTGGTCGCCCTGACCGCGATCGGCTCGCTGATTGCGGCCCTGGACACGCTCGTCGTGTCGACCGCCCTGAGCACGATCCGCCTCGATCTGGGAGCCTCGGTCGAGCAGCTCGAATGGACGGTGAACGCCTACAACCTGAGCTTCGCCGTATTGCTGATCACCGCCGCCGCCCTCGGCGACCGGTACGGTCGCCGCGCCTTCTATGCGGTCGGGTTGGGTCTGTTCGCCGCGGCATCGGTGGCGAGCGCGCTGGCACCCAGTGTCGGCGTCCTGATCGCAGCCCGGGCGGTACAGGGAGCCGGCGCGGCACTGGTGCTGACGCTCGGTCTGACGCTGCTGAGCGCGGCCTTCCCGCCCGAGCGACGCGGGGCGGCGATCGGCCTGTTCAGCGCGGTCACCGGGATCGCGGTCGCCTGCGGCCCGCTGGTCGGCGGAGCGATCGCCCAGGGCATCGACTGGCAGTGGATCTTCTGGATCAACGTGCCGATCGCCCTGACCGCGATCCCGTTCGTCTTCCGCCGGATCGAGGAGAGCTTCGGCGGCGACACGAGCCTCGACCTGCCCGGCCTGGCGCTGATCAGCGCCGCCGCGTTCGGGGTGGTCTGGGGTCTCGTGCGTGGGAACGCCGCCGGCTGGGGCAGCTTCGAGGTTGTCGGCGCGCTGGCGGTAGGGCTGCTGCTGGTGGGCGGGTTCATCGCCCGCGAGCTGCGGGCGCCCCAGCCGATGCTGCCGATGCGCCTGTTCGGCTCCCGCGCATTCGCGGCGGGCAACGTGGCGATCTTCTTCACCCTCGCCTCGCTGTTCGGCGGCGTCTTCTTCTTCGCGCAGATGCTGCAGACGGCACTTGGCTACGGGCCGCTCGATGCCGGCCTGCGGCTGATGCCCTGGACCGCGACCTTCATCACCGTCGCCCCGCTGGTCGGCAAGCTGGTCGACCGCTTCGGAGAGCGGCCATTCATGGTGGGCGGGCTGTCCCTGCAGGCGCTCGGCATGGGCTGGATCGCGCTGCTCGCGGACTCCGGGCTCAGCTACGCCGAGTTCGTCCTGCCGTCGATCGTCGCCGGCATCGGTGCCTCGATGGCGATCCCCTCGGCGCAGAACTCCGTGGTCGGCTCCGTCGCCAAGGAGGATCTCGGCAAGGCCGCCGGCGCCAACAGCATGATGCGAGAGCTGGGCGGTGTGTTCGGGATCGCGATCGGGGTCGCGGTGTTCGCGGGCGCCGGCAGCTTCGCCTCACCGGACGCGTTTCTCGACGGGTTCGCGCCCGCGATCGCCGTGACCGGCGCCCTGTCGCTTGCCGGTGCGATCGTCGCCCTCGCCCTGCCGGGCCGCCGGCGGACGGCCGAACCGCTCCCGGTCGGTCGGGTGCCGGCGCTGGAGGGCGCGGGCGGCAGCTGATCGCGATGACGCTGCCCCGCATCAACCCGGTCGTCCACCTGGAGCTCCACACGGGTGACCTGCCGCAGGCCCGCGACCTCTACGCGGAGCTCTGCGGTTGGCACCCCGAGCGGGTCGAGACGCGAGCCGGCTCCTACCTCTGCATCGAGCTCGGCGACCCACTCGGAGGTGGCGTCGTGGAATGCGATATCCGACACCCCCGGTGGCTGCCCTACGTCGAGGTCCCCGAGATCGCCGCGGCCACCGGCCGGGCCCGCAAGCTCGGGGCGTCCGTCCTGCTGGAGCCGCGCGAGGGCCCGGCCGGGTGGCGGAGCGTGGTCGCCACCCCGGTTGGAGGCGAGATCGCCTTCTGGCAGCGCAAGTGCCCGGGTCCGTCGGTGCGGGGGACCCCGTGAACGAGCGCCGGACCCTCGAGGCCGCGCGCGCAGGCGATGAGCACGCCTTCGCCCGGCTGACGGAGACCCACCGCCGCGCCCTGCACGCCCACTGCTACCGGATGCTCGGTTCGGTGACCGATGCCGAGGACGCCCTCCAGGAAGCGCTGTTGCGCGCCTGGCGTGGGCTCGAGAGCTTCGAGGGGCGAAGCTCGCTGCGCTCGTGGCTCTATGCGATCGCGACCAATGCCTGCCTGCGGGCGATCGAGCGGCGGCCCAAGCGGGTGCTTCCGATCGACTACGCCCCTGCTGCCGACCCCCACGACGGCCTGGGCGAACCGCTGGTCGAATCGGTCTGGGTGGAGCCCTATCCCGATGAGAGGCTCGGCCTGGAGGAAGGGTTGGCCGGTCCGGACGCGCGCTATGAGCAGCGCGAGAGCGTCGAGCTCGCGTTCATCGCGGCGCTCCAGCACCTGCCGGCGCGCCAGCGCGCCGTGCTCATCCTCCGCGACGTGCTCGGCTTCTCGGCGCGCGAGGTGGCCGGGGTTCTCGAGATGACGCCGCCCGGGGTCGACAGCGCGTTGCAGCGCGCCCACAAGGCGGTGGACGAGCGGCTTCCCGAGCGCAGCCAGCAGGCCATGCTTCGCTCGCTCGACGACCAGGATCTGCGCAAGATGGTCGACCGGTACGTCGACGCCTTCGAACGCGCCGATGTCGACGCGGTCGTTCAGATGCTCGCCTCGGACGGGGCGATGACGATGCCGCCGCTGTCTACCTGGTACCGCGGACGCGAGGCGGTGACCGCCTTCCTGACAGCCGACGTGCTGGGGAGCGACAAGCGCTGGCGACTCGTTCCAGCTCGCGCGAACGGGCAGCTCGCGTTCGGCAACTACCGCTGGGATGAACAGCGGGAGACGTTCGAGGCGCGCAGCATCTCCGTGCTCACGCTCGACCGGGAGGGAATCGCCGAGATCACCACGTTCCTCGGTCCTGAGCTGCTCGAGCGCTTCGGGCTCCCGGACGAGCTCTAGCCCGGGCGATGGATTTCCGGCCCCGGCCGTATCCCTACTGACAGAGCGGCAACCCCGCCGCCGACGACACCCCTGACCCGGAGGACAGCATGAGCGACCTGAGCGGAAACATGGAACGAACGCCGATCAACCCCTGGCCCTGGTCCACCAGGTTGGGATTCGACCAGGCCGTGCTGATCGAGGGGCACCGGCGGCAGCTCATCTGCAGCGGACAGGACGCCGTGGACGCCGACGGCAACGCGCAGCATCCGGGCGACATGGCCGCGCAACTCGAAATGGCCCTCGACAACCTGGAGGCCGTCCTGGCCGCCGCCGACATGACCCTCGCCAACGTCGTGCGGCTCAACGTCTACACCACGGACCTCGACGAGTACCTCAAGCAGTTCGGAGCTCTCAACGAGCGCTTCGGGAACGCCGATGGTCGCTTTGCGACCAGCCTGCTCGGCGTCAACCAGCTACCGGCGCAGCTCCTCGTCATGCTGGAGGCAACTGCGGTCGACTGACCGGGATCTGGATCCTCGGAAATCACCGCCGAGCAGGTTGCCGACGACCACGCCGACCTGGCTCGAAGGGCGCTCGCCTAACGCCGGACGCGGTAATGCAGATGGGTGGCACCGTCCCCCTCGAGGACCCGGGTGCGCTCGAGCTCGATGTGCTCGGGGTCGAGGTGGTCGAAGAGGCGACGCCCCTGGCCGAGGAGCACCGGGATGAGATGGATCTCGAGCTCGTCGAGGAGGCCGGCAGCGAGCGCGAGCTGCGCGGTCGCGGCGCCGTGGACCAGGACGTTCCTGTCGCCCGCGGCGCGCTTGGCCTCGGCCATCGCAGTCCCGACGTCGTTCACATAGGTGACCAACGGCCACTGCCCCGTGTCGATGCCGGGCTCCCGGCGGCTGAGGACGAAGATCGGTACGCCGTCGTGATGGTCACCGCCCCAGCCGCCGGCCGGCTCGAAGGTCCCCCGGCCGGCGACGACCGCCCCGGTGGCCATGAACTCGCCGACCACCTGGCCGTTGGCGCCGGCCAGGCCGGTGATGGCCCTGCGGTCGGCGTCAGCGCCCGGCAGGGCCCACTCGTGCAGGCGGTGCCCGCCGTCGCCGAGCCCGTTGCCCGGTCCTTCGTTTGGCCCGGCGATGAATCCGTCCAGGGACATGGACATGTAGAGAACGGTTGCGGACACGGCGTCTCCTTCCTGCGTCTTGTGGCCGTGGCTCGGAAGTGTCGCGTTCTTGATGACCGAGCCACGATCCGCGGCTCCACCGGAGTAGCTTTGGGCCATGGCAGAGAGCTGGCCACCCCTGAGCTACGCCCCGTGGAGCGCGACCTGCGACACGCTCCACGCGCACACGCAGGTGCTCGGAAAGCTCGCGGTGGAGCTTGCGCCCCCCGAGCCGCAACTCCAGCACGCCGCCATGCGGCTGACCGCGCGCGGCTGGGAGACGCTCGCGCTGCCGGCGCCCGACGGCTCTGGCGCGATCGTCGCGGCGCTCGACCTGCGCACGCATGAGGCCGTGGTCGAGCACAGCGCCGGTCATGAGACACGGATCGCGCTCACCCCCAACCGGCCCGTAGCGACGGTGACGCGCGAGGTGCTCGAGGCCGTGACACGCATGGCGGGTGGGGTCGAGATCAATCCCACCCCGCAGGAGACTCCGTGGCAGGTGCCGCTGGACGAGGATCACGAGCATGCGACCTATGACGCCGACCAGGTGGCGACCTACTTCGACGCCGCGACCCGCGCCGCGCTCGTCCTCGCGGAATTCCGGGCGCCGTTTCGGGGTCGCTCGACGCCGGTCAACGCCTGGTGGGGGACCTTCGACCTCGCGGTCAACTTGTTCTCCGGGCGCCCGGCCGACCCGCCTTCAGATGACTTCATCATGCGAAACGGCGCCGATGCCCAGCAGGTCGCGATCGGGTGGTGGCCGGGGGATCCCAGCCACGAGCGGGCTTCGTTCTTCGCCTACGCCTACCCGACGCCCGACGGCTTCGCCAACGCGAACCTCAACCCGGCTGCGGCGCGTTGGGACGAAGGGCTCGGCGAGTACGTGCTCGAGTGGGAGGACATCCGAGACAGCCCCGATCCGCATGCCGTCGCGTTGGAATTCGCCCGCTCGGCCTTCCGCCACTCCTGCGCGGTTTGCGACTGGGACCCGGCGCTCGCCGCCACCGCACAGGGCGTTCCGCCGCCGGTCAGCTGACGCGCTCCTCGCTCATGATCCGGCCCCACCGGTCCGGGGCGCGCGGATCTCCTTGCGGAGCGCCTTCAGCGCCTCGACGTAGATCTCAGAGAATGTGGGAAAGGGCTGGACGGTGTCGGTGAGGACTGCCAGCGGCACTTGCGCACGGATCGCCAGCGTGGCCTGCTGCAGCCATTCGCCGGCCTCCGGGCCGAGCGCGTAGGCACCGGTCAGCCGCTCGCCGTCGCTGAGCAGGGTGAGGAAGCCGTTGGACTCGGCGTAGGCGCGCGTGTAGGTCTCCATCTTCGGCAGCTCCGCGATCGGGGCCGTGGCGGTGAAGGGGGCGTCCGTTGCGCCGACGGCGGCGGCCTGAGGGTCGGTGTAGACGACCCGAGGTAGGGCTTCGTAGCTGGCTTCTCGCGAGTCGCCGAGGATGTTCGAAGCGACGACGTCGCCCTGGTACTTGCCGGTGTGGGTCAGCGGCCAGATGCCTGTGACGTCTCCGATTGCCCACAGCCGCTCGCCCGCGCGCATGTGGGCGTCGACCGCGATTCCATGGGCATCGGCCTCGATGCCGACCGTCTCCAGGCCGATCCCCTCCACTCGGGGGCGCCGGCCGGTGGCCACCAGCAGGTGGTCGCCGCGCAGCTCTTCGCCCCCGAGCTCGAGCACGAAGTCCTCGCCCTCCCGACGTGCCGCGGTGGCCGTCGCGCCGAGAACGAGCTCGACGCCGTCGCCGCGCAGGGCCTCCCCCAGCGCCTCCCCTAGCGGCGCCGGCTCGCGGGGCAGGACATGCTCGCCCCCCTCGACCAGCGCGACCTCGCCGCCGAAACGGCGCACGGCCTGGGCCAGCTCGACCCCGACCGGCCCGCCGCCGAGCGCCAGCAGCCGCCGCGGGATCGCCTTCATGCCCGTCGCCTCGCGGTTCGTCCAGATGCCGTCGAGCTCGCGCAGCCCGGGGACCGGCGGCACGAACGGATCGGCGCCGTTGGCGAGCACGACGTGCTCGGCGGTGTGGCGCACCCCGTCGACCTCGACCACGCCCGTTCCGGCGAGGCGGCCGCTGCCGCGCAGGAGGTCGATGCCGGCGTCGGCAAGCCAGCGCTCCTGGCCCGCGTCGGAGTATTTCGAGACCATGAAGTCGCGCCAGTCGAGTGCCGCCTCGACATCGACCTCGGCCTTCGAAACCGCCTCGCGCGCGCCGTGGACCGCCTCGCCAGGGCGCAGAAGCGTCTTCGAGGGGATGCAGGCGTAGTAGGAGCACTCGCCGCCGACCAGCTCGCGCTCGACCACGGCGACACGAAGGCCGCCCTCGGCGAGGGCGCCGGCGCAGTGCTCGCCCGGGGAGCCGGCGCCGAGGACGATCACGTCGTAGTCGCTATTGGCCATCCGTGCCTCCATCGGTCGGTGTCAAGAGCAGACTCGCGCGCGGAGACCGAGGTGGGATGCTAAACGGCGACACCAACCGACCGACGGAGGAAAACATGAGCAGCACGGATGTGAGCGCCGAAGGCGCGACGGAGAGCCCCGAAGTCGGTGCGATCGACATGAAGCTCGAGGTCATTGCGATTCCGGTCTCCGATGTCGATCGGACGAAGGGCTTCTACGAGAACCTCGGATGGCGACTCGACGCCGACTTCGACCTCGGCGCGGACGCCCGGGTGGTCCAGTTCACGCCCCCGCACTCGGATTGCTCGATCGCGTTCGGCAAGGGCTTCATCAAGGGCGAGCCCGGCTCAGTCGAGCGCTTGGAGATGGTCGTCTCCGACATCGAGGCCGCGCGTGAGTTCCTCATCGGGCGCGGCGTCGAGGTCAGCGACTTCTTCCACCGCGGCGAGTCCGGGTTCGAGCCGGGCCTGGACCCGCAGCGCACCTCCTACAACAGCTACGCCACCTTCAGCGATCCCGACGGCAACGGGTACCTACTGCAGGAGGTCACGGAGCGGCTTCCGGGCCGGGTCTGGGAGAGCTGAAGATGGATGTCGCCGAACTCGCAGATCTGCTGCACGAGACCTCCGAACGTCACGGCTCGTTCGAGGCCGTCACGCCACCGCACGACTGGTGGGACTGGTACGCGGCCTACATGCACGCCCGCCGGGGCGGAAGCGATGCGGACGACGCCTCCGCCGCGGCCGATCAGTACATGGCCGAGGTCAAGGGGGTCGTGAAGTCGTCATGAGCAGGCACCAGCAGGCGCCATAGACTCGCGGCCATGGCGAGTGTGGATCACCTTCGGGCTGCGACCGGGGACTCGGCGGGGCCTGAATCGGCCGCGGATGGAGTTCTCTTCAACCCGAACACGTACGAGGGCGCCGGCCTCGACCCCGAGTCGCGGCGGCTGATGCTGGCGACGATCGAGTTCTTCGAGTCGCGCGGCAAGGAGGTGCTCAAGGAACACGACCGCGAGCTCGTCTGGTACGGCGACTTCCTCGAGTTCGTGAAGCGCGAGCGCGTCTTCGCCACCCTGCTGACGCCGGCGGGCGACGGCGGCGGCGATGCCGAAAAGCGCTGGGACACGAGTCGGATCTGCGCCTTCAACGAGATCACCGGCTTCTACGGGCTCGCCTATTGGTACACGTGGCAGGTCTCGATCCTCGGGCTCGGACCGATCTGGCAGAGCAAAAACGCGACCGCACGGGCCCGGGCCGCGGAGCTGCTCGAGGACGGGGCGATCTTCGCCTTCGGACTGTCCGAGAAGGAGCACGGCGCCGACATCTACTCGACCGACATGGTGTTGACGCCGGACGGGGACGGGTTCCGGGCCAGCGGCGGCAAGTACTACATCGGCAACGGCAACCGCGCCGGGATGGTCTCGGTGTTCGGGCGACGGGCCGACGTCGAGGGTCCGGACGGCTACGTGTTCTTCGCCGCCGACAGCGGCCATCCGGCCTATGAGTTGATCAAGAACGTCGTCAACTCGCAGTCGTACGTGAGCGAGTTCCGCCTCGACGACTACCCGGTGCGTGCCGAGGACGTGCTGCACACGGGGCCGGCGGCCTTCGACGCGGCGCTCAACACGGTCAACATCGGCAAGTTCAACCTCGGCTTCGCTTCGATCGGGATCTGCGAGCACGCTTTCTACGAGGCGATCACCCACGCCGACGCGCGGATCCTCTACGGGATGCGGGTGACCGACTTCTCGCACGTGCGGCAGTCGTTCACCGACGGGTACGCCCGCCTCGTCGCGATGAAGCTGTTCGGCCGGCGAGCGATCGACTACATGCGCTCCGCCGGACCGGACGACCGCCGCTATCTGCTGTTCAACCCGATCACGAAGATGAAGGTGACGACCGAGGGCGAGAAGGTGATCGACCTGCTCTGGGACGTTATCGCCGCCAAGGGATTCGAGAAGGACATGTACTTCGAGATGGCCGCGCGAGATATCCGCGCGCTGCCGAAGCTCGAGGGAACGGTGCACGTGAACATGGCTCTGGTGCTCAAGTTCATGGCCGCCTACCTGTTCGATCCGGCGGAGTACGAGCCGGTGCCTCGGCGCGAGGACGCCGGCGACGACCCCTTCCTCTTCCGCCAGGGCCCGGCGCGCGGCCTGAGCAGGATCCGCTTCCACGATTGGCGCGGGGCCTACGACCAATTCGCAGCGGTGCCGAACGTGAGCCGCTTCGTCGAGCAGGCCGAAGGGCTGAAGGAGCTGTTGACCACCGCCCCGCCCTCCGAGACCCAGATCAAGGACCCGGACTTCATGCTCGCGCTGGGCGAGCTGTTCACGCTGATCGTCTACGGCCAGCTGATCTGCGAGGAGGCGATCCTGACCGACCTCGCCGCGGACACGGTCGATCAGATCTTCGACGTGATGGTGCGTGACTTCTCGGCCTACGCGGTCGCCCTGCACGGCCGGACGTCGACGACCGGGGCGCAGCAGGCCTGGGCCCTGGAGAACGTCCGCAAGCCGGTCGTCGACGAGGATCGGTTCGCGAGCGTGTGGGAGAAAGCCCGCACCCTCGCCGGCGCATACGAGATGCGTCCCTAGGGCGCGGGACCCGGGTCGTCTGGGCCGGGATCTACTTCAGGACGCGGATCAGCTTCTTGTTGACGAACTCGTCGATGCCGTACTTGCCGAGCTCCCTGCCGAAGCCGGATCGCTTGACCCCGCCGAACGGCAGCTCGGCACCGTCGGCTCCGACCCCGTTGACGTAGACCATCCCGGTGTCGAGTCCGTCGGCGACCCGCAGGGCCTGTTCCGGATCGTCCGAGAAGACGTAGGAACCGAGCCCGAACGGCGTGTCGTTCGCCAGCTCGATCGCCTCAGCTTCGGAACCGACCCGGAAGACGGTCGCCACCGGCCCGAAGAACTCCTCGTGGTAGGCGTCGTTGTCAGGGGTCACCCCGACCAGAACCGTGCTCGAGAAGTAGTTGTCCTTTCGACCTCCACCGGCGGCGACCTCCGCACCCTGGGCGACCGCCCGATCGAGCTGATCCTGCAGGGTCTCCGCGGCGTTCGCCGACGAGAGTGGCCCCATCTCGGCGCCCTCGGCCATCGGATCGCCCGGCTCGGCGGCGGTCATCGTGGCGTTGAACTTCTCGAGGAAATCGTCGTAGAGCTCGTCGGCGACGATGAACCGCTTCGCGGCATTGCAGGACTGTCCGGTGTTGTCGAGCCGGCCTGCGACCGCGGCCTCAACCGCCTCGTCCAGATCGTCGGCTCCCAGGAGGATGAACGGATCCGACCCACCGAGTTCGAGCACGACCTTCTTCAGGTTGCGCCCGGCGATCTCTGCGACAGCGGCGCCGGCCCGCTCGGAGCCGGTCAGCGAGACGCCGCGAACCCGCGGATCGGCGATCACGTCGGCGATCTGGTCGTTGGTTGCGAGGATGGTCTGGTAGGCGCCGTCCGGGAAGCCGGCGTCCGCCATCATCGTCTGAATCGCTCCGGCCGACTCGGGGCACTGGTGCGCCGGCTTGAGGAGGATCGTGTTGCCCACGACGAGGTTCGGCCCCGCGAAGCGGGCCACCTGGTAGTAGGGGAAGTTCCAGGGCATGATCCCGAGCAGCGGACCGACCGAGGCCCGGCGGATGATCGCCGTGCCGTCGCCCGCGAGTAGCTCGATCGGCTCGTCCTTGAGCAGGTCTTCCGCCCTGTCTGCGTAGAAGCCGTAGATGTCGGCGCAGAAGTCGACCTCGCCGAGAGCCTGCTCCATCGGCTTGCCCATCTCCCGCACGGCGATCTCGGCCAGCGTCTCGCGCCGTTCGGTATGAAGCTCGCCCATTCTCTTGACCAGCGCCGCCCGCTCGGCGACCGAAGTCGTCGACGTCCAGTCGCGATGAGCGTCGTCCGCCGCCGCGATCGCCGCCTCGAGACCCTCGTCGGAGATCTCCGGATAGTCCTTGACCGTCTCGCCGGTTGCCGGGTTGATGACCGCGTATTTGCCCATCTAGCTCGTCTCCTCGTGCGATCGCATCGCGTGTCTCGCTGATTGCCTGATCCGGTACCGCAGGCTACCCGCCCTCCTCCGAAGGCCACCGCGTCGTGGCCCGGGCCGCGCCCGATCTAGCCAGTCGCCGTATCCCCGAGCCCGAGGGCCTCGCGCGTGACGCGATAACCGAGCGAGCGACTGGCGCCAAGGCGCTCGTAGTAACCCGCGGTCCGGGTGCGGACGTCGAGCCACAGGCCTCCGGCGCGCTCGAGGCCCTCACGCAGCAGCCGGGAGCCGAGCCGGCGCCCGCGCCATTCCCGGTCGATCAACAGCATCGAAACGTGGGCCTGGATGACGCCGTCGGATTGCATCTGGATCGCGCCGACGACCCGCCCCTCGGCGAGCGCCACCAGCGTCGTCACGCCTGGCGCGCTCAGCGCGCGATAGGTCCGCTCCGCGTCCTCGGTGTATTCGGGCCAGTCCTCCGCGGCGACGAGGGCGATCAGCCCGTCGAGGTGAGCCCGCGTAAACGGTTCGATCGACATCGCGCCCATCGTCGCCTATGCGCGCCGATATCGCAGGTAGACGACCCCCGATCCGAAGGTCCTGGTCTCGACGAGCTCGAGGTCCATACGCGTGTCGTCGACGAAGAACGCCTTGCCTCCACCGAGCACGACCGGGGTCATGAAGAGGCCGTACTCGTCGATCAGGCCGTGCGCCGTCAATGTGGACGCCAACGCGGCGCCGCCGACCGCGATGTCCGCCCCGGATCCCTCCTTCAGCCGGCGGACCTCCTCGACCGGGTCGCCGTGCGAGAGCCGGGTGTTGCCCTCGACCGTCTCGAGCGTCTTCGAGAAGACGAGCTTCGGCAACGCCTTCCAGATGCGCGCGAACTCGAGCTCGTGCTCCGGTGCGGACGGGTTCTGCTCCTCGGCGGTCTCCCAGTAGGCCATGACCTCGTAGAGGCGACGACCCAGCACGTGCAGGCCGAGCTCACGAGCCTGCTCGTTGTGGAATCGATGCAGCTCGGCGTTCGGCGCCGCCCAGCCGGGGTCGCCGTCCGGCCCGGCGATATACCCGTCGAGGGATACGCCCATCGAGTAGATCAGTTTGCTCATGCGCCCGCAGCTCGGTCCTCGGCGCCGCTCTTTCCGACCGAATAACGCAGGACGGTCGTCTCGCCCTCCTCCACCGAGGAGATCCACTCGAGCCTCACCGACTCGCTCCCGGAGCGCTCGAAAAGGCGGACGCCGTCGCCGACGAGGACCGGAGCGACGTGGATGATGATCTCGTCCAGAAGCCCCGCCTCGAGACACTGGCGAGCGATCTTCGCGCCGAGCACGACCACGTCGCCGCCGTCCGCCGCCTCCTTGGCGACGCCTACCGCCTCGTCGATGCCGACGTCCAGGAACCGGCCTGTGACGCCCTTCACGACCGGGGGTTCGGCGGGTGGATCGTGTCGAAGCACGAAGAACGGGCCGCGAAAAGCGCCGCCGTAGAACCCCGGTTGATCCCGGTCCTCAACGTCCTGCGTCCGCCTGCCGACGAGCAACGCTCCCGTTGATCGGAGGACCTCGTCGATCGTCTCGCCCGCTCCGCCGTCGACCCCAGACATCCATCGCATGTCGTCGTTGGCACCTGCGATGAAGCCGTCGAGGCTCATCATCGTGTGCCAGAGCACCTTGCTCATCTCATCCGCCTTTCTCCGTCGTGCTCCTGATCTGCTGACCGAGATCACGCCCGGAACTCATCGGCGGGGCGTGTGTTCGTGGCGGACCGCGGCCCCTGCGCTACTGCCCGATGCAGTTCGCCACCACAGTCAGCTGCCAGGTAGGAGTTCCCGACTGCGCCGCCGCTCGGACGAGCCAAGTAGAGCTGTTGACCGCGTAGCTTCGCTGAACGACGACCGAGGGCACGTTCTGCCCTGCTGGACCGGAGATCACGAAGCCCCCGCCGGAGACCTCGCCGCCGTTGTGGCAAGCGACCTGAAGCTCCTTCGAGGCCGTCGTGTCCGTAAGCGTGTTGTTCTGGCTCATGTACTGGAAGTCGTTTACGAAGCCAAACGCCGTGTCTTCGAGGCTGACGGAATGTTCAGCGATCTCGGAAGGGCCGACGGACTCGCTCGCGAGGTCCAAGGCGGTGAGTCCGCCGCCAGGTGAGCTGTCGTTGCGTACGTCGGCGCTTCGAATGTCGTGGTTCTTGTAGTCGGCGCTCGTCAGCGTGCCGTCCTGGATATTGGCGCCGGTCCACTCATCGATGGCCCAGGCGGTGCCGCCGCCGAGGGCCATGAAAAACGCGAGCGTGGCGAGCACGTTCGCGTAGGTCAGGTGCTTTGCATGAGGACTCCTCCCCGAGTTGGCTACGGGCCTACCCGCTCGCGCCGCGAGACGCGGTGCAAGGACTTGCGTCACGGGCGGTCCGGCGCGAGATCGACCACGTCATTTGCTTAGGCGCCGTTGAGGCGCTCTGACAAGCTTCGGGCCATGGGCATGAGGCTTCTCTCCATTCGCCGCGGGCCCGTCTTCGAACTCGTCTTCATCGTCGCCCTCGCAATCGGCTTGGCGCTCGCGGTGCAGGCATACGCCGTCAAGCCGTTTCAGATCCCGTCCGAGTCGATGGAGCCGACGCTCGATATCGGCCAGCGCGTGCTCGTCAACCGCTTCTCGACTCGCCTCGGCGACGACCCCGAGCCCGGCGATGTCGTCGTCTTTCACCCACCGGCCAACGCGACCGAGCCGGGGCTTCCTGAGTGTGGGGCTCGGCCTGGCTCCCTAAGACAAGGGCAAGCCTGCCCCCAGCCTGGATCAGATGAGAGCGACCAGGCGTTCATCAAGCGCGTTGTGGCGGGGCCCGGCGACACACTCGCGATCAAGGACGGGATCCCGATCGTCAACGGCAAGCCGTTCGAGGGTGCCTGGCAGATCATTCCCTGCAGAGGCGCCGCAGGCTGTGATTTCCCGACTCCGATCACGGTGCCGGATAACGACTACTTCATGATGGGAGACAACCGACCCAACAGCAAGGACAGCCGCTTCTGGGGTCCGGTTCCACGCGACTGGATTATCGGCCAGGCCTTCCTTACCTACTGGCCGCCGAATCGCGTGGGGACGCTGTAGGCGGATGGCCGAGCCCAGGACCTGCGATCAGCCGGCGACCCAGGCCTTTGCGTCTTCGAGCTGAGCGAGGTCACAGATCATCACGTCGCCCGGCGTCATCCAGGCGAACATATGCATGGCCCTGGCCACCCAGTCCACATCGGTGACGAGGGCGAATCGCTTCCAGGCGGAGTGATGCCCGAACCACGCCGAGAGCCCTGTCTTGATGTCCTCGGGCACCGCGGCGGCTTCGAGGCCGTGGAAATCTGTCAGGACGAACAGGAGGCGCAGCTCACCCGTCTCGATGCCCTGACGTAGGGCGGGCTCAAGGACCTGCCGGTAGTCATCGCGAGTGAGCTTGCCCGACGCCCGGAGGCCGATAGTTCCGGCGGGCATTTCTTCGATCCGTTCGATCACGCGAACTCCTCTCAGTCAGATCGTCCTCGGAGTATCGCTTTCTCTGCTGGTGGACCTATCGCCCGACCTGCGCCCGACCTGAGTGGAAGGGATACTGGGCGACACGATGTCGAAGGAGAACGTCGAATTCCTGCGCCGAGGCTACGAGGCGTTGCAGCACGGGGACCTGGACGCCTTCAAGGAGCTGTCGCGCGAGCGCATCGGTCCCGAGTTCGAGTTTCACCACGTCTGGGACGGCCGAGTCTTCAAGGGCTACGAGGGGACGATGGAATGGCTGTCGGACGCCCAGGAGACCTGGGCGGACTACAAGCAGGAGGTCGAGGAGATCATCGACCTCGGAGAGCACGTGGTCGTGGTGCTCGGTATCTCGGCGCAGGGTGTTGGCAGCGGCGTGCCTGTCGCCCAAGAGTTCGCGGTCGTCTGGACTTTCGATGGCGCCGCGGTGGTGCGCGCGCGCTCGTTTACGTCCCGAGCGGACGCCCTCGAAGCAGCCGGCTGACCTCTCGTGAGGGTAGGTTGCTGCTGTGACCGAGCCCGTCCGCGACCACGACCTCGTCGTCTACGGGGCGACCGGCTTCGTAGGAGCACTGACGGCCGAGTACCTCGCCCGCCAGGCGCCACCCGATGTCCGGATCGCGCTCGGCGGCCGCTCCCAGGCCAAGCTCGAGCAGACGCGCGCCGAGCTCGGCGTTGACTGGCCGCTCGTAATCGCCGACAGCCAAGATCGCGATGCGGTCGCGGCGGTGGCGGAGTCTGCGCGCGTCGTAGTGACCACGGTCGGCCCGTACTTCAAGTACGGCAAGCCGCTCGTCGAGGCCTGTGCGGCCGCGGGGACGGACTACGCCGACCTCACTGGCGAGGTGCTGTTCATGCGCTGGGCGATCGACGCCGCGGACGCCGAGGCGCGGGCCAGCGGAGCCAGGATCGTCCACAGCTGCGGCTTCGACTCGATCCCATCCGACATCGGCACGCTGCTCTTGCACGACGAGGCGCAAGCGGGCGGTCACGGGGAGCTGAAGGAGACGTTCTTCGTGGTCAAGGCCATGAGAGGCGGCGCGAGCGGAGGGACGATCGACTCGGGGCGAACGGCGATCGACACGGTGA
Source organism: uncultured Solirubrobacterales bacterium (assembly GCA_963842795.1). GTDB lineage: Bacteria > Actinomycetota > Thermoleophilia > Solirubrobacterales > 70-9 > WHSW01. The sequence continues at coordinate 271,204 of CAWJHV010000038.1, read as the reverse complement.
AGAAGGACCCACCGAGCCGCCGCGTGCTCGCCGATCCGTACGCGCTCAGCCCGGACCGCGCGGCGGAGCCGGATCTCGGCTCTGAGCGGGACTCCCTGAAGCCGTTCCGCGACGACCGCCTCGGCGGCTGGATGGCGCCGTTCGTGATGGGCAGCGTCAACACGCGCGTCGTGCGTCGCAGCAACGCGCTACGGGATCATGCCTACGGCCGCAGGTTCCGTTACCGCGAGCTGATGCTCACCGGCGGCGGGCCGCTCGGCCTGGCGAAGGCCACCGGCGTCGCGGGGGGCCTCGCCGGCCTGTTCGCGGGTCTCGCGACGCCGGGTGCTCGTCAGGTGCTCGACCGCGTTCTCCCCGACCCCGGCGAGGGACCCGACGAGAAGACCAGGGAGCGCGGCTTCTTCAATATCGACATCCACGCAACGACGAGCAGCGGCAAGCGACTTCGCTGCGAGATCCGCGTTCAGGGCGACCCCGGTTACAAGGCGACGGCGGTCATGCTCGGCGAAAGCGCGCTCTGCTTGGCGCTCGACGATCTCCCCGACGCGGCGGGCGTGCTCACGCCCGCTTCGGCCATGGGCCACGTTCTCGCCGACCGCCTCATCGCGGCGGGGCACAGCTACCGCGTCGTGGTCGAGTAATCAGAGTCCGACCGCTTCGAGGGCGTCGGCCTTCGTCTGGAACGTCTTGATGTGAGTTGCCTTGCCCCCGCTCAGGGTGTAGACGGTCGCGCTGTGGGCGATCGTCTCCACCCCGTCCCTGCCGACGCTGACAATCCGCTGCGCGGCCAGGACCCGATCGTCGCCGGCGGGGATGGCCTCCTGAAGTTCGAAGCGCTGGCTCTCCCACATGTCTCGCCCCAGCGAGAAGAACTCGATGAGCCCCTGATGACCCTGGTAGACGGCGGGGTCGAAGGTCGCGTTCGAGTTGTCGAGCACGACATCGGGGTGACAGAGCCCGAGCAATGTCGGCATATCTCCACGGTCGAGCGCGGCGTAGGCCCGTTCGACCGTGGCGAGGTTCTCCTGCGACATCTTCCGATCGAGTATCCCGAAGAACGATCGCTTCCCACGCCCTTCTGGGTCAGCCGGGGGCGAAAGCGGCGGTTCCGCCGAAGCGGCAACCGTCAGTTGTGCGCTGTTGATCGGCCGCGTAGGACACCGAGACCTGCCCGCCGTCAGGGCGGGAGTAGTGGAGGTCGCCCGAGACCTTGTACGGCGTCCCGAGGAAGTCGTAGCCGCCATAACCGGGGCCGAAATCGCGTAGCGCGAACACGTATGGATATGTGGCCGGGCCCTTCGCGCCTTCGCGTTGCATGAATGAGGAGACGATCGAAGCGCCGTTGAACGCGCTCCTGGCCGTGACCGAGAGCGAATCGAACCTCTTACGCGGGGTGTCCGCATACGGCTTCTCCGGGTTCGCGACGATTCGGTATCGCTTGCATTTGGCGGTGACCGTCAGGCCGCCGAGGTCGAGGATCACGCGTCGATCCGTGGGGCCACGGGTTTCGAAGGACAGGGCCTTGATCATGGGATTCGTGCCCCCCTGTCTTGTGTCCGCCTGACCGCTGGAGGTGGAATCGTCGCCAGGCAACAGGGCGCCCAGGGCGACGCCGGCGCCGAGTACCGCTGCGCCGGCCAGCCCGGTCGCCCTCGTCATGCGGGACATAACCGACCGAGATACGCATGGGCGCGTCAGATAGGTCCCGAGTCGCGGCTACCCGGCGCGATGAACTCGTCGGCGAGCAGGTCGAGTAGGAGGCCGTCCTTCCAGACGCCGGAGCGGTCGCGCAAGTACTCCCGCAGGACACCGACGGGCCGAAAGCCGGCCTTGCGGAAGCACGCGATCGAGATCTCGTTCTCAGCCTCCGGGTCGACCACAAGGCGGTGAAAGCCGTGATCGTCGATCAGGTGCGCGCACAGAACCCGCACGGTGTCGAGACCGAGCCCGCGCCCGTGCACCGCCGGATCGAGGAAGAGATCGAAGCCGGCAAAACGGATAATCGTCTCGTCCTCTGAGTACCACTGAGCGAAGCCGATGACCCGCTTGTCGAGCATCACGCTGTAGTTGGTGCTGCGGTTCATGCCGGCGGGGAAGTCGTCGGCCGGGTCCTGCCACCAGCGCCGCACCTCGGGCTCGAGATGAATCTCTCGGAGGCGGGCGTGATGCTCCGAAGCGCACGGCACCAGCCGCACCTGACGTCCGGTGAGTTCGGGCGGTGCGGTCACCCGCTGATCGTGACAGGACGTGAATCCCTTGAAGTTGGGCTCAGGCGTCGCCCGTTGGGTGCCGTAGGCTCGGCGCCCGTGTCCACGCCGTTGACTCGCCGGGAGATCCTCAAGGGCGCGGTGGTGGGCTTGAGCGCGCTCGGTGCCGGCGCGACCCTGGCCGCACCCGCTCGGGCCGCCAAGCGAGACCGCGTCGCCGTCATCGGCGCGGGCGCCGGCGGCATCGCCGCCGCGTACTTCCTCGCCGGCACATATGACGTGGACCTCTTCGAAGCGCGCTCGCGGATCGGCGGGCACTGCGACTCGCGGACCATCGATTACAAGGGGCATCCCGTCACCGTCGATCTCGGCGCGCAGTTCTTCCATCCCGACACCCACCCGCTCTACGTCACGCTTCTCGAGGAGCTCGGCCTCTATGACCCCGCGAACCCCAACTCGCGCCAGACGCACGTGTCGCCGGGCAGCCTGTGCGTGTTCCCAATGATCGGCGGCGGCCCGCCGCGGTTCACGTCGACCTATCCGCTCGAGACGCTGCCCAACGCGCTCGGGTTCGCCTCCTTCACGCAGCTCGCGCGGCAGGCCGTCCTCGACGGGCTGGCCTGGGAGACCACCGTCGACGAGTGGATCGTGTCGCTGCCTCTGGACCCGGCGTTCAAGGCAGACGTGCTGTATCCGTGGATCACCGCGACCATCGGGTGCTCGCGGGCCGACGCCGAGCGCGTGTCGGCGCGCTCGATCCTGCAGACCTTCGCGCTCGCGTTCCCGCCCGACCCCACCTCCGGCGCCACGACGTACAACTCGAGGATCGGCCTCCAAGGCAATCTTCGGCGGCTGCTGAATCGCGTGCCCGCGGCGCGGGTCCACCGCAACTCACCGGTGCGCGCCTTGTCCCGGAGCAGCGACGGCTGGACGCTGCGCACGCCCGGCGGCCGGCGGGGGCCGTACCGGTACGTGGTGATCAACGCGCCGCCACGCATCAGTCGCAAGCTGCTGCGGCCGCTGTCCGCGCTCCGCGAGGTCACCGCGCTGCTCGACCGGTACACGTACTTCGAGTCGCGCCTGCTGATCCACAGGGACCCGGCCTACGCGTACCGCGACCGGACGTACTGGACCGCCTACAACGCTGGGGTCGACGGACGCAAGTGCGAGGGCAGCGTGTGGGTTGGCGCCCTGCACGATCCGCTGCCGTCGGGCGCGACGGTCGACGTGTTCAAGTCCTGGGCGCAGCGACGGCGCGCCGATCCCAAGCGCATCCTTCTGGAGCGGCGCTTCAAGCACCCGCTGATCACCCGGCGCGCCATCGCGGCCGCCCGAACGCTGCGCCCGCTGCAGGGCCGCCACGGGCTCTACTTCAGCGGCTCCTACACGACCGGCACCGACCTTCAGGAGACAGCTCTCTACTCGGCCATGAAGGTAGCCGAGGCGCTGGCGCCGACCAGCCCGAAGCTCGCCTCGCTGCAGGCGCGGATGCGAGTCAACGGGACCGACGAGATCTCCTACGACCTGTAGCTCGCTACCAGGCGCTCGCGGCAGGCGCGTGGGCCAGGAGTGCCTGATCGATCCGCGTGCCCCCTCCCTCGGTGTACGTAGCCGCCCACGCGTCCTCGGTGAGTCCCTGGCGGGTCGCCGCCATCGGGCCGGCCCGATCCGTCTCTTGGGCCGCGTCCATCGGGCGGTGCAGCTCGGTGCGCGCGGCGTCGGCCGCGCCGTACAGGAGCACGGCCTCGCGGAACCGGCCCAACTCGCTGAGCACGGACGCGTAGTCCTCCGCCAGCGTGATCATGCCCTCGACCTCCCCGATGCTGACCGCGACTCGAAGGATGGAATCCAGTCGCTCCTTCGCCTCGTCGGCACGGCCGAGGTGGCGGAGCTCGGCGGCCATGTTCTGCGTGAAACCCTCCATCCCGTAGGAGTAGCCGGCGGCCGCGGCGGCTTCGTACGCCTTGGCGTGGTACTCCATCGCCTGCTGGCAGTCGCCCTCCCCGTCGGCGACGAAACCAAGGCTGTCGTTGAGGTGAGCGACGTTCACCAGGTCGCCGCTCGCGGCGGCGACCTCGAGTGCCTCCAGCAGCATCTTGCGGGCCGGCTCGGCGTCGCCGACCATGATCCGGCAGGTGGCGGCGGTCCGGACCGCGAAGCACCATGCCCGGTCGGAGCCGACCCGCCGGGCCATCGCCGCCGCCTCTCGGGCCTGACGCTCGGCGACGGGGTAATCCGTCGCGCGAAAAGTGGCATTCGCCAGTCCGGCCAGAGCCAGGGCATGCTGCTCCGTCTCGGCGTCACCCGCAACGGCCACGGCCGCGGTCAGCCAGTCGTGAACCTCGCGGGCGTCGTTGAGGAACCTGCGCGCGCCGCTGGCCAGGCGCAGCGCGAGGTCCCGGCGCGCCGGATCCGACCCCTGGGCCGGCTGCGTGGTCGCGTAAGCCAGCGCCTCCCGGACGTTGTCGAGCTCGACGTCGAATCTCACCTGCACGACTGCGAACGCGTCCGTGATCCAGAGCTGCTCGAGCTCGTCGAGGACGTCTGCGTAGTGATGCGCATGCGCGCTTCGCATCACCTCGAGCTCACCGTGCTCGACGAGCTTGTCGCGCGCGTACTCGCGGATGGTCTCGAGCATGCCAACCCGTGGCTCCGCGTCGGCGCTCTCGGTGACAGTGAGCAGGCTGGCGTCGACCAGCTCGCTGACGGTGTCGAGTGGATCCGCGTCGCCGCCGGCTGCGGTGACGGCCGCGACGGCATCCAGATCCGCACCGCCGGCGAATACGCCGAGCTCGCGGAAGAGCCGCTGCTGGCGCTCGTCGAGCAGCTGGTAGGACCAGTCGATCGTGGCGCGCAGGGTTCGGTGCCGCTCGGGCGCATAGCTGCCGGGCGCCGCGATGTCCAGGGCGCTCCCGATCCGCGCCAACAGCGCCTTCGGGCTCAGCACCTTGCAGCGGGCCGCAGCCAGCTTGAGCGCGAGCGGCAGTCCGTCGAGGCGCTGGCAGATGGCCGCGATGTCGCCGCAGTTCTCGTCGTCGAGCTGCAGACCCGGCCGTACGAGCTGCGCGTACTGGACGAACATCTGCACCGCGCCAGACATCGCCGCCGACTCCCTTCCCACGTCCGTCGGCAGCCGGAGCGGTGGGACCGGGTGCTCGTGCTCGGCCTGCACGTGCAGCGGATGCCTTGAAGACGCCACGACCGTGACGCGCGGCGCCGCGTCGAGCAGGTCCGTGACGAGCAGGCCCGCGTCGTCGAACTGCTCGAGGTTGTCGAGAACGAGCAACGCCTGGCGATCGGCGAGGAAGTCGAGGACCATCGGCTTCGTCCGAGCGGCCGGAGGGAGATTGAGAACGTCGGCCAGCTTCGCCCACGCCGCGTCGGCGGCGGTGACCTCGACGAGCGGCACGAAGTACACCCCGTTTGGGAACCCGGTCGACTGGTCGGCCAGTCGCTCCGCGAGCCCGATCGAGAGCCGCGTCTTGCCGGACCCCCCGGGACCGGTCAGGCTGACGACGCGCACGTCGGTGGCGCTGACGAGCGCGGTCAGCTCGGCCAGCTCACCGTCGCGCCCGACCATCCTCAGCTGTGCAGACGGGAGGTTGGACGATGTGCCCAGGGTGCGGAGCGGAGGGAATTCCGACCGCAGGCCGGCACCGACCACCTGGTAGAGGTGCTCCGGCAGGGCGATGTCCTTGAGCTGATGGTGTCCCAGGTCGACGAGGTCGGACCCTTCGGGCAAGTCGAGGGCGACGAGTTCCTTGACGGCGGCCGAGAGCACCGTCTGGCCCCCGTGCGCTGCGGCGGCAATGCGCGCGGCGCGGTGGACATCCATGCCGGCGTAGCTTTCCGCGTGCACCATCGGCGTCCCGGAATGGACGCCGATCCGCACGGTCAGGTCGTCGCCGTCGGGCCAGTCCAGCGAGCCGAGATCGCGCTGCGCCCGGACGACCGCGGCGATGGCTTGGGGCGCGGATTGGAAGACCACGAAGAAGCTGTCGCCCTCGGTGCCCATCTCGACACCCCCGTGCGCCGACCAGGCCGAGCGAAGGGTCGCGCGCATCGCATCGAGGGCGTGGATGTACGCCCGTCCGAGTCGCGACAGCAGCGCCGTCGACCCCTCGATGTCGGTGAAAACCATGGTCACCGTGCCCGTCGGCAACTGCTTCACGTCGTTCATCATTGCCCAGTTTTCACCTCGATCTTCTCGACCTCGCCGGCCTCGAGGTCGATCATCAACTCGCGACTCGACAGCAGCGGCAGGCGCCTGCCGACGATGCAGCCGAGGACGAGCCGGAAGGTGTTGACGGCGAGTTCCGCGCGCTCGCCGCGCGCGGCGCAGGCGGCCGGCATCCGCTGAGCGTTGAGGATCGCGAAGCGGGCGTCGAGCTGCTCCTGCGACCAGTCGCTGAGCGGGCGGTGAAATTCGATCCCGAACTTCGGGCCGTGGTCGCCCTGGATCACGATGATCGCGTTCGGGTCGCGCGCCTCGATCCGGTCGATTGTGCGCAGGAGGCTGCGATTGATGCACTTGACCGCTTGGCCGTACTGGTCGCCACCCTCACCTGACGCCTCGCCCCAGTAGTCGATCTCGGGGTCCGTCAGGTCCTCGCGCAGGGCGCAGCCCTCCAGATAGCGGTACGGCGGGTGTGGGGTCAGCAGGTGCACAAGGGAAAACAGCGGCTGAGCCGAGCGCTCGCGCGCGACCTCGCCCACCACGTCCTCGGGCGACAGGTAGCCGCGGATCGGGCTGAGGCGAACGCCGAGCGCCGGCAGCAGCGTGATCAGCGGAGTTGCCCCGAGGATCGCGACGTCCCGCTCGCCGCCGACACCCTCGAGCTGGCCGCCCTCGGGCTGGGTGCAGATGTCGACCCGGTCGCCGCACTCGAATGACGAGTAGTCGCTGGCGAAGGCGAACTGGTAGCCGAGGCGGCTGAAGGCTTCGACGACCTCGTTTTGGCCACCGATGGCATCGAAGAAGGAGGTGTGGTCGTCGAGCTCCCCGGGCTGGGCCGGATAGCCCATCGACAGAGTCGAGGCGATCGACAGGAAGGTCACCGGGTAGGCGGCTGTCGCCTCATCGTGAACCTGGAAGCCGCGCCGGGTCAGGGCGTCGAGAAAGGCGCGGTTGTCGAAGCCGATCGTGCGCTCGAGCTGGTCCGCGCGCCCGTAGCCGTCGAGGAGAAAGACGTAGACATCGGGGGGACGCGTGGGCGGGGACAGGTCGCCGACCCGCGGGGCGGCGGCACTGAGATCGACAGCCGGCGTCGTCGCCTTGAAGGTCGCGTACTGAACCACCGGCAGCGCCAACAGCAAAGCCCCGGCTACAGCGGCGTAGTTCCAACTCAGGGGGTGCCGGGAGATCCGGATCGCGAGCACGAGCGCCGCGGCGAACAGCGCGAGCCAGATCAGGCCCGCCACCGCGTCGGATTCAAGGCCCACGATCTCCGCCAACGAGCGCGCGATCTGGAACTGAAAGAAAACGAACGAGAGCGCGGCGAAGATCACCGCGGCGCGCTCACGGGCAGTCGGTCCGCCGCGGCGGTCGGCGACCAGCACCGCCGCAATCCCGGGGACCAGCAAGAAGAGCGTGTAGAGACCGAGGGCCGCCTCCGGGTCGAGGTCGGCGCGATTCGAGTTGAGAAAGACCGCGAACGGGAGCGCCGAGAACAGCGCCACGGTCAGCAGCGGGCGCCACCAAGTGGCGTTCACAGGGGGCGGGCCTCGAACAGCACTCGGCTGCCGAGACGCTCGCGCCGGGCCACGGCGAAGCGGCGCTGGAGCAGACCCTCGAAGCTCTCGAGCCCGTAGTCGGGGTGGGCGTGCTCGCGCTTGCGGGCGAGCAGGCGGGCGACCATCGGGTCCTCGCGGGTCGGAAACTCGATCACGATCGCCGCGCCGAGGTCGGCGAGCCAATCGACGATCGCGGCGAGCGGGACGTTGGCGCCGATCGCGAGGTGGTGGACGAGCGCGAGGGCAAGTACGAGGTCCGGGCGGCCGCGCTGCTCGAGGCGCTCGCGCTCCGTCCCACGCCAGCCCATGTTTGGGGAGGAGTCGACGAGGTCCTGCGCGAGCGGCAGGATGCGCTCGGCTGCCTCGCCTCGGAGGTCGCGGTAGAGGCGGTCAACGGCCACCTCGTCGGCGTCGATGGCGACCACGTACGCGCCGGCCCCGGCGGCTATGCGACTGAAGCGCCCGTCGTTGCAGCCGAGGTCCCAGACCAGCCGCGGCGCTGCGTCGCCGACCGCCGACTCGACGAAGCGTTCCTTGGCGCGCAGCTCGGCCTCATCGTAGGTCGAGATCTCGCGGTACTCCGACCACTCCGATTCCCCCGGGTTCCAGTCGAGCCTGCGCACGAGCCGCGCCAGGCGGTCGACGTTGGCCTTGATCAGTTCGGGTTTGAAGCCCGCGCGCTTGAGCTCCGCGCGGGCGGTCGTCGCGGTGCGCTGCGAGTGGCGACGCTCGAGTCGGGCGTGCAGGACGACGTTGGTGAGCACCCCCCGGCGAAAACGGTCGCGCGCCGAGATCAGGTTGCGCATCTGCTCCGGGCTGATCCCGTCGAGCTCGCCTCGCAGCAAGGGCCGGTAGGGGACCCCGCGATAGCTCTGCAGCATCAGCGGATAGAGGAACTGCATGCAGAACTGGCGGTAGCCGAACCACGGCTCGCCCTCGGGCAAGCGCTCGAACGAGCCGATGTCGATGAACACCGGGGCGGCGGCGCGCCACTGGACGTTGTAGGGCGTGGCGTCCTTGAGGATCAGCCCTTCTTCGAGCGCGCCCGACATGAGCTCGAGGGTCAGCAGCGCTGCGTCGCGGAGCATCGAGAACGGCCACTCGAACGGCCACGACAGAAACGGGACGCGCTCGTGACGAAGGACGGCGGCGAAACCGGCCGACGGCCGGCACTCCGGGGGCGGGGCGAGGTCGCTGACCAGCTCGGTCCTGACGACGGTGCCCGCCTCCTGCGCTTCAGCGAAGAAGCGGGTGGCCGCGAGCGCCTCGTACTCGGCAAGCGCGTCGGGGCTCAGGCTGCGAAGGATCTCGTCGCCGACGGCGAAGACGCGACTGTCGTGGTCGCGAAACGAGCCGGCGATCCAGCTTGCGTCTGTGCTCGTCGGGTCGGACACGCGGTGCGCCGAGCCGGCTGCGGCCCGAGGCGCTTTCCTAGATGAGTGATTCCACGGGCTCGTGCGCCTGGGGGCGCGCGGGACCGAGCTGGGCGTGGCCGGCGGGCGAAGCGCATGCCGGTGGGCATGCGCGAGTCCCGACGGGCGCGATCCAGCGACGGGATCCGTGCGTCATCCAGGCGTGCGATGTCGTGGGATCACTCATTTAGCCCTGCGCGCTCCCCGGCCCCGGTGGCTCGGGCTCGGGTTGCTCGTCGCTTTGCGAGCCGCGGCGGAAGATCGAGGTGACGCGCCCCCACCACAGCTTCGCGGTCACCGCCAAGGCGGCGACCCCGCCGAGGATCGCCTGCAGGATGACGCTCCCGGAGCCCGGGTCCAAATAGCCCATCAACGTGGGGAACATCGAATCCTCTCTCGTTACGCCCGGCGTCTGCCGGGCCCCGGGGCGGCGAATATAGCTACTTCACGACGCGGATCAACTATTTCGCCGATTGGCGGGCAGACGCGTCGCCTCGCGCCGTTCGGCTGTGGCGAACGTCCCTTGCTCGTGGTGACGCGGCGCGGCACCATTGGGGACGACAGCGTCCATCGGAGGGCAGTCTCATGCGCATCATCGTGGTCGGAGGAGCCGGAACCATCGGCACGGCCGTGGTCGAGCTCCTCTCGGCTCGACATGAAGTGGTCGTGGCCGGAAGGCAGTCCGGCGACGTCCAGGTGGACATCAGCTCGCACGATTCCGTGCGGTCCATGTACCGCCGGACCGGGAGCTTCGACGCGCTCGCATGCGCGGCCGGCGAGGCGCACTTCGGCCCTTTCGACACCGTGACCGAGGAAGAGCTCGCGCTTGGCGTTCACAGCAAGCTCCTCGGGCAAATGCGCCTCGTCCTCCTCGGCAGGTCGCTGATCTCCGAGGGAGGCTCGTTCACCCTCGTGTCCGGCTACATCCTCGATGATCCGATCCCGGAGGCGACCAGCTTCGCCGTCGCAAACGGCGGCGTCGAAGGCTTCGTGCGTGCTGCCGCCCTCAGCCTCGAGCGACGCGTACGGATCAACGCCGTCAGCCCGGGGCTGGCGCAGGACAGCTACGAGCAGTTCGGGGCCTTCAATCCCGGCCGCGCCCCCGTTCCGATGCTGGAGATCGCATCCGCCTTCCAGCGAAGCATCGAGGGATGGCGCACCGGAGAGATCATCCGGGCGTGGTGACCTGGCACGGGCAGCGGCCCGCGATCGTCCTCGCGACACCCGGCTAGGCTTCTTCTTCCATGCCCGCAAGCGTCCACAAGGCGGCCCTGGTGCTCGATCTCTTCTCGGTCGAGCGGCCGGATTGGGGGCCGACCGAGGTGGCAGCTGAGCTGCGGATCGCCAAGTCCACCGCGCACGCGCTGCTGGGAGAGCTGACCAGCGTCGGGCTGACGGAGCGGCTGCCGTGCGGGCGCTACCGGCTCGGCTGGCGAACGTTGGGACTCGCGCGGACGAAACTGGCCACGAGCGGCTACCGCGAGGAAATCACGCCGACGGCGCGCCGGCTGGCGAGCCACTTCGGCGAGACGGTCCACATCACGGCATGGGAGCGCGGCCGCGTGCTGTACGTCGCCAGTGAACGCCCGCCCGGCGGTGTGGCCGCACCGGCGGAGCCCGTCGCCGCGCAGATGACGCCGCCGGGCACGGTGCTGCTCGCGGAGCGAGCCGGCGGCATCGGCAGCGGGCTCGAACCCGGCGAGCTCGAGCGCACGCGCCGTCGCGGGTACGCGGTCGGGGCTCAGCGCGCCCTCGAGGGGGTGGATTGCGCCGCCGCTCCGGTACGCACGAGCGACGGGCCGGCGGCCGCCGCCCTCGCGCTGTGCGCCCCGCGTGATCGGTTCCGGGCCCGGCGCGACGAGTACACGCGCGCGATCGCCGGCGCCGGCCAGCTGATCGCTCGGTCCGTTCGGCGGTAGCGGACGGGCCTGGTCGTGGCCGCCGGGCGGCGGCACGGCTCGCCGGCCTCTCGCTGCCTACTTCGGCAGCACCTTCCACCGGGCTTTCGCCGGCGGACCGGTGAAGCCGGCGCCATCGGTTCCCTGGACGGTGACCGAGTGCCTGCCGAGGTCCAGGCGCTTGAGCTTCAGCGGCGAGCTACATGGGGCAGCCTTCTTGTCGTCGACCTTGCAGGCAAACGCCACACCCTGCTGGTCGGCGGCAAAACGGATCTTGGCCTTCGCCGAGCGCGACTTCTTCTTCGGCACCTTGGTCAGCGCGATGGTCGGCCCGGTGTCCTGCGTCTCATCGCCGAAACCGTCTCCGTCGACATCGGGTTCCAACTGCGCGCGGACGTTCAAGCGAGCGCCCTGAGCAGTTTGGGCCGCGAGGAAATTGTCGTCCCCGACCAGGGGCTCGTGCAGCGCTGATCCCGCGATCACATGACCGTCCGGGGAGAACGCGAGACACCCGGAGGGCCCTGGGACGCGAAGGCCCAGCGTGTCGCCGGCGGCCACGGGAATGCGGGTCGCAAAGGTGTTGAGCTCTGCGCTCTGGATGTTCTCCCGAGCCGACTTGCCCACCAGCCGGTAGGTGTCCGGGGCGACGGTCCGAAACGCAAGCAGAGTCAACTCCTGGCCCGGGGCAGTCGCCGCCAGGTGGCTCCAACTCGTCAGTACGCCCGCGCTGGGCATCGCGTAGGGCACCGCGGGGGTGCTCTCAATCTGATTGAAGACGAACAGGCCGGCGCAGTTCTCGGGGTCGGCCTGGACCTCGCCAACCGTGACCGCGGCTCTCGACTCGGCCGTCGTCAGCACCAACGCCGCGCCGATTGCGATGAACGCGGCACAGCGTCGGACTCTTCCCTCCCGAAACATCGGGCCGATCGTATTTGCCGCGGGGGCGATTGACAAGGGAGCGGGCCCGACAGGATTCGAACCTGTGACCTTCGGTTTCGTAGACCGACGCTCTATCCGGCTGAGCTACGGGCCCCTGGAGGACGGCGTGGGCGGCCGCTCCTCGGATCGGGGATTCTAGAGCCGCGCCTGCCGGCCGTCCGCGCGACCCGGGAGCCGGCGCGCTGGTCGCCGGAGCGGCGTATATTCCAGCGCGGGTTATGGGAATGGTCCGGCGCTGGGGAGCGCTGTTCGGGATCGTCGGTGCGTTTGCCTTGATCGGAGGCTCGAGCGCGGTCGCCCATGACGAGGAGCAGATCGCGATCGGGCCGGTCCTCCCGCCGTTCCCGGTGTCCGCCGATCCCGCCGTCTCGGGCCGGTTCGGCAAGCCGTTCGAGGAGCCGAAGATCGACGGCCGGCGGGCGAACACGAAGTGCATCACGACCGAGGACGGGGCGATCGACTGCAAGCCGGCCGCGGGCTCGCTCGCGATCATGCCGAACGGGCGGATCCTCTACTGGAACGCGCTCGAGGGCACCGAGCGGGTGAAGCTCTCGATCGTCGCCGAGGCGGGGAGCACGGGGATCATCAACGACCAGACGCGGGTGCTGACGCTGCGCGGCAAGGGCCGCAAGCCGCGCTTTCGCCGGCCGAGCCCGGTCGACGGCGGCGCCAACCCCAACGGCCACGACAACCACGAGATCTTCCCGGGCGGGAACAGCGAGACGAACAACGACGGGGCCCTGTTCTGCTCCGACCTGGTCTTCCTCCCCGACGGCCGGGTGCTTGCGACCGGAGGCACCTCGTACTACCTCGACCCCGAGGTGGCCAACACGGGCCTGGGGGTCTCTGAGCTCGAGGGGCTCGAGAACACCCGGATCTTCGATCCGAAGACGAACACCTGGACGCAGGCGGCCTCGATGAAGATCGGCCGCTGGTACCCGAGCATGCTGACGCTCGCCGACGGCGACCTGTTCGTCGCCAGCGGCGTCCAGAAGCTGCTCAAGCCGGTCTATCCGGACCGCCCGTTCGGCTCCGGGACCAACGTCACCGAGACCGAGACCTACGACGTCCCCGCCGATCGCTGGACCGACAACGGTGCCGCGGCGAAGCGCTCGCTGCCGCTCTACCCGCGGCTGCACATGCTCCCCGACGGGCACGTCTACTACGACGCCGCCGGCCAGTCGTTCAACCCGTTCGGCCAGTCCTACGACATGGCGCTCTGGAACATCGCCGCCGCCTACGACCCCGAGGCGATGAGCTGGAAGAGCCTCGGGATCCCGGGCCTCAACGGCGTCGTGCCCGACGACGCCGGCCTTGACGTGCTTCAGCACCAGATCACCGACCTGGAGGGGCTGGGCGTTCCGGGGCTCGGACCGGACGCCACCATCCCCGGCTACCGCGGCTCGACCTTCTCGCTGATGATGCCCTTGGAGCCGAACGCCGACGGCGGCTATACGACCGCGAGCTTCCTCACCGCCGGCGGCGTGCTCGGATACCCGGTCGCCAGCCCGGGAAGCTACGTCGCGACCTCCGACAGCCGCCTGACGACGATCGACACGGCCGCGGGCGACGCGCTCACGACCGAGCCGACCGGCGATTTCTCGCGTCCGCGCTGGTACTCGACGGGGGTCCTGCTGCCGACCGGCGAGGTGGTCGCCTTCAACGGCTCCGACCGCGACGCGGTCGTCGGGCCGGGGGTCGAGTACCCCATCCGCCAGGCCGAGCTCTATGACCCCGAGACGCGGACCTGGCGTCCGATCGCCCAGAGCCACCAACCACGGACCTACCACAACACGGCGGCGCTGCTGCCCGATGGCCGGGTCCTCGTCGGCGGGCACGCGCCGATCACCACGCTCTATCTGAGCCACATCCAGATCCCGGGCGGCTTCGGACCGAACGACGGTCGCGACCCGAGCTTCGAGGTGTTCAAGCCGCCTTACATGTTCCGGGGCCCGCGGCCGAAGGTCGAGAACGCCCCCGCGAAGATCCGCCGCGGGCGTACGTTCGACATCGAGGCGAGCGTCGGCGCGGACGAGCTCGAGAGCGTGATCCTGATGCGGAACACGGCGCTCACCCATCTGGTCGACGGCGACCAGCGGACGATCGAGCTGCCGGTCCTCGCGAGCCACGGAAAGACCTTCACCGTGGCGGCCCCGCCGACGGCCGCGGTCGCGCCCGACGGCCCCTACCTGCTCTATCTGAATCGCAGCGACCCCGACGGCCCGGTGCCGTCGAAGGGTCATCAGCTGACGCTCCGCTGAGCGGCATAGGCTGCGCCCATGAGCGTTCGCTACGAGACCGACGGCCCGGTCGCGCTCGTCACGATCGACCGTCCTGATGTCGCCAACGCGGTCGACCGCCCGACCGCGGCGGAGCTCGCCGACGCGTTCCGGAACTTCGACGCCGACGAGTCGCTGGCCGTGGCGGTGCTCTCAGGCGCGGACGGCAAGTTCTCCGCGGGCGCCGATCTGAAGGCGATGCGCGAGCCGGGCGCGCCGCGCGTGAGCCGGATCGAGCCCGACGGCGACGGGCCGGTCGGCCCAACCCGGATGCTGCTCGAAAAGCCGGTGATCGCGGCGGTCGAGGGCCACGCCGTCGCGGGCGGGCTCGAGCTCGCGATCTGGTGCGATCTGCGGGTGGCCGCCGAGGACGCCGTCTTCGGCGTCTTCTGCCGCCGCTGGGGCATCCCGCTGATGGACGGCGGGACGATCCGGCTCGCGCGGCTGATCGGCCACAGCCAGGCGCTCGACCTGATCCTCACCGGCCGCGGCGTCGGCGGCGAGGAGGCGCTGCGGATGGGGCTCGCCAACCGGCTCGTCCCCAGCGGCCAGGCGCTGGCCGAGGCGACCGCGCTGGCACATGAGATCGCCGCCCGGCCCCAGGCCGCCCTGCGAAGCGACCGGCTCTCGTCCTATGAGCAGTGGTCGCTGTCGCTCGAGGACGCGCTCGCGAACGAGTACCGGCACGGGATGGCCACCGTCGAGACCGGCGAGCTGTTCGGGGGACTCGAGGACTACGCCTCGGGCGGCTGGCGCGAGGCCTGAGCCTTCAGCCGCCGGGCGGTGGCCTACGCTGCGCGAGATGACCGAGGAGCGCCCCTTCCTGCTCACGATCGTCGGCTGGGTGACCGTGGTCATCGGCGTCCTCACGGTCATCGGCGGGATCCTGGGCCTGCTCTTCCACGACGACATCATCGAGAACACGACCGACTACAGCGGCGACACGGTCACCGCCTTTGGGATCGGGGCCATCGTCGTCGGCCTGATCTACTGGTTCGTCGGCCGCGGGATGCTGAATCTGAACGGGTTCGCGCTCGGCCTCGGCTTGGTGGTCAGCGGGCTGGCGCTCGCCGGCAACCTGGCGATCCTGCTCTCCAACGACACCAACCACACCGGCATCTGGAGCAGCCTGTTCCTGAACGGGATCGTGTTCATCGCCTGCCTCTCGGGCTTCAGCGCGCGCTCGCGCTGATCCCGTCCTAGCTCGGCTGCGGCGCGTAGCGGTGGTGGATGCCCACCGTGTTGCCGTCGGGATCCTGGAAGAACGCCTGCCAGCAGACGCCCGAGTCGATCACGTCGCCCTGGAACTCGACCCCACGCGACTCGAGCTCGGCCTTGGCCGCGTCGAAGTCGTCGACGTGGAGCGCGATCGGCACGGCGTTCGGGCTGAACTCGATCCCGAACGCGTCGCACTGCATCACCGCCAGGGTCAGGTTGCCGGTCTCGAACTCGCCCGCGGGCATGTTGCCCCAGCGCTTCGACTGCTCCAGCCCGACGACGTCGGTGTAGAACTTCGACGCCGCCTCGAAGTCCTTGCTCGGGATGCAGACGAAGTCGGTCCCGCTGACGAGGGTCGCTGAGTCGCTCATGTGTGCTCCTATCTCTGAGTGGTGGGTTGCTCTTCGGTAGATCGCTCGACGGCCGAGGAATCATCGGTCAGCTGCCAGAGGCGCGGATCCGAGCCCTCGACCTCGACCAGCTCGCCGGCCGCCACCAGGTGGTCGACGTAGGCGAGCGCCAGCTGCAGCCCCCAGGCGCCGGTCGCTGGGGTGACGTTCTCGGGCCCGACGATCTCGCCGATCAGCTCGAACGCCGTCCGCGGACCCTTCGCGAAGCCGCCGCGCACCCGCTCGAGGTGTGAGTCGAGCTCCGCCCGGTTGGCGGCGACCTTCGCCGGCACGTCGCGAAACGGCCGCCCGTGGCCGGCGAGGCAGAGCCCGGTGCGGTTGAGGCGGTCGACCTCGTCGAGGCCGGTGATGAACTCGGCCACCGGATCGGGGGTGTGGCCGTAGTCGAAGAACAGGGAGATGCGGCCGAGCAGGTGGTCGCCGGAGATCAGCAGGCCGCTCTCGGGCTCGTGCAGGACGACGTGCGACGGCGCGTGACCGGGCGTCTCGTGGACCTCCCAGCCGCCGAGGTCGGTCTCGACCACGACGCCGGGGACCAGCTCGCGGTCCGGCTCGACCAGGCGGGCGATGCCGGCGCCGGTGCCCCGCCGCTGCTCGTAGAGCTCGAGAGCCGCCGCCGGGACCCCGCTCTGGCGCGCGACCTCGATCCGGCGGTCGAGCGCTCCGTCGGGGTCCTCGGCCATCCGCCGCACGTGCCCCCACGCCGGATGCATCCAGAGCTCGCAGCCCGCGGCATCGACGATCGGGCCCGCGAGCCCGTAGTGGTCGGTGTGGGAGTGGGTGCAGACGACCAGGCGCACGTCGGTGAGCCCGAAGCCCACCTGCGCCAAGGCGAGCTCGAGCTGACGCAGGCCGTCGTCGGTCGCCATGCCGGTGTCGAAGAGCACGATCCCGTCGCCGGAGGCGATCGCCCAGGCGTTGCAGTGCGGGACGCCCGGCCACGGCAGCGGGAGACGGAGGCGCCAGACCCCCGGCAGCACCCGCTCGCCGCGGGCGATCTCGCGGCGTCGTCTCGGCTCGCTCATCGCGCTCATGCTCGCAGGCGCGGCAAGTCGCTTTGCACCGGGCGCCCACCCGGCGCCTCGCGGGCGATCGGGGATCAACCTGCGTGGTCGGATGCAAACCCGCCCGCAGCTCAGGCTCGCCCTCGGGGCAACGGTCACCGTGGCGCTCGCCGCCGCGCTCGGCGCGACCGCCTCCGGCCAGGACCTCCAGTCGGAGCTCTCCCACAAGCGCGAGCGCCTCGAGCACGTCAACCATCGCGAGGGTGTCCTCTCGACGACGATCGCGCGCTACGGCGACCAGATCGACCAGCTGATCGGCGAGATCTCCGTGCTTCGCAACCGCGAGGCGATCGTCGAGCAGGAGCTCGCCCGCAAGCAGGCCGAGTTGCGCCGCGACCGCGTCCGCCTCGACCGGCTGCGGGCCAACCTGCAGCGATCGCTGAACCTGCTCCGCAACCGGCTGGTCGACATCTACCGCTCCGGCGAGCCCGACCTGCTCACCGTCGTGCTCGATTCGCGGGGCTTCGAGGACCTCGTGGACCGCTACGAGTACCTGCGCCGGATCGAGGAGCAGGACTCCAGCGTCGTCGGGCGCGTCCGTGGCCTGCGCAACCGGACGATCGACATCGTCAAGCGGGTGACCGCCGAGCGCGACGAGATCGCCGATCGCAAGGCCGAGCTCGAGCGCACCCGCAGCGAGCTCGAGGGCCGCCAGGCCGACCTCGACGCCGTCCGCGACCGGCGCAAGCGGGCGCTGCTCTCGGCGCAGGACACCGAGGACCGCCTCGAGGGCGACATCTCGAAGATCCAGGACAGGATCGCGGCACAGGTCGCCGCCGCCCAGCAGGCCGCCGGCGTCCCCGCCGCGGCGGCGGGGCCGTTTCGCGGCGAGAGCTCGGAGGGCTTCATCTGGCCGGTCAGCGGGCCCGTGGTCTCGCCGTTCGGCCCGCGCAGCATCAACGGCGGGTACGAGAACCATCCCGGGATCGATATCGCGGTCCCGAGCGGCACCGCGATCCACGCGGCCGCCAACGGCGTCGTCCTCTTCACCCAGCCCGAGGCCTCGAGCGGCGGCTACGGCAACTACACCTGCATCGATCACGGCAGCGGGATCTCGACCTGCTACGCGCACCAGTCGAGCTTCTCCGTCTCCCAGGGCCAGCAGGTCTCCCAGGGAGACGTGATCGGGATCAGCGACTGCACCGGCTACTGCTTCGGGCCGCACCTGCACTTCGAGGTTCGCATCAACGGCCAGGTCACGGACCCGATGGCCTATCTGCCTTGAGCCGGGGTGCGGGCCGGCCGACGCGGATACGATCGGCCGCGTGCCGGCCGACGCGAACGCCAACGCGGCGCTGATCGACAGCCTCTACGAGGCGTTCTCGCGCCAGGACGGCGACGCGATGGCCGCCTGCTACACGCCCGACGCCCACTTCGCCGACCCCGTCTTCGCCCACCTGCACGGTGAGGAGGTCGGGGCCATGTGGCGGATGCTCTGCGGCCGCGCCACCGATCTCCGGGTCGAGCACTCGGAGGTGAAGGCCGAGGGCGAGGAGGGCTCCGCCCACTGGGAGGCCTACTACACCTTCTCCTCCGGGCGCCCGGTCCACAACGTGATCGAGGCGACGTTCGAGTTCCGCGACGGCAAGATCGCCGACCACCGCGACTGGTTCGACCTCTACGCGTGGTCACGCCAGGCGCTTGGACCACTCGGCTTCTTCCTCGGCTGGACCCCGCCGCTGCAGCGCCGGATCCAGTTCCAGGCCCGGCAGGGTTTGGAGGAGTTCATGGCGGGTGCGGCGCCGGCCGGCGGCGTGTGAACGAGCGGCTCTCGGCCTCCGACATGTCCTCGCTGCTCGCCGAGCGAGGGCCGATCCACGTGCACGTCGGGGCGACGATCGTGGTCGAGGGAGCGCCGCCGGAGTTCGCCGAGCTGGTCGAGCACGTCGAGCGGCGGCTGTCGCTGATCCCGCGTTTCCGCCAGAAGATCACGGGCGCGGGCGCGGCGTCGCTGAGCAACCCGCTGTGGGCCGACGACTCCTCCTTCGACATCGAACGCCACGTCCGCCGGGCGGCGCTTCCGGGGCCCGGCGGGATCGCGGAGCTGCGCGAGCTGGTCGGCCGGGTGATGTCCGAGCCGCTCGACCTCACCCGCCCCCTGTGGCAGCTCTACCTGGTCGAGGGGCTCGAGCGCGAACGCCACGCCTACATCTCGAAGACCCACCACGCGCTCGTCGACGGCGTTGCCGCGGTCGACGTCGGCACGATCATCCTCGACGCCAGTCCGGAGGGGACTGAGATGGAGGTCTCCGAGGAGCGCTGGGAGCCCGACGAGCCCAGCCCCGAGCTGCTCTTCGTCCGCGACGCCTCGGACCGCATCCGCACCCCGCTGCGTGCGGCCCGCAAGGCGGCCCGGGAGGCGTTGACGATGCCGCGCTCGACCACCGGGCGGGTGATGCGGACCGCGGAGGGGTTCGCCAAGCTGGCGGCGAGCGGGCCGACGGCGCCGCGCACCTTCCTCAACGTGGCGATCGGCCGCGACCGGCGGGTGGCCTTCGTCGCCACCGAACTCGAGGCGCTGAAGGCGATGCGGCGCGGCTCCGAAGCCACGGTCAACGACGTCATCCTCTCGGTGAGCGCCGGCGCCCTGCGCCGGGCCTTCGAACGCCGTGGCGAGCCGGTTCCGGAGCGGGTCGTGGCCCTGGTCCCGATGAGCGTCCGCCGGCCCGACGAGGAGCTCGAGCTCGGCAACCGGATCGCGACCCTGCTCGTCAGCCTGCCGGTCGGTGAGCGCGACCCGGCCGCGCGGCTGGAGCTGATCCACGCGGAGACCGCGCGGTTGAAGGCCTCCGAGCAGGCGAACGCCGCCTCGCTGATCATCGAGGCCACCGGCTGGACTCCGCCGACGATCAACCGCGTGCTCGCGGGAGCGATCGCGCGGCCGCTCGCCTTCAACCTGGTCGTCTCCAACGTCCCCGGGCCGCAGATGCCGTTCTACCTGCTCGGCCGCCGCCTCGAGGCGATCTATCCGTTCGTGCCGCTCTCGCCGCAGAACCACGCGCTCTCGATCGGCGTGCTCAGCTACGATGGCGCGGTCTTCTTCGGCCTCGCCGGCGACCGTGACGCGCTCGCCGACCTCGAAGAGCTCGCCGCGGATCTCGAGCGGGCACTTGCCGAGCAGGCGGACGCGGCGGCCGGCTGACCCCCGCGATCAGGCGCGGATGAAGACCGGCGTCCCCAGCGCCACGCGGCTGACCAGCGACGAGACGTCGGCGTCGGCGGCGCGGACGCAACCATGGGAGGCCGCGATCCCGAGCGGCCCGGTGGTCCCGTGGATCGCGATCCGGCGGCCGCCCAGCCACCCGGAGGGGAGGCTCGGCTGCGTCGCCGAAAGCGCCAGCGCGCAGCAGCCGTATGCCGGGTTGAGGTCGCCGCGGAAGGTGTCGGTGATCGCGTAACGGCCCAGCGGCGTGTCGCTGCCGGGCGCGCCCACGGTGACCGGGAAACTGCGCTTGACGTCGTCGTCGTTGAGCAGCTCGGCGCGACGATCGGAGATGTCGACGACGATCGAGGTCGTGGTCCAGCCGGCGTTGAGCCGCTGCGGGTCGAGGCGAATCCAGCCGAGCTGGCCGTTGGCGAGCAGCGGCGTGCTCACCCCGGCCCAGTGCCCGGACTGCTTGATCACACCGAAGACGTTGGGCGAGCCGAACTCGGTCCGCTTGCCGGCGCGGTCGACCAGCTCGCCACCGCCGGGCTCGGTGCGGATCTCGACCCGATGCCCGCGCCGCACCCAGATCACCGGGTAGGAATCCCTCGGGATGTCGAGGTCGAGCCACGCTTTGGGCGCCGGGGGCTCAGCGGAGGCCGCCGCATCGACGCCCTGCGATCCCGAGCCGGCGTCCTGGGCGTTGCCGTCGCCGGCGGAGGTCGAGGCCGAAGCCGGCTGCGGCGCAGCCTGACCGGCGGACGTCGAGCCCGTGCCGGACCCGCCGGACGAGCCCTGTCCGGCACCCCGCCCCGTCGCCTCCGGGGCCGGCAGGTCGATGACGACGGTCGGCGCCGGGTCGGACTCCGATCCACACCCCAGCGCTATCGAGGCGACGGCGATCGCCGCCCCGGTCAGTAGCGCTCTCATTCCCCCCCAAGGTAGCCGGTGGGAGCCCTCAGCCCGGCGCCTCGCCCTCGCGGGCGAGCAGCTCCGGCCCGACCTCGGCGATCCGCGTGTGGCCGCTGAGGCCGAGCGTCAGGTCGAGCTCGGCGAGCATCGTGCGCAGGACGGAGAGCACCCCGGCCTCGCCACCGAGCGCCAGACCCCAGATGTAGGGCCGCCCGAGCAGCACCGCGTCGGCGCCCAGCGCGAGCGCCTTGACCACGTCCGCGCCCGACCGCACGCCGCTGTCGAGGAGCACCGCGAGATCGTCGCCGACGGCGTCCGCGACCGCCGGCAGGGCGTCGAGCGCGGCGATCTCGCCGTCGACCTGGCGGCCGCCGTGGTTGGAGACGATCACGCCGTCGATCTCCCGGTCGCGCGCGGCGCGCGCGTCCTCGGGGTGCAGGATGCCCTTGATCAGCACCGGGAGCTCGGTCTCCGCGCGCAGGAACTCGAGGTCGTCCCAATTGAGCTCCGGGTTCGCGAACTGGATCGCGAACTGGCCGATCGCCGCCTCCCGGTCGTCCTCCGGCGAGCGGTCCAAGAGCGAGCGAAACACCGGATCGGAGGTGTAGTTGGCGATGCCGGTCCCCTCCAGCTGCGGCTGCCAGGCGACCTGGAGGTCGCGCGGCTTCCACCCTGGGAGGAAGGTGTCGACCGTGAGCACGATCGCCTCGTAGCCGGCTTGCTCGGCGCGGCCGATCAGGCTCGCCGCGAGCTCGCGGCTGCGCGGCCAGTAGAGCTGAAACCACTTCGGACCGCCGGCGGCCTCGGCGACCTCCTCGAGCGCGAACGAGGACACCGTGCTCAGGGTCATCGTCAGCCCGACCGCGGCGGCGGCGCGCGCGACCGCAAGCTCCCCGTCGGGGTGGACGATCGACTGCACCCCGATCGGCGCCAGCGCCACCGGGGCCGGCATCCGTGTGTCGAGCACGGTCACCGCCAGGTCGCGGTCGGAGACGTCGCGGAGCATCCGCGGCACGATCCGCCAGCGCCGAAACGCCTCGAGGTTCGCGCGCATGGTCCCTTCGCTCCCGGCGCCGCCGGCGACGTGATCGGTGACCCGGGGGTCGTCGATCCGCTCCTCGGCCAGCCGCTCGAGCTCGCCGATCGAGACCGGGTGCTCGGGCCGGGTGCCTCCCATCCCGAGCAGGAGGATCTCCGACTGATAGGCGGCGAACGGCGGTCCGTAGGCGGGGGGCTCCGGCATCGGCGGGAGCCTATTCGCGCTTGGACCGGCTAGGCGCGGGAGAACTGCATCGCGTCGTCGTCGACCGGGCCGTAGCGCAGCGAGACGATGTCGCGGGCGTAGTTCTGGTACAGCCGCCACGGGGGCTTCGACCCCTGCTTGGGGAACTTCTCGATCGAGCGCATGACGTATCCGGAGGAGAAGTCGATGAACGGCTCGGTGGTCACCGAGGGATCGCTGTTGACCGGCGTGCAGTACGCGTACCCCCGGTCGTCCATGTGGTTGAGCAGGCGGCAGACGTACTGGCAGGTGAGGTCGCATTTCAGCGTCCAGGAAGCATTCGTGTAGCCGAGCGAGATGGCCATGTTGGGCACCCCGCTGAGCATCATTCCCTTGTAGCCCATCGTCTCCGGCAGCTCGATCCGCTCGCCGTCGACGGCGAGGTCGATTCCGGCGATCGGCAGCAAATTGAGCCCGGTGGCAGTTACGACGACTTCGGCCTCCAGCTCGGCGCCCGACTCGAGCCGCAGACCGTCCTCGGTGAAGGTCTCGATCCGGTCGGTGACCACGGTCGCGCTGCCGTCGCTGATCGAGGCGAACAGGTCTCCGTCGGGGACCAGGCACATGCGCTGGTCCCATGGGTTGTACGCGGGCTTGAAATGGGTGTCGATGTCATAGCCGGGCGGCAGCTGGCGCTCGACCCCCCGGCGAATCATCCGCTTGACCATGCCCGGGCGCCGGCGGCTGAGCTGGTAGACGAGCATGGTCATCAGCACGTTCTTCCAGCGCAGGATCGAGTAGGAGAGCCTCGCCGGCACCCACCGGCGCATCGCCCGGGCCAGCGGATCGATCGCCGGCAGGGCGACGACGTAGCTGGGCGACCGCTGGAGCATGGTCACGTGCGAGGCGCGCTCGGCCATCGCCGGCACCAGGGTGACCGCGGTCGCGCCGCTGCCGACGACGACCACCCGCTTGCCGTCGTAGTCGAGCTCCTCGGGCCACGTCTGCGGGTGAACGATCTCCCCCTCGAACCGATCGGTGCCGGCGAAATCGGGCGTATAGCCGCCGTCGTAGGAGTAGTAGCCGCCGCAGACGTGCAGGAAGGCGCAGGTCATCTGCACGGTCTCGCCGCTGTCGACGAGCTCGACGTCGACCGTCCATCGGGCGTCGGGAGAGGACCACTCCGCAGCGACGACCTTGTGGCCGAAGCGGATCCTCTCGTCGATCCCGTTCTCGCTCGCCGTCTCGCGGACGTACTCGAGGATCGAGGGCCCGTCGGCGATCGCCTTCGCCTCGTTCCACGGCTTGAACGAGTAGCCGAGGGTGAGCATGTCCGAGTCCGAGCGGATGCCGGGGTAGCGGAACAGGTCCCAGGTGCCGCCGATCGCGTCGCGCGCCTCGAGGATCGCGAAGCTCTTGCCGGGGCAGTTGACCTGCAGGTGATACCCGGCGCCGACGCCGGAGATTCCGGCGCCGACAATGAGGACGTCGACGTGCTCGCGAGACACGGGTGGCACGATTGTCTCACTTCGCCGCCCGAGTTACGTGACCTCGGTCACTCTTCGGCCCGTCGGCGAGGGAAGCTAGGGTCGGAACGTGGAGTCAGGATGACCACGTCAGCATCGATTCTGTCCTCGTTCTGGAACGACCAGCTCGTCGAGCACGAGCGACAGGGGGTCTTCCTGGTGCTGGTCGGCTTCCTCGGCTCGTTCGGCTTCATTCGCCTGAGCGCGCGCCTGGGGCGGAGCCCGCGCGTTCCGTGGTGGCCCGGGAGCGTCGTCAGCGACAGCGGGCTGCACCTCCACCACCTCGTTTGGGGGATCTGCCTGATGATGGCGAGCGGAGCGCTCGGCTTCGCTCTGTTCGACTCGAGCCCGTGGTTCGAGGTCTGCGCCGCCTGCTTCGGGATCGGGGCGGGGCTGACGATCGACGAGTTCGCGCTGTGGATCTACCTCGAGGACGTCTACTGGGCCCGGGAGGGCCGCACCTCGATCGATGCCGCGGTCATCGGCGGCGCCGCGCTCCTGCTCGTGCTGCTTGGAGCGGTGCCGCTCGAGGTCGACACGGGGAGCGTCGCCGCCGACGTCCTCGTCTCCGTGGTCGCCGCCGCGATCCTGCTCCTGCCGGTCGCCGTCTGTTTCGGGAAGCAGCGGCTCCTCCACGGAACGGTCGGCATCTTCCTCGCGCCTGTCGCCGTCTACGGCGCGCTACGGATCGGCAAGCCTCGCTCCCCGTGGGCCAGACGCTTCTACGGCGATCGCAACCCGCCGAAGCAGGCGAAGGCCGAAGCGCGCTTTCGGGCGAGCCGCCGCACTGAGCGGTTCAAGGAGCGCTTTCGGGACCTCGTCGGCGGCGAGACGCAGGCGGCTTACGAGGCGAAGCTGGCCAGACGGGCGGCGCCCGGCGCGGTGGCGCCGGAAGATCGGGAGCCGGACGAGGTCGCGCCGAACGTCCGTGATCCTGATGGGCGCCCCGGGTTACGTCGGTAGACGGTTTTCACCGACCCCCGCAAAACTAAGGAGTTCCTCATGAGTGGTCTGCAGTTGCCGCGACGCCGATCCGCCCGGCCGCACCGGTACGTCTTCTCCCTCGTCGCCGCGCTGGCGGTGTTCGGCGTGGCGGCCGTCGCGTCGGCCGGGAGCGGCTTCACCGAGCGGGTTGCCTCCGCCCGCTGGTCGACCCCGTTCCAATGCCCGGATGGCTCCACGGCCCCCGACGGCCGCCTGATCGTGGAGACCGACAACTTCAAGGCTGACGGGACGACGCCCGATCGCAACCCGCCCCTCAGGGTCGGGTTCACGGGCCAGTGCCCTGACGGCACCTACAGCTGGGGCTCCACCCAGCCGGCGCGGACGCACTGGGCGCCGGACCTCAGGAGAGTCAGTGTCACCGGCATGTTCACCGGCGTGCTGGACAACCGAGGCGGGACGCACACGGTGTCCGTTCACGCCCTCTGGAGAGGGGCCGGACGGCTCACGACCACGATCAACGGGCCAGGCTCGCGGCGCATGGAACGCCCGGCGACCGCGATGGCGACGATCGTCTTCGACGGCAACACGCTCGTCGACGGCGACGCTAACTTCCCGTTCCCCGCGCCGTTCATTCGCGTCGACAGGGAGAGGTAGCGCAAGCTCCGCTCGGACACCAGCGGTTGATCAAGGGGAGAGGGCGCGATGGAGCCGCGTCCTCTCCTCACTGCCGGCCGTTGCCTTTGACGAGAAGTGAACGTCTGGAGTGTGCGGTTCCGCGGAACCGATCGCCGGCGACGAGGCCACCGCGCGGCGCCGAAAGTACCGTGGGGTAGCGCGCGGGTACCACCGGGTACTCAATGGGCCGAGCCGATCGCACAAATCGGCCCAACGTCGAGCGCGAACCACCCTGGTGCTGGCAGCGCGGTCGCCGGCCGCTCGATAGTCGGGATCGCTGGGCGGGTATGGCCGTGAGCGGCCCGAGGTAAGCCGTAGACGAGAACGAAGGCGGCCCCAGCCGCCCAGACCCAGAGGGGAAACGGCCCGGCGAGCCGCATCCGCGGGCGCGGGATATAGCCTGCGCGCAAAATCAGACCGGCCGTCGAGCCCCTTCGTCTCTCTCTCGACGGCGCGGTTCTCCCGTTGAGGGACGAGATCGGGGAACGATCTCCATGACTGACCGAGTGCTTCAGTCAGGGTCGGCTGCGGAACAAACGCCGCAGCAAAGGCGGACCGCACGGATCGCCGGGTGGCTCATGGCGTCCACATTCATCACGTCAATCGGAGCGGTGGCTCTCTACGACCCGGTTCTGAACGGTGCGGACTACATCCTCGGAGCGGGCGACGATGGCCGAGTCACTCTCGGCGCTCTTCTCGAGATCCTCCTGATGATCGGCAACGTCGGCACAGCGGTCGTGATGTTCCCGATCCTCAGGCGCCAGAGCGAGACCCTGTCGCTCGGTTATGTCGGGTCCCGCATCGTCGAGTCAACGCTCATCGGCGTCGGCGCCATCAGTCTTCTGGCGGTCACCACCCTCCGCGACGATTTGGCCGCATCCATCGGCGCAGATGGAACTTCGCTCGACATCGCCGGGCAAACCCTCGTCGCGATCCACGACTGGACATTCCTGTTCGGGCCGGGTTTCTGCGTCGGCGTCAACGGCCTGCTGCTGGGCTACTTGATGTACAGCTCCGGCCTGATGCCTCCGCGCCTGGCGATGTTGGGAGTCATCGGCGGCCCACTGATCTTCGCTTCCTCGATCGCCGTGTTGTTCGGCGCGTACGAGCAAAACGGTGCGCACATCGTTTTCTCGGTGCCAGAGGCCGCCTTCGAAGCGTCCTTCGCGATCTACCTCATCGTCAGAGGGTTCAGGCCGTCGCCGATCCTCGCTTGAAGGCTTCAGTCGCGCACGTAGACGTTGCCGTCGCGCTCCTCAACGGTTCCAACGAGTTCCTCTGGCATCTGACGATCTCCCCTATTGATCGCGGCAGGCCCATCCTCTCATCACGCCCGTTTGGCGGCGCGCACATCGACCGATCGGGGCAGAACCGGGGTCGGCGGTGCTCGAGGCCTTCACGGTCATTTCATCCGCATTGGTTAGACACAAGCCCGGTGATGACCGATGCGCACGAGCCTTGGGAGCCTGATCGCTGGCGGTTCTCGGTCGAAGAAGTCTCTCCCGGGACCTGGGAGGCCATCGGCCATGACCCCCAGGGCGGTCTGCTTCGTGCAGTCCGTAGCGACCCTGACGAGGCTCTTTTCAACGTCAGGGACGACGCCGCGGAGATCACCAAGCGGCGCAGGCAGGTGACAGTGGAATAACGCGCGTTGGCGCAGCCCGTTTCCCGAAACGGGGCTCTGAGCCTGGCGGGGCAGCCCTACTCGGACAGCCCAGCGGCTTCGAGGGCCTCCGCATGAGTCAGAAAGTCGCGGATGCGAACGATCTTCCCCCCTCGAATGTCAAAGACTTCTCCGAGTTCTTGACTGAACTCGATGGCGGTCGTCCGGGCGGTCAAGTCCATGTGACCGAGCGCGAGGACCGACTCGCCGAGGTCGCGGAACTCTTCAGGCCGATTGGTGAGGCGTTCCCACGACTCGCCGCGGTCCTCCACCCAAACCCTTCGCGCGCCGTCATGACCGCGGTAGGTGGTTGCCGTTCCCTCAAGGCCCGGCTCGATCGCAGGGTGCCACTCGACGTCGGCATCGAGCGTGGCCAAAAAGGCGCCCAGATCATCGGCATTCCACGCCTCGATGGCGCGTTGGACGGTCTCGACGTTCTCCTTCGACATGCCCACGCAGTATCCCGCGACCAAGCACTTGGACGAGAAGCGCCTATTGCTCAAGCCCGACTGCTTCGAGGGCATCGCTCGGATTCGTGTACGTGACGATCCGCCACACCCGCGTGTCTCGCCAGGTCCACACCTGACCCACGCGCGTATTCAGCGGCAGTCGGCTTGCCTTCGCTTCTCCCGTCAGTCGCAAGACGACGACCACCCGCTCGTCGTCGACATCGTGGACCTGCGCGACTTCGATCCTGAAGTCGTCCCAAGTTGCCGTGACGTTATCCCAGCGCTTCCGCTGGCCATCGATTCCGCGGTAGACGTCGCCCTCGACAGCGCCAAACGCCGAGTGGTGCTCGAGCTCCGGATGAAACACGGTCGCCAACGCTTCGAAATCCCTGCCGTTCAGGGCGTCCGTCGCCAGATCGACCTGCGCGACTTTGTTCGGCGGCACTCCTCGGGACATCGGTCTCGGGACTCAGCCTAGTTGCCGTGAACGCATGCTGATCGAGCACCAGGGGCAAGCGCCCGTCCGTCGCCGAGACCGCGTACGTCGCGCCGAACGCGATCGTCTGTGGCGACGTGACGATCGCCGAGGAGACGTCGATCCTGTTTGGTGCGGTGCTGACCGCCGAAGGCGGATCGATCGAGATCGGCTGTCGCTGCGTAGTGATGGAAAACGCGCTGGTTCGCGGCCGGGGCGGGCACGCGGATCTGTTCGGCCGCCATCGGGACCTGATCCTCTGACCGTCTTCCGCAGCGGCGAGCGACACTCCGCTCCGCATGGCGAGCGGCACTCTGGAAGAGTCCAACCATGCCCGCCGAGCCCGGATCGAAGACACCGTCTGAGCTGATCGACGCGAAGATCGAGGAACTCGACGATTGGCGCGGAGAGACGCTCTCCCGGGTCCGCCGACTCACCAAGCAGGCCGCTCCCGAGGTCGTCGAAGAGATCAAATGGCGGAAGCCGGCGAACCCTTTCGGCGTGCCGGTTTGGTCCCACGACGGGATCATCCTCACCGGCGAGACCTACAAGGACAAGGTGAAGCTCACCTTCGCCAAGGGCGCCTCCCTGGAGGATCCAGCCGGCCTCTTCAACTCAGGCTTCGAAGGCAAGGTCCGGCGCGCCATCGACCTCTACGAGGGAGACGGCATCGACGAGAAGGCCTTCAAAGCCCTCGTCCGTTCTGCGGCTGAGCTGAACGCGTCGTAGCCCGCGGCGGCATGCGGGGCGCGGTCAGGGTCGCTGGACCTCGGCTCCCGTGCGAACTACGAGCGGAGAGGGCGGGATTCGAACCCGCGAGAGAGCTTGCGCCCCCTACTCGCTTAGCAGGCGAGTGCCTTCAGCCACTCGGCCACCTCTCCAGGGGACGGGCCCGATCATAGATGCGATCCCGCCGCTCGTCCGCGACACAGATACGCTCGCCCGCGCCATGAGCCCGCCCGAGATCGATCGAGAAGCGCTCAAGTCCCGCTACGACGCGATTTTCGCCACGCAGGTGCCGCCGTTCGCCTTCGTCGACCTCGATGCGATGGCCCGCAACGCGCGCCGGATGCTCGAGCAGGCCGGCGGGCTCCCGATCCGGATCGCCTCGAAGTCGGTGCGCTCGAGCGCCGTGCTGCGACGGATCCTCGACCTCGATCCGGGCTTTCGGGGCGTGCTCGCGTTCACGGTCCCCGAGGCGCTGCACCTCGCCGAGGAGGGGTTCGAGGACCTGGTCGTCGGCTACCCGTCCGTCGATCGCCGGGCGATTTCCCGGGTCGGCCGCCTGGCGAGCGAGGCCCCGGAGCGCGCACCGGTGCTGATGGTCGACGATCGCCCCCACCTCGACCTGATCGAGGGCGCGATCGGCGGCGGGCGAGCCTCGATCCGAGTCTGCCTCGACGTCGACGTCGGCTGGTGGCCGCTCGGCGGACGCGTCGCGCGGATCGGGCCCAAGCGCTCCCCGGTGCACGACGCCGGGCGGGCGCGGCGGATGGCCGAGGAGATCGCCGAGCGCCCCGGCACATCGCTCGCCGGGCTGATGGCCTACGAGGGGCAGATCGCGGGCGTCGGCGACCGGATCCCAGGCAGCCCGGTGCGCAGCGCCGCGATCCGCGCGATGCAGGCGCGGTCCGAGCGCGACATCCACTCGCGGCTGCCCGGGATCGTCGCCGCGGTGCGCGAGGTCGCCGCCGCCGACGGCGGGCTCGACTTCGTCAACGGCGGCGGTACCGGGAGCCTCGCGCGCACCGGGGCCGCCGGGATCGTCACCGAGCTCACCGCCGGCTCGGGCTTCTACGCGCCGGCGCTGTTCGACAACTACCGCTCGCTCGAGCTCGAGCCGGCCGCCTTTTTCTGCCTCCCGGTGGTCCGGCGCCCGGTGGGTGGGGTCGCGACCATCCTCGGTGGCGGCTACCTGGCCTCCGGGCCGGCGACGCCCGACCGGCTGCCCGAGCCCTACCTCCCTGGCGGGCTGCGCTTCGACCGCTCGGAGGGCGCCGGCGAGGTCCAGAGCCCCCTGCTCGGCGCCGCCGCCTACGAGCTGCGGATCGGGGACCGCGTTTACCTGCGCCACGCGAAGGCGGGCGAGCTCTGCGAGCGCTTCGACCGCCTCCTGCTGGTCGAGGGCGAGACGATCGTCGACGAGGTCCCCACCTACCGCGGCGAGGGCAAGGCGTTCCTCTGATGGCGAGGATCGAGCTCGACAAGACGCTCACCGCCCCGATCGACGAGGCGTTCGAGCTGCTCAGCGATCACGCCTCCTACACCCGGTTTCGCGGTTTCAGCCGGGCTGAGCTGATCCGTGAGGGCGCCGAGGAGCAAAATGGAGTCGGCGCCCTACGGCGGCTCGTCGCCGGGCCGCTGCGCTTCACGGAGGAGATCACAGCGTTCGAGCGACCGACGCGGATGGGCTATCTGATCCGCGAGGTCAACCTGCCGCTCGACCACGACGGCGGCATGATCACGCTGGTCCCCGACGGGGCCGGGACTCGAGTGCACTGGACCTCGGTCTTCACGATGCCCGTCCCCGTGGTCGGCGGCGCGACGGCCGCCGGGCTCGCGGTGGCCCTCCGCCAGGGCTTCATCCGCCTGCTCGACGACATCGACCGCCTCGCGTGAGCCACCCGCCCGACATCGGCTCCGCCCTGGCCGAGAAGCGCCGCCCGGCCGCGGCCGTCCTCGATCAGCTCCCGCCCGGCGCCGACGGGATCGTCGGGCTCGGCAACGGCGAGCCGGTGACCGTGATCGACGCGATCGAGGACGGCGCCGAGACCCTGCGCGACGTCCGCCTGCACCAGATGCTCCCGCTGCGCGACCGCCGTTACATCAACGGCGAGATCCCCAACCTCCACCACGTGTCCTGGTTCCTGTCGCCCCACAACCGCGACGCCTTTCACGCCGGCCACTGCGACCTGGTTCCGAACAACTTCAGCGAGGTGCCGGCGCTGATGCGGGCGACGACGAAGCGCTCGGTGGCCCTTGCGGCCGCAGCGCCGCCGGACCGCCACGGCTATTTCTCGCTCGGCCCGCACGCCGAGTACGTCGCGCCGCTGATCGGCGAGGTGCCGTTCTTCCTCGAGGCCAACCCGCAGCTCCCGCGGACGTCTGGCGAGAACCAGGTCCACGTGAGCCAGGTCGCGGGCTGGTGCGAAGCCGACTACCCGCTGGTCGAGGTGCCGCCGCGCGAAGCGACCGAGACCGACCGCCGGATCGCCGAGCTGGTGGTCGAGCGAATCCCCGATGCGGCCACGATCCAGGCCGGGATCGGCTCGGTTCCGGATCAGGTTCTGCACCTGCTCTCCGATCATCGCGAGCTCGGCGTACACACGGAGCTGATGAGCGACGGTTTCATCGACCTGATCGAGGGCGGCGCGATCACCGGGACCCGCAAGGCCACCCACCGCAACAAGGTGATCACCACGACGGTGCTCGGCAGCAAGCGGCTGCTCGACTTCGTCGCCGACAACCCGGGGGTCGAGCTGTGGCCGGTCAACTACACCAACGACTCGCGCAACATCGGCCGGGAGCCGCGGATGACGGCGATCAACGCGACGCTCGAGGTCGACTTCCTCGGCCAATGCGCCTCGGAGTCGCTCGGCACCGACTACTGGTCGTCGAGCGGCGGCCAGGCCGACTACGTTCGCGGGGTGCTCTACGCGGAGGAGGGGCAGTCGTTCATCGTCCTGCACTCGACCCCTCACGACGAGTCGTGCTCGCGGATCGTCCCCACCCTGCACCCGGGCGCCGCGGTCACCTCGTACAAGAACATCGTCGACAAAGTCGTCACCGAGCACGGGGTGGCCGAACTGCGGGGACGCTCGATCCGCGAGCGCACCGTGCGGCTGATCGAGATCGCGCACCCGAAGTTCCGCGACGAGCTGACCGCGAAGGCGCGCGAGTTCGGCTACATCTGAACGGCGTCCGCGAAGCGCCGCAGGCCGGCGGGCCAGCCATTGTCGGAGGCGACGGCGTCGCGCATCCGCTCCTCCCAGCCCTCGCCATGGCGGTCGAGGCTGCGGTGCTCGAGCTCGACCCTGGTCCGCTCCGGGCCGTCGGCGACGAACCTCACCTCGACCTCGCTCGTGCGGTCGAGATCGGTCTCCAGCTCCCAGCTCGTGTTGATGTCCCAGCTGATCACGAACCGGTCGGGCGGGTCGAAGGCGAGCACGCGCGCCCACCGGCACTCGCTGCCGTCGACGCCCACGTCGTAGAGGTGACCGCCGACCCGCGGCTCGAACACCATGCGCTCGAACTCGGCCTCGATCAGATGGTGGTCGGGATCCCACCAACTGTCGATCTCGTCGGTGAACACAGTGAAGGCGCGCTCGATCGGGGCCTCGACGGTGACCGAGGTCCGGACCGCCTTGTCGGTGGTCTGCGTCGTCATCGCTTCGTCTCTCCTTCCTCTGCGGCCCGCTTGAAGGCCGCCAGGGATCGGTTCCAGAACCCGTCGAGGTAGTCGCGGAGCGCCGCCACCCCGTCCGGGTCCAGCTGATAGATGCGGCGGGTTCCCGCCGGGCGGTCGGTGACCAGGCCTGCCTGCTTGAGCACCTTCAGATGCTGGGAGACCGCGGGGCGGCTGACCGGGAGCTCGCGGGCGAGCTCGCCGACCGCGAGCGGGCGCTCGGCCAGCCGCTCGAAGATCGCGCGGCGGGTCGGGTCGCCCAGGGCCTCGATTCTTTCGCCTTGGTCAGTTACCACTTACGGTAAGTATACACTTACGATGGCTCGCCGGCCGGCCCGAGCACGCGCCGAACGTACTCGTTCGCGAACACGCCCTCGGGATCGAGCTCCGCGCGCAACGCTTGGAACTCCGACCAGCGCGGATAGCGCGGGGCGAGGGCCTCGGCCGTCTGGAAGTGGCGCTTGCCCCAATGCGGGCGCCCGCCGTAGGAGTCCATGATCTCCTCGACCTCGTGGAAGTAGGGCCGCCAGTCGAGCCTGCGGTCCTGATGCACGGCGACGTAACAGGTGTCGCGTGCGTGGGAGGCGCTGAGGATGAGGTCGTCGGCGGCCGCGAAGCGGACCTCGATCGGGTAGGCGACCGGCTGCTCGGCGCGCGCCGCCACCTGGAGCACGCGCCGCACGGCCTCGGCCGCGTGCTCGCGCGGGATCCCGTACTCCATCTCGGTGAACCGGATCCGGCGCTCGCTGGCGAAGACGCGATAGCTGCGATCGACCTTGGTCGAGCGCCCGACGCCGCCGGCGGCGAGCCGGGCCAGGCGCGGGACCTGCGACGGTAGACGGCGGCCGGCGAGCGCGAACAGCTGCCCGACCCAGTTCTCCACCATCACCTCCTGCGCGTAGACGGCCGCCCGCGAGCGAGGTCTCGGCGGCTCGTCGGTGCGCCGGCTCTCGCGGCAGAGGGCGGTCCGGGTATGGGGGAAGACGTAGAACTCGAAGTGGTCGGTGGCGGCATTGAGCTCGTCGAGGCCGGCGAGCGTCTCGTCGAGCGGCCGCGGACGGTCGGTGCGGTGGAGCGTGAACGCGGGGACGGTTCGGATCGTGACCGCGTAGATCAGCCCGAGCGCCCCGAGCCCGATCCGCGCCGCGGCGAGGGCGGCCGGATCGGAGGCCGCCGAGATCTCGAGCGAGCTGCCGTCGGCGAGCACCAGGTCGACGGCCTCGACCTGCGCGGAAACGCTGCGAAAGCGCGCCCCGGTGCCGTGGGTCCCGGTCGAGATCGAGCCGGCGAGCGTCTGCCGATCGATGTCGCCGAGATTCTCGAACGCCAGGCCGAGCGCGTCGAGGCGGCGGTTGAGCGCCGCGAGGACGATGCCTGCCTCGACCTTGACCAGGCCGGCGGACCGGTCGACGGACAGCACCCGGTCGAGCCGTCGGAGATCGACGGCGACGCCGTCCGTGAGCGCGATCTCGGTGAACGAATGACCGGATCCCACCGCGCGCACGGTCTGCTCGCGCCCGGCAGCGCGGCGAACGATGCCGGCGAGCTCCTCACGCGACCCGGGTCGCTCGATCGCCGCCGGGACGCACTCCTGGTCGCCGGCCCAGTTGCGCCACCGCGGCATCGGGCAAGGGTATTCGAGCACCGACTGCGCGAACGCGACCGAATCCGCGTCTCGTCACACTCCGCTGGCTATCCCGGAGGGGTGGCAGAGCGGTTGAATGCGGCAGCCTTGAAAGCTGTTGACCGGGTTCTCTCGGTCCGTGGGTTCGAATCCCACCCCCTCCGCTGAACGGTTACCGCCGAGCGGCGACAAATGCCGCGATCTGGGTCCCCGTGGTCAGAGCGAGATACTGAACGGGCGATGTCGCAGCAGAACGTGGAGGTCGTCCGCAGACTGTTCGCCGCCTTCCAGGGCGTCGACGTCGGCAGCTTCGAGCGCCGCCTCGACGGCGTGCGAGAGCTCGTCGATCCCGAGGTCGAGTGGGTCGCGGCCCCGCACTCGCTCTTGGCGAGCGAGGAGTACCGCGGGTACGACGGCGTCCGCCGCTTCTGGACCCAGTTCCTGTCGGCCTGGGACGAGTACGACATCCAAGTCGACGAGCTGATCGACGCAGGTGATCAGGTCGTCGCGGTGTTGCGGCTGAGCGGACGTACCAATGAGCTCGAGGTCGACGAGGCGCGTTCATCGCTACTCACGTTGCGCGACGGAAGGATCGTGCGGATCGAGCCCTTTGCGAGCAAGCACGGCGCCCTCGAAGCCGCCGGCCTCCGGGAGTAGCGCTTTTAGCCTCTTCGCGTTCCAGCGTCCGGAGCGGATTCGATGGCCGTCCAAACGATGGCGGGATCGAGGACCTCGTCGACTCGGTCGAGATCTCCTGGGGTCGAGTACTCGCTGTAGAGGCGCTTCAGGGTCTCGAGTTTGGCCTTGTCGTCCGGCATGGCGCACGCAGTATCTCGAGGCCGCCGATCATTTGATTTGGCCGACCTCAGGGGTGGCGCGACGGCGCGTAGCGACCTAGGGTTGGCTGATCGCTCAGCTACAGCCGCCGCCGCGCCGGTCGTGGCCGCGGACGAGGAGGCCTGTAATGGACAAGCAGATCGTTCCCGGTCGCGTCGCGCACACCCGGGGCGCCGCGGCGACAGCCCTGGCGGCGCTAGTCGTCCTGGTGGCCATGGCCATCACCGCCACGACCGCGCGCGCCAGCACAACGTCGGTCTTCTACGACGCCGCGAACAACCTGGCCGCGGACCCGCAGCCGTTCCTGCCGGAACCTAGCGGCGAGAACAACACTGCGGTCGGGCAGCGGATGATGCAGGACCTCACGACGGGCGACAACAACATCGCAATCGGCAGAGCCGCACTGCAGAACGTCACGAACGGGAGCGGGAACGTCGCCTACGGCGCCTTGGCGGCGTTCAACATGAGCACCGCGGACGGCATCACGGCGATCGGGGACAGCGCGGCGGCAAACAGCACGGCGGACAGGACCACCGCCGTCGGCCAATTCGCGCTGATCAACAACACGTCGGGGTCGGGCAACACGGCGGTCGGAGCGCAAGCGCTCGCCCTCAACGCGACGGGGTTCGAGAACACCGCGCTCGGGTTCGAGTCGCTACTCAATAGCACTGGCAACTTCAACTTCGCCGGCGGCTACCGGGCGCTGCGCGCCAACACCGACGGAGCATCGAATACGGCGCTCGGCCGCCAGGCGATGCTGTCGAACACCAGCGGCAGCCAGAACACGGCGACCGGGGTCAATGCGCTGCTCAGCGCGACAACGGCCAACTCCAACGTTGCCAACGGCTATCAGGCGCTCGTCTTCAACACGACGGGCGGCCGCAACATCGCTGTCGGCGGCAATGCCCTGCTGAACAACACGGTTGGCAGCGACAACATCGGCATGGGCGATCGGGCGCTCTTCACCAACACGACCGGTATCCGCAACGTCGCCGTGGGCTCGAACGCGCTCGACGGCTTGACCGGGCAGAGCCGCAACACCGCGATCGGCTTCGACGCGCTCGGCAAGGCGACAGGCGCTCGCAACATCGCGATCGGCAACACCGCCGGCGCCAGCCTGACCACCGGATCGGACAACATCGAGATCGGTCACCAAGGCGTCGCCGGTGAGGCGAAGACGATCCGCATCGGCACCCAGGGCACCCAGACCGCGGCCTTCCTGGCCGGGGTCAACGGCATGACGATCCCCGGCCCGGCCGCGCGTGTGTTCGTCAACGCCCAGGGCCGGCTCGGCACCGTGGTCGCGCCCGCCGCAGCGACCTCCTCGAGGACCGATGGTGGCTCGGATGGACGCCTCGCCAAGCTGGTCCACCGCCAGCAGCGCACCCTGTCGCGGCAGCAGCGCCAGCTCGACGCGCTGCGCCGCGAGATCGCGGCAATGCGCCGCTGAGGCTTGACAGGAGCAGAGTTCAGAGCCGCGGCTATGGTGCGGGCATGAGCAGGATCTTCACCGTCAGTTTCGCCTCGGTCTATCCCCACTACGTGGCGAAGGTAGAGAAGAAGGGCCGTACGCAGGAGGAGCTGGACGCGGTGATCCGGTGGCTGACCGGCTTCGACGAAGCCGCGCTGAGCGACCGGCTCGCCGCGGGCACGACGTTCGAGGACTTCTTCGCCGAAGCGCGCCTCAACCCGAATGCCGCGCTGATCACCGGCGTCGTCTGCGGGGTGCGGGTCGAGGACATCGACGACCCCCTCATGCGGAAGATCCGCTATCTGGACAAGCTGGTCGACGAACTCGCGAAGGGTAAGTCGATGGAGAAGATCCTGCGAGCGTGAGCTGACACCCATGGCCGAAGGCGCGAGCGATCAGGTGCGCGCGGCTCGCTTCGATGATCTCGAGGCGTGTCTCCAGATCGTCCGTGCGTTGCCGGACTTCTTCACCGAGGATGTTCCGATCACTGTGCAGGGCGATTTGGAGCGGCACGACGGTTGGGTAATCGTCGACGCCGGGAAGATCGTGGGGTTCGTCATTGTCGATCGGCGCTCGGCGCAGGCGGCGGAGATCCTGTGGATCGCCGTGGAGCCTGCGCGACGCGGCACGGGCTACGGAACCCGGCTGCTGGAGCACGCGCTCGGCGTACTACGCGATCAGGGCATTGCCCTGGTCGAAGTGAAGACGCTCGATCGCTCCGCGGACTACGCGCCGTATGAAGCAACGAACGCCTTCTATGAGCGCAATGGCTTCGTGCAGATCGACTGCATCGACGAGTTCGGAGAGTGGGAACCCGGGAACCCCGCCGCCATCTACGTCGCCGCCCTGGGGACGACGAAGTGACGTGGCGGCGGGCTACCTACTTGCTTGCAGGTGAGGCGCCAGCGGCTTGCGAGTCTCCGCCTCACGGAGTCTCCGTGCCAATGCCGCCATGATCCGCCGCGCAACCCGTGGGAACTCTTCGATCAACGCCGAGAAGCTATTTGGGGTGAGGACAAGCAGGTGCATGTCGGTCCAGGCAGTGACGGTCGCGGCGCGCGGGGCCTGGTCGAGCAGGGACATCTCGCCCACGACGTCGCCGGGTTCGAGCCAAGCCGTGCCGCTTCCGCGCACGGTTGCCTTGGCTTTTCCTTCGGCGATCACGAAGCATTCCCGCCCCGGCTCGCCCTGACGGATGAGGACGGTGCGATCCTCAACATCCATCTCGTCCACAAGCCCGGCGATCCGGCGCAGATCCTGATCGGTGCACTCCGCGAAGAGGGGCACGTTTCTCAGAAGCTCGACCTTGGCGGCCTTGCTCCGTGTTCCCCGCTGGGAGGCCCGTGCTCCACCCGTCATGGCGTGCCCAATATCCCAGAAGCGGTCGCCGCGCGCAAGACGAGCCCGCCCGGGAAGCCGGTTTAGGCGTCCATGTCCACGAAGGTGCCCTCCAGCAACCGGTCGCGCAGCTCGGCGTCGTAGGCGGGTAACTCGCCGGTTCGCTCGATGTGCTCGACGTAGGCGGCCATCGCCCGGCGTGCCGGGTCGCTCCCGATCGTCGCCATGAACTCCGACTGCTCGACGTGCAGACCCGCCTCGAGGGGCATCGACCCGCCCTCCAGGACCGCGCGCTTGACGCCCGCAACCGCCGCCTTGGAGCGACGGGCGAGGCGCTCGGCCGTCTCGACGGCGTCGGCGAGCAGCTGATCAGGCTCCGCGATCCGGTGCACCATGCCGATCTCCAGCGCCTCCTCGGCCTCCACCGGCCGCCCCTCGAGCATGATCTCGAGCGCCCGCGCGCGACCGATCAGACGGCTCAGACGTTGCGTCCCACCCCCGCCCGGAGGAAAGCCGAGCAGGATCTCGGGCTGGCCCAGGATCCCGCCGACGCTGATCAGCCGCAGGTCGCAGGCGAGCGAGAGCTCGCACCCGCCACCCATCGCGGCGCCGTTGATCGCCGCGATCCAGACTGCGCCGCTCGCGCCCAACCGGCTGAGGGTGGCATGGAAGGCGTGCAGATCGACCATCCCGGCCGCCGGGCTCTTGCCGAGTGACGATCCCACCGCGGGAACGCGCTCCAGGCCGCGAACCACGCTCCCGATCGCGTGGGCCTGTCGCGGCGACAGGGATGGCGATCCTTCCGCGCCGGCGAGCAGTGCTCCGACGTCGTAGTGGGCGAGAAACCGCTCCGGGTGGGCGCCGGTGAGGACGACGGCGCCGATCCCGTCGTCGGCATCGGCTTCGAGCGACAGCGCGTCGAGCTCGGTCACCATCCTCGGCGTCATCAGCCCGTGTGGCGGATTGTCCAGGGTCGCGATGATCACGCGACCGTCTCTCTGCACCTTGACCTGTGTTCCCATTCAGCCTCCCGGTTGGCTCGTAGAGTCGGAGGTGGTTCTACCGGCTTGGGACGCTGGCAAGAGCTGACCGGCCGGGGATCACCCCGGCCGGTCGTAGTGGTTTGCATTGGTGAGTGTGTTGCCCGCCGTACGGCGGGAGCCTCAGGACGAATGTCTCGGATCGACGTACACGTCGTCGATCCGCCAGTCGCCGGAGAGAGAGGTGAAGCGGAAGGCGACCGCGGTGCGCTCGCCG
This sequence comes from uncultured Solirubrobacterales bacterium, assembly GCA_963842795.1. GTDB lineage: Bacteria > Actinomycetota > Thermoleophilia > Solirubrobacterales > 70-9 > WHSW01. Next base: position 232,100 of record CAWJHV010000038.1, on the reverse strand, counting down.
GGAAGCAGCGCAAGGAGGTTGGCCAGGACCGGCAGCGGGGCGCTCGGCTGCCAGCTCGATGCGGCGCCGAAGGCACCGATGCCGAGCGAGTGCTCGCCACCGGCGGCGTCCTCGAACAGGACCTCGACCGCGAGCGCCGAGGTCGGCCAGCCGCTGCGCTTGGTGAAGAGGCGGATGGTCGGGTGGTCGAGGCCGACACAGATCGAGGGACTGGTCGCGGAGCTGCCCGCCGGCAGCCGGAGCGAGCGCGAGTCGCCGGCGGCGCCGACGGCGTACGACTCGTTGCCGGCGACGACCTGGGCGCCGTCCTCGAGCTCCCAGGAGTCCGACCCGGCCTCGAACGAGCCGCCGGCAAGCGGGGTGTAGCTCATCGGGTCGAGCCAGGGCACGAACGGCTGCGAGAGTGGCTGCTCGTCGCAGTCGGTCGCCGAGGCGACGAGCACGCCGGCGCCGGCGGAGCTCGGGACGAGGCCGACGGCGGCGGCCGCGAGCGCGGCGACGATGAGCGATGAGCGGGTCCGGCGGGGGATCGGGTGAGACACGGCTCCTCCTTGAGCTGGGATGACCACCTGGTACGGAAGCGGCATCGGTCGCCCGCCGAGCGCGCTGGATAGGACATGTGTCTACTCAAGGTTCAACGCCTAAAGGCCGAAGAGGTGACCGAAGCGGCATCGACGCCGCCACGGACGGGAAGGAGCCCGCCCGCCGGTCAAGGATGAGCGCGCTCAGCACAACCGCACCGGACGCCGATCCCGTACTCCAGCGGCTGATCGTCGAGTCGCGTGCCCGGCTGCCCGAGCGACTGCGCGCGCGCGAGCGCGCAGTCGACCTGATCGCCGCGGGCGCCTTCGTCGTCGCCGCGGTGGCGATGGCTGTCGCCTTCGAGCCCTCGCGGGCGCTCGATCCGGCGATTGCTGCGGTCCTCGTCGCCTGCTATGCGGTTGCTTCCCGGGTCGAGTTCGCGATGGGCTCGGGCTGGGCGGTGCCGACGCAGGTTGTCTTCGTGCCGATGCTGTTCCTGCTTCCGACCGCGACGGTGCCCCTGTTCGTCGCCGCCGCGCTGCTGGTCTCGCGGATGCCCGAGTACCTGCGCGGGACCGTGCACACGGAGAGGGCGCTGATCCGGGTCGCCGAGGCCTGGTACGCGATCTGGCCGGCCCTGGTGCTCTCGCTCGCGGGTGCGACCGCCGTCGAGCTCACCGACTGGCCGATCTACGTCGCCGCGCTCGCGGCGCAGTTCGCCTTCGACCTCGGGCTCACCGTGCTGCGGATCAAGATCACGCTCGAGATCGGCGTCCGACCGCTGCTCGAGGAGATGCGGGCGATCTACCTCGTCGACGCGCTGCTGACGCCCATCGGCTTCCTCGCGGCGCTGGGTGCGACGGAGAGCCAATGGGTGTTTCTCTGCGTTCTGCCGCTCGTCGGCCTGATCGCGATCTTCGCCCGCGAGCGGGACGGGAGGATCGATAACGCGGTCACCCTCTCCTCCGCCTACCGCGGTACGGCCCTGCTGCTCGGTGAGGTGCTCTCGAACAGCCATGAGTACACCGGCGCCCACAGCCGCAGCGTCGTCGTCCTCGCCCATCAGGTCGGCGATTCGCTCGGCCTCTCCGAGGCGGAGCTTCGCGAGATCGAGTTCGCGGCGCTGCTGCACGACGTCGGCAAGATGGCGATCCCGGTCGGGATCCTGAACAAGCCGGCGGCGCTGACCGAGGACGAGATGCGGCTGATGCAGACGCACACGATCGAGGGCGAGCGAATGCTCTCGCGGATCGGCGGCGTGCTCGGCGAGGCGGGCGAGGTCGTCCGCAGCCATCACGAGCACTTCGACGGGCGCGGCTACCCCGACGGCCTCAGCGGCGACCGGATCCCGATCGCCTCGCGGGTGATCGCCTGCTGCGACGCCTTCAACGCGATGACGACCGACCGGCCGTACCGCGCCGCGCTGCCGGTGGCCGAGGCGATCGCCGAGCTGCGCGCCAACGCCGGGACCCAGTTCGATCCGGCCGTGGTCGCCGCCGCGATCGAGGTCGTCGCCGGCTGGGGCGGCGGCGCGCCGCCCGGTCCGGTCGAGCCCCGGCTGGTCGCGGTCGGGTAGGCGGCCGCGGGAGCGCCGGCGCCGCGCACGAGAGCGCCCAAGTCCGCAACCCGCCCGCCGCTAGGTTGTTCGCAAGGTAATGGGACGCAAGGCGATCGCGGGGCTTGCGTCGGCGGCGATCGCGCTGTCGGCGGCTCCGGCCTCGGCAGCGCTGCCGGATGGCGAGCCATACGCGCCGCGCAACGGCCGCGCCTACCACGGCGTCTCCGACACCGGCCGGGTCGCCGACTTCGACGGCTTCAGCGCCCAGGTCGGGGCCCATCCGGCGGTGCTCCAGGACTTCTTCCACTGGCGAGTTCCGCTGACCACGGGCGCGCTTTATCGCTGGGGGGCGACGGACACGCGCGGGGTGCTCAGCCTCTCGACCGCGACCGGCGCGGGCGAGGAGGTGATCACGCCGCGTCAGATCGCGAAGGGCGAGGACGATCGCTACATGACCCGGATGGCGGCGAACATCGCAGAGACCGGCCAGACGGTCTACATCCGGCTGATGGCGGAGATGAACGGGCACTGGAACGCCTACTCCGCCTACAACGCCGACGGATCGGCCCGCCGCCTCGGCCACTCGACGCATTGGTACAAGCTCGCCTGGCGGCGATTCACGCTGATCATGCGGGGCGGGCCTCGCGACACGATCAACCGCAAGCTGCGCCGGATGGGGCTGCCGCGGATCCTGCAGGCGAGCTCCCGGGACGACCCGATCTACGCGGGCGGTCCCGGCGGCATCCCGCTGCCGATCCCCGAGCAGATGCCCCAGCCCCGGGTGGCGATGATGTGGGTCCCGCAGAGCTTCGGCTCGCCCAACATCTCCGGCAACCAGCCGGCCGACTACTGGCCGGGCGCCCGCTACGTCGACTGGGTCGGGCTCGACATCTACTCGAAGTTCGCGGGCGCCTTCGACGACGCCGTCGCCTTCTTTCGCCGCTATGACCACCGGCCGTTCGTGATCGGTGAGTACGGCCCCTGGGACAACGACTTCGGGGGCTCTTTCACCGGCGGGCTCTTCCGCTGGGCCGAGGCCCACGACCGGGTCAAGATGCTGATCTACTACCGCGGCGTCGACCCCGACAACAACTACAACGTCCAGTACTACCCCGGGGCCGAGAAGGCGCTCCGAAACCACCTCGCCAAGCCCCGCTGGGCCCGCTACGCCCCGGGCGTCACGGAGCTGACCGATCCCCCGGCGCCGCCCCCGCCCGCACCCGGCGAGCCGGCCATGCCCGTGCCGCGCTCGCGACCGGTGCGCTAGGTCGGGGGCCCGGCCGAGATCCGCCTGCGGTGCGGCTGCCCGCGGCTGCGCTCAGCCGCCGTTCGGGTCGGCGCCTCGTTCGACCTCGCCGAGGAACTCGACCAGCCGAGCGAGGAACTCGTCCTCGCCCTCGCGATGCGGCCAGTGGCCAGCGCCCTCGACGATCAGGGAGTCGGAGCCGGGTCCGAGCAAGGGCGGCGTGCGCCGGATGAGGTCGGCGTCGACGATGTCGGTGGTCCCGCCGACGACCAGGCTACGGACGGTCGGCGGGCGAGCCAGCGGGGCGGGCGGTTTCGGCGGCAGCGCCCGGTAGTAGGCGAGCGCCCCGCTCAGCGATCGCTCGTCGGCGAAGGCCCGCTTGACGTCGGCGAGCGCCCGCTCGCGCTCCGGCCCGCCCCAGTTCGGCGCCCAGCGCCGGTAGAGCGTGTCGAGGTAGGCGAAGTCGCCGCGGCGCACCGAGCGCTCGGCCCAGGGCATCCTCAGCGAGAGGAAGTGCCGAGCGGCCCACAGCGTCCTCGGGTCGCGCGGAAGCAGGCTCGGATGCGGGATCGCGATCGGGACGATCGCCCGCACCCGGTCGGGATGCATGGTCGCGGCCGCGTAGACCATCGAGGCGCCCCAGTCGTGGCCGACGAGGATCGCCGCACGCTCGCCGAGCGCGCCGAGGAGGCGGATCGGATCGGACCCGATCGTGACCGGGTCGTAGGGGCGGCCCTCGACGATCGTCTCGGGGCGATAGCCGCGCAGCCATGGCCGCACCGCCCGATAGCCGGCCTCGGCGATTCCCGTGGCGATCCGCTCCCAGCCGTGGGGAGTGTCTGGAAAACCGTGCAGCAGAACAACCAACGGGCCCTCGCCCGCCTCGGCGAAGACAAACGTCTGCCCGTCGTCGGTCGCGGTTCTCGACCACTGCTCTGCCACCGCGCCCGATCGTATGCCCACCGGGCTTTCACGGTCAATATCGGCCGACGAGGGCTCGGACTCGTAGCGGCCCGCCGCCGTTCAGCGTCGCCGGCGCTCGGCGAGGATCCGGTAGCGCAGCTCGGCGTCGGCCCGTAGCCGGCAGAGGCGGGTGCGTTCCTCCTCGTCGCCGGCGGTCGCAATCAGGGCGCCGAGGCGAGCCGCCTCCTTGCGCGCCTCGAGCTCCGGCGGCAGGCAGTCGGCGTTGCGGAGGATCCTGAGCCCCATGCGGAGCTCCGCCGGGACCCGCGCGAGCTCGTCCGGCGGCAGCGGTTTGCCGTTTCCCGGGAGGTCGTCGAACTCACCGCGCTCGAACGCAGCGCGGATCCTCGAGTCGGCGAGGCGGGCGAAGGCGCTCATGCGGCGAGCCTAGCTGCGGCGCCACCGCCGGTGTGACGCAACTCATTGACATCAGCGATGCGGTGGAGGAAGGTGGGCCGGACGACAGCCACGGTGCCGGTCCACTCAGCACCAGCGTGATGCGCCGCACGGCCTCGTGAAGCCCCGACTCGGAGGTCAATATGCTCGCCAAGCGCCGTGTCCGTCGCGGTACGCGCACCGCTGTTTCGCCCTCGCGCCAGCCAGTCCCCCTAAGCGTCATCCGACCCCGACGGCGGACGACGTTGGCGATTGCGCTCACACTCATCGCCGCGATTGGCCTCGCCGCTGCCGCGGCGAGCTACGCCGCCACCGGGAGCGTCTACTTCGACGGCGGCGGCAACGTCGCCGCCGGCAACAGCCTCTTCCCCAACCCGACCGACACCGGCTCCAACAACGTCGGAATGGGCTATTCGGTGATGCCGAGTAACACCACCGGCACCGCGAATATCGCTATGGGCACCGATGCGCTCAACGCAAACACCACCGGGAACTGGAACGTCGCCACCGGATACAGCGCGCTTACCTCCAACACCACCGGCGTCGGCAACGTCGCTACCGGCCTCTTTGCGCTCTACTCGAACACCACCGGCGACCACAATGTCGCCAGCGGCACCGGCGCGCTCTTCGCGAACCAGACCGGCAACGACAACGTCGCCGTAGGCTCCGAGGCGCTCGACGCGAACACGACCGGGACCGACAACATCGCCAACGGCAGCCAGGCGCTGAGCTCCAACACGACCGGCAGCGACAATGTCGCAAGCGGCTTCCGCGCGCTGCTGGCGAACACGACCGGGCACGACAACATCGCCAGCGGGTCGACCGCGCTGCAGTCCAACACCACCGGCGTCTTCAACGTGGCCACCGGCAGCCTGGCGCTCGGCTACAACACCACCGGCGACGCCAACATCGCGACCGGCGTCAACGCGCTGCTCTCCAATACCACCGGCGACGACAACGTCGCGACCGGCCTTCTCACGCTCGGCTCGAACACAACCGGCCACGACAACGTCGCGGGCGGCACCAGAGCGCTCGCCTTCAACACCACCGGCGCCTTCAACCTGGCCTCGGGCACGAACGCGCTCCACCGCAACAAGAGCGGGCGCAACAACCTCGCCGCCGGCTTCAGGGCGCTGTATGCCAACACCACCGGCCACGACAACACCGCCCTCGGCCACCAGGCGCTCGCCGCCGACAAGGGGTCCTCGAACCTTGCCCTCGGCTCGGGCGCCGGCGGCAGTCTGACGACCGGCTCCAACAACGTCGACATCGCCAACGCCGGAGTCGCCGGTGAGTCGGGCAAGATCCGGATCGGCACCGCCGGCGAGCAGACAGCCGCCTTTCTTGCCGGCGTCAGCGGCACCTCGATCTCGGGGCCCACCCAGGTGGTCCGGGTAAATGCCGCCGGCCAGCTCGGCACCGCGAGCTCCTCGGCTCGATCGGCCCGCGCCGCCGCACCGCTCAGCGCCGCCGCCGGACACCGCCTGGTCGCTGAGCTGGAGCGCCAGCAGCGCGAGATCGACCGGTTGCGGGCACAACTACGGGCGGAGTGACTGACCCGGAGCGCGGTTCCGAGGGCCTCTCGCTCTCGAGCAGCTCCTCGCCTACTTACACGCGATGTGGGTGCACTGGCGGCGGTCGCCGTTGTGTCGGGCGACGTTCCCACCACCGTTGATCACCCCGCGCACGGCCTGGATGCCGAGGGCGGCGTTGTTCTTCGCCCGGTTGTTCGCAAGCGTGGTAGAGCGGCTCTCAATGTCAAAGCCGTCGTCGTCGGCCCCGATGGCGACGTTGCGGCGCAAGACGCTGGTGCCCTTCTTGTTGACGAGGAACCCATCGCCGCCGCTCCGTTTGACGACGTTGCGGCTGATGATGTTGTCGACGCCCCCGATAGACCCGTCGGGGAGGTCGATTCCAACGAGGATGCCCCGGTGGCGGGCGTCGACGACCACGTTGCGGGTGACCAGGTTATGGCGTCCGTTTTCGATTCCGATGCCCGATCCGTCTTGGGACAGGTGGTTGCGAGCGAGCACGTTTCGGCTGCCTCGGAAGACGGCGATGCCTTCACTGTTTCGAATGAAGCGGTTGCCCCGCACCTCATTGCGGTTACCCGCCCCGTCACCCCCGATCAGGACCCCGGGACTGGAGTGCGAGAACAGGTTCCCCTTGATCACGTTGTGGTTGGAGTCTTGGACGTGGATGCCCGGACCTGGGTTGTCCTTGATTGAGTTGTCGGCGATCTTGAAGTGGTCGGAGCCGAACAACCCGATCCCGTCTCCCTCCGGCGGGATGTTGTGGCTGAACGAGCCGCCGAGGACCACGCTTCGGGATGAGCGGCTGATCGCGGCACCGAAGAAGACGTTCTTCGACGAGGAGATGTCCACCACCCGACTGTGGCGAGCACCGGCGAGCCGCACACCGAACCAGAACTCCCGCACCGAGCCGCCCTTGATCTTCACCCCGTCGTAGCGGTCGTCCAAGACGCCGACGTCGCAGAACGTGTTCTTCGGGCAATCCGCGAAGTCGGTGCCGTCGCCGTCGATCCGATGACCGTTCAGATCGAGGGTGATGTCATCGGCGCCGATCACGATCCCGTTGTTGGGGCAGTCGATGAGATCGCCGGCGAGCGTCGTGTCCGCAGTGATCGTCTCGCCGCAGCTCACGTTGACGGGCGGCGCTGCGCGTGCACCCGAGAGGAGCGTCACGGATAGAGCCATCGCTGCGAGGAAACCCCCGGCGGCGCACTTCGTGGTCATCCCGGTCCCTCCCCGATGGATGCTGGTCCCCGGTTGGTTGGGGTTCAAGTCGACCCTAACGGAAGGGTTGGCACGACCGGGTGTGAGTTTGAACCCCTCGTCCAATGCGCAACTTTCCCGAGCGTCCTTAAGGGACACCTTGATCGTCGCACTTGCGTTTTTGGACGAGAAGCACGCCGCCCTGGCGGGTGACATTCCAGGCGAGACGGTAACTCTCACAATCATGCGTCGAACCGTCGCTTTCCTGGAACTCACGGTCGAAGAGCCGGGCCGTCCCTTGGATGCGACGTTCACTGATGACCCTTGGCCCGCATACTCCAGCCACAGGAGGCTTCGAGGCCTGCGTCGCGGTGCACTCGCCATCTAGACTCGGGTTTCCGCTGTCCAGACACGAGGGGTCGAGAAAATGGAGAAGGTCGTGCTCCACCGCTGCCCGATTGCGATTCTGCGGGGCGAGTGGCACGGGTGCCATGCCGTCCAGAAGGCGCTAGAGGAACAGGGGATCGAGCACGAGGTCCGCAAGGCCCCGCTCCGCAAGAGCTCACGCTCCGAGGTCCTGGAGGCCAGTGGCCAGCCCGTCGTGCCGACGATCGAGTTCGCCGACGGCAGCGGCTACCGGGACGAGGGAAAGGCCATGGCCGTCGAGATCCGCGCCGGCCGCCTCTTCGAGCACAAGGGTGACGTTCCGGCCGTCTGACGATCAGCGGTCCCCGGGCTTCAGCCCCTCTTCCGTCTTACCGGCGATTTCGCGCCTCGCAAAGCTTGCTCTACAGAGTTACGCTCTGCTGATGGCGACCGCGGCGACACTCGTCATGTGGTTTAGCCTCCGCTCGCCGGAGCTGGCCGAGGAGTTTGAGCGTCTGATGGCCAGCGATCGGGACATCGTTCATGGCTCGCTGGAGACCATGGCGGACTACCGATTGACCCGGCCGATGGACATACCCGGACAGGCCATCGAATCAGCCGATTACGTGCTGATCGCCGAAATCGTCAACGTCGAGCACTGGCAGCAACAGGCGGAGGAACGGGTCCAGACCTTGGCGGATGACTTGGAGCATCTGGTGTCCAGCCGGAGGATGCTCGTCCTCGAACGCATCGTCTGAAAAGCTTGGTCGCCGGCCCGCCCCGGCGCTCAGGACCGTAGCCCGGAAGCCTCCGCGTTTCGATGCAGTCGAGCCCTCCCCTCCGCCAAACATCGATTCACCTTGGTGTAGGTCCAGCCGCAGAGCTCGCAGATCTCGAGGTAGGAGTAGCCCTGGGCTTGGAGCACGAGCGCCAGCCGCTCGTTTGCCTTCAGCGTCGCGAGCGCCCGCCGCGCCGCGGCGAGCTGCTCGCGGCGCAGGGCGCGCTCGGCGGGGTCGGGGCCGTCGTGGGCCGCGGTCTCGAGCGGATCCGCGGTGGCGCGGCCGGCGGGCGCGTCGGGCGCCAGGCAGGCGAGCAGGCGCTCGCGCCCGCGCCTGACCGCCATCGCCTCGTGCTTGGTGACCACGGTCATCCAGGCGATCAGCCGTCCCGGGTCGACCGACGGGGCCTTGGTCAGCAGGATCTCCGCGGCCCGCTGCAGCGCGTCGTCGGCGTCCTCGCGACAGAGCGAGTGCCGCCTGGCCACCCGCCGCAACACCGCGCCGTGGGAGTCGAGGAGCTCGACGGCCGCCCGGGCCCGGTCGGCGCGCACATGCTCGACCGCTGAACTGCCCATGCCCGCTCCAATCCCGGACGGCCCCCGGGCGCCCCCTCGTCGCTATCCTCGCGCGGCGATGAGCACCTGCCTGATCAGCGGCGGCGCCGGCTTTCTCGGCTCGCACATGTGCGACCACCTCCTCGGCGAGGGCCACCGGGTGATGTGCGTCGACAACCTCGACACCGGCTCGCTGCAGAACATCCACCACATCCGCTCGGACGACTTCATCTTCGTCCAGCACGACCTCACCGAGCCCTTCCACACCGTCGAGCCGATCGACTTCGTCTACCACCTCGCCTCGCCCGCGAGCCCGATCGACTACCTGCGCCTGCCGCTGCACACGCTCAAGGTCGGCTCCTACGGCACCCACCACATGCTCGGGCTGGCGAAGAAGCACCGGGCGCGCTTCGTGCTCGCCTCGACCTCGGAGGTCTACGGCGATCCGCAGGTCCATCCCCAGCCCGAGAGCTACTGGGGCCACGTCAACCCGATCGGTCCGCGCGGGGTCTACGACGAGGCCAAGCGCTACGCCGAGGCGCTGACGATGGCCTACCACCGCCAGCAGGGCGTCGACACCGGGATCGTGCGGACCTTCAACACCTACGGCTCGCGGATGCGCCCCCACGACGGGCGCGCGATCCCGACCTTCCTCCGCCAGGCGCTTCAGGACAAGCCGCTGACCGTGTTCGGCGACGGCAGCCAGACGCGAAGCTTCTGCTACGTGACCGACCAGATCCGCGGCTACGTGGCGATGGCCGAGTCCGACGTCCACGAGCCGGTCAACATCGGCAACCCGCACGAGTTCACCCTGCTCGAGCTCGCCGAGGTCGTGATCGAGGTCACCGAGTCGCGCTCGGAGATCGTCTATCGAGGCGCTGCCGACCGACGACCCCCAGGTGCGCCAGCCCGAGATCAGCCGCGCGAAGGACCTGCTCGGCTGGGAGCCGAAGGTCGACCTCCGCGAGGGGCTTCGGATGACGATCGAGGAGACCGGGGTCGAGCGTCTCGTCGGCGCCGGCGACTGAAACCCCTGGCGCGGCGCATGGAGCGCCACCGCGAGGGGCTGCGGATCGCCCATCTGACCGCGACCTTCCCGCCCTATCCGGGGGGCGCGGGGAACACAGCGTTTCGCTTCGCCCGCGAGCAGGCCGACCGCGGGCACCGGGTCGAGGTCTTCACCGCTCCCGCCCCCGGGGTCGCGCCCGATCCCGGGCGCGCTGTCGTGCACCGGATCGACCCGGTGCTCGCGATCGGCAACGCGCCGTTGATCCCGGCGCTGGCGCGGATCGAGGGCTTCGACGTCGTCCACGTCCACTATCCGTTCATCTTCGGCTCCGAGCTCACCCTCGGCGGCCGGCTGACGAGGCGCAGGCGCCGGCAGGCGCTGCTCGTGCACTACAAGAACCGGCTCGTCGCCAAGGGTGCGCGGGGGGCTCTGTTCGAGATCTACGAGCACACCGTCGCCCCGGCGTTGATCCGCGCCGCGGACCGCGTCTGCGTGCTCTCCGCGGAGCACGCCGAGTCGGTCCCCTACCTGCGGCGCGCCGGGGCGGCGGATCCGGCGAAGCTGGTCGAGATGCCGAACGGGGTCGACGCGGAGCTGTTCTCCCCCGGCGGGGACGCGACCGGCCTGCGCCAGCGGCTCGGGGTCGGCGAGGGCGACCTCGTCGTCGCCTTCGTCGCCACGCTCGACCGCGCCCACCACTTCAAGCGGCTCGACGTCGCGATCGACGCGCTCGCCACGAACGCCGACGGGCGGACGCACCTGGTCGTCGCCGGCGGCGGTGAGCTGCTCGACGGCTTTCGCGACCGCGCGCGCGAGGCCGGGATCTCCGAGCGGGCCCACTTCCTCGGCGCTGTCCCGCACGACGAGCTCCCGGACGTGCTCCGGGCCGCGGACCTCTTCCTGCTCACCACGGAGCCCCCGGAGTCGTTCGGGATCGTGCTGATCGAGGCGATGGCCTGCGGGCTCCCGGTGATCGCGACCGACTATCCCGGGGTGCGCGCCGTGGTCGAGGAGGGCGAGACGGGGCTGATCGTGCCGCCCGGAGACGCGCGGGCGGTCGCGGCGGCGATCGCCGAGCTGTCGGCGGCGGGGCCGGCGGGCCGGGCTCAGATCGGCGAGCGGGGGCGGGCCACGGCGGTGCGCGAATGGAGCTGGCCGAAGCTCGTCGATCGCATGGACGGCGCTTACGCGGAGGCGATCGCGGTGCGCCGCGGCAGGACGCCCGCATGAGCCAGCAGAGCCCTCGCCGTCGACTGCTGCTGGTCGCCTACTTCTACCCGCCCTGCCGCGACACCGGGGTCCTGCGCCCCGCGGCGATGGCGAAATGGCTGCGGCGGCTCGGCCACGAGGTGACGGTGCTCACCACCTCGGCCTACGGCGGCCTGGCGGACGACGCGACCGACGACGTCGTCCGTACCGCCGACGTGCAGCGCTGGCGGGCCCGCCTGGCCGGTCGCGACTCGATCGGGGCGATGTTCGACTGGCCGACCTACAGCGGCCGCCCGCACCCGTTGAGCAGGGTCCTGGTCCCGGAGGCGCTCGTCGCCGCATGGCTTCCGTTCGCGCGTTCGCGCGCGTTGCGCCTGGCCCGCCAACGCCCGTTCGACTGCGTCATCACCACCTCGCCGCCGGAGTCGGCCCACGCGGTCGGGCTCGCGCTGCGGCGGCGGGGCGTGCCCTGGGTCGCCGACGTCCGCGACGGGTGGACCTTCGAGTCGCTGCGCCCGGAGTACCCGACGGCGGCCCAGCGACGGCTCGACGAGCGCCTCGAGCGCCGCTGGCTCGGCGGCGCCGACGCGGTCGTCTGCGTCTCGGAGCCTGCCGCCGCGGACCTGCGCCGTCGGGAGATCGCGACGCCGCGGCTGGTCCCGAACGGCTGGGACCCGGAGTCGGCGCCGGAGGCGGTCTCGTCCACGGGCCTGCTCGACCCCTACCGGCGCTCGATCGTCTACACGGGCCGGTTCGGCAGCTACGGGCGCGATCCCCGGGCGCTGGTCGCCGCGCTCGCTGGGCTCGCCCGCTCCGATCGCGGCGCGGCGGCGAAGCTCGAGCTCGTGATCGCGGGACCGCTGACGGCCGACGAGGCGGCCCTGTTCGCGACCGACGTCTCGCCGGCGCGGATCGTCCGCGCCGGCAGCCTCGAGCGCGACCGGGCCCTCGCCCTCCAGCGCGAAGCGGACGCGCTGCTGCTCGTCGCCCAGCCGACCCGCTCGCAGCTGCTCAACATCAAGCTGTTCGAGTACCTGGCTAGCGGCGCGCCGATCCTCGCGCTCGCCGCCGGGACCGAGGCCGGCCGGGTTGCGGGCGAGCTCGGCGCCGAGGTGGTCGCGGCGGACGACCCGGCGGCGATCACGGCCGCGCTGGCGCGGGTGGCGGCCGGCGAGCTCGCCGCTCCGGCGCCCGACGCGATCGCGCCGTACACCTACCCGGCGCCGGCCGAGGGCATGGCCGCGGCGGTCGAGGCGGCGATCAGCCGCGGGCGCGGGCGCTGATCGCGCGCGCGGCGAGCGCCGCGGTCGCCGGCACCTGCTCGAGGTAGAAGGCGGGCTCGACGGCCTCCAGCTCGAGCACCGTCGGCCTCCCGGCGGCGTCGCGGATCATGTCGACGCGTGCGTATAGCGGCAGGTAGTCGAAGCGGTCGGCCACCTCGGCAACCACCGCGCGCGCGAGCGCGACCTCGTCGTCGCCCGCCTCGCCGGCGGTGACGAGGGTCGGGTCGTACATCACTTCCGCGGCCCCGACCGCGTCGTCGCGCACCGGGGCGACCTCGTCCGGCCGCAGCACCGCGCGCTTGCGCAGGGCATGCACCGGCGCCCCGTCGATGCAGAGCACGGCGGTCTCGCCCAGCGAGTCGACCGTCGGCTGAAACGGCTGCAGCATCGCCGTTCGCCCGCCGGAGTGGATCGCCTCCACCAGGCCGCGGGCGAGGTCGTGGGTGTCCGGTCCGAAGCGTCCCGAATCCCGCCCTCCGGCCGAGATCGCGGGCTTGACCACGATCTCGCCACCCAGCGCCGGGACCGGGTCCCCCGGCTCCACGTAGGCCGTCTCGACCACCGGGATGCCGGCCTCGGCGAGGTCGCGGAGGTAGTGCTTGTCGGAGTTCCAGCGCACGAGCGCGGGTGAGTTGTGCAGGCGCGAGCCGATCGCGTCGCACCAGGCAAGGAATGCGTCCCGGCGGCGAGTGTAGTTCCAGGTCGAGCGGATCACCACCGCGTCGTGGGCGCTCCAGTCGACCGCCGGCTCGTCCCACCAGATCACGCTCGCGCTTACGCCCACGTGGGCGAGGGCATCGACCAGCAACCGGTCGTCGGCGAACTGGGGCGGCACCCCGGAGAAGCTTGCGAGCGCGACGCGCACGGCGGGGATCGTAGGGCGATAGCCTCGCCTCGATGACGCCGCGAGACGTGGTCGAGTCGTTCTGGGAGGCCATGCGCGCCAACGACTGGGGCGCGGCGGCGGGGCACTTCGCCGAGGACGCACTGATCGAGTGGCCTTGCACCGGCGAGCGCATCATCAGCCCCGCGGCCTGGGCCGAGATCCAGGCGCGCTACCCGGCGGCCGGGCGATGGAGCTTCGACCTGCACCGGCTGATTGGCGACGAGCGGGCTGCGGTCAGCGAGTGCACGGTCACCGACGGCGAGCAGTCGGCGCGCGTGGTCGCGATCAGCGAGGTCGAGGGCGATCGGATCGTGCGTCAGATCGAGTATTGGACCGTCGCCTACGAGCCCGCCGAGTGGCGCGCCGACCTGGTCGAGCGGATCGAGTCCGTCCCCTAGGTACCGGCCGACTCGCAGCCACGCAGGCGGTCGTCGCGCTCGGCCAGCACCCGGTCGCGGGCGGGGCCGCAGTCGACGCGGTCGGCGAAGCCGTCGCGGCCGACCAGCCCGACCTCGGCGGTGATCCCGTGCAGCGCGTCGAGCCTGTCGGCGCCACCGCCGCCTCCGAGCCTGTCGGCGCCGCGGAGGCCTACCACCCGATCGTCGCCGGCGCCGGCGCCGAGCCGGTCGTCGCCGGAGTCGCCGTTGACGACGTCGTCGCCGGCGCCGCCCCTGATCGTGTCGTCGCCGCTCGTCCCGTTGCCGGTGTCGCGGCCGGCGCCGAGCAACAGAGTGTCGTCGCCGCCGTAGCCATATGCGAAGTCGTTGCCGGGACCGCCGACGACGAGGTCGGCGCCGCTGCCGCCCACCGGCGCGTCCTCGCCGGTCCCGCCGGTGACCCGGTCGCGTCCGGCGCCGCCGTCGAGCGTGTCGTCCCCGCCACGGCCCGCGATCCGGTCGTCGCCGTCGCGGCCGTCGAACGAATTGCGTCCGGCGCCGCCGACCAACGAGTCGTCGCCCTCGGTGCCGCCGATCACCTCGATCCCGGCGAGCATGTCGTGCTCGCCCGGCGCGCCGTCGTTGGCGCGGTCGTCGAGGGTCACGTGGACGGGCGCGGTCCGTTTCGAGTAGGCGAGCTCGTCGACCGAGCCTCGGCCGTCGAAGTTCGTCCCCGTGCCGCCCTCGAGCACGTCGGCGCCGTCGCCCGGGGCCGTCACGAGCACGTCGTCGCCCGGCCCGGCATCGACGGTGTCGTCGCCCAGGCCCGGGTCGATCCGGTCGTAGGCGGCGCCGGCCGCGATCGTGTCGTCGCCGGGCCCGGCGTCGATCGCCGCATCCAGGGTGAGCTCGTCATCGGGCTGCGCGCCGGGCAGCGGCAGGCCGGTCGAGTCGAGCGAGTCGGCGCCGTCGCCGAGCTCGATTCGCACCACGTCGAGGTCCTCGAAGTCCCCGCCCAGGCCCGAGGTCGTGCAGATCACCTCGACCCCCGGAGCGCCGCCGCCGGCACACCCGCCCCCGGGCATGAGCGTCGCGCCGGCGTCGGTGAAGGCGAACGTGTTTTGGTCGGTGCGGGCCGCCGTGACCGCGTTCGCCTCCCCGGGCCCCGCCTCGAAGCGGATCGACTCGAGCCGCAGCCCGTTGGCGTCGGTACCGCGCTCGACCGCGACGCTGGAGGCCGAGGCCGGCGCCACCGCGAGCGCCGCGAGCGCGCCGGCCACAGCGAGGATCCCGGGCGCGCGCTTGGTCACGTGCGACACGTAGATCATCCAGTAGGGGTACCCGCCCACCTCGGCGCCTAGACTCCGGGCGATGGCCGAGCCCGAGCAGGCGACGTCGCCCGAGACCGAGTCGAACGGCGGCCCGGCCGACGAGGGCGGGCTCGACCCGGCCACCGAGCGGGCGGTGGAGGAGGATCTGCACCGCTACGTCGCGCCGGTCGTCGGCCCCGACGACGAGCGCGTGTTCACGGACTCGGGGATCGCGATCGATCGCGTCTACGACGCCGACGACGTCGCCCCCGGGCTCGAGGAGCGGCTCGGCGAGCCCGGCGCCTACCCGTTCGCGCGCGGGATCCACGAGGGCATGTACCGCGACCGGCTGTGGACGATGCGCCAGTACGCGGGCTTCGCCAGCCCCGAGGACACCAACGAGCGCTATCGCTACCTGATCGAGCACGGCTCGACCGGGCTCTCGATGGCTTTCGACCTGCCGACCCAGCTCGGCCGCGACTCAGACGACCCGCTGTGCGCCGGCGAGGTCGGGCGCACCGGGGTCCCGATCGACACGATCGAGGACATGCGGATCTGCTTCGACCGGATCCCGCTCGACGAGGTCTCGACCTCGATGACGATCAACGCTCCGGCGGCGATCCTGCTGCTGCTCTACGAGCTCGTCGGCGAGGAGCAGGGGGTCGGGTCCGAGAAGCTCCGGGGAACGGTCCAGAACGACGTGCTCAAGGAGTACGTGGCGCGCGGCAACTACATCTACCCGCCCGAGCCGACGATGCGGCTGACCACGGACATCTTCGAGTACTGCGCCGAGAAGGTTCCGAAGTGGAACACGATCTCGATCTCCGGCTACCACATCCGCGAGAAGGGCTGCTCGGCGGTCCAGGAGGTCGCGTTCACGCTCTCGAACGCGATCGCCTACGTCGAGGCGGCGCTCGAGCGCGGGCTCGAGATCGACGAGTTCGCCCCCCGGCTGGCGTTCTTCTTCAACTGCCACAACAACGTCTTCCAGGAGGTGGCGAAGTTCCGCGCCGTGCGCCGGATGTGGGCTCGGATCGTGCGCGAGCGCTTCGGCTCGACCTCGGAGCGGTCGCAGATGATCCGGTTCCACACCCAGACCGGCGGCGTGACCCTGCAGGCCCAGCAGCCCGAGGTCAACATCGTCCGGGTCGCGCTGCAGGGATTCGCCGCGGTCTGCGGCGGAACCCAGTCCCTGCACACGAACGGGTTCGACGAGGCCCTCGCGCTGCCGACCGAGCGCTCCGCGCGGATCGCCCTCCGCACCCAGCAGGTGATCGCCCACGAGTCCGGCGCGCCCGAGACCGTCGATCCCTTCGCCGGCTCCTACTTCGTCGAGTCGCTCACCGACGAGATCGAGAAGCGGTCCTGGGACCTGATCGGCAAGGTCTCCGAGCTCGGCGGCTCGGTGAACGCGCTCGAGTTCATCCAGCGCGAGATCGAAGCCTCGGCGCTCAGCTACCACGAGCGCTACAAGACCGGTCAGGACATCGTCGTCGGCGTCAACAAGTACGTCACCGACACCGTCGACGACGTCGACATCCTCCGCGTGGACCCTGAGTCGGAGCGCCGCCAGCTCGAGCGCCTGGCGAAGTTCAAGGCGGACCGCGACCAGCAAACGGTCGCGGCCCGGCTGGAGGAGCTTCGGGAGGTCGCGTCCGGCGACGGCAACCTCCTGCACCCGATCCGCGCAGCGCTCGCCGACCGCGCCTCGATCGGCGAGGTCTGTGGGTCGATGCGCGACGTGTTCGGCGAGTACCGGGGCGGGGCGTTCTTCTAGAGGGCGCGCGGGAGCCGCGTTGCACGCGCGGGGGAGCCGGGGAGGAATGCGCGCCGGCCCGGGGAAGCCCGCCGCCATGGAATCGAAGGCCAAGCGCACGCTGGTCAAGTCGGCACCCGAGCTGTGGGAATTGGCCGATGACCTGGCGAAGATGGAGTCGTGGATGGGCGGCCTGGTCGGCGCCCGGCAGCCGATCGCGGTCGAGGTGACCGCGCGCGAGCCGGGACGCGCGCTCGTGTGGTGCTCGGCCGCGCCCGGCTCGTTCGGCCGGATCGCGATCGAGCTCGCCGAGAGCGGGTTTGGGACCGCGGTCGGGATCACCGCCGAGCACTCACGCCCCAACCCGGACGAGGCCGCGGCCACGCTCGAGGACCTACTCGACGAGCTCGGATCCCCCGAGCGACGTCCCTTCACCCCGGCCTGAGGACATGGGCGCGCCACCCGAGGAGCTGGCGACGGTCGTGCGCGACCGCGGCGCGCCGCTGATCGAGGCCCTCGAAGCCCACCTGTCCGGCGCCGCGGAGCACGCGGAGGGGACCGCCGCCTATGCGTTCGTCGCCGCGGTCGAGCTCGGCTTCGACCGCGGCCGCTGCCAGCTCGCCGGCGAGACGGCGAGGCTGCACGAAATCGGGCTCGTCTACGTGCCCGCGGAGGTGGCGGCGAAGGCCCCATCGGAGCGCGACGCGACCGAGGCTGCCGCGTTCGAGGGCCACTACGAGGCCGGCTACCGGCTCGCCCGCGGCGCGGGCATCCCCGATGAGGTCTGCGGCTGGCTGCTACGCCAGCGCGAGCGCAACGACGGCTCCGGGCCCGAGGGACTCGAGGGCGACGCGATCCCGGTCGAGGCGCGGCTGATCCGCGCGGCCTGCGTCTGTCAGTCCGCGCTCGCGACCACCGACCCGGCCGACCAGCGCTCGGCGCTCGAGCGGGCCAAGGCCGCCCTCGCCGCGGCGGCCGGCAGCGAGCTCGATCCGCAGGTCGTCGCCGCGCTCACCTCCGTTCTCGGCCGCGCCGGCTCGGGCTGAGGACCCCCTCGGCGGCATAGAATCCGCGCCCCGGTGCGCGAGAAGAACCCGATCACGCTCGACGAGAAGCTCGCCTATCTGCGCGAGCTGCGCGAGCAGGCGGTCCATTCGGCCTCCGAGGAGGCGGTTGAGAAGCAGCATGCGAAGGGCAAGCTGACCGCGCGGGAGCGGGTCGAGAAGCTGCTCGACCCGGGCTCGTTCGAGGAGCTCGACACCTTCGTCCGCCATCGCACGCATGAGTTCGACATGGACAAGAAGCGTCCGTGGGGCGATGCCGTCGTCACCGGCCACGGGACGATCGACGGCCGGCAGATGTTCGTCTTCAGCCAGGACTTCACCGTCTTCGGCGGCTCACTGGGCGAGGTGATGGCGGAGAAGATGTGCAAGGTGATGGACCTCGCGGCGAAGGTCGGGGCGCCCGTGATCGGGCTCAACGACTCCGGCGGGGCGCGGATCCAGGAGGGGGTCGTCTCGCTCGGCGCCTACGGCGACGTCTTCGTCCGCAACGTGCAGTGCTCCGGGGTGATCCCGCAGATCTCGGCGATCATGGGCCCGTGCGCGGGCGGCGCCGTCTACTCGCCGGCGATGACCGACTTCATCTTCATGGTCAAGGAGACCTCGCACATGTTCATCACCGGCCCCGAGGTGATCAAGACGGTGACCGGCGAGGAGGTCGGGTTCGAGGAGCTCGGCGGGGCGATGACCCACAACTCGAAGTCGGGCGTCGCCCACTTCGCCGCCGAGGACGAGGAGGCCTGCCTCGAGGACATCCGCTACCTGATGTCCTTCCTACCGCTCAACAACCTCGAGATGCCGCCGCGGGTCGAGCCCTACGACGATCCCGAGCGCATGGACGAGGGGCTCGACTCGATCGTCCCGCCCGACCCGCAGAAGCCCTACGACATGCGCGACGTGGTCTCGCTTGTCGTCGACGACGGCGAGTTCTTCGAGGTCCAGCAGCACTTCGCCCAGAACATCATCATCGGCTTCAGCCGCCTCGACGGCTATCCGATCGGGATCGTCGGCAACCAGCCCAAGCACCTGGCCGGCGTGCTCGACATCGAGTCCTCGGAGAAGGCGGCGCGATTCGTGCGCTTCTGCGACGCGTTCAACATCCCGCTGATCACGTTCACCGACGTGCCCGGGTTCCTTCCCGGGACCTCGCAGGAGTGGAACGGGATCATCCGCCACGGGGCGAAGCTCCTCTACGCGTTCACAGAGGCGACCGTGCCGAAGCTGACCGTGATCACGCGCAAGGCCTACGGAGGGGCCTACGACGTCATGAACTCCAAGCACATGCTCGCCGACTTCAACTACGCCTGGCCGCAGGCAGAGGTCGCCGTGATGGGTCCGGAGGGCGCGGTGAACATCATCTACCGCAAGGACATCGCCCAGTCGCCGACGCCAGACGCCCGGCGAGAGAAGCTGATCGACGACTACAAGGCCCATTTCGCCAATCCATACTCGGCGGCGGAGCGCGGCTACATCGACGACGTGATAGAGCCGCACGAGACGAGGCCGAAGCTGATCCGCGCGCTGCGCACGCTGCAGACCAAGCGCGTCGAGCAGCCGAAGCGCAAGCACGGGAACATCCCGCTCTGATCGGCCAGGGCCGGTCGGAGGGTTGACTCGGGCCAAGGGGGATGGGAGGGTGGAACGGTGAGGCGCTCGATCATCACCGTTGCCGCGCTCGCGGTCACGCTGATCGTCGTTCCCACAGCCTCGGCGAAGATCCGCGTCCAGAGGAGCATCGCCGGGATCGCCCTCGAGCGCACCGCGGCGGATGTGATCGCCAAGAAGGGCACCCCGGACGCCGACAGGATCGTCCCGAACGAGATCCTCGGGCCGCAGCGCAAGATGCGCTACGGCAAGACCCGGGTGTATTTCGTCGGCACCGACGACAGCGCCACCGTTGTCGGGATGTACACGAAGAACCGCGGCCAGCGCACCAACACCGGCGTGGGCGTAGGCTCTCCCGAGGCGGACGTGGTCGCCGGTGTTCGACGCGTGCGGTGCAAGACCGAGTCGGGCTTCCGCCACTGCTTCCGCGGGCGGTTCCAGCCCGGCAGGCGGGTGACGGATTTCGCGATCCGGGGCGGCACGGGCCGCGTGTTCAGCATCGCGATCGGCTTCGTGATCGACTGACCTAGCCCCGCGCCCCGGCCGGGCCTGCAAGGATCCCCGACCGATGCAGAGCCGACTGATCGTCCTCATCGTGCTGGCCGTGGCGCTCGTCGCCGCGGTCGTCATCGCCGCCGTCGGGGGCGGCGACGACGAGGGCTCCTCCTCGTCGATCAGCACGGATCTTTCGACCAAGCCCGCGGTCCCGGTTCCCGAGGGCGATCCGCCGACCCAGCTCGAGACCACCGACGTGGTCGAGGGTGACGGCCCCGAGGCCAAGAGCGGCGACACGGTCTCGGTCCAGTACGTCGGCGTCAACTACTCCAACGGCCAGCAGTTCGACGCCTCGTGGGACAGCGGCCAGCCGTTCGAGTTCGATCTCGGCGGCGGGTCCGTGATCCCCGGCTGGGACCAGGGCGTCGTCGGGATGAAGGTGGGCGGGCGGCGCCAGCTCGTGATCCCGCCCGACCTCGGCTACGGCGCCCAGGGCCAGCCGCCCGACATCCCCCCGAACGAGACCTTGGTCTTCGTCATCGATCTGCTGGACGTTCAGTCGGGCGGCGGGGGCGGCGGCGGCAACTAGCTCGGCGCTCGGTCGAGACGGCGGGACGCGTCTGCACTTGACGGTCCAGGAGGCCGCCAAGTGCAGACGGAACAGGGCGGCGCTAGCCGACCACCCGGAACTTGGCCTTCGCCGGGCTCGAGTCGGTGTTGCCGGCGGCGTCGGTCGCCCTCACGCGGAACTTGTGCTTGCCCTCCCCGACCTTGTACTTGCGCGGCGAGCTGCACAACTTCCACTTCTTGCGATCGAGCTTGCACTCGAACGTCGCATCCGGATCGTCGGACTCGAACTTGAACTTCGCCTTGCGCTTCTCCGACTTCTTCGCCGGCCCCTTGGTGATCGTGGTCTCGGGCGCGTCGCGATCGGGATTCGCCGGCGGCTCGCTCGGCGGAGGCGGCGGAGGCGTCGTCTCGCAGACGACGGTCGCCGACGCGTCCGCCGCGGCGGGCGCCGGCTCGAAGTGGCCGGCCCGGTCGTGGGCCACGCTGTAGAAGCGGTAGGTGTGGCCGGCCTGGCCGGGATAGGTGTCGCCGGTCGCCGTCGTCTGGGAGCGCCACAGGCCGTAGGGCCCGCCGTCGACGGAGACGTAGACGTCAAAGCCCCCGACGCCCGAGCCCGCATCGCTGCCGGCCCACGCCACCGCCAGGTCCGTCGCGCAGCCGTTCGTGCCGCCGGTGCGGGTCACCGAGCCCACCTGGCTGGTCGGGAGGTCGTCGTCGATCGTGTTCAACCAGTCGTTGGTGACGATCGGGGCGTTGGTGTCGAAGACGATCGACGCGTCGTTGTCGATCGGGTCACCGCTTGTCAGCGCCCCGGCGGGCTCCGCGCTGAAGTACACGGCTCCCTCACCCTCGGGCGGGTTGTCGTTGGGGGGCAGGAAGCCCGCGAGCGGATCGGTGGTCGGCTGCAGCGTGTCGGGATCGAGCGAGGTGAACTCCCAGGTCAGCTCGCTCGCGTCGAGGTCGGCGTCCACGCGGACGACCAGGTTCTGCTCCGGGCGCAGGTCGATGTCGGTGGTCCAGTGGCGCAGGCCCGGGGGCGGCCCCGCGAACACGTCGCCGAACTGGATCGGGCCGAGGCTGACGCTGGAGAGACGGACCTCCGCCGGATCGAGCTGGTCGGTGATCCGGACGACCTGCGCCGGGGCGGTCGCGCTCGCCACGTTCTCGAACCTGACGACGTAGGGCAGCGGCTCGTCACCCTCGATGTAACGCTGGGCGCCGAAGCCGTCCGGACCGGCCTTCTCGTTCGGATCCCGCGAATTGGTCACCCTGACCGTTTTGAACACCTCGCCGGCGCCGCCGCCCGGGGGCGGGGTGGCCGGCGGCGGGGGCGGCGCGCACCAGACGATCGCGGCGGCGATCCGATCCTCGAAATCGGGATCGAGGAACCCGGTCTGGTTCTCCGGGTTCGCGCCGGGCGACTGCGGCAGGGTGGGATCGTTGAACGCCGCATTGCCCAGCGCGCTGCCGAGGACGGAGTTGAACGAACCGAACAGCGTGAAGCCCGCCGCCTCCGTCGCCGACTCCCAAGCGAGCTCGCCCAAGACGCCGCCGGGCACCGGCACGAGGCTCAGGGTGCCGGCGTCCGCGCCGCCCTTCGCGTAGCGGCGCAGCTGCTCAACGGTCGCCGGGTCCAGGGTGATCGGCGCGTGCCCGTTCGGGGGGTCGAGCAGGCAGTCGATGAGCTTGTTCTGGCTGATCGCCTGGATGCCCGATGCGTGGGCGTCGGCGATGTCGAGCGGGTTCGGGCCGTCGCGCCGGTCGCCGCCGAGCTTCGCGGGCGCCTGCAGGCCGCCGCTCGCGGCGCGGAGGTTGCCCGCACGCTGGGCCGCCGCGAACGCCCCCTCCGGGCCGGTGAGCACGACGTCGTAGGCCTTGATCTGCGCGCCAAGCTCGACTGTGCCCGTGAGGCGGTAGCGCAGGACGCCGGCCGACGGCCTGGTGAGCCCGATCGCCGGCTCCGCGTGGGCGCCGGCGTTGGTGAGCGTGTAGTCGAACGCGATGTCGCCGCCCCCCGGCCCGGTCACCCGGTAGGTGCCGCGCAGGCGTGCCGGGGACGTGGTCGCGGGATCGGTCGCCTGGTCCACCTGCATCGACACCGAGATCGCCGGGTCGATCGTCGGCACGTCGCCGGGATCGAATGTGTCACCGAAGATCCGTGCGCGCATCGTCCGCGTCCCCGATCCCCGGAAGAACGGTTGCACGGGCGCATAGGTGCTACCGGGTGCCAGGCGAGAGATGTAGAGCTTGGTCGACCGTCCCTCCCCCGCGCGCTCCTCGACCAGTCCCGGCGGGAACTCGACCGGCAGGTCGACCCGGTCGAAACTCGGGATCCCGTCGAGGTGCAGGCTGACGCCGGTCGCGTCGACGTTGCCCGTGTTGCCGAAGGCGAGCATCGCGGTGTACGGCTGGTCGGGCCGGGCGACCCCGCCGCCGTCGATCCGCGTCCATAGGCTCGGTGCGCGCACGGCCTCGACCGTGAACGCGCCCACCAGCGTGTCGGTGCCGCGGCCGGGCGGGTTGGCGACGACGACGTCCCACGCGGCGCGCTGCCTGCCGGCGAGGTTGAGCAGCCCGGCGAGGCTGCGGCCGTCGTCGGCGACCCGCACCCGGGTGGCGACGACGTCGGGCTGGCCGGCCCGCTCGAGGCGCACCGTCGCCCCGGGCACGAAGCCGTCACCGTGGACGGTGGCGGTGATGCAGCACGCGTCGCCGCCGCGGTTCGGGGGTCACGAGGGCGGCGTCGATCTCGTTGCTCTCGATCGTCCCGATCCCGCGCCCGTCGGCGATCTGGGCGCCGTCGGCGTTGCGGAGGTTGACCTGGAAATCCTCGTCGGGCTCGGGGTCGTCATCGCCGACGACGGGGACGACGAGGTTGCGCTGCACTACGCCCGGCGCGAAGGTGAGCGTGCCCTCCGTTGGTGTGTAGTCGCCGGGCTCGCGCGCGGTGCCGTTCGCGGTCCGGAAGTCGACCGTGACCTCCGTGCTCTGCGGCTCGGAGAGGCGGACGCGGAAGACGGCGTCATTGGTGCCGGCGTCGCCCTCCCGGACGGTGACGTCGTCGATCGAGAACGCGGGCAGGTCGCTGGGGTCGATCGTCTGCAGCGTGACGTCGGCCGGGTTGTAGAGCACGTCGTACGGGCCGCCGCCGATCCCGTTCACGTCGGCGAACTGGCCGGTTCGCGAGACACCCTCGACGACCTTGAAGGTGTCGCCCAGCGACGGGGTGAAGCCGGCCTCGGTCTCGATCTCGAGCGTCCCGTCGAGGGTCGCGACGCCGGTGGCGTCGAGGAGGTCGTTGCCGGAGGCGGTGACCTCGGCGACCAGGACGCCGTCGGGCGTCTGGCGTGTAGGCGCCGTCGACGTTCAGGGTCCCGGGTGACGTGCCCGGACGCACCTCGCCGCCGTTGGTGACGTTCGCTGCGACCGTGCCTGTGCCCTCGAGGATCCCGCCGGTGAGAGTCACCCCGGGGGCGTCGAACACCGCGAGCCGGGACGTCGCGCCGTCGAGCGTCGTCCGCCCGGCGCTCTGCTCGAAGACCGAGCTCCGCTTGAGGTCGAGCGTCTTGCCATCGGCGATCGTGAGCTGGCCCTCATTGGTCAGGGTCGCCAGCGCCCCCTGGGGGAAGAAACCGGCGTTCTGCTGGAGGTCGATCGTGCCCGTGTTGTCGATGTCGCCGAACAGCTGCACCTCGACGCCCGAGCCGCCGACCGCCCTGATCGTGCCGTCGTTGGCGAGGAGAGCGGTGCCCACGTTGAAGCTGGAGCTGACCCCGAACGCCTCGATCCGGATCTGGCCGTCGTCGTTGACGAAGCCCGAGGCGGACGCGTTCGCGTGCCCGTCGGCGATCGTCAGGTCCTGGCCGGCGTGCAGGGTCCCGGCGAGGTTGAACTGGCCGGTTGCCTCGATGTCGCTCGTGCCGTCGCCGGTGTAGTTGAGCGTCCCGCCCACGACGACCACGGGCCTCGAGCCGTCGGTCGTGCCGGCCTCGTTGAACGTGGTGTCGAGCTCGGCGCCGCCGAGGACGTGACCGGTGCCCTCGCCCTCGATGTGGCCGCCGGCCGCGTTGGTGAACGTGGACGAGCGCCTGACGATCACCGCGACCCCGTCAGCGGCCTCGAGCCGGCCCTGGTTGAGGAAGGTGTCGGCCACGGCTCCGCCGGTGTAGAGGCCGAGGTTGTACTCCGCGCGAACGAGCCCGCCGGGAGCGTTGGTGACGGGGCCGAACAGGGCCGTGTCGGTGCCGGGGGTGCCGGCGCCGGTGAGGGTGATCGTGCCCCGATTGACAAGGGGCGCGTCGGCCGTGTTCAGGCTGCTGGTGAAGCCCCGCGAGTGAATCCGCAGGTCGCCCCCGACGGCGTTCGTGAACCCCGAAAAGGCATTCGCCTGCGCGTCGGTGATCGTCAGCGACTGCCCCGCGTGCAGGGTCCCCGTCAGGTTGAACTGTCCCTCGGCCTCGATGTGGCTACCGCCGTCGCCCGTGTAGTTGAGGGTGCCGCCGTAGATCCGCACCGGCGCCGGGCCGTTCGTCGTGCCGGCCTCGTTGAACGTGGTGTCGAGCTCGCTGCCGCTGGCCACCTGGCCGGTCCCGGTCGAGGAGATGTGCCCGCTCGGGTCGTTGGTGATCGTGCTCGAGCGGCGGTTGATGAGCGTCGCTCCGTCGGCGAGCTCGATCTGACCCCGGTTGAGCAGCGTGTCGGCCTCGCCTCCAGCGCTGTAGAAGCCCATCGAGCCGTTGACTTGGATCACGCCGGTCGCCGCGTTGCGGAGGTTGCCGAAGACGGCCGCCTCGAGGCCCGGCGCCGTCGACATCGTGATCGCGCCGTTGTTGACGAGGGTCGAGTTGAGCGGGGAGATCGAGGACGAGTGCCGGTTGGAGTCGAGGAAGATCTCGCCCCGGCCCCCGTTGGTGACGCCGCCGGGGGCGGTCAGGGACCCTCCGTTAGAGGGCACGCCGATCGCCAGCCGCTGGGTGCCGGTCGTCGTCGTCGAGCCGATCGAGAGCGATGCGACTGTGTCAGAGCCGACGAGCGACACGGTGTAGTCGCCGTCGACCTCGATGCAGACCCTCTCGGTCTCGATCGGCGAATGCCCGGCGCTCCAGTTGCCGTCATTGAACCAATCGCCGCTGCCGGGGTTGAGCCACGAGTTGTCGCAGCCCCCCGCGGACGCGGGCGACTCCATGAGCTCGATGAGCCCTACCGCGGCGACCGCCGTGACGACGAGCTGACCCGCGCGCACCAGTCGTGAGCGGCGGTCGCGCGGCACCCGCTTTTCGAATGCGGTTCGCTCTCGTCGTGGCGACGTGTTCACTGGGTCCCCTCCCTCGGGCGGTGCGATGCCGAGCCTATGCGTGGCTCACCGTTTGTCATCGGTAGTTCCTACGGTTCGTATTGCGGTCGTCTGAGTGGGTGACGATCACGCGGCGATCCTCCACCCGCGGCGTCCAACGGGCGTCCGACGGGCGCCTGGCGCACGCCGCCGGAGGCTAGACACGGCAAGATTGCGATCGATGCCCGGCTTGCTTGTCGGAGGAGAGTGGCGCGACGCGGCGCAGACCTTCCGCCGCATCGACCCGGCCCGG
Source organism: uncultured Solirubrobacterales bacterium (assembly GCA_963842795.1). Lineage (GTDB taxonomy): Bacteria > Actinomycetota > Thermoleophilia > Solirubrobacterales > 70-9 > WHSW01. Next base: position 205,835 of record CAWJHV010000038.1, on the reverse strand, counting down.
CCCGGCGACGAGACCGGCGTCTTCGCCTCCGCGACCGCCGCGGACGTCGAGCTCGCCTACGGCGCGGCGGCCGACGCCGGCACCGGCTGGCGGCGGACGACCGCCGTCGCCCGGGGCGAGATCCTGCGGCGCGCGGCCGACCTGCTCGAGGCGCGGGTCGACGAGGCCGCGCGGCGCCTGGTGGCGGACATCGGCAAGCCGATCCGCGACGCCCGGGCCGAGGCGCTGCGCGCCTGCGCGATCCTCCGCTACCACGCCGGCGAGGCCCTGCAGCCCGAGGGCGAGACCTATCCGAGCGCCGCCGACGACACCCTCGTGATGACGCTCTCGGAGCCGGTCGGGGTCGTCTGCGCCCTGACCCCGTGGAACTTCCCGCTCGCGATCCCCGCCTGGAAGCTCGCGCCCGCGCTCGGCTGCGGCAACCCGGTGGTCTGGAAGCCGGCGACGGCGGCCTCGGGCTCGGCGGTGCTGCTGGCCGAGATCCTGGTCGAGGCAGGAGTGCCGCCGGGGGCGCTCAACCTGCTCACGGGCCCCGGCGCCGAGCTCTCGGAGGCGCTCACGGGCGACCCGCGTCTCGCCGCGCTCACCTTCACCGGCTCGGTGGCAACCGGCCGTGGCCTTGATCGGGCGGTCGCCGGACGCGGCGTCAAGGTCCAGCTCGAGCTCGGCGGCAAGAACCCGGCGATCGTGCTCGCCGACGCCGATCTGGCCGACGCCGCCGACCAGGTGAGCCGCGGCGCGATGCTCGCGACCGGCCAGCGCTGCACCGCCACGAGTCGCGTCTACGTCGAGGAGCGGGTCTTCGACGAGTTCGCCGCTGTGCTGGTGGACCGGGTCGAGGCGCTGCGCGTCGACGACCCGTACGAGGAGGCGACCGACGTCGGGCCCGTGGCCTCGATCGAGCAGCTGCGAAAGGTGGGCGGCTACCTGGACCTGGCGAGCGCCGACGGCTGCGAGGTGCTCTCGGGCGGTGGCTACAGCGAGCCGGATCGCGGGCTTCTGGGTCGAGCCCACCGTGCTGACCGGCGCCGACCGCGATAGCGCGCTGATGCGCGAGGAGATCTTCGGGCCGGTTGCCGTGCTGGCCCCGGCGAGCGGGTTCGAGGAGGCGCTCGGGGCCGCCAACGACACGGAGTTCGGGCTCTCCGCCGCGATCTTCACCCGCGACCTCGGGCGCGCGATGGCGTTCGCGCGCGAGATCGAGGCCGGCCAGGTCCACATCAACCGCGAGACCGCCGGCGCCGAGCCGCACGCGCCCTTCGGCGGGCTCAAGGGCTCGAGCAACATGCAGCGCGAGCAGGGCAAGGCGGCGAAGCGGTTCTTCACCAACACGAAGACCGTCTACGCCCGGGCGCGCTGAGCGCTCGAGGCCGGCCGGGCCGCCCAGGCGCTGGAGCGCATGTGCGCGAGGCCTGGGACGGCCGCGCCGCGGACGCCTCTACTCCTTGTCGTATTTGAACGAGACTCCGAGACGCACGCGGTATCCGGACACCTTGCCGTCCTCGATCGTCACGTCCTGGCGCACGACCTCGGCGATCCGCAATTCGCGGACCGTCTGAGCGACCGTCTCCACGGCGTTCTTCGCCGCCTGCTCCCATGAGTCCGAACTGACGCCGACCACCTCGGTGACGCGATACACGCTTTCAGTCATCTGCCGTGCTCCTCCTCGGGGTTGGGATTTCGTCCCCACCTTCGCACGACGCGCCGGGGTGCGCCATCGGCCTGCGGTCTCGCCGGCGGCCAGCGGGGCAATGCGATCCGCTCAGCCGGCCGCGCCGCGCCCGTCCCAGGCCTCGGCGCACATCCGCTCCAGCGCCTCGGCGGCCCGGCTGCCCTCCGTGGTGAGCTGCTCGCGGGCCTTGAGGCGCTCGGCGCTGGTCCGGTAGCCGAGCTCGGCGGAGATCTCCGCCGCGGCCTCCATCACGGCCAGCGCGTCGGCGACCAGCGCGTCGCGCTCGTAGCGCGACGCGATCCCGCCGATCGTCAGCGCCGCCACCACCCGCCCCGAGGCGTCGAACACCGGCGCGGAGATCGCGACCGCGTCGGGAACCCGCTCGCCGATCGTCACCGCGACACCGAGGTCGGCGATGCGCTTGAGGTCGGCGCGCAGATTCGCCCGCGTGACCGTCGTCCTCGGGGTCAGCCGGTCCAGCTCGAGCCGCTCGAGCAGGTCGCGCCGCTCGTCGGCGGGCAGGTTGGCGAGCAGCACCTTCCCGGTCGCCCCCGCGTGCGCCGGGTAGCGGCGGCCGACCTCCTGGTTCATGCGCATCTCGTAGAGGCCGTCGACGCGCAGCACCGGGACCACGTGGGTGTCGTGGAGCTCGGCGAGGACCACGGTCTCCCGGCACTCGTCGCGCAGCCGGACGAGGTGCGGACGGGCGGCGCCCGGGACGCTCGCGACCGCCGCCAGCGCCGCGGCCGAGCGCAGCAGCGGGCCGAGCCGGTAGTGCTCGCGCTGGCCGTCCTGGACCAGGATCCCGTACTCGGCCATCTCGCCGAGCGTCCGGTGCAGGCTGGCGCGGTTGATCTCGGTCCCCTCGAGCAGCTCGGCGTAGCCGAGCGAGGACTCGCCGCTCTCGATGTAGCAATCGAGCACCCGAGCGGCCTTCTCGATCACCGATTGCCCGTCCCGACCCATGGCGGACCGATTATGCCGGAACGAGGTTTCGCCTATCAGCGGCTAGCGTCCGAGATGGATCCCGAGCCGTCGCGGGACCTCGAGCACCAGCTCGGCGAGCGTCCCGCCGGGCCGCCCTGGTCCTCGCGGCGCCTCCTTGCGCAGCAGCGCCGCCCGCACGGCGCTGCCGCCGAGGTAGCGCAGCGGCTCGGGCGGCACCGGCGGCTGGGCCGGCTCGACCAGCGCGAGCCGGGTGAGCTCGCCGCGACGGTCGAGCGCGAGCGTCGGCGAGCATCCGGCCGGTCAGGTGCGCCGGCCCGACCCCGTTGCCGGTGAACCCGCAGACGTAGTGGATGCGGTCGCCCGCGAGGCTGCCGACGCTCGGCAGGTGGGTCGGCGAGACGTCGACGGGGCCGCCCCAGGCGGCCTCGATCCGGCGCCCGCGCAGGCCCGGGAAGAAGCGCGCGATCTCCGACCGCAGCTCCTCGACCACGCCGGCGTCGACCTCGATCCGGCCGCCGAGCCGAGCGCCGTAGGCGAGCCGGCCGCCGCCCCCGAACGCGATCCGGCCGTCCTCGGTGGTGCGGAAGTAGTGCAGGTAGCGCCGCGCGGTCGAGATCGCCTCGCCGCCGGTCCAGCCGAGCTCGGCGAGCACGTCGGGGACCGGCTCGGTGAGGATCATGTGGGTGGAGCTGACCGCGAGCGCGACGCGCAGCGGGCGCAGCCCGGCGGTGGCGGCGTTGATCGCGAGCACGGCGGCCGGCGCGCGCACCCGGGCGCCGGCGTCGGTCTCGACCACGATCCCGCCGCCCGGTTCGGGGCCGATCCGCCGCGCCCGCGTGCGCTCGAAGATCGCGACGCCCCTCGCCAGCACCGCCGCGCGCAGGCCGAGGGCGAGCCGCGCCGGCTGCACGGTCGCGCCGCCCGGCATCCAGGCGCCGCCGCGAAAGAGCGGCGAGTCGCACCGGCCGCGCGCCTCGGCGGCGTCGACCGCCTCGCACTCGGGCGCCGAACCCGATCCGAGCGCAGGCGCGCACCGCCTCGTTCCAGGCGCCGTCCTGGGCCGCGCTGGTCGCGACCTTCAGATGGCCGCCGCGGCGAAAGCCGATGTCGACGCCCTCGCGCTCGCGCCCAGGCGCCGATCGCCTCCACCGACTCGGCCCCGCGCTCGCAGACCTCGCGCGCGGCGCGGTCGCCGAAGTGCTCGCAGAGCAGGTCCGCCCGGTGCCAGAAGCCGTTGACGAAGCCGGCGTTGCGGCCGCTCGGGCCGGCGCCGCAGGTGGCCGCCTCGAGCACGCACACGCGCGCGTCGGGCTCGGCCTCGCTCAGCGCCCAGGCGGTCCAGAGGCCGGCGTAGCCGCCGCCGACGATCACGACGTCGGCGCGCTCGTCGCCCGCCATGGGCGGCTGCGGGTCGACCGGCGGCGCACTCGGCGAGCCAGTGTCCGGCGCGGTCGTGCCTGAAGCTCGGTGCCAGTAAAGTCGGAACCAAGTTTCGCCCACAGTACAGCGGTGCCCGAGCCACACGAAATCCTGCTCTCGACCGAGGACGATCCGACGCCGCTGGTCCGGGCGATCCGCGCCGACCTCGCCGCCGCCTCGCCGACCCCGAGTTCGCGGCGCTGACCCGCGAGCTCACCGGGACGGTCGCGATCCGCGCCGCCGCCACCCCGGAGGCCGTGACCGCGACGATCGCCGACGGCGCGGTGAGCCTCGCGCACGGCGTCAGCGACGGGGCGCAGGTGGTGGCGACGCTCGACGGCGCCGGGAGCCGGCCGCGGATCGCCGACGGGCCGAGGCCGACCACCCGCGGCTCGCCGCCTGGCTCGACGCGCTGCTCGCGCCGTCGGCCGACGTGGCCGGAGGCCGCGGAGCGGTTCTGGGCGGCGCTCGAGTCCCGGCCCGGGGCCCCGGAGGCGCTGCTGGTCGCCGAGCTCGACAGCGGCGAGCGCCGGCGCTTCGGCGTCCGGCGGCCGCGCCTACGAGATCCACGGCCGCGCCGAGGACCTGGTCGCGCTGCTCGAGGGCCGCACGGCGCTGATCGACGAGGCGTTCGAGCGCCGGATCTTCATCCGCGGCTCGTTCCCCGAGATCTCGGTGCTCAGCGGCGGCCGCGTTCGAGGTGCGCATGGGCGACGCCGGCGACGATGGCTGAGCGCGACCTCGGCGGCGGGCCTCGCCGCGCACGAGATCTCGAGCGTCCGCCTGCACGCCACCAACCACGACGGGCTCGTGCTCGGCAAGTACCTCTCGGCGCCGAAGTTCCTCTCCGTCGCCGAGCGCGGCACGATGCTCGCCGACACCACCTTCGGCGTCGACTTCAGCGGCGACGTCGCGCTCGGCTGGGACTGGGGCGGCTGGCGCGGCGAGGTCGCCGACATCCGGGCGCTCCCCGACCTCGCAGACGCTGACCCCCGACCCGGCCCTGCCCGGGCTCGCGTCGGTGATCTGCGACTTCGCCGGCCTCGACGGCGAGCCCCGCTGCCGATCTGCCCGCGCGGGATGCTCAAGCGGACGATCGCCCGGCTCGACGGCCACGGCCTCAGCGCCGTGGTCGCGCCCGAGATCGAGTTCTCGGTCTTCGAGCAGCCGATCCAGGAGGCGCGCGCGCAGGGCTACCGCGACCTGACCCCGCTCGGCGGGCCGAGCCGGATCACCTACCTGATGTCGCGCTCGCCGGACCTGGCGGAGTTCATGGACGCGGTCGTGCGCCGCCTCGACGCGCTCGGCGTCGGCTGGGAGTCGTGGAGCAGCGAGACCGCCGGCGGGCAGGTCGAGATCAACCTCGCCCCGACCGACCCGCTCGAGCGCCGCCGACGGGGTCGCGCGGACGAAGCTCGCGCTGCGCGAGGTCGCCGGCGAGCTCGGCCGCAGCGTCACCTTCATGGGCCTGGTCGACGAGCACCTCGGCGCCTCGATGCACGTCAACCTCTCGCTCCGCCGCGGCTCCGAGAACGCGTTCGCCGCGGCGGACGCGGAGCCGGAGGGCGCCGCGCTGATGCGCCGCTGGATCGCCGGCCTGCTGGCGACGATGCCGGGCGCGATGTCGTTCTTCAGCCCGACCGTGAACTCCTACCGCCGGCTGGTCGAGATCGCCGGCCCGCCGACCACGGTCACCTGGGGGCCCGACAACAAGTCGACGGCGCTGCGGATCGTCACCCACGATCCGGCGTCGACGCGGATCGAGCACCGGGTGCCGGCGATCGACTGCAACCCCTACCTCGCGCTGGCGGCGATCCTCGCCGGCGGGCTGGTCGGGATGGAGGACGAGCTCGAGCCGCCGCCGCCGTTCGAGGACATGGCGTGGGGCCTGCTCGCCGACGCGGCGCCGCGGCTCCCGGCGTCGATCACGGCGGCGGCCGAGGCGCTGGCCGCCGACGCGCGCCTGCGGCGAGCTGCTCGGCCGGCGACGGGGTCGACTACTGGCTCGGCAGCCGGCGCTGGGAGTGGCTCGCCTTCCACCGCAACGGCGGCGACCCCGACGCGGTCTCCGACTACGAGCTCAGCCGCTACTTCGAGCACGTCTGAGGAGGCAGCGATGACCGAACGCCCCGCGATCGTCGACGAGCTCCTGGACGGGCCGTTCCCGTGCGCGCTGACCACGCTCGACCGCGACGGCTCCCCCTACAGCGTCGTCGTCTGGTGCGGCCGGGCGGGCGAGCGGATCACCGTCAACGCCGCCGAGGGCATGTGGCTGCGCAACCTGCGCCGCGACCCGCGGCTGTCGCTGGTGGTCGTCGACACCGCCAACATCCTCCGCCACGTCAACGTCCAGGGCCGGGTGACCGAGATCGTCCCGGACGCGGACTACGCGCACATCGACTCGCTCTCGCGAGATCTACGAGGGCCGGCCGTACGCCTACTCGACCCCGGAGGAGGTGCCGCGCTTCCGGGTCGAGATCGAGCCGGAGCGGATCCGCACGCTCGACCTCCCAGCCCCCTGACAAACAATGGAACTGCGGTTCGGCTTTCTGGGATAGTATGGCCACGATGCCCGGCCGAGCCGCCCACCTGCTGCTCGCGATCGCCGGCCTGCTCGCGGCCTTCGCGCTCGCCGCCTGCGGCAGCGACCTCGGCAGCGACGACGAGGGGCAGCGACGAGGCCGAGGTCGCCTCGACCACCCCGGTCGAGGGCGAGCCGCTGACGATCTCGACCGGCCCGCTCTACATCGACAAGGCGAAGGGCGCCGTCGACGGCCCGGGCTCGACGCTCGCCAAGTTCACCCAGGAGACCGGGATCGAGGTCGAGTACCTGGAGGACATCAACTCGAACGAGTCGTTCTTCGCCAAGCTGCGGCCGGAGCTCGAGAACGGCGAGTCGGGCGGCCGCGACATCATCGTCGCCACCGACTGGATGGCGCGCCGCTACCACGACCTCGGCTACCTGCAGGACATCGACCTCTCGGCGATGCCGAACGTCGAGAAGAACCTGCTGCCGCAGCTGCGCACGCCGGAGTTCGACCCCGACCGCTCGTTCACCGTCCCGTACCAGAGCGGGATGACCGGGCTGATCGTCCGCACCGACCTGGCCCCCGACATCACCTCGGTCAACGACCTCTTCGACCCCAAGTACAAGGGCAAGGTCGACCTGCTCGCCGAGCTTCGCGACACGGTGCCGCTGGTGATGAAGGCCGAGGGGATCGACCCCGAGACGGCGACCAAGGACCAGTGGCTGGAGACGATCGAGAAGATCGAGGACGCGATCGACTCGGGCCAGATCCGCGACATGACCGGCAACGACTACGTCGACGACCTGCCGCGCGGCGACGTCGTCGCCGCGATCGGCTGGTCGGGCGACGCCGAGCAGCTGCAGCTCGACAACCCCGCGATCGAGTTCCGGATGCCCGACGAGGGCTGCATCATCTGGTCCGACGACATGATCATCCCGGTCGGCGCCCCGAACCCCGGCGCCGCGTACGAGTTCCTCAACTTCATCTACCAGCCCGAGATCGCGGCCCAGATCGCCGGCTACGTCAACTACACGACCCCGGTCGAGGGCGTCCGGGAGGTCTTCGAGAAGCAGGGCTCGGACCTCGCCGACAGCGACCTGATCTTCCCGACCGAGGAGTTCGTCGCCAACTGCTCGACGCAGCCGATCCTCGACGGCGAGGACGAGACCGAGATCGAAGAGGCGTGGGCGAACGTCGTCACGGGCTGAGTGACGCCGCCGGGCGAGCCCCGCCCCCGCCACCCCAGACTCCCGGCCGAGGATGAACCGCCGACCGGGCGTGCTGCTGGCCGCGCCGGCCGCCCTCTGGCTGCTCGCGTTCTTCGTCGTGCCCATGTTCCTCATGGGCATCGTCTCGCTCGAGAGCGGCTCGCTCGAGGACGGGTTCGCGTTCACCTGGCAGTTCTCGAACTTCAGCGACGCGCTCTCCGACCACCGCGAGCAGTTCGTGCGCTCGTTCGTCTACGGCGGCGTCGCCACGCTCCTCGCGCTGCTGATCGCCTACCCGCTCGCCTACGCGATCGCGCTGCGGGCCGGGCGCTGGCGCAACGTCCTGCTGTTCGCGGTGATCGCGCCCTTCTTCACCACGTACCTGATCCGCACCCTGGCCTGGCAGACGATCCTCTCCGACCAGAGCGCGGTCGTCGACTTCCTCGGCTCGCTCGGGCTGCTCGGCTCCGCCGACCGGGTGCTCGACACGCCCGCCTCGGTGATCGCCGGGCTGACCTACAACTTCCTGCCGTTCATGATCCTGCCGATCTACGCGACCCTCGAGCGGCTCGACGTGCGCCTGATCGAGGCGGCCAAGGACCTCTACGCGTCGGCGCGGGCGGCGTTCTGGAGGGTGACCCTGCCGCTCTCGGCCCCGGGGATCGTCGCCGGCATGCTGCTCACGTTCATCCCGGCGGTCGGCGACTACGTCAACGCCTACTTCCTCGGCGGCCCGAACCAGGCGATGATCGGCAACGTGATCCAGGGCCAGTACCTGCAGCTGGCCAACTACCCGATCGCCGCGGCGCTCTCGTTCATGCTCATGGCGCTGATCATGGTCGCGGTCGTGATCTACCTCTGGCGCGTCGGCGCGGGGCGCTGATGGGCGACGACGAGGAGCGCTCGGACGGCGTGCGCGCGCGGCTCGGCGCCGGCCGGGTGCGGGCCCGCGGGGCGTTCGGCTGGATCCGCGAGCACGCGCTCGGCGCCTACGCCGCGGCCGCGATCGCCTACATGCTGATCCCGATCGCGGTGATCGTGCTGTTCTCGTTCAACGACCCGACCGGGAACTTCAACATCTCCTGGCAGGGGTTCACGCTCGACCACTGGCGCGACCCCTTCGCCGACCAGGCGCTCACCGACGCCCTGGTCACGAGCCTGAAGCTGGCGGCGCTGTCGACCGTGATCGCGACCGCGATCGGGACCCTGCTCGCCCTCGCGCTCGTCCGCCACCGCTTCCTCGGCCGGCGGGCGGCGAACGTCCTCGTGCTGGTCCCGATGGCGACGCCGGAGGTGGTGATCGGCGCCGCGCTGCTGTCGATGTTCGTCTACCTCGACGTCGCGCGGGGCTTCGCGACGCTGCTGATCGCGCACGTCATGTTCTCGATCAGCTTCGTGGTCGTCGTCGTGCGCTCGCGGCTGATCGGCTTCGACCCGGCCCTCGAGGAGGCCGCCGCCGACCTCGGCGCCGGCCCGCTGGCGCGCTTTCGGACCGTCACCCTGCCGCTGCTGGCGCCGGGGGTGGTCGCGGCGGCGGCGCTCGCCTTCGCGCTCTCGATCGACGACTTCGTGGTCTCGAACTTCAACTCCGGGACGACCGTGACCTTCCCGCTCTACATCTTCGGCGCCTCGCAGCGCGGGATCCCGGTCGAGGTGAACGTGCTCTCGACGATGCTGTTCGCGCTCGCCGCGGCGGCGCTCTGCCTGGTGCTCTGGCAGCAGCGCCGCGCCGAGCGCCTCAACCGGCCGCTGCCGGAGCCCGAGGCGTCCGGCCGGTCAGGCGGGCTGAGGGTCCGGGTCGTCCCCGGTGGCGACCACCCCTGCGGCGAGCAGGGCGCGGAGCTCGCGCGGGTCGAGGCTCAGGCACTCGTCGAGGACCGCGACCGAGTCCTCGCCGAGGCGCTGGGCGGCCGGGAGCCCGGCGGGTTGAACTGCCTCAGGGGGCTGCGGGTGAGGCTGACGCCGTCGAGCTCGTCGACGAGGCCGAGCTCGGCGACCTGCGGGTCGGTGACCGCGGCCGCGGCGGCGCGCACCGGCGCCACCAGCACGCCCTCGGCGTTCAGGCGCGCGGTCACCTCGGCGGATGGGCGGCCGGCGACCGCGGTGGCGATCGCCCCGTCGACCAGGTCGCGGTTGCCCACCCGGGCCTCGTTGGTCGCCGAGCGCGGGTCGGCGCGCAGCTCGGCGAGCCCGAGCGCGTCGCACAGGCGCTCCCACATCAGATCGTTGATCGCGCCGATGACGACGAATCCGTCGGCGACCTCGAACGCCGCGTAGGGGACGATCGACGGGTGGCCGCTGCCCCAGCGCCCCCGCTGGCTCGCCGGGTCGACGCTGGCCGAGGCGATCACCGTGCCGAGGCAGCTGAACGCGGTCGAGTAGAGCGGGAACTCGAGCCGCCGGCCGCGCCCGGTCCGGTGGCGCTCGAGCAGCGCGGCGAGCACCCCGCTGACGAGGACCATGCCGGTGGCGATGTCGACCATCGCGACGCCGAAGCGCACCGGCGGCCCGTCGGGCGTGCCCATCATCGCCATCAGCCCGGTCTCGGCCTCGACGATCACCTCGGTGCCCGCGTCGGCCGCCCGCGGCCCGCGCGAGCCGAAGCCGTTGATCGAGGCGTAGACCAAGCCCGGGTTCGTGCGCGCGAGGTCGTCGTAGGCGAGCCCGAGCCGCTCGCCGACCCCGGGGCGGAAGTTCTCGACCAGGATGTCGACCTCGTCGGCGAGCCGCCGGGCGAGCTCGCGCCCGCGCTCGGCCTGCAGGTCGATCGCGACGCTGCGCTTGCCCCGGTTGACGGCGGAGAAGTAGGTGCTGATCCCGCCCCTGAACGGCGGGCCCCAGGAGCGGGTGTCGTCGCCGGCGCCGGGGCGCTCGACCTTGATCACCTCGGCCCCGAGGTCGGCGAGCAGCATCGTCGCGTACGGGCCCGAGAGGATCCGGGTGAAGTCGAGCACCCGCATCCCGGCGAGCGGTCCGGGATCGTCGACCCGTCTCCATCCCGCCGGACAATATCGGAACCTCGTTTCGGGATAACCGGCCGCGCCGGGCGAAAAACGTCCGCCCCCGAGGCCGAAGCGCCCACGTGCCCGTGAGTGGCCGAAAACGATGGACTATTGAGCGAATGCGCCAGTCGGCCGCTCGTCGGCGATCCGTAACGCCCCGCCACACGAACGCGCGCGTCGAGGCACAAACGCCCGCGTCGCCACACACCTCCACCCCTTACCTGCCAAGCAACGGCCCGCGCCCTCGCCACGGCCGGGGCGTTCGGGTAAAGACGCGCTCACACAGCGCACCGCTACCCGCCGATAGGCTCCGCCGCCGATGCGAACCAACGCCGTGCTCACCGAGGGCGTCGAGACCCGCGCCTCGACGAGACCCTGCGCGAGGTGGTCGAGGCGCTGGCGCCGCTCGAGCGGCTCGCCGGCTCCGAGGGCGAGCGCGAGGCGGCCCAGTGGATCGCCGACCGGCTCACGCGAGCCGGCGCGCGGGCGCGGGTCGACGAGGAGGAGTTCCTCGACGGCTTCGCGCCGCTGATCGCCGCGATGGCCGCGGCCGGAGCGCTCTCCGGCCTGGCCGCGCTCGGCGGGCGGCGCCGGGCGCTCGGGATCGCCGGCGGGCGCCGCCGGCGGCCCTGATCGCCGACGAGGTCTCGAACGGGTTCCGCCCCGCGCGGCGGGCCGCGGCCCGCAAGACGACCTGGAACGTCGTCGCCGAGCTCGGCGACCCGGGCGCCGAGCGCACCCTGGTGCTGATGGCCCACCACGACGCCGCCCGCACCGGCATCGCCTTCGACCAGACCCTGCAGCGCAAGCTCGTCGACTGGTTCCCGGGGGTGATCGAGCGCATCGACACCTCGATCCCGCAGTGGTGGGCCGCGGTCGCCGCGCCGGCGATGGTCGCCGCCGGCGCGGCGACCCGGCGCCGCGGGCTGGCCGCCGCCGGGCCGCGCTCTGCGCGCTGTCGACCGCGCCGCTCGCCGACATCGCCCGCAGCCCGGTCGTGCCCGGCGCCAACGACAACCTGAGCGCCGTCGCGGTGCTGGTCTCGGTCGCCGAGGCGCTGCGCGAGCGCCCCGTCCGCGGCCTGCGCGTGATCCTCGCCTCCTGCGGCGCCGAGGAGGTGCTCCAGGGCGGCATCTACGGCTTCGCCCGCCGCCACCTGGCGGCGCTCGACCGCGAGCGCACCTGGCTGCTCAACTTCGACACCGTCGGCTCGCCGGAGCTGGCGATGCTCGAGGGCGAGGGCACGATGGTGATGGAGGACTACTTCGACCGCGGGCTGCGCGACCTCTGCGCCCGGGTCGCCGACCGCGAGGGGATCCCGATGCGGCGCGGGATGCGCGCCCGCTCGAGCACCGACTCGGTGATCCCGAGCCGGATGGGGATCCCGACCGCCTGCTTCGCCTCGCTCAACCGCCACAAGGGCCTCTCCAACTACCACCAGCCCAGCGACACCCCGGAGCGCCTCCGCTACAAGACGGTCGCCTGCGCGGCCGACCTCGCCGAGGCGGTCGCCCGCGAGCTCGCCGACCCGGCGGCCGCCCGGCCTAGAGCGAGACCGTCGGCGCCTCGACCCGGCCCTCGCGCTGGGCCTCGAGCACCGCGAGCGCGATCCCGAGGTCCTGGATCGCGAGGCCGGTCGAGTCGAACAGCGTGATCTCGTCCGTCGCCGCGGCGGCCCGGCGCGCGCGCCGAGCAGCACGTCGCCGATCTCGGTCACCTCCTCGCGCTCGACCGCCCCGGCGCCGACCGCGCCCGAGAGCTCGCCCCCCTTCGAGGCCTGCTCCCACTCGTCGCAGAAGAGCCGGCAGCGCGCGAACGCCGCGAGCTCGACCTCGGCCTTGCCGTGGGCGTCGGCGCCGAGCACGGCCAGGTGCTGGCCCGGCCGCAGGTCGGCGGCGGCGATCACCGGCGCGTCGGCCGGGGTGACCGTGACGACGACGTCCGGCCGCGGCCGCCTCTCGCGCGTGCCCGGCGCCCCAGCCGAGCTCGGCGGCGAGCGCCTCGGCCGCCTCGGCGCGCGGGTCGAAGCAGACGCCCGGCCCGTAGCCGGCGGCGGCGAGACAGCGCGCCGCCCAGGCGCCGTTGACGCCGCAGCCGATCAGCCGACCGTGCCCGCGTCCGCGCGGGCCAGGGCCTGCGCCGAGACCGCCGCGGCGGCGCCGGTGCGCAGCGAGGTGATCGCGGCGCAGTCCATGATCGCGAGCAGCTCGCCGGTCTCGGCGCTGGAGACCAGCAGCGCGCCGGCGACCACCGGCAGCCCGCGCTCGGGGTTGCGCGGGGAACGAGGTCACCCACTTGAGCGTCGCCAGGCCGTCGCCGCGCGCGGGCATCGCGCGGAAGTCGCCGTCGGGCGGGGCGTCGACGTAGACCTTCGCCGGCATCACCCACTCCCGGCCGCGTGGCGCTCGAACGCGGTCCGGGTGCGCTCGATCGCCTCGGCCGGCGAGACCGCCGCCAGCACGGCCTCGGGATCGAAGACCGGGACCTCCGTCATCGGGCGTCAGGTTAGATTTCGGCGGCGATGAGCGCCCGCAACGGCAAGCGCCGGCCGCCGCGGCCGCGGATCGAGCTGGTCTCGCAGCGCCGCCTCGCCGAGCGAGGCGGCGGCGATCGTCGCCGCGCTGGAGCAGTTCCTCGCCGACACGGCCCCGGCGCCGCGCCGCGGCCGCCGGCGCAGAGCGCCTGGCAGCGGGCCGCGCTCGAGGAGGGGATCGCGGCCCGCCAGGTCAGCGGCTCCGCATGGGGGCACGCGCCGCGATAGAACACCTCCACCGGCCACGCCACGGCCGGTCCGCCGGCGATCGCCGAGGAGGAGAGACCGTGGCCGTAGTGAAGATCATCGAGCTGGTCGGGAGCTCGAAGACCTCGACCGACGACGCCGCCAAGCAGGCGCTGACCCAGGCGCAGTCGTCGCTGCGCAACATCCGCGCGGTCGACATCGTCTCGACCGGGATCCGCGGCGAGAACCTCGACGAGTACCGCGCCCACGTCCGGGTCGCGTTCCTGATCGAGGACACCGACGTCGACTGAGCATCGACGCGCGCGGCCGGGCTCCAGGCCCGGGCCGCGCCGCCTAAATACCCTAATCCCAATCGGGATTTGTGTAATATCTCCGCGCATGGAGCCGACCGCCGCCCCGGAGGCGACCGCCGAGGAGCGGATCGCGCCGAGCACAAGCTCGACGTCGACCACCCCAAGCCCCAGAAGGGCAAGGGCAAGCTCGGCTCGCTCGACCAACCCCGAGGTCTACGAGAACGTCCCCGGGCACGTGATCCCGATCCTCGAGCGCGAGTTCGACGACTTCGACACCGAGGCCGGCAAGTTCCTCGACGGCGAGACAGCCGAGGACCAGTTCATCGGCTTCCGCCTCAAGCAGGGCGTCTACGGCCAGCGCCAGCCCGACGTCCAGATGATCCGCATGAAGCTGCCGATGGGCGGCGTCACGCCCGAGCAGATGGACGCCTTCGCCGACGTGATCGAGAAGTACGCGCCGCTGAACAAGGGCCACATCACGACCCGCCAGAACATCCAGATCCACCACGTCCCGCTCCCCGACGCCGCGAAGTTGATCCGCGAGATCTCCGACGTCGGGCCTCTCCTCGCGCGAGGGCTGCGGCAACACGGTCCGCAACGTCACCGGCGACCCGTGGGCCGGCGTCAGCGAGGGCGAGCTCTTCGACATCACCCCCTACGCCGCCGCCTACGTGCGCTACTTCGTCCGCCACCCGACGACGCAGCTGATGCCGCGCAAGATCAAGACGGCGTTCACGGCGACCGACGAGGACGTCGCGATCACCGGCATCCACGACATCGGCTTCATCCCGCGCGAGCGCGACGGCGTCCGCGGGGTCGAGATCCGGGTCGGCGGCGGCACCTCGATCATGCCCCGGGTCGCCCCGACGCTCTACGACTTCGTCGAGCTCGACAACGGCGACTACCTGAAGGTCTCCGAGGCCGTGCTTCCGGATCTTCGACCGCCAGGAGTGGCTGCGCGTCAACCGCGCCCGCGCCCGGATCAAGGTGCTGATCGACAAGATCGGCATCGACGCCTTCCGCGAGATGGTCGAGGAGGAGCTCGAGGGCGACTGGGTCGCCGAGCGCGACTTCTCGATCGACCACCTCGTCTACGTGATCGACGAGGAGGCCAACGCCCCGGCCGCCGCCGGCGAGCGCCGCGAGCCCGAACGGCGACGGCTCCGAGTTCGACCGCTTCCGCGAGGCGAACGTCAGCCCGCAGCGCCAGGAGGGCTTCTGCACGGTCGAGGTCAAGATCACCCGCGGCGACCTGACCCCGGAGCAGTTCCGCGGCCTCGGCCAGATCATGCGCGAGTACACCGGCGGCTCGGCCCGCACGACCGTCCATCAGAACTTCGTCCTGCGCTGGGTTCGCGACGAGGCCGTCTACGACGTCTGGCAGCGGCTCGGCGAGCTCGGGCTCGGCGACGCCGGCGCCGACGAGATCACCGACGTCGTCTCCTGCCCCGGCACCGACAGCTGCAAGCTCGGGATCACCAGCTCGATGGGCCTCAACCGCGCCGTCCAGGAGCGGATCGAGTCGATGGAGATCACCGATCCGCTGACCAAGCGCGTCCACATCAAGATGTCCGGCTGCCCGAACGGCTGCAGCCAGCACCACATCGCCAACATCGGCTTCTACGGCGCCTCGCTCAAGGTCGGCGGCCGGACGATGCCCGCCTACATCCCCCACCTCGGCGGCAACTACGAGGGCGGCGAGGTCATCTACGGCCACCGGCTGAAGGCGCGGCTGCCCGCCAAGCGCGTGCCCGACGCGGTCGAGCGCTGGCTGCGCCTCTACGAGGCCGAGCGCAACGACGGCGAGGAGTTCAACGACTTCGTCGAGCGGGTCGGCACCGAGCGCTTCGAGGCCGGAGGTCAAGGAGCTCACCCTGCCGGCCGAGTTCAGCCTCGAGACGATGAACCAGTTCATCGACTGGAACCGCTCCGAGCCCTACAAGGTCGAGCGCGGCGAGGGCGAGTGCGCCGTATGAGCGGCTTCGTGCTCCCGCACCCCGCCGCTCGACCCGCGGCAATGGCAACGGAACGGCCACGCCGCCGATCCGCGAGGCGGTCGACCGCGCGACCGTCGAGCGCCGAGGTCGAGCGCTGAGCGCCGAGGACTCGATCGCCTGGGCGATCGAGCGCTTCCACCCCGACCTGCGCTTCGCCGTCTCGTTTCAGAAGACCAGCTCGGTGATCGTCGACATGGCGCACGGATCGAGCCTGAGGCGCGGTTCTTCTACGTCGACACCGGGCTGCTGTTCCCGGAGACCTACGCGACGCGCGACGCGCTCGCCGAGCGCTACGGGATCGAGTTCGAGCGGATCGCCGAACGCTCGGAGCGGCCGCGGCGCCTCTGGCCTCGACCCGACGGCTGCTGCGCCGACCGCAAGGTCGAGCTGATGCGCGAGGCCCTCGACGAGGTCGAGCTGCTGGGTCTCGGGAATCCGCAGGGTCGACTCGGAGACTCGCGCCGACGCGCCCAAGTTCGGCTGGGACGAGCGGTTCGGGCTCTGGAAGCTCAACCCGCTGGCCGACTGGGACGAAAAGCAAGTCTGGAACTACATCAAGGACCACCACGTGCCCTACAACCCGCTTCACGACCAGGGCTATCCGTCGATCGGATGCATGCCCTGCACGACGGTCGCGCTCGAGGGCGCGCGGCGAGCGCGCCGGCCGCTGGGCCGGCACCGACCGCACCGAGTGCGGCATCCACGGCTAGCACGCGGCGTTTCTTGCCCAGCTCGCTCAAGATTGAGCCCGAGTCGCTACCCTCGCCAGGCTGAAAGACCGACACGAATCTGGAGAACAAAGAACGTGCCTGAGACATCCGCCCCCGCGACCCTGGCGCTGCAGCTGAGCACCCGCCAGGCCTCCGACTTCGAGCTGCTCGGAAACGGCGGCTTCGCGCCGCTGACCGGCTTCATGGGCTCCGCCGACCAAGTCCGTCTGCAACGACATGCGCCTCACCACGGGCGAGATCTGGCCGATCCCGATCACGCTCGCCACCGACCTCGAGTGCGAGGTCGGCGACGTGGTCGAGCTCAGCGCCCCGAACGGCAAGGCGCTCGGCCGGATCACCGTCGAGGAGATCTACGAGAAGGACGTCGAGCTCGAGGCCGAGAAGGTCTACCGGACCACCGACAACGAGCATCCCGGCGTCGCCGCGATCCGCGAGGAGGGCGCCCGCTGCATCGCCGGCCCGATCGAGGTCGACGCGCTCCCCGATCACGAGGAAGCGTTCATGAAGCGCTACCAGACGACCGAGGAGTCGAAGCAGGCGTTCGCCGACCGCGGCTGGAAGCGGATCGTCGCCTTCCAGACCCGCAACCCGATCCACCGCGCGCACGAGTACCTGACCAAGGCCGCGCTCGAGATCTGCGACGGCCTCTACATCCATCCGCTGATCGGCGAGACCAAGAAGGGCGACATCCCGGCCGACGTGCGGATGCGCTGCTACGAGGTCCTGATGGACAACTACTACCACCCGGACCACGTGATGCTCGGGGTCAACCCCGGCAAGATGCATTACGCCGGCCCGCGCGAGGCCGTGCTCCACGCGATCATCCGCCGCAACTACGGCTGCACCCACTTCATCGTCGGGCGCGACCACGCGGGCGTCGGCGACTACTACGGCACCTACGACGCGCAGCGGATCTTCGACGACATCGACACCGACGAGCTCGGGATCACGCCGCTGTTCTTCGAGCACACCTTCTGGTGCAACGAGTGCGAGGGGATGGGCTCGGCGAAGACCTGCCCGCATCCCCAGGAGTCGCACCTGTTCCTCTCGGGGACCAAGGTGCGGGAGATGCTCGAGGCCGGCGAGAAGCCGCCGCACGAGTTCTCGAGGGACGAGGTTGCCGAGATCCTGATCGACGCCTACAAGGAGGGCATCTGATGTCTCAGACGAAAAGGGCTTCTGCCTCTGGTTCACCGGGCTCTCGGGCTCGGGCAAGTCCACGATCACCACGCACCTGGTCAAGGAGCTGCGCAAGCGCGGCTCGAAGCTCGAGGTGCTCGACGGCGACGTCGTCCGCGAGAACCTCTCCAAGGGCCTCGGCTTCTCGAAGGAGGACCGCGACACGAACATCCGCCGGATCGCCTTCGTCGCCAACCTGCTCTCGCGCAACGAGGTCCCGGTGATCACCGCCGCGATCTCGCCCTACAGCGACATCCGCGACGAGGCGCGCGCAGATGATGGGCGACCGCTTCGTCGAGGCCTACGTCAAGGCCTCGGTCGAGGTCTGCGAGGAGCGCGACGTCAAGGGCCTCTACGCGAAGGCGCGCTCCGGCGAGATCAAGGAGTTCACCGGCGTCTCGGATCCGTACGAGCCGCCGGAGAACCCGGAGCTCGTGATCGAGACCGAGCAGCAGTCGCCGGAGGAGTCGGCGCAGCAGATCCTCGCGTACCTCGAGGAGCGCGGAGCTCATCCCCGCCGCGGTCGCCGCCTAGCGCCAGCGGCTCCGGCTCTGACCCGCCGGTCGAGCCCGAGCCCTTCACCCGCACCTATCGCGTCGCGATGGCGGCCTGCGCGCCCTTCGCGGCGTGGTGGGGGCGGATGGACGTCGAGGGGCTCGAGGCGCTGCCGCGCTCGGGCCCGGTGCTGATCGCCGGCAACCACGACTCCAGCATGGACCCGGTCGCGGTCGGCGTCGCGGCGCGCCACCGCCGCCAGATCCGCGCCCTGGCGAAGTCGACGCTCTGGGACGTCCGCGGCCGCTGGCGCCGATCCTCAACGGCATGGGCCAGATCCCGATCGAGCGCGGCAAGGGCGACCGCGGCGCGCTCGACCAGGCGATCGAGGCGCTGCGCGCCGGCGCCTGCATCGGCGTCTTCCCCGAGGGCACCCGTTCGCTCGGGCGCGAGCTGCGTGCGCGCAGCGGCATCGGCCACCTCGCCGCGGCGGTGCCCGAGAGCCGGATCGTGCTCGTCGCGGTCTCCGGGACCACCGACTACGTGCGCTTTCCGAAGCGCCCCCGGGTCAGCGTGCGCTTCAGCCTCCCCGCCGACGGCGATTATCGCCCCGGCGAGGACCACACCGACTTCGCCGCCCGGCTGCTCGACGAGCTGCGCGCGGGCGTCCCGCGGACGATCGCCGGCCCGAAACCCAGGCCCGCGGCGAGCAGCAGCGCGAGCAGGACGACCGCTGCCGCGACAGGCATGCGGGCGGGACGTGCCGAGCGACCCGACCATGCGCCGAGCCTCCGCGCGTGCCGCCGCCGGGCACCCGTCGTTGACCGGAAACGCGTTGACGGTGAAATATCCTCGCCCGCGTGGCCGGGCAGGTTCAGAGGCTGTCGATCGCTTGGGCCATCTTCGGCGCCGCCGCGATCGCCGCCGCGATCGTGATCCTGGTCGCATCGCGCGGAACGGTGTTCTCCGGCGACGAGCTCGGGATGCTCTACCGGCTCGCCGAGCAACCGCTCGGCCAGGCCCTGTTCGAGCCGCCCGCCCAGAAGTACCTGATCGCGGCGCCGACCCTGATCTACGGCGCCGTCGCCGGGGTGTTCGGCGCAGATCTCCTACCTGCCGTACCGCGTCCTCGGCGTCGCCCTGCTCGTGCTCGCCGCCGGGCTCTTTCTCGCCTGGCGCGGCGTCGCGCCCCGCTCGCGCTGGCGCTGCCGTGCGCGAATCCTGCTGCTGTTCTTCGGCGGCGGCGCCGAGGCGTCGCAGTCCCGGCCCGCGTGCCCGCTCAGCTCGGATCTTCGCAGGCCTGGGGATGCTGCTGGCGCTTCGACGACCGCGACCGGCGCGGCGAAGATCGTGGCCTGCGCGCTCGGCACGCTGGCGGTGATCTTGCATCCGATCGGCCTGGCCTTGGTCGCCGCCGCAGATGATGATCTGCGTCCTCGAGCGGCCCTCGAGGTGGCGGAGCCTCTGGGTCGCCGGGATCCCGCTGCTCGTCTACGGCCTCTGGTGGCTGTTCCTGCGCGAGCCCGCGGACGCGGACGTCCCGCTGACGCTGGGTGTCATCACCTCCTTCGCGCGCGACGCGTTCATCGCCGTGTGCGCCGCGCTCACCGGCATCTTCCGCTCGCCGTGGACGGACGACGGCAATTTCATCAACGACGCCTCGCGCGTGATCGCGGCGCTCGCAGTGATCGCGGCCGTGGTCACGGTCGTGCGGGCCCGCAGGGTCTCGCCCGGCCTCCTCGGAGCGCTCGTCGCGCTCGCGGTCGCCCTCATCGGCCCGGTGCTCGCGCCGGGCGCGCTCGCCTTCGGATTCCGAGCGCCCGAGGCCGCCCGCTACGTCTATCCGGGCGCGGTGATCGTCCTGCTGGTGCTGGTCGAGCTGGTCGCCCTGCGGCGTCCCCGAGACGCAGCCGAGGCCGCCGAGCGGCCACCGCCTCGCCCCGCGGCCTGGCTCGTGCCCGTGGCCGCGGCCGGGGCGGCCGTGTTCGTGATCGCCATGGCGTCCAACGTCGCTGCCCTGATCGACGCCGGCTCGGGGTTTCGGGCGTCTTCGGCGCTGGTCGAGGCGCAGTTCGGCTCGTTCGACGTCGCGCGCGAGGGGCGGAGCCCCGCAGAGGGCGCGGCCGAGCAGGGGGAGAGCGTCGAGCAGAGCGCCGGGCTGGCTGGCGCTGATGCTGGGGTTCAGCAATCCCGAGGGGGTCGAGGAGGTGGTCCGCGGGGCGCCGGCGTACTACGCGATCAAGGACGAATACGGGCTTCCGAGCGACGACGCGGCGGAGCTGGCGGCCGTGGAGCCGATCGTGCCGAGCAGGCGGACAGGGTGCTCGTCGTGGGCGTGCCGCTGACCTGCAGGCGGGCGCGCCGAGGCTCGGACGGCCCGCGATCGCGGCGCGACGCGAGCGCTCGCGGTGGGCGGCGGGGCCGTGCAGATCGCGAGGCGGCCCAGGGACCGCCGGTCGTGAGCGTCGGGCGGTTCTCCGGCGTGCCGTCGCGCCGCTCGCCTGGCCGGATGGCGCGTGGAGCGCACGCTCGCGCTGCCCGAGGCGGCGCCGGAGACGGGCCGATGGCAGGTCCTCGCCGACGGGGCGAGCGGCGTGCGCGTCTGCGGAAGCGCGGCTGATGGCTGACCGAGCGCCTCAGCGCAGCTTCTGGCACGGGAGCGGGATCGTCTGGGTGCCGAAGGTGGGCTGAGTTCGAGACCACGTCGACGCTCTCGAAGCGGGCTCTCGCGGCAAGCCGCGCGGCCGTCGTCGAGCGCCCGGCTCCAAGTTAGGCCGCGTCGAAGACGGGATCGGCATGGAAGCTGAGCAGCGCCCCTACCGCGAGCGCACCGACCACGGACTGAGACGCGCCCGCGCTGATGCGCGCCCACAGGCGCGGCCCGGCGCACGGCATCGAGCTGGATTGCCCCGGCGGAGAGCAGCAGGAGCGCCGGCAGCATGATGTAGCGGGCGCTGACGCATTCGACCTCCCGTCTCCCAGAGGGGTTCGTACCCGCCTGACCCCCAACGCACGTACCCGGCGGCGAGGAACACGGTCACCGAGGTCGCGACGACGAGGGGCACGAGCAGACGAGTAGCGGGCGTGCGTAGCGCCCAGACAACCAACCCGACCACCGCCGCGGCGAGCGCTGCGACCAGCGGCCATCCCAGACCCTCCCAGAGAAACGCGTCCAATCGCTGCCCGGCGATCGCACCGCCGACCACTCGCTGGAAGTAGGCCGGCACCAGCCCCCAGTCCCAATGCGGCACTGTGGACAGCGGCTGGCCCGGCAGCGCCCCGGCGGTGACCGCCTCGGCCGTTGTCGCCGTAATCCCGAACTGGTCCCAGGAAACCCCGAGCTGGATCGCGGCCCCGATGGCAAACGCGGCGACGATCATGACGTCGCGCCGATCGCGGAGGACGAGGCAGCGCAACGCCCAGAGCGGCGCCAGGAACAGCGTCGCCGTCGTGCTGCAGGTCCGAGGATGAGCACCCCGGCCGCGGCCAGCGCCTGGGTATCGCTGCGAGGCCGCCAGAGCGGCGGCCAGACGCGCGAACGCGATGAACCAGATCGTGTTGACGACGTTGGCCAGCATTTCGATGCCGACGACGCCGAAGAGGACGACGCTCGCGGCCAGGGCGCCCGGAGCACGCGATCCGTGATCAGGCCGGCAGCGGCGCGCCAGACGACGAGCCCACAGCAGGCAACGATCGATGCGCCGACGATCGCCATCGCGGCCGCCCACCAGTCAAACGGCAACGCGTCGACGGCGGCCGCTAGCGAGTCGCGAGGACGTCTGCAGGTAGCCGTTGTAGGGCGCTCCGAGCGCCGAGAGCGCTCGTCGTGATGGGCGTCGGCGAGGCAAACGAAGCCGTCCTCGCTGTAGAGGCGCTCGAGCGGGTGAAACGACCACATTCGCAGCAGCTTCCGGCGACGGCGAGCGCGACCAGGGCCACGCCGAGGAGGAAACGATCGCGGCTCAGGCTACGCGGCGGCCGAGCCTCGCGGAAGACGAAGCGATTGAGATGGTCGCGGAGCCGCTCGAGCACCGGCCGGCGCCGTCAGGGGCGCGGGCACCTGGGCTCGCCGAGCCCGTAGGTGTCGTAGGCGCCCCAGCGGCTGAAGGTCTTGTGCGTCGGACCGTGGAAGTCCGAGGAGGCCGTCGGGACGAGGTCGAACTCCTCGCAGAGCTCGAGGCAGTGCTTGGTCTGCTCGGCGGTGTGGGGCGGGTAGAAGGTCTCGATCCCGTCGAGGCCGACCTCGCGCACCAGGCTCTCGACCAGGTCGCGGACCTGGTCGGGATCCTGGACGTCCCAGTAGGGATGGGCGACCACGGCCACGCCGCCGGCGTCGTGGATGATCTCGACCGCCTGCTCGGCGCTCGGCCACTTGCGGGAGACGAACGCCTTCGCCCCGGGAACCAGGTACTCCTCGAAGAACGGGCCGAGGTCGGGCCCCGCCCCCGCCGCCTTGGCGATGTGCGGGCGGCCGATCGCGTCGGCGGCGCCGGCCTTGGCGACCGCCTGCTCGAAGGTCACCTCGACCCCGTGGCGGTTGAGGTTGGCGATGATCTCCTTCGCGCGGTCGACGCGCTCCTGCTGGGCCTTGGCGCAGGCCGGGGCGATCCGCTCCAGGTCGACCCAGTAGCCGCAGATGTGGAGGTCCTCGGAGTACTTGTGGACGCACGACATCTCGGTCGCCGGCACGTTCTCGATCCCGAGCTCGGTGGCGACCCGGGTCGCCTCCTCGACGCCGGCGACCCCGTCGTGGTCGGTCAGCGACATCACCGTGACCCCGGCCTCGGCGGCCGAGCGGGCGACGTCGCCGGGCTCGAGCTGGCCGTCGGAGACGGTCGAATGGGACTGCAGGTCGATCATCGGACGCGTGAGCTTAGTGGGTCGACCGCCCATTGTTGAGTCGAGTTGCGACAATGGGCCCGATGCGGATCTCAGCCAAAGCCGACTACGCGGTGCGCGCGGCGCTCGAGCTCGCCGCCAGCACGACGGCGAGCCGGTCAAGGGCGAGCGCCTCGCCGAGGCGCAGGGGATCCCGCTGCAGTTCCTCGAACACATCCTGCTCGAGCTCAAGCACGCCCGCCTGATCCAGGCCCGCCGCGGCGCCAAGGGCGGCTACTGGCTCGCCCGCGACCCGAGCGAGATCACGATCGCCGACGTGATCCGGGCCGTCGAGGGCCCGCTCGCCAACATCCACGAGAACGCGCCCGAGGAGCTGCACTACGGCGGCCCGGCCGAGCGCCTGCGCGACGTCTGGGTCGCGGTCCGCGCCGCGCTGCGCTCGGTGCTCGAGAGCACCACCCTCGCGGAGATCAGCGCGCGGCGACCTGCCGTGGCGGATCGAGGCGGTCCTCAACGACCCCGAGGCCTGGCTGAAGCGCTGACGCCCGCTGCTCGGCAAGCAGGAGTTGCTACGCTCTCCGAGCCTTTTGGGACCAAGTCGGTCCACAAAGGTCATAAGTCCATCCGTACCGGGTACTCACTCCGCCCCTTCACCCGCAATGGATCCAGTGGTCCCAATCTTCGGTCTGGGCATCGACCCGACGATCATCGTCTTCGGGTTTGGCATCGGCCTGCTCGTCGGGATGACCGGCATGGGCGGCGCCTCGCTGATGACGCCGCTGCTGATCCTGATCTTCGGGATCCAGCCGGTGACCGCGATCGGCACCGACATCTTCTACGCCGCGATCACGAAGACGTTCGGCGGCTACAAGCACCTGAAGCTCGGCACGGTCCACAAGGGCCTCGCCTTCTGGCTCGCGGTCGGCAGCGTCCCCTCGGCGATCGCGGGCGTCTGGGTGATCGAGTTGCTACAGAGCCACTACGGCGACGACCTCGACACGCTCGTGCTCGGGATGCTCGGCGGCACCCTGGTCGTGGTCGGCGTCGCGACCCTGCTGCGCTCGCTCTTCCTCACCGGGGTGATCCAGGAGCGCTCGGCGCTGCACCTCTACCGCCGCCACATCATCGCCGCGGTGATCACCGGGATCACGACCGGCTTCGTCATCGGCCTCACCTCCGCCGGCAGCGGCACCCTGATCGCGATCTCGCTGATCGCGATCTTCCGGCTCACCCCGCAGCGGGTCGTCGGCACCGACGTCTTCCACGCCGCCGTCCTGCTCTGGGCGGCCGGCATCGCCCACTGGATCGGCGGCAACATCGACTTCCTGCTCGCCGGGACGATCCTCGTCGGCTCGATCCCCGGCGTGCTGATCGGCACCGGGCTCTCGGTCAAGGCGCCGCAGAAGTTCCTGCGCTACGCGCTCGCCGTCGTCCTGATCGCCTCCGGCACGACGCTGATCGCCCAAGAACTACACGCCGGAGATCGTGCTCCCGGCGATCGGCATCGCCAGCATCATGGTCGGCGCCCTGTTCGGCGCCCAGGTGATCTCCCGCAGCCGCTCGAGCAACGCCCGCCGCCGCCCGCGGCCCCGGCCTAGCCGCTCACCCCCGCGCCGCTCTACATTCCCGGCCCATGTTCGTCTTCGCCAGCGCGGTCACCGACCCCGACGTCTTCGCGCGAGCCGCCGAGGCCGGGGTCGCCCGGCTGCGCGAGGCCGACCCGACGATCGAGCAGATCGTCTTCGCGAGCGTCGGCTCGATCTTCCGCAACTACAACCTGATCATCGACCAGGTCAAGGACCGCGACGACGTCGAGGCGCTGGTGCTGATCCACCAGGACGCCGAGATCCACGACCCGGAGTTCATCGACAAGGTGCGGGCGGCGCTCGCCGACCCCGAGGTCGCGATCGTCGGCTGCGCGGGCGCCGTCGACGTCCGCAGCATCGCCTGGTGGGAGGGCTCGATCACCTGGGCCTCGTTCACCCACCGCTACGACGAGCTCGGCGGCGGCGAGATCCCCGCCTTCTCCTGGCTGACCGAGTCGCTGCCGCCCTACGCGCGCCTCGGCGAGGTCGACTCGATCGACGGCTTCGTCATGGCGCTCTCGCCCTGGGCGATCCGCAACCTGCGCTTCGACGAGTCGCTCGGCAAGATCCACGGCTACGACTTCGACATCTGCATGCAGGCGCGGACCGCCGGCAAGAAGGTCGTCACCGCCGACCTCCAGGTCGTCCACCACCACTCGCTGCGGCTGATCGAGGACCCCGAGACCTGGATCAACGCCTACATGCGGGTGGCCGAGAAGTGGGACGCGCAGATCCCCAACAACGGCACCCGCGACGGCGACTGGGAGTGGCGCGCGCGCCGGGCCGAGGCCGAGGCCTCGGCGGCGCGGCTGATGGGCGGGCTCGAGGAGCTCCTGCGGGTCGCGCACTGGAAGCAGCTCGAGGCGATGCAGAACAGCCTCAGCTGGCGGATCACCGCGCCGCTGCGGCGCCTGCGCCACCGGCTCGCCAAAGGCCGCTCCTGAGATGAACCCGGCTCGGCCGCGGGTGCTCGTCCTCGGCGGCACCGGGATGCTGGGCCACGTGCTCTGGGGGGAGTGCTCGCGCCGCTTCGACGCCATCGCGACCGTGCGCGCCGACGCGATCCCCGAGCGCGCCGCCGACGTGCTCGACCCCGAGCGCACGCTGACCGGGGTGCGGGTCGAGGACGAGGGCTCGGTCGCCGGGCGCTCGACGACGCCGCCCCGGACGTGGTCGTCAACTGCATCGGGCTGGTCAAGCAGCGGCCCGAGGCCGCCGACGCCGCGGCGCTGGTGCGGGCCAACGCGCTCTTCCCGCACCAGCTGCACGCCGCCTGCGCCGAGCGCGGCGCGCGCCTGATCCAGATCTCCACCGACTGCGTGTTCGCGGGCGACCGCGGCGGCTACACCGAGGACGACCGCCCCGACCCGGCCGACCTCTACGGGCGCTCGAAGCTCGCCGGCGAGCCCGAGGGCGAAGGCGTGCTCACCCTGCGCACCTCCATGCTCGGCCGCGAGCTCGACCGCGCGTCCGGGCTGCTCGAGTGGTTCCTCTCGGTCCGCGGCGAGGCTGAGCGGCTACCCGCGGGCGGTCTTCAGCGGCCCGACGACGCCCGTGCTCGCCCGCCTGATCGGCGACCTGATCGAGCGCCATCCCGAGCTCGACGGGATCTGGCACGTCGGCGCGGAGCCGATCTCGAAGTTCGACCTGCTCACCCTGGTCCGCGACGCGTTCGGGCTCGATGTCAAGCTCGTGCCCGACCCCTCGGTGGAGGTGGACCGCAGCCTCGACAGTTCCCGTCTGCGCGCGGCGACAGGATGGGAGCCCCCCGGCTGGTACGAGATGGTGGAGGAGCTTGCAAGTGCTGACCGATAAGCGGGTCGTGGTCACCGGCGGCACCGGCTCGCTCGGCCAGGCGCTGGTGCGCCGGCTGCTCGAGGGCGACGCGGGGCTGCCCGCCGAGGTCGTCGTGTTCTCGCGCAGCGAGGCGCTCCAGCACGAGATGCGCCTCGCGTTCCTGCACCGCCGGGTCGCGACCGACGAGATCGTCTACGACGAGGAGCGCCACAGCCGGCTGCACTTCCGGATCGGCGACGTGCGCGACTACGAGGCGGTGGCGGCGCTGCTCGCCGACGCCGACGTCGTCTTCCACGCCGCGGCGATGAAGCAGGTGCCGACCTGCGAGTACCACCCGTCCGAGGCCGTGAACACGAACGTGGGCGGCGCGCGGAACATCGTCCGCGCGATCGCCGAGCGCGGGCTCGAGGTCGAGGCGGTGGTCGGCGTCTCGACCGACAAGGCGTGCAAGCCGGTGAACGTGATGGGGATGACCAAGGCGCTGCAGGAGCGGATCCTGCTCGAGGCCGGGCTGCGCTGCCCGCACACGCGCTTCGTCGTCGCCCGCTACGGCAACGTGATCGCCTCGCGCGGCTCGGTGGTGCCGCTGTTCGACGAGCAGATCGCGAGCGGCGGCCCGGTGACCGTGACCACGCCGGAGATGACCCGCTTTCTGCTCAGCCTCGACCAGGCCGTCGACACGGTGTTCGAGGCCCTGCGCACGGGGCGCCAGGGCGAGACCTACGTCCCGCTGCTGCCCGCGGTGCGGATCGACGAGCTCGCCCGGGCGATGATCGGCGACCGGGAGATCGAGGTCTGCTACGTCGGCATGCGGCCCGGCGAGAAGGTGCACGAGGTGCTCGTCTCCGAGGAGGAGGCGCCGCGGACCGTCGCCCGCGGCGCGCTACCTGGCGATCGCGCCCGCTGCTGCCGGAGCTGCGCGCCGACGACGCCGGCGGCGGCGCCTTCGACCGGCGCGAGTACAGCTCGGCCGACGAGGTGATCGACGCCGAGCGGATCCTGGAGCTGCTCGAGACGCGATGAAGGTCGCGATCGTGCTCGGGACGCGGCCCGAGATCATCCGCCTCAGCCGGGTGATCGAGCGGCTCGACGCGCCTGCGAGCTCGTCCTCGTCCACACCGGGCAGAACTTCGACCCGACGCTCAGCGACGTCTTCTTCGACGAGCTCGGCGTCCGGGCGCCCGACCACCGGCTCGGGATCGAGGGCGAGGGCTTCGGCGCGCGGGTCGGCGCGATCCTGGCGGGCCGACGAGACGCTTCGAGCGCGAGCGCCCCGACCGCCTGCTGGTCCTCGGCGACACCGACAGCGCGATGTCCGCCTACGTCGCCAAGCGGATGGGGATCCCGGTGCTGCACATGGAGGCCGGCAACCGCTGCTTCGACGACCGCGTGCCGGAGGAGGTCAACCGGCGGATCATCGACCAGGCCAGCGACGTGCTGCTCCCGTACACCGAGCGCAGCCGCGAGAACCTGCTGCGCGAGGGCTTTCACCCGAGCCGCGTGCTGACGATCGGCAACCCGATCAAGGAGATCCTCGACGCGCACGCCGAGCGGATCGCGTCGCCACGGCGCTGGCCGACCTCGGCGTCGGGCCGGCGAGTACCTGCTGCTGACGCTGCACCGCCAGGAGACGGTCGACTTCGACGACCGCCTCGAGGCGCTGCTGGGCGAGGTCGCGACGCGGCCGACGGCGCTCGAGCTGCCGGTGATCTTCAGCGTCCACCCGCGGACGCGCGAGCGGCTCGAGCGGCTCGGCCTCGACCGCCCGCCGCTGCGGCCGTGCGAGCCGTTCGGCTACTTCGACTTCGTCGCCCTCGAGCGCGACGCCCGCTGCGTGCTCACCGACAGCGGCACGGTGCAGGAGGAGTGCTGCATCATGCGCGTGCCGGCGGTGACGCTGCGCGACACGACCGAGCGCCCCGAGACGATCGAGTGCGGCAGCAACGTGCTCTCGGGGTCGGCCGCGGTGGCGTCGGCCCGGCGCTCGCGCTCGCCTGCGACCCGGGCGCAGCTGGCAGCCCCCGCGCCGAGTACCTCGCGACGACGTCAGCACGACCGTCGCGGGGATCGTGCTCGGGCGCCTGCCCCCGGCGCGTGACCCCGGCGCTCGACCCCGGCAAGGAGGCCCGGGCCGCGGCGGCATCCCGGTCGTCGGCGCCTTCGACGGCTACCGCGCCCTGGCGATCTTCCGCATCGTCCTCTTCCACATCTTCCTGTTCTGCGGGGTCCTGGGCGCGGTCGGCGACTCGGCCGCCGGCGTGGTCATCTTCGGCATCCTCCCGCGCGGGTCGCTGGCGATCCTGTTCGTGGTCAGCGGCTTCGTCCTCTTCCTCCCGGCGGCGGGGCGCGGCGGCGACTTCGGCGCGGCGGGTGTACGCGCTCCGCCGCGCCGCGCGCCTCCTGCCCGCCTACTGGCTCAGCCTCGTGGTCGCGCTGCTGCTCCTGGCGACCTTCGGGCCCGGGGTGCCCGGGATCGGGCCGATGCTACCCACGTCGCGATGCTGCAGACCCCGGCGTTGCTGTTCGACGGCCCCGTCACTCGCGGCTCACCTCGGGACTTCGCGCTCGGCCTCGGCTGATCCCGCCGGTCTGGACGCTCTCGGTCGAGACCGGCTTCTACATCCTGCTCCCGTTGGTCGCCGGCGCCTACTACCGGCGGCCGTTCGTCGGCCTGGCGCTCGCCGCGGCGCGCTCGTCGCCTGGCACCTGCTCGCGGTCAACCTCGGCGACGTCGGCTCCTGGCTCGGGATCGACGTCAGCGCCGCCACCCAGGCCCGGTTCGCGACTACTACGCGAGCCAGCTCCCGAGCTGGGGGCTCACGCTCGCCGGCGGGATGACCGGCGCCTGGGTCTACGTCCGCCTGCGGGAGCGCTCGCGCCGGAGCTGTCGCGCGGCGGGCGCTGGGGCGCTCGCCACGGCGGCGTCGCCGCCGCGGTGGTCTGGTGGGCGGGCGAGAGGCCGTCGACGACCCGAACCGTTCCTGGGGCTGTTCGCGCGCCAGTCGCTGGCCCTCTCGCTCGTCTATCCGCTCGCCCTCGGCGCCGTCGATGGTCAGCCTCTCGCTCGCGCCGGAGCGGCGCAGCTGCCGTTCGACAACGGGCCGACCAGCTGGCTCGCCGACATCAGCTACGCGGTCTACCTGATCCACTTCGCGGTGATCTGGTTCGCCCTCACCGAGTTCTCGCTGCCGGTCGCCGCCGAGACGGCTCGGTCGCGCGGCGCTCGCCTGGTCGGCGATCGTGTTCCCGGTCTCGCTCGCTCTACGCGTACCTCTCGGCCCGGTTCCTCGAGCGGCCGCTGCGCCGGTGGGCGCGCCGCTACCGGCCGCGCGCCCGCCAGGCGGCGCCCGCGGTGGCCGACGACGAGCCGGCCCTCCGTCTCGATCGTGATCCCGACCTACAACCGGCGCGAGTGGCTCGCCGGGGCGCTCGACAGCGTGCTCGAGCAGGACTACGCCAACCTCGAGGCGCTGGTCGTCGACGACGGCTCGTCCGACGGCACCGCGGAGCTGCTCGCCACTACGCGCGGCGCTGGCCCGAGCACCGGTTCCGCTGCCTGAGCCAGGAGAACGCCGGCCAGGCGCGCGCGATCAACCACGGCAACGAGATCGCGCGGGGCGAGATCCTCGGCTACCTCTCCGACGACGACGTCCTGCTGCCCGGCGGCGTCTCGCGGCTCGCGGCCGAGCTCACCGCCGATCCGGCAGCGGCCGCCGCCTACCCCGGCTATCGCGAGATCGACGCCGAGGGGCGGGTCGAGGACACGGTGCGCCCGATCCAGTACTCGCCGCGGGCGGCGCTGCGCCTGCACGACACGGTGATCGGGCCCGGCGGGCTCGCCCGCCGCGCGGCGCTGGAGCGGGCCGGAGGCTGGGATCCGCAGCTGCGCTGGATGGGCGACCTGATCATGTGGATGGGCGTCGGGCTGGCCGGCCCCGTGATCCGGGTCCCCGAGCCGCTCGCCTGCTGGCGCCGCCATCCCGGCTCGGCGACGCTGCAGCCCTCGGCCGAGCACGCGCGGGAGCACCTGCGGGTGGTCGAGATCGGCGAGCGCCTGGACGGGCATGGGGGCGCTGAGCACCGCCGAGCGCGCCGAGGCGATCCGCAACGCCTGCTTCTTCGGCGCCTTCTTCGGCGGCACCGGCGACACCTGGCCGGGCGAGCGATTCGTCGTCTTCGACCTCCACCGGCGGCTGCTCTCGGCGGCGACCTCGAAGCTCGGGCCCGACGGCGAGATCGACTGGGCCGAGGCCGAGCGCAGCGCGGCGCTCTACCGCGAGCTGGTCGAGCTGGTGGCCGACGGCGCGGCCCGGCCCGAGCCGGGCGCCGGGGGCTCGACGCCGGCGCTCGAGCGCCTGCGCGAGATCGGGGTGATCGCCGCCCGGACGGCGCCCTGCCGAGCGGCCGAGCCCGCCGAGCTGCGCCTGGGCCTGATCGAGGCGGCGTTCGCGTGCGGCGCCGAGACCGAGGCGCACGCCAACCGGTTCGTGATCGTCGAGCGCCGCCGTGTGCGGGTGAGCCGCGCTGAGCTCGACGAGGTCGTCGCGCTCGGCTTCGCGAGCTCGGCGGCGGAGCTCGACGGGCGCTCAGCGGGCTCCGGGCTCGCCGAGCGCAGCCCGGATCTGCTCGCGGCTGAACGCCGGCCGGCCGCGGCGCACGATCCCCGAGGCGCGCTCGGCAAGCGCCAGGGCGCGCGAGCCGAGCATCGTCCGCAGCAGCTCGTCGCGGGCCTCGGAGCGCAGCTCGAGATCGTCGAGCAGCTTCGTGATCCGGTAGCGCTCCGACATCTGTCGCAGGCGGTTGGCCTCCAGGCGCTCGAGCATCGGGTTGCGGTCCCAGGGCGCGAGCACCTCGGCCACCGCGCCGGCCCACGGCGCCCGCCGATCCCAGATGAAGCCGACGCCGAAGAACGCCGGCACGCTGGCGAAGGCGAGCTCGTCCCGGCCGGCGGCGAAGTCCTCGATCGCGGTCAGGATCCCGTTGCGCGGGCCGCCCTCGCGTTCGGCGACGCAGGCGAACGGCATCCCGCCCTCGACCGTGCCCGGCTCACCGGGGACCAGATACACGTTGCGGGCGAACGGCTGGCGGTGCTCGGGCGGGATCCGCTCGGCGCGTAGTAGGCGTCGCGACGCGCCAGGGGCCAGCCGATGTCGTGGAAGATCAGCAGCGGCAGCGCCGCCTGCGCGGCGCGCTCGGAGATCAGCCGCAGCTCCTCGCTGAGCGTGAAGTAGTTGTGGTCGCCGTCGAGGATCACCGCGTCGGCGTCGAGTTCGCCGAGCGCCTCGACGCTGGTCCGCTCGATCAGCTCCAGGTCGGGGCGCTCGCCGGCGAGCTCGCGCAGCGCGGGCTCGGGGGTGGGATCGATCGCCAGCACCCGGGCGCCGGATCCGCGCGCCCACTCGAGCAGCTCCCGGGTCGACTTGCCGTGGAAGGCGCCGACCTCGGCGACCGAGCTCGCCCCGGCGGCGTCGAGGCAGGCGAAGACGAGCTCGGCGGCGTTGACGATGGAGGCCGCGTTCTCGTCGGGATCCGTCGGGAAGTGGCTTCGGGCCATGGCGATCAATCATCTAGGGTCTCCGGCCGCGATGTCGACCGCAGAGCCACAGGTGACCCGGGAGTCGCTCATGCGCGATATCCGCGCTCGCCACCCGAGGTTGCGCGAGGCGATGGTCGCGGACGCCAAGATGTGGGCGCTGCACCGGGGTGAGCGCAGCGAGTTCCGCGGGGATCTCGACCGCCGCTCCAGATCCTGCGGCTGATGTGGTCGAGCGACGCCTTCTTCGCCCAGTCGCTGTACCGGCTCAAGGCGCGGCTGCAGGCCCTGGGCGTGCCGCTGCTCCCCGGCTCTGCCACCGCCTGTCGATCGTCATCGGGCAGATCACGATCGGCGACCCGGTGGTGATCGAGCCCGGGGTCTACATCAACCACGGACTCGTCGTGATCGACGGGCTCACCGAGATCGGCCGGCGGGGCGCGGATCGCTCCGTTCACCAGCATCGGCCTCGTCGCCGGCTCGATCGTCGGGCCGAAGATCGGCCCCGACGTGCAGTTCGGGACCGGCGCACGCGTGCTCGGCCCGATCGCGATCGGTGCCGGCGCGGTGATTGGGGCCAACGCGGTCGTCGTCCGTGACGTCGAGGCAGGCGCCACCGTCGTCGGGGTCCCGGCGAAGCCCGTCGAGTAGCTTTCGCCCCATCGGACTGCTCCGCCGCAAGCGCAAAGACCCGGGCCCGTCGCCGTGTTCGAGGCCGGGGAGCTGTTCGCCGACATCGAGCAGCTCACCGAGCAGAACCGCGAGGCCCGCGACCCCGCGCTCGAGCGCCGGATCCGCGCGCTGCGCCACCAGGCCGGCGCCCGGCTCGCGGGAGCCGGGGCCGGCGATCCCGGCTTCCCCGAGCCGGACTACGACCAGCTTCCCGAGGGCGACGGGATCCCCGAGGTGACGCCGAGCAGCTGACCCCGGAGCTGGTCCGCGCGGCGATGCTCCGCGGCGGCGGCGTGATCGTCCGCGGGGTCATGGAGCGCGAGGCCGCTGCGCGCTCGCCGAGGAGATCGAGCAGGCGCTCGAGGCCCGGGCCTCGCTGGCAGCCGGCGGCGGCGCCGAGGAGGGGTACTACGAGGAGTTCGACCCGGGCCCGCCGGTCGACCTCTACGATGCCCGCCAGTGGGTCGGCGACGGCGGGATCTGGGCGGCCGACTCGCCGAAGCTGATGTTCGAGATGTTCGAGGCCTTCGACGCGCTGCGGCCTGCGCCGCGTGATCCACGATACCTCGACGAGGTCCCGGCGATCTCGATCCAGAAGTGCACGCTGCGCCGCGTCCGCCCGGACAGCGCCTCGGCCTGGCACCAGGACGGCGCCTTCCTCGGCAGGGTGCGGGCGCTCAACGTGTGGCTGTCGCTCTCGCGCTGCGGCGACGACGCGCCCGGCCTCGACATCGTCCCCGAGCGGCTCGACGAGATCGTCCCGACCGGCACCGACGGCGCGATCTTCAACTGGTCGGTGTCGCCGCAGGTGGTCGAGGAGGTCGCCGCGCGAGGCGGCGTCGTGCGGCCGATCTTCGAGCCCGGCGACGCGCTGCTCTTCGACGAGATGAACCTGCACTCGACCGCGGCCGATCCGTCGATGCCGAACCCGCGCTACGCGATCGAGAGCTGGTTCTTCGGGCTCACCGGCTTCCCGGCCGAGTACGTCCCGATCGCCTACTACGGAGGCCACAGATGGACTTCGACCTGAGCCCGCGCGTGATCGAGCTGCGGGACCGCGTCCGCGAGTTCATGGACGAGCACGTCTACCCGAACGAGGCCGAGGCGCTGCGGGCGCTCGACGAGGAGGTCACGGTCGAGTCCGGCCGCGCCTATCCGCAGATCCTGGTCGAGATCCGCGAGCGGGCCCGCGCCGAGGGGCTCTGGAACCTGTTCATGCCGGACGACGAGCACGGCGCCGGGCTCACCAACTGGGAGTACGGGGTGCTCTGCGAGGAGATGGGCCGCAGCCCGGCGATCGCCCCGATGGCCTTCAACTGCTCGGCCCCCGACACCGGCAACATGGAGATCCTCGCCGAGCACGGCACCCCCGAGCAGAAGGAGCGCTGGCTGCAGCCGCTGCTCGACGGCGAGATCCGCTCCTGCTTCTCGATGACCGAGCCCGAGGTCGCCGGCTCGGATCCGCGCACGCTGCAGACGCAGCGCCGTGCTCGACGGCGACGAGTGGGTGATCAACGGGCACAAGTGGTTCACCTCCGGCGCGGTCGGCGCCGCGGTCGCGATCGCGATGGTGGTCACCGACCCCGACGCGCACCCCTACGCCCGCGCCTCGATGATCCTCGTGCCCGACCGACGCGCCCGGGCTTCAACCTGATCCGCCCGGTGCCGGTGATGGGCCACGACGGCGGCCCCGGCCACTGCGAGATCCGCTACGAGGACTGCCGGGTGCCCGACGCGAACCTGCTCGGCCCCCGCCAGGCGCGGCTTCGTGATCGCCCAGGACCGCCTCGGCCCCGGCCGCATCCACCACTGCATGCGCGCGATCGGCACCTGCGAGCGGGCGATCGAGATGATGTGCCGCCGCGCCAACGCGCGCGAGGCATTCGGCTCGCAAGCTCGCCGAGAAGCAGTTCGTCCAGGACTTCGTCGCCAAGTCGCGGATCGAGACCGAGCAGGCCCGCCTGCTCACCCTCATAGCCGCCTGGAAGATGGACACGTACGGCAAGAAGGAGGCCCGGCGCGAGATCTCGATGATCAAGGTCGTCGCCGCGAACGTCGTCATGGACGTGCTCGACCGCGCGATCCAGGTCCACGGCTCGCTCGGGATGTCCGACGACACCCCGCTGGCCGGCATGTGGCGCTTCTCGCGCATGCTGCAAGGTCGCCGACGGCCCCGACGAGGTCCACAAGATGGTGATCGCCCGCCGCGAGCTCAACAAGGCCGCGAAGGCGGCCGAGGAAGCGCGCGAGCCCGGCGCCGCGGAGCCGGCACGGGCCTGAGCCAGCGCCACGAGACGGCGTCATCGAGAGGCATTATGGACGCATACCGTCCACGACTGCACTCTCGTTGGCAGTAAGGGGGTGGAGGTGTGTGGCGACGCCGGCGTTTGTGCCTCGTCGCGCGCGTGGGTGTGGCGCGAGTGGCCCGGGATCGGCGTCTTCGCCCCTCTCAAGCGCCGAGTCGCACCTTGACCCCCGTATAGGGGCGAAGTGCGGCTCGACGCGCGGGCGGGCCGTTTGTGCCCGATCCCGCGCGCGATGCGACGCGGGCGCTACGCGACCCGCACGCCGAGCGCCCCGGCGTTTGGAGGGTTCAGGCCGCTTGGCAGTGAGGGGGTGGAGGTGTGTGGCGACGCCAGCGTTTGTGCCTCGTCGCGCGCGTTTGTGTGGCGCGGATGGTGCGGGATCGGCGTCCTCCCTTCTCTCAGACGCCGGGTGTCACATTGACCGCCCCAGGGACGGTGAAAGTGCCACTCGGCGCGGGGGCGTAGGGCCTCTGTGCCCGATCCCGCGCACTCTGCGACGCGGGCGCTACGCGATGCGCGCGCCGAGGCGCCGCGCGCGCCCCGTGCCTCTAGGTGTGGAGATCGAGTAGCGACAGTCGTTACTGGATCTCCGCACCCGCCCGTGCGGCCAGGGCGCACCGAAGCCGCGCCAAACGCCACGCAAGGCGCATACCTCCCACCCCTACCCAGCCAAACCCGGCCCCGCGTCGCCGGCGCTCGCCTCGGACCAGCACGGCGACGCCTCAGCGCTGCTCGAGCCGCTCCTCCCGGCGTTCCTCCGCCGCCTCCTGCCGTTCCTCGAGCCGCTCGATGCGCTGGTCGCGTGCCTCCTCGCGGGCGTCGAGCTCGGCGACGCTGGTCGGGCCGAGCTTCGCGGTGACGGCGACGACCACGATCGCGACGATCGCAACCGCCGCCAGCAGCGAGCCGATCATCTGCCGGGTGTGCGGGCGCGTGTCCATCTAGTCGTCCAGGAGGAAGTCGCCGGCGGAGGTCAGCCACGTGAGGCCGAACAGCACGAGGACGGTGATCCCGAGGACGGGCAGGTACCGCGAGGCGGAGTGCCAGCGGCGGACGACGAGGATCTTCAGCGCGAGCACCGCCAGCAGCGCCGTCGCCACGACCGCGTGCAGCGCCGCCTCGTCGAGCTCGAAGTAGGTCAGGCACATGATCGCCACCACGACGCTGACGACGACGATCGAGTCGCCCACCGCCCGGTGCGCCCACCCCGCCGCCGGCGGCCGGAGGAACCCGATGCGCAGCCGCCCGTAACAGACCGCCATCAGAAGGACCTGGTAGATCGCGAGCGCCGCCACCACCGAGGCGAGCACGACCTTGACCTCGGTGACGTTCCCCCTCGTGATCGTTTCGAAAAGATCCTCCAAGGCCCGCTCAGCCGAGGCGCCCCTCGGCGTCCGAGGCCGCCCGGACGAGCTGCTCGACCACGTCGCCCTCGCGGGTCTCCTCGGCTTCCCCGTACTGCCCCGCCCGGTAGCGGGCGAACACGCCCTCGAGGATGATCGCGAGCTTCCAGAGCGCCAGGGCGACGTAGAAGTCGATCTCGGAGACGTCGCGGCCGGAGCGCTCCGCGTAGAGGCCGGCGACCTCGTCGCGGGCCGGGAACCCGGGCGCAGCGTCGCCGGCTCCAGCAGCGGCTTCAGGTCGTCGCCGGCGCTGCCCCAGTAGACCAGCAGGAGTCCGACGTCGGCGAGCGGGTCGCCGAGCGTGCACAGCTCCCAGTCGACGACCGCGGCGACCTCGCCGCCCGGCGAGAGGATCATGTTGTCCAGCCGGTAGTCGCCGTGGACGATCGTCGCCGGTCCCTGCGCGGGGATGCGGGCGGCGAGCCGGTCGTGAACCTCGTCGACGAGCGGCAGCTCGCGCGTGTGCTGCTTCTCCCACTGGCCCTGCCAGCGGTGCAGCTGGCGGGCGACGTAGTCCGCCTTCTTCGCCATCTCGCCGAGGCCGACCTCGTCGGGGTCGACCCCGTGGATCGCGACCAGCGTGTCGATGACGCGCTCGCCGATCGCGCGCCGGTCGGCGGGATCGGGGAAGAGCGTCGGCCGCCGCCAGTCGCGCAGGACCGGGCCCTCGACCCAATCCATCACGTAGAACGGGGCCGTCACCCCTCCTCCGAGAGGCCGACCGCCGGCGCGACCGGTACGTCGTCCCCTGGAGGGCGGAGATGATCCTGTACTCGCGGCCCATGTCGTGCGCGGAGGCGAGGCGCTTGCCGAGCGGCGGCCGGCGCAGCGCCCACCGTCCGCCGGCCGCGTCGGACACCGAGTAGGTGAGGTTCGAGCGCCCGCCGGAGATGCGCTCGTACGCGAGCGGCGGCGCGAAGCCCTCGACGTTTGCGGCGAACCAGCGCTCGACCCCCGCGGCGTCGATGCCCTCCGGGGTCTGGGTAGCCTGCTCGGCCATGGCCGGGAAGCCTATTGCCCTGGTGGTCGACTTCGGCGGCGTGCTGACGAGCAGCATCTGGCCCGCGTTCGAGGCGTTCTGCGAGGCGGAGGGGCTGGCCCCGGAGACCGTGCGGGAGCTGTTCCGCGGCGATACCGACGCGCTGCGGCTGCTGCGGGGCCTGGAGACCGGCGAGCTCGCCGACGCCGACTTCGAGCGGCGCTTCGGGGCGCTGCTCGGCGTGGCCGATCACGAGGGGCTGATCACACGCATGTTCTCCGGGCTGGAGCCGGACGCGGCGATGCTCGGCGCCGTCGGCGCAGCGCGCGCCGCGGGGGTGAGGACCGGCCTGATCTCGAACTCCTGGGGCCTCGGGATCTACGACCGGCTCGACTCGACCGACCTCTTCGACGCCACCGTGATCTCGGGCGAGGTCGGGATGCACAAGCCGCAGCCGGAGATCTACCTGCTCGCCTGCGAGCGGCTCGCGGTCGAGCCCGCCGCCGCGGTGTTCGTCGACGACCTGCGCGAGAACTGCGCCGGCGCCGAGGAGGTCGGGATGATCGCGGTGCTGCACCGCGACAGCGCCGAGACGATCGCCCGGCTCGAGCAACTGCTGGGCGTCGAGCTGGCCTCGGCGTCTGGCCTAGGCGCCGGCGGCGATCAGGGCGACGCCGGCGACGGCGATCACGATCCCGAGCTGCCGGGAGCGCGCCAGGCGCTCGCGCAGGACCGCGCGCGCGAGCAGCACCGTGACCGCCGAGTACATCGAGCCCGCGACCGCGACCAGCGAGAGCAGCCCGTGGTTGGTGGCGACCACGAAGAGCGAGTTGGCGGTGACGTCGCACACGCCGATCGCGATCAGCGCCGGGGCCATGTCGCGGGGGATCGCCATCGAGGGGCGCAGCCAGGCGGCGGCGAACAGCAGCATGGCCACGCCGCCCGCCCGGGCGACGACGATCGTCCACGCCGGCTCCGGGCCGGCGCTCAGGTCGAGCAGCCAGAAGAAGACCCCGGTGCCGAGCGCGGCCAGCGCGGCGAGGCCCACCGAGGCCCGGCCGGCGGCCCGCCACTCCGGATCGGACTCGCGCGCCACCATCAGCACCCCGACGATCGCGGCGGCCGCGCCGACCACCTGGATCGCCCCGGGTTGCTCCCCCTGATCAGCCCGGCCGCGACCGGCACGAGCACCCCCAGCGCGCCGATCGTCGCCGCGACGCTGACCGACCCGAGCGCCATCGCGCGGTAGAACGCGCCGAGCGCGAGCACGACGATCGCCCCGGCGAGCAGCGCGAGCAGCGCGTCGCGGCCGCTGAGCGCGCTGCCGCCGGCGATCAGCGCGACCGTGAGCGCGAGCACGAGCCCGACGGGCTGGCTGACGAGCAGCACGCTGAGGGCCGAGATCCGCCGGCTCTGCAGGCCGCCGAGGAAGTCCGAGACGCCCCAGGCGACGCTCGAGGCCAGGCCGAGGACTATCCCGAGCACGCGTCCCCCCCGAGCTCGGTTTCGACCGTGACCGGCCCACTACCCGGGCGCGGCTCGACCAGGGTGCCGCCGTCCTCGCCCTCGCTGACGCAGGCGGCGCCGCCGGTGACGCTCCACAGCGGCGTCCACTCGATCGAGGTCGGCCGCGGCCCGTCCGGGGCGGGATCGACCGTGAACCCGTCGGCGCCGATGGCCTCGACGCCGAGTCCGTCGAGGCCCCAGGCCTGCGAGCCGGCGACGCGGTAGAGGCGCCAGTCGTCGTCGCTCCAGACCGGGGCGAGGTAGCCGAGCCCCGCGTCGATCAGCGCCACCTCGTCCTCGGCGAGATAGTCGCGCGGCGCCTCGGGCACGGCGACGTAGCTGACGCCGTGGCGGCGAAGCCAGTCGAGGTAGGCGCCGGCGGTCAGCTCGCCGTCGGTGAAGAGGTCGAAGTCGTCGGACTCGAGCTGGCGCAGCCAGCCGCGAGCGATCGGGTGGCCGCGCGCGACGTAGGCCGCCTCGAAGCGGTTCTTCGTCGGCGGGATCTCGGTTCGGAACGGGCCCTCCGAGGCGGCGAGGCGGTCGAGCTCGGCGAGCAGCGGCTCGTAGAAGGCGAGCTCGGTCGACGGGTCGCCGGCGGCCTTGTCGACGTCCCGTACCGGGGCGAGGAGCTGCCAGTACAGGAGCGGGATCGAGACCGCGATCACGACCAGCCGGCCCCGCGGCCACAGCGCGAGCGCGAGCACCGGGCCCGCGAACAGCGCCCCGAGGCGGGTGACGTTGCCGCCGAGCGCGTTGGGGATCACGAACACGGCGAGGGCCAGGAGCGCGTAGAGCGCCACGCCGATCCGCAGCGCCCGGAACTCGGTCGGGACCAGCCAGAGCGCCGACCGCGGCGAGGATCGGGATCGCGACGAAGGCCGAGAAGACGAACGGCTCGTGGCCGGGACCGGGAAGGCGAGGTTGAGGACGGCGATCGGCGCCGCGCCTCCGATCGCGAGGGCGGCGCCGCGGACGCGGTCGCCGGCCAGCGCGATCGCGACCCCGGCGAGGGCGACGAACAGGCCCGCGACCGGGCTCGCGAGGCTCGCCAGCGTCGCGAGCAGGGCGGCGCTCACCGACCGGCCCGAATCCGCGGCGAGCAGGGCGCCGAGCCCGAACGGGACCGCGAGCAGGAACGGGATCCGGCCGGTGAGCAGCCAGGCGCCGATCGCCGCGGCGAACCAGAGCGAGGGGATCAGCGCGCGGGCGCCGAACCGCCGCCGCGCGAGGAGCGCGAACAGCGCCGCCGCCGCGACCACCGCCAGGGCGCCGACCAGGCGCGGCCCGAGCAGCGCCCCGAGCGGCGGATAGAGGACGCTGTAGGAGAGGACGTAATGCCCCGAGTACCAGTCGTTGTTCCAGATCACGAAGCCGTGGTCGGCGAACAGATCGGCGCGGAAGGTCGCCGCGGCGAGGTCCTGGCTCGCGGGCGAGCAGATCATGTAGGCAGCCGCGAGCGCCGCCGCCAGGAGCGTCGGGGCGAGGACTGTCCAGCGACTCGGAGCGACGGCCAAGCGGCTTAGCTTTACAAGATGACGCTCGGCGCGATCGACCTCGGCGGGCAGATCGACCGCGTGCTGGAGGCGATCGGCAATTTCGCCGAGAACCTGGCGCGCATCGACCTCCCCTATCTGGTCGCGGCGCTGCTGCTCTCGCTCGGCCTCCAGCTCTGCCGCGGGCACGCTTGGGCGAACGCTCTCCGCGCCGCCTACCCGGCGGACGCCGTGAGCGAGCGGGGCGTCCTCGGTGCGTTCCTGGTCGGCGCGGGGATGAACGGCATCCTCCCCGCCCGGGCGGCGACGCGCTCAAGATCGTGCTCGGCAAACGCAGCGTCCGCGGCTCCTCATACCCGGCGATCATCTCTTCGTTCGCGGTCCTGGCGCCGTTCGACACCGGGATCGGGATCGTCGTGTTGGGCTACGCGATCGCGCAGGGCCTGCTGCCGGCCGCACCGCGGCTCCCGGAGCTGCCGGCGTTCGACATCTCCTTCTGGGCGGCCAACCCGCAGCTGCTGCTGCTGACGGTCACCGTGCTCGCGATCGTCGTCGTCGTCCTGGTCGCCGTGCTCGCGCGGCGCGTCGAATCGTTCTGGCAGAACCTCAAGCAGGGCGTGGCGATCCTCCGCGACCCGCGGCGCTACCTGCGCCAGGTGTTCGCCTGGCAGGCGGCGGGCTGGCTGCTGCGTTTCGCCTCCTTCTGGCTCTTCCTCGACGCCTTCCACATCGGCGGCTCGCTCGACAACGTGCTGCTCGTGATGTCGGTGCAGGCGATCACCGGCGCGCTGCCGTTCACCCCCGGCGGCGCCGGCGCTCAGCAGGCGCTGCTGGTCGTCGCCCTCGACGGGCCCGACCTACGCCGCGGTGCTCGCCTACTCGGTCGGCCAGCAGGTCGCGGTCACCGTGTGGTCGGTGGCGATCGCCTTCCTCACCCTCGGCATCGTCTTCCGCGCCTGGGACCTGCGGGCGCTGATCCGCGAGGGCCGCGCGGCGCGCGGCGATCCGAAGGCCGAGACGTAGCGGCCGGCTAGTCCTTCGCGTACTCGACCCGGATCTGGCGGCCCTCGAGCTTCGTCCCGTCGAGGCGCTCGAGCGCCAGCTTCGCCTGCTCGTCCGGGAGCTCGACGAACGAGAACCGCTCCAGGACGCGGATCGCGCCGATCTCGGCGTCGGGGATCACCGCGCCCTCGGTCAGCGCCCAGCGCAGGTTCTCCTCGCTGATCCCGCTGCGGGCGCCGCGGTTGACGAACAGCTTCACGTGGCCGTTGTCGGGCTCGGCGGGCAGCTTCTCGCGCTCGGGCGCGCGCTCCGGGCGCTCGTCGGCGGAGTGGTCGCGGCGGCGCGGGCGCGGCGCGTGCTCGATCCGCTCCTCGGGCGGCTCCCACTCGCCGATCACCGTCTTCGCCTCGCGCTCGATCCTGGGGATCTCGTCGCGCTGCTTGGCGGTCACGAAGGTGATCGCCCTTCCCGTCCGTCCCACCCGCCCGGTGCGCCCGATCCGGTGCACGTAGATCTCGGTGTTGTTGGGCATGTCGTAGTTGATCACGTGCGTGACGTGCTCGATGTCGAGCCCGCGGGCGGCGACGTCGGTGGCGACCAGCAGCGGCAGGTTGCGCTCCTTGAACGAGATCATCACCCCGTCGCGCTGGCCCTGGGTCATGTCGCCGTGCAGCGCCTTGACCCGCAGGCCGCGGTCGGCGAGCTGCCTGTCGAGGCGCGCGGCGCCGATCTTCGTCCGGCAGAAGATGATCGCCTGCTCGGGCTCCTCGGCCCGCAGCACCTCGATCAGCCGGTCGGTCTTCTCGCGCGGCTCGACCTCGACGTAGGCCTGCTCGATCGCATCGACCGTGAGCTGCTTCGGCGTCACCCTGATCGTCACCGGCTCGTACATGTGCTGCTCGGCCAGGCGCGCGACCGGCGCCGGGATCGTCGCCGAGAAGAGGCCGGTCTGGCGCCCCGACGGGCACATGCGCAGGATCCGCTCGACGTCCTCGATGAACCCGAGGTCGAGCATCTCGTCGGCCTCGTCGAGGACCACGAAGCGGGCCGAGGTGAGCACCAGCGAGCGGCGCGAGAGCAGGTCCATCATCCGCCCGACGGTGGCGACGACGACGTGCGCGCCGCGCCGCAGGCGCGACTGCTGGGTCGCGATCGGGGCGCCGCCGAAGACGGCGACGACCTCGATGTCGAGGTGCTCGGCGTAGGCGCGCAGCGCCTGGGTCACCTGGATGCAGAGCTCGCGCGTCGGGGTGAGGACGATCGCCTGCGTCTCCTGGGACTCCGGGTCGAGGTACTGGAGCAGCGGCAGGCCGAAGGCGGCCGTCTTGCCGGTCCCGGTCTGCGCCTGGCCGATCACGTCGTGGCCGGCGAGCAGCTCGGGGATCGCCTGCTCCTGGACCGCCGTGGGCTCGGTGTAGCCGAGCTCCTCGAGCGTGAGCAGGATCTCGGGCGCCAGGCCGAGCTCCTTGAAGCTCTTCATGAGGTCGGGTCCAGCAGCAGCTTGCCCGACGTTCGTCGCCCGGCCAGCTCCTCGTGCGCCCGGCGCGCCTCCGAGAGCGGGTAGACGTCGCCGACGACCACCTCGAGCTCGCCC
Organism: uncultured Solirubrobacterales bacterium; assembly: GCA_963842795.1. Taxonomy (GTDB): domain Bacteria; phylum Actinomycetota; class Thermoleophilia; order Solirubrobacterales; family 70-9; genus WHSW01. The sequence goes on along the minus strand of CAWJHV010000038.1, from coordinate 162,913 downwards.
GAGGCGACGGCGCCGACGAGGTCGCCGATCATCGCCGCGACCTCGTCGCGTCGTGGGATCAGATGCATGAGCCAGAAGCCGATCACTGCGCGCGAGTTTCGCAGGAGATGCCCGGTGGACACCTCGTTCTGCTCGCGGGAGGCGATTCCGAAGACGACGATGCGCCCGAGCGGGGCGAGCGTCCGAAGGCAGGCCTCGAAGGTGTCGCCGCCGGCCATCTCGAACGCTGCGTCGACCTCACGGCCCTCGTTTGCCTCGATGATCGCGGCGCGCAGGTCCTCGGCCCGTGAGTCGACCGTCGCGTCGGCGCCGAGCCGCGCGGCCAGCGCGCGCTTGTCCTCGCTCGAGGCGAGCGCGATCACCCGCGCACCGGCGCGCTTGGCCAACTGCACGGCGAGCGTCCCCGTGCCGCCGCCCGCGGCCGGGACGACAACCGTCTCGCCCTCCTGCAGCCGCGCGCAGCGGTGGACGAGCGCGTGGGCGGTCAGTCCCTGGAGCAGCAGCGCCGCCGCCTGTTCGTCGGAGACCGCGTCGGGAAGCGGGACAAGCCAGCTCGACGGCACGACGACCTTCTCGGCGTAACCGCCGCCGGCGAGCAGGGCCGCGACCCTGGTCCCGTCGGGCGTGCGCCCGGAGATCTCGCCCCCGGGCGTCATCGGCAGGGTCTGCTCGGCGAGGTAGTCGTTTCGGGTGGCGTGCGTGTCGGCGAAGTTGACCCCGGCCCGGGCGACCTCGACCACGACCTCGCCGTCGCCCGCCTCGGGGTCCGGGAGCTCGACAAGATCCATCACCTCGGGGCCCCCGAAGCGCTCGATTCGTATCGCCTTCACTGGCTCCAGTCTGTCAGGATGCCGCGCCGTGTCGCTGACCGTGGTCGGATCGATCGCCTTCGACAGCGTCCGCACCCCGTTCGGGGAGCGGGAACGGATGCTGGGCGGATCCGCGGTCCACTTCGCCCTCGCGGCGAGCTTCTTCACCGATGTGCGCGTCGTCGGCCCCGTGGGTGACGACTTCACCGACGACCACATGGGGCTGCTCGCCGAGCGCGGGATCGCGACCGGAGACATCGAGCACGTCGCGGGCGGCAAGACCTTCTTCTGGGCCGGCCACTACGACCACGACATGAACATCGCCCACACCGACGACACCCAGCTGAACGTGTTCGCCGACTTCGTCCCCAAGCTCTCGCCCGAGTCCTGCGCGGCGCAGATGCTGTTCCTCGGCAACATCCAGCCCGAGCTCCAGCGCGACGTACGCCGCCAGTCATCCGCCGAGTTCGCGGCGCTGGACTCGATGAACCTCTGGATCGACACCGCGCGCGACTCGCTGGTCGCCGCGATCGGTGAGGTCGACTGCCTGCTGCTGAACGACGCCGAGCTGCGGATGCTGACCGGGGAGGCGAACCTGGTCGCGGCGGCGAGGGCGACGATGCAGATGGGCCCCACCGTGATCGTCGCCAAGCGGGGCGAGTACGGGGCGGTCCTGTTCACCCCCGACGAGGTGTTCGCGATCCCGGGTCTGCCGCTGGAGGACGTCCGCGACCCGACCGGCGCCGGCGACAGCTTCGCCGGCGGCTTCCTCGGCTATCTCGACGCCGCGCGGACCTCTGGGAGGTACGACGACGCGACCCTGCGGCGGGCGATGGCCTACGGGTCGGTGATGGCCTCGTTCAACGTCGAGGACTTCGGCACCGACCGCGTCAGCCGCCTCGGGGGCCCGGAGATCGCCGATCGCATCGCCGCCTTCCGGCGACTGACCCATTTCGACGAGGCGCCGGTCGCGGCTACCGGGCCTGGTCGGCCTTGACCGCGTAGAGATCGCGGTCGGCCTCGACGATCGCAGCGCTGACGCTGCCGTGCAGGTCGGCCGCGGCGCAGCCTGCCGAGACCCGCAGCCTCGCGCCGTCGCCGGCGGCGTTGTGCGCTTCGACCGCCTCGAGGACCCGGTCGCACCAGGCGAGCGCCCCGGAGCTCCCGCAGTCGCGCAACAGGGCCGCAAACTCGTCGCCGCCGATCCGCGCGACGAAGTCGTTCGAGCGCGCGACGCCGTCGAGGAGCGTGGCGAAGGAACGCAGGAGCAGGTCGCCGGCGGCGTGGCCGTGCGCGTCGTTTACGTCCTTGAGCCCGTCGAGGTCGAAGAGAGCGACCGCGACGCGCTCGCCGTGGCGGTGGTCGTTCTCGGCTGCGGCCACGATCTCGTCCCAGCCCCCGCGGTTGCTGAGTGCGGTGAGTGAGTCGGTGCTCGCCCGGCGCTCGAGCTGCGCGTTCTCGCGTGAGAGCTGCTCCTGAGCGAGCGCGCGCCGGATGGCGACCTCGGCCCCGTCGGCGAGCGAACGCACGATCCGGCGACGCAGGGAGGTGAAGCCGTGGCCGCCGGACGCGGCGTAGACCAGGACCAGGACCCCGAGCTGGTCGATGTTGACGGCGTGGAGCGAGGCGACGCCGTCCTCATGCCCGAACCCGGGCGGAGCCTCGCCGAGTGCCTCGCGGGCGTCCTCGATCAGGATCGGCGCGTCGCCGGTGGCGCGAACCCAGGCCCCGAGGCTGCGCAGGTGCTCCTTGGTCGAGGCCGGGTCGCTGCCCGGGAGCCAACCGCGGGCGCTCCAGCCGATCCGAGGCACGGGGACCTCGGCGTCGACGATCACGGTGGCGAACTCGCACGAGAGGGCGGTCGCCGCGCGCTCGGCGAGCTGCGAGAGCGTTGCCTCGACCCCCTCAACCGCGACCGTGGTCACGGCGCGTACGGCGTCGAGGACCTCGAGCTCGTCGGCAAGCCGCTTCGCCGCCGGGACCCGTTCGACGCTCGTCGCGACGCGCCCGGCGAGCTCGACCGCATCGGTTGCGGAGATGCCCGCGAGCGAGTCGCTCGCGGATCCGAAGATCACGAGCACGTCCGCGCCGGCGGGCACGACCACCGCGCTGCGGGCGTAGTAGGGGCCGATGATCGAAATCGGATCGGGGTCGGCGAGGAACTCGGGCAGCCCGGTGCGAAGGCTCGCCTCGAAGTGCGAGTCGCCGCGCGGCAGCTCGATGTTCCCGGCCCAGGCCTGGCCACGCCCGGTGCCCGCGAGGTGCGAGAAGGTGTCCGGGCCGACGCGGCTGAAGACGAGCAGGTCCTCGGCCCCGGCCTCCGCCGCGAGCGCCTCGAGCTCGGCGCGCCGCTCGCGCTCCTCGGCGTCGGCGACCGAGCGCACGAGCTCCGGCTCGCCGTCAGAGAGCGCGTCGAGCAGCGTCCGGACGACGGCGGGATCGAACTGCGTGCCGGCGTTGCGCTCGAGCTCGACGACCGCGTCGGCATGAGAGAGCGCGGCGCGATATGGGCGGTCGGAGACCATCGCGTGGTAGGCGTCGCAGGCGAAGACGATCCGGCTCGGGAGCGGGATCCGCTCTCCGGCGATGCCGTCGGGATACCCCTGGCCATCCCAGCGCTCGTGCTCGTGGCGGACGGCTGTCGCGATCTGGTCCATCCCGGGGATCTGACGCACGATCTGCTCGCCGATCACCGGGTGGCCGCGCATCACCGACATCTGCTCGGGGGTCAGGGGGCCGCGGCGGGTCAGGATCTCGGTCGGGATCCCGAGCTTCCCGACGTCGTGCAGCGCGGCCACCCGCGCCGCTGTCTCGGTCTCGCGCTCATCGAGCCCCAGCCGGGCGCAGACCTCGTGCACCAGACGCGAGGTCGCGGTCGAACGGCTGCCCGTGTACTCGTCGCGGACATCGAGCGCCGAGGTGAGCCCGAGCACCGCGGCCTCGTAGCTCGCGGCGATCTCGGCCTTGCGGCGAACGTTGTCGAGCCCGAGGGCGACGATCGAGGCGTACGCCTCGACCAACTCGACCTGCTCGGGCGCGGGCGCGAAGGGCTCGTCGGAGTAGGTGGCGAAGGTGCCGAGCACGTCGCCGCCGGGAAGGCGCAGCGGCACCGACCAGCACGAGCGCAGGCCCGCGACCCGGGCCGGCCCCCGGTAGCCGTCCCACCGGGGGTCCGACTCGATGTCCTCGCTGACGCAGGTCCGCCCGCTGTAGGCGGCGATCCCGCAGCTGCCGGCCGCGGGCCCGATCTCGATCCCGTCGATCGCGGCCACGTAGGCGTCGGGCAGGCCGATCGTGGCCGCGTGCTGCAGGCGGGTGCCGTCGACCAGCAGGATCGAGCAGCGCTCGCAATCGAGCAGCGCTCCGAGCTGCTCGACCGCCTCGCCGACATAGGTGATTGCGTCGCTGGCGCGGCCCGCCGACGGGGCCCCCTGCTTGAGTGTCGCGAACGCTCGCTGAGCGGTGAATGCCACCCCGGCTACCTCCACGCTTCCATCGGCGGCGAAGCCGGCGTCCTTTAGGTGCGAGAATGAGCGACCCCGACCGAGGAGACGCGATGGCGGCAGAGCACGAAACTTCAGGGGACGGCGCCGTGGCGACAGCCGAGCAGGCGACCGACACCCTCACGGTGACCGACAACCGCACCGGCAAGTCATACGACCTCGAGATCACCGACGAGACGGTCAAGGCGATCGACCTGCGCCAGATCAAGGCCAACGAGGACGACTTCGGGATGATGGCCTACGACCCCGCGTTCACGAACACGGCGTCCTGCCGGTCGTCGATCACCTACATCGACGGCGAGGCGGGAATCCTCCAGCATCGCGGGATCCCGATCGAGCAGCTCTGCGAGAAGTCGACCTTCCTCGAGGTCGCCTTCCTGCTCGTCTACGGCGAGCTGCCGACCGCCGCCCAGCTCGAGCGCTGGATCTTCGACGTCACCCACCACACCTTCGTCCACGAGGACATCAAGCAGCACCTGCAGGGGTTCCGCTACGACGCGCACCCGATGGGCATGCTGCTCGCCAGCGTCGGCGCGCTCTCGACGTTCTATCCGGCGGCCAAGCACATCGACGACCCGCAGGAGCGCTACATGGCGGCGGTCCGGCTGATCGCCAAGATGCCGACCCTCGCGGCGTTCGCCTTCCGCCACAACATGGGCCTCCCGTACGTCTATCCCGACAACGACCTCAGCTTCTCCGAGAACTTCCTCTCGATGATGTTCAAGAAGACCGAGGTCAAGTACGAGCCCGACCCGCGGCTGGCGAACGCGCTCGACGTGCTCTTCATCCTGCACGCCGACCACGAGCAGAACTGCTCCACGAACGCGGTGCGCGCCGTGGGTTCCTCCCAGGTCGACCCCTACTCCGCGGTGGCCGCCGGGGTGGCGGCGCTCTACGGCCCGCTCCACGGGGGCGCCAACGAGGCGGTGCTGCGGATGCTGCGCCGGATCGAGAACACCGAGAACATCCCCGGGTTCCTCGAGGGGGTCAAGAACCGCGAGGAGAAGCTGATGGGCTTCGGCCACCGGGTCTACAAGAACTACGACCCGCGGGCCCGGATCATCAAGAAGCACGTCGACGAGGTGCTCGAGGCGACCGAGTACAACCCGCTGATCGAGATCGCGACCGAGCTCGAGAAGCAGGCGCTCGACGACGAGTACTTCACCTCGCGCAAGCTCTACCCGAACGTCGACTTCTACTCGGGCCTGATCTACGAGGCGCTCGAGCTGCCGACCGAGCTGTTCACGGTGATGTTCGCGATCCCGCGGACCGCGGGCTGGGTCGCGCAGTGGCTGGAGGGGATCCAGGACCCCGAGCAGAAGATCGCCCGCCCGCGCCAGATCTACACCGGGCCCCGCGACGTCGACTACACGCCGATCGGCGAGCGCGACGGACCCGAGAAGATCACCAACGACTCGGTGCGCCGGCCGGTCCGCAGGCTCCGCGGCGCCTAGATGAGTGATTCCAGTGCCACGTTGCCGGGGCACTGACCCGTCTGGCGTACAAGCTCACAACGCGAAGCGGCTCCGAGGTCTCGCGGAGCTCATTCGACGACCTCGAAGCGGCGCTCGCCGAGCTCGAGCGCCAGCTGGAGACCGCGCGGAGCCGCGGCGGCCTGCCCCGGATCAGCATGCTGCGCGACTTCGCGCCCGGTGACCGTGTCGCCGCGCGACTCGAGCTCTCTACCGGCGGCATGCTGCGCGGGCGCACCGCGGGAATCGACCTGATGGGCGACGGCAGCCTGGTCGCCTACGCCGGCGGCATCGGCAGGCGGCCGCTGGACGCGGCGCCGGACGAGACGGCGGTCGATGCCTTGCGGCGCGAGCTCAGCCGATAGCGATTTGCTTGCGCGAGCGCGTAGAGCGGCTAGGCTTGCACCGATGCGATCAGGCAGGACGACGCTCGCGGTGGCGGCCGCGATGGTGATCGCGGCAATTGCCGCGCCCTCGGCGTGGGCGGATGCGACCGTCACCCAGACCTCCTCCCCGGAGACGGTCGACCAGGGCGGCACCGTCACCCTGGCGACGACGATCACCAGCGCCGTAGCCGAGCCCGACCTGCGCGCGCACATCAAGATCACGCGGCCCGGCACCCAGACTGCGGTCGACAGCAACTACGCGACGTTCACGACCGACAAGGGCACGTGCACGGCATCGGGTGGCAGCGCCGAGTGCCTCTTCGGCGCGGTCGCCGCCAACGTGCCGATCCATCTGACCGCGACCGTGCAGGCGAACGAGTCGTTCGCGCAGACGGTGGTCGCCTACAAGTGCACCGCGCCCCCGGCCTGCGACTTCCAGACCCAGCTCGGCACCGGCGCCAGCATCACCCAGGTCGACTACCCGACCGAGTTCTCGGGGTCGAACAAGATCAAGCTCACCGGTGTCCCCACGACCTGCACCAACAGCGCCTTCAAGGCGAAGGCGAAGGTCAAGGCGAAGAAGGTCACCCGCACCTACGCCTATCTCAAGGGACCGAAGTCCGAGTTCGGGACCCCGCTGCCGGTCAGCGGCGAGTCGGGCCGGATCGCCAAGGCCAAGGGCCGGAAGGTGAAGGCGAAGATCCCCGCCGACACGCTGGACCCGGGCTTCTACGAGCTGCGGATCGCCGCGAAGCGCAAGGGCGGGCAGCTGAAGCGCTCGGCGACCTTCCAGGTCTGCGGCCCGAGCTTCGGCATCTAGGTCCGGCGCCCGCTACGGCCAGCCGGCGCCCACCGCGGGCGCATCGGCGGTGCGCACCACACCGCTCGGCGGACCGTCGAACATCTTCTCGGCGCCGAGCCAGGGCGCCGCGAGCATGAAGAGCGTCGTGCCGTCCTCGCCGCCGAGCGCGCAGGCGAAGACGAACTTGTCCTCCTCCAGCTCGACCGTCTCCAGCTTCTCGCCGCCCTCGCGCACGCGCTCGCAGCGGTTTGCCGCCGGGGACCAGACGGCGCCGTCGGCATCGAGGCAGATGCCGTCGCCGCCCTCGCCGAGCTCGGCCCAGACGCGCCGGTTCGAGAGGCCGCCGTCGGCCTCGATGTCGAACGCGGTCAGGCGGCCCGCATAGGACTCGGCGCAGATCAGGGTCGAGTTGTCCGGGGTCACGGCCATGCCGTTGGGGAACTGGAGCCCATCCGCCACCTGCCGGACGGATCCGTCCGGGGTGATCACGGCGATCAGCCCGGGCGCGAACTCGCCGCCGCCCATCATGTCGAAGTTGATCGTGTTGACGTAGACGTTGTTCCGCCCGTCGACGACGATCTCGTTCCACGAATGCGGCGAGAGGCCGGTGAGGTCGGCGTGGGTGACGAGCGACCCGTCGGGCTCCTGGCGGAGCACCAGCCCCTCGGGGCCGGAGACGACCAGCAGGCGGCCGTCGGCCAGCCAGTCGATCGAGATCGGGATCGTGGTGTCGACCTCGAGCATGACCTCGCTGCGGCCCTCGGCGTCGACGGCGAGCACCTCGCCCTCTCCCCAGTTGGCCAGCCAGAGGCGGCCGTCGTGCCAGCGGGCGCATTCGCCGATCCGCAGGCCGGTGAGCAGCGGCTGGGAATGCAGTTTGGTGGTCATCTCGTCGTCCTCCTCGTTTGGAACTAGACGGTACAGTACTATACAGACTGGACCGTCCAGTACTGTTTACACATGGGCGCTCCCCCCACCGAGCTGCGGTCCGCGCGCAAGCGCCGGGCGATCCTCGCGGCGGCGACCGAGACTTTCCTGCGCAAGGGCTATCTGGGCACGAGCATGGACGAGATCGCCGCCCTCGCGGAGGTCTCGAAGCAGACCGTCTACAAGCACTTCGCCGACAAGGAGACCCTGTTCACCGAGATCGTCGCGGCCGTCGTCGACGAGGCCGGCGACCCGCTCGAGACCGAGACACTCGAGCTGGCCGAGGGAGGCGAGCTCGAGGACGGGCTGCGCGAGCTGGCCCGCCGGCAGCTCGCGGCGGTGATGCAGCCGCGGCTGATGGCGCTCCGCAGGCTGGTGATCGGCGAGGCCGGCCGGTTCCCGGAGCTCGGTCGCGCCTTCTACGAGCGCGGCGCCGGACGGGCGCTGGCGCTGCTGGCCGAGGCGTTCGAGCGACTCTCCGAACGCGGGGCACTGCGGGTGGAGGACCCGGCGATCGCCGCCGCGCACTTCAACTGGCTCGTGATGTCGGCCCCCGTCAACCGGGCGATGCTGCTCGGCGACGAGGCGATCCCGACCGCGGCGGAGCTCGACCGCTACGCGGACGCCGGGGTGCGCGCGTTCCTCGCCGCGTACGGCCGACGCGGGTAACGTGCGCGCGATGGAGACGGAGCGCTTCTCGACCGCCGCCGACGGCGGCCGGCGGCTGGAGGTGATCGCCGCAGGCCCGGCTGACGGCAGCCCGGTGCTCGTCCACCACGGCACCCCCGGATCGGCGCACGGGTTCTGGCCGGCGCACGTCGAGGCGGCGACCGAGCGCGGCGTGCGCCTCGTCGCCTACTCGCGACCCGGCTACGCGGGTTCGGAGCGCAACCCGGGCCGACGGGTCGCCGACTGCGCCGCCGACGCCGCGGCGATCGCGGACGCGATCGGCGCGGAGCCCTTCTTCACCCTCGGCGGCTCCGGGGGCGGGCCGCACGCGCTCGCGTGCGCCGCGCTGCTCGGCGACCGGGTGACCGCCGCGGCGACGGTCGCGGGCGTCGCGCCCTTCTCCGCCGAGGGGCTCGACTGGCTGGAGGGCATGGGCGAGGAGAACCACCAGGAGATCGGCGCTGCCGTCGAGAGCCCGGAGAAGCTCGAGGAGTTCCTCGCCGCCTGGGAGCCCCAGCTGCGCCAGGTGCGGGGGCCCGACCTGCTCGAGGCGCTAGGGGACCTCGTCTCCGGTGCCGATGCCGCGGTGCTCACCGGCGAGTACGCGGAGTTCGCGGCCGGTGGGATGCGAAACTCGATGAGCGGCGGGACCTGGGGCTGGTTCGACGACGACCTCGCGTTCATCGGCGACTGGGGCTTCGATCCGGCGTCGATCGCCGTCCCGGTGACCGTCTGGCAGGGCCTCGACGACCGCTTCGTCCCGGCCGCGCACGGCCGCTGGCTGGGGGCGCACGTGGCCGGGGCGGACGCCCGCCTGCTCGATGGCCAGGGACACCTCTCCCTCGCGCTCGGGCGCTACGGCGAGATCCTCGACTCGCTGCTTGCGGCCGGACGCTAACCGAGCCCGACCAGCTCGGCGACGCGCTCGCGATGGCCGCGTGCGGTGCCCATCAGCCGGGCACCGACGCGGGCGCGCTTGAGGAAGAAGTGGATGTCGTGCTCCCAGGTGAAGCCGATGCCGCCGAACGTCTGGATCGCGTTGTGGGTCACCGACGTGGCGCTGTCGGACGCCCGCGCCTTGGCCATCGAGGCCGCCAGCGGCAGGGACTCGGGTTGCGCGTCCGCGCACCAGGCCGCGTAGTAGGTGAGCGAACGGGCCTCCTCGACGTCCCAGAGCATCTCCGCGAGGCGGTGCGAGACGGCCTGGTAGGCGCCGATCGGGCGCTCGAACTGATGCCGCTCCTTGGCGTAGTCGACCGCCATCTCGAGCGCTCGCTGCGCGATGCCGACCAGCTCCGCGGCAAGCGCGACCTGGCCGATCGAGCCGGCCCCGTCGATCTCCCCCGGCAGCGGCTCGCCGCCATCGGCCTCGACGCGGTAGTAGGCGCGGGTGGTGTCGATCAGGTCGAGCCGCTCGAGCCGCGCGTCGCCGGTCTCGACCAGCTTCGCCCCCTCGCCCTCGGCGAGCACGAGAACCACGGATCCCTCGGCGGCGCCGACGATCGGGCCGCCGTCGCAGTCGAGCTCCGCCGCGCCGCGGCCCTCGCCCGCGGCGATCCCCGGGAGCCAGCGCTGCTTCTGCTCATCCGAGCCCGCGGCCTCGATCACCGCGCCGGCGTAGGCGTTGGCGACGAACGGCACCGGGGCGCAGACGTAGCCGAACTCCTCCTGCAGGATCACCAGCTCCACCACGCCGAGTCCCTGGCCGCCATGTTCCTCGCCGATCGCGATCCCGGGCCAGCCGAGCTCGCAGATCTCGGTCCAGATCGCGTCGTCGTACGGACTGTCGGACTCGGCCAGCTCGCGGACCTTCTCGGGCTTGAAGCGGCTGGCGATGAAGTCGTGCGCGGTCGACTTGATCTCGCGCTGCTCGTCGTTGAAGTCGAATTCCATGATCAGTTGCCGGGTGCCGGCTGCTAGCGGAGCTTCGGGAGCCCCAGCACCCGCTCGGCCACGATGTTCTTCAGGACGTCCGAGGTCCCGCCCTCGATCGAGTTGGCCCGCGACCGCAGGAAGCGGTACGCCCAGAGGTTGCCGCGGGTGAGCGCATCGATCCCGCCAACCTCGACCGCGAGCTCGGTCAGCGCCTGGTTGGTCGACGACCACTGGAGCTTCGCGATCGAACCCTCGGGGCCCGGCGTGCCGACCTTCATCGTCGCCGTCAGCGCCCGCATCGCGCCGAGCCGCAGGCCCTCGATCCCGATCTTCAGCCGCGCGACCTTGTCGCGGACGATCGCGTCGTCGGCCATTCCGCGCTCCTTCGCCAGCTCGACCAGCTCGTCGAGGGCGTTCGCGAGGCCCAGGGCAGCCGAGGCGCCGAGCCCGGCGCGCTCGTTCATCAGCGTCGTGATCGCGACCATCCAGCCGTTGCCGACCCCGCCCACGACGTTCTCCTCGGGCACGTAGGCGTTCTCGATGAACAGCTCGTTGAACTCCGCCTCGCCGGTGATCTGGCGCAGCGGGCGGACCTCGACCTCGTCCTGCTCCATGTCCATGAGGAAGTAGGTCAGGCCCTTGTGCTTGGGGACGTCGGGATCGGTGCGGGCGACGAGCATGCACCACTTGGCCTCGTGGGCGAAGGTCGTCCACACCTTCTGGCCGGTGACCCGGAAGCCGCCGTTGTCGGGCACCGCCTTGGTCTTCAGCGAGGCCAGGTCGGAGCCCGACTCGGGCTCGGAGAAGCCCTGACACCAGATCTCCTCGGCCGAGAGGATCGGCTCGAGGAAGCGCTCCTTCTGCTCGTTGGTGCCGTGGGCGATCACCACCGGGCCGCCCATCACCAGGCCGAGCACGTTCGCCGGCCGCGGGGCCTTCGCCCGCGCCAGCTCCTCGCCGAAGATCGACTGCTCGATCAGGGTCGCCCCGCGGCCGCCGTACTCCTTCGGCCACGAGATCCCGGCCCAGCCCGCGGCGTGCATGTGGCGCTGCCACTCGCGCTCGAACTCGAACTGCGCCTGGTCGCCGCCGGTCGGCGCCGGCCCCGGGTGGTTCGCCTCGATCCACGAGCGGACCTCGTCGCGGAACGCCTGTTCCTCGGAGCTGAGGGTGAGATCCACGCGCGGAAAGCTAGTCGAACAGGTAGAGCACCGCCAGCGCCGCCCCGACCCAGGTGACCCCGGCGAAGACCATCCCCGGGTCCTCGGTGAGGATCGCCGCGGTGGAGCGGGTGTCGCGGCGGTCGTAGATCAGGTAGAGGTAGCGGAAGATCCCGTAGAGCACCGAGGGCGCGGTCGCGAGCATCTTCGACCCGACCCGCGGCGAGTCGACCGTGTAGATCATGTAGGTGATGATCGCCGAGGCGGTCACCATCGCGATCATCTGATCGAGGAACGGGATCGAGTAGTGCTCCAGGACCGGTCGCGTGGCGGGGGCGCCGTCGAGCTCCGCCGGGTCGTCCTCCTCCAGCATGGCCTCCTGGCGACGCTTGGTGAAGCCCAGGAAGAGCGCGAGGAAGCCCGTGCAGATGAGCAGGAACTCGGATGCCTGCGCCCCGACGGCGACGGCGCCGGCGACCACACGGAGGATGAACAGCGACGAGATCGTCATCACGTCGAGGATCACGAGCCGCTTGAGAACCAGCGAGTAGGCGGCGGTGATCACGCCGTACGCCGCGACGAGCGCGGAGACCTCGACGTCGACGAGGAGGCCCAGCGCCAACCCCCCGAGCGCGAGCACGACACCGAGCGCTGACGCGGTCCCCGGGGAGACCGCGCCGCTGGCGATCGGGCGATGGCGCTTCTCGGGGTGGCGCCGGTCGTGCTCGCGGTCGCGGAGGTCGTTGAACACGTAGCCCGCGCTCGAGATCGCGCAGAAGGCGACGAAGGTGATCAAGGCGTCGCCGAGCGCTCCGCTCTCGTCGAGGCGCCCCGAGAACAGCACCCCGGCGAAGACGAGCAGGTTCTTGATCCACTCCTGCGGTCGCAGGGCGACGATCAGCGGCGGCATCGCCGCAGGAGGTTAGGTCCTCGGATCGACCAGCACCCCGGGGTTCATGACGCCCGCAGGATCGACTGCGCGCTTCGCCGCCTGCAGGGCGAGAGCAAAAGGCGGCGGGCGCTGGCGGTCGTACCAGGGGCGGTGGTCGCGGCCGACGGCGTGATGGTGGGTGATCGTGCCGCCGGCGTCGATCACCACCTCGGAGACCGCGGCCTTGATCTCGTCCCACTGGGCGACCTCCTCCCCGCGCCGAGCCGGGGCGAGGATGGTGAAGTAGGGCGCCGGGCCGTCCGGGTAGACGTGGGTGAACCGGCACATCACCTTCGCCTCACCGCCCGCCGCCCGAGCCGCGGCTGCGATCACCGTCGCGTGGAACTCCTCGAAGCGGTCCCAGGTGATCGCCGTCTCGAACGTGTCCGAGAGCACGCCGACGGCGACGAAGGTGTCGCGGAGGTAGGGAGCGGCGAGGAAGGCGTGGCGCCAGGCGCCCACGGCGTCGTCGTCGGGGCGTCGTTCGTCCTTCGTCGTTCGTCGCTCGGAGGTGATCTCGCCGCCGTGGTCCCGGGCCAGTTCCAGGGCCTGGGCGAAGAGCGGGTCGACGGACTGGTGCGCAGACTCGAAGCCGAGCACCAGGACCGATCGGCCGCCGTCGTCGGCGTGGGTGATCTCGGCCTCGGTTTCGTCGAGCAGGCGGCAGTTCGAGGGGTTGAGGCCGGATTGGGCGAGGGCCCGCACGGCCTCGGCGCCGGCGGCGAAGCTGTCGAACGCGACCGCCGCCGAGGCCTTGTGCTGCGGACGCTCGTGCACCCGGACCCAGGCCTCGGTGATCACCCCGAGGATGCCCTCGGAGCCGATCACCATCCGGTCGGGGCTCGGGCCGGCGCCCGACCCGGGCAGCCGCCGGCTCTCCCAGACACCGGCCGGGGTCACCATTCGGACCGACTCGACCAGGTCGTCGATGTGGGTCCAGACGGTGGCGAAGTGACCGCCGGCGCGGGTCGCGATCCAGCCCCCGAGGGTCGAGTACTCGAATGACTGCGGGAAGTGGCGCAGGGTGAGGCCCTGCTCGGCGAGCTGCTCGTTGAGCGCCGGGCCGAGCACGCCGGCCTGGATCCGGGCGGCGCGGGAGACCGAGTCGACCTCCAGCACCCGGTCGAGCGCCCCGAGGTCGACGCTGACGGCGCCCGCGTAACCGTCGGCGAGCCGGGGCTCGATTCCGCCGACGACGCTGGTCCCGCCGCCGTAGGGGATCGCCGCCGCGCCGGCCTCGGCGCACCAGTCGAGCACCGCTTCGACCTCGGCTTCGTCGCGCGGGCGGGCGACGAGGTCGGGCGGGTTCTCGATCTCGCCCCGGAAGCCGCGGACGACGTCGCGGTAGGCCTTGCCGAGCGCGTGGCCGACGCGCTCGCGGCGGTCATCGGAGAGCACGCCCGCCAGTGACGCGGGCGCCCGCAGCCGGGGTTCGGCGAGGCGGATGTCCTCCAGCCTCGCCGGCGCCTCGGCCTCGCCGCCGAAGCCGAGGCGGGCGTGGATGTCGCTCGCCGCGGCCTTCAGGTCGGCGGCGGAGGGCTGCTGGTCCTCATACCCCCAGCCCCAGTGCTTGCGCTGCCGGGCGGACATCGTCGCCACGGTATCGGGCTCGGTCGATCGCCATTGCGATCAGGTGCGCACCGACCCCTCTCCCCGGTCCTCGTCGTCGAGCCGGGCGTCCGAGGCGGCGGCCTGCCGGGCGAAGCCGACGAGATCCGAGACCTCCCGGACGACCGCCTGCCCGCCCTGCCCGACGTGCTCGACCTCGCCGACGAACTCGCCGACGGCCAGTCGCTCCCCCACCAGCCTGACAACGAGAGTCACGAGCACCCGGCCATCGTCGGCCGCAGGCGTCCAATGGGCGTCCGACGGGCTAGGAGGCGCTGGTCGCCCCCCGCAGGCGCTCGAGCCGCTGCGACGGCCCGAGGCCGAGCTCGGTGCGCACCGACGCCGCGCGATCGACCAGCGCGAGGGCGCTTCCGCGCCTGCCCTGGAACAGCAGCAGCTCGGCCGCGCGCAGGTAGCGGTCCTCGTCGAGCGGCTCGGCCTCCTGGGCGCGGTCGAGGAGCCTGATCGCTTCGTCGACGTCGCCGCGGTCGACGGCGTCGTCGGCGAGCAGGTCGAGCAGCTCCAGATGCCTGCGGCGCAGGCGCTCGCGCGGCGAGGCCGCCCACGGCTCGTAGCGGTCCGCGGGCAGCAGATCGCCGCTGTAGTGCGCGAGCGCGCTGCGGGCGAGGCCCGGGCGAGCCCCGTCCGCGGCCGCGGCCACCGCCGTCGCCGCCTGGTCGAAGAGGCTCGCGTCGACCTCCGTACCGGGCGCGAGCACGAGCGCCTCGCCCTCACGCCGGACCAGGTCGCCGCAGCTCGCGCGCACGCGGTTGAGCAGGTTGCGCAGTCGGCGGCGGCCGGTCGAGCCTTCGACCGCCGGCCACAGCAGCTCGATCGCCTGGTCGACCGCGAGCGGCCCTCCGGCGAGCGCCAGCGTCTTGACCAGGGTGGACGGCCGTCCGGCGGGCGGTTCGAGGGCGCGGCCGTCGGCGCTGACCCCGAAGCCGCCGAGCACGGTGATCAGGTGCGCGGGCTCGCCCTCGACGGCCACGGTCGCCGCCGCCCTCGACCCCGCCTGCAGCGCGAGCTCGACGACGAGCGCGGCGACGTCGGGCTCCTGCAGCGCGGGCAGGTCGGGGCGGCCGAGCTCGCTTGCCGCCTCATACGCCTGCGCGGCGAGCCCCGGCGCCGCCGGATCGTCTCGCCGGTGCGCCGCATGGGCGCGGAAGAGCAGCGTCCTCCAGTCATCGCGGGGCGCCTGCTGGGGCGAGGCCGCGAAGCGCACGAGCTGCTCCTCGGCCAGGTCCGGGTCACCCCAGCGCGCCGCGACAGCACCCTCGGCGAGCCAGGCGATCTCCGGATGGCCGGCGGCGTCGGCCCTCTCGGTCGCCCGGGCGACGTACTCGGCCGCGAGCTCCTCCGCACCGGTGCGCGCGAGCGCGAGCGCCGCATCGGCGAGGAACTCGATTCCCGTCGGGTGCTCGAACCACTCCCCCGGGTTGAGCTCGACCGTGCGGACTCGCTGCTGCGTCGAGGCTCCGTCGCCTCGGAACGAGGCCAGCGTCATCCCGCTCCATGCGGCGTAGGCGCGGATGCGGTGGTCGGCGAGGTTGCGGCCGATCGCGGTCGCCTCGCCGAGCGCCGCGGCGGCCTCCTCGAACCGGCCCACGTATGCGAGCACGTCGGCGAGGAACGACGCCACCGCCGCCCGTTCGGCGCCCGGCTCGGGCAGCAGCGCCAGGGCCTCGCTCAGATGGGTGACCGCGAGCTCGAGGTCGCCGCGGGCGAAGGCGACGCGATAGCCGAGGCCGATCAGGGTCCGCGCCTGCCATTCGACCTCCCCCGCCAGCCGGCACAACGTCGCCGCCTCGGCGAGCCGGCTCTCCGCGCGCACGGTCTGCGCCGGCTCTCCTCGCCAGGCCTCGACCCGGCCGATCGCGGTCAGCGCGCGGGCTCGCGCCCGGGTCTCGTCCGGGGCGGCCGCGGCGAGGATCGAGCTCGCCTGGCGCTCGACCTCGTCGCCGGGTTCGACCGTCGCCCGCGTCGCGACGAGCTCGGCATCGATCTCCCGGCGCTCGCGGGGGTCGGACGCGAGCTCGAGCGCCCTCGTCAACAGCTCGGAGCAATAGCCGAGGTCGACATCGCGCTCGGCCACCCGGGCGACCTGCATCAGGGCGCGGGGGTGATCCGCCAGGGCGCTCGCCGGCGTCATCGTCAGGATCGCGCGCAGCTCCGCGAGCTCGAGCTCGCCGAGCTCCTGCCAGCGGCGGGCCGCGAGCAGCTCCGCGACACCCTCGTGGTCGCCGACGGCCGTCAGCAGGGCGAGGCCCGTGGCCAGCTCGCCGGCGTCGGCGTAGGCGGTGCCGGCCGCCCGCGCGGCTGCGGCGGGGAGCACGGACTCGCTCGCGAGCTGCTCGCGGATCGGGTCCGGCAGCTCGAGCCACCCCGGGCGGTCCGCTCGCAGCGGCAGCCCGGCGTCGACGAGCTCCTCGAGCGCACCCTCGCCCGCGCAGGCGACGGCCACGTCGTTCGAGAGCAGCGGCAGGTGCGCGAGCCGGGCGACGCGCTCGCGCGCCTCGGGGCCGAGGCCGGCGAGCAGGCCGTCCAGCAGGGCCGCGATCGGCCGCGAGTCGCCCGGGCGAAGCGTGAGCTCCCCGCGCCCGAGGTTGGCCGCCGCGAGCGCCGAGGCGGCCGGCCACCCGGCGGTCAGCCGGCTGACCCGGTTGATCTCCTCCGGGGTCGGGTCGCGGCCGACGGCGGAGGTGAGCAGCAGGCCGAGCTCGGCGTCGTCGAAGGCGAGCTCGGACGCAACGACGTAGGCGGCGTCCGGCGACCCGCGCAGCGCTCCCAGCTGCGGGTCGAGCCGGCGGCCCACGAGCACGAGCCGGTGGCCGTGATCGAGCCTGCGAGCGATCCCCGCGAGCGCCGCAGCGGCCGACCCTCCGGCATGCTGGACCTCCTCGACGACCAGCATGAGCGGCTCGGTGGCGCGCGCGAGCGCCGACTCGATCTCGTCCGCCGAGGCGCCGCCGAGCGCGGAGGCGACGTCCGAGAGCCCGGCCCTGCGCATGCCGCGACGCAGCGCCCCGACGAGCTGCTCGGCGTCGTCGGTATCGCGCTCGAGCTCAGCTACCGCCGAGGCGATGTCGAGCCGCCGCCGCAGCTGGTCGGCGAGCACGCTCTTGCCGAAGCCGCCGCCGGCCTCGATCAGGACCACCGGCGCCGCGATCAGCGCGCCCACCAGTCGCTCGCGCTCGACGTGGCTCACGGTCAAACACCGAAGTACCGCGCGGAGAGCTCAGCCGGGCCCATGATCGGCTGTCCCCCCGCGCCGCTCACCGCTCCGGGAAGAGCTTGTAGCCCGCGTTGACGATCGCGTCCTGGACCTTGGGCGCGGTGGCATAGGTCGTCTCGGCGATTCGGCCGGCGATGGTCGTCGCCCGCTTCGGGCGGTGGGCGATCGCGTCCGCGACCATTTCCGCCGCCTCGTCCGGCGAGAGGGCCGGCAGGTCGCGGTAGTGGGGGCTCGGCTCGATCATGGGCGTGCGCACGAGCGGCATGTAGACGGTGGTGATCGCGACCCTGTCCTCGAGGATCTCCGAGGCGATCGAGCGGCTGAACGCGTCGAGCGCCGCCTTCGAGCCCAGATAGGCGGAGAAGCGCGGCGTGTTCACCTGCAGGCCCATGGTCGAGACGTTGACGATCAGCCCGGAGCGCCGCCGGCGCATCCCCGGCAGCAGCTTGAGGATCAGCTGCACGGGGCCGAGGTAGTTGAGCTCGATCGTCCGCTCGAAGTCGTGGATGCGGTCGTAGGAGCGGTCGATCGAGCGCCGGATCGAGCGCCCGGCGTTGTTGACCAGCACATCGACGCCGCCGTGCTCGTCGATTGCCCGCTCGGTCATCGCGGCGATTGCGTCGGCGTCGCTGAGGTCGCAGGGATGGACCCCGGCCGCCCCGCCGGCGGAGCGGATCCGCTCGGCGACCTCCTCGAGCCGCTCCGCGGTGCGGGCGACCAGCAGCGCCTCGCCCCCCGCCGCTCCGATCCGCAGCGCCAGCGCCTCGCCGATCCCCGACGAGGCGCCGGTGATCATCACCCGCTTGCCGGCGACCGCGCGCTCGAGCGTGCGGCGTTCGAGCGGGTTCGGCAGGGGCAGGTTCGCGGGCACGCCGCGGGCCGCGCGGGCGATCACCGAGACGCGCTTGCCCAGCGAAGGCCCGCGGTCGGCCACGTCCCTACCAGTGCACCCCGCGCATCAGGTTCGCGAACAGGATCTGCTGGCGGTTTGCCTGCTCGTCGGTCGTCTGCGGGGCCGGCGCTCCGGGCTCCTTGGGCTTGTCTCCGCGGGCGGCGCTCGAGTCGGGGAACAGGTGGTAGGCGGTGTTGAGGATGTAGTCGATCGACTTCGGGTTGAGCGCGTAGAGGATCTGGCCCAGGGTCCCCATCGGCGTCGCGATCCGCTTCGGCTTGTGGATGATCGCCTCGCAGATCATGTCCGCCGCCTCCTCGGGCGTGATCGTCGGGAAGCGGTCGTACATCTTCGTCGGCGCGATCATCGGCGTGCGCACGAGCGGCATGTTGATCGTCGTGATGTGGACGCCGTCGTCGATGATCTCCGAGGCGATCGAGCGGCTGAACGCGTCGAGCGCCGACTTGGAGGCGACGTAGGCCGAGAACCGGGGCATGTTGGTCTGCACCCCGATCGAGCTGATGTTGATGATCTGGCCCGACTTGCGCTCGCGCATCCGCGGCAGCAGCTTCAGGATCAGCCTCACCGCGCCGAGGTAGTTGAGCTGGATCGTGCGCTCGAAGTCGTGCGGGCGGTCGTACGAGAGCGCCACGGACCGGCGGATCGAGCGCCCGGCGTTGTTGATCAGGACGTCGACGTGACCGTGCTCGGCGAGCACCTCCTCGGCCATCCGGTCGATGTCCTCGGGGTCCGAGAGGTCGCACTGGTGGATGTGGGCGATCCCGCCGCCGGCAAGGATCTGGTCGCGGGTGAGCTCGAGCTTCTCGGGCGTGCGGGCGACGAGGAGCACGGTGCCGCCGGCGTCGGCGATCTTCAGCGCCGCCGACTTGCCGATCCCCGACGAGGCGCCCGTGACCATGATGATCCGGCCGCGCACGGCGGCCTGCAGCGAGACGTTGCCGACGGCCCGGCGCCCGAGCCGCATCAGCTCATCCGGGATCTGCTGCTCGAAGATCTGCGCGAGGCCGCCGACGAGGCCGAGGCGCCCGCGGGCGGCGCCGATCAGCGTCCGGTCGCGGAACAGGTCCGGGTCGAGGTGGCGCTCCCAGTAGTCCCAGAGCTTGCCGGCGTAGGCCTCCAGGGGCGGGACCGTGATCCCGCTGCCCTCAAGCGCCGCCTCGGTCTGGCGGGAGTCGAAGTGGGTGGGGTAGTTGACGTAGACGAGCACCGATCGGGGAATGCCGAAGTCGGCCAGGACCCGATCGACGATCGCGTCGGAGAGCGGGGTGACCGTGAGCGCCGCCTTGACCACCGGCTCGATCGCGTCGACCGCCCACGGCGGCACCCGAACCGAGGTCTGCGGCGCGTGCGCCGCGCTGGCGAAGATGTCGATCACCTCGCCGGCGGAGTGGGGGTGCGGATCGGTGAGGCTGAAGACGCGTCCGTCGAGGTTCGGGAGGTGGGCGATGTGGTCCATCGCCTTGACCACGAAGTCGACCGGGACGATGTTGATCTCGCGGCCCTCGACCCCGGGCACCGGCAGCCACTGAGGCACCGCGCCGCGGATCCGGCGGATGAGCTTGAAGAAGTAGTACGGCCCGTCGACCTTGTCCATCTCTCCGGTCTCGGAGTTGCCGACCACGATCCCGGGGCGGTACACGCGCCACGGGCGCGAGGACTCGTTGCGGACCACCCCCTCGGACTCGTGCTTGGTCTGGAAATAGGGGTGGTTGTCGACCTCCTGGGCCTCGTCGAACATGTCCTCGCGCCAGGTGCCGCGGTAGAGCCCGGCGGCGGCGATGGAGCTCACCATGTGCACGTGACCGGCCTCCACGGCCTCGGAGAACTGGACCATGTGCCGGGTGCCCTCCACGTTGGCGACCCGTTGGCGCTCGGCACTCGCGGTCATGTCGTAGATCGCCGCCAGGTGGAAGAGGTGCTCGACCTCGCCCTGGAGCCGGGCCAGGTCCTCGTCGGAGACCCCGAGCCGCGCCTCGGAGAGGTCGCCGACGATGCCGACGATCCGCTCGTCGTCGACCCCCCAGCGGTTGCGCAGCTCCTCGAGCCGGCCCTTCGAGCCCTCGCGGACGAGGACGTAGATCGTGCCCTCTCGCTCGAGCAGGAGCTCGACCAGGTTGCGCCCGATGAACCCGGTCGCGCCGGTGACGAAGTAGCCCACTTGACCCTCCTCGATCGAATCTGGCGGCTCGACAGCGCCGCCGCTCGGCTGCCGCCTCGCTGCTGCGGTCAGGCTGACCCTACTATTGCTTAAAGTGTCCTTCGAGCTCGCACCGGACCCCGGCGATCGCGGTGAGCCCGACGTCAAGCTCGGGCGCACCGGCGGCTCGGCGGTCGGGCAGAACCCGAGGCTGGTCACGGACGGCCGGCAGGTCCTCGCCCGCGGCGCCTTCGCCTGTCCGGACTGCGGGCTGCCGATCTCGCCGGCGCCAAAGCTGCCGCCTCGAGCCGAGTTCGCCTGCCCGTTCTGCGACCACATCGCGCCCGCGATCGAGTACCTGGCCGAGCACGTGATCGACACCGCCCACAACGAGGTCGTGTTGATCGCCCGGGTAAACGGCCCCGACTGAGGGTCGGGCCGCTGTCGCAAGAGAACGTGGAGCTGCTCCGGCGCGCGCATGAGGCGTTCAACCGGCGCGATCTCGACGCGTTCCTCGGGTTCATGGACCCCGAGGTGGATTTCGTGACGCGCGACGTGCGTGTGGAGGGCGACCCCCACTACAGCGGTCACGACGGCGTCCGCAGGTGGTGGGGAGATCTGTTCGACGTCTTCCCCGACTCCGGCATCGAGGTTCTCGAAGTGCGCGACCTCGACGCGCACCTGGTCAGCGACATTCACGTTCGAGGGCGCGGCGCCGCCAGCCAGGCGCCGTTCGAGCAGACGGTATGGCAGGCAACCGAGTGGCGAAACGGCAGGGCGACCTGGTGGCAGAACTTCGACAGCAAGGCCGCCGCCCTCGAGGCCGTCGCATTGCGGGTCTAGCCCGCCGGGGCACGGAGCGCCTGTCTGACAGGCGTGTGTGCGGGTAGGTTGGACGCGTGGGCGAGGGCGGGACCTGCGGCATCGTCTGGCTTCGACGCGACCTCCGGATCCGCGACCATCCCGCGCTGCGCGCGGCCATCGACGGGCACGATCGGGTCGTGCCGCTGTTCTGCTTCGACGACCGGCTCTTGCACGGGCGCCACGAGTCAGGGCCGCGGACGCAGTTCCTGCTCGAGTGCCTCGCCGACCTCGATCGCGAGCTGCGCGGGCGCGGGTCGGGGCTTGTCGTCCGCCACGGGCCGCCCGAACGCGAGCTGGCCGGGCTCGCGCGGGAGGTCGGCGCCCGGGAGGTCCACGTGACGCAGGACGTGAGCCCGTTCGCCCGCCGGCGCGCGGAGCGCGCCCGCCGTGCCTTCCGGAAGGCCGGAATCGAGCTGCGCTCGCACGAGGGCCTCAACGCGATCGACGTGCGGGCGATCGAGACCGGGCAGGGCAAGCCGTACACCGTCTTCTCGCCCTTTCACCGCAAGTGGCTCGACATCCCGCGCCGCCACGTGCTTCGAGCGCCGGGAGCGCTGCCGCCACTGCCCTCGCGGCTGGCCAAGGGCCGGATCCCGTCGCTGGCGGCGCTCGGGCTCGAGCAACGCGTGAGCGAACCGGCGAGGGGTGGCGAAGGAGAGGCGCGGCGGGTGCTCGACCGCTTCCTCGACGGTCCGATTCGCGAGTACGGCAACCACGACGCTCTCGGCCGCGACCACACCTCACGCCTCTCCCCGTACCTGCACTTCGGCTGCCTGTCGGTCCGGGCGATCGAGGAGCGGCTGCCGCGCGGGAAGGGCCCGGAGGCGTTCCGGCGCCAGCTCTGCTGGCGCGACTTCCACCACCACGTCCTGCACCACTTCCCCCGCAATGCGAGGTCCGAGTTCCAGGACCGCTACCGCGGAAGAATCCGCTGGAGCTACGCCCGCCGCCCGTTCGAGGCCTGGTGCGAGGGCCGCACCGGCTATCCGCTTGTCGACGCCGGGATGCGCCAGCTGCGCCGCGAGGGATGGATGCACAACCGCGCCCGGCTCGTGGTCGGCTCGTTCCTGACCAAGGACCTGGGGATCGACTGGCGCTGGGGCGAGCGCTGGTTCATGCGCCTGCTGATCGACGGCGACGAGGCCAACAACAACGGCAACTGGCAGTGGATCGCGTCGGTGGGCACCGATCCGCAGCCCGCCTACCGGCGCCTCTACAACCCGGCCCGCCACCAGGAGCGCTACGACCCCGACAACGCCTACGTGCTGCGCTACGTGCCCGAGCTCCGGCGAGTGCCGGAGCGCTACCTGCGCGAGCCGTGGACGATGCCTGACGAGGTCCAGCGCCAGGCCGGGTGCCTGATCGGCGAGGACTACCCGGCGCCGATCGTCGATCACGGCCTGGCGCGGGAGGAGGCGCTGGCGCGTTACCGCGTATGACGAGGGCAGCCTTGCGAAAGCTCACATTCTCTGCGGGAAAACCGCAGCATCCGGGACGGCCGAGGTCATACACTCAAACGAGAAAGTGGCGAACGCAATAATCGACCTACAGATGCCCCAGATGGGGGAGTCGGTCACCGAGGGGACGATCCTCGAGTGGCACGTGTCGGAGGGCCAGGAGGTCGCCGAGGGCGACACGGTGGTCGAGGTCTCGACCGACAAGATCGACGCCGAGGTCCCGGCGCCGGCCAGCGGCGTGGTGACCAAGATCCTCGCCCAGCCCGACGACACGGTCGAGGTCGGCCAGGTCCTGGCCCAGATCGACCCCAACGGCACCGCCTCGGGCAACGGAGGCGACCCCTCGCCCCTCAAGGAGGCCGAGGGCGAGCTGGTGATGGGCGGCGGCGAGGGCGACGAGGACCTCGGCGACGACTCGGTGGCCTCCACCTCGGCCCAGCCAGGCGAGATCGAAGTTTCCGAGCCCTCTGCTGACCCGGCCGCCCCCGGAGGCGAAGCTGAGGAGGCGGGCGGAACGTCAGTGATTGTCGGCATGCCCGAGATGGGCGAGTCGGTCACCGAGGGCACAGTGCTCGAGTGGCACGTGGCCGAGGGCGACGAGGTCGCCGAGGGCGACACCGTGGTCGAGGTCTCGACCGACAAGATCGACGCCGAGGTCCCGGCGCCCGCGAGCGGGACGATCACCAAGCTTCTGGTCTCGGTCGACGACACCGTCCAGGTAGGTCAGGCCCTCGTGGAGATGACGTCCGGGGTCGCCGCCGGACGACGGACGACGAACGACGAACGACCTTCGGCCCCGTCTGAACCATCAGCCGCGACGGACACAGGCAACGGCCGCGCCTCGCCGGTCGCCCGCCGCATCGCGGCCGCCAAGGGCGTCGACATCGGCGCGGTCGAGGGCTCGGGGCCGGGCGGGAAGGTGACCAAGGAGGATGTGCTTGCGGCGGCCGACGGCGGCAACGGCGCCGGGCCGGCGACCGCCGAGGCGGGCGAGACCAAGCCGCTGCGCGGCCCCGCCGCGATGCTCGCCCAGGCGATGAACGAGAGCCGCTCGATGCCGACGGCGACCTCGTTCCGGACGCTTGCAGTCGACGTCCTCGACGCGAAGCGCAAGGCGGTCAACGCGGCGCTGCGCGAGCGCGGGATGAAGGTCTCGTTCACCCACCTGATCGCCTGGGCGATCGTCCGCGCCTCGGAGGAGTGGACGGTGATGTCGCGCACCTACGCC
The DNA here is from genome assembly GCA_963842795.1 of uncultured Solirubrobacterales bacterium. Classification (GTDB taxonomy): domain Bacteria; phylum Actinomycetota; class Thermoleophilia; order Solirubrobacterales; family 70-9; genus WHSW01. The sequence continues at coordinate 138,937 of CAWJHV010000038.1, read as the reverse complement.
GAGGCCGACGGCAAGCCGCAGGTGGTCGAGAGCGAGCACGTCAACCTCGGGATCGCGGTCGACGTCGAGCGCCGCGGCGGGCGCAGCCTGCTGGTGCCCTGCATCAAGGGCGCCGACGCGCTCGACTTCGCCGGGTTCCATGCCTCCTACGAGGACCTGATCACGAAGACGCGCGAGAACAAGCTCACCGCCGACGACTTCCAGGGGACGAACATCTCGCTCACCAACCCGGGCGGCCTCGGCACCGTCGCCTCGGTGCCGCGGCTGATGAACGGCCAGGGGACGATCGTCGCCACCGGGTCGATCGCCTACCCGGTCGAGTGGGCGCACGCCCCCGCCGAGAAGATCAAGGCGCTCGGCGTCTCGAAGGTGATGACCATGACGTCCACCTACGACCACCGGGTCATCCAGGGCGCCGAATCCGGCTCCTTCCTGCGCCAGATCGACCAGCTGCTCCAGGGCGAGGACTCCTTCTACGAGTCGGTCGCCGAATCGCTGCGGATCCCGGCGAACCTGGTGACGAACGCGCACCCGGCGTCGGCCTCAGCCCCGCCGCTGTCGAGCGCCGCGGCTCCGACGACGAGCGCGGTGGCCGCCGAGCCCGACCGCGAGCTTCTGCAGGCCGTCCAGGCCGCGACCTCGCTGCTGAAGGCCTACCGCACGCACGGTCACCTCGCCGCGCGGGTCAACCCGCTCGGGGGCGAGCCCAAGGGCGACCCGGCGCTCGAGCCCGAGAACGTCAACCTGACGCCGGAGCTGATGGCGCGGATCCCTGCCTCGATCCTGCGGATCGGGGTCGAGGGCGAGACCCTGCTCGACGCGCTGCCGCGGATGCGCGACGCGTACTGCTCGACGATCGCCTACCAGATCGAGCACCTCGCTTCGCACCAGCAGCGGATGTGGCTGCGGGAGATGATCGAGACCGGCTGGCACCGCTCGCCGCTCTCCGCCGACGAGAAGCGGGCGCTGCTGCGGCGCCTGATCGACGTGTTCCAGTTCGAGCGCTTCCTCCAGAAGGCCTACCTCGGCCAGAAGATGTTCTCGATCGAGGGCCTCGACGTGACCGTGCCGATGCTCGACGAGATCGCAACCCTCGCGCGCCAGAACGGCGCCGAGGAGGTGGTGATCGGGATGGCCCACCGTGGGCGGCTCGCGGTGCTCGCGCACAACCTCGGGCGCTCGGTGGAGTCGATCCTGGCGGAGTTCGAGGGCGCCAAGGCGCTCGACCGGGTGAAGGCGATCACCGCCATGCCCCACTCGGGGACGGGCGACGTCAAGTACCACCACGGGGCCGAGGGCCTGTTCAGCTTCGACGGCGACCAGGTCAAGATCCGGCTGTACCCGAACCCGAGCCACCTCGAGTTCGTCGACCCGGTGGTCACCGGCGGCGCCCGAGCCGCGCAGACGGAGCACTCGGGCCCGAAGCTGCACCACAACCCCCACGTCGCCGTGCCCGTCCTGCTGCACGGTGACGCCGCCTTCCCCGGCCAGGGCGTGGTCGCGGAGACGCTCAACCTGCAGTCGCTTGGCGGCTACAAGACCGGCGGCACGATCCACCTGATCACCGACAACCAGGTCGGCTTCACCACCGACCCGACCGACGAACGCTCGACCCCGTACGCCGGCGACATGGCCAAGGGCTTCAACTGCCCGATCATCCACGTCAACGCCGACGACGTCGAGGCCTGCGTCGCCGCGACGAGGCTTGCGATGGCCTACCGCGAGCAGTGGGGCCGCGACGTGGTCATCGACCTGATCGGCTACCGGCGCTACGGGCACAACGAGACCGACGAGGCCGCCTACACCCAGCCGCGGATGGCGGCCCAGATCAAGGAGCACAAGCCGGTCTCCGAGCTCTATGCCGAGCGGCTGGTCGCCGAGGGCGTCGTTTCCGCCGACGAGGTCACCGACGAGGGCAAGGCACGGCTCGAGCGCCTGCAGGGCACGCTGCACGAGCTGCGGTCGAAGATGGAGGCGGGCGAGTACGAGGACCCGAGCTCGACCGCGATGGGAACCGGCGAGCTCGACCGGACGAAGAGCCCCGAGGTCGAGACGGCGGTCTCGGAGAAGCGGCTGCGGAGCCTGAACGAGGAGCTGCTCCAGGTTCCCGACAGCTTCACCATCCACCGCAAGCTGCGCAAGCCGCTGCTCTCGCGCATCGAGAAGCTCGACCAGGGCGAGATCGAGTACGGGCACGCCGAGGCGCTCGCCTTCGCCTCGCTGCTGACCGAGGGCACGCACATCCGGCTCACCGGCCAGGACACCGAGCGCGGCACCTTCTCGCACCGCCACCTGGCCCTGCACGACGAGAACACCGGCCTGCGCTACGTGCCGATCCAGAACCTCTCCGGGGCGCTGGCGCCGTTCGAGCTCCACAACAGCCCGCTCTCGGAGGCCGCCTGCCTCGGGTTCGAGTACGGCTACTCGGCCGCCTCGCCGGAGTCCCTGATCGTCTGGGAGGCGCAGTTCGGCGATTTCGTCAACTCGGCGCAGGTGATCGTCGACCAGTTCATCGCGGCCGGCGAGTCGAAATGGGGCCAGACGACCCGGCTCACGCTGCTGCTTCCGCACGGCTACGAGGGCGCCGGCCCCGAGCACTCGAGCGCCCGGATCGAGCGCTTCATCCAGCTCGGCTCCGAGGGCAACATCCGGCTCGCCAACCCGACCACCGCGGCCCAGTACTTCCACCTGCTCCGCCGCCAGGCCCGGATCGCGAAGCCGCGGCCGCTGGTCGTGTTCACGCCCAAGGGCCTGCTGCGCCTGCGAGCCGCCGCCTCCTCGCTGGAGGAGCTGACGAGCGGCGGGTTCGCGTTCGTCCTCGACGACCCGCGCACCGCCGACCGGCGCGACCAGGTCGACCGCTTGGTGCTCTGCAACGGCAAGGTCTTCTACGACATCGACCAGCACGAGCGCCGCGATGACGCGAGCACCGTCGCCGTGGCCCGCGTCGAGTTGCTCTACCCGTTCGCCCGCAACGAGCTGCAGACCCTGATCGCCTCCTACCCGAACCTGAAGAAGGTCGTCTGGGCCCAGGAGGAGCCGAAGAACATGGGCGCCTGGAGCGTGATGGCGAGACGCCTCCCCGAGCTCCTTCCCGCCGGCGTCAAGGTCCAGTACACCGGCCGCCCGCAGCGCTCGAGCCCCAGCGAGGGCTACCCCGTCGCGCACCGCCTCGAGCAGGAGCGCATCGTGCTCACCGCGCTGGAGGGCTGACCCTCAAGCCCCACCCCCGGGGGCGAATCCGGGCCGAGTGACACCTCAACCACCTGATGGGTGGTCAAGATGACGTTCGGCGGAAGGTGTGGGACCTCGCCCGAGCCCAGCACGGGGTGGTGGCTTGGTTCCAGCTCAGTGGCGCCGGGATGACGGCGCGACGGGTCGACGGGCTCGTGCGCCGCGGCGAGGTGCAACGCCTCTACGAAGGCGTCTATCTGTTCGGGCCGCGGGGCTCTCCCCACACGACGAGGATGGCAGCGGTCCTGGCCTGCGGACCCAGCGCCTGGCTCAGTCACGATTCCGCGACCGTGCTCTATGGGCTGATCCGGCCGCCGACCCGTCGCGCTCCGGTCCACGTCACGATCACCGGGCCCCATCGCGGCCGACATCCAGGGATCAGGCTGCATCGCACCGAGTTCCTCGGACCGGGAGAGCCTCGTTTGCGCGAAGGCGTGCCGGTCACCTCGCCGGAGCGCACGCTCATCGATTTCGCCGCGAGCCGCCCGTTTCAGGTTGAGACCGCCGTGTCGGAGGCGTTCGCGGTGGGTCTGACCGACCATCGCAGGCTGTTCCGCGCCCTCGCGACAACGCCTGGGCGTCGTGGCGTCGGCCGGCTCCGCCTCCTGCTGGAGACGCCGCGGGGGCCGGCGAGGACTCGCTCCGGACACGAGCGCCGGCTTCTGAGAATGATCCGGGATGCCGGACTCCCGGAGCCCGAGATCAACACCAAGATCGGTCCCTGGGAGGTGGATCTCCTTTGGAGGTCCCACGGCGTCGTGATCGAGGTGGACGATTACGCGACACACTCCTCACCCCGGGCCTTCGAACGCGATCGTCGAAAGAGCGCCGAGCTGGAGGACCGGGGCCTCACCGTTCGCCGCATCACCCCTGAACAACTCGCCAACCCCGAGCTCACCGTCGCGCGAATTCGCCGCACGCTCCATAACGCCCTCGCCGAATGACATCTCATCCCCCTCCCAGGTGGCTGTGATGTCACTCGGCGGTGGGGAACGGCCGGCGGCCGGCCCTCAGCAGGAGCGGAGGCGGTCCTTGCCCGGGCCGCCGGTGCACCGGTCGCGGCCGGGGCCGCCGCGGAGCTTGTCGCGGCCGGGGCCGCCGCGGAGCTTGTCGGCGCCTCCCTTCGCGCAGATCAGGTCGTCGCCGGCGCCGGACTTGATGCGGTTCTTCCGCGAGTCCGCGACGATCACGTCGTCGGCGTCGGTGCCGAGGATCGAGCGGCCGGCGCCGGCGACCCGAGTCGCGGGCCTGCCGGCGCAGCGGGGGACTGGCGGCACCGGGCCGGCCGCGAGGCAGTCGGCGGGGCTTGCGCCCTCGAACCGGCTGACCTCGTCGCCGTGCAGCGAGGTGACGTAGAGGCGCCCGCAGGAGTCCTCGCCGAAGCTCGACGGTAGGTCGACTTTCAGGCCCTCCGAGCGGTCTGTGCTGGCCGGCGCGCCCGGAGCCAGCGAACGGATCTCATCGGCGCACGCGTCGGCGTACAGGTAGCGGCCGTAGAGGTCGCCGAGGCTCTGGTCGCGGACCACGTAGCCGCCGGTGATCGCGCAGTAGGTCCCGTCCGGCGGGTGGCGGTAGTCGAGGATCGGCTCGGCGAACGATCCCGAGCAATTCCCGGGACCGGAGGCCGTGCCCTCCCGGCAGTCCCAACCGAAGTTCGTACCCCGCCCGGCGGACGGCGCCGACGCGAAGTCGATCTCCTCCCGGGCGCCCGCGCCCACGTCGCCGATCCAAAGGTCGCCCGTGAGCCGGTCGAAGGAGAAGCGCCACGGGTTGCGCAGGCCGTAGGACCAGATCGGCGAGCCGGCGAACGGGTTGTCGGACGGGACCGTGTAGGACGCAGGGCCGGAGGCCCGCGGGTCGATGCGCAGGATCTTCCCGAGGAGGGAGTCGAGGCTCTGCGCCGCCCCGGGCGTGGCGTTGTCGCCCGTGCCGACGTAGAGCATCCCGTCGGGGCCGAACTGGAGCTGCCCACCGTTCTCCTCGCCCAGCGAGTGGGGGATGAGGAGCACCTGCCGCCGCGTGGAGAGGTCCACCGAGTCACCCTCGGCGGTGAACTCGTCGACCTCGAGTGCCCCGTCTGGCTCCCGCGTGTAGAAGGCGTAGAGCCGGTGCGTGCTCGAGTAGTCCGGCGCGGGTGCCACCGACAGCAACCCCTGTTCGGCGGTCGGGTCGTCGTCGGCGACGAGCCCCGGCGTGGCGAGGTCGAGGAAGAGGCTCGCGACCCCGTGGTCGATGAGCTGGATCGTCCCCGCCTTCTCGACCACCAAGAGCCGACCAGGGTCCCCTGGGAGCGAGGTCACGTGCACGGGGTCGTCGAAGGTGCCGATCGGGTCCAGGCGTGCTGCGCTCGCGCCCGCCGGCAAGATCAGCGCCAGCAGCGTCCCGGTCAGAAGCGCGCGTCGCAGATTCACAGTCCCCTCAACCCGCGCTAGCAGGAACGGGTGCGGTCCTTGCCGCGGCCGCCGATGCAGGTGTCCTTGCCATGACCGCCGCGGATCCGATCGTCGCCACGGCCCGCGCGGATCGAGTCGCGGCCGCCGAGGGCGCAGATCAGGTCGTCGCCGGCGCCCGACTTGATCCGGTTCTTCCGGCCGTCGGCGACGATCACGTCGTCGCCCGGCGAGCCGCCGATCGCGCGGCCGGCGCCGGCGATCCGGGTCGCCTGCTCGCCGCCGCACCGCGGCGCGTCGCCGCCGCCCGGCGCGCAGCTCCCCGGGGCGTCGCCCGTGAAGCGCGAGACCTCCCCGGTCCCGAGCGAGGCCACGTAGACCCTCCCGCAGGCATCCTCGCCGAAGCTCGAGGGTCCCTCGACGCTGAGGCCCTCCTGGCGCACACCGGTCGCCGCCGGCAGCTGAGGCAGCAACGAACGGATCGTGCCGTCGTAGGAGTCAGTGAACAGGTAGCGGCCGTAGAGATCGCCGAGGCTCGGGTCGCGGACCACGTATCCGCCGACGATCGCGGCCTGGGCACTCTCGGGGTTCTCGTAGTCGTAGATCGGATCGGTGAAGCCGGAGGCGCCGTCGCAGGTGCCCGAGTTGTTCGGCGGAGGCACCACGAGCAACCCCTCGCGGCAATCCCAGCCGAGGTTGAGGCCGCGGCCGGGGTTCGGCGGGACGGCGTAGTCGACCTCCTCGCGTTCTCCCTGCCCAACGTCGCCGATCAGCATGCCGCCGGTGAGACGGTCAAATGTGAAGCGCCACGGGTTCCGCAGCCCGTAGGCCCAAATCTCGTCAAGGCCCGGACTGGAGCCGGCGAACGGGTTATCCGGGGGGATCGTGTAAGCGAGCGCCGTCGACGGACGCGGGTCGATCCGCAGGACCTTGCCGAGTAGCGAGTCCAGGCTCTGCGCGTTGCCGGGCGGGTCGAACCCGCTGCCTCCGTCGCCGGTGCCGATGTAGAGCATCCCGTCGGGGCCGAATTGGAGCTGGCCGCCGTTGTGGTTGGGAAAGGTCGGGTGCGGGATCGTCAGCACCGGCCGGCGGGTGGCGGCCGCCACCGACCCGCCGTCGGCCGTGTACTCGTCGACCTGCAGCGACCCGTCTCGGTCCGTGTAGAAGACGTACAGGCGTTGAGTGCTCGCGTAGTCGGGCGCCGGCGCGACCGACAGAAGCCCTCGCTCGCCCCCGGAGAGCACCCTGTCACGGAGATCCAGGAACGTGCTGGCCACACCGTGATCGACGAGCTGGATCGTCCCGCGCTGCTCGACCACCAGCAGCCGGTCGGGGTCGGCGGGCAGCGAGGTCACGTAGACCGGGCCCGAGAAGGTGCCCACCGGTTCCAGGCGCACGGCGGCGCTCGCCCCCGCCGGCACGATCAAAGCCAGGAACAGCATCCCTGCCAGGAACCCCCTGCGCACCCCTCCATTCTGACGGGTCGGCATCCCCGACGTCCGAGGCGGCGCCGCGGCCGGCCGGCGGAGCCCGCACCGTCGCTACGCTCGGCCCGTGGCCTCCGAGACCACCGCGGTGTTGAGAACCCCCGTTCCCGGACCGATGTTCGTCTGGGTCAAGCGCGCCTCGTATGCCGAGCTGGCGCTGTTCGCGGGTCTGATCGTCGTGTGGGTCGCGCCCGGCTACGAGGGCCCGACCTCGGTGCTCGGGCTCGCGCACGGGCTCGGCTTCGTCGCTTTGGCGCTGCTGATCTGGGCCGCGGTCCTGCGCCACGAGGCGCCCTACACCCTGCTGGCCGCGACCCTGACCCCGGTCGGTCCGGTCGGGAGCGTGATCGCGATCCGCCACCTGGAGCGTCGCGACCGGTCGGAAGTAAAGGAGGGGCGGGACCGCGAAGGGGGTCACGCGGCCCGCCCCGTGCCTGAAGTGCCCCCTTCGTCCTAACCCCTATGCGCCCCCAGTACCCCCACCCGGGGGGTGAAAACCAAAGCCACGTGACGGATGCAACGTTTTCCGTTGACCCGTCGATAGAACGGCGGCCGTGGCCCTGTGCCGTTATGGCGTAGTTGGCGGGGCGGGGCCGCGGGAGGCAGGGGGTCCACACGGCCCGCGCCACCGCCAGCGCGTCGGTAGCCAGGGAGGGATGCCGACGCGATCGTCCCCGGAGGCGGGACTGGCCGGGGACGAGTTTGTAAGGATCTCCCTCCCGCGGGTCGCGCCCATCATGACTCATCGCGCGACCGGGTGTCAACCCCCGGATGGCGCGTATTCATCGGCTTCGTCAGCGCAGGTCGCGGAGGACGCGGTGGAGGATGCCGCCGTTTTGGAAGTAACGGACCTCGTTCGGGGTGTCGAGCCTCACCTTGGCCTCGAACTCGATCGGATCCGAGCCCTCGCGCGCCGCGGTCACCGCGACCGCCTTCGCCTCGCCGCCCTCGAGGTCGCCGATCTCGATCGTCTCCTCGCCGTCGAGGCCCAGCGACTGCGCCGTCTCGCCTGCCGGCAGCTGCAGCGGGAGCACGCCCATTCCGATCAGGTTCGAGCGGTGAATCCGCTCGAAGCTCTCGGCGAGCACCGCCCGGACGCCGAGCAGCGCGGTGCCCTTGGCGGCCCAGTCGCGCGACGAGCCCGAGCCATACTCCTTGCCGGCGAGCACCACCAGCGGCACGCCCTCGTCGCCGTATGTCGTCGCGGCCTCGTAGATCGTCGTCTCCGCGCCGTCGGGGAAGTGGCGCGTGAAGCCGCCCTCGCGCTCGACCAGCTTGTTGCGCAGGCGGACGTTGGCGAAGGTGCCGCGGATCATCACCTCGTGGTTGCCGCGGCGCGAGCCGTAGGAGTTGAAGTCGCGCGGCTCGACCCCGTTCTCGATCAGCCACCGGCCCGCGGGGCTGTCCTTCTTGATCGCGCCCGCGGGCGAGATGTGATCGGTGGTCACGCTGTCGCCGAGCACCGCGAGCACGCGCGCGCCCGTGATCGCCTCGATCTCGGCCGGCTCGGGATCCATGCCGTCAAAGAACGACGGCTTGCGCACGTAGGTCGAGTCGGGCCACGTGTAGCGGTCGCCCTCCGGGGTCTCGAGCTCGCGCCAGCGATCGTCGCCCGTGAACACGTCGGCGTAGCTGCGCTCGAACATCTCTTGGCGCACGGCCTCCGCGACCGTCTCCTTGATCTCCTCCGAGGAGGGCCAGATGTCGGCGAGGTGGATGTCGTTGCCGTCGGCGTCCTCGCCGAGCGCGTCGTTGAGCAGATCGACGTCCATCCTGCCGGCGAGCGCGTAGGCGACGCAGAGCGGCGGCGAGGCGAGGTAGTTGTTGCGCACGTCCTGGTTGATCCGGCCCTCGAAGTTGCGGTTGCCCGAGAGCACCGCGCAGACGACGAGGTCGTTGTCGCCGACGGCGCTCGAGATCTCCTCGGGCAGCGGTCCCGAGTTGCCGATGCAGGTGGTGCAGCCGTACCCGACCAGGTTGAAGCCGAGCTGGTCGAGGTATTCGTCCAGGCCGGCTCGCTTGAGGTACTCGGTGACCACGGTCGAGCCCGGCGCGAGCGAGGTCTTCACCCAGGGCTTGCTCGTCAGGCCCTTCTCGACCGCCTTGCGAGCCAGCAGCCCGGCGCCGATCATCACCGACGGGTTGGAGGTGTTGGTGCAGCTCGTGATCGCGGCGATCACGACGCGGCCGTGGTCGAGCTCGACTTCCTCACCGCTCTCGAGCTTCACCATCACCGGGGCGGCCTCGCGCTCGGCGATCGCGGCGAGGTTCTCGCCGTCGGAGGACCCGGTGAGCGCATGCGGCTTGCCGGCCTCGCCGTCGTGGTCCTCGGCGGGCGAGTCCGAGGCGGGGAACGACTCCTCGATCGCCGCGTCGCGTCCGTTGCCGAGCGCCTGGGCCGCGTCGGGGTCGAACTCGGCCAGCGCCTCGATGAACGCCGGCTTCGCACTCGAGAGCGCGATCCGGTCCTGGGGGCGCTTCGGTCCGGCGATCGAGGGCTCGACGCTGGAGAGATCGAGGTCGAGCTGCTCGGAGAAGGTCGGGTCGTCGGAGCTCTCGTCGTGGAACATGCCCTGCTCGCGCGCGTAGGCATCCACGAGCTCGATCGTCTCGGTCGGCCGGCCGGTGAACTCGAGATAGCGAAGGGTCTCGGCGTCGACGGGGAAGATCGCGCAGGTCGAGCCGAACTCCGGCGACATGTTGCCGATCGTCGCCCGGTCGGCGAGCCCGAGCGTGTGCAGTCCCGGGCCGAAGAACTCGACGAACTTGGAGACCACCCCGCGCTCGCGGAGCATCTCGGTCACCGTGAGCACGAGGTCCGTTGCGGTCGCGCCCTCGGGGAGCTCGCCGTCGAGCCGGAAGCCGATCACCTGCGGCAACAGCATCGAGATCGGCTGGCCGAGCATCGCGGCCTCGGCCTCGATCCCGCCGACGCCCCAGCCGAGCACCCCGAGCCCGTTGACCATCGTCGTGTGCGAATCGGTGCCCACGAGCGTGTCCGGATAGGCCTGCGTGACCCCATCGGCCTCGCGGCTGAAGACGACCTGGCTCAGGTACTCGAGGTTGACCTGATGGCAGATCCCGGTCGCCGGGGGGACGACGCGGAAGTTGTCGAACGCCTGCTGGCCCCAGCGCAGGAAGGCGTAGCGCTCGCGGTTGCGCTCGTAGTCGCGGTCGGCGTTGATGTCGAAGGCCCGCGCGCTACCGAAGGCGTCGACCTGGACCGAGTGATCGATCACGAGGTCGACCGGGACCAGCGGGTTGATCTTCGCTGGGTCGGACCCGAGCTCGTCGATCGCGTCGCGCATCGCGGCCAGGTCGACGATCGCCGGGACGCCGGTGAAGTCCTGCATCAGCACCCGCGCGGGCTGGAACGGGATCTCGTCGGCCGGCTCGGCCGCCGCATCCCAGGAGGCGATCGTCTCGACGTCCTCGGCGGTCACCGACTCGGAATCCTCGAGCCGCAGCGCGTTCTCGAGCAGGACCTTGAGCGAGTACGGGAGCCGCGCTGTGTCGAACTTCGATTGCAGCGCGTCGAGACGGTAGATCTCGTATTCGCGCCCTGAGACGCCCAGCGTGGCCTTGGCACTGAAGGAGTCGCTCATGACTCCAATGTAGTACCCGGAACCCGGAATACCTTGCGGCGGGCTACGCCCCGCCTTACCTGCCTCTGCCGAGACACTTTGTGTCTCGGCCCGGAATACCCGTTCAGCGCTTGTCGGTCTGTCCGGACGCGATCTTGTCGGCGACCTTGGTCGCGGTGCTCCCGGCCACCCGCCCGGCAAGCTCGGGCGCGTTCGCGGCGATTGCCGACAGCGCCCGAGCCCGAAGGGGCGCCACCGAGACCTCGCCCCGGTCGCGCTCGATCGCGCGCACGACGCCGGCGCCGACGTCGGCCGCGCTCGAGGTGCCCGTGAGCGCCGGCGCCGCGGCCTTGGAGTCGGCGAACATGCCCGCGTCGCGGATCATCCCGGGCATCACCACCGAGACCCCGATGCCGGTCCCGCGCAGGTCCTCCCGCAGGGCGAGGGCGAAGCCGCGGAGGCCGAACTTGGTCCCGCAGTACAGGGAGGCACGGGCGGTCGCCGCCTTGCCTGACAGCGAGGAGACGAACACCATGTGGCCCGAGCCACGCGCCGTCCAGGCCGGGACGAGCTCGCGCGCCATCCGGATCGGCGACTCGAGGTTGACCCGCAGGGCCCGCCCGATCTCCTCCTGCGAGTAGTGGTCGAGAAGACCGGAGGCCGGCAGGGCGGCGTTCGCGACCAGGGCGTCGATCTCGCCGGCACTCTCGAGCAATGCGATCGCCTCGCCCTCGGAAGCCAGGTCGCAGACCGCGGTCCGGTGACCGGACCCCGGCAGCGAGCCGGCGAGCTCGTCGAGCTCGGTCCCCTTGCGCGAGCTGAGCACGAGCTTCGCCCCCCGCGCCGCGAGCGCCTCGGCGATCGCCCGCCCGAGTCCCCCGGTCGCACCGGTGAGCAGGATGGTCTTGCCGCTCGGGTCCATCGCCCGGAACCTAACCGAATAGGCTCCGCGGCCGATGAAGCTCTACATCTGCTGGGGGACCTTCCAAACGCCGCGCCCGGGCGGCCATCCGTGTGCGAACGCCTACGAGGCCCTCCGGGACGCCGGCTACGAGCCGGAGGTGACCAAGGTCCACGGGCTCGGGGTCGGCCCCGGGTTCATGCAGGTCATGACCGACGGGCGGCGCGAGGTCGAGGAGCTCACCGGCCAGCACGCGGTCCCGGTCCTGGTCACCGACTCGGGCGAGGTCGTCAACGAGTCGAAGCGGATCGTCGCCTGGGCCGAGGCCAACCCGGCCCCGGCCACAGGCGCCGGCTAGTCAATCCGCGTCGATCACGAGCAGACTGAACGTGTGCGTGCCTCCGGGGACGACGGCATCGCTCAAATTGCAGGCCCGGATCACCGCCGTGCCGGAAGCCACGGAGTAGACCGGGGACATGACCAGGAACGGGTTCGTCGTCGCGCTCGCGTCGGTGAGCACGAGATGATCGCGAGCATCGCTCGGAAGGCCCGTGACCTGCCCGGGTGAGCACGACTGAGGGCTCACGTGGGTGATCGCCCCGTCGAGGATCTCCTCCGAATTCACCGAGTTCGTCGCCAGGTCCGCGGACGAGACGCTGCTGTCCAGGATGTCCACTCCGCTCAGGCCCTGGTCGGCGACCTTGCTGCCGTTGATCTGGTCGGGGCCGATGTCGGCGGCGTAACTGAGCCGGCGTCGAAAGTGCGGGAATGGGCTCTCCTCCCCTTGCGGTCGCCGGCTCGGGGTGCCAAGACCGGCGTAGTTGATTGACCGGTCTCCAACCATATTCCGCTCACTCCGCTTGTTAACGCCAGATTTGGCGAATATGTGCGGATTCATACGTATTCGTGAGCAGGTCTTTGCAATTCGCCGTCGAATTGTGTACTGTGCCGCAACTCGATAACCGGTAAAGCCGAGTTCCGGTCCCGAACAGGGGGCCGGAAACGGGGGAACCAACTGTTTTGGGGCTAACCCACCGCACGTGCGGTGGGGGCGCAGGCTCTTTCAGCGCCAGCCCGTCAGCTAACCCCGTAGGCCGACGAAGGAGACCGTTGAGTTGACCTACACATTTACAGCGAACCCGAGAAGGAAGTTCAGCGCCGCACTCGGGCTCGCCACGGCAGCGGCGCTGATCGCCCTCCCCTCGACCGCGTTCGCCCAGGACGGCGACGGCAGCGGCGGAGTCGGAATGGGCGGCGAGGGCACGACACCCCCGACCTCCGGACAGACCACGGCGGGGCCGACGGCCAAGCTCAAGGGCGGGTTCGCGATCCCGCCGCGCAACGCGCCACGAAAGGTCGTGCGCGCGATCGAGGCCGCGAACGAGATCGTCAAGGGCAAGCCGTACTGCATGGGCGGTGGCCACGGTCGCCGGCGCGACACGTGCTACGACTGCTCCGGGTCGGTCAGCTACGCGCTCACGGGCGCCGGGCTGCTCGACGCCTCGATGCCCTCCGGGTCCTTCATGGACTGGGAGAAGGGCGGCAAGGGCGCCTGGATCACGACGTACGCCAACTCGGGCCACATCTACGCGGTGATCGCGGGCCTGCGCCTCGACACCTCGATGACGGCCGGCGACGGCCCGGGCTGGAGCAAGGCGATGCGCAACGGCAGCGGCTACGTCGCACGCCATCCGGCCGGCTTCTAGCGCCACAAGAAACCCGAATAACTCGCCCGGTCACGGCCCGCCAGAATGGCGGGCCGTGTCGGTTCAGGGGTCTTCCAAGGAGCAGCGAGCGGCGGGCGCGGGGGCCGAGGCGGCCGACCTCGAGCACCTGAGCCTGCCGCCCCGCGAGCGCCTGCGTACGGGGCTGCGGATCGGCATCCCGTACGCGGTCGCCGCGCTCGTGCTCTCGATCTCGTTCGGCGTCCTCGCCGCGCCGATCATGGGCAACGTGGCGCCGATCGTGATGTCGGTGCTCGTCTTCGCGGGCTCGGCCCAGTTCGCCTCCACCGCCGTGCTCGGCGCCGGGGGCGGGGCCGTGGCGGCGTTCATCCCGGGGATCCTGCTCAACCTGCGCTACGTGCCGATGGGCATCGCGCTCGCCCCCTCGCTCGGAGGCAACGCGTGGCGGCGGGCGGCAACCGGGCAGGCGATGATCGACTTCTCCTGGGCGGCGGCGAGCCGCGGCGGCGGGAACTTCGACCCCTGGTTCATGCTCGGCGCCACCCTGCCGTCGTATCCGTGCTGGGTCGGCGGGACGGCGATCGGCGTCTTCGCCGGCGATCTGATCGGCGACCCGGCCGCACTCGGGCTCGACGTCCTCTTCCCCGCCTTCTTCCTGTGCATCCTGGTCGAGGGCGAGCTGCGGTGGGGGCCGCCGGCGGCGGCGGCCGCGCTCGGGGCGCTGATCGCGTTCGTCCTGACCCCGTTCACCCCCGCGGGGGTGCCGGTGATCGCCGCCACGGCAGCCGCGCTCCTCGGGCTCCGCGGCCGTCGGCGGAAGGAGCCCCGATGACCGCCGTGTGGGTCACGATCGCGGTGCTGACGGTCACGACGGCGCTGATCCGCGCCTCCGGCCCGGTGGTGCTCGGGGGCCGCGAGCTCCCGGCCGCGTTCCAGGGTGTGATCGGCCTCGTCGCGCCGGCGCTCCTCGCGGCGCTGATCGTGGTCGAGACCGTCGGCGCCCCGGAGGGCGGCTCGCTCGACGTCGACGCCCGGGTGCTCGGCGTCGGGGCCGCCGCGGTCGCGCTCCGAGTGGGGGCCGGCACACTCCCGGCCGTGGGGATCGCCGCCGTGGTCACGGCAGTGGTCCGTGCGGTCTTTTAGATGAGATAACGTCATCTCGGCTTGGAATCGGACCGCGCGTGTGCGCATGGGAGGAGAGGTTGAGCACTTCGGCGACGGCGCCGGAGCGCGGGGACACGGGCGATGCCGACGCCGCCCCGGACATCCGCCTGCGCGGGGTCCGCAAGACCTACGGTGACGTGGTCGCGGTCGCCGGAATCGACCTCGAGATCGCCCGGGGCGAGTTCTTCACCATGCTCGGGCCGTCGGGCTCCGGCAAGACGACCACCCTGAGGATGATCGCGGGCTTCGAGCTCCCCGACGAGGGCACGGTCGAGCTCGGCGGGCGGGACGTCGGAGACCTGCCTCCGTACGACCGCGAGGTCAACACCGTCTTCCAGGACTACGCGTTGTTTCCGCACATGACCGTCGGCGAGAACGTCGAGTACGGGATGCGGGTGCGCAAGGTCGCCAAGGACGAGCGCGCGCGGCGCCGCGACGAGGCGCTCGAGATGGTCCGCCTCGGCGACTACGCCGATCGCAAGCCCTCCGAGCTCTCCGGCGGGCAGCGCCAGCGGGTCGCGCTCGCGCGCTCGATCGTGAACCGGCCGCGGGTGCTGCTGCTCGACGAACCGCTCGGCGCGCTCGACCTGAAGCTGCGCGAGCAGATGCAGGTCGAGCTCAAGCAGATCCAGGGGGAGGTCGGGATCACGTTCGTCTACGTCACCCACGACCAGGAGGAGGCGCTGACGATGTCGGATCGGATCGCGGTCTTCAACGACGGCCGGATCGAACAGGTCGGCACGCCGGCCGAGGTCTACGAGGCGCCCGCCAACCGCTTCGTCTCCGCCTTCGTGGGCGTCTCGAACCTGCTCGAACGCGACGGGCGCCAATTCACGATCCGCCCCGAGAAGGTGAGGCTGCTCGAGCCCGGGGAGGCTGCCGACGGCATGCAGGTCGAGAGCGGGCAGGTGCGAGACGTGGCCTACGCGGGGATGATCACCCGCTACCTCGTCGCCCTCGACGCCGGGGGAGATCTCCAAGTCGTCCGCCAGAACCTCGAGACGTCCTCCGCGGAGGCGCTCGAGCAGGTTGGACGGGAGGTGGTCGTCGGATGGCGGCCTGAACACACGGTCGCGGTCGCAACCGCGGGCGATCAGAGAGGAGATCAGTGATGCGCAACACAAGGCGCCTCAACGGCGGCGCGGCTCGGGTTTCGCCTCGCAGAGGAGGAAGCCGCGTCCGGGTCGCCTGGCTCGTAATCGCCGGGCTGCTCGCGCTCGCGGCGTTCGCCGTCGGCTGCGGGAGCAGCGACGACGACGGAGACGGTTCGACCACCGAGGCCCTGACCGAGGTGGGTGCGGGCGAGGGCGAGCTCAACCTGATCTGCTGGGCCGGCTACTGCGAGGACGGCTCGGCGGATCCGAAGGTCGACTGGGTCACCGACTTCGAGAAGGAGAGCGGCTGCCAGGTCAACGCCAAGGTCGCCGGCACCTCGGACGAGATGGTGAAGCTGATGGAGAGCGGCGAGTACGACGGCCTCTCCGCCTCGGGCAATGCGAGCGCACGGCTCGTCGCGGCGGACCTCGTCGATCCCGTCAACGTCGACCTGGTGCCGAACTACGCAACGGTGTTCGAGGACCTCAAGGATCAGTCCTACAACACGTTCGACGGCACCCATTACGGAATCCCGCACGGGCGCGGGGCGAACCTGCTGATGTGGAACGGCGACAACGTCGACGCGGACGGCAGCTCGTGGTCGGTGATCCTCGACCCCGAGGAGGCGTCGAAGTACTCGGGCAAGATCAGCGTCTACGACGACCCGATCTACATCGCCGACGCGGCGCTCTACCTCAAGGCGCATCAGCCCGACCTCGGGATCGACAATCCGTACGAGCTCGACGAGGACCAGTTCAACGCCGCGGTCGACCTGCTGAAGCAACAGCGGCCGAACGTCGGCGAGTACTGGGTCGACTTCGCAAAGCAGATCTCGTCGTTCGCCAATGGCGACGTCGATGTCGGCACCACCTGGCAATACCAGTACTTCACGCTGCTCGGTGAGGATGCGCCGGTCAAGTCGACCCCTGCCTCGCAGGGCTTCCTCCCCGAGGAGGACGCGACCGGATGGTCGGACACGTGGATGATCAGCTCCGAGGCCGAGCATCCGAACTGCATGTACCTGTGGATGGACCACATCATCAGTCCGGAAGCCAACGCCAAGGTCGCGGCATGGTTCGGCGAGGCGCCGGCCCAGAGCAAGTCGTGCGCGGAGTTCAAGACGCTGGATCCCGCGTACTTCGGCGCTCCGAACCATTGCGAGCTCTACAACGCCGACAACCCGGAGTTCTGGCAGCGCGTCTACTACTGGAACACGCCGCTCGCGGATTGCGGCGACGACCGCGGCGAGGAGTGCATGGACTACAACGACTGGGTCTCGGCCTGGACCGAGATCAAGGGGTAGTCGTCAGGTCGTGGAGGCCGCTGGCGTAAACGCGCCGGCGCCGAAGAGGTCGGTGGGCCGCAGGCTCGCCGGCCTCTTCCATGGCCGTCCCCGGCTGCAGGTCGGGGCGCTGCTCGCCGGGCCGATCGGGTGGCTGGTGATCGGCTATCTCGGCTCGCTCCTGGTCATCCTGGTGACCGCCTTCTGGCAGGTCGACGCGCTCAGCGGCCAGGTCGAGCAGACGTTCAGCCTCGACAACTTCCAGACCCTCGTCGACGAGCCGGTCTACCGCACGATCGCCGGTCGCACGATCCTGATCGCGGCGCTGGTGACGATCACCGACGCCGTGCTCGCCTTCCCGATCGCCTTCTACATGGCGAAGGTCGCGAGCAGCCGGATGAAGGCCGTGCTCGTCGTCGCCGTGCTCCTGCCGCTGTGGTCGAGCTACCTGGTGAAGGTCTATGCCTGGCGGACGATCCTCTCCAGCGGCGGGATCCTCAACTGGGCGCTCGAGCCGCTCGGAATCGACGGGCCGGGCTACGGCAACGTCGCCGTCTGGCTCGTCATGAGCTACCTGTGGCTGCCGTTCATGATCATCCCGATCTACGCCGGCCTCGAGCGGATCCCCGATTCGGTGATCAGCGCCTCCGAGGATCTGGGGGCGTCGCCGCTGCAGACCTTCAGGAGGGTCATCCTGCCGCTCGCCTTCCCGGCCGTGGTCGCGGGCTCGATCTTCACCTTCGCGCTGACGCTCGGCGACTACATCACCCCTGCGCTCGTCTCCAACAACCAGTTCATCGGCAACGTCGTCTACAACAACATCGTCAACAACCAACCCCTGGCCTCGGCGTTCGTGATGGTCCCCGTCGTGGTGATGATCATCTACCTGTTGGTGGCCCGGCGGCTCGGAGCCTTCGAGCATCTATGAGGCGGAGTGCGACAGCACGGAGCCGAATCGCGCCGCTGTTGAGGCGCCTGATATGAGGCTTTCGAACCGGTCACAGATCCTGCTCAAGATCGGCGTCGGGCTGACGCTGGCGTTCATCTACGTCCCGCTGATCGTGATCCTGATCTACGCCTTCAACGCCGGCAAGACGCTCGAGTGGCCGCCGTCGGGCCTGACCACCCACTGGTTCGGGACGGCGATCGACAACTCGGGCGCCCGCGACGCCTTCGTCACCTCGATCAAGGCCGCGACCGCGGCCACCGCGATCGCGATCGTCCTCGGCACCCTGACCTCGCTCGCCGTCTCGCGGCATCGGTTCTTCGGGCGCGAGACGATCTCCTTCCTCGTCCTGCTGCCGATCGCGCTGCCGGGGATCGTCACCGGGATCGCGATCAACGACACCTTCACCCAGGTCCTCGGCGTCGACCTGAGCCTCTTCACGGTGATCGTCGGCCATGCCACGTTCTGCATCGTGCTCGTCTATAACAACGTCGTCGCGCGCCTCCGGCGGGTCTCGGTCTCGCTCGAGGAGGCGTCGGCCGACCTCGGCGCGCATACCTGGCAGACGTTCCGATACGTCACGCTTCCGAGCATGCGGACGGCGCTGGTCGCCGGCGCCCTGCTCGCCTTCGCGCTCTCCTTCGACGAGATCATCGTCACCCGGTTCACCATCGGCGCCGACCTCGAGACGCTGCCGATCTGGATCTACAACAACCTCTTCCGATCGAACCAGCTGCCGATCGTCAACGTGGTCGCCGTGATCGTGATCGTGATCTCGGTCATCCCCGTCTACTTCGCGAACAAGCTCAGCCAGGACGCCGGCGGCGCCGGAGGCCGCGCCGGGGGTGCGAAGCCCGAAGGCCTCACCGCCGAGGCGACCGCCGCTCCCTAGACGAGCGATCAGTACCCGGGCTGCCCGGTGCCCTTGGCGACCAGGGCGTGCGGGAAGTCGGCCAGGTTCCCGCCCGAGCCCCCGTAACCGCATGAGAACAGCCGCCGTCCGCCTCCATGTCCGAGGGCGCACTTCCACCTGCCCTTGGCGACGCCCTTGTGGTCGTACTTCTTCGCCACCTCGCGAGCCTCGCCGCAGTCGACGCCGCGGACCGCGATCACCTTCGCCTTCGGGTAGATCGAGGCGCTGGAGAACTTGCCGCAGTCCTCGCGCTTGCTCGAGGCGCCGCCGGCCGGCGCCAGGGCGAGCGCCACGACGGCCGCTAGCGCGGCGGCGATCACGATCAGGGACCTCATCGCGGGCCCGTTACCCGCCCGCCACAATCCCGAAGCGCCGGCGGACGCTCAGGCCGTGGCGCGGTCGTGGGCCTCGAGGTCGACACCGGTCGCAGCGCTCGCCCAGGCGACCAGCAGCGCCTCCCCCGCCGCGGCGTCGATCTCCGGATGGCCGAGCACGATCTGCAGCCCGAGCCCGTCCTCGAGCGCGACCATGCCGCGGGCGATCGTGGTCGAGTCGGACGAGAGCGTGAAGGCGCCCGACTCGGCCCCGCGTTCGAGCACCCGCTCGTAGAGCATCGCCTGGCGGTCGAAGAAGGCGGCCGAGAGGGTCGCGAACAGCCGGCTCGCGCCGGTCATCGCGTCGAGCTCGTAGAGCAGCCTGCTGTCCTCGTCCTCGGGGCCCGTCGGGACCCCGAGCCCGATCGCGACCCGCAGCTGCCGGGCCGGGTCGGCGATCCCGCGGATCGCCTCCGCGCGCCGTTCGGCGTACCGGCTCATCGCCTCGCGGGTGACCTCGAGGAGCAGGTCGTCGAGGTCGGGGTAGTAGTAGAGGACCGCGCTGGACGAGATCCCCGCCCGCGCCGCGATGTCCTTGACCCGCAACCCGAGCGCCCCGTGCTCGAGCAGGAGCTCCCGCGCCGCGCTCACGAGCTGGGCGCGCCGCCGCCCCTGATCCTTTCGCCTCATAGTCTGAACGATATCCAGGCTTTCGGCCGAACTCCCTATTGACATAGGGCTCAGCAGCGGGTTATTCTTGAAATCTGATTCAAAGTATGGCTATCGGCGGAGTCAGGACGATCGTTGCGCTGGGCGCCCTCGCCGCGGCGATGGCCCTCGGCGCCTGCGGCTCTTCGGATGACTCCGGGTCGGATGACTCCGCGTCAACCCTCTCGTCGGGACACGAGATGGTTCCCACCGGCGAGCCCGGCGACGAGCTCGCGATCTCCCAGTGGCCGCTCTACGTCGACCCGGGCAAGGACGGCACCGTCGCCGAGTTCGAGCGCGAGACAGGGATCGACGTCACCTACACCGAGGAGATCAACGACAACTCCGAGTTCTTCGCCAAGGTCCAGCCGCTGCTGACCGAGGGGGAATCGGGCGGGCGCGACTCGATCACGCTCAGCGATTGGCTGGCGAAGCAGATGTACGACCTCGGCTACATCTACGAGCTCGACAAGTCGGCGCTCCCGAACGTGCAGGAGAACCTGATCCCCGCGTTGCAGCACCCGGCGGCCGACCCGAACCGCGACTTCACCGTCCCCTGGCAGGCCGGGATGACCGGGCTGATCGTGCGCAAGGACCTCGCTCCCGACGTCGATTCGATCTGCGACCTCTTCGACCCGCAGTACGCCGGCAAGGTCACGATGCTCACCGAGCTGCGCGACTCGGTCCCGATGACGCTCAAATGCATGGGCATCGACCCCGACACCGCGACTACCGAGGAGTGGCTGGCGGCCGTCGACAAGATCAGCGAGGCGGCGGACTCGGGCCAGATCCGCCGCTTCACCGGCAACGACTACATCCGCGATCTCTCCAACGGCAACGTCGCGATCGCGCTCGGCTGGTCGGGGGACGCGGTGCAGATGCAGAAGGACGATCCGAACATCGAGTTCGTGATGCCGAAGGAGGGCTGCATGATCTGGTCGACGAGCATGGAGATCCCGGTCGGGGCCCCGGATCCACAGGCGGCGCTCGAGTGGATGAACTACGTCTACGACCCCGAGGTCCAGGCCGACATCGCCGAATACGTGAACTACGTGACCCCGGTCTCGGGGGTGAAGGAGATCCTCGCCAAGCGCGATCCGGCGCTCGCGCGCAACCCGCTCATCTTCCCCAGCCCGGAGTACACCCGCAAGTGCACGTCCGAGCCGGTTCTCGACGGCACCCAGGGCGATCAGGTGACTGAGGCCTTCGAGAGCGCGCTCAACGGCTGAGGCGGTGCGAACCCTCTCGATCGCCGGGCTGCAGGTCGCGCCGGTCGCCGGGGATCCGGAGGCGACCCTGGAGCGCCTTCCGAGCCAGGCGGCCGCGGTCAAGCGCGCGGTCGAGCACGTCCAGCTCCTGGTGCTGCCGGAGCTCCACCTCTCCGCTCCGCCCGGCGTGTTCGAGGAGGGGGATGGTCATGCCGACCGGGTCGCGGTCGAGATCCCCGGGGCGCTGACCGAGCGGCTCGAGTCGATCGCGGCCGAGCTCGGGCTGTGGCTCGTGGCCGGCTCGGTCTACGAGCGCGGCGACGGGGACGCGATCCACAACACCGCGCTCGCGATCTCCCCCGACCGCGGCCTCGTGGCCCGGTACCGCAAGGCGTTCCCGTGGCAGCCGAGCGAGCGCACCGAGCCGGGCGATCGCTTCGTCGTCTTCGAGATCGACGGCGTCGGCCGCGCCGGGCTCGCGATCTGTTACGACGGCTTCTTCCCCGAGGTCTTCCGCCAGCTCGCCTGGATGGGTGCCGAGGTCGTCTTCCAGCCCACCCTGACCACGACCAGCGACCGCGGCGCCGAGCTCGTCACGACGCGCGCGAACGCGATCGTCAACCAGCTCTATGTCGTCAACGTCAACGCCGCGTCCCCGGCGGGGCTCGGCCGGAGCCTGATCGTCGACCCGGAGGGGATGGTCAAGGTCGAGGCCGGCACCGGGGAGGAGCTGCTCACCGACGTGCTCGACCTCGACGCGGTTGCGCGGGTGCGGGAGTTCGGGACCGCGGGCGTCTCGGCGATGTGGCGCCAGATCGATCGTGGCGCGGCCGCCGGGGTCGAGCTGCCGATGTACGAGGGCGGGCGGATCCAGCCGCGACCCGGTCGCTAGCCGAGCGACGCGAGGAGCTCGCCGGCCGCGCGGCGGCCGCTGCGCAGCGCCCCCTCCATCAGGCCGCTGAACTCACCGCCGGTGTGCTCGCCCGCGAAGGCGAGCGGACCAACCCGCTCGCGCAGGGCGGCGGCGAGCTCCGCGGGTGGGGAGACCGAGTAGGCGGCTCGGACCCAGGGATCGGCGTCCCAGGATTGGAGCAGCGCCTGGGAGCGCTCGAGCGGGAGGTCGGGCCGCAGGCCGGCGAGCGCCTCGACCCAGGTCTCGGGTCCCTCGGCGACCCGCAGGCGCGCGAGCGCCGCCGGCGAGCCCGAGAAGCAGCTGACCACCGGCATCGGCCGGTCGTCCTCACCGGTCGCGGTCCAGCACCAGTAGCGGTTCGGGACGTCGATGACGGCCGACGGCTCGACCGGCTCGGCGAGTGGGACGAAGAGCTTCGCCGCGTGGCCGTAGCGGAGGAGCCCGAGCGCCGCGCGGGTCGCCGTCGGCAGCGACGGCTCGAAATCGATCGCGGCGATCACGTTCGCGGGCACGGCGACCACGGCGGCGTCGGCCTCCACCTGACGCCGCGACTCGGTCCGCACGGTGACCGCGGCCCCGCCGGGGGCCGGCCACCAGTCGATCGCGACCGCCGGGTCCCCGAGCGCGACGGCGTCCCCGAGCCGCTCGGCGAGCCCCAGCGCCAGCCCCTGGTTGCCGCCGGCAACGCTCGGTGCCGCCTCGGCGTCGATGTGGGCGAGCCCCGCGAGATCCGCCGCGGGGATCTCGTCGGCGGAGCTGGCGGAGGAGATCTCCGCGCGGGCGAGGATCGCCTCGCGTGCGCCGGGGTCGATCGCGAGCGCCTCGAGCAGGTCGCGCACCGAGCCGGCGGCGGCACCCTCGGCGAGCGCTCGGTCGACCTCGCCGACCGTCTCGGCGAGCTCCGGCTTGGTCGTCCCGATTCCCCCGCGAGGCTCGCGGTCGCCGTAGCGCATGCCCTTGTCCCAGAGCCCGAGACCGAGCTCGGCGGCGAGCGCCCGGACCTCGGTGTTGCCGGCGAGGATGAACTCCGCCCCGAGCTCGATCACCGCCCCGTTGGCGAGCCGCCGCGACCAGGCGCGACCGCCGACGCGGTCGCGCGCCTCGATCACGTCGACCTCCCAGCCCTCGCGCGCGAGCGCGTCTGCGGCGCTCAGGCCCGCCAGTCCGGCACCGATTACGGCGGCGCGCAAGCGGGCGTCCTCAGCGGAGGATCAGGCAGTGCTCGGGGTGCCACCCGAGCTTGATCGGCGACCCAGGCTCCCAGCGGTCGTCGGCGCTGGCGCGGTAGGTCGCCTGCTCGAGCGCGACGAGGTTGGCGCCGTTGCCGAGCGAGACCGTGATCTGCGTGCTGACCCCGAGGTAGACGCGGGACACGACCGTGCCTTCGAGGCTCACCATCCCCTCCTCGAGGTCGTCGACGGCGATCTTCTCCGGCCGCACGGAGAGATTCACGGTGTCGCCGGGGTCGACGTCGGCCGGCAGCGCGGCCGGGAGCTGGAGCCCGGTCGCGATCCGCACGTTGCCGTCGTCGACGACCACCCCCTCGATCAGGTTCGAGACCCCGATGAAGCCGGCGACGAACTCCTCGCTCGGGTGCTCGTAGATGTCCTCCGGGGCCCCGCACTGGGCGACGCGGCCGAAGTTCATGACCGCGATCCGGTCGGACATCGACAGCGCCTCCTCCTGGTCGTGGGTGACGTAGACGAACGTGATGCCGACCTCGCGCTGGATCTGCTTCAGCTCGACCTGCATCTGGCGGCGGAGCTTCAGGTCCAGCGCCCCGAGCGGCTCGTCGAGCAGCAGCACCTTGGGACGGTTGACGAGCGCGCGGGCGAGGGCGACGCGCTGGCGCTGGCCGCCGGAGAGCTCGTTGGTGCGGGCGGTGGCGCGCTCGCTGAGGTTGACGAGCTCGAGCGCGTCGGCGACCCGCTGGCGGATCTCGTCCTTGGGCACCTTCTTGCGCCGCAGGCCGAACGCGACGTTGTCGGCGATGTCGAGGTGCTCGAACAGGGCGTAGCTCTGGAAGACCATGTTCACGTCGCGCTTGTAGGGAGGGACCTTCTCGACCGGCTGGCCCTCGAGCATGATCGAGCCCTCGGTGGGGACCTCGAACCCCGCCAGCATCCGCAGGGTGGTCGTCTTGCCGCAGCCCGAGGGGCCGAGCAGCGAGAAGAACTCGCCCTGCTCGATGCTCAGGCTGATGTCGTCGACGGCCGTGTGCTCGCCGAAGCGCTTGGTCACGTTCTCGATCCGGATTGCCTCAGCCATCGATCTCTATCCCTCCGACGCGGTGAGCACCTTGAGCCCGCTCTCCCGGCGCCCGAACAGCCGTGGCAGCAGCACGGCGAGCGCAATCGCGGAGAGCGAGACAACCATCATCAGGGTTCCGATCGCGTTGATCGTCGGCGAGAGCCCGAACCGGATCGCCGACCAGATCCGCACCGGGAGCGGCTGCAGGTCCTCGCCGGTGGTGAAGAACGAGAGCACGAAGTCGTCGAAGCTGAAGGCGAAGGTGAGCAGCCCGGCGGCAACCACCGACGGCCAGAGCGCCGGGACGAGCACCATCCGCACCGCCTGCCATCGGGTCGCGCCGAGGTCCATCGCCGCCTCCTCCACCTCCAGGGTGATCGAGGCCATGCGGGCGCGAACGACAATCGTCACGTAGGAGATCGAGAAGGTGATGTGGGCGATCACGACCGTCCAGAACGAGAGCGTGATCCCGATCTGGCTGAAGATCAGGAGCGCCGAGATCCCGGTGACGATCTCAGGGACCACCAGCGGCACGAGCATCAGGATGTTCGCTCCGGGCGCCCAGCGGGCCCGGGAGCGGACCAGGCCGATCGCCAGCGCCGTTCCGATCGCGGTCGCCGCGAGCATGGTCAGGAAGGCGATCTCCAGCGAGGCGAACAGCGACTCGCGCAGGGTCGGGTCGTTGAGGAACTCCTCGTACCACTGCAGCGAGAAGCCCTCGAAGTTGGTCAGCGACTTGATCGAGTTGAACGAGAACAGGATCACGACCAGGATCGGCGTGAACAGGAAGACGTAGACGAGCACGCTCCACACGCGCAGGACGCGGGGCTTGTCGAAGGGGTTCGTGTCCATGAACTAGCCGGCCACCTCCTCCGCTCCCGCCCGAACACCTTGCCCACGGCTACGTCGTGGGCATCTGATGCTGCTCCCGCCTCCGGGGGTGCCGGGTGTCATATGGCCGCGCCCCTGACGTCGCGCGCCGCCGAACGCAGGTAGCCGATCATCCAGATCGAGAGGAAGAGCATCATCACCACGGTCAGGGCGGCGCCAAAGGGCCAGTTGTTGGCGGCGAAGAACTGGTCCTGGATCAGGTTGCCGACCATGTAGGTGTCGGTGCCCCCGAGCAGCTGGGCGGCGACGAAGTCGCCGACCGAGGGCAGGAAGACGAGCACGGCGCCCGCGAGGATCCCCTGCTTGGTCTGCGGCAGGGTGACGTGGAGGAAGGTCTGCAGCGGCGTCCCGTAGAGGTCCTTGCCGGCCTCGATCACCGAACGGTCGAGCCGCTCCAGGGCGCCGTAGACGGGCAGGATCATGAAGATCAGATAGCCGTAGACGAGGCCCCCGATGACCGCGTAGGGCGTGTTGATCATCTGGATCCCCTCGCTGCGCAATCCGAGGTCGACGATCGCCGAGTTGACCAGCCCGTCGTCGGCGAGCAGCGCGACCCAGGCGTAGGTGCGAACCAGGTAGTTGACGAAGAACGGCAGCACCAGGAGCGCGATCAACGCGTTGCGGTAGCGGCCGCCGTACCGGGCGATGTAATAGGCGACCGGGTAGCCGATCAACAGGCACAGGGCGGTGGTCGCGGCCGCGTAGAGGACCGACCGCAGCATCACCGGGAAGTAGGTCGGGTTGAAGGCGTCCGAGTAGTTGTCGAGGTCGGTCGCGTAGACGGCGCGGCCGAGGTCGTCGACGTACCCGAACGAGAGCGCGAGGACCAGAACCAGCGGGACGGCGAACAGCAGCAGCAGCCACAGGCCACCGGGCAGCAGGAACCGGGTCCAGAAGCCGCCCGCGCTCACGGTCGCGGCCGCCCCGGCATCAGCCCGCCTTCACCTCGGTGAAAGTCGATGTCCAGAGCTGGCGCGCCTCTGGGTCGTCGAGCCGGTACTCCATCGCGCCCCCCGCGAGCGCCTCGAGGTCGACGTCGATCGACGGCTCGTCCTTGACCAGCTTCGCGAACTCCTGCTTGCCGCCCTCGCATGGCTGGGGATAGCCGTTCCAGGCGACGTTCTGGGCCGCGTTCTCCGGCTCGAGGATCCAGTCCATGAACAGCATCGCCGTTCCCGGGCTGCGCGCGGTGATCGGGATCGACATGAGGTCGGTCCCGACCGGGACGCCCTCGTCGCAGGTCTCGTAGCGGTAGAGCTCGGGGTCGTCGACCTGGTTGCGAACGTTGACGATGTCGCCGTTCCAGGCCTGGTGCAGGACCGCGGTCCCCGAGACCAGGTTCTGGACGCTGTTCGTGGAGAACCCTCGCGCGTTCTCCTTCTGGGCGAGCAGCGTCTGCTTGGAGACCTCGATCTCACCGGGGTCCTCGGTGTTGAGCTCGAAGCCGTTGATCAGGTTCGCCTCGCCGATCGCCTCCTGGAAGTCGTCGAGGATGAACATCCTCCCCTCTCCGTCGGGGTTCAGCAGGTCGTTCCACGAGCCGGTCATCCCCGAGACCTCGTCGTCGCGCCAGGCGATCCCGGTCGTGTAGTACGTGTAGGGGATGCCGAGCTCGTTGTTCGGGTCCCACCACGGGCTGTCGTAGAAGGTCGAGATGTTGCTGTCGTTGCGCAGCAGGCCGCGGTCGAACTTCGCCAGCAGGCCCTCCCTGTCGAGCCGGTAGACGTACTCGGTGCTCGGCCAGATCAGGTCGTAGCTGGCGCCGCTGCGGAGCTTGATCACCATCGCCTCGAGGTTGTCGAAGTTGACCTCGTTGACCTCGACCCCGTACTTCTCGGCAAACCGCTTCTTGATGTCGGGGTCCATGTACTGGGCCCAGTTGTAGAGCAGCAGGTCGCCGTCGATCTCGGGCTTGATGATCCGCCCCTCGGCCGAGCGGTCGACCTGGCGCTCGACCGTGCAGCCGGAGAGCCCGTAGCCGGCGAGGGCGAGGCCGGCGCCGGCGGCGAGCAGCTCGCGGCGGGAGAGGTCGGTCATGCGGGCACCGCCTCGTGCGCGACGGCGCCGAGGTCCGCGCCCAGCAGCCGATCGGCGGTCTCGATGCAGATCTCGCGCATGAAGCCGCGGCTGATCGTCGCATCGGCGAGCGTCACCTGCACCGCGAGCCCGTCGATCAGGGCCGCGAGGGTGAGCGCGGCCTCGTCGCAGTTGGCGGGCGAGAAGACGCCTGTCGTTGATTCCGTCGCGGATGATGCGCGAGATCATCGCCCGCCAGCGATCGTCGAGCTCCTGGCGGGCGCGGCGCAGGCGGTCGTCGTGGCGGGCCCGCGCCCAGATCTCCATCCACAGGGTCCAGTTGTTGTCCTCGGCGCAGGCGTCGATGACGCGCAGCAGCTTCGCCGCCGGATCCTCGAACGCCGCCAGCGACGCGGCGAGCTCGTCGGCGAAGCGCTCCTCGTCGGCGATCAGCGCCTCCGCGAGCAGCTCGTCCTTGGACTCGAACCAGTAGAGCACCGCAGCCGGGCTTGCGTCGACGCGCTCGGCGACGTCGGCGATCCTGGTCGCCGCGAGCCCGCGCTCGGCGATCACCTCGGCCGCCGCCGCGAGCAGCTGCGGTCTGCGGATGTGGTCGATCTGGGGCCGCGGAGTCATCGGCCTCTCCTGCCTCCTCACACTCTCCCCCGCGGTCAAACTGAACCGCGGTTCAGAAAATCTAGCGTTCCCGCTCCGCCGTGGCAAGGGCTCGGGCGTCGATTCCGAGCTCGTCGGCCAGCAGCCCGGCGACCAGGGACCTCGCGTGATCGATCCCGGCCGCCGGATCTCGGATCAGCGCCCGCACGCCCGCGCCGTCGATGACCGCGATCGCGAGCTCGGCGATCTCCTCGGGCTCGCGCTGCGGATCCCACTCGCCGCTCTCGACGCCGGCCTCGATCAGGGACTCGATCCACTCGCGATAACGGGCATACAGGTCCGCTGCGAGCGGGCGCATCTGCGGATCGCGGACGGCCCGCAGCCAGAGCTCGACCCACAGAGTCCAGTCGCGCTCCTGCGAGCCGGGGAACGGCATGCACGCGTCGATGGCCCGGGCCAGGCCGGCGGTCGCGGTCGAGTCCTCCTCGGCGCCCTCGGCAAAGCGCTCCTCGCCGGCCGTCTCGTAGGAGTGCAGCAGCGCCTGCTCGAGCAGCTCCTCGCGGGTCGAGAAGTAGTGGTGGACGAGCGCGGTCGAGGCCCGGGCGCGGATCGCGACCCGGGCGATGCGAACGTCATCGATCCCATCCGACGCGATCAGGTCGCAGGCGGCCTCGAGTATGCGCGCGCGGGCGTCGGTGGCCACCGTTCGAGCCTAGTCGGAGGCGCGGCGGCGGGTTGACTTTGTGGTCAGTGATGCGAAGATGCCGCCGTGTGGGAGGCGATCGCGTGAGCGCAGGACTCGCCGGCCGGCAGCCGATCTCGCGGCGCTCGTTCGTGCAGCGGACTGTCGCCATCGCCGGCGCGGCGAGCCTGGCGGGCCCCGCCCGGGCGCTCGGGCGCAGGCGCGCCGCGGCGAGCGCCGAGACCGCGATCGTCGGCGGCCGGGTGATCTCTATGGACGGCTCGATCAGCGGAGCGAGCGCGGTCGCGATTGCGGGCGGGAGGCTGATCGCGGTCGGCTCCGACGCCGACGTCAAGGCTCTCGCCGGGCCGCAGACCGAGGTGATCGACGCCGGCGGCGGCACGGTCATGCCGGGGATACACGATGGCCACAGCCACCCGTTCGACGGCGGCCTGCTGCTCACCGCGCCGAGCCTCGACTACGCGATCCTCGACCTCGAGCAGTTCGTCAACCGGATTCGCCGGCTGCTCGAAAAGACCGCCGATCGCGAGCCCGACGGCTGGATGGAGGTCCAGCTCTGGGACGCGACGGCGATGGACAAGCTGCCGACGAAGAAGGACCTCGACGAGCTGCCGACGAGCCGCCCGATGATCGTCTACTCGATCGACGGGCACATCGCGCTCGCGAACTCTCGCGCGCTCGAGCTGGCCGGGATCGACGCCTCGACTCCCGATCCCCCTGGCGGCGAGATCCGCCGCGGGCACGGCCGGGAGCCCACCGGGATCCTGCTCGACAACGCGATCGGCCTGGTGGCGGCGCTGATCCCGCCACCGACGCCGGAGCAGGACGCGGACGCGCTCGCCGCCGGCTACGAGCTGATGGCGCGGTCCGGGATCACGAGCTGCCTCCATGCCTCGGTGAGGGAGCGAGAGCTCAGCGCCCTGACAACGCTCGCCGATCGCGGGCCGCTGCCCCTGCGTCCCCACGTCGCCCTTCTGGTGGAGGCCGAGGAGGCCGCCGACCCGGCGGCGATGCTCGCCCGGGTCGCCGACCTGCGCTCGACGCATGGGCGGCCGCAGGTCGCGATCGACAATCTGAAGCTGTTCTTCGACGGCGTGATCGAGTACCCGACCCAGACCGCGGCGCTGCTGAAGCCCTACCGGGTGAACGAGGGAACCAAGGACGACCCCAAGTGGGTCCGGGGCAAGGACCGCGGGCCGACCTACTGGAAGCCCGCGGTCGCCGGACCGGCGATGGCCGCCGCCGACGCGGCCGGCTGGCAGGTGCACGTGCACGCGATCGGCGATCGCGCGGTGCGCTCCGCGCTCGACGGTTTCGAGGCCGCGATCGCAGCCAACGGCCGCACCGACAACCGGCACACGATCACCCACCTCGAGCTGGTCGATCCCGCGGACTTCCCGCGCTTCGCCGAGCTCGGCGTGCTGGCGAGCATGCAGATGCAGTGGGCGGAGCGCGACAGCTACACGGTCGAGCGGCTGCGCGATTACCTGGGCCGCAAGCGCTGGCGCCACACCTACCCCGCGGGCTCGCTGCGCAAGGCCGGCGCCCTGCTGTGCGGCGGAAGCGACTGGCCGGTCGACCCGCTGCTCCCGTTCAGGCAGATCGAGATGGCGGTGAACCGCACCGCGGACGAGGTCTACGCCGGCGACCCGAAGCCACTGTTCCGCGGCCAGGGGATCAAGCTGCGCCAGTCGCTCGCGATGCACACCCGCAACTCGGCCTTCCAGCTGCACCAGGAGTGGCTCAGCGGCCGCCTCGTCCCGGGCCTCGCCGCCGACCTGGTGGTCGCCGACCGGGACCTCCTCGATGTGCCGCTGCGCAAGGTCTCGAAGGCGAAGGCGCGGCTGACGATGGTCGGCGGGCGCATCGTGCACCGCGCCCCCGGGACCTAGGCCGACGCTAAGGCGGGTCCGCTCAGCGCCCGCGCCCTCCGCGACCCCCGCGGCCCGACCGTCTCACACAAGGCGCCTCAACGGCGGCGCGGCTCGGCTTCGCTTCGCTCCGCCTCACACCGGCACCTCGACGTCGGAGCGCAGCGCCTCCATGTAACGGTCGGCGACCATGAGATCGAAGGCGTGGACGTCGATCTCCTCGGCGGAGTAGCGGCCCGCCCGATAGTTGCGGGTTCCGATCCCCTTCTGCTGCAGCCCGCAGACGTACCAGTCCTGCTTGTTGACCATGTCCCAGAACCCGATCGCATCCGAGGGGTCGAAGTCGTCGCGGGCCATCGTCGCCGGCTCGAAGAACCACTCGCAGGTGACGTGGGTCTCGCCCGGCGACCGGGGCCACAGGGTGTGCAGCATCACGTAGTCCGGATGCAGGGAGACGAGCGCGTTCGGAAACAGCGCGAAGTAGAGGACGGTGTTCGCCTGCGCCTCGGTCAGGCCCTCGATCGGCGGGCGGTTGACAGTGTGGCCGGCGTCCTCGAGCGCCATCGTCGAAGCGTCCTCGCGCAGGGTCATCGAGCCGCCGCACCAGGCCCCCTCGCCGATCACCTCCTCGCCGCTCATGTAATGGCTGAGCGCGTTGAGCTCCGGGTGGACGCCGGGGCAGTGCAGGCACTCGTTGTAGTTCTCGGCGATCCCCTTCCAGTTCGCCGCGACCTCGTAGGTGGTGTCGCCGCCGCGGCGCAGCTCGCTGAGCCGGTAGCGATCGAGGTGCTCGATCAGCTCGCCGACCTGCTCGTCGGGGTCGGGGGCCTCACCGGACAGGTCGATCAGGACGAGGCCGCCGACGACCGCGAGCCGCACGCCGAGCAGCCCATTGCAGGAGAAGTCGAAGTCCTCGACCCCGTCCATGTGCGGCGCCGCGCGCAGCTCGCCGTTGACGTCGTAGGACCAGGCGTGGTACGGGCAACGCAGCCGCTTGCGGACCTGGCCCTCGGGCTCCTCGACGAGGCGGGCGCCGCGGTGGCGGCAGACGTTGAGGAAGGCACGCGGGACGCCATCCTCGCCGCCGACGATCAGCACGCTGTCGGTGCCCAGCTCGCGGACCAGGAACTTGCCCGGCTCGTCGACCGCGGAGATGTGGCCGGCGCAGATCCAGCCGCGGAAGATCTGGTCGAGCTCCCAGTGCAGGACGGCAGGGTCGGCGAAGGCAGCCGGCGGCAGCATCGTGGCCCGCTCGACCGGTTGCTGGGTGAGCGCCACGTCGCGCGGGTCGAGGTCCAGCTGGATCGTCGAATTGCCCTGCGTGCTCACGGCGCGGCCTCCTGACCTGTCGGGGGCCCTCGCGAGGGCCGTTGACCTTGTAGTCAATCGCATGTTACTGTCCCCCTTTATGGAGGTCAAGTCGCTGGAACAGGCACCCGCTGAGCTGTCCGCAGCCGCGCTCGACGTTCAGGCGCGAGCGCGTCGCTTCGTCGAAGACGTCGTGATGCCGCTCGAGGAGGAGGCGGAGGCGCTCGGCGGCAAGCTGCCGTCGGAGACGGTCGCCGCGGTCAAGCAGGCCGCGATCGAGGCGGGACTCGACGGCGGCATGCACGCGGTCGAGCACGGCGGGCAGGGCTGGAGCCGGCTGGAGTGGGCGCTGGTCGAGGAGCAGTACGGGCGGACCACGAACGCGATCCACTGGCACGTGCCGCAGGCCTACAACGTCTGGGCCCAGGCCTCCGACGAGCACATCGACCGCTACCTGCGCCCGGCCCTTCGCGGCGAGGTCAAGGACGCCTACGCGGTCACCGAGCGCGATGCCGGCTCCGACCCGTCGCAGATCGCCGCGACCGCGGAGCGCACCGACGCCGGCTTCCGCCTCAACGGCGAGAAGTGGTTCGTGACCGGCGGCGACCACGCCTCCGTCTACGTCGTGATGGCGAACCTGATCGAGGACGGCGAGCGGCTGCCGACGCTGTTCGTGGTCGACGCCGGGCTCGACGGGATCGAGATCGTCGACGACCCGGCCTTCACCCACAACTATCCCGACGGCCACCCGACGATCCGTTTCACCGACGTCGAAGTCGCCGAGACCGAGGTGATCGGCGGAGTCGGCGGCGGCGACGAGCTACAGCGAGGTTGGTTCACCGAGGAGCGGCTCGGGATCGCCGCCCGCTGCGTAGGCGCGATGTGGCGCCTGCTCGAGGAGACCGTGGCCTGGACGACCGCGCGCGAGCAGGGCGGCGCCCGCGTCTTCGATCACCAGGGCGTCTCCTTCCCGCTCGCCGACTCGGCCGCCGACGCGGCCGCCGGGCGCCTGCTCACGTTCACGGTCGCCGAGCTCGCCGACACCGGCGCCGACCCGAAGCTGGTCCACAACAAGGCCTCGATGGTGAAGCTGTTCACGAGCGAGGCCGCCTTCAGGTGCGCCGACCGCTGCGTTCAGGCCTTCGGCGGCCGGGGATACATGCGCTCGAACGTCGCGGAGCGAATGCTGCGCGAGCTGCGCGTCGACCGGATCTGGGAGGGGACGAGCGAGATCCAGAGGCTGATCGTGGCCCGGGGGCTCGAACGACGTGGCGTCGCGCGGATGCTTCACTAGCGACCGGTCCCCGGTCGATCCTTCTCCCTCATGGACCTGAGCCCGCTGCTCGCGCCGCGTTCGATCGCCGTCGTCGGTGCGACCGACCGCGAGTCCTACGCCGGCACCGTCCTGCGCAACCTCGAGCGGGCCGGCTACGACGGCGATGTCTGGGGCGTGAACCCGAAGCGCGAGGAAGTCCTCGGCCGGCCGTGCGTGCCGGCGGTCGCCGACCTTCCCGAGCCCGTCGACGCGCTGGTGGTCGCGATCCCGGCGGCGTCCGTCGCCGAGTCGGTGCTCGCCGGGGCGGAGCTGGGCTGCCGCGGGGCGGTAGTGCTCTCCGCAGGCTTCGCCGAGGTCGAGTCGGGCCGCGCGCATGAGGCGAGGCTGCGCGAGATCGCCCTCTCCCACGAGCTGCCGGTGTGCGGGCCGAACGGCAACGGGATCGTCGCCGTCGCCGAGCGCGCGGCGGTCTGGGGTGACAGAGTCCGCCGGCTGGAGCCCGGACCGGTGGCGATGGTCACGCAGAGCGGCAACGTCGGCGTCAACGCCCTCGGCTCGCGCCGCGGGATCCACTGGCACACCGTGGTCTCGACCGGCAACCAGACGGTCTGCGACGCGAGCGACTGGCTCGCTGCGCTCGCCGAGCGCGACGGCGTGCGCTCGGTCGCCCTCTTCCTCGAGTCCGACGACGACGGAGCGAAGCTGGGCGAGGCGCTGGCGCTGTGCGCCGAGCGGTCGATCGGGGTCGCCGTGCTCAAGGTCGGCGCCTCCGAGGCCGGGGCGCGGGCAGCCTCCGCGCACACCGGCTCACTGGCCGGTGACCAGCGCGTCTTCCGGGCCCTGATCGAGGAGGCGGGCGCGGCCTGGGCCGAGGACTTCCACGATCTGCTCGAGCTGGCGAAGGCACTCGCCGAACCCCGCGCCCGGCCGCGGGGCGACGGCGGGCTCGCGGTGCTCACCTGCTCGGGCGGCGACTCCGGGGTTGCCGGCGATCAGGCCGCGGCCCTCGGGCTCGACCTGCCGCCGCTCTCGCCCGAGACCGAGCGACGGCTCGAACCGCTGCTCCCCGACGCGGCGACGATCGCGAACCCGCTCGACTACACAGCGATGATCTGGGGCGACGCCCCGCTCCTCCGCGAGATCGTCACCACGGTCGGCGCCGACCCGGCGATCGATCAGCTGCTGCTCTGCTATGACCACCCCGCGGAGGCCGACGAGTCCTGGACGGCGGTCCGCGAGGGTCTGGTGGCCGGCGCCAACGACACCGACTCGGCGGCGATCATCGCCTCGACCCTGCCCGACCTGCTCGACGAGCGCGCGGCGTTCGAGTTCTCGGCCCGGGGACTGCCGGCGATCGCCGGCCTGCGCGCGGCGCTGCTGTGCGCGCGAGCGCTTCGCCGGCCGCTCGCGGACCCCGGCCGCCTGCGGGACATCGCCGCGGCGGCGCGACGCGCCGTGACCGCCGACGGCCACGAGTGGCTCGACGAGGCGGCGACCAAGGACCTGCTTCGAGCCGGCGGGGTCGCGGTGCCCGACGGAGAGCTCGCCGCCGACGCCGACGCCGCCGTCGCGATCGCCGAGCGGATCGGCTGGCCGGTGGCGCTGAAGCTCTCGGCGCCCGAGATCCGGCACAAGAGCGAATCCGGCGCGCTGGCGCTCGGGATCGCCGACGAGCGCTCGCTGCGGGAAGCGTGCCTGCGCCTGCGCTCGGGGCCGAACGGCGACGGCTCCGGGCTGCTGGTCGAGCGCATGGCCGATCCCGGCGCCGAGCTGCTGATCGCTGCCCGGGCCGACGGGGTCGTGCCGTGCCTCGTGGTCGGCCTCGGCGGGATCTGGACCGAGGCCCTCGACGACGTCGCCGTCATCCCGCTGCCGGTCTCGGCCGGCCGGGTCGAGGAGGCGCTGCGCTCGCTGCGCGGGGCGACGCTGCTGACCGGCGGGCGCGGGCGCGAGCCGCTCGCGGTGAGCGCCGTGGCCGAGCTCGCGGTGCGGGCCGGGGAGCTGCTCCTCGACCAGGGCCTGCAGCTGCTCGAGCTGAATCCGGTCGCTGTGAGCGCGACGGGGGCAATGGCGCTGGACGCGCTGGCGCGGCGGTAGGGCGCTGGGGTGCGTGGTGCCCCGGGCGGGGCTGAGGGTGTGTGGTGCCCCGGGCGGGGGTGAGGGTGCGTGTGCCCCGGGCTTGCGCTGGGGTGCGTGGTGCCCCGGGCTTGCGCTGGGGTGCGTGGTGCCCCGGGCTTGCGCCGAGGGTGCGTGGCCGGGGTTGGCAGTGAGAGGGTGGGCTCGGGGGCGCTCGGGGCGGTCCCCGGGGCGTGGTTGGTGCCTTGAGCACACATACCTGTGCTCAAGTCGACAATCGCCGGGTTCTGCGGTCGATTGATGGGTTGACCACCCCATACGGTGCACAAGTCATCACTCGGCGTTCGCCCCGCCACGGGCGCCCGCAACCGACGCCCGCACCCCCACCCTCTCACTGCCAAAGCCGGCCCGAGCCCTCGCCTGCGCCCGGGGCACCACGCGCCCCCACAGCGCTGCATTGACCTTGTAGTCAATCTCACGTATTTGCTAGGGTGCCCGGCATGGAAGCCGCCACACGCATCCCCGCCACGCCCGCCGACCCGACGACCAACGGTGCCCCCGGACAGGGGTCCCGCTCATACGACGCCATCGTCGTCGGCGGCGGCCATAACGGCCTGACGACGACCGCCTATCTCGCCCGTGCCGGGCTGCGGGTGATCTGCCTCGAGCGCCGCGACATCCTCGGCGGCGCCTGCGTGACCGAGGAGCTGTGGCCCGGGGCGCGCGTCTCGCGGTGCTCGTACGTCGTCTCGATGCTGCAGCCGAAGATCGTCTCCGACCTGCGGCTCGCCGACTTCGGCTACCGGGCGATCCCCCTCGACCCCGCGTACGTCTCCCTCACCGAGCAGGGGCCGATCTTCTTCTTCAACGAGGTCGAGAACACCGCGAAGTCGATCGCCCGTTACTCCAAGCACGACGCCGAGAACTACGCGAAGTTCGAGGACCTGATGGATCGCGCGGCGCGGTTCGTGAAGCCGATGATGCTGCGCGAGCCGCCGGCGCTCGGCTCCAAGGCCCCCGGCGACCTCGCCGCCCTGGTGCGCGAGGCCGCGCGGATGGCGGGCTTCTCCAAGCGCGACATCCACGAGCTGGTGCGCGTGTTCACGATGTCGGTGGGCGACCTGCTCGACGACTACTTCGAGCTCGACGGGCTCAAGGGCTCGACCGCCTCCAGCGGCGTGGTCGGCGTATGGGCCGGCCCGCGGACCCCGGGGACCGCCTACAACCTGCTTCACCACGCGCTCGGCGAGTGCGGCGGGATCGAGGGCGCCTGGGGCCAGGTGATCGGCGGCATGGGCGCGATCAGCAAGGCGATGGCGCGCTCAGCCGAGAGCGCCGGCGCCGAGATCCTCACCGGCGCGGAGGTCGCCTCGATCGACGTCCGCAACGGCGCCGCCATCGGCGTCACGCTGGCGGACGGCACCGAGCTTCGCGCCCCGGTGGTCGCCTCGGGCGCGCATCCGAAGACGACCGTGCTCGAGCTCACCGGAGCCGAGAACTTCCCGACCGAGATCGCCGAGGACATGCGGCGCTACCGCACCCGCGGGGCGTCAGTCAAGGTCAACCTGCTGCTCTCCGAGCCGCCCGTCTACGAGGGCGTCTCCGACGAAGAGCAGCAGCTGATGCGGACCGCCGGGGTCAACATCTGCCCCTCGATCGACTACCTCGAGCGCGCCTGGCAGGACGCCTGCCTGGGCAACCCCGCCGAGCACCCCTACGTCGAGGCCGAGCTGCCATCGGCGGTCGACACGACGCTCACCGACGACGGCCGCTGGGTGATGACCATGTTCACCCAATACGGGCCTTCGCAGGAGGATCAGTGGAAGCCGGGCGACCGCGAGCGTTACGGCGACACCTGCATCGAGCAGCTGAGCCAGTTCGCCCCCAACCTCAAGGACGCGGTGCTCGAGCGGGAGGTGCTGGCGCCGCCGGACCTCGAGCGGATCTTCGGCCTCCAGGGCGGCTCGATCTTCCAGGGCGAGCAGGGCCTCGACCAGATGGCCTTCATGCGCCCGCACCCGGAGATGGCCCAGTACGCGACGCCCGTCGACGGCCTCTATCTCTGCGGCGCCGGGACCCACCCCGGCGGCGGCGTGACGGGCTGCTCGGGCCACAACGCCGCCCACCGGATCCTCAAGGACCGCAAGCGGGCCGGCCGCCCGTGGCGCCGGGCGAAGGCCTCCGCCTAGGGGGAGTAGCCGGCAATCCCCGGCGCCCGCACGAACTCGATCGAGGTCCAGGCGGGACGGAAGCCGAGCCGGCCGTAGAGCTCCTTCGGCCTGTCCTCGTCGTCGGCGACGATCCAGAGGTCGTCGACGTCACCGGCGGCCTCGATCGCCGCTCGGGTGATCGCCGTGCCGCGCCCGGAGCCACGGTGCTCCGGAAGCACGAACACGTGGGTGATCTCGGCGGCGGCGCCTGAGCGCTCCACCTGTGCGTACCCGACCAGCTCGTCGCCGTCCCGGGTGGCGATCACCTGCACGCCACGTGTCATCGAGACCTCGCGGGAATTGGCGATGTAGTCGCCCGTCGCGACTTCGGGAAAGTCCTCCGCATGCCACGCGCGCCGGAGGTCGACGATCGCGTCGTAGTCGACCTCCTCGACCTCGAGCCCCGGTCCCGGCGGCAAGGAGCCCGAGTGGCGCATCCACAGCAGCCGCGTCGCCTCGAACTGGCCGGCCTCCAGGTCCCCGCGGACCCGGTCGCCGGCCTCGACCAGCTCAAAGTCCAGGCGCCGGTGCTCGAGCCCCGCCAGCCGCTCGTCCGCGACCGCGACGAGCTCCTCGGCGCTCATTCCCGGATCGCCGTCGACCAGGACGACGTTGAAGTCGTAATAGCTGGGGTAGCGGGTGGCCCTCATCACGGTGCCGTGCTCCCACGGCTCGACCACGTCGCAGACCGACGTCAACTGGGCGCGACGCCAGTCCCGGGCCCGCCGCTCGACGTCGCCGCTCACGCGAGCTCCGCAAGCGCCCCGGCGAGGTCGTCGACCTCGTCCGGTGTCGTGTAGTGGAGGAAGCCGACGCGCAGGCCGCCGTCGGGGAGCAGTCCGAGCCGCTTCACCGGCCCGACGGCGTAGAAGTGCCCGTCCCAGGTGAACATCCCGCGCTCGCCGAGCTCGGCGGCGACCGCGGCCGGGCTCCGGCCCGCCGGCTCGAGCAGGAACGTGGGCGTGCGCTCGCCGACCCGCCCCGGATCGGCGATCCCGTGGAGGCGGATGCCGTCGAGCTGCTCGAGCGCCGCGAGGAAGCGCAACGTCAGCCCCTCCTCGTGCGCGCGGATCGCCTCGAAGGCGGTCTCGAGGCGCTCGCCCCGATTGCCGTCGGGCCCGCCGAGCCCGGCGAGGTAGTCGATCGCCGCGAGCGCGCCGGCGAGCGCCTCGTGGCTCAGCGTCCCGGTCTCGAACCGGTGCCCCGGCGGCTCCGGATCGGCCGCGCGGACCCGGTCCGCCGGCAGGCTCTCGGCTAGGTCGCGGCGGACCGCCGCGAGCCCGAGGTGCGGGCCGAAGAACTTGTACGGCGAGCAGAGCAGGACGTCGGCGCCGAGTGCCTCGCGGTCGAGGCGGCGGTGGGGGGCGAGATGCACCCCGTCGGCCCAGGCGAGCGCCCCGACCCGGTGCGCCGCGGCCGCGATCCGCGTCGAGTCGCAGACGTTGCCGAGCGCGTTCGAGGCCAGCGTGTAGGCGACCACCCGAGTCCGCTCGCCGATCAGCCCCTCGAGCGCGTCGAGGTCGAGCGAGCCGTCGGCCGGGTCGATCGGCGCGACCCGGATCCTCAGGTCGCGGTCCTCGGCGGCGCGGAACCAGGGGCTGACGTTGGCGTCGTGGTCGAGCTCGGTGACCACGATCTCGTCGCCCGGCTCCAACGTCCGCGCGAGCGCATGCGAGAGCAGGAAGTTGAGCGTGGTCATGTTGGCGCCGAAGGCGATCTCGTCGGCATTCGCGCCGACGAAGTCGGCCGCCGCCTCGTGCGCGGCGGCGAGCAGCGTGTCGGTCTCCCGCGAGCTGGCGAAGGCGCCACCGGCGTTCGCGTTCGAACGCTCGAGGTAGGAGCTCATCGCCTCGATCACAACCGCCGGCACCTGCGATCCCCCTGGCCCGTCGAAGTACGCGGCCGGCCTGCCGCCGACCTGCCGTCGCAGCGCCGGGAAGCGGACGCGGATCGAGTCTGGGTCGAGGGCCGGCGGGGCGGTGGCGCTCACTCGGCCATGCTCGCACGCCCACGGCGGATATCGTGCCGCGCCCAATGGGGTTCGACGACGACACCGCCCTGCGCCCGGTCTCCGACGGGGCCTGGGAGGGAGAGATCGTCGACGGCTGGGGGACTCCGCGCGGACCGCTCGGCGGCTACGTGATGGCCATCGTGCTCCGGGGGATGGAGCTCGCCGTTGACGATCCGCAGCGGTCCGCCCGCTCGGTGACGATGCACTTCCTGCGGGTTCCGGAGGTGGGACCGGTGCGCATCCTGCCCACCGTCGAACGTGCCGGGCGCTCGTTGACCACGGTCAGCGCCCGGCTGGAGCAGGACGGAAAGCTGCTCGGGCTCGCCGTCGGCGCCTGGTCGAAGGCGTGGCCGGGAGCGACCCTCGACGGGCCACCGATGCCGGAGGCCGAGCCGCCCGACGCAGAGCGCCCGCGGGTCGAGGGCTTCGTGCGCGACCAGCCGCCCGCGTTCCTCGAGAAGCTCTCGATGCAGCACCGGTTCGGCGAGCCACCCTTCAGCCGCTCCGAGCGCGGCGAGGTCGGGGGCTGGCTCGGGCTCCTCGAGCACCGCCCGCTGGATGCGCTCGCGCTCGCGGTCTGCGCCGACGCCTGGTTGCCCGCACCCTGGCCGCGCCTGGGAGAGCTCGTGCCGGCGCCGACGATCGACCTCACGATCCACTTTCGCGTCGGCCTGCCGCTCGCCGACTCGCTGCTGCTCGGCCGCTTCCGCAACGCCGTCGTCCGCGACGGCTTCTTCGACGAGGACGGCGAGCTCTGGCTGCCGGACGGGACGCTGGTCGCGCAGTCGCGTCAGCTCGGGCTGCTGATCGGCGCGCCCGCCTGAGCGACACCGCCTGGCAGCCGCCAGTCCTTTTACACTCGTCTCCAGCGTGGGGGCCGGTCCAGACCACACCCGTTTCGCGATCGGCTTCGACCGTCGCGACCTGCCGACCCTCCATCGCCTCTGGGACGAGGTGATCGCGTCCGAGCGCTGGTCGGAGGGGCCGATGACCGAGCGCTTCGAGTCCGAGTGGGCGACGCAGAACGAGCTCGGCGCGGTCGCCTTCGGCGGCTGGGCCGGAGGCGCCCTGGCGGCGCTCGACTTCGCCGGGGTCGCCGGCGAGCCGGTCCTCTGCCCGTCGAACACGTTCATGGCCACGCCGCTCGCGATCCAGCGAGCCGGCGGAAGCGTCGCGTTCGTCGACTGCAACCGCGAGGACCTGTGCATGAGCTTCGACGACTTCGTCGCCAAGGCGGAGGCGGTCTCCCCGCGGGCCGCAGTGCTCGTCCACATCGGCGGACACATCGCCTTCGACTCGGAGCGGATCGCCGACTACTGTCGCGAGCGCGGGATCTTCCTGATCGAGGACTGCGCACACGCTCACGGCGCAAGCTGGAACGGGACCCTGCCCGGGTGCTACGGCGACGCCGGCGTCTACTCCTTCTACGCGACGAAGACCGTCTCGACCGGGGAGGGCGGGATGCTCGTCTCGCGCCACCCCGAGCTGCTCGAGTTCGCGCGTGCGTTTCGCAACTACGGCAAGCCCGACCACGAGGTCGCCGGGCTCAACTTCCGGGTCAACGAGTTCACGGCCGCGATCGGCATCGTTCAGACCCGCCGGATGAGCGAGATCGTCGCGGCCAAGAACCGCGTCGCCCGCGATTTGCTCGATCCCGAGCACCCGAACCGCGTCCGGCTGCCGGAGGGGATGACCTCCGGGCTCTACAAGTACATCGTCTTCGACCCGATCGAGCGCTCGACCGGCAAGGTCTACGACCAGCCCTGCCATCGCATCATGGGAACGGGCGACGCGCTACCGAACACCGACTGGGTTGCCGATAACCACTGGTGCGTGCCGCTCTACTACACGACACCGGCGCCTGCCGAGGCCGACTTCGCAAGCGCTGGGGTCGGACCGTGAGCCGCGTCCTGGTCACCGGCGGTTCGGGCTTCATCGGCTCGCACGTGATCGACGCCCTGCTCGCCGCGGGCCACGCCGTGCGCAACTTCGACCTTCGCCCCTCCCCGTACCACGGAGCCCGCGAGGTCGAGACGGTGCTCGGCGACCTCACCGACGACGGGGCCATCTGCGAGGCCCTCGACAGATGCGACGCGGTCTTCCACCTCGCCGCGCACGCCGACGTGGGACTCATCGTCGAGGACCCGGTCGGCGCCGAGGAGTCGAATTCGCGTGGCACCCTCGCCGTGCTCGAAGCCTGCCGCCGCGCCGGTGTCAAGCGGGTCGTCTACGGAAGCACCATCTGGGTCTACGGCGAGTCGACCGACGACCCGGTCACGGAGGAGTCCGGGCTCGGGCTGCCGAAGCACATCTACACCGCGAGCAAGCTGGCCGGGGAGATGTACTGCACGTCCTACGCCGAGCTCTACGGCCTCGAGCCCACGATCCTGCGCTTCGGCATCCCCTACGGCCCCCGGGCGCGGCCGGCGACGGTGATCGCCGCATTCACCCGCAAGGCGCTCGCCGGCGAGCCGCTCACGCTGGCCGGCGACGGCATGCAGACGCGCCGCTTCGTCTATGTCGAGGACCTCGCGGATGGCGTGGTGAGGGCGCTCGACCCGAGCGCCGCAGGGCGCGTCTACAACCTGGCGGGCAACGAGACCGTGACGATCAAGCAGGTCGCCGAGACCGTCCGCGACCGGGTCGCCGACACCGGCATCGTCCATACGCCAGGGCGCAACGGCGACTTCGCCGGCGCCGAGATCTCGAGCGTCCGGGCGCGCGAGGAGCTCGGCTGGACCGCCTCGACCACCCTCGACCAGGGCGTCGTCGGCTATCTCGCCTGGCTGCGCGAGAGCGAGGTGCCCGCGCCCGCGCCGCGCCGCGCGGCCGAGCCGGTCCGCGAGGGGATCGGCGGCCTCGCCGTCGCCGCCCTCTGCGCCCTGCTCGGGACCACGATCGCGTACTCGATCGGCGCCGGATTCGGGATCGCCAGCGCCCAGCTCCACGTCGTCGCCCTCACCAGCCTCGCCGGATCGCTGCTGGCGATCATGCTCTCCCCCGTGCGCTCGCTCACCGCCCGCGACCTCGCCGCCGCGGGAGCGATCGTGCTCGCATACGCACTGATCCTCGCGATCCCGGGCTCGCGCCACGGGCTCGGGTTGATGGCGCCCCATCCGAACGGGGTGCTGCTGAGCGCGATCGGCGCCGCCATCGCGATGTCGAGCTTCACCGCCGCGCGCCGCCTGCGCACCGCCTCCGACGAGGCGGAGACGGCGCCCGAACACGCAACCTGATCCGGCGGTCGGCGCCGTAGCGCCGGCCCCGAGCTTCGGCCCGATGACGGGAGCCGCCGGATGATCGACTCGGACCTCCTTCTCGGCTTCGTGGTTGCGCTGGTGGCCGCCCTCGCGTACGACTCCGGGTACGCGCTACAGGCGTTCGAGGCGCGCCGGGCGCCGATCGAGGTGTCGATGCGCCCCGGTCTGCTCACGCATCTCGCGCAGCGACCGATCTGGCTCGCGGCGATCGGGCTCGCGATCGTGGGCTGGGGCCTGCAGGTGCTCGCCCTGACCAAGGCGCCGCTGACCCTGGTGCAGCCCGTCCTGGCCCTGGGGCTCTTCCTGCTGCTCGGGCTCGGCGTGCGCCTGCTCGGTGAGCACGTCGGCCGGCGCGAGTGGGCGGCGGTGGGGATCATCGTGGTCGCGGTCGGGCTGATCGCGTGGGCGGCCCCGCCGGAGCCGGGCACGGTCCCCCGCGACGCGGGGCTGGCCGTCGCGCTGGGGTTGCTGGGCGTGCTCACGATCGCCCCGGTGGCGGCGAGCATCCGTGGGGCGCCCCCCGTCGCCCTGCTGATCATCGGCGCCGGGGCGGCCGACGGACTCGCTGCCTTCGTGACCAAGATCGTCAGCGAGGAGCTCGAGTCGGGAACGCTCGCGCTTGCGGCGATCTGGGCTGTGGCAGCCGGCGTCGGGGTCCTGGTCGGCCTCCTCTCCGAGTCAAGCGCCCTGCAGCGCGCCGCAGCGACCCGGGTCGCGCCAATCGTGCTCGTGCTGCAGATCGCGATCCCCGTCGCGATGGCACCGATCGTCGGCGGCGAGTCGTGGGCGGGAACGCCTCTGGGGGGTGGGGTGCTGGTCGGGGCGCTCGTCCTCCTTTGCGTCGGCGTGCTCCTGCTCGCCGGCTCGAAGGCGGTCGGCG
Source organism: uncultured Solirubrobacterales bacterium (assembly GCA_963842795.1). Taxonomy (GTDB): domain Bacteria; phylum Actinomycetota; class Thermoleophilia; order Solirubrobacterales; family 70-9; genus WHSW01. The sequence continues at coordinate 95,746 of CAWJHV010000038.1, read as the reverse complement.
ACGTGCTCGCCGAGGAGCCGGAGGACGCGGTCCCCGTCGGGGCGGGGTAGGGGGTGGAGGCGGACCCTTTCGTGACGTTCCGCGCAGTTCTCGTTTGCCGTGGCCGCAGGGCTCGATCGAAAGGTAAGTTGACCACCCATACGGTGGTCAAGTCACCTCTCGGCACGGGCGTCACCTCGGTTGGCCGATTCGGTAGCGGTCGCATCACCTAGAGCGCGGAATCAGCCGCATCCGTCCGCCACGCCCCAACCACCACCCCTACCCAGCCCGGCCACGCCTCCGTGTCGCGGCGCCCGCCAACGGCGCCGGCGACGCCCGCGAGCCGCGGCCGAAGCCCCTCAGGCGGCCAGCTCGTAGACGCTTGCGGCCGCCCCCGGGAGCTCGGCGAGCTCGCGCTCCGGCTTGCTCGGCGCCACCAGCGCACGCTTCAGCGCAGCCCGTAGCTCGGCCCTGTCCGCTGCCACCTGGGCGAGGCCGAAGCGGACGAAGGCGCGGTTGTTGACCCGAACGTGTCCGTGGCCCCAGCCGTACGAGATCACCCGGCAGCCGCTGATCAGCGCCTCGAGCACGGTCAGGCCCGCCGTCGAGTGGACAAGCACGTCGGCGGCCGCGAACAGCTCGGCGATCCGGTCGGTGAACGGAAGGACGGTCACCCGCAACTCCCTGGCGAACGTGGCCTCGAGCTCGGCTCGGACCTCGTTGTTGCGGCCGGCGAGGCAGACGACCTGAGCGTCGGGCAGCGCGAGCGCCTCGGCGATCGCCCCCTCGAGGTCGCCGACGGCCCAGCCGCCACCCGAGACGACGATCACGGGTGCGTCGGGCGGTAGGCCGAACGCGGCCCGCGCCCGCGCCGGGTCGAGCTCACGCTCGAACCCCGGCGAGGTGAAGCCGCTGACGGCGCGGATCTCGGTCATCGGCGCGAGCTCGCGCACCTCGGCGGTCGACTCCGGGTGCGTGATCAGATGCATGTCGAGGGCCGGATGGCTCCACGTGCGCAGCGCCGCGAGGTCGGTGATCGCCGTGGCCGCGGGAACCCGCAACCGGCCGCGGGCGCGGAGCTCGCCGAGCACGATCGTCGCCCCGGGGTAGGTGGAGACGATCGCGTCGGGATCGAAGGCGTCGATCCGGGCACCGATCGACCGCCGGGTGAGCTCGACCACGCCCCAATCCATCAGCCTCCGGGTCGGGGCGAAGTCGTTGGCGAGCCAGTAGATCCCGTCGTAGATCCAGCTGGCGACGGTCGAGTGGAACTGGGAGTTGCCCATCGCGATCTTCTCCACCAGCGGCACCAGGGCGAGAAAGTCGACGACCTCGAGTACGACCGCCGGATCGAGCTCGGCGAGCCCGGCGGCAAGCTGACGGGCCGGGCCGTCGTGACCCTCGCCGATCGAGGCCGAGAAGATCTGGATGCGCGGAGAGCCGCCTGCCACGCGCGGAAGTATCGCCGCGCCGGCCTAAAACGTCGGCGGGCCGGGCTCGATCGCCCGGCCCGCCGCCCTCCCATTCGCAGGGGCCCCGCCGGCCCCTACGACGTCTCGAGGTTCACGCAGACGTGCTTGACGACGGTGTAGTCCTCGACCGAGTACGCGGACATGTCCTTGCCGTAGCCGGACTGCTTGAAGCCGCCGTGCGGCATCTCCGACGCCATCGTGATGTGGTTGTTGATCCACACCGCGCCGAAGCGGATCGCGTTCGCGACCCGGAAGGCGCGGCCGATGTCGCGTGTCCAGACCGACGCCGCGAGCCCGTACCGCGTCCCGTTCGCCCACTCGATCGCCTTCGCCTCGTCGTCGAACCGCTGCACGGTCATCACCGGGCCGAAGATCTCGTCTTGGACCATCTCGTCGTCCTGCTCGACGTTTGCGACCACCGTCGGCTCGAAGTAGAAGCCCGGGCGGCCGGCGTTCTCGCCGCCCGTGACGACCTCGGCGTGCTCGGGCTTGCGCTCGAAGAAGCCGCCGACCCGGTCGCGCTGGCGCTCGGAGATCACCGGCCCGAGGGTGGTGTCGGGATCGTCGAGATCGCCGATCACGTACCCCTTAGCCTGCTCGGCGAGGCCGTTGACGACGTCGTCGTAGACCTTCTCGGAGGCGAGAATTCGTGTCGCCGCGGTGCAGTCCTGCCCTGCGTTGAAGAGTGCCGTCGCGGCGATGAACTCGAGCGCCGTCTCCGGGTCGTAGTCGTCGAAGATGATCACCGGAGCCTTGCCGCCGAGCTCGAGATGCACGCGCTTGAGCGTGTCCGCGGCCGCCTTCGCGATCCACTTGCCGGTCTCGGGCGAGCCGGTGAGCGAGACCATGTCGATGCCGGGATGGGTGACCAGCGCCGAACCGGCCGGGTCGCCGTGGCCGCCGATCACGTTGAGCACGCCGGGCGGGACGATGTCGGCCGAGATCTCGGCCAGCTTGAAGGTCGACAGCGGTGTGTTCTCCGCCGGCTTGAGGACGCTGGTGCAGCCGGCGGCGAACGCCGGGCCGATCTTCCACATCGCCATCATCAGCGGGTAGTTCCAGGGGGTGATCTGGGCGGCGACGCCGGCCGGCTCGCGGCGGACGAACGAAGTGAACCCCTCGGCGTACTCGTCGGCTGCCTTGCCCTCCATGTTGCGCGCCGCGCCGGCGAAGAAGCGCAGATTGTCGGCGCACATCTCGAGCTCCTCGTCGACGAACGCCTGGCGGGGCTTGCCGGCGTCGGCCGACTCGATGTCGGCGAGCTCATCGCCGTGCTCGAGGATCGCGTCGGCGAGCTTCAGCAGGACCTCGGAGCGGTAGCGCGGGGTGCTCGCGCCCCAGGTCTCGAACGCCTTGCGGGCGGCCGCGACCGCGCGGTCGACGTCCTCGGCGGTCGACAGCGGCGCCTCGGCGATGACGTCGCCGGTCGAGGGGTTGATCACGTCCTCGACCCCACCGCTCGGATCGACGAACTCGCCGCCGATGAAGTTCTGGAGCTTGGTGCCGGTGAGGGTTGCCAATTGGGCCGCCTTTCGAGTGGTGTAGTTGCCGGTTGCTGGTGCTGAGGTTCAGTGGGCGTTCGGGACGGCGTGCGCGGCGGTCGCGCCGGCGCCGTCGGAGCCCGGGACCGCGGGCTCGGGGCCGCCGATCTCGAGCACCTGCTCGGGCGGCACGTATTCGACCCCGACCCCCTCTGCGACGGCCGGGTGAGTGACCTTGCCGTCGGCCACGTTGATCCCGAGCTTCAGCCCCGGATCGAGCCGGGCAGCCTCGGCGACCCCGTTGTCGGCGAGCGCGAGCACGTAGGGAAGGGTCGCGTTGGTGAGCGCGTAGGTCGAGGTAATCGGGACCGCGCCGGGCATGTTGGTGACGCAGTAATGGATGATCCCGTCGACCTCGTACGTCGGGTCGCCGTGGGTCGTGGGCCGCGAGGTCTCGAAGCAGCCGCCCTGGTCGATCGCGACGTCGACGAGCACGGCGTGGCGCTTCATCAGCCCGAGCTGCTTGCGGGTGATCACGTGCGGTGCCCGGGCGCCGTGGACGAGGACCCCGCCGATCACCAGATCCATGTCGGGGAGGCGCTCCTCGACCGAGAGCGTCGAGCTGAACACCGTCGACGCGCGGCCGCCGAAGGCGACGTCGAGCTCTCTGAGCTTGTCCACCGAGACGTCGTAGACGAACACGTCCGCCTCCATCCCGATCGCGATGAAGGCCGCGTTCATGCCCACGGCGCCGCCGCCGATCACCATGACGTTCGCCGGGGCAACCCCGGGGACGCCGCCGAGCAGGATGCCCCGCCCGCCGAGCGGCTTCTCCAGCATGAACGCGCCCGCCTGAGTGGCGATCTTGCCGGCGACCTCCGACATCGGCGCGAGCAGCGGCAGCCGCCCCTGGCGGTCCTCGACCGTCTCGTAGGCGACGCAGACCGCGCCCGAGTCGCAGAGGCCCTTGGTCAGCTCCGGAGCCGGTGCCAGGTGCAGGTAGGTGAACAGGGTCTGGCCCGCCCGCAGCATCGAGACCTCCTGCGGCTGGGGCTCCTTGACCCCGAGGACCATCTCCGCCTCGGCGAAGACGTCCTCGGCCGCCGGGAGGATGCGCGCGCCCTGGGCCTCGTAGTCGCCGTCGGAGATCGCCGAGCCCTCGCCGGCCCCCGTCTGGATCAGCACGTCGTGACCGTGCTCGGACAGCTCGCGGACGCCGATCGGCGTGATCGCGACCCGGTACTCGTCGGGCTTCACCTCCGAGGGGACACCAACAATCATCGGACGAGCTCCCTTGCGCGTAGTGCCAGCCAGAGCTCGATGCGGTCGGTGGCCCTGCTCAGGTCCCGGCCGGTGAGCTCCTCGATCTTGCGAATCCGGTAGCGAAGCGTGTGGCGGTGGCAGTAGAGCTGGCGCGCGGCCCGCTCCCAGTTGCCGTTGTTCTCGATGAACGCCTCCAGCGAGCGCAGCAGCTCGCCGCCGTACTCGCCCTCGGTGCGCTCGATCGGTTCCAGGAGGTCGTCGCTGTAGAGCCGCAGCGCGTCGTCGTCCTGGATCGCGAGCAGCAGCGTGAACGCACCGAGATCGCGGTGCGAGGCGACGTCGGGGGCGTCGCCGTCGGCTGAGCGAGGTCGCCTCGAGCGCGCAGCGGGCCTCGTGGAACGCCCGGCGCAGCGAGCCGACGCCGGCGGGGCGGCTGGCGGCCGCCCGGACGCCGTTGGGCCCCGGAGCCGCCGGTGAGCGCCTCGCGGGCCCGGCGCGCGGTGCCGACCGGCTCGGCCGAGGCGGTGTCGACCACGGCGCAGAGCAGCGGCCGGCCGGCCGCGGCGCTCGTCGCGACCAGAGCGGGGACCCCGGCGTCGGAAAGCGCCGACTCGAGCGTCGCCTCGGCGGCCGGCGGGTCGTCGAGGTCGAAGACGAGCACCGCCGCCTCGCCGCCGATCCCGAACGGGCGCAGGCGGCCGGTCAGCTCCTCGGGCTCGAGCCGCTCGCCGAGCGCGTCGGCGAGCAGGTCGCCGGCGAGCCGGCGCTCCGTCTCGCGCACGATCCGCTCGCGCATCAGCTCGAGCCCGACGACGATCGCCGCCTGGCGGGCGCAGAGGCGCTCGAAGTCGCCGAGCGGTTGATCCTCGGAGACCACCGCGAGCCAGGCCACCGGGGCGCCGCCGCGGCGACCGGGGACGGGCACGGCCAGCGCCCGGCCGGCGAGCTCCCCCTCCTCCGGGGCGAAGGTGGCGGTCGGGGCGCTCGACTCGCGGGCGGCCAGCTCGGCGGCCAGCTCCTCCGCGGCGGCGCCGTCGGGGTCGTCACCGCCGCGGGCGAGCTCGCGCCCGGCGCGGTCGAGGACGATCGCCGTGCCGCCGATCGCGGCCCCGGTCGCGGCGAGAATCTCGTCGAGCCCGTGGCCCTCGATCACCAGCCGCTCGAGCCGCTCGTGGACCTGGACGCCGCGCTCGAGCACGCCGAACTGCTCGTTGATGAGCCGCGCCGAAGCGCGCTCGGTGATCGCGATGAACGGCATCTCGTAGGGGACCTCGAACAGCGGCAGCCCATGCTCGGCCGACGCCTCGGAGATCGCCTTCGGCAGCCGTTTGTGGTCGAAGCCGGTGCCGAAGCCGAGCCCGGCGATCCCCTCGCCCGCGAGCAGCTCGACGAAGCGGCGCTGGCGCGTCGGGGTGCCGAGGTTGTAGCCGGTGGTCAGCAGCAGCTCGCCGCCCGAAAGCCACGGGGTCGGGTCCTCGTGCTCGGAGATGTGGACCCAGCGGACCGGGTTGTCGGCGCTCGCCTCCGCCGCGGCGATCTCGAGGCCGCAGTCGTCGAGCAGCGAGCGAACGGTCAGCATGCGGGCGCCGGCGCCGACCTCATCGGCGTTTGTGCACCTGCTCCGAGGCTTCCTCGAGCACGGGCCGGAGCACGTCGTGGATCTCCTCGAAGTGCTCGGTGTCGCAGATCAGCGGCGGCGCGAGCTGGATCACGGGATCGCCGCGATCGTCGGCTCGGCAGATCAGGCCGCGGCGGTAGAGCTCGCCCGAGAGATAGCCGCGCAGCAGCCACTCGGACTCCTCGTCGCTGAAGCCGGCCTTGGTCTCCTGGTCGGAGACGAGCTCGATCGCGTGGAAGAAGCCGTCCCCGCGCACGTCGCCGACGATCGGGATGTCCCGAAGCCCGTCCAGCATGGCGCGGAACTCGTCCTGCTTGCGGAGGACGTGACCGCAGAGGTCCTCGCGCTCGTAGATGTCGAGGTTGGCCATCGCCACCGCGGCGGCGACCGGATGACCGCCGAAGGTGAACCCGTGGGTGAACGACTCCTTGCCGGACGCGAACGGCTCGTAGACGCGGTCGGAGGCGATCATCGCCCCCATCGGGGCGTACGCCGAGGTCAGCGCCTTCGCCGTGGTGATGATGTCCGGCTGGTAGCCGTAGCGCTCGCAGCCGAAGTAGTGGCCGAGCCGGCCCCAGGCGCAGATCACCTCGTCGGACACGAGCAGCACGTTGTGCCGGTCGCAGATCTCGCGCACGCGCTGGAAGTAGCCCTCCTGCGGCGGGATGCTGCCGCCGGCGTTCTGCAGCGGCTCGAGGATCACCGCGGCGACCGTCTCGGGGCCCTCGAAGAGGATCTTCTCCTCGATCTGGTCGGCGGCCCAGAGCGGGTCGCGGCCCTCGGGCCAGTGGTAGCTGTTGGTGTTCGGAGCCTTGATCCCGCCCGGCACGAGGGGCTCGAAATCGGTTCGCAGGGCCGTGATCCCCGTCGCCTGCAGGGCTCCGAGGGTGGTCCCGTGGTAGGCGACCTCGCGGCTCAGGAACTTGATCTTGCGCGGGTTGCCGGTGCGCTGGTGGTAGGCGCGGACGAGCTTGATCGCCGACTCGACCGCCTCCGAGCCGCCGGAGGTGAAGAAGACCCGGTTGAGGTCGCCGGGGGCCAGCGCGGCGACCCGCTCGGCGAGCTCGATCGCCCGGGGATGGGCGTAGCTCCACAGGACGAAGAAGTCGAGCTCCTCGACCTGGCGCGCCGCGGCCTCGCCGAGCTCGGTGCGACCGTGTCCGGCGTTGACGCAGAACAGCGCCGAGAGCCCGTCGAGGTAGCGGTTGCCGTGCTCGTCGTAGACGTAGGCGCCCTCGCCGCGGACGATCACCGGCACCTCGCTTTCGGCGTAGGAGCCCATGCGGGTGAAGTGCATCCACAGGTTGCGCTTGGCCGCCTCCTGGAGGCTGGTCCCGGCGGCCGTGGTGATCGCAGTGTCGGTTGACGCCATCTCTCTCCTTCGACTCCCTACGACTTCGTCTTGCCGTCGTTGGCTGCAAGCTTTGACTAGCCGTCCAGCGAGCCTCGACGTTCCGTATAACGGTAGCTACCCAGGCGGCCCAACACAACCGGGATTCGGTTCAATGTCTTGCGCCCGTTTCGTCCGAGTTGTATAAGTCCCGTTGGACGTTTTGGGGTTTTCGCCACTTGCATCCGCGTGTCTGGCGACTTAGCCTCAACGGCGTCCCCGCGCCACCGGGTTTGTCTGATGAGGAGAGGACGGGTGTGAGCGAAGTCAGTGTGGACCTGCAGGGAGTGTCGAAGTCGTTCGACGACTTCGTCGCCGTACGTGAGATGGACCTCGAGATCGGCGAGGGGGAGTTCTTCACCCTGCTCGGCCCCTCGGGCTGCGGCAAGACGACCACCCTGCGGATGATCGCCGGGTTCGAGCAGCCGACCACCGGCGCGATCAAGATCGACGGCGCCGACGTCGCCGGGCTCCCGGCCCACAAGCGGCCGACCAACACCGTCTTCCAGAGCTACGCGCTCTTCCCCCACCTGAGCGTGGGCGAGAACGTCGCCTTCGGGCTCGAGCGCAAGAAGGTCGACAAGAGCGAGATCAGGAGCCGGGTCGAGGCCGAGCTCGAGCGTGTCGGGCTCGCGCGGGAGATCAACCGCCGGCCGAACCAGCTCTCCGGCGGCATGCAGCAGCGCGTGGCGCTGGCGCGAGCGCTCGTCAACCTGCCGAAGGTCCTGTTGCTCGACGAGCCGCTCGGCGCTCTCGACCTGAAGCTGCGCAAGGGCCTGCAGCTCGAGCTCAAGGGGATCCAGCGCGACGTCGGGATCACCTTCGTCTACGTCACCCACGACCAGGAGGAGGCGCTGACGATGTCCGACCGGATCGCGGTCATGAACCGCGGCCGGATCGAGCAGTGCGCCGGGCCCGAGGACGTCTACGAGCGCCCCACCACCACCTTCGTCGCCGGCTTCATCGGCGTCTCGAACCTGATGCCCGGCCAGGTGACCCAGTCGGCCAACGGCGCCGGCGGCCGGGTCAGGCTCGACGCCGGGGTCGAGATCGACGCGCCAACCAACGGCATGAGCACCGGCGAGCGCTGCCACGCGGTCGTCCGGCCGGAGAAGCTGGTGATCTCGAGCGACCGCAACGGCTCCTCGGCCGACAGCGCGCAGACCAACTGGCCGAAGGTCGACGGTCAGGTCGAGAGCTCGGTCTTCCTCGGGACGGCAACCCAGATCGTCGTCCAGCTCGCCGGCGGGGTCCGGATGACCGTCCTGGTCCCGAACGCCGACGAGGCGGAGCGCTCACGCCTACCCGGAGGCGGCACCGACGTCCGCCTCTCCTGGGCGCCCGAGCACATCCACGTGGTCCGCGAGTCCGAGGACCCGGTGGCGGCGACGTCGACCACGGCGGCCGAATGAGCGGGCTCCCCGCCAGCCTCGCCGGCGGACGTCGAAGGCTGCCGGCGGCGGTCGCCGTGCTCGCCGCGCTGGTCTTCGCAGGCTGCGAGCAGGCGGTGATCGGCGGCCCGCAGACGGGCGACGTGCAGACCGTCGACGCCTCGGGCAAGCCCGACGGGCGAGGTCACGATCTCCAACTGGCCGCTCTACATCGACAAGCAGACGATCGGCGACTTCGAGGCCAAGACCGGGCTCACGGTCAAGTACATCGAGGACGTCAACGACAACGCCGAGTTCTTCGGCAAGGTGCAGCCGGAGCTCGACCAGGGCGAGTCCGGCGGGCGCTCGATCTTCGTCGTCACCGACTGGATGGCGAACAAGATGCACGAGCTCGGCTACCTGCAGAACTTCGACAAGACGGCGATGCCGAACAACTACAAGAACCTGGTCCCGAGCCTCGCCAACGTGCCCTTCGATCCAAACCGCGACTTCTCGATGCCGTGGCAGACGGGGCTCACCGGGCTCGTCGTGCGCAAGGACCTGGCGCCCGACGTGACCTCGATCTGCGACCTCTTCGACCCGCAGTACGCGGGCAAGGTCGAGATGCTCACCGAGATGCGCGACACGGTGCCGCTGGTGATGAAGTGCAACGGGGTCGAGCTCGACCAGGCGACCAAGCAGGACTGGCTCGACGCGATCGCGAAGATCCAGGGCGCGGTCGACGACGGCCAGATCCGCCGCTTCACCGGCAACGACTACGCCCGCGACCTCGCCTCCGGCGACGCTGTGGCGGTGATCGGCTGGTCGGGGGACGCCGTCCAGCTGCAGGCCGACGACCCGAACATCGAGTTCCGGATGCCGGAGGAGGGCTGCATGCTGTGGTCCGACAACATGGTGATCCCGATCGGGGCCCCGAACCCGACGGCCGCCGAGGCGTTCATGAATTACGTCTACGACCCGGTCCACCAGGCGCAGATCGAGGAGTACGTCAACTACGTCTCACCGGTCGCCGGCACCAAGGAGGTGCTGCTGAAGCAGGACCCGGAGATCGCCAACAACAAGCTGATCTTCCCGCCCGAGAGCTTCACCGCGACCTGCGACACGGCGCCGACGATCACGGGCGCCGAGGAGCAGGAGATCACGCAGGCGTTCGAGACCGCGGTCAACGGCTGAGGAGCGGCCGGTGCGCAAGAGGAAGCTGACGCCCTACCTGCTCCTGGCGCCGGGCCTGCTCTGGCTGATCATCTTCTTCGTCGTCCCGCTCTACTACTCGGGCAAGCTGTCGCTCTACGGCGGCGACACGCTCGAGCAGGGCTTCAGCTTCGACTGGGACTGGTCGAACTTCTCCGACAGCCTCTCGCTCTACGACACGCAGTTCGTGCGCTCGCTGGTCTACGCGGGAATCGCCACGATCCTCTGCCTGCTGATCGGCTACCCGGTCGCGTACGCGATCGCCTTCAAGGCCGGCAAGTACCGCAACCTGCTGCTGTTCGCGGTGGTCGCCCCGTTCTTCACCACGTACCTGATCCGGACCCTGGCCTGGGAGACGATCCTCTCCGACGAGAGCCCGGTGGTGAGCTTCCTGCAGACGATCGGCATCGTCCCCGACGGCGGCCACGTCCTGGCGACGGCCCCGGCGGTGATCGCGGGGCTGACCTACAACTTCCTCCCGTTCATGATCCTGCCGCTCTACGCGAGCCTCGAGCGCGTCGACTCCCGGCTGATCGAGGCCGCCAACGACCTCTATGCGAGCTCGAAGACCGCGTTTCGCAAGGTGACGCTGCCGATCACCGCGCCGGGGATCGTCGCCGGCACGCTGCTGACCTTCATCCCCGCGATGGGCGATTACATCAACGCCTTCTTCCTCGGCGGGCCGAACAACAAGATGATCGGCAACTCGATCCAGTCGCTCTACATCACCCAGCGCGACTACCCGACCGCCGCGGCGCTCGCGTTCATCCTCATGATCGGGATCCTGGCCATCGTCCTCATCTACATCAAGTTCGCGGGATCGGAGGCCCTGATGGGCGATGAGGAGGCTCCCGCATGAGTTGGCTCAGGCGCAACGGGCTGATGATCTTCGCGGTCATCGCGGTGCTCTACATGCTGCTGCCGATCGCGGTCATCATCGGCTTCTCGTTCAACGATCCGGCCGGCCGCTACAACTTCACCTGGGTCGGATTCACGCTCGAGCACTGGAAGAACGCCTTCGGCATCCCGGAGCTCAACGACGCGCTGCTGAAGAGCCTCGAGCTGGCCGCCCTGGCGACCCTGATCTCGACCATCCTCGGAACGATGATCGCGCTCGCCCTGGTCCGCTACGAGTTCTTCGGGCGCAAGACGTCGAACTTCCTGATCGTGATCCCGATGGCGACCCCGGAGGTCGTGATCGGCGCCGCGCTGCTCTCGATGTTCCTCGTCTACGGCATCAACACGCGGCTTCGCGACCCTGCTGATCGCGCATGTCATGTTCTGCATCAGCTTCGTCGTCGTGGTCGTGCGCTCGCGATTGATCGGCTTCGATCGAAGACTCGAGGAGGCCGCGAAGGACCTCGGCGCCAACGCGTTCACGACCTTCCGCAAGATCACCCTGCCGTTGCTGATGCCCGGGCTGGTCGGCGCGGCGATGCTCGCCTTCGCGCTTTCGATCGACGACTTCGTGATCTCGAACTTCAACTCCGGGCAAACGGTCACGTTCCCGCTCTACATCTTCGGCGCCGCGCAGCGCGGGATCCCGGTCGAGGTCAACGTGATCGCCGCGATGCTGTTCGCGGTCACCGTGGTCGCGATGGTGTTCACGGTCTGGCAGCAGGGGAGGGCCGAGAAGCTCGCCTCGGTGCGGCCCGAGCAGGAGGTCGACCCCGCCGTCCCCACGCCGCTGCCCCCGAGGCCCGGCACCGCCACCGCGAACTGACTCAGTCGTCGTCGCGGAGCTCGCGCACCAGCGGGGCGCCGAACCAGACCCAGAGGATCGAAGGCGCCGAAGGCCACCGGGACGACGCGCAACAGGATGCCGTCGTAGACGACGCTCGAGATCAGGAGGAGCACGCCGCAGATCGCGGCACCCATCAGCACCAGGCCCGCGATCGCGAACATGTTCGACGTGCGCACGATCCACTCCTTGTCGAGCTCGCGAAAGCGCATCCGGTGGCGCGCCGTGGGGGTGATCAGGCAGACGCAGGCGCCGGCGGTCAGCAGCAGGGTGATGAAGTAGACGGTGCGCTCGAACTCGGTCACCGTCTCCCAGCCCTGCTGGAATGGGACCACGAGCAGGAAGGCGAAGAGGACCTGGATGCCGGGCAGGGCGACTCGGAGGCTCCTGGAGCAGCTCGTCGAGGTTGCGGTCGAGGCGCTCCTCCTCGCTCTCCTCGCGCCGGGCGGCATGCTCGGAGGTCACCTTCCGTGGCTCGTCCATCCTCGAGGTTCTACCCGCAGCCCTTCGCGGTCAATCGCGCCGGTCCGTCCACCGCCGGGCGCCCGGCTTGTACTCGCGCTCCCGATCGCCGGCGCTAGCATCGGCGCGTGGCGGAGATCGAGACCAGGCTCGCGATCGGCGGCGAGCTCGTCGCCGGCGAGGGCGACGAGATCGCGGTCGAGAACCCCTTCAGCGAGGAGACCGTGGCGACCGTCCGCGCGCCCTCGGACGAGCAGCTCGACGACGCGATCGCGGCGGCAGCCGAGGCTCAGAGCGGCTGGGAGCGGACCCCGGCGGTCGAGCGGGCGGAGATGCTGCACGAGGTGGCGACGCGGCTCCGCGCGCGCACCGACGAGCTCGCCGAGCTGATGACGCTCGAGGGCGGCAAGCCGTTGATCGAGAACTCCGACGAGATCGGCTGGACGGCGGCGGCGTTCGACTACTACGCGGAGATCGGCCGCGACTCGGCCGGCCGCGTGATCCCCTCGATCGAGGCGAGCCAGCTGGCGCTCGTGGTCAAGGACCCGGTTGGCCCGGTGGGCTGCATAGTGCCCTGGAACTACCCGCTGCTGCTGCTCTCGTGGAAGCTCGCCCCGGCCCTTGCCGCCGGCAATGCCACCGTGTCCAAGCCCTCGGAGCTGACGCCACTCTCGACCCTCGCCGCCGCCTCCTGCTTCGACCACCTGCCGGCCGGGGTGGTCAACGTCGTCGCCGGCGCCGGCCCGGTGGGGGCCGCGATCGTCGCCGACGAGCGGATCGAGTGCGTCGCCTTCACCGGCTCGGTTGAGACCGGAAAGCGGATTGCGGCGGTCTGCGCCGAGCGGGTCGCGCGGGTGAACCTGGAGATGGGCGGCAAGGACCCCTTCATCGTCTGCTCCGACGTCGCCGACAAGATCGGCGTCGCGGCCCGCGGCGGGGCCTGGGCGGCGTTCCTCAACGCCGGCCAGGTCTGCACCTCGGCGGAGCGCTTCTACGTTCTCGACGACGTATACGACGACTACCTCCAGGCGTTCGCCGACCACACCCGGACGCTGCGGATCGGCGACCCGATGGACCCGGCGACCGACGTCGGCCCGATGGTCTCCGCCGGCCAGCGCACGAAGGTCGCCGACCAGGTCGAAGCGGCGGTGGCGGCCGGCGCCGAGCTGGTCGTCGGCGGCGACTCGGCCGGCCACGACCGGGGCCACTTCTTCGCCCCCACCGTGGTCACCGGGGCCGCGGCCGACACCGCGCTGCTCTCCGAGGAGACCTTCGGCCCGGTGGCGCCGCTGGTTCGTGTGCGCTCGCTCGACGAGGCGATCGCGTACGCCAACTCGACCCGGTTCGGGCTCGGGGCAAACGTCTACACCGAGGACCTGCAGACGATCCTCCGCTGCATGCGCGAGCTCAAGGCCGGCACGGTCTGGTTCAACGACCCGCTCACCGACAACGACGCGGGGCCCTTCGGGGGCTACCGCCAGTCGGGCCTCGGCCGCGAGCTGGGGCGCGAGGGGCTCGAAGCTTTCCAGGAGACCAAGCACGTTCACATCGAGACCGAGATCGAAGCCAAGGAATGGTGGTACCCGTATGGCGACTGAAACCGCAACGAGAACACTTCGCAACTACATCGGCGGCGGCTGGGTGGAGGCCGCGGGCGACGGCACGCTCGAGGACCGCAACCCGGCGACCGGCGAGCTCACCGCCCTGGTGCCGCTCTCCGGCGCGGCCGACGTCGACGCCGCCGCGCGGGCCGCGCGCGAGGCGCAGCCGGCCTGGCGGGCGGTGGCGCCGCAGAAGCGCGCTCGCGCCGTCATGGCCATGCGGGCGGCGCTGTGGGAGAACCACGAGGAGATCGCGCGCCTGGTGACCGAGGACATGGGCAAGACGCTCGACGATGCCCGCGGCGAGGTTCTGCGCGGGATCGAATCGGTCGAGGCGGCCTGCGGGATCCCGCACCTGCTCAAGGGCGAGAACCTCGAGGGCGTCGCCCGCGGTGTCGACGTCGAGCTCGTGCGCCAGCCGGTGGGCGTGGTCGGCGCGATCACCCCGTTCAACTTCCCGGCGATGATCCCGCTCTGGTTCCTGCCCTACGCGATCGCCTGCGGCAACACCTTCATCCTCAAGCCGTCCGAGCGCGACCCGCGGCCGTCGGAGCTGATGTTCGAGCTCATCGACGGGATCGAGGAGCTCCCGCCCGGGGTGCTCAACCTCGTCCACGGCGCGCACGACGCGGTCAACGGGCTGCTCGACCATCCCGAGATCGACGCGATCTCGTTCGTCGGCCAGGCCTCGACCGCGCGCTACATCGCCGAGCGCTCGTCGGCCAACGGCAAGCGCTTCCAGGCGCTCGGCGGAGCGAAGAACTCGCTCATCGTCATGCCCGACGCCGACCTCGACGTGACCGTGCCGGCGATCATGTCCTCGGCCTTCGGCGCCGGCGGCCAGCGCTGTCTCGCCGGCTCGGTGGCGGTGCTGGTCGGCACGCGGGCCGAGCAGGACCGGTCCCTCGACGCGCTCGCCGAGGCGGCCGCCGGGCTGGGCGTCGGCCCCGGCGACCAGGAGGGGGTCGAGGTCTGTCCGCTTGTCGGGCCCGAGGCCCGCGACCGGATCGCCGCGGCGGTGGAGGCCGCGGAGGGCGGCGAGGACGAGGTGATCCTCGACGGCCGGCGCGACGCCGGCCCGGGCGGGACGCTCATCGGGCCGTCGATCGTCGCCGCGGCGGACGCCGAGTCCGACCTCGCCCGCGAGGAGCTCTTCGGGCCGCTGCTGGCGGTCGTCCGCGCCGACGACCTCGACGCCGCGCTCGAGTTCGCGAACGGCTCGCGCTACGGCAACGCCGGGTCGATCTTCACGTCCTCCGGGAGCGCCGCGCGCGCGTACCGCTGGGGCGCGGAGGCAGGGATGCTGGGCGTCAACGTGGGCGTCGCCGCACCGGTCGCCTGGTTCCCCTTCTCGGGCTGGAAGGACTCGATCGACGGCGACCTGCACGCCAACGGGCGCGACGCGGTCGAGTTCTACACCCGCAAGAAGGTCGTCACGTCGCGCTGGTCGTGATCCGATGAGCCTGCGCGAGGTAGACGGGCTGGCGGGCGCTCCGTGGGAGCGCCCGCTCGCCGGCTCGCTGGACGAGCTCGTGGTCGAGTCGGAGCTGCTCGCCGACAACCCGCTCGGCGACCCAGCCCGCCGGCCGCTGTACGTCTACCGCTCGCCCGGGGTCGAGCTCGACCACCCGAAGCCGCTGCCGACCGTCTACTTCATCCAGGGCTACACCGGCCAGATCGACATGGTCAAGGACCACGACCCGCTGCAGCCGAACATCGTCGAGCGGATCGACGCGATGTTCGCGACCGGCGACTGCCCCGCGGCGATCGTGGCCTTCGTCGACTGCTGGACCTCGTTCGGCGGCTCGCAGTTCCTCAACTCGACCAGCACCGGCCGCTACCAGGACTACCTCTGCGACGAGGTCGTCGAGTTCGTCGACTCGCGCTACCCGACTGCCCCCGACCGCGACCATCGCGGGCTGACCGGGAAGTCCTCAGGCGGCTACGGGGCCATGGTCGTGCCGATGATGCGTCCCGACGTCTTCGGGGCCCTGGCCTCGCACGCCGGGGACGCGCTGTTCGAGGTCTGCTACGCGGCCCAGTTCCGCGACAAGGCGCGCATCCTCCGCGACGATTTCGAGGGGTCCTGGGACGTGTTGTTCGAGCGCCTGGCCGAGGCCGACCAGTTCACGTACGAGGGCTTCGCGCCGTTCGAGGACTACGGCTACGCCGCCTGCTACTCGCCCGATCCCGAGCGCCCGGGAAAGGCGCTGCTGCCGTTCGAGATCGAGACGGGGAGGCTGGTCGAGGAGGTCTGGGAGCAGTGGCTCGCGGTGGACCCGGTACGGATGGCCGCCGGCCACGCCGACGCCCTGCGCTCGATGCGGCGCATCTACCTGGACGCGGGCAAGGCCGACGAGTACTTCCTGGACCTCGGCGCCACCGCCTTCGCCCAGGAGCTCGGCAAGGTCGGCGTCGAGCACACGCTCGAGCTCTTCGACGGCAAGCACGGCGGCATCGCGTGGCGCTATCCCGGCGCCGTCCGCGAGCTGGTGCTCGCGCTGTCGTGATCCAGCCCGCTGCCGCGTGACCTAGCCGGGGATCAGGCTCAGCGGCTCGGGCCCCGAGCGCGCCGGATCGTCGGCGGAGGCGAAGGCCGCGACCTTGACCCCGAGAAGGCGCACCGGCCTCGGCGGGGCGTAGGCGCGCAACAGCGTGCGCGCGGTCGCGGCGATCAGGTCCGAGTCGTTGGTCGGCGCCTCGATCGTGTGCACCCGGGTGACGGTGGTCCAGTCGTCGAGCCGCACCTTGATCCCGATCGTCCGCCCGCGCATGGCTCGCTCGCGCAGCTCGGTGCCGAGGCGGCGCGACTGCTCGTCGAGCACCCGCTCGAGCTCGTCCATAGAGGCGATGTCGTAGTCGAAGGTGGTCTCGACCGAGCGCGACTTGACCTCGCCGCGGGCGACCGGCGAGTCGTCGCGGAAATGCGCGCGCTGGTGCAGGCCGTGGCCGTGGCTCTGGCCGAAGCGCCGCACCAGTTCCTCGGCCGGATAGGCCTGCAGGTCGCCGATCGTACGCACACCGAGCGCCTCGAGCCGCTCGGCCGTCTTCGGCCCGACGCCGGGGATCAGCCGAGGCGGCGCAGGCGCGAACCGGCGCGCCGCCTGCTCGCGGGTGAGGACGACGAAGCCGCGCGGCTTCTCGGCGTCGGAGGCGACCTTGGCGACCAGTCGGTTGGGCCCGATCCCGACCGAGGCGTCGAGCCGAAGCTGCTCGCGGATGCTGCGCACCAGGCCGCTCATCCGCGCGATCGGGTCGGGCAGCGACGAGAGGTCGATGTAGGTCTCGTCGAGCGAGACGGGCTGGGTCGGGACCCCGAGCTCGCCGACCAGCGCCATCACCTCGCGCGAGCGCTCGCGGTAATGAGCCATATCGACCGGCAGGTGGACGAGATCGCGACACCGGCGCTTGGCGAAGGCGACCGGGATCGCCGAGCCGACACCGAACGGGCGCGCCTCGTAGCTCGCCGTGGTGACGACCGCGCGCGGCCCCCGGCCCGCGACGATCACCGGCTTGCCGCGCAGCTCCGGCCGGCGCAGGAGCTCGACCGCGACATAGAACGCGTCCATGTCGAGATGGGCGATCGTCCGCTTCGAGCTGATCGAGCCATCGTAGGTCGCCGCCCGGCGGTCCCGATGGGGGCCCGTGGGCGACCCGGGCGCCGCGCCGCCCCTTTCCGCCGAGAGTCATCTTGACCACCGCCTAGGTGGTTTAGATGTCACTCGCCCAACGGCGTGCGACCAATAGGCACTGAAGCGTCGCGAACGTCACGCAAGGCGCACTCCTCCCGCCCCCTTACCGCCTAACCGGCCCCGCACCCTCGCAGCGCGCCCGAGGCACCGTGCGCAACGCCCCCGCCTACCTCCCGATGTGGATCCCGATCCTCGCGGGGATCCCGGCGACCGCGGCAGTGACCGGACCCGGCTCCTCACCTCGCTCCAGAGCCGCCTCCCGGCGCAGGATCGCGCGGCGGATTAGCGAGCCGCCGAGGTAGCGGAAGGGCTCCGGGGGCACCCGGACCGCGGGCGGGTTGACGAGCGCCAGGCGGCTGGGCTCGTCGTCGAGGCCGAGGGCCAGCGAGGCGAGCGAGCGGCCGAGCATGTGCGACGGGCCGACGCCATGGCCGGTGTAGCCGAAGGCGCAGTGGATCCCGGGCTGGAGCCGGGCGATCAGCGGGAGGTGGCTCGGGGAGACGTCGATCGGGCCGCCCCAGGCCTGCTCGACGCGGCGGCCGGCGAGTCCGGGGAAGAAGCGCAGCATGTGGCGCTCGAGCTCGGCGACCACGTCCGGGTCCCGTTCGGCGCGCCCGCGCGTGCGGGCGCCGAGCACCACCCTGCCCCCGCCCCAGCCGAAGGCGATCCGGCCGTCGGGGGTGGTCCGGAAGTAGTGGATCATCGCCCGCGAGTCGGTGATGCACTCGCCGCCGGTCCAGCCGATCTCGGAGAGCAGGTCGCCGACCGGCTCGGTGAGCGCGATGTGGCTGGAGGTGACCGTGAGCCGGAGTCGCATGCGCGATCGGGATCCCACCGCCGCGCCGGTCGCGATCACCGCGGCCCGGGCCCGCACACGGCCCGCACCCGCCTCGGCGACGATCTCGCTGCCCTGCCTGCCGATCGAGCCGACCGGGGTGTGCTCGTAGACCTCGACCCCGGCCTCGCGCAGCCGGGCCGCCAGGCCGCGCGCGAGCCGGGCCGGTTGGACCGTCGCCGCGCCCGGATAGAACGCGCCACCGCGGAAGATCGGCGAGGCGCAGCGTTCGCGGACCTCCGCAGCGCTCGCCGGCACACAGGCGTCGGGCTCGCCGAGCTCCGCGCAAGCTCGGGCCACCCGCTCCCAGGCGCCGTCCCAGGCCGGCGCGGTCGAGACCTGGAGGTAGCCGGCCTGCCGGAACCAGGCGTCGACCCCATGCTCGCTGCAGAACGCGCCGATCTCGGCCACCGATCGCTGCGCCGCCCGCGCCACCTCGATCGCCGGCCCGTCGCCGAACCGCTCGCGCAGCGTCGGCAGGCTGAACCAGAGCCCGTTGACGAAGCCCCCGTTGCGGCCGCTCGGCCCCTCGCCGCAGGTCCCGGCCTCGCAGAGCACCACCCGCGCCTCCGGGCGCAGCCGCTTCAGATGCCAGGCCGTCCACATCCCCGTGTAGCCGCCCCCGGCGACGAGCACGTCGGCCTCGGTGTCCGAGCGCAACGCCGGCGCGGGCTCGGCCGGGCCCGCCTCCGCGAGCCAGTAGCCGTGCGCATCGTGGCGTTCAGCCATCTAGCTCCCGCCGCCGTGCGACCGGCGGCTCAGGCGGCCGGCGGCGTCTCCACCGCGGCGCCCGAGGCGGAGCGCTCGGTGTGGAGCTCGATCAGCTCGTGCTGGACGTTGCGGGGCTCGTCGCCGGGCTCTCGCCGGATCCACTCTCCGTCGGCGTGGAGCTCCCATGAGTTGGTGTTGTCGGCGAGCGAACGATCGAGGACGTCGACGAGCTCGGTCCGGGCCCGGTCGTTGTGGACCGGGGCGACGAGCTCGACCCGGTTGTAGAGGTTGCGCGGCATCAGGTCGGCCGAGCCGATGTAGACGCTCGGGGGCTCGCCGTGGCGCTCGAACGAGTAGATCCGCGAGTGCTCGAGGAAGCGCCCGACCACCGACCGCACCATGATCCGGTCCGAGACGCCCTCGACCCCGGGACGCAGCGCACAGATCCCGCGGACGTTGATCTGCACCTCGACGCCGGCCTGGGAGGCCCGATACAGCGCCCGGATCGAGGGTGCGTCGAGGAGCGAGTTCATCTTCAGCCTGATCCGTCCCGGGGTCTCGTCGGAGTGGGACTCGATCGTCCGGTCGATCTCCTCCAGGACCCCCTTCTGCAGGTTGAACGGCGCGACCAGGACCTCGCGGTAGCTGCGCGGGCGCGCGTAGCCGGTGAGCGAGTTGAACATCTCCGCGATGTCCGCCCCGATCTCCTGGTTGCAGGTGAAGAGCCCGAGGTCGGTGTAGATGCGGGCCGTCTTCGGGTTGTAGTTGCCGGTCCCGATGTGGACGTAGTGCCGGACGCCGTCGCCCTCGCGGCGCACGACGAGCACGCACTTGACGTGGGTCTTCAGCGCCGGGATCCCGTAGACGACGTGGACGCCCGCCTGCTCGAGCTTCTTCGCCCAGCGGATGTTGGCGCTCTCGTCGAAGCGTGCCTTGAGCTCCACCAGGCAGACCGCCTGCTTGCCCCGCTCGGCCGCCTCGATCAGGTTCGGCACCAGGGGGGAGTCGGCGCTCGTCCGGTACACCGTCTGCTTGATCGCGAGCACCTGGGGGTCGGAGACCGCCTGCTTGACGAAGCGCTCGACCGTGGTCGCGAACGAGTCGTACGGATGGTGGACGAGGATGTCGCCGCCGCGGATCGCGGCGAACAGGTCGCTCTCCTTGCCCTCGGGGCCGAGCAGCAGCCGCGGCGGGGTCACCGGGGTGAACGGCGGGTCGCGAAGGTCGTCGTGCCCCGAGAGGTCCACCACGTCCCAGAGGTCGGCGAGGTCGAGCAGGCCCTCGACCTCGTAGACCTCGTCGGCCGAGACTCCGAGCGCGGCGATCAGCTGGTCGCGGAGGCGCTCGCTCATCCGATCGTCGATCTCCAGCCGCACCACCTCGCCGAAACGGCGGCGGCGAAGCTCCTCCTCGACCGCCTGCAGCAGGTCGTCGGTCTCGTCGGAGACGTCGTAGTCGGTGTCGCGCGTGACCCGGAAGAGCGCCTGGTCGAGCACCTCCATCCCCGGGAACAGCGAGCCGAGATTCGCCGCGATCAGCGAGTCGAGCGTGACCAGGGTGTCGCCGTTGTCGCCGACCGCGAGGAACCGGCGCAGGAGCTCCTTCGGCACCTTGACCCGGGCGAGGATCTCGTTGTCCTTCTCCGGGTCGCGGAGGACGACGGCGAGCGAGAGCGAGAGGTTGGAGATGTACGGGAAGGGCCGGCCCCGCCCGATCACCAGCGGTGTGAGGACCGGGAAGACCTGGCGCTCGAACAGGTGCTCGAGCTCCTTCCGCTCCTCGGGCGAGGCCTGCTCCGGGGTGAGGATGCGGATCCCGTGCTCGGCGAGCGCCGGGCGAAGCTCGTGCTCGACCGTGCGGCCGGCCCGCTCGCGCTGATCGACGACCCGCGTGCGGACCGCCGCGAGCACCTCGGTGGCCGACATCCCGTCGGCGCCCTTGGCGTGGGTCCCCGACTCGACCATGTCCTGCAGGTTGGCGACCCGGACCATGAACTCCTCGTCCATGTTCGACTCCCAGATCGCTGCGAACTTGGCCCGTTCGAGCAGCGGCACCGAGGCGTCCTCGGCGAGCTGCAGAACCCGGTCGTTGAAGTCGAGCCAGGAGAGCTCGCGGTTGAAGTAGAGCTCTGGATCCTCGAGATCCGGCCCCTCGGACTCGACCACTCCCGCTTCGAGCTCCTCGAGCTCGGCAGGTTGCGCGGTCTCTGTCAACGGCTCCATCGGGGTCGCTACAGGCTACCGGCGAGCCGCGGTAACGCCATCTCGTCAGCCGGATCGGGCCCGGGCTTGCGGCTCAGGGCTTGCCGGGCTTTAAGAGGTAGCGCTGGAAGAGGTCGTCGAGCTGCTGGCCCGAGCCCGCCTCGGCGAGCGCGATGAAGTCGGCGGTGGTCCCGTTTGCGTACTGGCGGTCCGCGGCCCAGGAACGCAGGATCCCGAGGAAGGCGGCGTTGCCGACCCGCTGTCGCAACGCTTCGAGCGCCATCGCGCCGCGGACGTAGACCGAGGTCGAGAACAGCTCGCTCGGATCCGGAATGGCCCCCGCCGGCGGGTCCCAGAGGTCGAGTCGGCTCGGCGGCTGGGCCTGTAGGTCGGCGAAGACCTGCGCCGTCGTCGGGCCTCCGTCCTCCTGGTCCCACCGCCACTCGGCCCAGGTCGCGAAGCCCTCGTTGAGCCACATGTCCGGCCATCTCCTGAGGCTGACCGAATCGCCGAACCACTGGTGGGCGAGCTCGTGGGCGACGGTGGTGTCGCCCGGCACCCGGTCGTAGATCGGCCGTGTCTGGGTCTCGAGCGCGTAGCCGACCTGCGGAGCGTCGTCGACGATCGCGCCGATCGAGTCGAACGGATAGGGCCCGAAGAGCGACTCGAAGAGCCCGACGATCTCGCCCGCGCGGTCGACCGAGCGGCGCATACGGCGCGCGGAGCTCTGCAGCTGGGGGTCGATCGCGACCAGCGAGTCGAGCCCGGCCACCGGTGTGCGGTCGATGCTGAACTGGCCCACGGTCGCGGTTGCCAGGTAGCTCGCCATCGGCTGATTCACGGTGTAGCGCCAGGTGTCGGGGCCCGCCCGCTTGCGCGACGGCGGCGGCCGGTCGAGGATGCCGTTGGCGATCGCCTCGGTCCCGTTCGGGACCGTGATCGCGATCTCGTAGGTCGCCTTGTCGGTCGGGTGGTCGTTACACGGGAACCAGGCCGGCGAGCCCTGCGGCTCGCCGACGACGAAGGCGCCGTCGTCGGTCCGGACCCAACCTTCCAGGGAGCCGTCCGGATCGGTGATCGCGCGCGGGCGGCCGCTGTAGGAGACCTCGACCACGAACCGCGAGCCGGTTGCGATCCCCGCCGCCGGCGTGATCACCAGCTCCTGTCCCTGACGGGTGAAATCGGCCGGCTGGCCGTCGACCGTGAGCCCGACGATCGTGGGGCCGCGGTAGTCGAGATCGAACCTGCTCAGGTCCTGTTTCGCGCGCGCCCGGATCGTGGCCGAAGCGGCGAGCCGCCCCGTGGCCGGGCGGTAGTCGAGGTCGAGGTCGTAGTGGACGACCTGGTATCCGCCGTTGCCGGCGCGGGGGAAGAAGGGATCGCCGAGCCCTGAGCTTCCCGGCGTGAACGCGGCGCTTGCCGGAGCGGCGGCTACGAGCGCGGCACCGAGTGCCACCGCCGAGGCCGCGCGCCAACGCAGACGCCGTCCGCTACCCACACCTGCCACCCACCGACTTTAGCGTGACCGACCCGCGGCGCCTAGATCGGAGATTCGTCTAGATGATTGATCCCACGGGCTCGCGTGCGCGGGGGCGCACGGGACCGAGCTGGGGCGCGGCGATCGGGCGAAGCCCGTGGCGGGGCTTCGAGCGAACGCCGAGTGATGACTTGTGCACCGTGCGGGTGGTCGACTCATCATTCGACGCAGAACCCGCCGATTGTCGACTTGAGCACAGTATGTGTGCTCAAGGCACCAACCACGCCCCGGGGACCGCGAGCGCCCCGAGCCCACCCCCTCACTCGTGGGATCACTCACCTACGCCGGGCGGCCGCGGGCGTCCTGGGCCTCGCGCGCCTCGGCGAGCTCCGCCGCCGCGCGCCGGGCCCGCTCGGCGGCATCCTGCTGCGCGCGCTCGGCGCGCTCCAGGGCCAGCGCCGCCCGCTTGGCGCGCTCGGCGACCTCGCGGCGCTCGCGGGCGCGGGCGAGGCTGCGATCGATCGCCCGCTGGAGCCGCTCCCAGGTCGCGGCACGGTCGATCTCGCCACAGAGCTCGACGAAGCGGCCGAAGAGCAGCGTGCGGCGGGCCTCGATCCCGACCGAGAGCAGCTCCAGCCCACGGTATGCGGTCCGGTGGGGGGCGCGGGCGACGAGCGCGGGCTCGAGGTCATCAGCGTCCCCGGCGCTCTCCCGCACCGCCTCGGCGTCCTGTGCTCGCAGCGACTCGACGTGCGCCGCGATCCGCGGCAGCATCACGTGGCAGTCGTGCAGCTCGCCGAGCACCTCCTGGAGGTCGCGGGCCCGGCGCCGAGCGGTGTCGGCGGGGGCGCCGAAGCAGAAGCCGGTCGCCTCGAGCACGTAGCGCAACCGCTTGGCCGCGATCCGCAGGTCGTGCTGCTCGGTCTCGTTGTCGGCCTGCAGGGCGCCGGGGGCGAAGGAGCGCAGCTCGTCGAGCCGGGTGCGCACGATGCGCGCCGCGTTGAAGATCAGCGGCGCCTCGGGATCGAGCTTGCGGACGCGCTTCGCCTTCACCGGGGGGCTCCTCCGTTGTCCTCCGGGGCGGCGCCGGGCGGCGCGGGCTCGGACTCGCTCGCCGGTTCGAGCGGGGCGGCGAGCGACCGCGCCGCGGCGACCAGCTCGGCGAGGCGCTCGGCGAGGCCCGCGATCCGCTCCTCGGTCACGAACGGGGCCAGGGCGACGTTCGCCTCGGCCTGCTCCGTCCGCAGCCGGTCGACCAGGCTCCGGACCCCGGGGCGGTCCGTGAGCGCGATCGCCTCGCCGTACCGGTCGAGGGCTGCGATCGTGACGTCGCGGTCGCGCCGCTCGCCGAGCGCGTCGGCAAGCGCCTTGACCTCGTGCAGGGTCGCCTTGTAACGCTTACGCGGAAAGCAGGACTCGAAGACCTCGAGCGCCGCCCGCAGGCGGCGGGTGGCGACCCGCAGGTCGTGGACCCGCTCGATGTCGTGGATGTCGAGCACGTCGGCCGTCTGCTCCGTGAGCTCGGCGGTGCGCAGCGCGACCACCTCGGCGGCGACCGCCGCGAAAGGATCGTCCTCTCCGACCCCTGGAATCGGACGGGCCTTGGCCATCGAGGCAGCCTAACGCGGCTGCGTCTCGATCATCTAGGCAGCGAGTGCGGCGGGAGCGCCGTTGGTGGCGCCGTGCAGCAGGTCGAGGATGACTCCCTCGCGCAGGCCCCCCTTGCCGATCTGCAGCGGCCGGCCGAGCACCTCGGAGAGCTTCTCGAGGATCAGCACGCCCGCCGGCAGGATGCCGACCCGGCGCGGGTCGAGCTCGAACCGCTTCGCGACCTCGGCGATCGGGTCCCCGGTCAGCACCCGGACGGCGCGCTCCAGGGTCTCGTACTCGAGCACCGCGCCGACCAGCGTCCGCAGCGAGGTCGCGCTGCCGCCGACCGCAACGGCCTGCGCCGGCTGGTCGACCTCGACGTCGGCGAAGAAGTCGTCGATGTAGCTGCGAAGCGCCCGGATCTCGCCCGCCGACGGAGGATCGTTGGTGAGGAACTCCTCGGCCACCGCCCCGGACCCGATCTTGAACGAGCGCACGACCCGCATTCCGCCGGCGACCGTCCCGAGGATGATCTCCGAGGAGCCCCCGCCGACGTCGACCACGCCGATCTCGCCCTCGACCGGATGCCCGAGGGTCTTGGTCGCACCGATGAACGCCAGTCGGCCCTCCTGCTCCTCGCTGAGGATCTCGACCTCGAGCCCGGCCGCGGCGCCGATCCGCTTCGCGGCCTGCTCGGCGTTCTTGGCCTCCCGCACGGCCGCCGTTGCGACGATCCTGATCGCCTCCGCCCCGAGCTCCTCGGCGAGGCGGACCTGCGTCGTGACCACCTCCTCGAGCTCGGCGATCTTCTCGTCGGTGATCCTGCCCTTGCGCTTGGAGTCCTTGTCGAAGCGCGTGTAGGCGCGCTGCTCCATCACCTTGCGCAGCTGCCCCCCCTGCGGCTCGGCCACCAGGACGCGCGTCGTATTCGAGCCGATATCGACGGCGGCGCAGAGCACGTGGATGATCAGGTCATGGCCGCGCGTGCGCGGGGGCGCGCGGGGCCGAGTCGGGCGGGGGAAGCAGGGCGCCGCCCGTAGCCGTGGCTACGGGCAAGCCCGATGACCCCGATCCGGCGACGGCAGCCGCGCGTCCTCCGCGTGCGTGGGGTCGTGGCCTGCTCATCCAACCGATCATCGCAAATGACGCGGATGAGGCGGGTCGGGGGCGTCGGGCCCGATAACGCCACGTTCACAACCGCTTCACCCAGGTTTCACGAGGAGCCGGGGCGGAACGTCGAATCTGAAGGTCGATGACGATCAGCGAGGCGACGCGAGCTCGCGAATCGGCGGGGATGAAGCGCGAGAGCGCCGGGCCGCTGGCCGCCCGGCTCGGCCTCAGCGTCCCGCGGGAATGGTGGGCGTCGGCGCCACTGCTGAAGTCCTACGAGGCCGCCGGGTTCGGCTGGGTGCAGCTGCACTCCCCTCCGGTCTCGGTGCTGTCCGACCCACGCCAGTGCAGGACCCACGGGGTCGCCATCGCCGCGGCGCTTGCGACCACCTCGCTGAAGGCCGTGCTGCATGCGCCCTCCGGCCTGCGCGCGGGAACGAGGGAGGCCGACGTCGCCTTCGAGGGCATGCTCTCCCACGCCGCCGAGGTCGGGGCGAGCCAGGTCGTCTACCACGCCCTCGCCCTCCCTGACGGCACCGGCCCGAGCGCGGCCCTGGCCGCCGAGGCCCGGTCGCTCGCCGTCCACGCGTCCACCGCGGAGCGCCTTGGGGTCACGATCGCGATCGAGAACCTGGCCCCGCTCTACCCCGGCCCGGAGACGCTCTCGGCCATCCCGATCCTGCTTCGAGGCCTCGCGCGGCGGATCGGGTCGCCGTCGATTGCGATCTGCCTCGATCTCGGCCACGCCCACGTCGTCGCCGATCTGCGCCACACGGGGCTCGAGGCGCTCTGCGATCCGGTGCTCGAGCTGACCAGCCTCTTCCACGTCCACGACAACCTCGGCGCCCGCCGCCGCCGAGCGGGCCGCGAGCTCGGGGTCGATCCCCTGCGGCTCGACCTCCACCTGCCCCCGGGACGGGGGACGGTGCCGTGGGAGCGAGTGGCGCCGATGCTCGAGCGGCGCGACGCGCCGCTTCTGCTCGAGGTCCACCCGCCCTATCGAGCGCCGGTCGACGAGCTCGCCGCCGAGGCGTTGAAGCTGCTGTCGCGCTAGGCGCCCTGGTCGCCGCGGGCGCCCTCGGTGCTCACGTGACGGCCGTGAACGTCAGCCTGGGATCGGCTGGCTCGGGTGGGAGGCGTCCTGGAACTCGCGGAAGAGCCCGGTGACGACAAAGGCGACCTGCTCGCCGATGTCGACGGTGTTGTCGCCGATCCGCTCGATCGCGCGGGCGACCAGGATCATCGTCATCGCCCACTCGCGGCGATCGTGGTCGTCGCCGATCTCGAGCGCGATCCGAAAGATCTCCTTGTTCAGGTTGTCGACGAGGTCGTCCTGGCGCACCAGGTCGCGCGCCAGCTCGACGTCACGCTCGGCGAATGCGCGCTTCGACTGTGAGAGCTGGGTCCCGACCTGCTTGCCCATGGTCACGATGTCGGCGACGATCCGGTCGTCGGCGGGCGGATGATGGCCGGCGAGCGGGATCACCTTGGCGACGTTCACGCACTGGTCGCCCATCCGCTCGACCGCCTTCATCAGGTGGAGCAGGGCGGCGATCAGCCGCAGGTCGGTGGCCACCGGCGCCTGCGTCGCCAGCAGCGTCAGGATCGACTGATGGACCTCGAGGTAGCGACCGTCGACGACGTCGTCGCTCGCGATCACCAGCTCCGCGAGCTCGGTGTCCTGATGTTGGACCGCCTCGATCGCTCGCTGGAGCTGAGCCCGGACCAGGTTCAGGCCGTCGAGGGCGCGCTCCTCGAGCGAGACCAGCTCGTCCTGGTACTGAAGTCGCGTCCTGTCCGGCATCAGCCGACCTTGCCCGTCACGTAGTCCTCGGTCCGCTGGTCGGAGGGGTTGGTGAAGATCTTCTCGGTCATGTCGTACTCGACCAACCTGCCCTGGCGGTGCTTCTCGTCGTCGTCGAGCTTGACGATCAGGAACGCGGTCATGTCCGAGACGCGCGCCGCCTGCTGCATGTTGTGGGTGACGATGACGATCGAGTACTGCTCCTTGAGCTCGAGCATCAGGTCCTCGATCTTCCCGGTGGAGATCGGGTCGAGCGCCGAGCAGGGCTCGTCCATGAGGATCACGTCGGGATTGACCGCGAGGCAGCGGGCGATGCACAGGCGCTGCTGCTGGCCGCCGGACATCCCGAACGCGTTCGTGTCGAGCCGGTCCTTGACCTCGTCCCAGAGGGCGGCGCCGCGCAGCGCGTTCTCGACCGTCTGGTCCATGTCGTCCTTGATCCCCAGGATCCGGGGCCCGAAGGCGATGTTGTCGTAGATCGACTTGGGGAACGGGTTCGGCTTCTGGAAGACCATCCCGATCCGCTTGCGGACCTCGACCGCGTCGATCTCGGCGCCGTAGATGTCCTCGCCGTGGTAGAGGACCCGGCCGTCGACCGACGCGGACGGGATCAGGTCGTTCATCCGGTTGAGACAGCGGATCAGCGTCGACTTGCCGCAGCCAGAGGGCCCGATCAGCGCCGTGATCGCGTTCGCGTACATCGGCATCGTGACCTCCGACACCGCCGGCTTGTCGCCGTAGGAGACGGTCACGTCGTCGAGCTCGAACACCTTCTTACGGCTCGCAAACGTCCTCGCCCGTGCGCCCGCTTCGTGCGCCTCGGCGACCGTCTCGGCGAGGTTGACCCCGGGGACGGTGCGCTCGGTCTTCTCTGGATCGGTCACGACTCTGCCTTCCAAGCTAACCACCTACCACTTGTTCTCGTATCTGTTGCGGAGCCAGATCGCGACCCCGTTCATCGCCAGCAGGATCACCATCAGGACGATGATCGCCGCCGCCGCGAGTGCCTTGTACTCGTCCTGTGGCTCTGAGATCCACGCGAAGATCTGGATCGGCAGGGCCGTCACGGTGTCGAGGAAGCCGCTCGGGGCCGAGGTCGCAAAGGCGGCCGCGCCGATCACGATCAGGGGCGCGGTCTCGCCGATCGCGCGCGAGAGCGAGAGGATCACGCCGGTCGCCAGGCCGGGGATGGCCGCCGGCAGCACCTGCTTCCAGATCGTCTGCCACCTGGTCGCTCCGAGCGCCATCGAGCCCTCGCGGATGGAGGGCGGCACGGCACGGATCGCCTCGCGGCCGGCGACGATCACCACCGGGAGCACCAGCAGCGCGAGCGTCAGCCCGCCGGCGAGCAGCACGTTGCCGAGGCTGAGCGGGCCGCGGACGAGGAAGGCGAGCCCGAGGACGCCGTAGACGATCGACGGCACTGCGGCGAGGTTTTGAATGTTGACCTCGATGAAGCGGTTGAACCAGCGCTCGCGGTTGGCGTACTCCTCCAGGTAGATCGCGCTCGCGACGCCGACGGGGACGATGAACGCCGCGCAGACGATCATCAGGAGCACCGTGCCCATGAGCGCCGGGCCGATGCCCGAGCTCGAGGGATCGATCCGCGAGGGCACGTCGGTCAGGAAGTTGAGGCTGAGCGAGCTGACCCCCTCGACGAGCACCTGAATCAGGAGCACGGCGAGGGTGATCATCGCCAGCGCCAGGCAGGCGACCAGCGAGTACTTGAAGATCAGGTCGAAGATGCGGGAGCGCCGGTTGGTCGTGAACGAACTCGTGACGGCGGCCGCGATCGCGTCCGGCGGCGGGGCGCTCACTCGTAGACCTCACGGTACTTGCGCACGAAGCGGATCGCGATCATGTTCATCGCCAGGGTGAGCACGAACAGGGTGAGGCCGCAGGCGAAGATCGACTCGTAGCCGATCGTCCCGGCCGGGTTGTCGCCCTTCGCCGTCGCCCCCATGAAGGTGGTGATCGTCGCGTGCCCGTCGAGCGGGTTGAGCGAGTTGCTCGGCGAGAGCCCGGCGGCGATCAGGACGATCATCGTCTCCCCGACGCCGCGCGAGACGCCGAGCACGATCGAGGCGACGATGCCCGAGATCGCCGCGGGGAAGACCACCCTGGTCGCAACCTGGCGCTTGGTCGCGCCGAGCCCGTACGCGCCCTCCCGCAGCCCCTGCGGCACCGCCCGCATCGAGTCCTCGGAGATCGAGGCGATCGTGGGCACGATCATGATCCCCATCACCAGCCCGGCGGCGAGCGCGTTGAAGACCTGAACGTTCAGGTGGAGGATGTCCTGGAGGATCGTCGGGGTGACGAAGGTGAGCGCGAAGTACCCGAAGACGATCGTCGGCACCCCGACCAGCACCTCGAGCACGGGCTTCACCGCCTTGCGCACGCGCGGCGACGCGTACTCGGAGAGGTATACGGCGGATGCGAGGCCGATCGGGACGGCGACGAGGATCGCGAGCCCAGTGATCAGGAAGGTGCCGACGAGCAGCGGCCTGATCCCGAACTGCGGGTCGGCGAACAGCGGCGACCACTCGCTGTCGGTGAAGAAGCTGGTCCCGACCTCCCGGAAGAAGGAGATCGACTCGTTGAGCAGGGCGACGACGATCAGGATCGTCGTCAGGACCGAGATCGCCGCCGCCAGGAAGAGGGCGGCGCGGATCGCCTCCTCTCCCCAACGGCGGCGACGGACGCCGAGGGCACTTGCCCCCGGCGCCGCGCCCACCGCTTGGGTGCCGGCTTCCACCGTGTGCTCGCGTGTCGGCCGGCGGCCCCTCGAGGGGGTCTTAGCCGACGGCCTTCCCCACGGCCGCCTGCGCCTTGCTGGCCTGCGCTGAGTCCATCGGGACGATCAGCGCGGCCTCGGCGATGGTGTCGTAGTTGTCGGCGACGAACTGCACGAACCCGGCCACCTCCGGGCGGCCCAGGGCCTCATCGGACGGGTACATGAACAGCGGTCGCGAGAGCGGCGCGTAGGAGCCGTCCTGGATCGTGTCGGCGCTCGGGGCGACGCAGCCGTCGCCGCTGTCGACCGAGACCAGGTTGAGCTGGTCCGTGTTCTGCTCGTAGTAGGAGAACCCGAAGTAGCCCGATCCGTTCTCGTCTCCGGCGACGCCCTGGACGAGCACGTTGTCGTCCTCGGACGCCTGATACTGCTTGCGGCTGACGCCCTCCTCGCCGTTGATCGTGTCGGTGAAGTAGTCGAACGTCCCCGAGTCGGTGCCGGGGCCGTAGAGGCTGACCTCGGCATCCGGGAGTGCCTCGCCGGTGTCGGCGTCGTTGCCCAGCTCGCTGTAGTTGGTGACCGTGTCGTCGACCCAGAGCTGCTTCAGCTGGTCGACCGACAGGCAGCTGATCTCGAGGGCCGGGTTGGTGACGTAGGAGATGCCGTCGTTGGCGACCTGGAAGTCGGTGTAGGAGACACCGCCCTTCGAGCACAGATCGACCTCCTCCGGCTCGATCGGCCGCGAGGCGTCGGAGATGTCGGTTTCGCCGGCGCAGAACTTCTCGAAGCCGCCGCTGGTGCCGGCGGCGCCGACCGTGATGTCGACGTCGGGGTTCTCCTCGTTGAAGAGCTCGGCCGCGGCCTCCGCGAAGGGCTGCACCGTCGACGAGCCGTCGATGGTGATCTTGCCCGAGAGGCCACTCGCGGAGTCGCTGCCCCCGGACGACGAGTCGTCGCTGCTGTCGTCGCTACCGCAGGCCGCGACACCGAGCGCGAG
This sequence comes from uncultured Solirubrobacterales bacterium, assembly GCA_963842795.1. GTDB lineage: Bacteria > Actinomycetota > Thermoleophilia > Solirubrobacterales > 70-9 > WHSW01. Next base: position 65,006 of record CAWJHV010000038.1, on the reverse strand, counting down.
CACCGCGCTGGCGCAGGCCGCGAACAGCCAATGCTTAGAGATCACTTGCTTGGGTCTCCTTCTGAGTTGTGTTGACGGAGCGCTCAGCACACGACGAGCTACTCCTCCGGCGCGATCGATGGGCACATTCGCACCGGTTGATCGCAAGCTTGTTACGCCGGAGTCGTGGCGGTGTGAAAAGGGTGTGAACGGAGGGCGCGGATTCGCGCCGAGCGGCTCAGCCGAGCTGAGTGACGCGCACGTCGGCGACCGTCTCGCCCACGACGCCCTCGTCCGGGGAGGTCGCGAGGACCTCGAAGGGCATCTCGTCCGCAGGCCCTCCCGGCGGTACGGGGTCGAAGCGGTAGCCGACGCCGAAGTGCGTATGGATGTACTCCCAGCCCGGCGAGAGCTTCTGCAGCTTCGCGCGCAGCTTGCGGACGAAGACGTCGACCGAGCGGTCGCCGTGGGCCATCGCGTAGCCCCAGACCCGTTGGTAGATGTCCTCCCGCTCGATCACCCGCCCGCTCGCGTCCGCGAGCACCTGCATGAGCTCGTACTCGCGCCGGGTGAGCCCGAGGCTGCGCCCGGAGACGAACGCCTGGAACTGATCGGCGCGGATCTCGATCTCCCCGGCGACCATCGGCCCGACGTCGGCTCGTGGCTGGCTACGCCGGCGGCGGCGGATCACCGCTTCGACGCGGGCCATGACCTCGTCGGGGTGCGAGGGCTTGACGATCCAGTCGTCGGCGCCCAGCCGCAGGCCCCGGACCCGCTGGGCGACGGTCGAGCCCTGGGTGCAGACGACGACTGCGAGATCGGGGAGCAGGCCGCATACGCGCTCGAGGAACTCCCAGCCGAGGGGCCCGAGGACCGTCAGGTCCACGAGCAGCGCGTTGAGCTTCATCGCCACGAGCTCCTCGAGCGGAACACTCGATGGGTGCACGCGGTACTCCCATTCGGCCGCGTCGAAGCGCCGCGAGAGAACGCGCAGGAAGCTGCTGTCGTCGTCGATGACGGCAAGTCGCACTGTGCCGGTGCCGCTTTGGGAGTTCATCGCGTTTGCCGGTGGGCGCCGGAGGTTGCCGCCGCCTGCCCGGTCCTCTCTGATGACACATATAGATCGTAGAGGTCGGGATGACGTGAAAACTGCGCCGTTAACAGGTTTTTCACGCGCAAATTCTCGCTTTCTTCACCCCAGCGGCCGGAATGGCGATGAAACTCGCCGCCACGAGATTCCTCTCTCGTGCGGCGCGCGGCCCCCTCTCTACCTGCCCCGGGGTGCCGCGCGCCTCCCACGTCCGGGACGATTTCAGGTCGCGCTGGTCACGCCGGCGGCCACCGCGCCGAGCACGGCGATGCCGAGCGCGACCCGGTAGACGATGAAGATGCCGAAGTCGTGGCGCGCTACATAGCGCAGCAGCCAGGCGATCGACGCGTAGGCGACCACGAAGCTGACCGCGACCGCCACGGCGGTCGGGCCCCAGCCGACCCCGCCCGAGATCTCGTCCGTCTTCGTCACCGCCTCGAGGATCGCGGCCGCGGTCAGCGCCGGGATCGCGAGGAAGAACGACATCCGGGTGACCGTCACCCGGTCGAGCCCCCGCAGCAGGCCGGCGGTGATCGTGGCGCCCGAGCGCGACACGCCGGGAACGAGGGCGAGGCACTGGGTGAGGCCCATTACGACCGCGTCGCGCATGCCGAAGTCGTCCTCGGTGCGGCGCTGGCTGCCGGTGCGGTCGGCGTAGAGCATCGGGAAGCTCCAGCAGATCAGCGCCACGCCCACGACCCAGAGGCTGCGCAGCGGTCCCTCGATCACATCACGCAGTGCGAGCCCCGCGATCGCGATCGGAATCGACCCCACCGCCACCGCGAGACCGAAGTGGAAATCACGGCCGCGGCGCCGGTCGGCGTTGGCGAGCCCGCGCGCCAGCGCGACGACGATCTGCCAGAGCTCGGTGAAGAAGAAGATCACCACCGCGGCGACGGCTCCAATCTGGACGATCGCCGTGAACGCGGTGATGTCGGCGGCATCGATGTCGAAGCCGAGCAGCTTCTCGGCGATCGTCAGATGGCCCGTACTCGAGATCGGCAGGAATTCCGTGAAACCCTCGATCGCGCCGAGGACGATCGCCTCGAGGATCGACATCGGCGGGGAAGCCTAGTGGCGCCCACCTCAACGAGAGCTGACCCGCCGCCGGCGCGATAAAGTGCCCCCGTGCGCACCCGCGGCGCCATCGCAATCCTCGCCCTGGCGCTGGTCGGGCTGCTCGCCCTCGCCCCGGCCGCGCTCGCGGCGGACGGCGTCGGCCTCTACGGCCGCACCGACGACAAGGTCGTCACCTATTTCGCGTTCGCGGTGATGGTCTTCTTCACGGTGATCGTGATCGCCTTCTCGCTGGTTCAGGGGCGGCTCGACAGCCGCAAGGAACGGGCCCGCGAGGAGCTCGAGCGCCTCCGGCGCCCCTGAAGTAACTCGCGCCACGTCCTCCGCTCCCGCTCGAATCAATTGTCCGCGGCTACGCCGCGCACAGCTTGTTGTGCTCCCGCGTCCGGGCGTGCGCGGTGAAACCTCGTGCGGGGTCGCTCTAGGCGGCGTCCCTTAGGGTCCCGCCATGGCCAAGGCGAGTTACGAGCGGAGGGGGGCCGCCGCCGTGCTCACGATCACCCGGCCCGAGCGGCGCAACGCGGTCGACGACGAGACCGCGGCGGAGCTGCTCTCCGCCTTCCACCGCTTCGAGGCCGACGACGAGGCGCGGGTGCTGGTGCTCACCGGCGAGGGACCCGAGGCCTTCTGCGCCGGCGCCGACCTGAAGGCATTCGCCGAACGCGCCCAGAGCTTCACCGGCGACGATCCCGAGGGGCAGGTCGCGGCCTGGCTCGACGGGCGCCCCGACGGTCCCCTCGGCTTCACCAGGCTGACGGCGTCGAAGCCGACGATCGCCGCGATCTCGGGCTGGTGCCTGGCGGGCGGCCTCGAGCTGGCGCTCTGGTGCGACCTGCGGGTGGCGACGGCCGACGCTCGGCTGGGGTTCACCGAGCGACGCTTCGGCGTCCCGCTGATCGACGGCGGGACCCAGCGGCTACCGCGGATCGTCGGCATCGGCCGCGCGCTGGAGATGATCCTCACCGGCCGCCTGGTCGAGGCGCCGACCGCGCTCGAGTGGGGCCTGGTGACCGAGGTCGTCGAGCCCGCCGCCCACCTCGACCGCGCGCTCGAGATCGCCGAGGGCCTGGCGGCGTTCCCCCAGACGACGATGCTCTCCGACCGCCGGGCGGCGCTCGAGGGGATCGGGCTGCCGTTCGAGGAGGGGCTGGCGCTGGAGGCGAAGATCGGCCGGGCCTCGGTGGTCACGGGCGCCGCCGGGGCAGCGCGCTTCGCCGCCGGCGAGGGCCGCGGGGCCGCCGGCGCCGGCGTGTAGGGCGGACCGGAGCGCTCCCTATGAGCCGGGGTATTCGGACTCGGGGCCTGTTGTGCGACGCCGGCCGGTTTTGGCAATGAGGGGGCGGGAATTGGTGCGCCTTGCGTGACGTTCGTGGTGGCTGTTGCGCGCTCTAGGCGCACGGCCGGGGTTATGTGGCAATCGAGTAACGACAGTCGTTACTGGATTGCCGCAGTTGGGGCGCAGGCCGGCGATCGGCGAGAGGGGGCGGGCTAGGTTCCGATCCGGAACTCGGTCAGCAGGCGCTTCTCGGCCTCGCCCTCGACCTCGGCGACGACCTCGACGTGGTCGGCGAGCGGCGTGCCGCGCAGCTTGGTCGCCAGCAGGTCGTCGACCTGGAAGATGCCGGCGGAGTTGTTGAGCGCGATCTGGATCCGCACCGCCCGCTCGCTGCCGGCGGAGATCTCGACCCTGTCGATTGCGGCGGCCGAGATCGCGTGGATGCCCATCTTGCCCGCCTCGACCGGGAGTCGGGTGCGGCCGTGGGCCATGTCGAGCGCGTCGGCGACGCGCACGACGCCGCCCTCGACCGTGTACGGCTCGCCGCGGCGGCGGTGGCCGATGATCGCGTGCAGGGACTCCGCGATCACCACCGCCCGCTCGGCCGGGTCGGTGTAGACGTCGGCGAGCAGCTCGCGCAGCTTGCGCTCGGCGAGGAAGAGGCTGTAGGCCTCGTGGTCGGCGCGGTGGATCGACATGCCGACGTCGTGCAGCAGCGCCCCGGCGGCGACCACGACCTCTGCGTCGCGGTCGCGCATCGCGTGGTCGGTGACCATCGCCGGCTCGATACCGCCCTTGATCAGCAGCCGCAGCAGGCGCAGGGCGATGTTGAGCACGATCCGGACGTGGACCCAGGAGTGATCGGACATCCCGAGCCGCTCCGACTGCACCTGGGCCATGTGCCACCAGGCGTGCACCTCGGCGTCGGCGTTCATCCCCTCGAGCAGTGCCTCGAGCCGCCGGTTGCCCCGCGTCGGGGCGCTCACCGAGGCGGCTGCGGTGACCTCGCCCGGCCGGCGGCCGAGCTCTCCGGGGCCGGCCGCCTCGACCTCGGCCTCCGCCGGCTGCTCGGGCGTCTCCTCGGGCTCGGACATGGTTCCATCCTCGCACGCGGTGACGAGGGATCCGAGATCAGGATCGCGCCCGGCGCGCGGCGAGGCCCGCGCCCGGGCGGCGCTGCTCGGCAACCCCTCCGACGGCTTCGGGGGCAAGACGATCGGCTTCGCGATCGCCGGGATGAGCGCCACGGTGACGATCGGCGACGACGAACCCGAGACCGGCGCCGACGACGCCGGCGCCCTGATCGAGGCTGCGGTCGCCCGCTTCAACCGGGTCGCCGGCGAGTCGGTGCGCCCGCGCGCGAGCCTGCGAACCGAGATCCCGCGCGAGGTCGGGCTCGGCGGGTCGAGCGCGATCGTGATCGCGACCCTGCGGGCGCTCTGCAAGCGCTGCGGAGTGCGGCTCGAGCCGGCGGCGCTCGCCGGCCTGGCGCTGGCGATCGAGACCGAGGACCTCGGGATCGCCGCCGGGCCCCAGGACCGGTTGATCCAGGCGCACGGGGCCTTGCTGTTCATGGACTTCTCCGCGGGCGAGCGCTGCGAGCCGCTCGACCCGGCGCTGCTGCCGCCCCTGTTCGTCGCCTACGACCGCGACGCCTCCGCGCCCTCCTCGGGCGTCCACGGCGACCTCCGCGCCCGTTACGAAGCCGGCGACCCGGCGACGCGGGCGACCCTGTCGCGGATCGCCGAGCTCGCCGGCCGCGGGCGCGACGCCCTGCTCGCCGGGCGCGTCGCCGAGCTCGGCGAGCTGATGGCCGCGAACTTCGAGCTTCGCGCCGAGCTGATCGAGCTCGAGCCACGTCACGTGCGGATGATCGAGCTGGCCCGCGAGCTCGGCGCCCCCGCGAACTACGCCGGCTCGGGCGGGGCGATCGTCGGCATCGTGCCCCCGGGCAGGCGCCTCGCGCGCCTCCGCGACGCCTTCGCGGCGGCCGGCTGCGACCTGGTCGAGGCGACCCCGGCAGGGTAGACCGGTTTTCCGCCGGAGGGCGGCTCTAGTCTGGGCGCGTGGCGAGCGGTGGCACGGGGCAAAGGAGATGCCCGGAGACCGGTCTGGCGGTGCCCGAATGCAGCTGCAAGCGGTGCCTCGAGGTGATGCTGCGCCAGTTCTCGCCCGGGGTGTTCGCCGGCGAGATCAGGGTCACGCGCCGCACGCGCGGCCCTCGCCGCGACCAGGGCGGTCACCGCAAAGCCGCCTGACGCGGCCGCGGCCCTCGACGCGCGGCCCCTTCGCGGGTAGCATCGGCGCCATGTCCGGGCTGCTTTCGATCGAAAGGCGCGGCGAGGTCGCGCTCGTCACCCTCAGGCGCCCGGAGAAGCACAACGCGCTCTCGATCGAGCTCCGTACCGAGCTCGCCGACGCGTTGGGTTCGATCTCCGGCGACGAGGCCGTCGGCTGCGTCGTGCTCACCGGCGCCGGGACGAGCTTCTGCTCGGGGATGGACACGGACCAGTTCGGCGGCGGTCTCGAGCACCGGCGCCGCCTGGTCGAGACCAGCACCGTCGCCTTCCAGTCGGTCGGCAGCTGCCGTCGCCCCGTGGTTGCGGCGGTCAACGGCCCCGCGCTCGCCGGCGGCTTCGCCCTCGCCCTGCTCTGCGACCTGCGGGTCGCATCGACGCGAGCGCGCTTCGGCTACCCCGAGCTTCCTCGTGGGATCCCTCCGAGCTATGCGGCGGCACGCGCCGTGCTTCCCGCGACGGTCGCCCAGGAGCTCTGCCTCACCGGCCGGGTCGTCCAGGCGACCGAGGCGCAGCGGCTGGGGATCGTGCGCGAGGTCGTTTCGGACGACGTCGTCGCGCGGGCGATGGGGCTTGCCGAGCGGATCGCCGCCCTGCCGCGCAAGGCGATCCTCGAAACCAAGCGCCGGACCCTGCTCGAGCGCCGCCACCTGTGGGGCTTTCTGTTCGAGGAGGAGGAGCGGGTCTTCCGCCGGGCTCTGCTCGGTCAGGACGCCGACCAGGCGGCCTGACCCCGGGGCCGCAGCTAGGCGAGCGGGGAGACGGCCCTCAGGAGGTCGGGCCAGACGTAGATCTCCCAGTTCGCGGCCGCGATCAGCACCGGGATTGCCACGGCGACGGTGACGAAGGTCGCCGCCAGCAGGTCGCGCCACTCGCCGCGCCGGCTGGCAATCGTCCAGGCGGCGAGCGGAAGGAAGAGCGCAACGAGCTCGGGCAGCGCGTGCGGCAGAACCGTGAGCACCAGGACCCCGGTCGAAATCGAGAGCTGGTGCGCGAGCTGGGCCCCGGTGAGCCCGAGCGCGTACGCCTGCGTCACCAGCGAGAAGCAGGTCACGAGCGCTACCCAGCCGAGCGCGATCGGCCGTGCCTTCTCGTGCACCCACTGCGAGAGGCCCCGGCGCCTCGAGGCGGAGAGCACCAGCGAGCTGCCGGCGATGAAGCCGGCGACGCAGGCGAAGGCGTGCAGCGCGAGCACGAGCGAGTTTCGGTACAGCACCCCGAGAACGTCGCCCAGGTCGGGCTCGAACGAGAGCCCCGGCACGCCCAGCGGCGACGGGTCGGCGATCGAGTGCGAGGCGATCACCCAGACCGCGAACAGCAGGGTCGAGGCGACGACCAAGGCCCCGCCGATCCACACGCGGAGAACCGGCCAGGGCCGCGATCTCCAGCGAGCGAGCGCGAGCCGGGTGTCGTGCCGGCCCTGAAAGAGGACGAAGTCGTCGACGCTCACGCCCTCCCATCGGCAGTCCCCCACCCGCGCATGAAGAGGGCCCCGATCGACTCGACCGGGGCCCTCTCGCAGTCGGGGTCCGTCAGACGCCGCAGACCGGCCAGGGGCTCGAGCCCGCGCGGCTGTAGAGCAGCGAAGCGCGGTAGTCCTGCTCGGCCTCCGAGGCCTCCGCGGGGCTGCCGCTGCCGCCGACCGAGGCCCAGGTCCCGGTGTCGAACTGGTACTTGCCGTAGTACGTCCCGGACGCGTCGACCGCGGTCGGGTCGCCGCCGGACTCGCAGACCGCGATTGCCTCCAGGGTCTGCTGTGAGACGCCCGCGGCCAGTCCGAAGTCGGGCTTTTTCGCCTCGGCGACGCGCTCGCGAAGCCGGTCGATCCCGTCGCGGAGCTGCCGCGTCGTGGTGTTGGCGCTGGCGAGCAGGTCGGCGTCCGGCCGGACGCCGAGGTCGTTGGCCTCGCGGCCGAGCTCGCGATAGCGCAGCTCGAGCTTCTGGGTGTCGATCGAGCGCTGGAAGCGCTCCTCGGGATGCGTGAGCATCTCGATCTGCGGTTCGGCGGCCTGGGCGCCTGTGGTCGCCGCGAGCCCGAGCGCAAGCGCGCACGAAATCGAGGCAAGCTTTGCCTTGCGTGACACGGACGAATCACCTCCGTTCAGTGCGCCCGGTCGGCGTCGGTCGCCTCGATGTGAATCGGGGTGGTTTGGCCGGGCGGCTTCGCGGCCCAGGGCGGCGTTACGCTCGCGCGCCCCGCTCCTGGGTTTGGATCCGTGTGAACGGAGCAGGGTCACAGGCGAACTCCGGTTCGTGTGTGACGAGGATCACACTTGCAAGCAAACGCTCATAATTCGCGAAACCCCCCGTTGCGCCTGATCAGGCAGGGATTTCCCGATCGCCCGGCGCTCGGGACCGCGGTCTCCGAAGCCGTCCTCACCCGCGTCGCCGCGGGCGAGCTGCCGGCGACGCTGCGCCTGCACCGGCCCGCCCGCGAGCTCGCGTTCTCGAAGCAGGACCGCGCCGCGCCCGGGTTCGGGGCCGCCGTGGACGCCGCGCGCGAGGCCGGGTTCGAGCCCGTCGTCCGGCTCGCCGGCGGGCGCGCCGCGGTCTTTACCGAGGGCACCCTCGCGCTCGCCTGGGCGACGCCGGCCGAGCGCCCGGTGGCCGGGACCCGCGAGCGCTTCGAGCACCTGGCGGAGATCCTCGTCCGGGCGCTGCGAGCGCTCGGAGTCGACGCCCGCGTGGGCGAGATCCCGGGCGAGTACTGCCCCGGCGCCTGGAGCGTCAACGCCCGCGGGCGCACGAAGCTGGCCGGGATCGGTCAGCGGCTGATCGCCGGCGGAGCGCACTGCGGCGCGGTGCTGGTGGTCACGGGCTCCGAGCTCGTTCGGGCAGCCCTCGAGCCCGCCTACGCGGCCCTCGACCTCTCCTGGGATCCGAGGACCGCCGGTTGCGTCGCTGACGAGGTGCCCGGAACCACGCTCGCCGATGCCGAGGCCGCGCTGGTCGCCGAGCTCGAGACCAGGTTCGAGCTCATCGACGCCGAGCTCGACCCCGAGACGCTCGCCCTCGCTGACGGGCTCGAGGCCACGCACCTGCCATTGCGATGATCTGCGCGATGGAGGCGACGACGACCACCATGCCGACCGAGCCCGAGGACGGAGCGGAGGAGGAGAAGGTAACCCCGCTCGAGCTCTTCTTCGACCTCGTCTTCGTCTTCGCCTTCACCCAGGTCACCGGCCTGATGGCCGCGAACCCGACGTGGGAGGGCGTCGGCCAGGGCATGCTCGTGCTGGCGGCCGTGTGGTGGGCATGGAGCGGCTACGCCTGGCTGACCAACGCGCTGCACTCCGACGACGGCATCGCGCGGGTCGGGCTGCTCGCGGCGATGGCCTCGATGCTGATCGCGGCGCTCGCCGTACCGCAGGCGTTCGGCGATGACTCGGTCGTCTTCGGGATCGCCTACTTCGCGGTCCGCGCGATCCACATCGCCGTCTATATCTACGGCGTCGGCGACTCCGACATCCGCGGCGCGATCCGCGGCCTGGCTCCGGGCCTGCTCGCGGCGCCGGCGCTGATCGTCGTCGCCGGGTTTCTCGACGGCGGCGCCGCCGCCGGCCTCTGGATCGTCGCGCTGATCGTCGACTACGGGACTCCGTACGTGCGGGACATGAGCGGGTTCAACGTCTCGCCCTCCCACTTCCACGAGCGCTTCGGGCTGATCGTGATCATCGCCCTGGGCGAGTCGATCGTCGCCACCGGGGCCGGCCTGAACGAGACCGGGCTCACGGGCGGCGTGGTCGCCGCGGCGATCGCCGGGCTGGTGATCGCCGGCTGTCAGTGGTGGGCCTACTTCGACGTCGTCGCCCTGGTGTCCGGTCGCCATTTCGCAGCCCTCGACCGGCTCGAGCGCAGCCGCGTCTCGAGGGACTCCTACGGCGTCCTGCACCTGCTGCTGATCGCGGGCGTCGTCCTCGTCGCCCTGGGCTTGAAGAAGACACTGCTGCACGTCGACGCGCCGCTCGAGACCGTGCCCGCCGTCGCGCTCTGCGGCGGCGCCGCGCTCTACCTCGTCGGACACGTGGTGATCCGGTTGCGCAACATCGGAACGCTCAACCGCCAGCGCCTGTTCACCGCGGTCATCCTGCTCGGGCTGATCCCGTTCGCGACCTCGGCCGACGCGCTCGCCGCCGTGTTCGCGGTCGCGATCGTGCACGTCGCCCTGATCGCCTACGAGACGACCCATTTCCGCGACGCCCGCGACCGCGTCCGTCACCAAGGCGGAGGCTCGGAGACGATGATCCCGCCCGCGGGCGGGGGATAGATTTCCGCCATGCGCGTGCTCGCGTTCTCGGATCTGCACCGCGACCTCGATCAGGCTGCGACCTTGGTCGAGCTCGCCGACGGCGCCGACGTCGTCATCGGCGCCGGGGACTTCGCATCGATCCACGAGGGGCTCGTCGAGACGATCGAGGCGCTGGCCGCGATCGAGGCCCCGACGGTGCTGGTGCCCGGCAACAACGAGACCGAGGACGCGCTGCGCGAGGCGGCGGCTGCCTGGCCGGCGGCAACCGTGCTCCACGGCGAGACGACCGAGATCGAGGGGATGGGCTTCTTCGGGCTCGGGGCCGGGATCCCGATCACGCCGTGGGACTGGAGCTTCGACCTCTCCGAGGACGCGGCCGCCGAGCGCCTTGCCGACTGCCCGGAGGGGGCGGTCCTCGTCGTCCACTCTCCCCCGCTCGGCCACGCCGACCGCTCGAGCGCCGGCGACCACCTCGGCAGCGCCGCGATCTGCGCGGCGGTCGAAGCCAAGCGCCCCCGGCTCGCGGTCTGCGGACACATCCACGAGAGCTGGGGCACCGAGTCGGCGATCGGCCCGACCCGGATCGTCAACCTGGGCCCGGCCGGAAGCTGGTTCGAGCTCTGACGTCGCGCCGGCGGCGGCCTTGCGAGCGGATCCGGGCAGAACGAAGACGTCACCGGGACACTCTCTCGCGGGGCGCAGAGCACCCCCCATGCGGTGACGCCTTCGTCAAGCCATCCATCGGCACCTGCCTCCGGGGCTTGAAAACACCCTCTCATCGCCAGCCGACGAATACAACGGTGAGAGTCCGCAGATCCGCTGCGGAGAACTACGGTCACGCGGGTGGGATGATCCGCCGATGACCTCGCCGCTCGAGGCCGCCACGCAGATCGGCCCGCGGGCGGCAGAGCTCGCCTCCGAAGCGGAGGCCCAACGGCGGCTGCCGGCGAAGCTCTCGGGCGAGCTCGCCGACGCCGGGCTCTACCGGCTCTGCGTGCCCGCCTCGCTCGGCGGCGGCGAGGCCCCTCCCGGCGAGCTGCTCTCGGCCGTCGAGGAGCTCGCCCGGGGCGACGCCGCCGCCGGCTGGTGCGTCGCCGTCTGCGCGACGGCCGGGATGCTCGCCGCGTACCTCGAGCCGGACGCGGCGGTCGACGTCTTCGGCGACCCGTCCGGAGTCGTCGGCGGCGTCTTCGCGCCGATGGGTCGCGCGGCGGCCGCGGGCGACGGGCTCACCGTCGGTGGGCGCTGGCGCTTCTGCAGCAACGTCGACAACTGCGACTGGCTGATGGGCGGCTGCATCGTCTCCGACGACGGCGCGCCGCGCCTGCTCGAGAGCGGGCGCCCCGACATCCGCCTGGTGCTGATGCGGGCGGCGGAGGTCGACGTGATCGACACCTGGTCGGTCTCGGGGCTGCGGGCGACCGGCAGCCACGACATCGCCGTCGACGGGCTCTCGGTCCCGGCGTCGCGCTCCGCCTCGCTGATCACCGACCCGCCGCGCGAGCGCGGGCCGCTGTACGCGTTTCCGCCCTTCGGCCTGCTGGCCGCCGCGATCGCCGCGGTCGCGCTGGGGATCGCCCGCGGCGCGCTCGGCGACCTCGGCGACCTGGCGGGCGCCAAGACCCCGACCCTGAGCACGCGCAAGCTCGCCGAGCGGGCCGCGACGCAGTCGGGAATCGCCCGCGCCGAGGCCGGGCTGCGGGCAGCGCGCACGCTGCTCGAGGGGAGCACCCGGCAGGCCTGGGATGCGGCCGTCGCCGGGTCGGCGATCCCGATCGAGCTGCGCGCCGGGCTGCGGATGGCCTCGACGCACGCGGTCGAGGCCGCGGCGGCGGCCGTCGACGCCGCCTACTCGCTCGCCGGCGGCACGGCGATCTACGAGACGAGCCCGCTCCAGCGACGCTTTCGCGACGTCCACGCGGCGACCCAGCACATGCTCGTCGGGCCGGCGACCTGGGAGCTCGTGGGGCGCTCGCTGCTCGGGCTCGACTTCGACGCCTCGCAGCTCTGAGCCGGCCCAACCGCGCTCGGCCCCCGGCCGAATGACATCTCAACCACCTCCACGGGGGTTCAGGTGTCAGTCGGCGCGGTCAGCCGGCCCGCTCGTAGGCCTCGATCCCGGCCGTGATCCGGTCGAGGCGGCGCTCGAGGTCCGACTCGTCGCCCTGGGCGACCCAGAACAGCGCCCGGTGCACGCCCGAGGACTCGTACAGCTCCAGCACGTCAGGCTCGGTGGTCGCGTTGGCGAGCGTCGTCGGGATCGGGCCACGCCCGGCGTCCTCTCCGGCCTGGCGCAGGCGCGCGATCCGGGCGCTGATCTTGGCGTCGTCGCCGATCCGGTTCGGCATCCACTCGTCGCCGTAGGCGAGCACCCGCTCGAGCACGTGTTTGCCGTGGCCGCCGACGATGATCGGCGGGTGCGGCTCGGCGAGCGGCTTGGGCCAGCACCAGATGCGATCGAAGTCGACGTGCTCGCCGTGGTAGCTGGCCTCGTCCGAGGTCCAGATCTCCTTGATCGCCTCCACCCGCTCGCGCATGATCGAGAAGCGCCGTGCCGGGTCGGTGCCGTGATTGCGCATCTCCTCGAGGTTCCATCCCGCGCCCACGCCGAACAGCAGCCGCCCGCCGGTGAGCCGGTCGACGCTGGCCGCCGCCTTCGCCGTCACGATCGGGTCGCGCTCCATCACCAGGCAGATCCCGGTGCCGAGCTTGATCCGCTCGGTCGCCGCACCGGCGGCCATCAGGGCCACGAACGGGTCGTGGATGTGCGAGTACTCCCAGGGCAGCTCGGTGCCCGCCGGGTAGGGGGTCTCGCGCGAGGCCGGGATATGGGTGTGGTCGGTGAAGAACAGTGACTCGAACGGGCGCTCCTCGACCATCCGCGCCAGGGTCACCGGATCGATGCCTCGATCGGTGGGGAAGTAGCCGACCGCGAACTTCATCGCCGTGGCCCCCGCCCGGCCAGCCGGCCGACGACGGCGAGCGCCTTGACCGCGCCGCCGACCACCGGGCCCGGACCGACCGCGAGCCTGAACGTGTCGTCGTACTCGTCGAGCAGGGCGGCGAAGGAGAGCGCCCCGCCCGGTCCGCCGGCGCCTCCCGAGCGCACCAGCGCGTCGATCGCCCGGAACCAGTCCTCGGTCCGGCCCGCGGGGCTGGTCGTCCACGAGACGCGCGCCGGTTCGTCGTGCGGATTCCACATCTGGTGCGCCGTCCCCCGCGGGACCTCGAGCGTCTCGCCGGCCCCGAGCTCGTGCTCGGTGTCGGCGACCCGGGCCCGAATCGCGCCCTCGAGCACCCGGAAGCGCTCGTCCTGAGCGGGGTGCGAGTGCTTCGGCGGCGGGCTGCCGCCGGGCCCGTAGGTCGCCTCGACCTCGAGTCCCTGCGGGCCCGAGCCGACGATCTCGATCGACTCGCTCTCGGTCAGCTTCAGCGTCTCGCCCATCAGCTCAACAGCGCTCGACCTGGTCGGCGATCAGGTGGGCGCGGGCGTTGTAGCCGGTGGCGTTCACGTGCGAGCCGTCGGCGGCCACCCAGCCGCGATTGCGAGCGATCAGCCCGGCCCAGTCGGCGACCCGGAGGTTGTCGTGGTGGGCGGCGAGGTCGGCGAGTGCGTTGTTGAAGCCCGCGTAGCTGGCGCCGCCGACCGGCGGGCGGACGATGTTGGGGACGACCACGCAGCGGGTCTTACCGGCGATCTGCAGCACCGACGAAACCGCGTTGCGAAAGCCGGAGACGTTGTGGGGATCGTCGTTCGTGCCGAGGGCGAAGACGATCACCGCGGGGAGGCCGCCGCGGCTGCGGACGATCGACACGCCCTCGCCGAAGAAACGCGAGGTCGAGACCGACTGGCTGACCTTCCACCCGGGCAGGGCGCCCGGCAGGTACGGCTTCGTGCCCTCTCCGAGGGAGTCGCCGACCGAGAACACGGCGCGCTCGCGGATCACCAGCTTCGCCCGGCCGACCGCGCGGCCGTTCGCGAACCAGGCGAGCTTGTACTTGCCGGAGCCGTCGACGTCGAAGCGGGTGCGCGACGTCTGGCCGGCCTTGTGGGTGTGGCGGTCGCGGCAGTGCTTGCGGTCCCCCGCCTTGCGAGAGCAGAACCGGTACTGCACGCGCGACTTGTCGAAGGCACGCAGCACGGCGACCGGGTGGTCGCCCTCGAAGCAGAAGCGGTCAGCGTGCTTGCCGGCCGAGCCGCACGAGGGGTAGGCGCGGAAGTGCCTCTTCGCCGCGGCCGGAGCCGGCATCGCCGCGATTGCCGCGGCCAACGCCAGGGTCGCGATCGCGCCCGCCGTACTGCCCTTCATCGCGGGGAGGCTACGTGCTGGCCGGCTGGAGGCGCCTCAAGAGCAGCTCGTTGAGCAGCCAGAGACCGAGCCCGATCGCGATCATGATCCCCGCCCGGGCCCAGACCTCGCCCTCGATCTGGGTCAGGAGCGCGATCGAGACGCCGACGCCGAGCACCGGGAAGATCGACGGGATCCGGAAGTGCTCGTGGTCGACAGGGTCGCGGCGCAGGACCAGGACGGAGATGTTGACGACGGCGAACACGCACACCAGCAGGGCCACCGTGGTGTCAGCCAGCTTCGAGAGGTCGCCGGTGATGATGAGCACGGCGGCGATCGCCGTCGTGAAGAGGATCGCGACCCAGGGTGTGCGCCTGGCGCTCCCGACGATCCCGAGCGGCGCCGGGACCACGTCCTCCTTCGCCATCCCGTAGAGCAGGCGCGAGGCCATGATCATGTTGATCAGGGCGCCGTTGGAGAGCGCCAGCAGGCCGATCGCCGAGAACAATTTCTCGGGGATCCCGAGCGGTCCCTGCTTGACCACCTCGAGCAGCGGCCCGCTGGAGGCGGCAAGGTCGCTCGTGGGGACGACGGCGGAGGCGCCGACCGTGACCAGGAAGTAGAGGACGCCGGCGATCCCGAGCCCGATGAACAGGACCTTGGGGTACGTCCGGCTCGGTCTCTGCGTCTCCTCGGCGACGTTGACCGAGTCCTCGAAGCCGACCAGCGCATAGAAGGCGAGCGTGGCGCCGGCAAGGACCGCGGCGAACACGCTGGTGCCCTCCTTGAACTCGAAGGCCCGACCGGTATCGGCGTCGCCCTGGAAGATCGCGACGACGGCGATCAGCACGATCAACAGCAGGCCGCAGACCTCGACGATGGTGAAGCCGACGTTGAGCTTCACCGACTCGGAGATCCCTCGCAGGTTGACGATCGTGATCAGCGTCAGCAGCAAGAGCGCGCCGAGGACGACCTTGAGGTCGACGAACTCGCTCAGGTAGTCGCCGCCGAAGCCGCGTGCGAGGGCGCTCGCCGAGGTGATCCCCGACGCGACGACGGCAAAGGCCACGATGAAGCTCAGGAAGCGGTTCTTGAAGGCTCGGTTCGCGTAGAGCGCCGCGCCGCCCGCGTGTGGGTACTTGGAGACCAGCTCGGCGTAGGAGCCGGCGGTGAACGCGGCCATGATCAGGGCGAGGATGAAGGCACTCCAGATCGCGCCCCCGGTCTCGGCGCCGACCTCGCCGACGAGGGCGTAGATGCCGCCGCCGAGGATGTCGCCGACGATGAAGATCAGCAGCAGGGTGGGCGTGATCGCCCGGCGAAGCCCGGAGTCCTCCTCAGCGGCGGCCCCTGCCTCGGCCCCGCTGCGTTCGCCCGACATGCCCAGCCCCTACCCGCGCGCGGCCCGGCCATGCGCGAGCGTCAGTCGGGCAACGCCGGAGCCGCCTCGCGCGGCCGCAGACGGGCCAGGACCGCCGCCAGGGTGAGCGCGAACGCCGCCGCGATCGCAGCGTAGGCGGCGGCGTCCGAGGTCGCCTCGGCAAACCCGACGACTGCCGACCCTCCGACCACCTGGCCCCCGGCCCACGCGAAGCTGACGAGGGCGCTGGCGAAGGCGAGATCGAGGCCGGCCGCCTCGGCGTTGTCGGACAGCAGCGCCATCGCCGGGGTCCAGATCAGGCTCATCGCCAGCACCACGGCCACGAGTGCGACCGCGAGCAGGACCACGGTCCCGGGCAGAGGCAGGATCAGGGCCGCGATCGGGCAGGCGACGAGGCCGAGGCGGACCGGCGTCATCCTGCCGCGGCGGTCGGAGACGCGGCCGATCGCCGGGGCGGTGAAGGCCTCGATCCCCGCGGCGATGAAGAAGGCCGCGCCCACCCCGACGCCGGTGGCACCGAGCTCGTCGAGGCGCAGCGGGATCAGCACGTCGAAGGCGCCGGAGAGCACGGAGGGCAGGACGACGAGCCAGAACGCGAACATCACCGGCGCGCTGAGCATCGCCCCGACGACGGCTCGCACGCTCGGGATGCCACCAGGCGTGATCCCCGGGGTCACATAGACCCACGCCGCTAGCGCGGCGGCGACCGCGGCGACGGCGCAGAAGACGACCTCGGGGCCGGTGACCGTGGCGACGCTGCCGATCACCGGGCCGAGGAGGATCCCGAAGATCGCCGCGGCGAGCGCGGAGCCGATCATCTCGCCGCGCCGTTCCGCGGGCGCGGCCGCGAGCAGCCACCCGAGCGCTCCGGTCCAGGCGCAGGCGCCGCCCAGCCCCTCGGCGAAGCGGGCGAGGTCGAGGACGACGACGCTGTCGGCGAAGGCGAAGACGACGCTCGAGACCCCGAGCAGGGTCAGCCCCGCGAGCATCGTCGCCCGGAAGCCGATCCGGGCGGCGAGGAACCCGGACGGCATCGCCGCGAGCAGGGTGCCCGCGGCGTAGGAGGCGCTGAGGATCCCGGCGGAGGCCTTGGAGAGGCCGAGGTCGTCGGCGTATGCCGGCAGCAGCGGGGTGATCGCCGAGTAGAACATCGTCTCGGTGAGGATCACCGCCGCAACCAGAGGGAAAAGCCGCCGCATGCGAGCACGGTAGTCCGCGGTGCCCGACCGGCGTTCCGAGCCCGTGCGCCCGGCTAAGGTTGCCCGCGCCCGGCCCGGGCGCGATGGACGGCGAACTCCTCAAACAGATCTCGATCCCGGTGTTCACCGGCGTGATCGGCTACATCATCAACTGGACCGGGGTCTGGATGCTCTTCCACCCGATCCGCTTCGTCGGCTTCCGGGTCCCCGGCCTGAGCGCCCTGGCGCAGCTGCTTCCGCGGCGGCTGCAGGAGATCCCCGGGATCATGCACGGCGGCGTCGGCTGGCAGGGCATCGTCCCCAACCGGGCCGCGAAGATGGGCTCGATCGCGGTCGACAAGGGGATCGCGAAACTGGGGACGGCCAGCGACTTCTACAAGCAGCTCGAGCCTCAGCAGATCGCCGAGCATGTGACCGCCTCGGCGCGCGACGACGTCCGCGACGTGGTCGAGCGGATCATGGAGCGCGAGCACGGCGACCTCTGGCGCGACCTGCCTCCCCGGATGCGTGAGGCGGTCCAGGACCGGGTCCAGGAGCAGCTGCCCGGGATCGTCGAGCAGATCGTCACCGAGGAGATCGCCGACAACATCGATCAGATCCTCGACCCGAAGCTGATGGTGATCCGCCACATGGAGGCCCATCCCGAGCTCGCCAACAGGGTGTTCGAGGACATCGGTCGCAAGGAGCTGCGGCTGATGATCAACTTCGGCTTTGCCTTCGGCTTCCTGCTCGGGATCCCGGTGATCTTCATCGTCGAGGCGCTGCCCTACTGGTGGGTGCTGCCGATCTGCGGAGTGATCGTCGGCTGGACCACGAACCTCTGGGGGATGCTGCTGATCTTCGAGCCGGTCGAGCCGCGCAGGTTCGGGCCGCTGAAGCTCCATGGGCTCTTCCTGCGCCGGCGCGACGAGGTCGCCGACGCCTACGCCCAGATCATCGCCGAGGACATCGTCAACCTGGCGAACATCGGCGACCACCTCCTCTACGGGCCGCGCTCGGACCGCACCCGGCAGATGCTCGAGACGGCGTTGAGGCCGGCCGTCGACCGGGCCACCGGCCCGGCGAAAAGCGCGGTCAGGGTCGCCGTCGGCACTCGCGAGTACGACTCGATCCGCGACTCGGTCGCCACCGAGGCGGTCGAGTACACGATGACTCCGTTCTCCGACCCGGAGTTCAATCGGCGCCAGGCGGCGAAGATCCAGAAGATGTTCGCGAGCCGGATGCGGGAGTTGCCGAATCCCGACTTCGTCGAGCTGCTGCGCTCGGCGATCAAGGAGGACGAATGGATGCTCTACGCCCATGGCGCGGTGCTCGGCTTCGGCGCCGGCCTCCTGCACCTGGCGATCTTCGGGGTCTGAGCGGATGACCGACGATCGATCTCCCGTCGACCGCGACCGGCGCGGCTCGATCGAGGCCCTGGCCCGGATCGGCGCCGGCGTCTGGTGGCGGACCGCCCGCTGGGGCGTCGACACCTCCCTGCGCGCGGGCGCGGAGCTGCTCGACGCCTTCGATCGCGACGGCAGGGTCGCCGACGCGGTTGCCGGGCTGCTCGGCGCCTCGCAGCCGGAGCCGCCACAGACGCTGCGCGAACGGGGTGAGAAGCTGCTGCAGGCGTCGGCCGACGTCGCCTACGAGCAGGGCTCTCACCCCGCCTACGAGCGGATCCTCTCCGACCTGGCGCCCGACGAGGCGCGGATCCTGCGCCTGCTCGCCGAGCATGGCCCGCAGCCGGCTGTCGACGTGCGCTCGGGGCTCGCGTTCGTCCCCGGCTCGCGCCTTGTGGCCCAGGGGTACACGATGATCGGCGCCGAGGCCGGATGCCGCTTTCCCGACCAGGTCCCCGCCTATCTCAGCAACCTCAACCGCCTCGGACTGATCTGGTTCACCCGCGAGCCGATCGTGGACAACGAGCGCTACCAGGTGCTCGAGGTGCAGCCGCAGGTGCTCGAGGCGCTCGACGAGGCCGGCCGCTTCTCCCACATCGTCCGGCGCTCGATCCGCATGACCCCGCTCGGCGCCGACTTCTGCGAGGTCGCTCTGCCGGTGGCGACGGCCGAGATCGAGGCGCTCGCCGAGGGCGACGTCTCACACCCGGTCTGAGCGCGGCTCAGACCGTCCCGCCGTCTGACGGAATTCCGCCTCGGGGAACTCGCGGTCCCGAAGGGCCCCCCTGACGAGCTCGAGGTTCCGGCGGACGATCTCGATGCTCTCCCCCGACAGCGCGGCCGCTAACGCCTGGCGCGCCGAGCCGCCGCCAGTGCGGCGTCGCGCTCCTCGAACTCCCGCAGCGAGCGCGGCCGACCGTCGGCGAAGGTCCACAGGTGCGTCTCGCGGCGCTCGACGTCACCGGCGCCGACCCGCCCGACGTGGCGGACGACGGCGATGACCTGATCGCCCTCCTCGATCAGCTCTTCGACCTCGGTGCGAAACGCCGCGAACGCGCTGGTGAAGTCCTCAACGGCGCTCCTGACGTCGTCGGCGGTCCGCCGGGTGGTCTGACCCGGCGCGAGTGCGTCAGGGTGCCACTCGAAGTCCGGCCCAATGCCGTTCACCATGGTCTCGAGGTCACCGGCGTTGACCAGCTCATACGTTCGGCGAACGAAGGCGGCGTTGGCGGACTCGGCCATCGTCAAGGCTCGAGCCCGGCGGCTTCGAGGGCCTCCCGCCAGGTCAGGAAGCTGCAGACGCGGCCGGGGCCATCGTCGCGGAAGTCCGAGTAGACCATCCCGAGCGGCTGGCGGATCGGCACCCCGGAATCCTTGATCTGCCCCACGGTCTCCCCGAGCATCACCACGCCGTCGCCGGTTTCGCGGATGTCGGAGACCTCGAACCCGAAGTCGTCGAAGCTCTCGGTCCAAACGGCCGTGATCGCTCGCACTCCGTCGTGGCCCGGGAACTCGGACTGCTCGAGCCATTCCGGGAATGCGATGAACACGACGTCGGACGGGAAGTAGGGAACTATCGCCTCGGCTCCGCCCGCGGCGAAGGCTTCGTAGATCCGCTTCACCAGCTCGACGTTCGCCCGCGACATGCAACGCAGTATCGCGCCGTGGGATCAGCGGGCTGCGGCGGACCTCGTCCCGCGCCGCGAGTGGATCCCGGCGGATCGCGAGATACTGGCGCGATGTCGACGGAGAACCTGGAGATCGTTCGACGCGCCTTCGCGTTCGGCGTCCAGGGACGCGGCGACCCCGACGAGGGCCTTGCGGATTTCGACCCCGACGTGGTCGTCAACTCCGTCGAGCAGGGGTCCTCGCGTGGCCGCGACGCGGTTCGAGCGAACCTCGAGCGCTGGAACGATGCCTGGAAGGAGATCGAGGCGACCGCCGAGGAGTTCATCGAGGCGGGGGACCGGGTGGTGGTCAGCGCACACTTCAGGGGACGCGGCCGGGGGAGCGGGATCGAGGTTGCCGCTCGCTTCTATGACGTCTACACCCTGCGCCACGGCAAGGTGGTCCGCGTGGACGAGTTCACGGAGCGCGCCGATGCCCTCGAAGCCGCCGGACTACCGGCGTAGCAAAGCGTCGGCGAACCCGCTCGGGAGGGTAGGGCCCGCATCGTGAGGGTCCGGGCCCTGCGCATGCGCCGGCGCTCAGGTTGCTACTGCGGTCCGCGTTCGAGCTGCGTGGTGTGGTCGAAGTGCGGCGACCAGGGCTGCGCCGAGCTTGTCCACACCTCCACCGTCGGCTCGAGCCATGACCCGTCGTCCAGCGACCCGGCCTTGATGAAGGCCAGGTCCGGCACAACCGCGGCGATGCTGAAGACCGGCGAGCCGCAGGCCGAGCAGAAATGGCGCCTGGTCTCGCCGCCATGGTCGTCGCCGGTCGTCGCGAACGAAGCGAGCGTGGTGCCCTCGACCGCGAGGGCGGCGCGGGGCACGCCGACGATCACCGAGAACGGGTTGCCCGTCTGGCGCTGGCAGTCCGTGCAGTGGCAGACGGCCTGAGCCACCGGCTCGGCGTCGGCGCTGTAGGTCACAGCGCCGCAGAGACAACGACCGGTGATTGGCTTGGGTGCGGCGGACACGTCGACGTGACGCTAGTGGATCGAGAGCTACGGACCGATGCAGGTGGCGACCGCCCGGAAGGTGGCGGGGTTGTTGAAGCCGCCGCCTCCGTCGAAGATGCCCGTAACGGTGGCCGAGTCGATGCTGCTGCCGCGGCTGTAGTTGATGTCACTCAGCGCAACCTCCTCGTGACCCTGGTCGTCGACCCACTCGATCGAAGCGCCGAGCATCTGCTCGCCCGAGGTACAGCTCACGGTGACGTCGGTGCTCTCCCACACCCCGTTGTGGGCGTTGCCGTCCACGACGTCGTTCAGGCCGGTTTGGTGCTCGTGAATGTCGAGGAGCTCGCCCGCCCCGACCGCGTCGCCGCCGATCTCGTCCTTGCCGACCGCGCTCGATTTCAGGTGGCTGCTGCTGATGGCGTTGTCCGCCAGCTCCTGGGATTTGACCGAGTCGGCGGCCATCTCGAGGCCGGTGACCGCGTCGTTCTTGAGCTCGTCGCTCCCGACGCTGTTTCCGGACAGGTCGACGTCGACGATCGTGTTGGAGGCGATCTCGCCGCTGAGGATGCTGTTCGGTGCGAGCTCGGAGCCCGTCACCGCGTCGGTCGCGATCTCGGAGGTGCCGACCGCGCTGGTCCCGATGTCCGCGCCCACGACCCCATCCTGCTTGAGCTCGCTGGTGGTCACCGCTTCGGAGCCGATCTCGGACGTGCCGACGCCGTTGGTGGCGACCTCCGAGCTGCCGACCGAGTCGATCGCGAGGTCGGCCGCCGTGAGCGAATCGGCGACGACGTGACGCGAGGAGGTGGAGTCGTTGTTGAGCTTGCCGCCGTTGACCGAATCGTCGGCGAGATCGGCGGTCTGGACCTCGCCGTTGATGATGTCGCCCGAGCTGATCGTGTTGGCCCCTCCCGGGTGGGTGGCCGCCGCGTTTCCGCCGAGGGCGACGAACAGCGCCAGCAACCCGACGGCGCACCCGATGGCGTTGGACCGCAGATGATTCCGGATCATGTCGTGACCTCCGCTCGGCGCCGCGGGATGGCCGGCGGCGCTCGATGGACTCAGCGGCGGCCGGGATCGCACAATCCGGGTCATCGCCCTATCCGGGCCACCGTAAGCGTGGCGGCGGAGAAAAGCACCGGGCAAACACCTGGTTCGATCGCGGCCCGAGCCGGCGATTTGCGCTGCGCGTCTAGCCCGCGAGAACCTGCTCGGCGGCGATCCGGCCGTTGAGCGCGATCACCCCGCCGCCCGGATGGGTCGCGGCCCCGCAGAGGTAGAGGCCGTCGACGGGGGTCCGCGCCTCCAGTCGGCGGTCCCACATCTGATCGGGAAGCACCTGGCCCTGGAAGATGTGGCCACCGCTGAGGCCGATCCGTCGCTCGATGTCGGGCGGCCCCAGCACCTGGACCTCCTCGATGCAGTCGCGCAGGTCCGGGGCGTGGCGCTGGATCGCGTCGAGGGCCAGGTCGGCGATCTCGTCGCGGCGCGAGTCCCAGTCGCCCTCGGCGAGCTCGTACGGGGCGTACTGGCAGAAGACGCTCATCACCTCGTGTCCATCGGGGACGACGGAGCGGTCGTAGGCGCTCTGGAAGTAGAGCTCGCAGAAGCCGATCGCCGGGATCCCGGCGCGCGCCGACTCGACCGCCGCCTGGGCCGCGTCGACACCGTCGGTGATCGTCACCTGCGCCCGCTGCGGCTCGATCCCGTCCGGCGCCGCGGTGAAGGTCGGGAAGCGGTTCAGGGCGACGTTGAGCTTCATCACCGGCGAGCGCACGTCCCAGCCGGCGAGACGCTCGCGATAGGCGGTCGGGACCTCGGCGCCGCCGGCCTCGAGCAGCGCCAACAGCCGCTTCGGGTCGGCGTTGCAGACCACGACCGGGGCGGCGATGCGGTCGCCCGAGGCGAGCTCGACCCCCTCGCCGGGGCGGATCGCGGCTACCTCGAGACCGGCGGCGAGCACGGCGCCGGCTTCGTGAGCGGCCTGCGCGATCGCGAACGAGACCCTGCCCAGGCCGCCCTCGACGTAGCCCCAGACGGAGCCGAGGCCGAGCAGGTCGCCCTGCTGGTGCATGAGCCTGACCGCCGCCGTGCCCGGGTCGCGGGGCCCCGCGAACGTCCCGATCGTGCCCTGGCACGCGATCGCGTCGCGCAGCTGCGGGTCGTCGACGTAGCGCTCGAGGATCGAGGCGATCGACTCCTCGAAGACGATCGAGATCAGCTCGGCGTCGTCGCCGAGCAGCCGCTCGATCTCCGCCCGCCCCGGCGACGGGCGCAGCCAGGAGTCGCCGGAGGGCCCGCGGCGCAGCAGATCGCGGATCCGGTTGAAGACGCCCCCGAACTCCCTCAGGCCGCGGATGTCGGTTTCGCCGAAACCCTGGTCGGTCAGGTAGGCCACGGTGCGATCCGAGTCGATGAAGCCGGCGTAGGAGCGGCCGTCGTCGAACGGGCACCAGAGGTTCGGGTCGGCCGGCGTCACCCGGTAGCCGTAACCGGGGAGGTCGAGGTCGTCGATGACGACCTGGTCGAGCAGCCCGACCAGGTAGGCGCAGGGACTGACGATGAATCGCTGGTCGGCAAACGGGCGCTCCAGGGTCGCGGCGCCGCCGAGACGCGGGCGCTGCTCGCAGACGAGCACCCGCTTGCCGGCGCGGGCGAGGTAGGCCGCAGCGGTGAGCCCGTTGTGGCCGCCGCCGACGACGATCGCGTCCCACCTCCGCCCGGCGAGCTCCGACACGGGCTCGGGCAGGCCGACCATGCCCATCACGGCGTTCACGTTCACGGCAGTCGCCTCAAGCGCTCAGGTAGGAGACGCCGGTGAGCTCCTCGGAGACCTCCCACAGCCGCCGTGCGGTCTGCTCGTCGCGGGCGCGGTCGACGGGCTGCACGACCGTCGGCCCGCCGCGCGCCTCCTGGAAACCGTCGGGCCCGATGAACTGGCCGCTCTGCACCTCGGGCGCGGTCGCCGCGTAGAGCTGCGGCAGCGCGCCGCGATCGGCCCCCTGGGCGAAGAGGCGGTTGCCGACCGCGAGCACCGCCTTCATCGCCCCGGTGGGACCGGTGCTCTGCAGGTTGGTCGCCGAGTAGCCGGGGTGGGCGAGGACGCTTGCGATGGGCAGCCCAGCGGCCCGCAGCCGACGATCGAGCTCGATCCCGAAGACGGAGTTGGCGAACTTGGACCGCTGGTAGGCGCCCCGGGGCGAGTAGCCGCCCTCGGACTGCAGGTCGTCGAAGTCGAGCTTCCCGGCCCGGTGCTCGAGGCTGGAGACGGTCACCACCCGCGCCCCGTCGCCGGAGGCGAGCGCGTCCAGGAGCAGGCCGGTGAGGGCGAAGTGGCCGAGGTGGTTGGTCCCGAACTGCAGCTCGAAGCCATCGACGGTCTCGGAGCGCGGCGGCATCATCACGCCGGCGTTGTTGACCAGCAGGTCGACCCGCGGGTGGTCGGCGACGAGCCCGGAGGCGAAGGCGCGCACGGAGTCGAGGCTGGCGAGGTCGAGGGTCCGCGGATCGAGCTCCGCCTCGGGCGCATGCGCGACGATCGCGCCCTGCGCCGCGGCGGCCTTGCGCTCGTCGCGCGCGGTCGGAACGACCGTCGCCCCGGCGCGGGCCAGCTCGCGCGCGGTGACCAGGCCGAGGCCGCTGTTGGCGCCCGTGACCACCGCCGTGCGCCCGCTCTGATCGGGGATCTCCCCTGTCGTCCAAGCTCCCATGCGCATAGGATCATTCCGCATCCCGCCCCCGAGCCAAGGTCGAGACGTGTCCAAGATCCGCGTGCTGCTGCTTCTGTCCGCCCTCGCAGGCGCCGCCATCCTGGCCGGCTGCGGCAGCGACGACGACTCCGGCGACGCGTCGACCAGCGCGGAGTCGGTCTCGCTCTCCGACTGCACCCCTGACCAGCTCGAGACGAAGACGGCGGACACGCTGACGGTCGGAACCGACAAGCCGGCGTTCCCGCCCTACTTCGAGGACGACGACCCGACCAACGGCAAGGGCTTCGAGAGCGCGACCGCGTACGCCATCGCCGACAAGCTCGGCTTCGCGCCCGACCAGGTGGAGTGGACGGTGGTCCCGTTCAACGCCTCCTACGCCCCGGGGCCCAAGGACTTCGACTTCGACGTCAACCAGATCTCGATCACCCCGAAGCGCGCCGAGCAGGTCGACTTCTCCAGCCCCTACTACGAGGCCGAGCAGGCGATCGTCGCGCTCAAGGACTCCGACCTCGCCTCGGCGACCTCGCTCGCCGACTTCGCCGACGCCAACATCGGCGTCCAGATCGGGACCACCAGCCTCGACGCGGTCAACGATTTGATCCAGCCCTCGAGCGACCCGCAGGTGTTCGACACCTCGAACGACGTCGTCTCGGCGCTCAAGAACGGCCAGGTCGACTCGATCGTGGTCGACGTGCCGACCGCGTTCTTCCTGACCGCCGTCGAGATACCCGAGGCGACCACGGTCGGCCAGTTCCCCGCCCCCGGCGGCGACCAGTGGGGCGCGCTGCTGGAGAAGGACTCGCCGCTGACGGCCTGCGTATCGGCGGCGGTCGACGAGCTGCAGTCGTCGGGCGAACTGCCCTCGATCGAGAAGCAGTGGATGAGCGACGTCACCGACGCACCAACCCTCCAGTAGCGCGCCCGCCGCGCTGAGCATGGTGGACCGCCGGGCAGAGCGGGCGGCGGCCAAGCGCGCGAAGGCCCGCCGCGGCCAGGCGATCGCGGCGATCTCGTCCGTCGTCGTCATCGGCGGGATCGCGGTCCTGATCCTCACCAGCCCGGGCTGGCCGGAGGTCCGCGACACCTTCTTCGACGTCGAGGTCTTCAAGGAGTCGTTCCCCGACATCCTCGACGCCTTCTGGCTCGACGTCCGGGTCTTCTGCATCGTCGAGGTGGCCGTCCTCATCTGCGCGCTGGGGGTGGCCCTGGTGCGCACCGCCCGCGCACCGGCCCTGTTCCCGCTGCGATTGCTGGCGATCGTCTACACCGACGTCTTCCGCGGCATCCCGACGATCCTGCTCGTGTACCTCGTCGGGTTCGGGATCCCGGCGCTCGACCTCAGCGGCCTGCCGACCGAGCCGGTGATCCTCGGCGGGATCGCGCTCACCCTCTCCTACACCGCGTACGTGGCCGAGGTCTACCGGGCGGGCCTGCGCTCGGTACATCCGGGGCAGCGCGACGCGGCGCTCGCGATCGGGCTGACCGAGCGCCAGGCGATGCGCCACGTGATCCTCCCGCAGGCGGTGCGCCGGGTCGGTCCGCCGCTGCTCAACGACTTCATCGCGCTGCAGAAGGACGTCGCCCTGATCGCGATCATCGGGGTCGCCGGCGAGGCGTTCAGGGTCGCGCAGATCCAGGCGGCGTCGGACTTCAACTACACGCCCCTGATCGCCGCCGCGCTCCTCTACCTGGCGGTGACGGTCCCGCTCGCCCGGCTGCTCGAGCGGTGGGGCTACACGCAGGCGGCGACATGAACGGACAATCAGGCGCCTCAGCAGCGGCGCACCTCGGCTACGCCTCGGAGCCAGTGCTCGAGTTCCGCGGCGTGACCAAGGCCTTCGGCGAGCGGCAGGTCCTGCACGGGATCGACCTCGAGCTCGCCGAGCATCAGGCGATCGCCGTGATCGGCGCCTCGGGCTCGGGCAAGTCGACGATCCTGCGCTGCGCCGACCTGCTGATCGAGATCGACGACGGCGACATCCTGCTGGACGGCGAGGTGATCACCGACCCCTCGGTCGAGCCGGTCGCGGTCCGGCGCCAGCTCGGGCTCGTCTTCCAGGCCTACAACCTGTTCCCGCACCTGACCGTGCTCCAGAACGTCGTCCTCGGCAGCTGGCGCGGGCACGGGATGCCTCGCGACGAGGCCGAGACCGCGGCCCGCGCGCAGCTCGAGCGGCTCGGCCTCGGCGGGCGTGAGGACGATCGGCCCGACGAGCTCTCCGGCGGGCAGCAGCAGCGGGTGGCGCTCGCGCGCGCCTTCGCCGGTCGCCCGCGTGCGATGTTGCTCGACGAGGTCACCTCGGCCCTCGATCCCGAGCTCGTCGGCGAGGTGCTGGCGACCGTCCGGGCGCTCAAGGAGGAGGGCGTGACGATGCTGATCGCGACCCACGAGATGGGCTTCGCCCGTGAGGTCGCCGACCGGGTCTGCTTCCTGCACGAGGGCCGGATGCTCGAGGTCGGCCCGCCCGAGCAGGTGCTCGACGACCCGCAGGAGCCCGAGACGAAGCAGTTCCTGCGCCGGTTGCTCGAGGCCGGGCGGGCCTGAACAAGCTAAGCGCGCCACATCCTCGGCTTCGCCTCCGGGCGTGCGCCCCCGCTGCTCGCCGAGCGACATCTTGACCACCCTATGGGTGGCTGAGATGTCACTCGGCGAAACGGGGGTGCCAAGGCGCACGGGACACGCCACGAACCTCACGCGACACCACGCCTTCACCCCCCTCAGGGCCGAACCCCGCGCAATACTTGGTCTCGATGGAAGGCCGCGCGCAATGGGGTCCCGAGGTGAAGACGCTTGGCGACGCCGCCCGGGAGTTCGCCAAGCGCCACTCCCCGTGGATGATCGGCGGCGCGATCGTGGCCCTGGTCGCCATACGAGTGCTCATCGACGAGCCGCTGACGTGGCGCGACGCGGTCGCCGTGGCGGCGATGGCGATCGTCTACCCGTTTGGGGAGTGGGCCATCCACGTCTACCTGCTGCACGCGAAGCCGATCGAGGTCCGCGGCCGGCGCTACGAGCTACCGACCACCCGTGATCACCGCTACCACCATCGCCACCCGAACAACCTCTTCACCCTGCTGCTCGACGCGAAGGAGCTGGCCGAGCTGCTGCTGCTCGCGGTTCCCTTCGTCGTCCTCGTCGGCGGCCTGGCGGTCGGCCTGATCGCCGGCGGGGTCCCCTGGGCCGCCATGGTCAGCGCCGCCGTCTGCGGCTACGCCCTGGTCGGCGTCTACGAGTGGACCCACTTCCTGATCCACACCGCCTACCGCCCGCGCTCGCGCGCGTACCGGCGGATCTGGCGCAACCATCGCCTGCACCACTTCAAGAACGAGCACTACTGGCACGGGATCACGAACACGGTCGCCGACCGGGTGCTCGGCACCGACCCCGACCAGCGCGAGGTGCCTCGGTCGCGCACCGCGCGCACGCTCGACCCGGGCCCGGCTTCCTAGGCTCGGACGGAGGCGGAAGCGACCTCCGAGGGGAGCGTCGCCCGCCCGCTCGCGACCAGCGAGCGCTCGGTGCGGGCGACGAGCTCGAACGAGGAGGTGTTGGTCCCGCGGCGCACGCGCTCGGGCGCGATCGGCCGGGCGGCGCGGATCGCCGCGACGACCGAGCGGTAGGCCGCCGCCTGCACCCGGGTCCAGCGCAGGCCGAACATCCGCCTGACCCGGGGTGGCAGGGTGCCGGCGAGGACCAGGTTGTGGACCTCGCGCGACGGATGCAGGTGGCGCGGCATCGGGATCCGGAAGGCGATCGCGAGCGCCACGGCGCGCGCCTCCTCGGTCAGGTGCAGCGAGCCGCCGGTCCACATCCGCTCCCAGTAGGCCCGGAAGTCCGCGTAGGTCTCGGGCGCGACCTCCCGCGGCATCCCGAAGAGCTCGCCGAAGCGGACGTAGTCCTGCCACAGGCCGTCCTGCTCGGCGGCGCTCAGCGGTCTGACCAGGGTCTCGTGGAACGCCTCGGCCGAGTCGGCGATCACCGCCACCGTCCACAGCATCAGCTCGGGGTCGAAGGCGGTGTACGGGGTGCCGGCCGGCCACGGCCCGGCGTCGTCGGTGAGCTCGCCGGCGACCCGCTGATGCAGCCGGTCGACGAAGGCGAGCACCTTGTCGGCCTCGGCCCGAGTGCCGAAGAAGATCGTCTCGAAGGCCTTCGCCGTGTGGGCGAGGCGGAGGAAGGGGCGGATACCCGATCGCGTGTTGGCCTGCGTGCCGACGAAGTTCACGGGGTGCGCGGCGCCCAGCATCAGGGCCCGCTGGCCGTAGTTGAGCCCGACGACGCGCTCGGCGTGAACCGCGCGCAGGACCGACCGCCCTTCCGGGAAGTACCCCTCATCGCCCGGGATCCGCGGCCCGAAGCTCATCGCCCGCGCGATTATGACAGAGCCCGTTGTCAGATTCGGAGCCGCTCAGCCGGCGCCGAGGGCGGCGGCGGCGATCGCCAGGGCGATCTCCGCCCGGGGCCGAACCGAGTCGCGGCTGACGAACTCATCCGGATGATGAGCGTGGCCGCCGCGCGGGCCGAGCCCGTCGACGGTCAGCGGCACCGTCGCGGCCATGTGGCTCGCGTCGCTGGCCCCGCCGCGTCCGCCGACCCGCAGCGGACGGCCGAGCAACCGGGTCGCGGGCGCGACCAGCCGCTCCGCGACCGCCTCGCGGCAGTCCATCCCGGGCCAGCGCCGAACCAGGCTCCGGTCGAGATCGACCCCGTCGATATTCGGCGGGACCAGCTCGAGCACCCCCTCGAGCGCCTCGAGGCGCTCGCCGCGCAGGTCGCAGACGAGCTCGCCCGCGGCCGGGACGACGTTGAAGGCCTCGCCCGCTCGAACGACTGTGGGCACGGCGGTCAACCGGTCGTCGCCGCCCGGGTCGGAGCCGCCGGCGACCAGGCGGGCGGCCTCGCCGAGGGCGAGCAGCGCGTTGCGTCCCTTCTCCGGAGCCGACCCCGAGTGCGCCGCCACTCCGCTTGCGATCACCCGCAGGGTCGCCGCCGCCTTGCGCTTCGCGACCACCGCCTCCTCCCCGGCCGGGTCGAGCTGGCCCGCCTCGAAGCAGAGGCAGGCGTCGTAGCCCGCGAAGCGCGCGACGTGAGCGAAGCCTCCGGTGCGCCACTCCTCGTCGACAACGGCGAGCAGGGCGAGCTCGGCGAAGCTCTCCGGGATCGCCGCCAGGGCGCGGAGGACGCCGAGCGCGAGCGCGATCCCGCCCTTCATGTCGACCGCGCCGGAGCCGACCAGGCGCTCGTCCTCGCGGACGAGAGGACGGTGGTCGGGATGCGCGACGACCGTGTCCAGATGGCCGAGGAGGAGCACGCGGCCGCTGCCGCGACCGGTCAGGGTCGCAAGCAGGTCGGGGGCGTGGCCCGGACTCGAGCACGGCAGGCGCTCGACCGCGGCCTCGTCGGGCAGCAGCGCGGCGACCAGAGCGCAGATCTCCTCCGCCGCGGCGACGTCACCCGAGGGCGTGGAGACAGCCACCAGCGCCTCGAGCTCGCGCTCGAAGTGCGCGGCGATCCGCTCGCCCGACTCCCCGACCCAGGCCGGGCCGAGAACTCCCGCGCCGCTCATTCGGCGAGCTCGGGGATGTGGCGCTCGAGGTGCTCGGCGATCGTCCGCCGGACCCAGGCCTGGGTCTCGGCGTCCGCCATCCGGTAGCGGCCGAGCAGCATCTGCTGGTCGTCGAGCGGCAGACCGGCGATCGTCCAGCTCACCGCGAGGTGCTCGAACAGCATCTCCGTTCGCCGGCGCCAGGCATCCTCGTGGGAGGTCGCGGCGCGGCGCGGCGGCTCGCCCAGCTTGCGAATCGTCCGCGCGCTGAGCTCGCACCGCAGGGTGAGCACGTTTCCCTCCGCGTCGGTGTAGTCGCGGGTGGGCACCGGATCGCGCCGGGCGCGCTGCTTTCGCTTCGCCATCCGCGGATGTTCTCAGGTGAGGTCACTCACACTCGGCTCACGTGCGATCCGCTAGGTTTGACCTGTCGCGGGCCGGGCGGCGTCCCGGCCGGAGCGGACCACCACTCGACACCATGGAGGGCTGTTTGATGATCGGGCGCAGGCTCGGGGCAGGACTGACGACGTTCGCGGCTTTCGCGGCTGCATTTGTTCTCGGACCGGCGACGGCGGGGGCCGCGGTCTCGTGCTCGTTCGCCGGATCGACCGCGACCGTGAGCTTCACGACGACCAGCGACGCCGCGACCCTGGGCCGCGCGGGCAATGCGATCCAGGTCAACGGCGTCGCCTGCGGCGCCGCGACAGTGACCAACACCGACCGGATCAGCGTCGTCGGCACGCCCGACAGCGGCCAGCGCGTGGCCGTCGATCTCGCCGGGGGCGGTCTGGCTCCCGGGTTGACGGCCGAGCCCGGCGCCGGCGAGCTCTCGGAGATCGAGATCTCGGTCGACCTTCGCTCCGGCTCCTCGGAGGAGGTCGCGGTGATCGGGAGCACCGGTGCGGACACCGCGATCTTCGGCGGCGCGGGCGCGAGACTGAACGCTGACAGCGACGCCGACCTCACCTTCTCCGGACTCGATCAGATCGAGCTCGACGGCAACGCCGGGGCCGACACCCTCTCGGTCGGCGGCGGCGGCGCCAGCGGCTCGCCGACCCTCCGTCCGAGCGACATCGACGGCGGCGCCGCCAGCGACACGCTCACCGGAGGCCGCGGCACCGACACGATCGTCGGGGGGCTCGACGATTCGACCCCGACGGTTCCCGGCGACGCGATCCAGGGCGGTTCGGGCGGTGACACGCTCCGCGGCAACGACGGGCGCGACACCGTCAACGGCGGCGCCGGAGGCGACTACGTCGACGGCGACCTCGGGGACGACGTGCTCAACGGCGGTTCCGACAACGACTACCTCAACTACTACGGCGGCGCCGCGGTCGACGGGGCGGACGACCTCGCCGGCGGTCCCGGCAGCGACACGCTCTATCTCACCCTCAGGACCCACAACTTGATCGTCAAGCTCGACAACACCGCCAACGACGGCGCCGACACGAACGCTGACGGCGTCGCGGATGAGGGCGACACGATCCGGCTCGACGTCGAGGGCGTGCAGACCGGCACCGGCAACGACCTGATCGATTCCCGTAATGCCACCGCGCGCCTGGTGGCCAGGTCGTTCGACGGCAACGGCGGCAACGATGCGCTCTACGGGGGCGACCTCGACGACACGCTGATCGGCGACGCCGGCACCGACACCCTGGACTCCGGCGCCGAGGACGACTACGTCGACGGCGGCATCGGCGGCGACACGCTGAAGACCGGCGACGGCAACGACAGCGTCTACCCCGGCGCCGACAACGACACGATCGACGCCGGCGACGGCGACGACTACCTCGACGGCGGCTCCACGACCACGGGAGCCGACTCGTACGCCGGCGGCCCCGGGTTCGACCGGCTCTACCTCGGCAGCCGTTCGGCCGACATGACGATCGAGCTCGACAACCAGGCCGACGACGGCGTGGCAGGCGAGGGCGACAACATCCGCGCAGACATCGACCGGATCGACAGCGGCACCGGCAACGACACGATCAACATCGCGCTCGGCGCGTCGATCACGGCCGCGAACGACAACGAGGTCTACGGCGCGGGCGGCAACGACACGATCAAGACCGGCCCCGGCGAGGACTACGTCGAGGGCGGCCTCGGCAACGACACGATCACCGGCGGCGAGGGCGAGGACCGGGCGTTCGGGGCAGCGGGCGCCGATCGCTTCCTGATGGCCGACGGCTTCTTCGACCACGTCGACGGCGGCGCCGGCGACGGGGTCAACGACACCGGGACCTTCGACACCATCGACGAGCGTCTGAACTTCCCGTAGAGACAGCGGCGGAGCGCCGGTCGGGCGGGCGAGAGTCGCGTCAGCGGACTCCCGGGATCCGCGCGACGAGCTCGGCGATCGTGGTCCCGGCCAGCGCTCCGACGAGCACGTCGCCCGGATAGTGGACCCCGGTGTGGACCCGCGAGTACGCGACCGCGGCCGCGAGGCCGCGCAGCGGGATCGCCGCCGCCGGCCAGACCTCGCCGACCCCGGTCGCAAAGGCGAACGCCGCGGCCGCGTGACCGGAGGGAAACGACCGCGTGACCGGCATCGGGACATGACGGGCCACCGGAACCTCCCCGGCGAGGCGATCGGGGCGGGGACGCCGGACGCCGAGCTTCAGCGGGCCGTTGATGACCGCGGCGGTGACGGCGAGCGAGGCGAGTCCGCAACGCGCGGCCCGGCGCCCGGCCCGGCCCCCGAAGAGGGAAAGCCCGGCGGCGCCCGCGAGCGAGAGCTTCGAGTGGTCGGCGGCGCGCGACAGCGCGCTCATCGCGCGGTCGAGGTTCGGCGTCGGCGTGCGCGCGATCGCCGCGTACACCGCGAGGTCAACCCGCTCGACGTCGGGCAGCCAGCCGCCGCGAATCTCATGCTCGGCCGGGGCGGCCGGCTCGCTGTCGGGCCCGGGTTCGGTCAAGCTTGGGCGATCCTATGACTCGCGCCCGGCTGATGGCGATCGTCGCGCTCGCGCTGCTGGCGATCGGCGCGGGTGCCGCCGCCTACGACGTGGTTGACGACTTCCCCCGGGCCCTGATCGTGGTCGCGGCCCTCGCCCTGGGGCTGTGGATCGGCTGGGCCGGGGTGCTGCGCACCGGCGCCGCGCGGGTTGCCCTGCTCGTCGCCGCGGTCGCCCTGCTTGCCGTCTGCGTGGTGGCGATCTCAAACGAGGGCATCGTCCTCGGCGATTTGGCGGTCGTCGTCTGCCTCCTCGGCGCGGCCGCGGCCGCGCGCCTCGCCTTCGCCGTTCACACGCCGCTGCCGCGCGCGCCCGCACCGACTCGCCCGGTCCTGTTCGTCAACCCCCACTCGGGCGGCGGCAAGGCGGAGCGCTTCGGCCTCGTCGATGCGGCGACCGGCCGCGGTTACGAGACGGTCGAGCTCGGCCCGGGCGACGATCTGCGCGAGCTCGTCGACCGGGCCGTGGCCCGGGGGGCCGACGGCCTGGCGATGGCGGGCGGCGACGGCTCGCAGGCGATCGTCGCCGCAGTGGCGGCGGAGCATGGCCTGCCCTACGCCTGCATCCCGTCCGGGACGCGCAACCACTTCGCCCTCGACCTCGGTGTCGACCGCAACGACGTCGTCGGCGCGCTCGACGCCTTTGTCGACGGCGGGGAGCACGTCGTCGACCTCGCGGAGGTCAACGGCCGGGTGTTCGTCAACAACGTGTCGCTGGGGGTCTACGCCGAGGCCGTGCAGCGCGAGGGATATCGCGACGCGAAGCTGAGAACGCTGCTCGACACCGTTCCCGAGACGATCGGCGCCGATCACGCGACGCTCGACCTGCGATGGCGCGGGCCCGGCGGACACGCCCATGCCGGCGGCGCCGCGGTGCTCGTATCGAACAATCGGTACCGGCTCGGGCGGGCTGTCGGGAACGCGACCCGGCCTCGAATCGACGACGGGCTGCTCGGGATCACCGTGCTCAGCGCACCGCGCGGGCGCGGTGAGCGTCGGCGGAGACTGCAGAGGCCGTGGCGTGAGTGGTCGGCCCGGTCGTTCGAGGTGGAGTCTTCGGCCCCGGTGCCCAGCGGGATCGATGGTGAGGCGGTGGTGCTCGCCCCGCCGCTGCGCTTCCGGATCCTCCCGGGCGTCCTCAGGGCGAGGATCTCCGCGTCGCATCCCGGGGCGTCCCCTTCGGCCCGGATCCCCGACGGCGGGCCGGCCTCCCTGCGGGAGCTCGGGGCGATCGCCGCCGGGCGCCCACGAGCCTCGCGCCCGGCCGAGGCGTAGGGCAGCGGTATCATCCATTGCACGGGGGCGAACCAGATTCGACGTGGAATCGTTCGTCTCGATGTTGCGAGTCGAGGATCCCGGGTTGGCCTCGTAAAAAATCCCCGGGAACCAATCAAATGCGGACTCTGATCATGAGTTCGCCCTCGCTGCTTAGGTAGTTGAGGGAGTCGCTCCGGGAAGCCCGCGTCCCGGGTCAGCGGCTTCAACAGCGGGCTCACCCACCCGGTAGCACCTTCGATCGGGCGGGGAAATTCACAGGAAGGCATGGCGCCGGCAACGTGTCCCGCGGATCGACCGAGCCGGAGGCCGAGATCAGACTCCGTCGGGAACACTCGTAGACGCATCGCGGCAGGTTCCGCGGACGCCGGGGCAGTACCGGCCGCCTCCACTGACCACCGCACTCCGAGGGCCTCTCGCCCCCGGGGTGCGGTTGTGCGTGGGAGGATGGACGTAAGCCAATGATTCAGGCGGGCATCCTCCGAGGGCTGGCCGGCTCCCTCGTCATCGCGGCTATGGTCGCGGGCTCCGCCGAGGCCAGGCCCGGCGACCTCGACCAGACCTTCGGGTTCGGCGGCTTCGTGAGCACGGACTTCGGAGACAGCGAGCCGGCGACCGACGTCGCGGTGCAGCCCGACGGAAGGATCGTGGCCGTGGGCGGCGCGACGGGCGAGTTCAGCGTCGCCCGGTACAACCCGAGCGGGTCGCTCGATCCGAGCTTCGGGGGCGGCGACGGCCTGGTGACCACAGGGTTCGGGGCCCCGGACACGGCGACCGCGGTGGCGATCCAGCCGGACGGCAAGATCGTCGTCGCGGGGGCCACGGAGGCTGGGCCGAGCCCGCGCAACCTCGCCCTCGTCCGGTACAACGCCGACGGTTCGCCCGACCCCGGCTTCAACGGCACTGGGCTGCTGTTCACGGACCTCGGGGGTGACGACGTCGCGACCGACGTGGTGCTCGGCGCGAACGGCGCGATCACAGCGGTCGGGGCCACGGCCACCGGGCCGGGCGCGGCGAACTTCGCCTTCGCCCGCTATCAAGCCGACGGCTCGCCCGACAACTCCTTCGACTTCGACGGCCAGCGGACGATCAACTTCGGCGCCCTCGACTTCGCCACTGACGCCGAACTGCAACCGGACGGGCGGATCGTGGCGGCCGGAGCGTCCGTCTCGGGCAACTCGTCCGAGATTGCCCTCACGCGGCTCACGCCGGGCGGCGCGCCCGACCCGGGCCTCCTGGGCACCGGCCTGGTGCTAACCGAGATCGGAAACGGCGCCGAGGCGGAGGGCGTCGCCGTGCAGACCGACGGGCGGATCGTGGTCGCCGGGGCGGGCGCCGGCGACTTCGCGATGGTGCGCTACCGCCCCGACGGCACGCTCGATCCGAGCTTCGGGAACCTCGCCGTGGTGACGCGGGACCGCGGAACTTCCCTGGACCTTGCGATCCAGCCGAACGGCAAGATCCTCGCCCTGTCCGGCCCCTCGTTCGGCGTCGCGCGCTTCAACCCCGACGGCTCTGACGACACCGGATTCGGCCAGGGGGGTTACGCGGCAGTCGACTTCGGCGACAGCTCGTTCGCCACCGCGCTCAGCGTCCAGCCCGACGGCAAGGCCGTCGCCGCCGGGTTCACCGATTCCGGGCCGAACCCCGACAACTTCGGGCTCGTCCGCCTGCTCGGCGGAGACGGCGACGTACCCGGCCCGAGCCAGACCTGCAGGGGACACCCGGTGACGATCGTCGCCGCCCCGGGAGCGCGCACGAAGGGCACGCCGGGCGACGACGTGATCATCGGCACCCCGGCGCGCGACCGCGTGAGCGCCGGCCGCGGGCGCGACCTCGTCTGCACGCTGGGCGGCCGGTCGCGCGTGAAGGGCGGCGGCGGCAACGACGTGGTCGTCGGCGGGAACCGCAAGGACGAGCTGCTCGGCGCCGGCGGGCGCGACGAGCTGCGCGGCAAGGCCGGCAACGACCGGCTGGTGGGCGGCGCCGGCGCGGACCGGCTCATCGGCGGCAGGGGCCGGGCGGACCGGTGCATCGGCGGGCCGGGGCGCGACCGGGCTCATGGCTGCTGAACACCCTGTGCCCGGTCCCGGGGGCGTGCGAATCCTGGTGATCGGGTCCACGCCGGACACGCCGTACGAGCGCGAGCAGGGGTTGTGGCTGCCCGAGTAGCCGAGCCGGTCCGGCTGCACTTGACGGTCCACTACGCCGTCAACTGCAGACGCGTCGTGCATCGGCACGAGCGCAACGAGTAGCGAGAGGGCTCACGGCTACGCCTTCAGCGCCTCGAGCGCCTCATCCCACTCGGCGAAGTACTCGATCCGGACCATCCGCCCGTCGCTGAACGTGACCACCTGGTGGTAGAGCTCGGTGTCGATCTCCGCACCGCTCTCCCTACCCCGCCCCCGGTGGCGCAGCCGGGTCGCCACCCGGTCGCCCGCGTCCACCCACTCCTGCGGCACCAGCCTCAGGTCCGCCATCGTGTCGTCGATCGCGTTCCAGAAGCCGATCACCTCGTCGGGGCCGCGGCAGGAGTCCGAGCTCTGGCGCGCGGGCAGCACCCAATCGACCTCTGGATCGAACCACTCGACCGCGACGTCGAAGTCGCGCCGGTTGTAGGCCTCGACGAACGCCCGGGCCTTGTCCACGTTCTCCTCGGACACTCTGGTCAGTATCGCGGCTGGCTCATACGAGCAGGGCGACACCGAGCGCCAGCAGCCAGATCGACCAGGCGATGTACGCGAGCGGCGTCACCGCGCCGGCGAGATTCCACCCCGACCGCTCGAAACCGCCCACGAACTCGAGCGAGCAGAGCAGGAAGAGAGGGCCGATCGCCAACCCGACGACGCCGAGCCAATCCGCGAGCGCGCTCGAGTCGAGGATCGCGACGCCGACCAGGATCGACCAGGCACCGGTGAACGCGTACCCGAGGTGCTCGCCGACCGCGACCCCGACGTAGCGGTTGAAGGCCTGGAAGACGATGTCGAGCGCCTCGCCGCGCGGCGATTCGGGGCCGGACCGCACGGCCTCCCTGGCCAGGTACGGGACCAGGAACGGCCACCGGATCAGGCCGAGGAACTGCACCAGGGACGCGAGCACCCCGATGACGGCGCCCAGGATCACGACGACGCGATCGGCGTCGTCGACGGTGATAGCGAGCAGGACCGCGAGCGGCGCGAACAGCACCGCCGAGAGCGCGAACAGCCACCAGATCAGGATCAGCGCGCTTCCGCCGGCGCGAAAGCGCTCCAGGACCTCGTGCGTCGGCCGGCGCAGGACGTCGGGGTAGTCGAAGCGCTGCGCGAGAAGGGTGAAGGTCGCGTTGAAGAGGATCGGGACCGCGATCAGCACGACCCCGGCGACCGCTTCCTCGCTCATCACCCTCCCGGTCGGTCGCGCCGCCAGAGCCAGCCGACGAGGCCGCCGACCACCGCGCCGATTTCCGGCGCGAGCGGTACGTCGGTGGTCACGCTGACGAGAATTCCGAGCGCCAAGCCGGCCACCGCGCCGACGGCGATCGCGACCCCGACGCTCATTTCGCTCACGCTTCGCCTTATACCGGCTGAGGGTGGTAGTGCACGTTCTCGAAGCCCCACTCCTCGGCCAGCCAGCGCGGCACGAAGTCGTCGAGGGAACGCTCGAGCGCAGTGCCGGCGGCGTCCTCGATCAGCCACCACGAGACCGTCGAGTCGGCGCCCGGTGGGGCCTCGGGCTCGGGCGGGTCGATGTACAGGCAGCCGAGCAACCGCGTCTCGCCCTCGTCGAAGACCCCGTAGAGGAAGGTTTCGCGGGCGCCGATCTCAGCCTCGTGGCGAGCGAGGTCCTCGCGGTCGGCCTCGTAGCTCATCGTTGCCACGGGCCACCCCCACGCCTCGCCGTACTGTGCCCAGAGGCGCTCCCGGGAGCCCATGACCGCCGGGTAGTCGAGGTCGACGTCGGCCTCGCGCATCGGTCGCAGGTGCTCGCCGGTGGGCAGGTCGACCCGCGCAGGCAACTGGAGGTCCGGGTCGAGCCAGGGCACGTGGCAACGATAATCAGCCGCGCCCGGGCGCTCGACGAAGCCGACGGGCTCGAGCAAGCCGATCCGTAACCTTTGATGGTGATGACCGCGCCCGCCAACAGCGATTGGGGAACTCCCGCGCCGGTGCCTGCGCCGATGCCGCCGCAGCCTCCGGAGCGCGACTACGAGCCGATCCATCCCGGCTCGGGCCGGCAGAGCTGGCGCGAGCGGCTCAAGCGACTGCTCGGGCCGATCGCCGCCGGCGCGCTGCTGCTGGCGACGAAGCTCAAGGCCGTCCTGCTGCTGCTGCCGAAGGTGAAGCTGCTGACGACCTCGGCGACGATGCTGGTCTCGATCGCCGCCTACGCGCTGATCTGGGGCTGGCAGTTCGGGGTCGGCTTCGTGCTCCTGCTCCTGGTCCACGAGATGGGGCACGTGATCCAGCTGCGCCGTGAGGGGATCGAGGCTTCGGCGCCGATGTTCATCCCGTTCCTCGGCGCCGTCGTCGCGGCGAAGTCGATGGGCGAAGACGCGGCGGCGGAGGCGCGGGTGGGGCTCGCGGGACCGATCCTGGGAACGCTCGGCACCCTTGTCCCGCTGGGAATCTGGCTTGCGACCGGAAACGAGTTCTGGCAGGCGCTCGCCTACGTCGGCTTCTTCATCAACCTGCTCAACCTGCTCCCGGTGCTGCCGCTCGACGGCGGCCGGGCGATGGCGGCGCTCTCGCCCTGGGTCTGGGCGTTCGGCTACGTGGCGCTGATCGGGCTCACGATCGCGTTCCCGAACCCGATCCTGCTCCTGGTGCTGATCTTCGGCGGGTTCGAGAGCTGGAGGCGGTGGAAGAACCGCAACACGCCCGAGTCGCGCGCCTTTCACGCGATCCCGGGCCGCACGCGAGCGCTGGTGGCGATCGTCTATCTCGGCCTGGCGGCGCTGCTCGCGGTCGGCGTCGCGGAGACGTTCCTCGAAAAGGGCTTCGGCGACGTCTAGCGACGTCTGACCGGGATCTCGCGCCAGTCGCGAGTCTGTTCGCCCGGCCGATAGACCGAGTCGAGCCGCTTGCCGACCACCCCCGCCAGGCCCTGGATGCGGGCGGCCTCGCGGAGCGCGTCGCCCTCGCCGCGGTGGTAGGCGGGGGTCCGCCAGGCCTCGCCCTCGAGCTCGAGCGCCTCAAGCCGTTCGCGGCGCTCGCTGTATGGGAGCTCGAGCACGCTCTCGCGGCTCTGGTGCAGGAGGTCGAAGACGATCAGCGTCGCCGGCGTCCGCGTCCGCCGGCGGCGGATCTCGGAGTCCGAAGAGGCGCCCAGCCGCTGCTCCAGCCGCTCCGCCGACGCGGCCCCCTCGTCGTCGAGCACGGTGAGCACGCCGTCGAGCGCCACCGGCTCGCCGCCGAGCTCGAGCGCGATCGCGAACAGCTCCGGAAACAGCGGGCGGAGGTCGGTGCCGTTCGAATCGAGCAGGGTCAGGTGTCCGGTGTCGCAGAGCGCGATCGCGCGCTCCCCCGCCCAGTCGATCTCGAACCCCCACCGGCCCTGGTCGCTCGGCATCCGCCCGCTCGAAGCCTGCATCGGCGCCAGCGTCTCGGGAAGCGGCTCGCCCGGCTCGGCCGCGTCCATGCGGTGGATGATCCAGTCCTTGCCGCGGGTGCGGAAGATCGCGTAGCGGCCGCTGACGCGCTGGCCGTCGAAGCGGATCACCACCTTGCTCTCCTCCCACTTCTCGGCCTCGTAGGTGCCCGCGTCCCAGATCCGCATCGAGCCGCCGCCGTACTCCCCCTTCGGGATCTCGCCGGAGAAGTCGATGTACTCGAGCGGGTGGTCCTCCGTGTGGACCGCGAGCCGGTTGCTGTCGGGGTCGCGGGGCACGCCTCGCGGCAGCGCCCACGAGGCCAGGACCCCGTCGCGCTCCAGCCGCAGGTCCCAGTGCAGCCGCGTCGCGTGGTGCTCCTGGATCACGAAGCGGTTGCGCTCGCCAACCTCTTGACTCGCCGATCCCGGGTCGTCGCCCGGTTCGGGCGTGCGCTGGAAATCTCGCTTGCCGCGGTAGTCCTCGAGCTTGTCGCGCGATTCCGCCACTACTGCTTATGTACCCGATTCATGAGCGGCAGGGAGTTCGACGTGATCGTGATCGGCGCCGGCCCGGCGGGAGAGGTATGCGCAGGCCGGCTCGCGCAGGCCGAGCTGAGCGTGGCGATCGTCGAGCAGGAGCTGATCGGCGGCGAGTGCTCCTTCTATGCCTGCATGCCGTCGAAGGCGCTCCTGCGCCCCGGCGAGCTGCTGGCCGAGACCCGCCGGGTGCCCGGCGTCGCCGAGGGCGGCGCCCTCGACCCGCCGGCGATCCTCGCCCGCCGCGACGAGGTGATCCACGACCTCGACGACTCGGGGATGCTCCCCTGGCTCGAGAGCCGCGGGATCGAGCTCTTTCGCGGCCGCGGCGCGCTCGACGGCGAGCGCACCGTGCTCGTCGGCCCCGAGCGGCTGACGGCGAAGCGGGCGGTGGTGATCGCGACCGGGACCACCGCCGCGGTGCCGCCGATCGACGGCCTCGCCGAGGCGGGTCCATGGACGAACCGTGAGGCGACCACGGCCGAGCGCGTGCCCGGGCGTCTGTTGATCCTCGGCGGCGGCGTCGTCGGCGTCGAGCTGGCCCAGGCCTGGGGCAGCCTCGGCGCCAGCGTCACCCTGGTCGAGGCGCTCGACCGCGTCCTCGCCACCGAGGAGCCGTTCGTGAGCGAGCAGGTTGCCGCCGGGCTCGCCGCGACCGGGGTCGAGGTCCGCATCGGGGTCAAGGCCGTGTCGGCGTCGCGCGGCGAAGCCGGCCAGGTGACGGTGGCACTCGAGGACGGCACCGAGCTGCGCGGCGACGAGCTCCTGGTCGCCGTCGGCCGGCGTCCGCGAACGTCGGAGCTCGGCCTCGAGTCCGCCGGGGTCGAGGCCGGCGGCTATCTCGAGGTCGACGACCAGCTCCGCGTCGGCGGCTCGGGGTGGCTGTACGCGATCGGTGACGTCAACGGCCGCTCGCTGCTCACCCACATGGGCAAGTACCAGGCGCGGATCTGCGCCGACCACATCCTCGGGCGCCCGGTGGCGGCGCGGGCCGACAAGGCGGGCTCGCCGCGGGTCGTGTTCACCGAGCCCCAGGTCGCGGCGGTCGGGCTCACGCTCGCCGCCGCCGAGGAGCGGGGGCTGACGGTGCGGGCGGTCGACGTGGCGACCTCCGCCAATGCCGGGGCGAGCTTCGTCGGCCGCAACGCCCCGGGGACCTCGCGGCTGGTGGTCGACGAGGAGCGCAGGGTGATCGTCGGCGCGACCTTCGTCGGGCCCGAGATCGCCGAGTCGCTCCACGCGGCGACGATCGCGGTCGCCGGCGAGGTTCCGCTCGAGCAGCTCGCCCACGCGGTGCCCGCGTTCCCCACCCGCAGCGAACTCTGGCTCTACCTGCTCGAGGAGTACGGGGTCTAGACGACGAGCCGGGTCTTGAGCTCGTCGAGGAACTCGATCGGGAACCCGGGGATCAGATCGAGCTCGTCGACGCTCGTGAACGGCCCGCTGCGGTCGCGCCGGGCCAGCACCCGGTCGGCCTGCGGACCGGAGAGGCCCAGCGAACGCAGGTCGTCGTAGGTCGCGGCGTTGAGCGAGAGCGGCGTGGCCGGCCCCGCCGGCGACAAACCGCGCCCGGCGCCGACATCGGCGCCCAGGTCGGGCTCGTCGAGCTCGGGCCCGGGCTCCACCGCCGCCGGGGGCGGCTCGCTCGGCCCGTCGAAGACTTCGGCCGGGTCGATCGCCGGAAGCGGTTCGGCGACCTTGTCGACCGCGACTCGCGCCCGTTGCTCCGCCGTGCGCGCCCGCCGCTCGGCGGCGGCGATCCGGTCGAGGATCTCCCGTAGGCGCCCCGTGCGCTCGACCTCCTC
Source organism: uncultured Solirubrobacterales bacterium (assembly GCA_963842795.1). Lineage (GTDB taxonomy): Bacteria > Actinomycetota > Thermoleophilia > Solirubrobacterales > 70-9 > WHSW01. Next base: position 22,770 of record CAWJHV010000038.1, on the reverse strand, counting down.
GGCCCTGATCGTTGCCAGGCGCTCGGCCTGCTCGGCTCGTGCCTCGGCTTCGGCGGCGCGCGACTCGACCTCCTCCAGCCGGGCGACCGCCCGCTCCAGCGCGTTCGCGGTCTGGCGCTGGGTCTCGGTCAGGCGCTCCTCGGTCTCGACGAGCTCGCGGGCGAGGACCTCCTCCTCGGCGCGGTGCTGCTGGAGCTCGGCCTCCGCGCGCTGGAGCTCGGCCAGCAGCGCGTCGCGGTTCTCGGCGATCTCCTCGGCCCCCGGGCGCTGGAGCTCCTCGACGGCCGGCTCGGGCGCCTCCGCCTGCTCGGGCGGGTGTGTCTCGGCCTCGACCCGGGCCTGCTCGATCCGCTGCTCGGCCTCGGCCTGCATCCGTTCGACCTCCTCCATCCGAAGCACGGTGTCCAGCTCGTCCGGCGGCCCGGCGCCCGGCTGCTCCGGCTCGCGCGGCGGCTCCGGCTCTCCTTCGCCCATCGTCACATCGACCTCCTCCTCTCGGATCCTCCCGACCTGCTCAGGCTCGGTCTCCCCGCGCGCCGGCTCGAAGTCGTCGCGCCCCTCGGTCTCGGCGAGGCGAGCGAGCGCGTCGCGCTCGGCGGCCTCGCGGATCGAGCGCTCGTCGACGGGCGGCTGGTCCGGTGCGGGGCCGGCGGCCGTCGGCTCCGCCGCGCCGGGCACCACGACCGGCATCGCGGTCTGGGTCACGGCCTCGCTCGACTCCCCGGCCCCGGCCTCAGCCGGAGCGGGGGGTGCCGTCGGAGCCGGGGGATCGCTCGAAGCCTGCTTCTCGGCCCGGTGGGCGTCGCGCTTGGCGCGCCGCTCCTCGGCCTTGGCCTTCCGCCTCTCCCCTCGCGTCTGCTTGGGCTCGGCGGGCGCCGGCTGCTCCTCCTGGCGCAGGGCCTGCTTCTCGGCCTGCTGGCGTCGCCGGCGCGCCCAGAACGGCTCCTTCGGCTCGTCCGCCGGCTCCGGCGCGCTGGGGCTCGCGGCCGCGGGCGCGGCCGCCTCGTCCGCGCTCCCCTCGGGTGGGGGGAACGAGTCGGGCGTCGAGCCCGTTTCCGGGCTTGGGGGAGTTTCGGCGTCGGGGTCGATCAATTCGCGTCGCTGCGACCTCGATTGGGTGGCGCCTATCGTCGCACGATGGGGGGCCGCACGAGCGACGCCGCGTCCTCGTGCACGCTGATGACCGTCGCCCAAACGGCTTGGATCGGCCTACCGCTGGCGGTCGCGGAGCTCGCGGTCGACCTCGCGCTGCATGTCGCGGTCGCGCATCTCGCGGCGGCGATCCCGCTGCTGCTTGCCCCGAGCCAGCGCCAGCTCGACCTTCGCCCGCGGGCCCTTGAAGTAGATCCTGGTCGGGACCAGGGTGAGGCCCTTGCGGTCCATGCGCCCCACCAACCGGTCGATCTCGTAGCGATGCAGCAGCAGCTTGCGCGGGCGCTCAGGGTCGTGGTTGGAAGTGCTCGCGGGGTCGTACGGGGGGATGTGGGCGTTTCGCAGCCACAGCTCGCCGTCCTCGATCGCGGCGTAGGCGTCGCCGATCTGGCTCTTTCCCTCGCGCAACGACTTGACCTCGGATCCGAGCAGCTCGATGCCGCACTCGAAACGCTCGATCAGCTCGTAGGTGTAGGAGGCGCGGCGGTTCGACGCCACGTCGCCCGACGCCGGCCTGCGCTTGCCGCGCTTGCTCATCGCTTCTCGCCCGCCGGCACCAGGTCGACGCGCCCGCGAGCCGCCTCGACCCCGTCGACCCGGACCGTCAACGGGTCGCCCATCCGCACCCGGCTGCCGGTGCGGGCGCCGACGATCGCAGTCTCGGTCTGATCGAGCTCGAACCGCTCGCCGCCCATCCGGCGCGCCGGCAGGAAGCCCTCATAGACGTCGGCGAGCGTTCCGGCGAAGCGGACGAAGGCCCCGGCGGCGATCACTCCCGAGACCTCGCCCTCGAACCGTTGCTCGGTCCCTGATTCGTAGAGCTCGCGCTCGAGCAGGAACGCGGCGCAGGCGCGGTCGGCGTTGCGCTCGATCGCCATCGCCTCGCGCTCGCGCTCCGAGCACCAGCGACCTGCCTCGCGCACCGCGCCCCGCTCGGGCTCCGCCTCCCCGGCGCCGAGCCCCGAGAGCAGCGCGCGGTGAGCGACGAGATCCGGGTAGCGCCGGATCGGGGAGGTGAAATGGCAATACGCGGTGCTGCCGAGCCCGGCATGGCCGAGGTTTCGATCCAGGTAGTGGGCCGGCTTGAGCGAGCGGAGCACGAGTGATGTATACGCCGACCGCCCGTGGCCGCGACGGTCCGCCTCGCGCTGGACCAGCCGGCTCGCCTCGGCGACGAGCTCGCTCGCCGCAGTCGGCGTGATCGTCTCCGGGAGCGGCGGCGTCGGCACATCGAGCGCGGCGAGCTTCGCGATCAGGTCGGCGACCCGCGCCGGATCCGGGCGCTCGTGGACGCGGTAGAGCGTCGGCGCCTTGCGGCGCTCCAGATGCTCGGCGACCCGCTCGTTGGCGAGGATCATCAGCTGCTCGATCAGCCCATGAGCCTCCGTCTGCGCAACCGACCGTGCCCCGACCACGCCGCCGTCGGCGTCGAACTCGAACTCGGGCTCGGTGGTCGAGATCTCCAGCGCCGAGCCGGACCGGCGCCCGCGCAGCGCCGAGGCGGCACGCCGGGCGAGATCGAGCGGCGCCTCGATCCGCTCCGGCGGCCGCGAGCGTCCAGCGAAGTACTCGTCGAGCTGGTCGTAGGAGAGCCGCTCGTCGGAGCGGATCCGGCTGCGATAGAAGCTGGTCGAGCGCGGCGTCCCGTCGGCAGCCAAGAGGATCTCGACGGTCACCGCGAGCCGCTCGACCCCGGGGGCGAGGCTGCAGGCATCGGCGGAGAGCGCCGGTGGCAGCATCGGCTCGACCGTGCCCGGAACGTAGACGCTCGTCGCGCGGCGCTCGGCCTCGTGGTCGAGCCGGCCGTCAGGGCGCACGTGCGCGGCGACGTCGGCGATGTGGATCCAGAGGCGGATGCCGTCCCCGTCGGCGGAGGCGGACACGGCGTCGTCGAAGTCGCGCGCGGTGGCCGGGTCGACGGTGAAGGTGTCGAGGGCCGTGAGGTCGTGACGCGCCGGATCGAGCTCCGACGCGGCGGGCACCGCCTCGCGCGCCTCCTCGGTGAGGCGGGACTCGAAGCCGCGCTCGCGCCCGTGCTCGGAGATCAGCGCCGCGGCCACGTCCCGCGCCCGGCTCGGGTCCCCGAGCTCGGCGACGACCCGCGCCCGGCCGCCCTGGAGCTCGGCCAGCACCATCTCGCCGCCCCGGACGCGCACGCCGCCGGCGAGGCTCGACTGCGGTCCGCGCTCGAACAGCGGCTCGACGACGAGGAACCGCCCCCGGCGCCCGACTACCCCGACGAAGCTCAAGACTGCCCGAGAACCGCGAGCGCGCGGTCCAGTCCCTCGTCCCGGTCGGCGGTTCGCGGGTTGTCCTCGACTCGCACGTCGGGCTTCACCCCCTCGCCGAGGATCGAGGTCCCGTCGGCGGTCAGGTACTCGCCCACCGTGAGGTCGAGCGCACCGCCGGCGGGCAGGTCCATCACCTCCTGGAAGGTTCCCTTGCCGTAGGTGCGCGTGCCGACCACCTCGGCGAGGTCGTCCTGCTGGAGCACCGCGGTCAGGATCTCGGCGGCCGAGGCGGTGTCGCGGTTGACGAGCACCACGGTCGGCCTCGGATCGAGCGCGTCGCCGATCGCCTCGTAGTCGCGGTCGCCGTCGGTGCGGCTGCGGGTCGAGACGATGTTGCCGTCCTCGACGAAGACGCTCGCCGAGAGCACCGCCTCGTTCAGCAGCCCGCCGCCGTTGCCGCGCAGGTCCAGGATCAGGCCCTCGGCGCCACGTCGATACAGCCGCTCGATCTCGTCGCGGAGCTCGCCATGGGCGCCCTCGCTGAAGGTGCTGAAGACCACGTAGGCGATCGGCCTGCCGTCGATGTGCTTGATCTGCCCGGTGACCGCCGGCTGGCGGACGTCGGCGCGCTCGACGGTGAGCTCGCGCTTCGGACCGCCGTCGGCCGGGACCACGGTCAGGTCGACCTCGGTTCCCGGCGGGCCCTTGATCCGCGCGGTCGAGACCTCCGAGGCCACCCCGGCGATGGACGACCCGTCGACGGCGGTGATCACGTCGCCCTCCTGCATCCCGACCGCCTCGGCGGGCGTGTCGGGGAACACGTCGGAGACCCGCAGCCCGCGTGGGACCTCGGTCACCGAGAGCCCGATGCCCTTGTAGCGCCCCGATGTCACCGCCTCGAACTGCTTGAGCTGCTCGGCCGTGAAGTAATGAGAGAACTTGTCGTCGTAGCGCTTCTTGAGCTCCGCGACCATCCCCTGGATCGAGGCGTCGTCGAGCTCGGCCGTGTCCGGCTCGTGGAAGTAGTGGCCCTCGATCACCTCGCGGGCCTGGACCACCGGGTCATCGGTCGAGTCGTCGAAGAGGACCCCGGTGAGAAGGCCCGCCAGGGCAGCGACCAACAGCCCGCAGATCAGGCCGGTGACGACGCCGGAGCCGAACGGGCCCCATCCGCCGGGGCTCAAACCTTCAGGAAGCGGCGCAGCGTGATGCCACTGCCGAGCGCGGAGACGAGGACCGCGGCACCGACGAGCATCGCGACCAGGGGCCCGAACCCCATGGTCGAGAGGTTGTCCACGAGAGCGAAATCGTCGGCGAGCGGATCCACGATGGTGACCTTGCCGAGTAGAAGTATGCCTACCGCAAGTCCCGCGCCCGTGAGGCCGACGATCACGCCCTCGATCATGAACGGCCAGCGGATGAACCAGTTGGTCGCCCCGACCAGGCTCATCACCTCGACCTCGCGCCGGCGGGCGTAGATCGAGAGCCGGATCGTGTTCGCGACCAGTAGCAGCGAGGCCGTCAGCAGCAGCCCGGCGATCACCAGCAGGACGATCTTCACCGCGCCGGTGACCTCGCGGATCTTGTTCGCCTCCTCGCGACTCTCACCGATCGGCGGGTCGATCGCGGTGCTGATCGGGGTCGGCTTGCCGGACGCGTTCGTCGGCAGCAGCGCGGCCCTCACCGCCTCGAGGTTGTCGGCGTCGTCGAGCGAGAGGTTGAACGAAGGCGGCAGCGGGTTCGAGTTGAGCTCCGAGATCGAGCCCTCGAGGTCGCCCTTCAGGCGGGACTTGAGGTCGTTCTTCGCGCACGTCGGCGAGCAGTACTCGACGCCGTTGACGTGCGGGACGGCGTTGAGCTTGCGCTCCAGCTCGTCGCGCTGCACCTGGCTCGCGTCGCGGTAGAGGAAGACCCGGAGTCCGATCTGATCGCGGACCTCGCTGGCCTTCGACTCGCTCGCGTGCAGGACCGGCACCAACACCCCGAGCAGCAGGGTGGTGATCACGATCGTGACGATCGCGGCGATGCTCGGGGCCGCGCTGCGGCGCAGCGCCCTGAACGCCTCGGCGAGAAAGAAGAAGACCCGGCCCATCGCCTAGCTCAGCTCAGTGCTCGAAGGTCGAGTGGCCGTTGGTGCCGCCCTCGTCGCCGACCCCCATCTCGGCGCGCACGCGGGCGGCGAACTCCTGCGTCGACTCGTCCTCGTGGTAGCCGGCGGCGGCCTCGTCGCGGACCAGGCGGCCCTGCTCGAGCGCGATCACGCGGCGGCGCATCTTGTCCACCATCTCGCGGTCGTGGGAGACGACGAGCACGGTGGTGCCGGTCCGGTTGATCCGGTACAGGAGCTGCATGATCCCGATCGAGGTCTCCGGGTCGAGGTTCCCGGTCGGCTCGTCGGCGAGCAGCAGGGGAGGGTGGTTGACGAAGGCCCGGGCGACGGCGACGCGCTGCTGCTCGCCGCCGGAGAGCTCGTCGGGGTAGTTGCGGATCTTCGCCTGCAGGCCGACGAGGCGGAGGATCTCCGGCACCTTCTTGCGGATCTGCGAGCGCGGCTCGCCGATCACCTGCAGGGCGTAGGCGACGTTGTCGTAGACGGTCCGGTTGGGGAGCAGCTTGAAGTCCTGGAAGACGGTCCCGATTCGCCGGCGCAGGTAGGGGGTCCGGTCGGCCGGCATCGAGTTGATGTCCTTGCCGGCGATCTGCACGGTCCCGGCGGCGGGCTCGATGTCGCGGATCAGCATCTTGATCAGCGTCGACTTCCCGCAGCCGGTGGGGCCGGTGATGAAGGCGAACTCGCCGCGCTGGACCTCGAGCGAGAGACGCTCGAGCGCCACGTGGCCGCCCGGGTAGACGACGGTGGCGTCGTAGACGCTGATGATCGGCGGCTGGCCGCTGCGCTTCGGCGACCGCTCACCCCGAGGGGCCCGGCGCCGGCGGTGCTCGCCCGAGTCGCGTTCACGGGTCCTGCGAGATCTGCGTGTGAGAAGTGGCATTGCGCGGCCCTCTTTCTTCGGCGTCCGCCCCAGTCCTGCGTGCTCGGTCCGTGCGTACGCCCCCTGCATCGAAACCTGCGGATCGGTCACCCGATCCAAGGCGCGACAGAGTAGCGAAGAGTGTTAGCGGGCCTTAAGAGTCCGTCCCGATCGCACGGTGCCTTGCACGAGCTCGGCGCCGATCGGCCCCAACGGCCACGACGGGCGCATAACGTCCCGGGTGAGATCGAAAGGCGCCCGTAGCGGCCTGTTCACAGGAGACCGGCCGGTCTTTGCCTAGACTCCCGGCGGGGGATGGGGTCGTACGTTGCACTCGTGATGACTCCGAAGACCGACTCACCGAGCGTGCCCACGCGCGAACTGCTGCGTCATCACGGTCGGCGGCCACATCTGACCGATCGAGAGCTGGTGCCGCGTGAGCGCGTCGTGGCGCCGCGCCTGGAGCGTCTCGAGGAGTCGATGGTGCTCGTCGCCGCGCCCGCCGGCTACGGCAAGACGACGTTCCTCGCCCAGTGGGAGGAGGCCGACGAGCGTCCCTTCGCCTGGATCACCCTCGACGAGCGCTACGACGATCCGGCCCTGCTGCTCGGCTCGATCGCGGCCGCCGTCGACCAGATCGAGCCGCTCGACGACGGGGTGTTCGCCCCGCTGCGCTCGCCCCGGCCCAATCTGAGGGGCGTCGTCGTGCCGCGCATCTGCCACGCGCTGCGCCAGTGCGAGCGCCCGTTCGTGATCGTGCTCGACGACCTGCACATGGTGCACAACCCCGAGGCGCTCGCCCCGCTCCCCGAGCTGGCCGCCTGCCTCAACGCCGGCTCGACCCTGGCGATCACCTCGCGGCAGGAGCCGGACATGCCGCTGGGGCGCCTGCGGACCCAGGGACGGCTGGGCGAGGTCGGCGCCCGGGAGCTGATGATGACCGCGCCCGAGGCGACGGACCTGCTCGATCAGGCCGGGCTCGAGCTCGACGGCCCCACGGTCGAGCGGCTGGTCGAGCGCACCGAGGGCTGGCCGGCAGGGCTCTACCTCGCGGCGCTGGCGCTGAGCACCGAGGACGACGTCGAGCGCGCGATCGACGATTTCTACGGCGACGACCGCTTCGTCGCCGACTACGTGCGCGACGCCTTCCTCGAGGGCCTGTCGGCGCCCGAGCTCGACTTCCTCACCAGGACCTCGCTGCTCGACCGCCTCGTCGGGCCGCTTTGCGACGCGATCCTCGAGAGCGACGGCTCGGCCGAAGTGCTGCGGCGGTTGGCGCGATCGAACATGCTGCTGGTCCCGCTCGACCGCCGCGACCTCGAGTACCGCTACCACCCGCTGCTGCAGGAGATGCTGAAGGCGGAGCTGCACCGCCGGGGCGGGGAGCTGGAGGTCCTCCTGCATCAGCGCGCCAGCAACTGGTACGCCGAGCACGACGACATCGACGGAGCGGTCAAGCACGCGATCGCCGCCGGGGACCGAGAGCGTGCGGGCGCCCTGATCTGGGCGAACACCGCCGGCTATGCGAGCACCGGGCGCGACGCGACGCTGCGCAAGTGGCTCTCCCAGTTCGGCGAGCGCGAGATTGCCGCCTCGCCCTCGCTCTGCCTCACCGCGGCGACCACGAGCCTCAGCGCCGGCGACGGCGCCCGGGTCGAGCACTGGACCGCCGCCGCGATCGAGGGCCTCAAGAGCGCTCCGCCGCCCGATGCCGAGGCGCTCGAGCTCGCGGCTGTCGTGATCCGCGCCGCGGGGGCCGCCCGCAGCGGCGCCAGGCAGATGGGCAGCGACGTGGCGGACGCCTACGGCCTGCTCCCGGGGGACAGCCCGTGGCGATCGCTATGCCGTCTGATCGAGGGCACGTCCTCCCACCTCACCGGCGATCTGCAGGCCGCGCAGACCCTGCTCGAGGAGGGGTCGCGACGCGGTGGGGCCACGGCGCCGCACATCCAGACGCTCTGCCTCTCCCAGCTGGCGCTGGTGGCGCTCGACAACTCCGACCAGGACCGGGCCGACGCGCTCGCCGAGCAGGCGATCGAGGAGGTCTGCCACTTCGGGCTCGACCACTACCCGACCTCGGCGCTGGTCTTCGCCGTCGCGGCGCTCTCGCGAGCCCGGAGCGGAAGGACGCGGGACGCGGCTACCGACCTGCGCAAGGCGGCGGAGCTGACCGGAGCGCTCAACGACATGAGCCCCTGGTACGAGGCCGAGGTGCGGGCCGTCGCCGCGCGGACGTTGCTGCTCCTCGACGACATCCCCGCGGCCCGGTCGCACCTCGCTCAGGCGGCGCGCCACCTGCAGCGCTGCGCGGACGCAACCGTGATCCGGGAGTGGATCGAGCGCGCGTGGGACGAGATCGACACCGCGCGCTCGGTCGTCGGGCGGTGGCCGCTGAGCGCCGCCGAGCTGCGACTGCTGCACTTCCTCCCCACCCACCTGACCTTCCGCGAGATCGCCGCCGACCTGTTCGTCTCGCCGAACACGGTCAAGACCCAGGCGCGATCGATCTACCGCAAGCTCGGCGTGACCTCGCGCGCAGAGGCCGTCGCCTGCGCCCGCGCGGCCGGCCTGCTGGACGAGGGCGGCGCGCGCGACCCTACGGGCTAGGCGGCCACCGGCTCGCCGGCCGCGGCGTCGGCGGCAAGCGTGCGCCGCCAGCCGAGCAGCAGCGCGTGCACGGCCTCGGCGCCCATGATCGGCTCGTCGGGGACCTCGAGGCCCGGCGGGTGGAGGATGAACGCTCGCGTCTGCACCCCTCCGATCCCGCCGTGGAAGCTGATCAGCTCCTCGAAGGCGCAGCCCTCGTCGAGGGTCGGGTCGTAGAAGCTGCCGACCATGATGTCGGCGACGTGTGCGAAACCGTCGGTGCGCAGCAGGTGGCGCCCCGCGGTGGGTGAGAAGGCGGCCAGGGGGTCCTCGCCCTCGACCCGTCCCTCGTCGAGGTAGTTGGCGCCCTCGGGCCCGAGGACCGCCGCGCCGCGCGAGGCGGAGCGGACCAGCAGCCAGCCGATGTGCGGGTGGGAGCGCAGCGAGGAGATCAGCTTCGGATGGCGCTCGTCGATCTCCTCCAGGGTCAACCGGCGATCCGCGTCCATCAGGTAGACCAGCCCGAGGTTTCCCGAGCCGAGCACCACCACGTCGCGGTCGGAGACGTCGTTCTTTGCCTTCTTCTCGGGCTTGTGCCCGGTCGCCTCGCCGGCCGCGTGGGCGACCATCGCGTCCTGCTCGTCGCCGCCGACGTACGCGGCCACCCTGCCCTGCGAGATCGAGCGCTCGACCAGCTCGTCGAGCCCGTAGCCGTGGCGCTGCTTGAAGGTCGCGCCCTGGGTCTGGCCGTGGTCGGAGAGGACGACGATCTCGTACGGTCGCGGCGCGTAGCGGCGGGCCCGGGCGATCCGGTCGAACTGCTGGTCGAGCTTGCGCAGGGCCTCGAGCGTGTCGGCGCGCTCGAGCCCCGAGTGATGGGCGACTTCGTCGTAGCTGGCGAAGGTTGCGTAAACGGCGGGGCGGCCCCGCATCATGTCGGTGAGCACCGAGAAGACGACCAGATCGCGGACGACCACGCACATCGCCCCGCGCATCAACGGGTAGATGCCGCCGCGATGGCCGCGGGGCCGTACGTCGCGGCGGGCCGCGCGGATCGAGGCGGTGACCTCGAGGATCACCTCCCAGGCGAACAGCACCAGCGCCCGGGTGACGTTGAATCCGTTGGCGAGGAAGGCCCGGTAGCCCGGGTTCGCGCCACGCTCCTCGTCGGTCCGGCTCACGGTGAGGATCGCCGCGTCGGCTTCACCGGAGAGCAGGTTGCCCCGGCTGGCGCCGCCGTCGGTGAGCAGGCCGACGCCCGTGGCGTGGCGGCGCTCGATCTCGGCGCAGTCGGCCGGCGAGGAGCAGACCATCATCCGCTTGCTCTCCTTCTCGACCCAGCGGAACGCGGGGATGTCGTCGTTGGAGCCCAGCAGGATCCCGGCCTGGCTGGCGCCCGTCTGCGAGGAGAGGTCCGTCTCCCACTCCGCCAGCCGGTAGCCGTCCTCGGCGACCCAGCGTGCGAGGCTCGGGGCGCTGCCGTCGCGCATCGCGTCGCGGAGCACCGGCAGCGCGAGCCCGTCGATCTCGAGAAAGACGATCCCCGGTGTGTCGGTCCGCGCCGTTACGCCCTGGCGCTTGGCCACCGCCTGGGTGACCCGCAGCGTGTAGGCATCGTCGTCGTTGGTCCCGATGATCACGTCGAGCACGACGGTCACGGCGGCGATCACCAGCGAGGCCAGCAGCGCGTCGCCGAACGAGTCGACGCGGACGTCGTCGACGACGGCTTCGGCGAGCTGCAGCATCAGAGCGTCGGCGACGAGGACGAGCAAGAACCCGGCGACGAGCATGAACGGCAGGCGCAGGGCCGCCAGCAATGGTGGCACGACGGCGTTCAGGATCGAGATCAGGGCGGCGACGACGAACGCGGCCCCAACTCCGCCGAGAGCGACGCCGGGAACGAGTCCCGCCGCGACCCAGACCGCGATCGCGCCGATGACCCAGGCGACGATCAGCCTCACGAGGCGAAAACGCGGCGCCGCCGGCTGCCAGCGCAGCGACTCGCCGTACTCGGCCACGGTCACGCCGCCAAGCCTAATTCGCCCCGGGCCGCCGGCATCGTCCGGAAGGGGTGATTCGGCGACCGCCTGGCAGCGCCGATTTCACCCGGATAACGTGATGCGGCCCCGCGTGCAAGCGGCTTGGATGGGGGCCCGATCCAAAAGCGAGGAGAGCGATCAGATGAGCGAGCTCGGCGGGATGTCGAACATGGAGACGCACGAGTGGATCGTCAACGACGCGCCCACACGGGAATTCCCGGCCGAGGCGATGGACCCGCTGCCGGCTTTCCGGCTGATCGACCAGGACCTGATCCTGGACGGGATCCCGGAGCGCAACCTGGCGACCTTCGTCACGACCTGGATGGAGCCCGAGGCCCAGCGGCTGATCGCCGAAAACCTGCACCGCAATTTCATCGACCATGCCGAGTATCCGCAGACGGCGGAGATCGAGCAGCGCTGCATCCGCATGCTCGCCGACCTCTACCACGCCCCGGGCGAGACGACCGGCGCCCGCACCCAAGGCTCGTCGGAGGCGATCATGCTCGGAGCCCTGTCGCTGAAGTGGAAGTGGCGCGAGCGCCAGGAGAAGGCCGGCAAGTCGACCGAGAAGCCCAACCTCGTCTTCGGCGGCGACGTCCACGTCGTCTGGGAGAAGTTCTGCCGTTACTTCGACGTCGAGCCGCGCATCGTTCCCCTGCAGCCCGACAAGTACACGATCGGCCCCGAGGACGTGGAGCCGCACATCGACGAGAACACGATCGGGGTCGCGGCGGTGCTCGGGACCACGTTCACCGGCCACGCCGACGACATCGTCGGGATCAACAAGCACCTGCTCGAAATCAAGGACAAGAAGGGGATCGACGTGCCGCTGCACATCGACGCCGCCAGCGGCGGCTTCGTCTGGCCGTTCCTGCACCCCGACTACGAGTGGGACTTCAGGCTCGAGCAGGTGCGCTCGATCAACGTCTCCGGGCACAAGTTCGGGATGGTCTATCCCGGGATCGGCTGGCTGATCTTCCGCGAGAAGGCCGACCTCGCCGAGGACCTCGTCTTCACCGAGAACTACCTCGGCAAGACCGACGCCACCTTCACCCTCAACTTCTCCACCGGCTCAGCCATGGTCCTGGCGCAGTACTACTCCCTGATCCGCTTCGGCCGCTCCGGTTACGAGTTCATCATGCGCGCGATGCAGATCAACTCGCGCTTCCTCGCCGACCGGATCAGCGAGATTGGCCCGTTCAAGGTTGTCGGGGCGGGCGAGGAGCAACTGCCACTGGTCGCCTTCCAGCTCGACGGCGACCTCCCATACGACGAGTTCGACATCGCCTGGCAGGTGGCGGCCGAGCGCGGCTGGATGCTGCCCGCGTACACGATGCCTCCGGACGCCGACAAGGTGAACATGCTGCGCGCTCTGGTGAAGCTCAACCTCACCCGCGGCCTGGTCTCGACCCTGGCCGACGACATCGCGGCCGCCTGCGAGACGCTCCAGAAGAAGGGCGGCGCCAGCGAGGCCGAGCGCAAGCGCGTGAAGACCGGCGTCGGCTACTGAAATCACCCCGTTGGGGCGATGCCCCGGGTCGGCGGCGAGCCTAGGTTTGGATCGGGTCGCCATCCGGCGCCCTGCCAACCAGAGACGGAGGTACCAATTGGCTACCGACGAGGACCGCGGCGACGGCTGGGTGCTGTTTGCCGGGGTCATCATCATGATCGCCGGCTTCCTCAACGCGATCTACGGGATCGCCGCTATCGACAGCTCCTCGGCCTTCGTCGAGGGCAACCGCTTCGTGCTCTTCGACAGTCTCAGCACCTGGGGCTGGATCCACCTGCTGATCGGGCTCGTACAGCTGTTCGCGGCGTTCTCGATCTGGAACCGCAATCCGTTCGGACGCGTGATCGGGGTTGCCAGCGCTTCGTTCAGCGCGGTAGCGATCCTGCTGTTCGTGAACGCGTCTCCATTCGTCGCGTTTGCGATCTTCATCCTGGATCTCCTCGTGATCTACGGCCTGGTCGCCTACGGCGGCCGTGAGAGGACCGCGGACAGCCGTGAAAGGACCCGGGCATGAACGCCGTCGCCCAGGACACCCATGAGGCGCTGGCGGGCATCTCGGCCGGCCAGGCGGATGTGCTCGAAGGGGCGCTGGAGCTCCGCGAGGCCCAGCTCGAGGCCACCGGCCTCGACGCCCGCACCTTCGCGCTGGTCAAGATCGCGACCCTGATCGCGCTCGACGCCCCGCCGGCGTCGTACGCGTGGCAGGTCGCGAACGCGATCGAGGCCGGCGCGACCGCCGAGGACATCCTCGGCGTCCTGCGCGCCGTCGCCCCGCAGGTCGGCGGCCCGCGGGTGATCGCCGCGGCCCCCGAGCTCATGCTGGCGCTCGGGCTCTCGCTGCCCGACATGCCGGAGTAGGGAGCGACAGTGCCCCTATTGATGAGACGGCGGCCGTTGCTCCGGGCGGCCGCGATCGGCGGCGGCGCCTACTACGCGGGCAAGAAGCGACAGGAGAGCCAGCAGCGCGGGTCCGAAGTGCAGGAGCAGGCCGCTCCGCCCGCGGCTCCCGCAGCCCCCGCGGACATGATGTCCCAGCTCGAGCAGCTCGGCAAGCTGCACGCCGACGGCGTGCTCACCGACGAGGAGTTCACGGCGCAGAAGGCGAAGCTGCTCGGCTGATCAGGAAGCTCGGGGGGCGGGCGACCCGCCCGTCCCCCCGCTCGGTTGCGCGGGCGGCAGGAGCATCAGCGCCCCGATCAGGAAGCACAGGGCGCCGAGCGCGGTGCCGGCGTTCGCCGCGAGCAGGTTGAGGGCGTCCCCGGTGGACGGCAGCACGTAGCCGCCGACGGTGGAGATCCCGAACAGGACGCAGCCGGCGAGGTTGACGACCGCCATCCTGTAGTCGCGCGTCTCGCGGAGATGCCGGACGGCGCGGTAGGCGATGAAGCCGGAGACCAGGAAGCAGATCGACCCGATCGCCTCCGGGCGCCAGACGACGCGGTTGACGTCGGCCGTATCGAAGCTCGACTGCATCGCGCGGAAGGTGTCGACGTTGAAGTAGATGGTCCCGGCGAACTGGATCAGGCTCGCCCACCAGTCGGCGGTGTACCGCCGCGAGCTGAGGAGCTGGAGCAGCGCGGCGCTGGTGAAGAAGATCGAGCCGACGAAGAAGACGACGCCGTCGGCCGACGACCCGACCAGGTCCACGAATCCAGGGAACGGACCGACGAAGAAGCAGGTGGAGCCGATCGCGAACAGGACCCCGACCCACCACGAGGCGCGACGCGGCGACCAGAGGGCCGGGTGGCGGTCGTGCAGGCGCTCGAGCATCCGCGGAGCCTAGGTGTGCAACCGGGGTGGCGATCACCCCAACCGGGTGAGCGAATCGCCGCCGCCGCGAATACGGTTGTCGGGTGACAGGTCCCGGCTCCACGGAAGGCGACGGGTCCCCGGATCCGATCGCGGCGATGCGCGACCGGGGGTTCGTCGTCGTGCTCGTGCTCGCCGCCTTCGTCGGGATCGTCGCCTCGGCCGCGGCGTTCGCCTTCCTCGAGCTCGACCACGAGCTCAAGCCGTGGATCTACAACGACGTTCCGGACGCGCTCGGGTTCGACACGCCGCCCGACTGGTGGGCGCTGCCGGTGCTGGCGATCGCCGGCCTGCTCGCGGCGCTGGCGATCGTTCGCCTCCCCGGCACCGGAGGACATATCCCGGCAAACGGACTCAACCCGGCGCCGACGCAACCGATCGAGCTGCCCGGGGTGCTGCTGGCCGCGCTGGCCTCGATCGGCTTCGGCATCGTGCTCGGGCCGGAGGCGCCGCTGATCGCCATGGGGGGCGCGATCGGCTTTCTGATCATCCGGCTGCTCCGCCGTGACGCGCCGGACGAGGTCCAGCAGGTGATCGCTGCCTGTGGGACCTTCGCCGCGGTCTCGTTTCTGTTCGGCTCACCGGTGATCGCCGCGGTGTTGATGATCGAGGCGGCGGGCATCGGCGGCGGGCGGCTTCCCCTGATCCTCGTTCCCGGCCTGCTCGCCGCCGGGATCGGCGCGCTGGTCTCGATCGGCCTCGGCTCGTGGACGGGCGTCGACACGAGCGACATCGCGATCGGCACGGTCACGCTCCCCGACTTCACCCGTCCCGACCTCCTCGACTTCGTCTGGACGATCCCCCTCGCCGCGATGATCGCGCTCGGCGTCTTCGCCATCTTCACGATCGGCCGCCGGATCGTTCCGATCGCGGCCGCGCGCCCGTACATCGCGCTGCCGGCGATCGGGCTCGTGACCGGGGGGCTCGCGATCCTCTTCTCGCAGACCACGGACCATGGGATCGACAACGTGCTGTTCTCGGGCCAGGAGACCATCTCGCCCCTGGTCGCCCACGCCAGCTCCTGGACCACCGGGGCCCTCGTGGCGCTGATCGCCTGCAAGGGCCTCGCCTATGCCCTCGCGCTCGGGAGCTTCCGCGGCGGTCCGGTGTTCCCAGCCCTTCTGCTGGGGACGGCGGTCGGCCTGCTGGTCGACGGGTTGCCGGACTTCGGGACGACCCCAGCGGTCGCGGTCGGGATCGGCGCGGCAACCGCCGCCGGCCTGCGGCTGCCGTTGACGGCGGTCGTCCTCGCCACCTTGCTGACCTCCCAACCGGCCGCCGGCGCCGCGCCGCTGGTCATCGTCGGCGTCGTCGTCGCCTACATGGTCACCGTGAAGCTGCCGTCGCCCGCACCGGCCGAACCACAGCCGGCGGCCTGATCAGTCAGAGATCTCGGCCCGCCTGATCGTCGCAACCAGCACGATCCCGGCGACGACTGCGCCGAGGAACACGGCGGCGATCCCGGCGACCGCGCCGACGAAGAAGAAGCAGATGAGGGCGACCGCGAGCCAGATCACGACCGCGATCGCGAGCTCGGCTCCGATCAGGTCGGAGACCTCGGGCGAACTCTGGCGACGCCGCCGACGATCCTCGCTCACGATCCCAGCCTAACCGCACCCGAGTCGGTCCCGTCAACGGCCTCCTTGACAGTGTGGAAGACGCGCTGGGGACCGCCGATCGCGTCAATGGTGCCGGCGCGGCGCCAGAGGTCCAAGACGCCGGACTGGACCCGGGCCAGCGCGATCTCGATCCCCCGGGGCCGCAGCTCGGCGGCGAGCCGCGTGAGCACGTCGGCGCCGTCGGTGTCGGTCTGCGAGACCGCCTCGGCGTCGATCACCAGCGCGGCCACGGGCTCGGATGCCCCGTCGATCAGCTCGAGCACGCGATCCCGGAACCGGTTCGCGTTGGCGAAGAACAGCGGCCCGTCGACGCGGACGACCAGCAGCCCCGGGGTCGTCTCGAGGTCGTCGTGGCGGCTGAGGTCCAGGTACGCGTCGGAACCGGCCCGTCTCCCGAGCTGACGGATCGCGGGCGTCGACGCCCGCGCGATCAGGAGGAGCAGCGAGAGCGCCACGCCGATCGCGATCCCGGGGATGATCCCGAAGAAGAGGATGCCGGCCATCGCCGCGACGAAGACGATCCAGTCCGAGCGGTTGATGCGGTAGTAGCGGCGGCCGTCGGCGAGGGTGATCAGGCCGAGCATCGCGTCGATCACCACCGCTCCGAGAGCGGCGCTCGGAAGCTGCTCGAAGAGGCCGGCCAGCAGCAACATCGTCAGCAGCACCAGGCCGGCGTTGAGCAGCGACGCCATCTGGGTGCGCTGACCGGCGGCGTCCGCGACCGAGGTCTTCGAGAGGCTGCCGTCGTTGACGAACCCGCCCACGAACCCGGCGGCGCCGTTGGCGACTCCCTGGGCGACGAGCTCCTGGTCAGGGCGGATCTCGTAGGAGTGCTTGGCGGCCATCGCCCGGGCGGCCGCCAGCGTTTCCGAGAAGCCGACGAAGACGACCGCCAGCGCCCCGACCACGAGCTTGCCGAGATCGCCGGCGTCGACGTCGGGGATCCCGATCGAGAAGAGGCCGGCGGGCACGTTTCCCGTCACGGCGACCCCGTGGTCGGCGAGGTCGAGAACAGACGCGGCCGCGGTGGTCAGAACGACGACGAGCAGCGCCCGCGGCCAGCGGGGCCGTAGGTAGCGCAGCGGGAGCAGGATCGCGAGCGAGACGGCCCCGACGACGAGCGTCGTCGAGCTGACGTCCCCCAGCTCGCCCAGCACGTTCCACAGCTCCTGGGCGTAGGAGCCGTCCACGGCGTCGGTCCCGAGCAGCTTCGGGACCTGGTCGATCACGATCCCGATCGCGAAGCCGAAGATGAATCCCGCGAGCACGGCGCGGGAGAGGAAGTTCGAGACCCAGCCCATCCGCAGGACGCCAAGGACCAGATACACGACGCCGGCAACGAGGGCCAGCGCGGCCGCCCACGGAACCGCCTTCTCGGTGCCGATCGCGGCAGCGCCGACCAGCGGGGTGATGATCGCGGTGGAGACGGCGGCGACCGTCGCGCTCGGGCCCTGGATCACCTGCTTCGAGGTGCCGAAAATCGCGTAGGCGATCAGCGCCGCAAAGGCCGTGTAGAGCCCGTACTGGACCGGGACCCCGGCGATCGTCGCGTAGGCGAGCGCCTGGGGGATCAGCAGCGCCCAGACGGACAGCGCTGCGACGCCGTCATCGCGAAGCCAGGCCGGTCGATAGCTCGGAAGCCAGGCGAGAATCGGGACGTAGCGGGCGAGCAACTCGGGATATCCGTACCAGGCGCGCGAACGGCATAGGGTTGGGCTGTCCATGGCGACCATCGCCGCACAGGCCCGCAGGTCGGCCCCGGCGGGCGCGGTCCCGGACGAACGCGCGAAGCTCGGCAAGGCGGCGCGCTCGGAGGTGTCTCGAGGAACCCACGGCGAGTGGGAGCCGGCATCCGACCGACCCGATCCCGTGGATGTGCTCGAGGGCCAGGCGAAGACGAGGGTCCCTGGGCTCGTGCCCCTGCGCTACGCGCGCATGCTCGTCTCCCCGTTCACGTTCTACCGGGGAGCGGCCGCGGTGATGGCCGCCGACCTCGCGGCAACGCCGACGTCCGGCCTCTGGGCCCAGCTCTGCGGCGACGCGCACCTCTCCAACTTCGGCGGGTACGCCGCGCCCGATCGCGAGCTGGTCCTCGACGTCAACGACTTCGACGAGACGCTCCCCGGGCCTTGGGAGTGGGACCTCAAGCGGCTCGCGGCGAGCCTCGAGATCGCCGCGCGCGATCTTGGCTTCGACGGGCCGCAGCGGGAGGCGGTCGTGCTCGCCGGGACCGAGGAGTACCGCCGGCGGATGCGAGACCTGGCCGCACTCAGCAACCTCGACGTCTGGTACCTGCGGCTCGACGTGAGCCGGTTGCTCGACCGGTTCAGCGACCAGATGACGAAGAGGCATCGCAAGACGCTCGATCGCGCCGTCGTCAAGGCGGAGTCCAAGAACCGGATGCGGGCGCTCTCGAAGCTGGCCAAGCGCGTCGACGGAGAGCTCCGGATCATCAGCGACCCGCCGCTGATCGTGCCGATCGAGGATGTCGCCGCGAGCGAGGGGGGGGATTTCGACGAGCGCGCGCTGAAGGCTGTGATCGACACCTACCGGCGGACGCTCGAGACCGCGCGCCGGCAACTCTTCGACTCCTACCGCTACGTCCACGCCGCGCGCAAGGTCGTCGGCGTCGGCAGCGTCGGCACCCGTGCCTGGGTCGCCCTCTTCGTCGGCCGGGACGAGCAGGATCCACTCTTCCTGCAGATCAAGGAGGCCGAGGAGTCGGTGCTGGCGCCGTACACAGCACCGAGCGCCTTCTCCCAGCACGGCCGGCGGGTCGTCGAGGGCCAGCGACTGATGCAGGCGGCGAGCGACATCATGCTCGGCTGGATGAGCGCGGACAGGCCCGACGGCCGCCGCCTCTTCTACGTCCGTCAGCTCTGGGACGCGAAGATCTCGGCCAACATCGAGACCATGGACCCGGGAGGCCTGGCGGCCTACGCGCGCATCTGCGGCGCGATCCTTGCGCGCGGGCATGCCCGCACAGCCGACCGGATCGCGATCGCGTCATACCTGGGCTCGGGCGACAAGTTCGATCAGGCGATCGCCAGCTTCGCGGCGGCCTACGCCGACCAGAACGAGCGCGACTACACCGCCCTGCGAGAGGCGGCCGACAGCGGCCGGATCGCGGTCGCCGAGGCTGCCTGAGTTCACCCGGAAGGGGTGATGCGGCACGGGGGCCGGGGGGACAGGATGGGCGACGCTGACCTGCGCCATCGGCGAATCCCGCCTGGCGGGAGCGAAGAGAGAGGCTTCAGATGACCGGACCGAGCTCCACCGAGGGCCCCAGACCCGCCGACGTGCTCGTGATCTTCGGGATCACCGGTGACCTCGCCAAGGTGATGACCTTCAACTCGCTCTACCGGCTCGAGCAGCGCGGATTGCTCGATTGCCCGATCGTCGGCGTGGCGGTCGACGACTGGACCGTCGACGACCTCAAGCAGCGCGCCCGCGAATCGATCGAGGGCTGTGGCACGACGATCGAAGACCCCGTGTTCGACCGCCTCGCCGCGCGGTTCTCGTACGTCGCAGGGGACTTCGCGGATTCGGCGACCTTCGAGAAGGTGGCGACTGAGATCGGCGAGGTCTCTCAGCCCGTGTTCTACCTCGAGATACCGCCCTTTCTGTTCGGGAGCGTGATCAAGGGCCTCGCCGATGCCGGGCTTACCGAGAACGCGCGGGTCGTGGTGGAGAAGCCGTTCGGACACGACTTCGCGTCGGCCCAGGCCTTAAACGAAGAGATCCATCAGCACATCGACGAGTCGCAGCTCTACCGGATCGATCACTTCCTGGGCAAGATGGGCCTGGTCGAGATGCTGTTCCTGCGGTTCGCGAACACGATGTTCGAACCGTTGTGGAACCGCAACTACATCTCCTGCGTGCAGATCACGATGGCCGAAGCCTTCGGCGTCGAAGATCGCGGTCATTTCTACGACCCCGTGGGCGCGATCCGCGACGTGGTCGTCAATCACCTGATGCAGGTGGTGGCCGCGGCGGCGATGGAGCCGCCCAGCGGCCGCGACCCGGCGCGGCTCAAGGACAGCATGTTCTCGGTTTTCTACTCGACCATCGACGCCGACCCAGCGAACTACGTGCGCGGGCAGTACGACGGCTACCGCGAGATCGACGGAGTCGCCGACGATTCCACCACCGAGACCTTCGCCGCGATGCGGCTGGAGATCAACAACTGGCGCTGGACCGGCGTCCCGTTCTTCATCCGTACCGGCAAGCACCTGCCGATCACGCAGACCGAGATGCGGCTGGTGTTCAAAGAGCCGCCGCGCCTCGATTTCCGCCGTCCATTTCCGACCAGCATCGAGCCCAACCAGCTGGTGATCAAGCTCGACCCGAGCACCGGGATCAGGGTCTTGGTCGACGCTCAGAAGGGCGACACGATGGACCCGGAGCGGATCACGCTCGACATGGAGTTCTCCGAGCAGGGTGGGGAGGGACCGACGCCGTACGAGGTCCTGCTGCACGCCGCGATCACGGGGGTCAGCGCCCGGTTCACGCGCCAGGACAGCGTCGAGGAGACATGGCGGGTGCTGCAGCCGCTGCTCGACTCCCCGCCTGCCCCACTCCCGTACGAGAAGGGAACGTGGGGCCCGGCGGCCGCCGACTCCCTGGTCGCCAAGTACGGCGGCTGGCACGGCCCGTGGGTGACGCAATGAGCGACGCTCCCGAGCCGCAGAGCGCGGCGGCGCCCTCGCCGTTCCCGCCGATCGCCGACTACGGGTTCATCTCCAACTGTCACACGGGGGCCCTGGTCGCGCCCGACGGCGCGATCGACTGGCTCTGCGTGCCGAGGTTCGATTCGCCGAGCATCTTCGGCACGCTGCTCGACCGCCAGGGCGGGGCGTTCCGCTTCGGCCCCTACGGGATCAACGTTCCCGCAGGCCGCAACTACGAGCCGGGCACCAACACCCTGCTGACGACCTGGCACACCCCCGCCGGCTGGGTGTTGATCCGCGACGCCCTGACCATGGGGCGCACCCACGGCGAGGACGAGATCACGCCCCACACCCGGCCACCGGCGGATGCCGACGGCGATCACCTGCTGGTCCGCACCGCCCTCTGCCTCGACGGCAGCGTCGAGCTCGAGCTGATCTGCGAGCCCGACTTCGACTACGGCCGTACTCCGGCCGCCTGGACCCTGGTCGGCGACGATCGCCATTGCGCAGACGCCGAGGCCGAGGGGGTCACGGTCAGACTGACCAGCAGCATCCCACTCGGGATCGAGGGGGACTGGGTCCGCGGCCGCCACGTCCTCCAGCAGGGAGAGCAGGCCTTCTGCGCGCTCTCGTGGGCGGAGGGCCTGGCCGGACCGACCACCACCGACGAGGCGGCCGAGCGGCTGGCGGCGACGAACCTCTTCTGGCGCAACTGGCTCGGCCGGGCGCGGATGCCCGATCATCGCTGGCGCGAGCCGATCCAGCGGTCGGCGCTGACGATTAAGGGGCTCACCTACATGCCGACCGGCGCGACGGTCGCCGCGCTGACGACCTCCCTGCCGGAGACGCCGGGCGGCGAGCGCAACTGGGACTACCGCTACACCTGGATGCGCGACTCGACCTTCACCCTGCAGGCGCTGCATTGGCTCAATCTCGACTGGGAGGCAGACGAGTTCATGCAGTTCGTCGCCGACCTCGAGCCGAACTCGGACGGAGCGCTGCAGATCATGTACGGGATCGACGGCCGCCGGGACCTGACCGAATCGACGCGCGACGATCTCTCCGGGTACGCGGGGGCGAGCCCCGTGCGGGTCGGCAACGGCGCCTTCGACCAGCGCCAGAACGACGTCTTCGGCGCCGTCCTGGACTCGATCCACCTCCACACACAGCGAAGCCAGCGGCTTCCCAGAAGGCTCTGGCCGATCGTCGAGGCGCAGGCGGAGTGCGCGACCAAGCTCTGGCGCGACCCCGACCAGGGCATCTGGGAGGCCCGCGGCGAGCCTCAGCACTACGTCTCCTCGAAGCTCATGTGCTGGGTGGCAATGGACCGGGCCGCCAAGATCGGCGGGATCGCCGGAGACGGCGAGCGGGAGAAAGCCTGGCGGGCCACCGCCGACGAGATCCGTGCCGACATCCTCGAGCACGGCGTCCGTGACGGAGTCCTGCGCCAGCACTACGACACCGAGGCCCTCGACGCCTCGACGCTGCTGGCCGCGATCTTCGCATTCCTGCCCGGTGACGATGACGTGCTGCACAAGTCGGTCGAGGCGATCGCCACCGACCTGACCGAGGACGGGTTCGTGCTCCGCTACCGCACCGACGAGACCGACGACGGCCTCTCGGGCAAGGAGGGCAGCTTCCTGATCTGCTCGTTCTGGCTCGTTTCGGCCCTCTCCGTCGTCGGCGAGGAACAGCGCGCGCGCGACCTGATGGAGAAGCTCCTCAGCGTCTCCTCACCGCTCGGCCTGTACGCCGAGGAGTTCGACACCGGGACCGGCCGGCACCTCGGCAACTTCCCGCAGGCCTTCTCGCACCTCGCCCTGATCGAGGCGGCAGCTCGCATCGTCCTCTCCGAGCGACTGGCGGAGTTCGGATCGTGAGCGCCTACGACGTCATCGTGATCGGCAGTGGGGCGGGCGGCGGCACGCTGGTGCATCAGCTCGCTCCCTCGGGCAAGCGGATCCTGCTGCTCGAGCGCGGCGACTGGCTGCCGCGCGAGCCGCAGAACTGGGACGCCGCCGACGTCTTCATCGACAACCGCTACATCTCGCCCGACACCTGGTACGACGCCGACGGGAAGGGCTTTCAGCCGCAGGTGCACTACTTCGTCGGCGGCGCGACGAAGCTGTACGGCGCGGCGTTCTACCGCCTGCGCGCCGAGGACTTCGGCGAGCTCCGCCAC